>CAWBHT010000012.1:0-738462 GCA_963788725.1 uncultured Acidobacteriota bacterium | reverse complement strand
CCACAAGCCTCGCTTTGCCCGGGCGCAGCTCGAGACCGCGCTGCGCAGCCACCTCGTCGAAGCGCCGACACGCAGCGCGCCGCTGCCGGCCGCCGGCGCGGACGCCGCGACGGCACTGATCGGCATGCGCTCCCGTGTCCGGCCGCTGCCGCGGTGGCGGATCGCCTCGGGCACGTTCGCCACCTGCTTGGCGGCGGCGGCCGCCGTGCTCGTGGGCCTGTCCACCGATGACGCGTACTCGCTGGCGTCGCGCCCGCTCGAGCTGCGGCCGATCACCCACGTCGCAGCGACGCAGCCCGCCGTCGGCCTCGTCCTGCGTGCGCCGCAGCCTGCAGTGGCGCGTCTCGCCCACGCCCTCGCGCGGCGCGGGCTGCACGCCTCGTTCGCCGTCTCGACGCCGCTGGCGCCCGGTGTCCGGAGCACGCTGCGCGGCGCTCGGCGACGATTCGCTGCCCGCGCTGTCGCCCGCCAGTCGTGTGCGCTGGCTGGAGACCCGCGAGCAGTTGCGCGGCACGCCGCGCTTCGGCGCGGACCGCCGGTACCTCGTGCCGCCCTCCGGACTCAGCCTCGGTCAGTACCTGTTGGCCCGCAGCGTCGACGCGTCGCCAGTGGCGGGCCGCATGACCTTCGCGGCGTCGGGCTCGCCGCCGACGGCTCCGTCGGCGGGCGACATCGTCGTCGTGACGAGCGACGGCTCCGCGGCACGGACGGTGGCCGCGGCCGCGTCGTTGGGCGTCAGCGGGCTGCGCGTGGTGCGCTCTCGGCGCTGCTGGGCTCCTCGTCGACGAGCGCCCGCACGGCCCGCGCGGCCGTCAGCGCCACCGCGCCCGCCGATGACCACCGCCAGCCCGAGGATGATCCCGGCCGGCCCGAGCGGCGCGCGCGCCCAGCTCTCGCCCACGAGCAGTGGCGCCGCGAGGACCGGGATCACCACCTGGACGACGAAGACCAGCGGCGCGACCTGCGTAGCCGGACGGCGTTGCAGCGCCGACATCTCGCTCAGGATCGCCAGCCCCGAGCTCAAGCCCGTGGCCACGGTCCACAGCGACGGCGAGGAGCCACTGATGCGCGCTCAGCGCATCGGCGACGAACTTCGTCGACAGCCCGCCCCACGCGAACGCGGCGCCGGCCGAGAGGGCGGCGGCGATGCCGCCCACGCCATTGCGCCCGCGCAGCGCGTAGGGCGCCAGGGCCACGGCGGCCAGACCGGCCAGGGCGAGGGCCAGCGGCCAGCCGCCGACGTGATGCGAGGACGTGGGCGGCGCGACGACCGCCAGGACGGCGACGCCGGCGATGATCGCGCCGACGGCCAGCACGTCGCGCGCGCCGACGGGCTCGTGGAGCGTCCGCGCGCCCAGCACCAGCAGCAGCACGAGGCCGAAGGCGAGCGCAGGCTGCACGACGGTGAGCGGCGCGAGCAGCAGCGCGGCGGCCTGCAGCGGCCAGCCGACCACGCCCGAGCGCCGTGCCGGCCAGCCAGCGCGGCCGGCGCGCCAGCTCGCCGATCAGCGACGGGCGCAGGCCCGTGAGCGGCCGGCATCACGCGCGCCTCGATCGCCTGCAGCGCGACGCCGAGGTTGTACATCACGGACGCCGTGCACGCGGCAACGACGCCGAGGACGATGGAGGCCATGACTCGACGCCACGATAGAGCCGCGCTCGCCGTCGGGCGCGCTGGCTGTGGCCGCCGTGCACGCGGGCCCGGCGCTGTGCGCGTGGTCGCCGGCGCTGCGCCGCGCGCTGGCGTGCGCGACCGCGCCGCCGACGCCGGCGCGGTGGCGCTGACCTTCGACGACGGCCCGCACCCGCGGGGCACGCCCGCCACGCTCGCCGCGCTGGAGCGCGCCGGCGTGCGCGCGACGTTCTTCCTCGTCGGCGAGCAGGTCCGGCGCGACCCCGCGCTCGCCGCGGAGATCCTCGCCGCGGGCCACGCAGGTCGGCCGTCCACTGCGACCGTCACCGCAACCTCCTGCGGCTGGCGCCGCGCGCAGGTCCGCGAGGACCTCGCGCGCGCCGAGGCAGCCATCGTCTCGGCCGACCGGGCGGACGCCGCGCCTGTACCGGCCGCCCTACGGCGTGCTCACCGCGGCGGCGCTCGTCGCACGCGCGCCGCCGCGGCTGGCAGCCGCTGCTGTGGACGCGCTGGGGCCGCGACTGGCGCGCGCGGGCCACGCCGGCGAGCATCGCGGCGGAGGCGACGGCCGACCTGCGCGGCGGCGAGGTGGTCCTCCTGCACGACGCCGACCACTACTCGGCGCCCGGCTCGTGGCAGCGCACGGTGGCGGCGCTGCCGCTGCGTCGTCGAGGAGATCGACCGCGCCGGCCTGCGCCGTGGGGTCCGCCATGACGGGCGTCCACCATCTCGTCGTGGCCTCGCTGACCGGCCAGCTCACGAGCTGGATCGGCCACCACGGCGCCTATGCGGTCTTCGCGATCATGGCCCTCGACGCGCTGCTGCCCGTCGGCGGCGAGCTCACCATGCTCTACGCCGGCGCGCTCGCCGCCGGGGCGATCAGCGGACAGCACCCGGTCCTGCTCGGCCATCAGCTGCAGACCGGCCTGGAGAGCTATCTCGTCCTGGCCACCGCCGGCACCCTCGGCTACCTGCTGGGCTCGCTGATCGGCTGGGCGATCGGACGCTGGGGCGAGCGGTCGCTGCTCGAGCGCCACGGGCGCTGGCTGCACGTGACGCCCGAGAACCTCGAGCGCGCCGAGCGCTGGTTCGACCGCCACGGCCGCGCCGCCGTCTTCCTCGGGCGCCTCACGCCGGTCGTGCGCTCCTTCATCTCGATCCCGGCCGGCGCGCTGGGAGCCCGATCGGCCCGTACACGCTGCTCACGCTCGCCGGCTCGGCCATCTGGTGCTTCGGCTTCGCCGCCGCCGGATGGGCGCTGGGCTCGAGCTACGAGTCAGCGTCCACCACGCCTTCCGCTACGTCGACGTGCTGGCCGTCGCCGCCGTGGTGGCGGCGCTGGCCGCGGTGCTCGTCCACCGGCGCCGGCGCGTGCGCCGGTGACGGCCCGGGCCGCACGCGGCGCGGTCGTCGCGACGCTGGTGGCCGTGGCGGTGACGGCCTGCGGATCGCACCCGGCGGCACCGCGCATCGCGCGTCGCGCTCCACGCCCGCCGCGGCCGGCACGGCGCGCCGTCGCGCGACGGTCGGCGTCGGCCTGCGCGTCGTGGCGTCGCGCTCGCTGCCGGCGCCCGTGCAGCTGCCCGGCCTGGCCGCGCGTCGGAGGCACGGTCCTCGCCGCCGGCGGCCTCGACACGGCCGACAGCTCGGTGGCCGACATCGTGCGCGTGGCGCCCGGGACGGCGCGGCGCGTGGGCGCGCTGCCCGCGGCGGTCCACGACGTCGGCGCCGCCGCGCTGGCGTCGAGCGTCTATGTCTTCGGCGGCGGCAGGCCGGCGGCCCGACCGACGCCATCACGCAGGTCACGCCCAGCGGACGCTCGCGGCCGCCGGGCATCTGCCGGTCGCGATGTCCGACACGACCGCGGTGACGATCGGCGCCACCGCCTACATCGTCGGCGGCTACACCACGACCACGCCGCTGCGCTCGGTGCTCGCGTTCCGCCCGGGCGTGGCCCGCGCGAGGTCGCCGCGCTGCCGCACCCGTTGCGCTACGCCGCCGCCGCGGCGGTGGGTGGGCGCCTGCTCGTCGCCGGCGGCACCGACGGCGACCCGGGCGCGCGACGAGATCCTCAGCGTCGACCCCGCCGACCGGCGCGTGCGCGTCATCGGCCACCTGCCGGCCCGCCTCGCGCACGCCGCCGGCGCGGCGCTCGGGGACACCTTCTACGTCCTGGGCGGCCGCGGCGACGCGACGACCAGCCAGCGCCGCGGCATCTGGGCCATCGATCCCGCCACGGGGCACGTGCGCGCGGCGGGGCCGGCTGCCGACGGCGCTCTCGGACCTCGGCGCGGTCGGCGGCGGGCGACCGCCTGCTGGTGGCCGGCGGGCGCGACGCGCAGGGTGGCGTGCACCGCGAGCTGCTCGAGCTCGCGCGCGCAGCCGCGCACTCGTCGCCCGCGCCGCGGCGCTCGACATCTACGCCGCCACGCGCCCGGGGACTGCTGGCGCCCGCAGGTGCGCGGCGACCCCGCGCGCGTCTACGTGCCCAACTCGCAGTCCGAACACCGTCGACGTCATCGACCAGCGCACGGCCAGGATCGTCGAGCACTTCGCCGTCGGCGCGCTGCCCCAGCACGTGACGCCCGTCGTGGGACCTGCGCACGCTGTGGGTCACCGACGATGCCGGCAACAGCCTGACCCCGATCGACCCGCGCACCGGCCGTCACGGCCGCCCGGTCCCGGTCGCCGACCCCTACAACCTCTACTTCACCGCCGATGGGCGCCGCGCGATCGTCGTCGCCGAGGCCCACCGCGAGCTCGACTTCCGCGAGCCCGCACACGATGCGCCTGGTCAAGGCGCTGCACATGCCGACGTGCGCCGGCGTCGACCACATGGACTTCACCGCGGACGGGCGCTTCGCGCTGGTCTCCTGCGAGTTCGCCGGGCGGATGGTGGTCGTCGACCTGCGCCGCGAGCGCGTCGTCAAGGCGCATCGATCTGCGCGCGGGCGCGATGCCCCAGGACGTCAAGCTCTCGCCCGACGGGCGCACGTTCTACGTCGCCGACATGGCCTCCAACGGCGTGTGGCTGATCGATGCGCACAGCATGCGCAAGGAGCGCTTCCAGCCGCACCGGCCGCGGCGCCCACGGGCTGTATCCGAGCCGCGACTCGCAGGTACCTCTACGTCTCCAACCGCGGCGCCGGCACGATCAGCTGATCTCGTTCCGCACGCGCCGCCCGGTGCGCACGTGGCGGATCCCCGGCGGCGGCTCGCCCGGACATGGGCGGCGTCTCGGCCGACGGGCGCGTGCTGTGGCTCTCGGGGCGCTACAACAGCGAGGTCTACGCGATCTCCACCCGCACCGGGCGGCTGCTGCACCGCATCCGCGTCGGCCACGGGCCGCACGGCCTGTGCGTCTGGCCCCAGCCCGGCCGCTACTCGATCGGGCACACGGGGATCCTGCGCTGAGCGTCAGGCGGGCAGGCGCACGCTGGAACTCGGCGCCCGCGCCGGTCGCCGCGGGCGCAGCGTCACGTCGCCGCCGATGGCGCGGCGCAGCCGCCGCGCGAGCGGCAGCCCGAGCCCGGCGCCGCCGTGGCCGTTGACCCCGCCGCGCGCCGCCCGGGCTCGAAGACGCGCTCGCGCGCCTCGGCCGCGATGCCGGGCCCGTCGTCGGTGACGCTGACCACGATCGCGCCGTCGCGCGCGGCCGCGCTGAGCGACGATCGCGCGAGCGCGCGTAGCGGCAGCGCGTTGTCGATCAGCGGCGCGACGATCCGCTCGACGACCTCGCGCGTCGACGCCGGCCGTCACCGGCGCGGCCGGGTGGTCGACCTCGAGCTCGACGTCGCGCTCGGCGAGCGGCCGGCGCCCAGCCCTCGGCGACGCGATCGAGCGACGCGGCCGACCTCGCTGCGCCCGCCGTCGGGCTGCGCCTCGGCGCGCGCGGCGGCCATCAGCGTCTCGAGGATGCCGCTCCATCTGCTCGGCGCTGCGGGCGATCGACGGCGTACGCCTCGCGGCGGTCCTCGGGCGGCGCTCGCGGCGCTGCAGCGAGCTCGACCTCGGCGACGATCCGCGCCAGCGGCGTGCGCAGCTCGTGGGACAGCTCGGCCGACAGGCGCTGCTCGTGGCGCAGGCTCGCCGCGACGCGGTCCAGCAGCCCGTCGAACGTCGCGCGCCAGCTCGCCGAGCTCGTCGGGCGGCGGCGTCGGCGCCGAAGCGGCGGTCGAGGTCGTGCTCGCTCCAGTCGGCCGCCGACGCGGTCATCTCGCGCACGGGGTCGCAGCGCGCGGCCGACGGTGATCCACGTCAGCGACGCCGACCGCGACCAGCAGCGACCGCGGCCGAGCGACGAGCGACCCGAGCAGCGCGAGGTCGCGTGGTGCGGTCGTAGGGCGGCAGCGACTGCGCCGACCACGACCGTGCCGACCTGGCGGCCGCGCGACGCGTGACCGGCGCGGCGTAGAGCCGCACGTCGCGTCGCCGGCACGTCGTCGAAGACGTGCGCGCGGCCGGCGAGCGCGTCGGCGGCGCGCTGCAGCTTCGCGTCGCGCCGGCGGGCGCTCGACGGCGCGCGTGCCCTCGTAGACCCACCCTGCCGGTCGACGCGCCGCGTCGTCGGGCGCCTCGCGCACGCGTCAGGCGCCCGTCTGGTCGACGTCGACGGTCGCCGCCGCGGCGGCCGCCGCGTGCGCAGCACGGCCGTTCGCGTCGGCGTCGAGCGCTGCGTCGAGCACGAGGTTGAAGGCGACGGTGAGCGCGGCGACCGCGACCGAGCGCCGCCGAGCGAGGCGAGCACGGTCAGCCGGCCGCGCAGCGTGCGAACCGCCTCATCCGCAGCCGGTAGCCGACGCCGTGCGACGGTGTCGATCGTCGGTCGCGCCGGCGAGCTCGCGCAGCTTGCGGCGCAGCCGCGCGACGTACTGGTCGAGCGTGTTGTCGTGCACGATCGCGCCGTCGGGCCACGCGGCGCGGATCAGCTCGCGCCGGCGCACCACCTCCCCCGGCCGGGCGGCCAGCGCCGCCAGCAGCCGGAACTCCGTCGGGTCAGCGCGGCCTCGCCGTCGCGCGGCGACGGCGTGCGCCACCGGGTCCAGCGCAGCGCGCCGACCGTCGTCGCCGGCGTCGGCGCCGGCGCGGCGCAGCAGCGCGCGCAGCCGCGCGACGACCTCGTCGAAGTGAAACGGCTTGGTCACGTAGTCGTCGCCGCCGGCGCTGAAGCCCGCGAGGCGGTCGGTCACCGCGTCGCGTGCGGTGAGGAAGAGCACGGGCGCGTCGATGTACCCGCATGGATGAATCTGATGCACCTTCCAGGCTGCGCGATGTAATCGCTGAACCGCTCTACGCCGCCGCGTGCACGATCCGTTTCGCGCGCCGCGCCTTCACGTAGCCGTTGGCCTCATACCAGCGCACCGCACGCCCCAGGGCCGCCGACACTGAGCCTGGCTTGAATCCCAATTCCTTCTGGGCCCGCACGCAATCCACGAACATCATGTGCTGCGCAATCTTCACGCCTTCGATGGTAATCCCCGGCTCTTTGCCGATCATGCGCGAAAAAATCGTGCTCGCATACGCCGCGCCTAGCGCCACGCCATGCGGAATTTTCATGGATGGCGCTCGCAGCCCGGTGATACGCGCCAAAGTGTCCAGCAACTGCTTCAGTGTCAGATTCTCTCCGCCCAGCAAATAACGCTCGCCGACCTTCCCCTTCTCCGCCACCAGCAGATGCCCCGCAGCGCACTCTTCCACGCCCACAAAATTCAATCCGGTCTCCACGTACCCAGGCATGCTGCCATTCAAAAAATCCACGATAATCTTCCCTGTAGGAGTCGGCTTCCAATCCCATGGTCCCACCGGCGTCGTTGGCATTGCCACAATTACCGGCAATCCTTCTTTCGCCGCGTTCAGCGCCTCGCGCTCCGCCATCCATTTTGAACGCTTGTAGTGCCCCACCATCTCTTCCAATTTCGAGTCCGTTGATTCGTTCGGCCGCACTGGGCGATCCACCGCAATGGTCGCGACCGTGCTGGTGTAGATAAATAGCTCCACGCCCGCGCGCTTCGCCGCCGCCAGAATATTCTTCGTCCCACCGACATTCGAATCGTAAATGTCCTTCGAATGCTTCGCCCAGAGCCGGTAGTCCGCCGCCACATGAAAAACGCGCTTCACGTCCTTCATCGCGCGGTCCAGCGACGCCGTGTCACGCAAATCTCCGGTCACATATTCCAAAGGCAAATCGGCGATCGCGCGATTCTGGCTGGACGGCCGCAGCAGCACGCGCACTTGTTCGCCGCGCGCCACCAATTGCCGGGCCACGTGGCTCCCGAGAAATCCGGCTGCGCCAGTAACCAGTGTGGTCATCAGGCTTGCACGCCTTCCTCGCAATTGCGCGAAGCACGCTCGGAATTGCGCCGCGCAATTGCCGCCGAAGGCTCGATGAGTCTATCGGCACACCGCGCGGAAGCCTCCGTAATATCAACGCTGGAATCCGCGACCACCGCGTCAAACATCTCCGACAGTCGCCGCCAGCGCCGATTCAGCAGCCGCTCGCGTGCCTGGCTCAACACCTTATTCGAACTCGTCGCCGCCCCAGCTGCCGGCACGATCAGATATCCATCGAGATCCAGATGATGCAGCTCCGCGTGCAAGCGCGCCACCGCATCAATGTCATCGCGTTCCCGCACCACGCTCAACCCACAAACCAAAAATCCCGACAACTTTGCTCCGCGAATCGCATCCAGCGCCACAGCACTGACGGCCGTCGAGGGCCCATCAAACCGCAGCACAAAACGAAACCGCGCCGTGGGCTGAAATTCGTGCATCCGCCGCCGCAGCATCGCACCGTTCGTTTGCAAAAACACTTCGCGCCCGCTGGAAGCCAACGCATTCGTGAATCTTGGAATCTCGGGATACTCCAACGGTTCCGCACCGCCAATCCACACCAACCGCGGCGCGGACTCCACACTCGGCAACGCCCAGGCCACACCTTCAACAAAAGGCGCAAGCTTCAGCACCAGCGGCGCACGACGCCGCGCCTGCATTCCACGCGCAATTACACCCAGTTTGAAGTCAGAGGTGAACCGCAGAGGAAACCGCATCGGACCGCTAGAATCCGCTGCGCAGCCGGAATTCGGCCGGCTGAAACTTCAGTGCGCAATATTCGCCCGCATCTTCAGACTGATTTCGGAATCGGGCCAGCGCGTACAAGGGGAAGGAATTTCGATAGAGGTGATATTTCAGGTAGAAAACGCACGGGAATCCCGTGCCGGTAAACTCGGTTTCGCTCCACGAGCCGTCTGTATTCTGCTGCGTCATTAAATACGAAACCGCTTTGTGAATCGCGGGATCGTTCGCTTCCGCTCCAGCCAGCAATCCGATCAAGCCCCACGCTGTCTGCGAAGCTGTGCTGCTTCCCTGCCCTTTGGTTTCCGGCTTGTCATAGCTCAGCAGCGATTCGCCGAAGCTGCCGTCGATCTTCTGCACCGAGCGGAGCCAACTGACCGCGCGTTGGCAATATTCCCTGGCGGTGAGGGATACCGTTTCCAGCGATCGCAACACGCCGCTGGTGCCATAGACGTAATTCACGCCCCAGCGCCCAAACCACGATCCGTCCTCGCACTGATCCTTCAGCAAAAATTTCAGCGCGCGTTGAATCGCCGGTTGCTCCGCAGTCCAGCCGAAGCGGCCCAGGCATTCCAGCACACGCGCGGTTACGTCCGCCGTCGACGGATCGATCATCGCGTTATGATCCGCGAACGGAATGTTGCACAGAAAATTCTTGTCGTTGTCGCGGTCGAATGCCGCCCAGCCGCCATCACGATTCTGCATGCTCAGCAGCCATTGAATCCCGCGACGTACCGCCGCTTCCATGCGCACCGGATCCGGATACTTCACTCGCTGCAAGGCCATCAACACGAACGCCGTGTCATCCACGTCCGGATAAAAATCATTGCGAAATTCAAAAACCCAGCCGCCTGGCTCGGCATCCTTGTTCTTGACCTGCCAGTCGCCCGGACCCAGCACCTGCTTCGACAAAATCCATTCCGCCGACTTCACCAGCGCCGGATGATCCGGCGGCACCCCCGCCTCTTCCAGCGCCACCATCGCGATGCACGTATCCCACACCGGAGAAACGCACGGCTGCAGGCGAATCGTGTCGCTTTCCTCAATTTCAAAGCGCGCAAATTCCCGAATCTCGCGCGACGTTAACGGATCGTCCGGCCCGTGGCCCAGCGCCATCAGCGCGAAAATCGAATTCATCATCGCTGGATAAATCGCCGCCAAACCTTCGGTCCGCTCAATATGCTCCAGCAGCCACGACTTCGCCTCGCGCAGCGCGCGCTGGCGCAGCGGCTTCCAAGGCAATTTCTCATACAGCTTTAGCGCGCGATCCAGCGCCAGAAAAAAATTCCGCCACGAAAGAAGTTGTTCGCTCCAGTCGAACGCCGCCGTGCGACGCGAGGGATCAGCAAACAACTCGTCCACGCGCGCATGTTCCGGCAATCGGAAGTCCGGCCGCAGCGCCGACAGAATCGCCATCGGCACAACGATCCCGCGCGTCCACGAAGACATCTCGTAAATGTTCAGGTAAAACCAGCTCGGCAGCAGCATCATCTCCGGCAAGATCGCCGGAACCATTTCCCAGCCGAGCGCGCCTGCCAGAGCAAGATAAAAGCGCACGTAGGAGTTGCTGCGCTCCAAGCCACCAAGTCGATGCGCAACTTCGCGCGCGCGCACCATATGTGGCGCATGAGGCGAATCGCCTACCAATTTCAGCGCGAAGTATGCTTTACAGGTGGCGTTCAGTTCCGAAGGGCCACCGGGATAGATACTCCATCCCCCATCGGGCAGCTGCTTCCGCCGGACATAATTCGCCAGCTTGGCGATCCGCTTCGGATCTGCCTTCCCCAAAACGTAAAGGTAGTAGATGTAATCAGATTCCAGCGTGCTGTCGGCTTCCAGCTCTCCGAGCCAGTAACCTTCCTCGGCTTGCAGCCCCAGCAAATGGTCGGCGCCACGGTCGATCGCCTGCTCCAGGCGCCCGCTCCAATCCCGCTCCCGCCAGACTGCCGGCGCGGTGGCTACCGGGCTGTCGAGTCCGATTCGTGTACCAGTTGCCAAACGCGACCTCCTGGGTCCGTCTTACGAAGTGTGTATAAGCCCTTTGGATTAAGCATGTTCCGGCGCCCAAAACACCCCGGCCGGAGCAGTTACATCGGTACTACTAAATTATCGCTATCCCCCGCTTGGGGGTCAACCTCTAAGATGCCGCGAGTTTCGGCTTCGATGCACAACGACCTCATACGGCTCGTGGCAGCATGTCACGTCCGGCACGTAACTAGCTTGTGGGACTTGAGCCCCAGGTGAACACCCATTCACGTAGCGCATTCAATGCGAGGCACCATGTACAAGCGGCCCCAGCGCGTCACGAACAATTTCCACGAGTTGCTTGGGCACTACTTCGTGCTCTCGTTGCACAAAATGCAGTTTGCCGCGCAGCAACTGCACTGGGATTCCGCTCCAGCCATCGCGGCCGGTTTCGCTCGTCTTCGCGGGCAACGCCTCGCGCAAAACAAATGCCGAGGCTCGATCCAACTGCAGCTTCGCCGACTCTTTGAAATCAGCCTTTCCAGGATCGAGCACCATCAGGTACAACGCAGGCTTCGAGAATTGCAGCACCGTATTGCTCTCCAAAATCAAATTTCGTGATACTCCGCCCGCCTCCGGGGAACCAGGTGAATTTTCAGCCTCGTGTAGCGCCTGCCGCAACAACGGCAGACCCTCCGCCAAAAATCCCTGCTTCGTTCTCAACCAGAATGCGCGTTTCGCGCCAGCCGCCAGAAACCGTGAACTATCCGTTCCGGTATCTTCGCGCTGCTCCCAACTGATCGCAC
Source organism: uncultured Acidobacteriota bacterium (assembly GCA_963788725.1). Classification (GTDB taxonomy): domain Bacteria; phylum Acidobacteriota; class Terriglobia; order Acidiferrales; family UBA7541; genus Acidiferrum. The sequence goes on along the minus strand of CAWBHT010000012.1, from coordinate 726,987 downwards.
ACATATGCTCGTCCGGCGCGCAATCGCAATCCTTGCCGTTTTGCGCGCACACTCCATGACCGTACTGCGTGATCTTCCCCGCGATCCACTGCGCCTCAGGCAACGCAGCAATCAAGTCACACACCAACTGCGTCTTCCCAATGCTACGCGTATGCCCGCCGACGACAACCACCCGCCACCGATTCAAATCGTCACCCATAGCATCCCGATCAAAACGCTACCGCCGCTCTCTAGTTTTTCCGCTCTGTTTCGCTTTTCTTGGCGTTGTTGCTATTCCGTTCTGCTCTGTAACCTTGTTCTTTCGGACTTCCTTTTCCTGCCTGACTCTCGTTGTTCTTGTTACCCGTATCTTCCGCCTTTTCCGTCTCTGTGCTCCTCGCTCTCTGTGGTGAATCCCTTTTCTTTCGCCGTGAACGTGCAGAGTAGAATGATCTGCCAAGCACAACCGTTCTGCTTTTCTTTACCTCGTTACTTCCTTACTTCATTACTTCTTCATTTCAAGCTTCTTAATTCTCTCCGCCAACTCCGGCAACCGCGCATACCAAACATATGTCTCCTTGAATTTCCCAATCTCTCGCGCGGGTGTTCCCCAAACCGTTTGCCCACCTCGAATCGTCTTCCCCGTAGGGATCCCCGCCTGCGCACCTGCTATCGCTCCGTCCTCCAGTGTGCAGTGATCCGCAATACCGACTTGCCCGCCGACGACCACGTGATGCCCGAGCGTGCTCGATCCCGAAATCCCAGTTTGCGCCGCAATCACCGTGTGCGCGCCAATCTTGACGTTGTGTCCCACGTGCACCAGATTGTCGAGCTTCACTCCTTGTTGGATGCGAGTGTCGTCAAGCGAGCCGCGATCGATGGTTGTGTTCGCGCCGATCTCTACGTCGTCACCAATCTCCACCAGGCCCGTTTGTGGAAATTTCCAGTAGCGCCCCTCGCCCGGCGCATAGCCGAATCCGTCCGAACCAATCACCGCGCCAGCATGGACTTCCACGCCATCTCCTAGGCGCACGCCGCTATAAAAGGTCACGCGCGGATGCAGCCGGCAGTTCGCGCCGATCCAGCAACCTGCGGCGATCACGCAATGCGCGCCGATCTGCGTGCCTTCGCCAATGTGCACGTCCTCACCGATGACCGCGTACGGCCCGATGCTCACGCTGGCGCCGATGCGCGCCAGCGGCGCAACGATCGCAGTCACATGAATGCCAGCTGCAATCGGCTTGGGGTCGAGCAGCAGCGCCGCCGCTTTTGCAAATGCCACCTTCGGCTGCCGTTGCCGCAACACCGTCTTGCCCGGCACGGCGATCCCGGCGCCCGCAATCACGCACAGCGCTGCCGATCCTGACGCGCGGTCCGCATGTTTCGGCGCTTCGATGTAGATCAAGTCATGCGCTCCGGCCCGCTCCGGTGCCGCCACTCCGCGTACCTCCACCGAGCCATCTCCCTCCACCTTCGCGCCAATCGCTTCCGCAATCTCCGCCGCCGTCCGTTTCATCGCCACCTCGATCCTTCTCCGCTACGCAAATGTCAGGGCGCGCTTCAGCACGTCCCGACACTTAACTGAACCCGGGTGAAAAGCCGACTAGCCGCGCGTGAAACAACCGCAAAGCCATCTCACTTCAGAAAATCGTAAAGCGGCCGCTCGCCCTTCGGCCGCGTCTTCCAGCGCGCATGCAGCCACACCCACTGCTCCGGATGCTTGCGAATAATCCCTTCAATCACTTTCGCAAACCTCTGCGTGTTCACAAACACATCGCGCTCCGTATCTCCCGTGCGCGCCAACTCCACGGCCGGCTCAAAGCGCAGCCGGTACTTTCCGATCTCCTGGTCCCAATACGCATATCCCGGCACCACCGCCGCATCCGTATGCAAGGCCACGCGCGCGATTCCGGTTGTGGTGCACGCTGGCGTGCCGAAAAAATCGACGAACATTCCTTCGCCCGGCATGGTGTTCTGGTCCGCCAGAATTCCAACGGTTCCCGCCTCGCGCAAAATCTTCAGCAACAAGCGCGCGGACTCATTCTTAAAGATCGGCTTGTTCCCTGACAATCCTCGATAGCGATTGATAAGCGTGTCGACCCGCAAATTGTCCAGCGGCCGCGCCATATATCGCAGCGGGTAGCCATACAACGCGTGCGCGAACGAGGACAGCTCCCATGCACCGATGTGCCCGGTGAGATAGAGCACGCCCTTGCCGCGGCGCTGGCCAGCCAGGAAATTCTCGTGCCCATCCAGAACCACAATCTGATCGATATTTTCCTTGGTGTAGCGAGGCAGGTGCGCGAACTCGGCGGCCATCCAACCGAGATTCCGCAGCATGCCGCGAATTACAGTTTTACGCTGCGCATCCGTGCAATCCGGAAATGCCAGACGCAAGTTGAAGTCTGCCGTGCGACGCAATTTCGGCAGCATCGCGTACAGTGCGCGCGCAACGAAAACGCCCACGCTACGTGCCACGCCACTCGGCAGAGCGCCGAGCGTCTTCAACATCAACCACGCCGCATAGTATTCCAGTGATTCCATCGAGGTCTGTTTGCCAAGCGCCAGATTCAACCGAGCACGTCAGTATGCGTTCTTCAGATGCTCACACCGCACTCGGCACTTCTGAATCCACTCTGTCTATTCTATTTGCCTATGAGAATATCTGTGCGCAAACCTGGGGTCGCGTCACCCATTACCAAACCATTTCTCGCTGTACACTCATGCTAGACTCGCCGCGTGGAGTCTCCTTCACCCGCCGAAGCGCAGGCCAAATCGCGGCGCCCACGACGCTCCTTCGTAACCACAATTCTCTGGACCATCTTTGTCGGCTGCACACTTTACACCTGCTACTTCACGCATCTGAATGCGGTGGGCCTTGTCGGCCCAGACGAACCGCGGTATGCGTGGATCGCGCGCGATATGGCCGAATCCGGAGACTGGATTACTCCGCGCCTGTACGGCAAGCCGTGGTTTGAAAAGCCACCACTCTATTATTGGAGCGCCGCGCTCAGCTTCAAACTGCTCGGCGTCAGCGAAGCCTCAGCACGTTTGCCGAGCGCGGTTTTTGCGCTGCTCGCCACGCTCGCGATGGGCTGGCTCGCGTGGCGCATCTACGGCGCCGAAACCGCGAGATGGACTCTGCTGCTGCTCCCAACTTCAGTGGGCATGATCGGCTTTTCGCACGCTGCGGCAACGGACATGCCATTCGCAGCGACGCTAACGCTCGCACTGGTGCCCGTCGCGATTTTGCTCCATCTGATTCCTGCGAAGCGTACGGAATTTCCGCCCTCAGGTTCCGATTCCCAAGAGTCGTCGATACTTACAACGGCCAGTTCTGCGGCTTCGTCAACGCTGCTTGTTTCGGTATTGCTGGGATTTTTCCTCGGGCTCGCGACTCTCGCCAAGGGCCCTGCGGCGCTCATCCTCTGCGGAGGCGGCGTTTTATTGTGGGCAGTTTTTACAAAACGCTGGCGCGATACACTCGGGCTTCTTCATCCTGCCACTATCCTTGCGTTCTGCCTGACTGCGCTTCCGTGGTACATCGTCTGCGCGATCCGCAATCCCGACTTCTTCCGCGTCTTCATCATCGAACACAATTTCAAACGTTTCCTCACGCCCGAATTCCAGCACCTCCAGCCTTTCTGGTACTACGCCGAGATTCTCTTCATCGCGATTCTTCCGTGGACCGCTCTCATCGTCACGGCGCGAATGGCGAGCATCGAGCGGTTGCGTAACGCCTCGCTTAGCCCCGCGATGTATCTCCTTCTTTCCTGCGCGATCTTCTGCGTCTTCTTCTTCACCATTTCCCGATCGAAACTTCCTGGCTACATTTTGCCCGCTCTTCCGCCGCTGGGTTTAGTTCTCGCTCGCGGCTCCACTTTGTTGGCCAATTCCAGGCCAAGTCGCCGCGCTATCGGAGTTGCAGCTTTATTCGTTGCCGCCATCTTCGGTGTGGCTTTTTTCATGGTGTGGACAAATTCCGATCACTTCCTGAAGCGCGCCGCGCTGTGGGCTCCGTTCATTGGACTCACGCTACTTCTGTTCGCAGTTACGAATCTGTTGCTCGGCGTGGGACTTTTATACGCTCGCCGCAGCGCCGCACTCATCACTGCTGTCCTTCCTTTTTTCCCCGCTTTCTGGCTCCTCGATGTCCTTGCGCCGTTCACGCCCTTGTCGATCCAGTCGCCACGCTATCTTGCCGACCAGATCAAATCGCAACAACTGCCGCTGGCATCGTTGCGCACGGCAAAACTCAGACGCGCGACCATCTATGGACTGAACTTCTATCTTCGATCGGATTTGCAAGAGTGGGACGGCGACATTTCCCGCGGAATCTATGTCCTGACGCCGCAGAACGCGCCGCTACCATGCGCGCAAAAAACAGAAACGAATTGTTCGGATTTGTGGGAAGCGCCGGAAACGATTGGAGATCTGCAACTTCTACGTCTAAAGCCCGGACTTTGATTTTAAACGAGAGAGCCGAGATGAGCCCGGCGGCTACATGAGCTACTTAGCTGCGTGGCCGGCAGGCGGCAGGCGCAGCAGGAAAAAAGTCACAACGCGGTTTTCGTAGGCGCGCTTGTCTTCGTCGCCCATGTTGGCGAAGTTCCCGTGACCAATCTGCGCCTGATCTTTGGGCTCCGGCGCTTTCAAATATAGCTGGCGAGTGATGTCGCCGAGTTCCGGATCATCCGCAGCCTGAATGAAGAGCTTGGGCACGCCTTCCAGCGTGGCCATCTTTTTCGAATTCGAGAGAGGCAGTTCGCCGCGATAGGGCCGGTTCAGCCAATCGAAGCTGAACTGTGCAGAGCGCGCCATCAGCGGAAAGCCGCCCAAACCCTGCTGCTCCACGCCGACCTTCACCATCTGCTCAGGTCTGTCGTAAGCCGAGTCCAGCACCAGAGCGCGCACGCGCTTGTCACTCTCCGCCTCTCGCAAAGCGGAATAGGCGCCGAGATTGTAGCCCCACAACCCAAAGCTTGCCGGATCGACATCGCCGCGTTGCGCGATCGTATCAATGGCCGCACGAACTTCGTCAGCCTCGCGATAACCGAAGGAGGTAACCCCATCGTTCGCGCCGTGGGCGCCAAAGTCAAACACAAACACGTTGTACTGGTGGTCTTGCAAGGCGGAAACCAGTGTCAGCAGCTCGCCTTTGCTGGAACCATACCCGTGACAAAGCACAATGGTGGGCGCGCCGCGAAAACCAGGGAAAAATAATCCTTCTCGCACTTTGCCGCCAGCAACAGTGAACTGCACGGCGTCCGGCCGACCTGGGAAGCTTTGCAGGTTGATCTCGCTGCTGGTGCGCTGGGGCTTTACGATGCGGTAGACCAGAAATCCGGCGATCGCCAGCGTTGCCAGCATGGCAAAAATCACCAAGGCCAGTACGGCCGTCAGCAGCTTGATGTACCAGCGCATTGGCGAGCGCAGATGCTGAAGATTCGCCATCGTGATCGGTGCCATAGGGTGTCCCAGTTCATCGAACGCAGCTAGTGCAAACGCTAGTGTCGATGAGGTAATTTTCATGCTAGCACGCGGGCTGCGCGGCTCTGCCGCGAGTGTGTTTCGCTGTGTCCCATGCGTATCTAAGCAGTGGACACGTGCGGTATGTTCCGGCTGGCGTGCGGCTACAGGATTGGCTTCAGTTCCGCTATCATGGTCTTTGCGACAGGGGTCGCAAGTTGCGCGACGCCGTCGCGGGGCTCTCCCACCGTTCATGAATATCGTCGATCTCCGCCAAATCAGCGTGCGTCAAGTCGAGCCGCTGCTCGAAGAAGAAGCGCGTCATTGGCGTGACGAGCTGCACTGGGACTATCGCTCGGCGCTGGATCTCATCAAGCGCTTTCTGGAAGCTCACGCCTTGTGCGGTTGCGCGGCTTTTGAAAACGGCAGCGCCGCCGGCTATTCCTTTTACGTACTGGAAGAGCAAAAGGGTCTGATCGGCGGGCTCTACGTGTCCGCGAAATATCAGCAGGCAGCAATTGGGCGAAGGCTGCTCGACGAGATGCTCTACTCGATGCGCGCGATGCCGCAGCTTACGCGTATCGAAGCGCAACTGATGCCGTTCAGCGGGCCTGTCGAGGAGCCGCTTCGCGACCTGGGTTTCCGCTTGTATACGCGTCAATTCATGCTTTTCGACCTGCAAAAATCCTCACCTGCTCGGCCGGGCGCGTCGGCTGGAATGCGCGTGGACCGCTGGAACGATCGCTTCTTCGAGTCGTGCGCGAAGCTGATTTATCTGTGCTACACCGACCACGTAGACGGCGAGATCAACGATCAATACCGCAGCCGCGGTGGGGCGCTGAAATTTTTGAAGAACATCATCCTGCTCCCCGGATGCGGCCAATTCGTACCCGGCGCCTCGTTTGTCCTGCGGCAGCCCGGCAGTGACGATACTGGTGGCTGCGGTGCTCACCAGCGAGGTGGCTTCTGGGGTGGGCCACACCACGCAGATTTGCGTTCTGCCCGGGTTTCAGGGTCACGGACTGGGCCGCATGCTGATGCAGAGTTCCGCAGAGGCGCTGCGAGCCATGAAATTCCGGGAGCTGACGCTCACCGTTACGAGCGAGAACCGTTCGGCCGTCCAGCTTTACGAAAAACTCGGCTTCACTACGATTCGAACATTTACGGCGGGCGTCTGGCCGCGGTGAGGTTGATTGTCTTGTTTGATGGCTTGAGTAGACCTGCCGATGCCACTGGACATGTGGCTTTTGGCGTCCTAGCCGCTAACGCCCCGGTCTTCTAACCTCACTATGTCGCTTTACTGCTTGCCAAGCGCGGGGGCGCAACATGCTGCGCCCCTACGGCTTCTCGCTTCGCTCGCGGCGCTGAAGACCTGTGGCGGAGTGTTCAGTCCCATAGCAGTAGCATCCCAGTTTCGGACACTTTGGCGCCAAGCTGGGTGGACCTGCCGTAACAAAGCTGCTTATTTCAATAACTTGCCATGAACGTGGATGGGTTTGGGCATGCTTATGTTTCAGGCATCATCCCTCGAGCGTTTTTCCAAATGGAGGCCAGCTGATGTCAACGATCATCCAGGATTTGCGCTTTGCGATCCGCATACTGATCAAGAACCCGGGATTCTCGTTCATCGCCATCTTGTCACTGGCGCTGGGCATCGGCGCGAATGCGGCGATCTTCAGTTTGGCGGACGCGTTGTTTCTGCGGCCGCTGCCAATTCTTCGAACCGAGCGCAGTGGTTAACATCAGCACGATATTGCCGGCGGACCAGTTCAGCCAGGGTTCCGATGTTTCGTACCCCAATTACCGAGATTTTCAGGAGAAGTCACATTCGTTCGAGTCGATGACCGCCTTTCAATTGACCACGCTCAGCGTCGCGACATCAGCGAAGGACTTGCCGAAGATCCGCACCGGGGTAATCGCTTCCGACAATTTCTTCCAAACCCTGGGCGTTCAATCGGTGCTGGGCCGGACATTTCTTCCCGAAGAGGGCAAAGTGCCGGGACGCGATGCAGTGGCGGTGGTCGGTTACGACTTCTGGCAGAACGATCTGGCGCACGATCCCAATGTGGTCGGACGCACGCTGCGGATCAAGGGCATCGATTTCACGATCGTCGGAGTAACACCGAAAATCGTTTAACGCTATCGAACAATTCTTTACAGCCATCGCTATTCGTGCCCATGATGATGGCGCAGCGACTTGGACGCCGCGACCGGAAAATCCGCTGGAAGTGCGGAGCAACCATGCCAATTTCGTGAAGGGGCGGCTGAAGCCGGGAGTGACGCGAGAAATGGCGCAAGCGGACCTGGCGACGATCTGGAGCAGCCTGCAGCAGACGTACAAACAGGACAATGAAAACCGAGTACTGGCGGTGCAGACGGAACTGCAGACGCGCATAAGCGGTCGCCGCCGGATACGGCGCTGATCGGGCTGCTGATGTCGCTGGTGGGCGTGGTGCTGATCATCGCGTGCGCCAATGTGGCCAGCCTGTTGCTCGGACGGGCGCGGGCACGCAGCCGCGAAATCGCGTTGCGTATCTCACTGGGGGCCACGAAAGTACGGCTGGTGCGGCAGATGCTGAGCGAGAGCTTGCTGCTGGCGCTGGCCGGGGCGGGCTGGGCTTGTGGGTGGGCTTCGCGGGGATCAGCTATCTGCAGGGCATTCCCATTTCCACCGAGCCGCCCATCACGATTACGCTGCGCATGGATATGCGGGTGCTGCTATTCAGTCTTGGCGCAGCGGTTGTCAGCGCAGATTCTATTTGGACTGGTACCGGCGTTGCGCAGCCTGAAGACCGATCTGGTTCCGGCACTGAAATCGACGACTGCAGGATCTACGGGCAGCAATCGGACGATTGGGCGAAACATTCTGGTGGTGTCGCAAGTAGCGCTGTCCATGGTGCTGCTGGTGGCCGCGGGAATGCTGCTGGATGGTTTTCGCAAGCTGCTGGTGCTGGATCCGGGATTTCGTACTGATCATCGACTGATGCTGAATTTTGATACCTCGCTGGTGCGCTACACGCCGGAACAATCGCGCAATTTTTATAAACAGCTGAAGGACCAAACGCGAAATGTCTCGAATGTGCGGTCGGTTGCGCTGGCACGGTCGATTCCGTATACACCCGACCAATACATTGCCTCGGTGGTTCCGGAGGGCTACGAGTTCCCCAAGGGCCAGGCGTCGGATTCGCTCTTTGCGAATATTGTAGACGAACATTATTTCGACACCATGGATACTCCGGTGGTTCGCGGACGGCGCTTTACGGCCGATGACAAAGAGGGGACTCGCCGGGTGGCCATCGTCAACGAAGAGTTCGCGAAATCGTATTGGCCGAACCAGGATCCTTTGGGAAAACGCTTCCATCTTAACGACAGCCAGGGGGCCATGGATCGAGGTCGTGGGAGTAACGAAAACCGGGAAGTACCTTTTCGTTGGCGAAACGCCGTTCAAGTTTTTCTATCTTCCGTTCGCGCAAAATCCCAGCTCGGAGATGTTGTTGCTGGTGCGCACAAATGGCGGTGATCCGGCGGAGGTGGCGGCACCGATTCGCGCGATCGTGCAAGGCCTGGATCCCAACCAACCGGTGTACAACGTGAACACACTGGACATGTTCTATCAACAGCGAGCGGTGGCTGTGCCGATGATGATCATCACGCTGGTCACATGCATGGGATTGATCGGGCTGGTGCTGGCGCTGGTGGGGCTGTACGGCTTGATCGCCTATTCGGTGAGCCGGCGCACGCGGGAGATTGGCATTCGCATCGCGGTAGGGGCGGACCGGAATCACGTGTTGAAGATGGTGATCCGGCAGGGGCTGATATTGGCGATCACCGGAGTCGCGATCGGTAGTGTAGCGACGTTTGGCGTTGCGCGTTTGATCGCCGTCGGATTAGTCGGCCTGGGGAAGCTCAGCCCGGCGACGTTTATCGTCGTACCGGCATTGCTGCTCGCAGTGACGCTGGTTGCGTGTTACATACCGGCGAGGCGAGCTTCGAGAGTGGATCCGATCACGGCGCTGAGATACGAATAAAATTCCCCGGAGTTGCGCTGGTAATGCGTTGCTATCGGCCGGCGCGTGCGGCGCGACTTCGCGGCGCGATAATCTCCTGCTCGGGTGCCGGGCTGCGGAGTCGCCGTTCAACGTCATCCCACTTTTTTTCTCTTCGCCGCTCCAGGGCTTTGCCGATTTCCGCCCCGGAATAAAGAATCTGCGCGGAATAGAACACCCACGCGACGATGACGATGATGGATCCCGCGGCTCCGTAGGCAGACTTCTGCAGACTTTTGGTTACATACACGCCAATAGCGAATTTCCCGACGGTAAACAACAGAGCGGTGATGATCGCCGCAGGCCAGATGTCGCTCCAGGCGGTTCTGGCGTCCGGCACAACCTTGTAGAGCAGCGCAAAAATGGCAGTGATGACGGCAAAAGAAAACAACACGTCAAGCACGTGAAAAAACGGCGTGGGCACGGAGAGCGTGCTGCCCCAGCGCCCTACCGCAGTGAGCGCTGCGCTGATCACCAGCGAAACGAGAAGCAGGAATCCGATGCTGAGAACCATGCCAAAGCTGACAAACCTTTTGCGAATGAAGGCCCAGACCGTGCCGCGAGGCGCAGGCTTTACCTCCCAAACGGTGTTGAGCGCATCTTGAATTTCCACAAAGGCGCCTGAGGCGGCGAACAACAAAGTCGCTAAGCCGATCAATGCAACCAGCGTGCTGGTGGCCGGCTTCTGCGCCGACTGGACCATGGCGACGACGGCTCTGCCGCTGTCCTGCCCGATGAGGCCTTGGACTTCCTGCGCGATTTGGCGTTCGGCGACTTCTTTGCCGAAAACCAACCCGGCGATGGAGATCGAAATGACGAGAACGGGGGTGAGGGAGAAAACGGCGTAGTACGCCAACGCGGCGGACAGGCGGGAAACGTTGTGCCGGCTCCAACCGTCGTAAGCATCTTTAAGAGCACCCCATAAATCGCTGGGGTGCAGCAGCAGCCACCGCGTGGATTGCTTCAGCGCCTCTGGCGCGCTGCGATTGTCGCTTGACTCCCTGGCGCGACGTTTCAGTTCTGCCACGGTGACGTTCCCTGAAGCAGGTAGGCCAGGCGAGTCCTGCGAATTCCCCATGGAGCCTCACATCTAAGTCTATTTGGCCACCGGGGGAGGTAAATCCTATCGGTGTAAGGCTGTAGAGTTTTGCAGTAGTGGGGGTATGCGGGCCGATAGGGGTTTACGTCGGGGATGCTTCGGTCGAAAATGATGGAGAATAGCCACCACCCTCTTGCGAGTAGAGACGAGCCGAAGCGGAGTATCATTGAATGCTCGAGACTGCCAGATCTACGGCTGTTTGAGATGAGGGCCCGGTTTGGCTGGAGGGTAGATGAACGCCCATGATTTTCGGCGGATTGCTCTGAGCCTGCCCGAGGCGGAAGAAAGCTCGCATATGGGGAATCCAGATTTTCGCGTGGGCGGCAGGATTTTCGCGACGTTGGCGTCACAGAATAAAGGCTACGGCAATCTGATGCTGGATGTGGAGCAACAAACGGCGTTCGTCTCCGAACTTCCGGATGTGTTTTTGCCGATCGCGGGCGGCTGGGGCCGCATGGGAATGACGCACATTCGGCTGGCGGCGGCCGCTAAAGACGTGCTGGAAGGTGCGCTGCGGGCAGCGTGGAAGCTGCGGGTAGAGAAAAATTCCAAGGCAGGCAAGAGAGCTTCGTCTAAATCTGCAAAGAGTGCAATAGGTGGCAGCAAGCCAGGGAGCGTTAGCCGCGTCAAGACGAATCGCCGTAAAACAAAGCGCCGCTAAATCTTCACAGTCAATTAAGAACAGAAAATTAGAGCTTCGCGCCTACTTTTTGCGCGCGGCTGCGAATTCGTCGCCTGGTTGCCAGCCCTGGAGTTCGGGAACGGTGGCGGCGGTGCGTCCGAGCACGAAACCGAAGCGCGCCATTTCAGCGAGGCCGGCGAAGTTCCAGTCGGACTGAAATTCATCGCTGGGCTGGTGATAGTGGTGATCGACGTAATCTTTGGCTTGCGCTTCGCCCCATGCGGCGTCATGACCTTTGAATTTGAGGCCTTCGCCGATGGAAAAGGACGGGATGCCGACATGCGCGAGGCTGAAGTGATCGGACCGGTAGTAGTGGCCGGCTTCGGGGCGCGGGTCGGGACGAATGCCGAGACCAAAACTTTTTGCGGTGGACTGGACGACTGGGTAGAACGTGGTGCGCTCGGCCCCGGCGACTTCCACTTCTTCGGGAATGCCGATGGGCGCGAGCGCATCATAGTTGAGGTCAACGGAAATTTTTGCGGCGGGGACCGGCGGATGCTTGCCGAGATATTCGGAGCCGAGCAGCCCTTGCTCTTCGCCAGTGACGGCGCCGAATAGGATGGAGCGCGGCGGCGCAGTGGTTGTGGACCAGGCATGCGCGAGCTCGAGCAGAATGCCGCAACCGGTGCCGTTGTCCACCGCACCGTTGTAAATGTTATCGCCTTTGGCGCTGGTGTCGATGCCAAGGTGATCGTAGTGCGCGGTGTAGAGTACCGCTTCGCTGCTGCGCTGCGGATCTGAACCGGGCAGGCGCGCTACGACGTTGCGTCCAACGAAGGGACGCAGTTCGCTGGCAACGTGAGCACGCAGGTGAACGGGCAGCTCAACGGGCTTAAATTCGCGTGTTTGAGCTTGCGCGAAGAGTTTGTCGAGATCGTAGCCACCCATGGAAACAATTTTCTTGGCAACTTCGATCTGAACCCACGAAGCAGCCTGAACCTTCGGCGTTTCGTCGCGCTTCAAGTATTGCCGTTCGGCGCCCCAGGAATTGCGCACCACTTGCCAGCCGTAACTGGCGAGATCGGTCCGATGAATCACGATCGTGGCGACGGCGCCACGGCGCGCGGTTTCTTCGAATTTGTACGTCCAGCGTCCGTAGTAGGTAAGCGCTTTGCCCATGAAGAATTTGGGATCGTCGGAGGTCGGCTCGTTGACGAACACGAGTGCGACTTTACCTTTCAGATCGATGCCCTTGTAATCGTCCCACTTATATTCCGGCGCGCTGATGCCGAAGCCGATGAAGACGATGGGTGCATCGATGTCGGCGATTTCGGTTTGGCTTTCGTTGTTGGTGACGTAGTCATCCAGATTTTTGAGCTCGACGGAATCGCCGCTTTTCGGGACGAGCTTGAAGGAGGTCGCTGGAAGCGTTTTCACCGCGACCATCGGAACGTTTTGCAGGTAGGTGCCGTTGTCGCCGGCGGGCTTCAGGCCATAAAGCGCGAACTGCGTGGCAATATATTCCGCGGCGATATCGCCGCCACGCTGGCCGGTGCCGCGGCCTTCGAGCAGGTCGCTGGAGAGAAATTTGACGTGGGCGGCGATGCGCTCGGCGGAGAAGGTGGGAGTGGAAGTGGGGTGTTTTTGGGTTTTGGCGGCGAGAGCGCACGTTGTGGCGAGGAATATCAGCGCGACCGCGTAGGAAAGCTTCCTTGAAGGCTGAATTTTACTTGCTGGATGCATTTTCGTCCCTCGCGAGTTCGCGGTGATTCTTACGTCAGGAGGGGGCAAGCCCCTCCCGTACAGGATAGTGACCCGATAGCTCCGCCGATTCATCTTGATCGCGCTCCAGATGACGACGTACAGATTGCGACTATAGATCGCGACCTGCCCATTTAATCTTACATTTTGCCCAGGTGGGGCGCAGCATGCTGCGCCCCTACTTTTTGGCGCGATCTTTGAGCAAATTCTTTAGCTCGGACATAAATTCCTGGACATCTTTGAAGTCCATATAGACAGACGCGAAACGCACGTAGGCAACTTTGTCGAGCTTCTTGAGGCCATGCATGATCATCTCGCCGACTTCGGTGGTGGTGAGTTCGCGCTCGGTGGCCTCGTGTACCACGCCTTCGATGTCATCGACGATGGCTTCGAGCTTTGGAGTGGCTACCGGCCGCTTCTCACACGCTTTGAGCAGTCCCTGCAAAATTTTCTGGCGCTCGAAACGTTCGCGACGGCCATCTTTCTTGATGACCATATAAGGAATTTCGTCGATGCGCTCGTAGGTGGTGAAGCGGCGCCCGCATTTGAGGCATTCGCGGCGGCGGCGGATGGTGTCCCCCGTGCGGCCTTCGCGAGAATCGATCACCTTGTCGTCTACGTGCGCACAGAAAGGGCACTTCACTCGGCTGAATCTCCTGACCTGGCGGAAGAAGTGGCTGAAGACTTGGCGCCCGCGCTAACCGCGTTGTCGATGGTTTCGTCTTCGGTGCTGGCCATGCGCCGCAGTTCGCCCAGGGACATGCCTTCGTGGATCAACAACGGAACACCCGCCAGGCAGCAACCCGCAAAGCTGATGAGCCACACTACGATAGCAGCGGCTGCAGCGGGCTCTTTTTCTACTCCAAAGATCGTGGTGTAGGCAAGGAAACAAGCAAGCTGCGAGCCGCCGCCAACTCCCGGCAACTGTACCGCGGAACCGACCATGGTGAAGGCCAGCACCAGCAGCGCATCGCCCAAGCCGATGGTGGCCAGCTTTCCGCCGAAACTGTGTGAGACCCAAACGTAAATCGCCAGCACCAGGAACCAGTGCAAGCCAGAGTACAGAATTGCGAGCGCGAGTTCGGTCCAGGTTCGAATGGTCTGCACGCCGCGGGCGAAGCCGAGCACGATGCGTGCGAACGCGGCCTTCGCGCCTTTGGCGGCGACCACGCCTTGGAGGCGGCGTTCCAGCATGGCGGTGCCGTGCAAACGCAGATACACCAGCACTGCAATGGCGAACACTACGCCGAGAAAAAGCACGGACCCGGTGGTGCGCGCCGCTGTCTGCAGCGTGCTGGCCGATCCGGCTTGATGCGCCTGCGATTGGAAGAGCACCAGGCCAAGGCCGGCGATCACCGCGGTGGCCGCGGTGTCGAACAGGCGCTCGAGAACATAGAGGCCGAACATGTCGGCCATAGGCAGCTTTTCTTTGCGCGCCAGCAGGATGGGGCGAACGGGCTCCCCGGCGCGGCCAAGCAGAAATACCGCAGAAAATCCCGCGAGAGTGAGTTTGTAGATAGTCCAGAAATTCGATGGACCCAAATTTTTCTGGAAGACTTCCCAGCGCAGCGCGCGAAGCGCGTAGCAGCCATAAATCGCGATCAAGGAAAGCAGCAGGTACCACAGATTGGCAGCGCGTACCGAGTGAAGCAGTCTGGCGCCGCTGAAATCGGCGAGATTGATGAGTCCGGTGGATCGATAAATGATGAAGCCCAGGACGCCAAGTCCCACCAGGGCCAGGAGGAGTTTCCTCGACGAAGCTTGCATGCGATTGTCAGCGTAGCGGCGACGTGGGGTAGCGTCAAGCCAACAGGCTAAGGATGTTGCGAAACACCAGCGCTTCACATCGCAACAGCAGCATCGTGTGACGGTGAGGAGCCCATACGGAATACGCTCTTCCAGCTGGCGCGGCTATTTTCTGCGGCGATATAGGCCAACGTTTTGGAAAGGGCTGCCGTCCGGTTTGAGGCCATGCTGGGTGATGCGCATGGTGTTGCGGTCAGGGAGGACTTCGCGGGTCCAGCGGTCGACAATTCTTGCTGCGCGTTTCAGCGTGCTTTCGATCTTGTTCTGGTCGTGGCGCGTGAGAATAAGGATGGCATCCGTGCCGGGGATTGACTGATCGCGAGCGTCGAGTGGGCCACCGTAGGTGATGTTCAGTTGTTTGCCGTCGGCGTCATCGGCGTCGAGAATGAAGGTGAGGCCTTCGGCAGCCGGCTCAATCTTGTAGACGGCGCGGCGTCCAGGACGGCCGTGTTGATAATCGAGTGTTGCGGGATCCAAGTCCCACGTGCCGAGGAACGGATCGGATTGGGGATTCATCGAATGAGCATACTATGAGCATTGTTATCGCCATGTTACGCGGCGTGAATGTTGGGTCGCACAATCGCATCAAGATGGAGGAGCTGCGGGGAGTCTGCGGCGCGCTGAAGCTGCGCGACGCGCAGACTTATGTGCAGAGCGGGAATATGATTTTTCGCTGCGATGAACGGGATACGGCGAAGCTCGCGAAGCGCATCGAAGACGGCATCGAAAAGAAATTCGGCTTTCGTTGTGACGTGATTTGCCGCACGACGGCGGAAATGAAAAAGGTGGTGGCGAAGAATCCCTTCGCCAAGCGGCGCGACATCCATCCAGGCAAGCTTCTGGTTACATTTTTGTCCGACGATCCCGGCGAAGAGGCGCGGGCGAGCATACGCGCCTTGAAGATTGAGCCGGAGGAACTTTGGATCGAGGGGCGCGAGTGCTTCGTCTATTTCCCTAACGGCATGGGCCGCTCGAAATTCAATTGGCCCAAGATCGGAAAGATGCTCAATGTGTCAGGAACCGGGCGAAACTGGAACAGCGTCACGAAAATGCTGGAGATGGCTGAGAAGATGGAAGCCAAGTAGGGATGGTAAAAGCACGCTCGAATGTAGATACCCGGGTGACACCGCGGAATGCCGCCCAGTTCCTCCCATGCTGGTCAAAAATGCATTGCCATTCTCTTAAGGAAGCGCAACCGAAGAAGCGACTCAAAGCGAGCAAGTGAGCAGGCTCTCAATGAAGTGCCGCTTGTGTTTCCCCTTTGGGATGAGTAAGATGCGCGCAATCGTCCCATTCCTGGGACGGCGCAGGGAACTTTTCGGTGGCAATTTTCGTTCCATCATGTGCAGGGCGGGACATGCCGCGACTCGAGGCTGACGAAGGTTGGAACAGGATGCCCAACTGGTCCAGCAATGCCTCCAAGGCGTCGGTTCGGCCTGGGAAGAACTTGTGCGCCGCCATTCGCGCCGGATCTTCAACATTTGCTATCGCTTTACCGGGAATGGCACAGAGGCGGAGGATCTGTCGCAGGAAGTTTTCCTCCGGGTGTACCGTACCCTAGGGAGCTATCGGTCGGCGCACGGCGGTTTCGCCACCTGGGTAACCAGCGTGACCCGCAACCTGCTGATCGATCACTACCGGCGGACCAAGCGCGATCGGCAGACAGATTCGCTGGACGACGCCATGCCGGTGGTGGAGAACAAAGAGTCCGCAGGGCGGCGGCCCGACGAGCAAGTGCTGCTGGGCGAGCTGAGCTCGCAAGTGCAGACGGCGCTGAAGAAGCTTTCGCCAGAGTTACGCGAGGCGGTGATTTTGCGAGATTTGCAGCAGCTGGAGTACATGGAGATTCAGCAGGTGCTGGCGGTGCCCGAGGGAACGGTGAAGTCGAGAATCAATCGCGGGCGCATCGAACTAGCGAGGATCTTACAGCAGATGGGCGTGAGACCGTCTTAAAGAGAGAAGTAAGGAAGTACCGAAGTAAAGAAAGATCGGAAAGCAGAGTGGCGGAAACGTTGGGATCATGACTTGGACTTGCGAACAAACCGAAGCGCGGCTTAGCGATTACCTAGACTTGGCGATGACCGCTAGGGATCGCGCGGCATTTGATGCGCACGTGAACACCTGCGAGAGCTGCGCACCGATGGTGGCGAATGTTTCGCATCTGCTCACCCGTATGCACACGATGGAGCAGATCGAGCCCCCGCCGCAGCTGGTGTATGCGATTTTGGATCAGACATTAGGCCCACGCGATCGCATAACTGGCTGGGATGCAGTGCTAGCGTGGTTCCGCGGCGTCGGCACAGTGCGATTTGCGTACGGCGCTGTTTCGATGGTGGCGACCCTGGCCATTTTCGTGACGGCTGCAGGATTCAATTGGCGCAAGCCGCGGCTGGCGGATCTGCGGCCGGATGTTGTCTTTCGCAATGCGGACCGCGAGGCGCACCTGGTGTACGGCAGAGGCGTGAAATTCGTTAACGACCTGCGCGTAGTGAACGAGATTCAGTCTCGCTTGCGGCAGGACAGCGAAATCCCCACTTCGAACGAAAGCACCGTGCCGCCATCTTCTCCCGACAAACATCCCGGCAGCTCGGAGAGTTCACCTTCGGCTCCAAAGCAGCAGAATCGCGCGAATGACGTGATGCGGCGCCTGGAAGTACTTGCGGATGAGATGCCCTTCGTGGCCGCACCTTGGATGATGCGCGGCGAAGCCGGTTCGAGGAGAACCCGATGAAGTGTGCGGTCCATACGGAGGCGGATGCCACAGGGTTTTGCCGCAATTGCGGAAAGCCGATGTGCCCGCTGTGTGTCCGTCCAGTCCGCGACGTGCTGTATTGCGAGGATTGCCTGGCGAAGATTGTAGGAATTCCGGCGCAACCGGTGGCAGGCGTTCCGGGAGATCCGGTCTTCAGGCGCGCCACCACCAGCAGTTGTGCCGGCGGCTGTTGTGCCGGGCGTAGGACCGAGCCCGATTTTGGCTTTTTTTCTGGGATTTCTGCCGGGCCTCGGCGCGTTTTACAACGAGCAGTACGGCAAAGGCATCATCCATCTGGCGATTTTTCTTTTCCTCTTCATTATCGGAGTGGACGGCTCGCTCGGCGGCGGAGCGGAGGCAGCGCTGTGGATTTGCCTCGCGGGCCTGTGGGTCTACATGCCGGTAGACGCGTATCGTACGGCGAAAGCGCGGTTGGCCGGGCACACCTTGCAGGATCCGCTGGAGACATTCAGCAAAGGGCGGCCTGTTGGCCCGATATTGATCATCGGCGTCGGCGTGCTGTTGCTGTTGCATAACTTCGACTGGTTTCCTTGGTGGCGCATCCAGCAATTCTGGCCGGTGCTTTTGATCGTGGCGGGCGTGGTGATGTTTCGCAATCGGCTGGGCGGCGGCCGGCTGTAAACGTCGCGTGAATGGTGAGTGTTATGAGTGAAGGAGTTCGTTGTCATTGTGCGCGGTGCACCATCCGCGGCCTCATGGGTCCAGCGGTGGTGATTACCATCGGCGTTTTGTTTCTGCTGCAGGAAATGCGAGGCGGGTATCTCGGCTTCGACAATACTTACCCGATTATTCTGGTCGTGATCGGCGCCATTCTGCTGGCTTCTTCGGTGGCCCCATCGGAAGGGCACATCTCCACGGAGGCTGCCTCTCCACCAATTCCGCCTGCGCCAGGCTCTCCGGCCGGGCAGGCTCAGAACTCGTTCCCGGGACAAGGTCAATAACCTCGCATGAGCAACGGTCGACCGCGCGGCAGCAGCGTTTTCAGCGGGTTGCTTCTGATCTTCATCGGCGCGCTGCTCCTTTTACATAACTATCGTGGATTGGAAATCGGCAGCGTGCTGACCCATTGGTGGCCGCTCATTCTGATTGCCTGGGGCGGTCTGAAGCTGTACGAGCGCACCGCCGGACGGCGGGCCGGTGATGCCAGCGCCGCGCGTATTACACCTGGTGAAGTTTTTCTGGTGCTGGGGCTGATGGCTTTAGTCGGCGCGGTGGTTACCACCGAAAATGTCCGCGATCACTTTCGCGATTGGACTGGGGACTGGGGCAACACCGTCGAACGCGACCTGGATGTGGCGCCGACGCCGGTGCCGGCGAATGCGCGGATCGTCGTGCGCGCCACGCGCGGCGATATCAGCGTGCGCTCGTCCGACCAGGACCAGATTCGCGTGAACGGCAAAAAAGGCGTGAAGAGCTGGAACGAAAACGAAGCGCGCAAGATTGCCGATCAGGTTTCGGTGGAGATCGCCAAGCAAGGCGATGGATTCGAGGTACGTCCGGCCGGGGGAAGCGAATCGCGCGTCAGTGTGGACATGGATATCGTGGTGCCCAAGAAGGCCAACCTGACGGTACGCAACGACAAAGGCGATATCTCCGTCGCGGACATGGCTGCGCCGGTGAACATCAACAGCGGCAACGGCGACATAGAGGTACGCAATACCGGCGGTGACGTGAATATAGACATGCGCCGCGGTGATGCCAAGGTTTCTTCCACCAAAGGCGACGTAAAGATTTCCGGTGGCGGCGATAGCGCAGAAATTTCGGATGCAAGCGGAAGTCTGACCGTGAACGGTGAATTTGTGGGGCCGGTTCGCGCGGACAAGGTAGCTAAAGGGATTCGGTATGTTTCGCGCCGGACGGATTTGACGGTAACGCAACTCGGCGGACACATGGAAGTGGGCTCTGGCAATATCGAAATAGTGGATGCGCCCGGCAATGTGAACCTGCGAACGCATGAGGAAGAGATCAGCCTGGAAAATGTCGGCGGCAAAATTAAAGTTGACAATCGAAACGGGAATGTCGAGGTGCGCTTTTCTTCTCCGCCGAAAGAAGATGTGGAGATTTATAACGCGTCGGCGGCAATTTCGCTGAGCTTGCCTTCGGGGTCGAATTTTCAGATCGTCGCGGATTGCCATTCGGGAGAGGTCGACTCCGAGTTTGAAGCGGACACGCTGAAGCAGACTTCCACCGATTCAGGCGATGCTCATCTCGAAGGAAGATACGGCAACGGGCGCGGGCCGAAGATCACGCTGAAGACCACCTACGGATCGATTTCCATCCACAAAAACAACTAGGTGGCATAGGCTTCAGCCTGTGCCCAGCAACTACTTACAGCCCACTGCCTCAGTCAGCTCAGAACTCACAGACTGAAGTCTATGCCACGCTAACGCTCGGCGACGCGGTTCAAGTCTTCATAGAACGTCGGGTAGGAGACGCCGGCGCAGTCGGAGTTGCGGATCACGGTTGGCCCGTCTGCAGCGAGCGCTGCGATGCTGAAGGCCATGGCGATGCGATGATCGCCGCGAGTTTCGATTTCGGCGCCTTTGAGGCGGCCGGCCTTGCGGCCTTCGACACGAAGGCCATCGTGGCGTTCTTCGACGCTGGCGCCCATTCGTTTGAGATTTTCCGCCAGCGCGCCAATGCGGTCGCTTTCTTTCACGCGCAGCTCGGCGGCGTTACGAATCTCGATTCCCTGCTCCGTAAATGGGCCGAGCGCCGCGAGCATCGGCAGTTCATCGATGACCAGCGGAATCTGATCGCCTTCGATAATTCCGCCCTTCATCTCCGCGCTTTTCACGGATAAATCGCCGACCAATTCGCCATGCGCGCTGCGCAATGAGGTTACCTGCACGGTCGCGCCCATGGCAGCGAACACATCCAGAATTGCGGTGCGCGTGGGATTCAGACCGACGTTGTGAATCAGGAGCGCGGACTCCGGGAGCAGCGATGCCGCGGCAATGAAAAACACCGCGGAGGACAAGTCGCCGGGAATATCGAGGGATCGTCCCTGCAATTTGGCTCCGTTGCCGGCTACAACCGAATGCACGCTGATGGTAGTTCCCTGCTTCTCGATGGTTGCGCCAAATTCTTCCAGCGCAAGTTCGGTGTGATCGCGTGTGCGCGCCGGCTCGGTCACCGAAGTTACGCCGTCGGCGTAAAGTCCGGCGAGCAGCACTGCGGATTTCACTTGAGCGCTGGCCATCGGCGTCTTGTAAGCAATGTTGCGTAGATGGCTTCCACGAATTTCCAGCGGTGCGTAATTGTCCTGGCGCGCACGAATGTCGGCGCCCATTTCGCGCAATGGAGAAACGACGCGGCCCATGGGGCGCTGTTGCAGCGATTCGTCGCCGGTCAATTTCGTGGTGAATTCCTGGCCCGCGAGAATGCCGGTGAGCAGGCGCATCGTGGTGCCGGAGTTACCGGCGTCGAGTGCGCGCCAACTGCTCTTGAGCCCGCGCGGGCCGTGACCGGTGACGCGGATGGTGTCCTTGTCTTTTTTGACGTCGGCGCCGAGCGCGCTCATGCATGCGAGCGTGCTGTGGCAGTCCGCCGCGGCAGCGAAGTGGCGAAGTTCGCTGGTGCCTTCGGCGATGGCGGCCAGCATGGCATAGCGATGCGAGATGGATTTATCGCCGGGCGGCTCGACGCCGCCGGTGACGTGTTTTGCGGGCTGGATAATCTGCTTTTTCACGCCGCAATTTTAGCATGACGGTTGCGCATACCCGGTGCCGCCAAGCATGTGTGGGCCATAGAACAAAAATCGCCCTCAGCGGCTAAAGCCGGATTGCTATCCAGCTATTCGCGGCACGGCTAAAGCCATGCCCTGACGTTGCCACACAGGTTGCACAGCCGTCGTGCAATTCGTGTACACGCTGCGCTCAGCGTCAAAGACGCAACGGACTTTGGTTGCGTGACGGAGTCTTCTTGAGGAGCCCGTGTTCTATGTCGAGGCCGGGAAATGTTTCGAGAGTAACACTGTACTTCCGGACAGTTTTCGTGGAAGCAATAGCGGCCGACGTCTTGAAACATCTCGCAGGATCGCTGCGTATTATGAATGCAGGAGAAGCACGATCATGTCAGCGCGTAAGGCAGTTATTCAGCTAGCGGCGAAAACGGGGATGCTCATCGGAGCGCTTTTTGTGGTTACCGTTTTGCTGGCCGCCATTCCAGAGCATAGAGAGCAGGGGCAAGCGACGCTCGCATTGCCGGGGGACATGCGGCCCGGTCTGCCGGAAACGGATGCTCATACCATCGTGGTGCATGCGTCACCGGAAGCATCGCAAGAAGCGGAGCAAAATTCCGCTCCAAACACGAGCGCGGCGGACGAAAAAGCCAGTGAGCGCGCAGCCGTCCAGGATATGAGCGCCGGGGATCACGATGCGCACAGTTCGCACATGACGATGACCGCCATGCGCGAGCAAGCGCCTGGCGACGAGCAACGTGCCAACGAAATCGTTGCGCAACTGCGCAGCAGCCTCGAGAGATATAAGGACTACCACGCCGCGCTGGCGGATGGTTTTCACATTTTTCTGCCGAACGTGCCGCAGCCGGAATATCACTTCACCAGCTATCGCAACGGATTTCTGGAGAGCTTTACGTTCGATGGGTCGCGACCAACGTCGCTGTTGTACAAGAAGACTTCAACTGGCTACGAGCTGGTGGGTGCGATGTACACGATGCCGAAGCGCGCTACCGAAGACCAACTGAATGCTCGAGTGCCGCTGAGCTTGGCGATGTGGCATCTGCACACGAATCTCTGCATGCCCCCGCGCGCAGAGCTGCGCAGCGCTGACTGGACGAAATTCGGCCTGCACGGTTCTATCGCTTCCAAGGATGGTTGCGATGCTGCGGGCGGGCGATTTTCTCCGGTTGTGTTTGGGTGGATGGTTCATGTGTATCCCTATGAGGATTCGCTGGACAAGATTTTCGCCATGCATCACCGCATGGATTAGTCGGTCGGACCGCGTTTTGAATTCACCTACTTGATTAAGTTTGGCTGGCGAATTCCACCGCACCCCGGGGAATTCGCACGACCATCGTTTCTGCCGATCACCGCGGACGCGAATTGGCGAACTCGGCTGCGGTTTGCTCTAAACCCGCACCCTGAAAACCGCAGGGTGCGGCACCCAGTTCTTCGTGTCTAAAATTAAGAATCTGTGACTAGGTGGCGCGCCTGTTGCGTGATTATTCGTGGCGGAGAGCGCGGAGTGGGTCGATACGCACCGCGCGGCGGGCGGGCAGGTAGCCTGCGGT
The DNA here is from genome assembly GCA_963788725.1 of uncultured Acidobacteriota bacterium. GTDB lineage: Bacteria > Acidobacteriota > Terriglobia > Acidiferrales > UBA7541 > Acidiferrum. The sequence goes on along the minus strand of CAWBHT010000012.1, from coordinate 704,179 downwards.
GAGGGCTACCACGCACAAGCATAGAGCGACCGCAGCCAGGGTGGCGGGATCGCTGGCGGACACGTTGAAAAGCATGTGACCGAGCAATCTGGAAGCAGCGAGGGATGCGGGGATGCCCAAAGCCAAGCCCAAGAGTGCGAGTCTCAGGGTTTCGCGCAAGACCATGGTCGATATTTGCCGTCGGGAAGCACCGAGAGCGACGCGGATGCCAATCTCGCTGGTGCGACGAGAGACCGAGTAGGTTATCACGCCAAAGATACCGGTGGCAGCGAGCACCAGCGCTATCAAGGCAAATAGTGTAAGCAAGCCAGTGCGGAAACGCTCCTGACCTACGCTGGCATCGACGATCTGAGTCATCTCCGCGATGTCCGTGACTGGCAGATCCTTGTCAAGACTCCAAACCGTACGGCGAATCGCGGAAGTGAAGCCCGCCATGCCGACGGCGCTTTGCGCCACGATCACCGCACCTGGAAATGGAGCTTGCGCATAGGGCACGTACATCATGGCGCTAGGGTTGGCGCCGAGCGAGGCGTCGTGCACGTCTCCAACCACGCCAATGATCTGGCGGGCGATCGGAGGATCGGGTGGAAAGCCAAAGCTGATTTCCCTGCCGATGGGATCCTGATCCCGAAAATAATTTTGTGCGAGAGCTTTGCTCACCAGCGCTACCTTCGGCGAAGTCATAGCGTCGCGCTGATCGAAGCCCCGGCCGGAGAGCAGCGGAATGCCCATCACGCGAAAATATTCCTGGCTTACGGACACGTAGCTGGCGGTGCGGCTTTCCGCGTCGGAGAGCGGAGGGGCGCCGACAACGGTGAACGCGAGATTGATGCTGCTGTCGGCCAGCGGCGGCGGGATGCACACGGCGGATTGCTGGAAGCCAGGCTCGGCGTGAAGGCGCCCGAGCAGTTCGTCGGAGAAGCCGAGCCATTGTTGCGGTGTGGAGTACTGCGTGCGCGGCAAAGAAATTTCCGCCTTCATCATCTGCTTAACATTGAAACCAGGATTGACGTCGAGGAGTTTGTCGAAACTGCGGAGTAGCAGGCCAGCTGCGACGAGCAGGACCATGGCGAGCGCCATTTCTCCGGCGGCGAGGATATTGCGGGCGCGAAGATGTTTGCCGCTTTCTCCGGAACGGCCGCCACCTTCGCGAAGACTGGATTGCAGATCGGATTTGGCGGCGAAGAGCGCGGGAGCGAGGCCGAATCCGGCACTGGCGAGAAGAGACAGAAGGAGCGCGAAAGCGAGAACGAAATAATCGACGCGGATGGGGTTGAATTGTGGAACGCCAGCCGGAAGAAGAGCGACGAGGGAGCGCACGCCGAAATAGGCAAGGGCAATACCGACGAGGCCGCCAAGCAGGCCGAGCACCGCGGTCTCGCTGAGGAGTTGACGAACGATGCGCGCGCGGCCGGCTCCCAAAGTGGCGCGTACGGCGATTTCGCGGGCGCGAGAAGTGGCGCGGGCGAGCAGCAGATTGGCGATGTTGGCGCAGGCAATCAAGAGCACGAGGCCGACCGCGCCGAGCAGAACGAGCAGCGCTGAGCGGACGTTCCCAACGATGACTCCCTGCAAGGCCGCGGCACGAGCCTGCCAGCCGGAGTTTTCAGCGGGAAACTGGGCGGCGAGTTGTGCGCTAATGGCGTCAAGATTGGCCTGAACCTGAGGCAGCGGGATCTCGGGCTTGAGGCGGCCGACAACCTGGAGCCAGTGCCCTCCCCTGCGCGGCATCCAGGAACCGAACAGTGGATCGGCAGGCAGGGGAATCCAGATTTGATCGGCTTGGGCGATTTGGGGAAAGCGAAACGCAGATGGAACTATGCCGATGACGGTGAACGATTGCTTGTCGAGAGTGATCGATGTGCCAATGATTTTTGGATCGCCGCCCAAGGCGCCGCGCCAGAGATTCTCGCTGAGCACCACGACGGGAGCGGCGCCCGGCTTGCCGTCCTCAGGATAGAAGGTGCGACCCGCAATGGCCTGCACCTGAAAAACCGAAAAGAGCTGGGCGGTGGCAACAGAGGTGTTGACTACGAAAGGCTCGCCATGACCGGTCAGCGTCAGTTGATGGGCCTGGACGGCGGCGAGTTCGGTGAAGACGTTGCTCTGACGGCGCAGATCTTCGAAATTCGCGTAGGACCAGCCGGTGCTGACGCCGTCCTTGGTCTGTTGGAAGACGTTGTAGAGCTGCTCGGAGTGCGGATACGGGAGCGGCTTGAGCAAGGTGGCGTAGACCACGCTGAAGATGGCGGTGTTCGCCCCGACGCCGAGAGCAAGGGTGAGAACGGCGACCGCGGTGAAACCAGGATTTTTGCGCAGCATGCGAACGGCGAAGCGAAGGTCTTGCGCGAGGGTTTCAAAGAGCGGAAGGCCGCGGAGTTCGCGATTGGTTTCAGTGAGCTGCGTAGTGCCGCCCAAGCGGATGCGGGCTTCGCGACGAGCGTGCTCGGGGGTCATGCCGCGGCGAATGTTTTCATCGGTGAGCAGATCGAGGTGCGCATCGAGTTCAGTGTGAAAGTCCTGATCGACCTCGCGAGGTGAAACGGCAGTACGGATTCGGGAGACAAGAGCTTTGAGCGTGGCGAGCATGAAGTGAGCTCCTTGATGATGCTGCGATTCAGCCGCGCGCCGCGGCGCCGAGTACGCGACCAATCACGCCCGAGATGCGCTGCCAATTTTGCGCTTCGGCGTGAAGCTGTTTGCGGCCGGATTTCGTGATGGAGTAGAAGCGCGCCTTGCGATTATTTTCGGAGACGCCCCAGACGGCGGCGATCCAACCTTTGTGGAGCAAGCGAACCAGCGAGGCATAGATAGTGCCCTGATTGATTTGCAGGGCTTGTTCGCTGACTTGCTCGATGCGTCGAGCGATGCCGTAGCCGTGCAGAGAACCCATGGAAGCGAGGGTGTTGAGGACCATCAGGTCGAGGGTGCCCTGGAGGATTTCGGATTTAGTTTGGGTGGGCAAGATGTGAGCGCCTCCTGTGGCGTGACAACAGGAGTATGGCTTTCGACATGTGGGATGTCAACAGGGAACTTTTTCGGTGCGTGATTTTGCCGATGGATGATGTCGAGTTTGTGCTGGAAGTAAGCGTTGAGGTCCTTCGGGCATCCTTGTCGGATGGACTCAGGGCGACAAATCGTGCGTGATGTCAAATTCGGAGGGTGCGGCACCCGGCGCTTCACAGTCCCGCGTGAGCGACGCTTCAGATGTTTTGGCAAACGCTGATTGGGAAAAAACAAAACGAAAGGAGGGTCTTACGTGTTTCGTTCTGCTTCCAGTATACAACGCACCGGGGGACTTGCAGCAAGACGCGGGTGGTGCCGTAGAGTCGCGGTTCCGGCCAGAAGTTCTGGCCGAAGCCAAACCTTCACAATCGGAGGAAGCGACATGCAAGCATCGCGCGAACATGCAGTGGTGATCGCGGGAGGAGGTCCGACAGGGTTGATGTTGGCGGGCGAGTTGGCCTTGGCAGGGGTTGACGTTGCGATCGTCGAGCGGCGCCCCAACTCTGAAGTAATTGGCTCGCGCGCCGGCGGGCTGCACTCACGCACCATCGAGGTCCTAGACCAACGCGGAATCGCCGATCGGTTCCTCTCGCAAGGAAAGGTCGCCCAAGTCGCGGGTTTCGCTTTGAATTTTTTGGACATCAGCGACTTTCCCGCCCGACACAATTATGGGCTCGCGCTGTTTCAGACCCACATCGAACGCATACTCGCCAGCTGGGTTGACGAGTTGGCGGTCCCGGTGTATCGCGGACGTGAGGTGAGGGGCTTCGCGCAAGACGAGTCTGGCGTTGAGGTCGAACTGTCCGACGGCTATTCCGTTCGAGCGAAATATCTGGTGGGGTGCGATGGAGGCCGCAGTCTGATACGCAAAGCAGCGGACATCGAGTTCGCCGGCTGGGATCCGACAATCAGCCACCTGATCGCCGAGGCTGAGATATCCACGGAGCCGGAATGGGGCATCCGCAACGATGCCCTCGGCCTGCGTTCTCTGAGCAAGATGGAGGATGGGCGTAGAGTGCGGGTACTGGTAACCGAGCAGCAGCTTGGACGGACCGACGAACCCACTCTGCACGATCTCAGTGAAGCGCTCATAGCGGTATACGGGACCGACTACGGCATCCACAGTCCTACATCGATCTCTCGATTCACCGACATGAGCCGGCAGGCCGCGTCCTACCGCAAGGGACGCGTGCTGCTGGCCGGCGATGCGGCACACGTGCATTACCCCGCGGGGGGACAGGGCCTCAACATCGGTGTGCAAGATGCGGTGAATCTGGGATGGAAGTTGGCCCAGGTGGTTAAGCAGACGTCACCGGAAAGCCTCCTGGATACCTATCATGCCGAGCGGCAGCCGGTCGCTGCCCGCGTGCTGCGCATCACGATGGCGCAAGTCGGGCTGATGCGACGTCCGGACGAGCGCATTGGCGCGCTGGGCGAGAGCGTGTCCGAACTGCTCCGCATGGACGAGCCCCGCAAACGATTCGCTGCGATGATGTCCGGGCTAGACATTCACTACGATTTCGGCGAGGGGCACCCGCTGCTCGGACGCCGCATGCCCGACCTCGACCTGATCACCGCCGATGGTCCGCTGCGGATTTTCACGCTGCTGCACCGTGCCCGGCCGGTGCTCCTTAATTTTGGTGAGCCCGGCGGGTTCGACGTTGCTCCATGGGCGGATCGCGTTCCGTCTGATCGACGCCAAATACATTGGTACGTGGGAGCTGCCGGTGATCGGGGCGGTCACTGCTCCAGCGGCGGTGTTGATTCGGCCTGACGGATACGTGGCCTGGGTTGGAGACGGCACCGACCGAGGTCTCGTTGACGCGCTAACCAAATGGTTCGGACCGGCTACCGCGTCGTAACGGAGCGGCCTCCAAGCGTAATTGGGATTCTTACGCCGTTCGGCGTCGAATACCTCTCAGCGACTTACGAAGCCCGCTCATGTAGCGGCCGCCCTCCGGGGCGGGCGCCTTTGGTGTGCAGAACCCGGCCTGCAAGTTTGGGGCGACGGGCGTAGAAGGAGGTTTGGAGAAAGACGGCAAAAGAATTTATGGAAGCTTGAGTAGTTCGGGACGTTTAGTGACGTAGCGACGGCTCCAGCGGAGTTCGGTGTTGTCGCGAAGGATGACTTTGTATTCGCCGTGGAACCAGGGTTGTAGCTCGCGGATAGCGTCGAGGCGCACGAGACTGCCGCGATTGAGGCGGACGAACAGTTTTGGGTCGAGGATTTCCTGGAGTGAGTCGAGTGTGCCGCGGATGTTGTGCTTCTTGCCCGCGGTGTGGACGAAGACGTAGTTGCGATCGGCTTCGATCCAGGAGATGTCATTAATGGAGACAAAAAAAGCGCGTTCGCCTTCGCGGATGAGCAAGCGTTGCGAATAACCGCGCTCGCGCTGAATTTGTTGGAGGAGATGCTGCAAACGCGCATCGGCACTCGCGGCATTCGACTGCTGGTGCTGGACGCGGGCACGATTCAACGCTTCACGAAAGCGATCTTCGGCAATCGGCTTGAGGAGATAGTCGAAGGCATGGACTTCGAAAGCGCGTAATGCATATTGATCGTGCGCAGTGACGAATACGAATTGCGGGAGCTTGGTTTTGTTGGAGCGAGCACGAAGGGCCGCGTCTTTGCGGGACGACGACGTATGCGACTGTGCCCCTGATTGGTCGCTCGATTGAGCCGAGACGGCTTGGACAACGGCAAAGCCATCGGTGCCGGGCATTTGAACGTCCAGAAAAACGAGATCAGGCTCATGTTTTTCGATTTCGGCGATGGCCGCGTCGCCGCTGTCGGCTTCGGCTACGATTTGGGCGTCAGGCTCGCCGCGCAAAAGGCGGAGGATCTTGCGGCGCGCGGGAGCTTCGTCATCGACGACGAGGACGCGAAGGGGAGTTGCGGAGGTCATGCTGGAGTGATGGTGCGCGTCGCAGCCGACTGATCGCGGACGCGGCCGTTACCGGAGGCGTGTTGAGGTGGGGTCTGGTCGGTGGGAGCGACGTGATAAGGAACGCGGACGGTGACTTCGGCGCCGCCTGCAGCACCATTGTGAATCTGAAATTCCTGGCCCGCTCCGTAGAGTTGCGAGAGACGATCGCGGATGTTCGAGAGGCCCACGCCGCGGCCGAAAACCGCCGTAGAATCCTGTGTGCCGAGACCGACGCCAGTGTCGGAAACTTTCACGATCAGGCTGCCATTTTCGCGATGCGCGGCGATGGAAATATCCATACCGATGCTGCCGGGCTGCATGCCGTGGCGCAGCGAATTTTCCAGCAACGGCTGGAGAATGAGCTGGGGAACCAGAGAATCATGCAACGCCGGATCGATCGCATAGCTGACGCGCAAATTGTTTTCGTAGCGCTTCTGCATTAGTTCAAGGTAGACGCCGGCAATTTCAAGTTCTTCGGCCAACCGTATTTCGTGGGTGCGGGAGACACGCAGGGTGAGGCGCAAGAGGTCGCTGAGCTGCGCGAGCATGGCATCGGCGGCGCGGACGTCTTCGTACATCAGGGACGAGATGGTATTCAGCGAGTTGAACAAGAAGTGCGGCTGAAGTTGCAGGCGGAGATTTTCGAGTTGGGCTTGCGCGAGCTTGGTCTGTAATTCGGCGGCGGCAAGTTGTTGCGCCTGCGCGAGGCGATAGCGCTGGAAATAATAATAAAGGCCGATGATCAAGGTGTAGCCGACCAGATCGTTGGAGAACTCCATGGGATAACGATAGAGCATGATGCCGTAGTCATAGGGACCAAGTCCGATCAGCGGAGCGATGAGCTGGCGGCTGAGGGACATTAATAAAGTGTGAGCGGCGGAGAACGTTACAGCGGTAGCGAGATGCCAGAGAATCAGACGCGGCCAGTTCTTGCGGGGGAACAGATAGACATTGGCGACACGGAGCATAAGCGGGAGGAGCAGAAAGAAGGAGTACACTCCAGTGACTTCTTCGAGTGTGCGCATGGCGAAAGTGCCGGTGCGATGGCGGGAAAGGTCGTCGAGGTAGCGGTAGCCAGTGAGGAGAACGGCGATGGCGGTATAGGCGAGGAAGACGATCGACCACGTGAGCGCACGTGGCAGGCGCGGAGGCCGGATAGCGTTGGATGCGAGCACTTCGGGCATGGTGAACCAGAATTATGCGCCAGGTGGCGGGTGGGGCTCAAGGTGGCATGGAGTTGTTTTGCCGCTGGGAAAGCGGCCGAGCCAACATCACTTCATTTGTACCGTGTTTGAACTGAGATCTAAGCCCGCACCCTCAAATTTTGGAGGCTGCAGCGCCCTCGCAGCGCTAAGGTCTCGACGAGCTTCGCGATTGACAAGAGTGCGCGACCTCTCCAAGAATCAGCGCTGTTGTTTTTCAATGAGAATCGAGCGAGCTGACCATGTACATCCATATGTTTGCGTTTCGATTTAAGGCGGGCGTAACTGACGAGCAGAAGAAGCATGTGCTCGATGAGATTCGCAAGTTGCAGCACGAGATTCCCGCGGTGTTGGAGTGCTGGGTGGGGAAGAATATTTCGCCGCGAGGCCAGGGCTACGAGCTTGGCGGCGCGATGAAGTTTGCGGACCAGCCATCATTCGAGGGCTACGTGGCGCATCCAGCGCATCAGAAATTACTAGGGTGGCTGGTGCCGTTGATCGAACCGATCGAGGTGGATTTTCCGAGCACGTACGCCAGTTAGCTGCTTGCGATGACGGCAACGGCGAGGCGGGCGGCACGCTTAGCCCGAACGTCGGCGGGAGTGATCCGAAGTTGAGTCCTTCGGCTATCCTCGCCGGATAGCCACAGGATGACAGCTTTTCGCAGGATGACACGCTTCTAAGTAGTTTTAAAAGAATCGCAAATCACGGTTGCCGCGCGGTTGACGCTTATCCTTCGCGCCAACTACTATCCGAAAGATCATCATGCGCGGCCCTTTTCCAATCTCACTTCCAACCTCATGATCGGTCAGACCATCTCTCATTATCGAATCCTGGAAAAGCTTGGGCATGGCGGGATGGGAGTTGTCTACAAGGCTGAAGACATCACGCTTGGCCGCTTTGTAGCTCTCAAGTTCCTGCAGGTCGCTGAAGACCGCCAAGCGCTGGAGCGATTTCAGCGCGAAGCACGTGCCGCGTCTGCGCTCAACCATCCCGGCATCTGCACCATCCATGAAATCGGTCGAGAAGATGGCCGAAGTTTTCTGGTGATGGAACTGCTCGAAGGGAAGACGCTGAAGGAAGAAATCGCGGGCAGTCCCCTACCCATGGATCGGCTGCTGACGTTGGCGAGCGATATTGTCGATGCGCTGGAGGCCGCACACGCCAAGGGGATCATTCACCGCGATATTAAGCCTGCGAATATTTTCGTAACGCAGCGAGGCCGCGCGAAGATCCTGGATTTCGGGCTGGCGAAGGTCGCGCCAAGCCATCCAGCTGGTTCGAACGAGCAGACCGCTTCATCGCAGCATATATCCACGACCGAACTTGATTTGCTTACGAGTCCGGGCACGGTCATCGGCACGGTGGCGTATATGTCCCCCGAGCAGGTGCGCGGGGAAGATCTTGATGCACGCACGGACTTGTTCTCCCTGGGAGCCGTCCTGTACGAAATGGCTACCGGGCGAGTGGCGTTTGGTGGCAGCACTGCGGGAGTCATCAGCCACGCCATTCTGGGAAGCGCGCCAGAGCAGGTGAGATCGCTGAATGCAGGGGCGCCGAGCGGATTGCAACTCATCATCGACCGAGCTTTGGAAAAAGATCGCAGTCTGCGATATCAGAATGCATCCGATTTCCGTGCGGACTTGCAGCGGCTCACGCGAGATGTCGCATCGGGCTCGGCAAGCGTCGCGACGTCCGGGTCCAGGCTCCCACCTTCGGCGAGCAGCGCGCCTGTGACACCGGGGCTTGGGAGGCGCATCGCGGTTTTCGCGCTATTCGCTGTGGCAGTCGCCGCGATTGGCTGGGGCATATGGTTTCTGAAATATCGCCACGCGACGCAGGTTATCGATTCGGTTGCGGTTCTGCCGTTCACGGACGCCAGTTCGGATCCCAATCTTGAATATCTGAGCGACGGGATCGCCGACAGCTTGATCAGCAATTTGTCTCAGCTCCCACAGCTCCGGGTCGCGGCGCGCAGCGCCGTATTTCGTTACAAGGGAAAAGACGTGGACCCGCAAGAGGCGGGACGCGACCTTGGCGTCCGCGCCGTTCTGTCAGGTAGCCTGCTGCGGCATGCGGACACGCTGGTCGTACGCGCGGAGTTAATCGATGTCGACAAGGGATCGCAGTTGTGGGGCGGACACTACAACCATAAGGTCGCGGACGTTTTCGCCCTGCAGGAAGAACTGGCCACAGAAATTTCCGAACGGCTTCGCTTACGACTGACGGGCACGGAAAAACAGCTGCTCACCAAGCGATATACAGAGGATCCGGAGGCGTACCAGCTCTATCTGCAGGGCCGCTATTTTTGGAACAAGCGCACGCCCGACGGATTCGTGAAGGCGCGCGAGTATTTTCAGCAGGCTGTCGATCGCGATCATGGGTACGCGCTCGCGTACGCCGGATTAGCTGAAACCTACGACCAATTTTCATTTTTTAATATTGCGCCTCCGCACGAGATCATGCCGAAAGCGAAATCCGCTGCAATCAAAGCGCTGGAGATCGATCCTCGTCTCGCTGAGGCGCATGTGTCACTCGGATACGCGAGCTATATCTATGACTTCGATTGGGCCGACGCCGGGATGCATTTTGACCACGCTATTGAATTGGACGGCGCGTCAAAAGCGCATCCTTTCTATCCGCTGTTTCTGAGTTCGCTAGGCGAATCAGAGGCCGCCATCGCGGCCGCTCGGGATGCGCTGTCGCGCGATCCCGCCTCCCCCAGCCTGAGCCATAGTTTGTCGATTCAACTGTATTTAGCGCGCCAATTCGATGAAGCGATTGAGCAGTCCAAAAAGACGCTGGAGCTGGACGCAAATTTTCCGGCCGCCTACGCGGTGCTGGGTCAGTGCTACTCCAGCAAGAAGTTGCTGCCGGAAGCACTGGACGCCGCGCAAAAGCTCACGACTCAAACGCGATCCAGCGCCCAAGGACTTGGGCTTTTGGGCTTTGTGCAGGCACAGCTTGGGAACCGAGCCGAGGCTCAGCGTGTTTTGGACGAACTGGCGGCGGCGTCAAAACGCGGTTATACGCCGGCATTCTACTTCGCCATGGTGTATGCCGGATTGGGAGACAAGGATCGCGCCTTTACGTGGCTCGACAAGGCATATGACGAGCGATTCGCACGGCTCGCCTATCTGCGGCAAGAGGAATTCTGGAGTCCCATTCGGGGAGACGCGCGATATGCGAAGCTGGTGACGCGCATCGGCTTTCCCGAGTTTTCCAAAAAGAAACGCGAATAGTCCTTTATTTCTGCAAATCTGGCGGAGACGGAGTTCTAGGACGTCTAGGCGTTCGAGCCTAGGCCGCCCCAACCGGTGGTTCGATTGCTTACCTGTACCCTGGGCCAGTATTATTGGCGTTCCATGGTGGGCCCTTCATGACCTCAGTGGTTCGTTGGCTTGCAGATCGAAGCTTCAGGCGCTTATTGCTGGTTGGTTTCGTGGCTGGTGCGACGCTCGCCGGCAGTTTGTGTGCCTTACCCGCCAGCGCGCAGTCCCCTCAGATCCTGCCGGTCAGTCAGGTTCGCGAAGGCATGCAGGGCTATGCCTACACGATCTTCGCGGGCGATGAGGTTGAGAAGTTTGATCTCGAAGTGATTGGCGTAATGCCTAATTTTCTGGGACCACGTCAGTCCATCATTTTGGTTCAACTCAAGGGCCCGAAAGTGGAGCACACCGGAGTGGTCGCCGGAATGAGCGGCAGCCCCGTATATCTTGAAGGCAAGCTGGCCGGCGGCACTTTCGTTGAAGCTGGGCGTGTTCACGAAGGAAGCTATTGCCGGCGTGACCCCGATTGAAGATGTGATGAATCCCCCGACGTCTGGCAGCGGGTCGGTTGCGGCGCAGCTTGCGCTGCCAAATAACGCTACCTCACAGGTCGGGTTGCCTTCTGGCTCGACGCTGGAGCCGATTGCCACGCCGCTGGTTTTCTCAGGATTTCAGTCCGCCACGCTGCAACAATTCTTACCGCAAATCCAGGGATACGGGTTCGTTGCCGCACAGGGTGGAACTGCGGCTCCGCGCCCGGATGACAAGCATCTGGCTCCAGGCGATATGGCGGGAATGGTGTTGGTCACCGGTGATGCGTCGATCAATTCGGCGTGTACAGTTACGGCGGTCGAGGCCGATCGCGTATTTCTGTGCGGCCATCCATTTTTGAATCTGGGTGATGTGCAACTGCCGATGGCGCGCAGCCGCGTGGTCACCACGCTGGCTTCCGAGCTGGCTTCCACGAAAATCGTCAACGTGGGCGGCTCGATTGGCACCATCACCGGGGATCACTTGACGGCAGTGTCGGGCAAACTAGGCGCCGCTCCTGCGATGATTCCACTCGATCTGGAGATCGCGACCGGGCTAGGCCAGAAGAAGCTGCACTTCGAGATGGTGAACCATCCGAAGCTGACGCCGCTGCTGGTCGCGCTGACCACGTTCAATGGCATCACGCAAAACGTGATCTATGGCGAGGGCACGACTCTGCATCTGTCCGGCGAAATTGGCCTCCGAGGCCACGCGCCGGTGCAGATTGAAAACACCTATGCCCCTGGCGATTCCCTGAGTCCGGACAGCTTGCCCATCGCGCTGGGCGTACAAGGAATTTTCACGCGGCTGTTCATGAACACTTACGAGATCCCGTCGGTCGAGCGCATTTCGCTGAAGGTGGAGAGTGTTCCCGGGCGCCAGTCGTTCACGATCGACAGTGCGTGGCTGGAAAAAGGCGAAGCCATGCCGGGACAAACGATTCGCGTGCGCGTGCTGCTGCATCCCTATCGTGGCACGCCACGCGTGGAAGAAACTTCCGTACGCGTTCCCGATCAGATTGCGCATGGCACGTCGCTCCGCGTGCTAGTCGGCGACGGCGAACTCCTCAATCGGGCTTCGCGTGGCTTCGCATTTTCAGGCAGCGGCGGATCGGCGACCGGCCTGGATCAATTGATTTCGCTCCTCAATCGCGAGCGGCGAAATGATCGCCTGTACGTCGGGCTGTTCGTTCCATCGCCCACGATATTGTGGGATGACAAAGAACTCCCCAACGCACCGTTGTCGCAGATCAATGTAGTAGATGGGCGTCCCGCTCCTGGCAGCGTGCAGGTTTTGCGTGAATCGCTGGCCAGCGAAGCTTCCGTTCCGCTGGGCGGGCCTGTTTCCGGCGTCATCTCCTTGAATCTCCAAATCCGGTGATCACTGAATGCTCAAGCCAACGGTATCAATGATGGCGAAGTGCAAGCGCGCTCTGTTCGGCGGCAGATTCCGCTCGCTTGAAAAGCTCGGCGCATTATTGGTGCTGCTCTGCTGTAGCACTTCGTTCCCTGCCCTGCTGTTTGCGGAGCACACGCGCAATTGGCGCCAATCCACCTACGACGAGTTCCTGAAGGGCACGGCAACGGGTGTCGCGGTACGAAGCGACGGGCGGCTGGAATTATCGCCGCGATTCAAACTGATTTCCGACGCCGACGCATCTTACCTGTGGTCCACCCGCGTAGATTCGAAGGGCGTCCTGTACGCGGCTGGCGGTTCTCCCGCAAAAGTTTTTCGCTTCGACGCGAATGGTAAGCCAAGTGTGGCTTTTGAATCCAGCGATCTGGCGGCTCAAGCCATCACCTTCGATGCCAAGGGCAATCTGTACGTCGGTACTTCGCCAGACGGCAAGGTTTACCGCGTATCCGCGAACGGCGAGAAGTCCGTCTTCTTCGATCCAAAAACGAAATACATCTGGGACCTGCTGTTTGGCCCCGACGGCACGCTCTATGTGGCCACCGGCGACAAGGGCCAGGTGCTCGCGGTCTCGCCGGACGGGAAAAGCGAACTCCTGTACAACAGTGACGAAGCCCACATCCGCGTGCTGGCTTTCGACCCGCAAGGGAATCTGCTGGCAGGCACCGAGCCGAGCGGCCGCGTGCTGCGTATCACACGCATCGCGGGCAAGGACACGCGAAAAGATAAGGACAAGGAACCGGGGGGCAGCGGGTTCGTGATTTATGAAACCTCCAAGCGCGAGGTCACTTCGCTGGCGGTCGCTCCCGACGGCAATATCTACGTTTCCGCGATTGGCGAAAAACAACACGCTGGCCAGAGCGCGACGGTCATCACCACGAATGCGCAAGGCGTGACCACGATTACGGGTGGCGGCACCGTTGCGGCCGGCACGCAGCAAACTGCAGCTCCTTTCATTCCCTTTCCTCCCTTGCTGTCCAGCAGCATCTATCACATCTCGCCAGATGGTTTGCCCGAGGAACTGTGGACCTCGCGAGACGATGTGGTCTACACGTTAGCGCTGAACTCCGATGGACGCCTGCTTGCCGGCACCGGCAACAATGGCGCCTTGCTGGCTGTAGATGGTCGCGGCGTCTTCGCACAGCTGGCAAAATCGGGTTCGGCGCAGATCACCAGCATCACGAAAAGCGCGAACGGAAAGGTTTATCTGTGTACCGCAAATCCGGGCAAAGTGTTTTCGCTGGGGCCAGAGTACGAACCGGAAGGTACCTACGAGTCACGCTCGTTCGACGCGCAACTGTTCTCGCGATGGGGACGCATCGACTGGTGGAGCCCGCCACCCGCGGCAGCGGCGAAATCAACGGCATCGTCCGGCGAACCGCGACTGGAATTTTTCGTGCGCTCAGGAAACACGGAAGATCCGGGCAAGGAATGGTCACGATGGTTCGGACCGTACTCGAAGCCAACGAGCGTCGAGTCACCGGCCGCGCGTTTCGTGCAGTGGAAAGCTGTAATCCATGATGGCCGGCCAGGTGACGGCATCGAGTGGGTGAACCTTGCGTATCTGCCGCGCAATGTCGCTCCGGTGATCGATGGTATCGCCCTGCAGGATCCAGGTGTCCGTGTACAAGGCGCGAGCGTCATACAAACAGGTCAGCAGCCCGCGGCTAATCTGAAGATGCCGCAAACCTCGCCGTCGGGCGGAGTAGTGATTTCGCAAACCGCGCCAGCTCGATTCGAGCAACCTCCGCAAGGGTTCGTGCAAAAGGGTCATGCGTCCGTTCTGTGGAGCGCGCATGACGAAAACGATGACGAGTTGCGTTTCGCCGTGTACTATCGCGGAGAAAGTGAAACGCAATGGAAATTGCTGAAGGACAAGCTCGATCAGAAATTTTATTCCTGGGATTCGACCGCTCTGCCTGACGGTGCGTATTATCTGAAAATCGCCGCGAGCGACGCCACTTCCAACCCGCCTGCGGCAGCTCTCGCCACCGAACGCGAAAGCGAGCGCTTCGTGGTAGACAACACGCCACCGGCGATTGAAGGTTTATCGGCTGATGCGTCGAACCATTGCCAGGGTCAATCCTGCGATGTAGCCGTGACGGTGAAATTTACGGCGCGCGATGCGACCAGCAGCATTGAGCGCGCGCAATATAGCATCGATGGCGGCGATTGGATTCTGGTAGCGCCCGCCGGGAACGTCAGCGATTCAACCGAAGAGCACTATCAGTTTTCAATTGACCTCAGCATGAAATCCGGCGACGTGGAGAAAGAGCACAGCGTTGCGGTGCGCGCTTACGATCATTTTGACAATGTCGGCAGCGCGAAAACGACTTTGCGATCGAGCACAAAGCGATAGAGGCCGGATGCAGTTACGACCACAGGCCTCAGAAGTTACCGTTTATGCGTTTTATTTACGGCTGAATCGAACTAGTCTAACGACCAGCGATTGTCGGCGTGTGGAACTGATCGATCTCTGCGCCAAATCCGATTCGCCCATCTCCATACGGCTGATGGCGCATATGCACGACGCGCGCAGTGCAGTTCGTCTCCCGCGCTTTTTCACCGGTGACTTCAGAGGGCATGCGCAGAGTCGCCTCAATGGGCGTGCCAACCTGCAGCGGCGCGGAAGAAGCAAAGAAAAATCCGCCCTGCGAGACATTGATTGCTTCGGTGAAGTGATCGCTCTTGTCGGCAGAAAGATTGATAGCGCGGAATCGCAGCGGCGTACGGACGTTGTAGCGGATCAATTGACGACGTTCGGATGTTTCCATGGCTGCCCTCTCCGGTGGAAAAAAGTTCTACCTTCCACAAAGTGGAGAAGGGGGTACAGGCTATCAGAGCCGCTACCTCGGTCAAGTGAGAAAACTTTAATAACGCTGTAAGGCGCAGCAGCATCCGTACAATTCCATTTTGGCCGCGTATGCCTTGGTCGCACGAAGGATCCAGCACCGCGACGGGGACTTTGCTGTGCCATAATGCCGCTTCAATCCCAGGCGAAAAATTCGCGCAGGAGAAAAACTGGATGAGTTCGACGCAGCCGAGCACCAGCGCTACCTATACTCCACCGGACTGGCGCTCCATCGTGCAGGCGCACGCTCGCATTGCGTCGCGTATTCACCGAACGCCGGTTCTCACGTCGAACTCTCTGGACGCCATGATCGGCGCGCGAGTTTTCTTCAAGTGTGACAATCTGCAGAAAACCGGCTCGTTCAAAATTCGCGGAGCCAGCAACGCTATTTTTTCTCTCAGCGGAGAGGAAGCGGCGCGCGGCATCGTGACGCAGTCCAGCGGAAATCACGGCGCCGCGGTGGCCTGTGCGGCAGGGTGGCGTGGCATCCCGGCATGGATCGTGATGCCGAAGAACGCACCCGCGGTAAAGCTGCGTGCTGTCGAGAGCTACGGCGGCCGTGTGACGCTCTGTGAGCCGACCATGACCTCGCGAGCGGAAGTGAGCGCGCGCGTTCAAGCGGAAAGTGGCGCGGTGATGATTCATCCTTACGACGACGATCGCATTATCGCCGGGCAGGCGACGGCCGCGAAGGAACTCCTTGAGGACGTTGGCGACCTGGACGCAGTTTTTGCGCCGGTCAGTGGTGGGGGCCTGCTTAGCGGCACGTGTCTTGGCGCGAAAGGCATTCGCGCAGACATTCGAATTTTCGGATGCGAACCGGAAAAGGCGGATGACGCTTACCGCTCCCTCACCACAGGCACGCTGCAATCGCTGGACTCCAGCGACACCATCGCCGATGGCTTGCGCGCTGCGCTGTCACCGCGGACTTTCGCGATCCTTCGCGATCGCGTCACAGGAATTCTGCGCGTCAGCGAGGGCGAGATTATTTCCGCAACGCGCATGATCTGGGAGCGCATGAAAATCATCATCGAGCCATCCTCAGCGGTGGCAGTTGCTCCGCTGCTGAAGGCCGGCGCGATAAGTGCGCTCGGCCTTCCATCGCGAGGAGATGGGCATCCCTTGAAGCTGGGTGTGATTTTCTCTGGCGGGAACGTCGACCTCTCATGCTTACCCTTCTGAGTAATCACTGACGTAAATCCTAGACAGGAGCAAAGCCTTAGCTACTTCCTATCTTCCGCACGAAAATCTCAGATCGTCGGTCGGGAGTCGGGACACCTGCTTAAACGCGAAAAGGCCTCGCATGCGGAGACTGCATGCGAGGCCTTTTTCGTGCAGAGGAGAAGCCGGGGGTAAGCCGTTGGGAGGATGTGGTGGGGTTGGCTTACCCTCGGCGGTAGGTATTAAGTTGCGGAGCCCTTACTTGGCGCTGGCGACCAACACCTGTTCGGTGGTGACCGGACCCATCGCCAATACCTTGTCCTTGGACTTGGAACGGTCTTGATAGTTCAGGACCATGTGCAGGTCGGCAAGATACAGTTGGCTGATGCGGGACTCACCATTGCGGCGGACGATCTGCAAATTGCTGGGAGCGTCCATCGATTTGGAATTCGTCGAAGATGTGATGACGAACTGGCTTCCATTCGCGCCACGTACGACGATGCGCGCAGGCAGTGCGGTGGACTGCAGCGTGAAAGTATATTCACCGGCGGGCAGGTTGGCCTGGCCCCAGCGAGCGTCGGACGTGAGCGTGAATGAGCCCTTGTAAACATCCTGGGCGGAGGCGGGAATCGCGGAAACAGTGGCCGCGACCAGTGCTAATGCTGCGATTGCAAAGATTCGAGTAAGTTTCGTTTTCATGGTGTTGCTCCTTTCGGGGACTTGCTTATTTTTGATCTCTGGTGCTTTCTCTCTCGGATGCACGCCGAATACGAAGCACTTCGGATTCCGCAATCGTCACCGCGAGGGCCACTAGAATATTTTTTTGGGAACCGCTTGCGGCTGTAGCAGATACAAACAAGCAAACACATAGCGGAAGCAGGTGTCGAGATTTCGCGACGCCTTAAAAGGCTATCTGATCGGATAGATTGCTATCCGCTCGGATAGAGTTTCGGATCTTTTTTAGACTTTGCTTTTTTTCTTCAGGGCCACGCGCAGGTCGAGATTCCGAATCAGCCGATGCAAATAGTTGGCGTGCACTCCTAGAAGGCGCGCCGCTTCCGTAAATTTTCCATCGGACTGATCCATAGCCGTCAAAATCAGCTGGCGCTTCAATTGCCGCACAGCTTCGTGATACGTGGATGAGCGCATTGATTGCGCGGGAGTCTCGTGCAGGGTCTCCGGCAAATCCTCCGGCAAAATCATTCCCGAAGATCCCAACACCACGGCGCGCTCGATGGCGTTTTCCAGTTCGCGAATATTTCCCGGCCAATCGTATTGCGAGAGGATCGTTCGTGCGTCTTGTGAGATCCCGAGGATGCGGCGGTTGCACTTCTCCGCATATTTCGCGGCGAAATAGCCGGCCAGCAGCGGAATATCGGCCTTGTGATCGCGCAACGGCGGCATGGTGACGGAGACAACGTTGAGCCGGTAGTACAAATCCTCGCGAAAGGTTCCTTCTTTCGTGGCCTTCTGCAAGTTCTTGTTGGTTGCGGCGAGAATGCGGATGTTGAGCGGGAGCGTTTTCGTGCCGCCTACGCGCATGAAGTCGCGCTCTTGCAACACACGCAGGAGTTTCGCCTGCATCGCCGGACTGATTTCGCCCATCTCATCCAGGAAAATTGTCCCGCCGTTAGCCATTTCCAACTGCCCGCGTTTAAGCGCAATCGCGCCGGTAAACGCGCCGCGCTCGTGCCCGAACAACTCGCTCTCCAGCAAGGTTTCTGTCAAAGCTGCGCAATTGATAGCAACAAAGGGCTGATCGCGCCGCGGACTATTGCGGTGAATCGCGCGCGCCGCCAATTCTTTCCCCGTTCCACTTTCGCCATAGATCAGGACAGTCGACTCGCTCACCGCAACTTTTTCGATCAGCGAGTACACTTCGCGCATGCGCGGGCTTTCGCCGACCATGTCATGATCCAGGTCCACGGCCGCGCGCAGCCGGCGATTTTCACTACCCAGCCATTCCACTTGCCGGGCGCTCTCCACCGCCATGGTGGCAATGCCCGCGATAGCGGTGACCAGATGCAAGTCATCTTCGCCAAAACGAATCTCGGGATTTGTCGTATCGAGATAGATGAGACCGATCGCCTGGTCCAGGTTTACGAGCGGTACGCAAAGCAGCGAATGCACCGCCGGATTTGACGCCTGCTCCCCATCGCTTCCCGACGATTCCCACGCATCCTGTTCTTCGTCCTCATCCGAGCTGTCATCGGTGGCCCTCGATGCTTTGTCTCCATTCGCAGTGCTCTGCCCATTTACATCATTGCTGAGCATCGCGACGCGCTCATCCAAGACCTGGCGCGCCACACTGCGATCCACATGGACCAAATGCTGAGGACCCGAAACGCGATCCCACGCCACTACTGATGAGAATTCCTCTGGATTTGTACCCAGTAGGATCGCCCCGCGCTCCGCGGGAATCACGTCAAAGATCATGCCCAGCAACTGCCACTGCAACGACTCGACATTGCGCACCGAACCGATGGCGGTGCTGATCTTCAGAAGCGTCTGCAGATCGCGCGCGAGTCTTTCGGTGGTGGGCAGCGCCGCCAGCGCGTCGGGATGCAGATAACGCATGTCCTCACGGCGCAAACGCGTTCGCGCCGCATGCGCTTCCTGGCCCTCGTCCATCTCCACCGGATTCGGATGAGCTTCTGACGTCTCCTCATTCAGAAATAAAAAGACGGAGCCGCCCACAGCGATTCGATCACCATTAATCAGCGGGCGTTCTTGCACCGGCAACCCATTCACGAACGTGCCCGTCAAGCTGCCGAGATCGCGCAGCACCCAATGCTTGCCATCTTGCGTAACCGAGCAATGTTGCGGCGACACCAAGGTGTCATCGATGGCCAGCCGATTAGAATATTCGCGCCCAATGGACAGCACTCCCTCTTTCAAAGGAAAGACAGAGTCACGTAAGGGCCCGCTGATGGCTTCGAGTCTGGGATTCACTGACATTCTGGGCTAGAGGGCGAATTCCTCTCCGTTTTGCATGCGTGGTTGGATGCATAGTCTACCCCGACCGAATGGCTCACGCCACTGTTCTGCAGATCGGGCTCACAGACTCTTTGCGGCAAAGAGATCAAGACACATAAATCCACAGTTCCATTTTGGTCCACAGCCGCGCGTTCCGATTTGGGCATCCTTTCCAGTAAACTACCCTCCGCGCGCACCTTACTGCGTTTTTCCTTTCGCAGCATGCTGAATTTTCCCCTTGCGGGACCCGCGCACGGTGGTACGCTTCACGTAAAGAATTCCGGGGAGGGTCGAAAGTGAGTGCAGCCGCAAGATTCTCGGGGATTGAAGCTCGCCGTAGTACGCGCATCGAGCGCACCGTGCCCATGATCATCGTGGGGCAGACGAAGCTCGGTTTGTCCTTTGAAGAGCGCACCGCGGCGGTCAGCCTCAACGTCCACGGTTGCCGCTACCCTTCTCGACATGACTACTCGGTGGGCTCCTGGATCGGCTTGCAAGTGATTGAGCCAAATGGCGAAAACAGCGCTCCCATCCTGCGCGCGCAAGTGCGCTCGATACATCCGCCAATGAGCCCGCGTGAGCTGTACCAAATTGGCGTGGAACTCGAAGCGCCTTCTAATGTTTGGGGCGTCAGTACGCCGCCCGATGATTGGCAGCGCTTCATCAACAACCACGCGAAAATGCAATCGGCGGCCACCGGTTCGGCGCCCGCGCGCGAACCTGCGACCGCTGCACCCACCGGCGCGAGTGAAGCACCGAAAGCGCCTGCTCCTTCCGGACCCGAATATCGCAGTACCGGAGTCACCGCGTTTCCCGCTCCGCCACCCGCGCTTCACAAAGCAGAGGCTGGCCAAGCGCCCGGCCGGCCGGAGCGTGTCGTCATCACCTCAGATCAGTTGGTCGCCGCCGTTCACGGCAAATTGCAGCAAGCCGCGGAGAAGGCAGTGCACAGCGCCATCAACTCGCACCTGATGGACGCCGTGCGCCAGGCCATCACCAAGATCGATGACGTTTGCACTGCCAGCGCCAGCCAGATGCAGGAGTATTCCCGTCAACACCTGGACGGCATGATGAAAGCCGTTCGCGAGGAAGTGCTCACGCACATGGACGCGCGTCTCGCGGAAGACCGGCGTCAGTGGGACGAGCAGCAGGAATCGTATCGCGCCCGCGCCGAAGAAATTTCCGGCCAGCTCGAAAGCCTCGCGCAGGCCGCGCAACAGAGCCTCACTGAATCGCAGAAATTCTTCGAACGCATTGGTGGTGAAGTGGAGCCTACAATCCGCGGGCGACTGGAAGAAAAAATCAATTTCGCCGCGCAGGAATTCGAATCGGCCGCCACTCGCGTGTCCGACCGCCAACTGGTTCGCCTGATGGAAGACAAGCAGATGGTGACGCGCGAAGCCGCCGCACAACTGCAGGCCACCAGCGCCGAAGCGCGCGCGCAACTCCAAACCGCCGCCGGTTCCGTGATGGAGGAACTGAAGCGCCAGATGGAAGTACAGATGGATCTTTCCATCTCCGATGCAACGCAGCGACTAATGTCTTCGCTGGATGCTCTGGACGCCGAAAATCGCGCGGCATGCGAAGCTCGACGCCGCGAAATCGAAACCGAGGTAGCTCAGGCGACTCAGCACTCCACCGAGCAGTTCCGCACCGGCATGAAAGCATTTTTGTACTCGTGCCTGGTCGCGGCGGTAGGCGCGGTTGATCAGCATGCTCAGACCACTTTGGACGGTCTGAAGGATCCCAATAAGGTCGTCGAGCAGATGGTCGCGCAGGCTCCTCAGATGAGCGAAACGACCGCCGCCAGCGTCGCGGATAACGGCCAGGTGCACAACTCGTAGTCTCCTTTACGAACGGATCGCGACTTCCATTTCCGCATAAAAGAAAAAGGCCGCTGCGGTAAAACCCCAGCGGCCCTTTTCTTTTCTAATTATTAATTTTCCGGGCTTCAATTCTTCCAGGCCAGACCATCCGGCCCTTTACCGGTCGCCACTTCTCCCATTACCTCAAGTTTCTGCAAATCCACCAGCGCGACTTTGTTCGCTCCCGGAAGCGCCACGAATGCCCGCGAACCGTCACGCAAAATCAGAATCCCCGCGGAGCCTCCGCCCATACTCAGCGTCTTGATCTCTTTGTGCGTGGCGGCATCGATTACCGCGAGGTTCGCGCCTGATCCACCGGGCGACCCGCCGGAGACGAGCACGCGCTTGCCATCGGGCACAAACTTTAATCGGTTTCCGCGCACCGACACCGGGAACGTCGATGTGGCCTTCTTGCTCGCGACATCGATAATCGTCACTGTGCCGTCTTGCGCATTCGCGGCCCAAATCTCCTTACCATCCGGCGACACATCGAATCCTTCCGATCCACGGCCGCTGGCAACATTGGTAACCTCCCAAGTCTTCCGCGTTCCTCCTGCAGGCGCAGGTTGTGGCGCAGCACCAGCGGTTGCTCCCGGCGGCGGCCCTGGCGGCATCGGCGCCGCGACCTGCTCGATGATGCTGATCGTTCCCGAATTTACGTTCGAGGTAAAAATGCGCTCCAGGCTTTCGGCCACGACGATCATATGCGTGCGATCCTGGCCGGTTCCCAAAACCCAATCGATCGCCTGCGTCGCGGGATCGTAACGCCCGAATGCTTTATTCGTCTCCACCGTGAAATACAATTTGCCGCCCGCAAACGCCAGCCCATGCGCCGAATGCAGCGCTCCGAGCTGAATGGGCGCCAATGCCTTGCGCGCCGCGAGGTCGATCACACGTAATCGTATTGAGCGTGCTGTCGAGTCCCCCGTAGTTCGAGATATACGCCAGCTTCCCATCGGGCGAGGTCACGATTTCATGCGGATCGGGCCCGGCTGGCACGCGCGCGACAATCTTCATGCCTCCAGGCTTCATCGTTCCCGCATCGATGATCGCCAGCGTACTATCCGCCTTCTCCAAAACCAGCAGCGCAGGGGAGGTCGTCTGTGCCCTCGCAACATTCGACCTAGTCAGAAATCCCACGCATGCCATCGCAAACCAGATCATCGTTAATCTTGAAACTCTCGTCCCCATCGTCCATTCTCCTGTTTACTGAACCTCAGCAGTTCACCATCCGACTGGCGGGCTTCCTGCTACTTCGACGCAGGCTTACTGAGTTCCTCACGCACGCGCGGCGGCAGTTCCTTAATCCGCTTGATGTACGCCGCCATGGTCCACATCTTTTCGTCGGAGTTCCACTTGCCGTTCACAAACATCCCGGAATAGCGAATCCCGTGTTTGGCGATCCAAAAAATCTGCGCCTCGGAATACGAAGTTCCGGCCGTCGGAAGATGCGGAATTCGCGGGTACAGCGAGTCGGATTCCTCATCGGGTTTACCCGGCGTGCCGTGACATCCGGAACATCCCTCCACGTATAGCTTTCCGCCGGCGATCAAATTTTCTTCCGTCGGCGCCACGGGATTGGGAAGTTCCGGCGCTCGCCGCCGCACTGACGCGTGCACGGCTGAGGTCATCAGCATGTTTTCGAATCCTGACGGCGGAAGATCAGCGCGCACTTCCGCAAAACCAAGCCGCAAATACAAAAATCCGGCAACCACCAGCACGACGAGTGTAAAGAGAACGCCAAAGATGAAGTTCTTCACGATGCCTCCACGTCAGAGCGTTTCAACATCGCCGAGGTTGGATCAGGCCACAAAAACCGCACATGCCGGAACCACGCGCGCTTACATGGAAGATGCGCTACTGCGATTCCTTCAACTTCAACTTGCCGGCGGATTTATTCTCTTCGAGAAATTCGCGCAACTCTTTGTTCACATCCAGGAGTCGAATCCATTGCTCGTAGTACAACGTAACCGGAAATCGTCCCAGCCCGTAGACGCTCACTCCTCCCTTTTCCCCCACACGAAAATCCAGCGCCCCGGTTCGCCGCCCTCCGCCCTTCTTCTCCATCTCCGCCAATTTCGCCTTGAGCTCTTCATATGTCGGTTCGCTCATCGATCCTCCTCCATCCTCACAGCGGCAAACATTATACTCGCGGGCCGGATTTGCTCGATTGTTTAGACGCCGCATTCACGCGTCATCCCGGTCCTGCTTTGTGATTCAGATACTTCTCGGCTGCGGGAAATTTGCCGTCGTGATCCGGGAATATCCAGTAAACATTGAGCGTCGCCTCGAATCCATGGATGCGGCGTGCGTCTCGACTTGTGTTAGGCTAGTCGCCAGCCCTCGAACCACAAAATCCCAGGTGAAACGGCTCTCTTATTGGGCAACCATTCCCGAGAAAATTCTCTCTTAGGCATGGTGTACCTAGCTTTGGTCGGATCGCCACAGCAACCAGCAGCGCAAGCAGGCAAGTCAACCTATTCACAGGCGGCGTCATGAAGATCAACAGTTCGATTGTGTGCCGAGGCGCAATTTCAGCCGCGTGTTCGGTGACCATGATGTTATTTGCCGCCAGCCCGCAGATTGCCCTGGCGCAGACCTCGACCGAAGCGCCGGCCGCCGCGCAACAGTCGCTCGCACAAACAGGCAGCACCGCACCTTCTCGAACTCCAGCGCGGGTCACGCAAAAAGTCGACGATCAAAGTGTAGTTTCGCTCCACGGTGGAGTTCACCGGCTGGCTCGTACGCAGTTCGATCGCGGCGCGGTTCCCGACTCCCAACCTGCCGATCACATGGTTCTCACGCTCAAGCGCAGTAAGGATCAGGAAGCCGCCCTTCGTGAATTGCTCGTGGAGCAGCAGGATAAAACTTCCAAGAACTTCCACGCTTGGCTCACGCCGGATCAATTCGGCAAGCAATTTGGGCCCGCGGATTCCGACGTGCAAGCCGTCACCGACTGGCTTACCTCCCGCGGCTTCTCTGAAATCAAAGTCAGCCCCGGTCGCATGCGCGTGGAGTTTTCCGGCAATGTGGGTCAGGTTCGCAATGCGTTTCACACCGACGTGCACCACTTCATGGTCAACGGCAAGATGCATATGGCGGCGGTCTCGGACGCGCAAATTCCGGCGGCATTGGCGCCCGTTGTCGCTGGCGTAGTTTCGCTCCACGACTTTCGCCCCAAGGCACACGCGCACAAACTGGGCACCTTCCGGCGCAACAAAGAGACCGGCGAAGTGAAACCCCTTTTCACTTTCACAGGTTGCGGCAGCGGCGGCGCTCAGCCGTGTTTTGCCGTCGGCCCCGGTGATTTCGCCAAAATCTACAACGTTCCGGCGATGGTTACTGGGCCTACTCCGGGCACGGCGTTGCGCCCCGGGAACAGCTCCGTTATCGGCATCGTGCAGGATTCCAACATCAACCTTGCCGACGTGCAGGCTTATCGAACACTATTCGGGTTGGATCCCAATGCTTTCGACGCCAGCCACGTCGTTCTGAATGGGCCAGACCCCGGCATTCAGGGTCCTGACAGCTTCACCGATGACGAAATTGAAGCGGATCTCGACGTGCAGATCGCCGGAGGAGTTGCACCGGCCGCCAACATCCAGCTGATCGTTTCCGAAGACTCGCAAAGCATCGGAGTTGCCGGTATCGATCTCTCCGCGATCTACATCATCGACAACAATTCCGCCGACGTCCTTAGCGAAAGTTTCGGCGCTTGCGAACCCAATATCACCGCCTCGGGTGAAGGCTTTTACAATGATCTTTGGCAGCAGGCCGCTGCCCAAGGCATCACCGTTGTTCTGTCGTCGGGGGACAGCGGCTCTGATTCTTGCGATCAGGGCGCGGATTTTGCCACCAGCGGTCTATCCGTCAGCGGCTTGGCATCTACCGAGTTCAACGTGGCGGTCGGCGGTACCGATTTTTCCTACTCCGTAGCGAACCCGGCCACGCAATTCTGGAATGCAGCAGGAGCCGCGACTACTTCCGCAAAAGGATATGTTCCCGAAACGACCTGGAATGATTCCTGTGCTTTTAACGCGGTTGTCGGCACGCTGAATACTTGCACCGCAGCAATCGTTAATGGCGATTCTGGCACCGGTATCGATCTTGTGGCCGCCGGAGGTGGACCCAGTTCCATCAATGCCAAGCCGACGTGGCAAATCGGCATTCCCGGCAACCCAACTGACACTTTCCGAGATCTCCCGGACGTTTCTCTATTCGCAGGGAACGGCATCAACGGCAGCTTTTACATCATTTGCCAGCAGGATGCGAACACCGGGACCGGCAGCAGCACCAGTT
The DNA here is from genome assembly GCA_963788725.1 of uncultured Acidobacteriota bacterium. GTDB lineage: Bacteria > Acidobacteriota > Terriglobia > Acidiferrales > UBA7541 > Acidiferrum. Next base: position 678,679 of record CAWBHT010000012.1, on the reverse strand, counting down.
CATGCGATCTGAACTCGCCCTTCAACGATTTCCAAGGTGTGGGCGGAACTTCCGCCGGCGCTCCGGCTTTCGCCGGCATCATGGCCCTGGTGAAACAGAAGACTGGCCAGCGCCAGGGCAACGCCAACTTTGTCATCTATCAGCTATTCAAGAAAAATACGGCAGGCACCGTCTGTGCTTCTGCCGCTAGCCCGGCCTCAACGTGCATTTTTTACGACACGCCCGCCACTCCGGTGGGAACCACCGGCGCCAACATCTCCGTTGCGTGCCAGGGCGGCACTCCCAATTGCAGTAATACGAGCACTGCTGCAAATCAGTTTGGCGTGCTGGTTGTAGATCCTACGAAGCCAACAACGACCACACCTGCTTTCGTCACTACAGACAATTACGATCTCGCGACCGGACTCGGCTCACTGAACGTCGGCAACCTGATTAACAGCTGGGGCGCCGCAACATTCACGGCCGATACTTTGACGATATCCAGTACGAGTCCGGCTAATCTCACCACCCCAACGATTGCCCACGGGACTTCTGTTACTTTCAACATCAACATCTCGCCGACCGGTGCGAAAGGGCCCGTTTCCCTCATTGCGCAACCGCCAGGTAAACCACAGGTTGGAATCGGCACGTTGTCGGAAAATGCGTCAGCGCCATTCGCTTTTGACGGCAGCTCTGGGATGGTTTCGATTCAGACGAACGCACTGCCGGGTGGCACCAACTATCCGGTGGTAGCTAGCTATGCAGGCGATGGCACCTTTCAACCGCGAACATCGGCGCCAGTAATGGTCACCGTGGCTGCTGAAAACAGCAAAACGGTCGTCAGCTTGCAGGCGTTCGACACCTCCGGCAATGTCATCACTCCGCCGCCGAGTTCGGTGCCGTACGGTTCACCCTACATCGTCCAAATCGCGGTTCAGAATAATGCCGGTAACCAGTGCGCCTCGACGGTAGTCGCGTGCCCAACTGGAACCGTAACTATCACCGACAACGGAGCGCCTTTAAATGATTTCTCGGGGAGCAATTCCGCGAAACTGAACAGCATTGGGATTGCCGAAGATCAACCCGTTCAGTTGGGCGTTGGAGCGCATAGTTTGGTGGCAACGTATACGGGCGATAACAGCTTCAACCCCAGCACCTCAGGTGCGGACGCCTTCACCATCACCAAAGCAACGCCGGCCGGGATCACCGTCACCCCAAGCGCTACTTCTGTCACGATCGGTACGAACGTTAATCTGACAGCCAACATCAGCACCGCGAGCAGCGGAATTGCTCCCACCGGCACGGTGACCTTCTCGGCTGGCGGGACGACACTCGGCACCGCGCCGGTCACGGGAACCGGCGCCTCTGGGCTCAATGGAAACAGCCCTCAGCCAGCGAGCGGCACTGCGACCTTGCAAACCAGCTTTTCCACCGCGGGGGCCAAGAGCATCACCGCAACGTACAGCGGCGACGCTACATACAATTCTGTCGGTCCATCGACAGCCACTACTGTCACTGTGGCTGCCGGATCGCAAATGAGCACGACCGCAGTAATTTCCAGCGCCACCTCCATCGCTTCCGGCGGTGGCGTGACCTTTACTGCGACAGTTACCGGGACCAGCGGTGCAGCCGCGCCAACCGGCTCGGTGCAATTCATGAACGGAACGGCGGCATTGGGAGCGGCTGCAACCTGTACGCCCAGCACCACGGCGGCAACCTGCACCGCAACGTTGATGACCACACTCGCGCTCGTGCCCGCGCCGGTGACGGTCCCGCGCAACACACCCAACGTACCAGCGCTGCGGTTGTTCCTCCTGCTGACTGTGTTGCTCGCCGCGCTCCTGTTTACGCTGCGATACGTTCGACCCACCAGACGGCTCGCATATGCTTGCGCGGGCCTAATTATGTTCGCGTGCAGCGCGATCGGCATCGCGGGTTGTGGCGGCGGCAGCAGCGGGGGCGGCGGCCCTACAGTAACGCCCCACACTGACAGCATCACCGCCGTCTATAGCGGCGACGGTTCGTACAGCGGCTCCACGTCTGCCGCCGTGTCGGTCTCCATTCACTAGCCTGATCGGCAGCATCGCAAAGTTTATGTAGACGCCGGCTGCAGCCCCGCGCCCGTCGCGCCATCCATTTTTTGGACTCTTGATACATCTTTACTAGCGTATAAAGCAGGTTCATATAAGGAGCCTGCCAAGTAAAACTGAAGCTGGACAGATCGCATTTGATTACGCCCACAAACCCTTTGGAATCCGCACTTACGTATCCGCTTGATAATAATAGGGTTAAAGTCCTTTAGAATCCGCACTTCCACGAAAACCTAGGGTCACAGTTATGGTTACCAACCCTGTGGCTCACTAATGAGCGATTCAAGTTTCGGCTTCGATGCTGGACTTACGCGGCGTCGCTGTCGTCTACCTGCACTTCCAGCTTGCCTTTGGTCTTCTTGGCCATCAGGTACGAGCGGATGAACGGATCGAGATCGCCGTCCAGCACGCGATCTACATCGCCCGCCTCGAACTTCGTGCGGTGATCCTTGATCAAGCGATACGGCTGCATCACGTACGAGCGGATCTGGCTGCCAAACGAAATGTCCAGCTTGGTCTCATCGAGCTTGTCGGTGGCTTGCTGACGCTTCTGCATTTCAAGGTCGTATAGCTTCGATCGAAGCATCTTCATCGCCAGCTCGCGATTCTTGCCCTGACTGCGCTCCACTTGGCACGCCACCACCGTGTTTGTGGGGATGTGCGTGATGCGCACCGCAGTCTCCACTTTGTTGACGTTCTGCCCGCCCTTGCCGCCGGCGCGAAATGTATCTACGCGCAGATCGTCCGGCTTGATGTTGATTTCGATGCGATCGTCAATTTCCGGAATCACGAAGACCGAGGCAAACGACGTATGGCGCCGCGCCGCTTGATCGAAGGGCGAAATCCTCACCAATCGATGCACTCCGGTTTCACCCGCCAGTAATCCATACGCGTTCTCACCCGCGAGTTGCACGGTAGCGTTCTTGATCCCCGCTTCTTCGCCCGGCGTTTCGTCGAGCACCACCGCGTTCATGCCCTTGCGTTCCGCCCAGCGCAGATACATGCGCAGCAGGATCGAAGCCCAGTCCTGCGATTCGGTGCCGCCGGCGCCCGGCTTGATAGTCATGATGGCGTTGAGGTGATCTGTTTCGCCAGAGAGGAGCGTGCGCGTTTCAAGTTCGGCGATATAGTTTTCGGCGCCGTTCAATTCGCGGTCGAGATCCTTCAACAATTCATTACGCTGCTCGGCATTGCTCTCTTCACGGGCCAGCGTGACATACGTTTCGATGTCACCTGTTATGGTTTCGAGTTTTGCTTCGGCGCCGATCTGGTCTTCGGAGCGTTTGCGGTCGCGCAAAACGGCCTGCGCGGTTTCCTGATTGTTCCAGAAATCAGGCTGCCCGACGCGAGCTTCCAGCGATTTCAGCTTTTCTCGATGTTGCGGAGCGTCAAAGAAAACTCCGAACCATGGCGATGCGGGGTTTCAGTCCTTCGTAGCGGTACTGCAGATCTTCGAGAATCATCTTTAGTTTGCTTGCGCGAAAGCTCTATATGTCGACGTCGATTACGTTGCGGCTGCCAGCGTTGGCGTGGCTTCGACCGGGATCAGGTCTTCTTCGCGCGCTATTGGTCCTTTCCAGAAAGTTGAAGCCAACAGAATAGCGGAAACGATCACGCACAGCCAAGCGAACCAGTCGCCGAAGCGCGTGTACAGCGTTTCGTCGGTGCGGAAATCGTACGGCAGATCGGCCGCCGCGCGTGTATCTACCGGGACCGGGCTGTAAATGCGTCCATAAGGATCCACCGAAGCGGTGATGCCATTGTTGGTGACGCGCAGCATCCACCGGCGATTTTCGACCGCTCGTACGCGTGCCATGCGCAGATGTTGCTCGGGCGCCGCAGAGCGGCCAAACCAGCCGTCATTGGAAATATTGATGAACAACTGAGCACCATCGGCCGCAAAGTGACGAACCTCTCCCGGGAAGATTGCTTCGTAGCAAATAAACGTTCCGTACTTAAAATCGCCGGGCAATGTGCCGACCGTGTAGTTCCCGCCTTTGAGGAACCCGCCAACTTCGCTGGACACGCTCGATACCACGCGGTGAATTAATGGAAACGGCTCGTATTCGCCGAACGGCACCAGGTGAATTTTGTCGTAAGTGAAAACGGTTCGACCATGACTGTCAAGCATCACTGCGCTGTTGTAGGGCGCGAGCGCATGATGGCTCGCCGCAGAGGAGTCGTCGGTCAGCGGGCGCCACTCGACGGTTCCGGCAATGAAGGGATGGCCAAAGCGCGCCGCCAGCGATGTAGCGCGCTTCGCAAACTGCAGGTCCTCCATCGACAGCGGAGCCGGAGCCTCGGGCCAAATCAGCAGGTCCACCGGATTGCCCTGTGACGCGAGGCTCAAGTGATCGAGCTCGTCCAAGTCAGCGGTGTGCAGCTGGAACCAATTTTGTGGATAAGACTGCGCCTCGGGAAAATTCGGCTGCACCACGCGCGCACTGTGATTGGGGTGCGAAATGGGAACCAGCTGTGGCGTAAACAACATCACCAGCAGAATGACCGCCGTGGATGCCCCGAGAATGGTGAGACGGCGCGCGATCGAGGGCGTTCGAGCGGCATCGAACCACGCCACGAGTGCGTTAAATGCGGCGACCAAAAAAGATAGTCCATAGATTCCGGTAATCGTGGTGATTTGCAGCAGGCCGAGATTTGCGGATGCAGGATAACCGAGCAGATTCCAAGGGAAGCCGATCTCCGGCAAGTGCGCGCGCAAGAACTCGAACGTGACCCAAACAAACGGCGCTCCCACACACGCAAGCAGCAGACTGCGCTGCCATAGACGGTTCACGATCCAAGCGAACGTGCCGGTGAGCAAGCCCCAAGTGGCGGCGATCAACAATAAAATGCCCCAGCCACCCGCGGTGGAAAGTCCGCCATGTTCGGCGAGAACTGTGGCGATCCACGGCACGGACGAGAGCGTAAAAAATACGGCATGCAAAAAGCCGCAGCCAAAAGCAACGCGCGGCCGTGCGCCGAACAACACGATGAGGAGGACTCCGACGGAAATCCACGAATAAATACTTAGATAGAAGCCGGTGTAAGAAAACGAAAGCGCCGCCCCGGACAACGCGCCAAAAACCAGGCGGAACGATGCAGGTGTGGACGTTGCAGGTCGAGGACGGAGGAAATCAGGCCACGCGGGACGCGGCATTAGTGCTTCACGATGGCCTTAAAGCCGGCGCTCTCGAGGCCTTTCTTCGCGGCTTCGGCGGATTTTTGATCCGCGTAGGGCCCGACCTGAACATGGAAATATTTGTCGGATTGCGGTGCCATGACGAATGCCGGAAATTTCTTCTTCTGCAGCGTGGCGGCGACGGAGTGGGCATCCACTTCGCGACGCAATGCCGCTACCTGCACAGTATAACTGCCTGCGCTGGGTGGCGTGGGAGATTTTGCCGCTACACTGGCGGTGCGCGAAGAATTTTTGCTATTTGAAACCGCGGGTACTGTTGAAGGCGAACTCGCCGGCGCGGACCGCAAGGTGTCGTCAGGCGCGGTCTTGCCAGCATTGTAAAAGCCCCAATCGGAATCTGGCTGCGAGCTTACTTCCGGAGAAGGTTCCGGTGCAGATGAAGAAGCAGGCGCCTGCGCAGAGGATTTATCTCTATTGCGTTTCGTGGAGAGTTCGGATTTTGGGGAGATGACCGGATCGGGAGTGCCTCGCGGATTGATGCCAGCGGCGCGCACTTGACCATCATACTGATTGCGGCCCATCACAAATCCAAGCGCGAAAAATACACCAGAGAAGACAAGCATCAGCATGAACAAGCCGATGACGTGCTTGCTCTCCAGTACGCGCTCTCCCGCGCCCCCTCGATTACCGCGAGAAGCCATGCTTATTTTTTCTGCCCTCCTAACGCTTGAACCCAACTGTTAATAATATCGATAGGGAGCGGAAACACAATCGTTGTGTTCTTCTCGACACCTATTTCGGTAAGGGTCTGCAGGTAACGGAGCTGGATGGCGGACGACTGGGTCTCGAGGACCTTGGCGGCGTCGGCGAGTTTTTGCGACGCTTCAAACTCGCCTTCGGCGTGAATAATCTTGGCTCGGCGTTCGCGCTCAGCCTCCGCCTGCTTGGCAATGGCGCGCTGCATCTGCTCGGGAATGTCCACCTGCTTCACTTCCACCTTGCTGACCTTGATGCCCCAAGGCTCGGTATCGGTGTCAAGGATGATCTGGAGCTTGGCGTTGACGCGGTCGCGCTGCGAGAGAATTTCGTCCAATTCGAACTGGCCGACGACGCTGCGGATGGTAGTTTGCGCCAGCTGCGATGTGGCGTACGTGTAGTTCTGCACCTGGGATAATGCCATGTTGGCGTCGACGACGCGGAAATAGCATACGGCGTTCACTTTCACCGAGACGTTATCGCGAGTGATGATGTCCTGCGGCGGCACGTCGAGAGTCTCGATGCGCATGCTGATGCGCGTTAGCGTTTCGATCGGATAGAACACGAGGCGAATGCCCGCGCCTTTCGCTTCGGGCAGCAGCCGGCCCAAACGCAAGACCACACCGCGCTCCCACTCTTTAATGATGTAGATGGAATTCCAGAACCAGATCAGGATGATCGCCAGAACGACGAACGTACCGAGACCAAAGACTTCAAACATGGCTGGTGCCTCCACGTGCGTATTGAATTTCGCTCAGTAGAGAAGAAAGAGCAAGTGCTGCTTCGCAGATCAGACGATAAAAATACCGAGTGTACGGGCAAAGTACCTCTCACTTTCTGATCGGCGGGTGTAATATGTTCCGCGGGGCGTATATGAAGCGACGCACTCTGCTTGCGCTATTCGTCGTCTCGATTTTTGCCAGAACTTCCTTCAGTTACGCGGAGACTTCCCAAGCTGTTCTCGATACCACCAAATCAACTTCTCATACTGAGGCCGAAAAAATACACCTGCAGGCTAGAGCGGAACGTGGGGACGCGGACGCACAAATGTGGCTCGGTGCCGCCTATGAACAGGGGTGGTTTGGAGACGTAGACTCTCAGCAAGCCGCTGAAATGGTTTAAAAAGTCTGCAGCTCACAACAATGCTGACGCTCAGTTCTCCCTCGGGCAAATGTACGAAGACGGAACAGGAGTGCGACAGAACTATCGTGAAGCAGCAAAATGGTATCGCAAGGCTGCCGAACACGTTCCCGACTACGGTGGAGCAGGCCAAGGAAGGAACGGTTTAGGCCTTCTGTATCTGAAGGGCTTGGGAGTTCCAAAAGACTACGTTCAAGCGCATCTGTGGTTCAGTTTGAGTCCTTCACAGACAAATTTGTCCTATGCCAAGGCTGAGATGTCTCCCTCACAAATTTCAGAAGCTGAGCGCTTAGTTCAACGATGGAAAGAACAGCATCCGACACCGTAACAAAACTCACCGCACCCGCTTGAAGTTGTCATCAAGCTGACTTCCGCCTGCCGTGGTATCTGGATGGCATCATTCGTCTCTGATACGATCGCTGCCTATCGGTACTATCCATTCAGAAAGGACCAGAAGCATGAATAGGCTCTTGAGGATGTGGGTCTTCTTGATCTTGAGTCTCGCAATTTTGAGATCTGGCCATGCACAGGGACTGCAATCCGGGAATCTGCTGGGCGTACACGTGATTACTGTAACGCTCAAGCCCGGCGTAACGATCGATCAGTTCCAGAATTTCTACGTCCATGAAGTGCTTCCCGAATATGAAAAGCACTGGCCCGGCCTCAAGGGATATCTCCTGAAAGCGTTCTTTCCGGACTCGAAAAACAAGTTTGCGATTGTGTGGCTGTTCAAAACTTTGGAGGACCGTAATCGGAACTTCAACGCCGATGGCGGCGCAAATGCACTGGAAAAGGCGGCGCTGGAGAAAGTCAAGCCGATCGAAGAGAAGCTCAAGAGTGCGTATGGAAGTTATACCGTGGCGTACACCCACGAGGACGATTGGGTAGTGCAGTAAGCCTCTTGCGGTTCGTCATTCGCCGACCACGGAGCAGCGCGAGTACTCAACAACGTTAGGCGGCGCGGAACGCGGTACCTTTCGCGTCATCCGCGGCTACAAATTCGCGCTTCGGAGTGGCCTCTCCCGGAGAATAGCAGCAGGAGAGTGCACATTCCCTTGCCGCGATTTCTCGCGATTTGGGCATCGCTGGCGGTGGTCGTGTGCGGCTGCCATCAGTCGCCTGAGGTCTCATCTACCCCCCAAATTCGCAAAGATGCGGTGCTCATTACCAAGCAGCCCGCCGTTTACGCCAGCCACACGTTTGATCCGCTGGCGCCGCCAGCTGAAATGCCTCCACTGGGCACGGGCGAAACTGCGGAGTGCGACGCCAATTTCCTGGCGCGAACCAGCATCCGCGGTCAACCAGTAAAGACCAACTCGACACACGCAACCATCACCGTCAAGCAGGTGCTGATGACACTGCAACTTCAGATCAACGTTTGGCTCCCGACCGAAGCTAACGCCGTGGTGGCCGATCATGAAGAAGGACATCGGCAAATCGCGGAATATTATTATCAGAGCGCGGACAAGCTGGCCGAGCGCATCGCCGTGACGTATGTGGGAAGACGAATCGATGTCAGCGGATCGGATCTGGACGCCGAGTCCAATAAAATGCTGCTGCAACTAGCCGGCGAGATCACTAACGAATTCACGAAAGAAATAAACTCGAATCCCACGCAACTGCTGTACGACTCCATCACGGATCATGCCCGCAACGGGGTGATCGCGAAGGATGCTGTCGATCACGCCATCAAGAATGCCGCGGTCGAAGCCACTCCCCCGACACCGAATCCCGGGAACTGAAGTGCGAATTTTTCCGTGATTACGGCAGCGCAAATCCCGCCGCGCTCAAGAACCTGTTAGACCGGCTCCACATAGAGTTTTAATCCTTCAATTCTTGTGACGCGGACGGGTTGGCCTGCGGCGATGGAGGTGGGAGAGACGGCGCGCCAGAGCTCGCCGTGAATGCGAATCAGCCCTTCGGCTGCGGCGGCTACGGGGGAGACCACGACACCTTGCGCGCCAAGCAATTCTTCGCGGCCGGTGGACGATTTCCATTGGCGCGAACGTAGCACCAGGCGCATCAGGAAAATCGTGATCGCGGCAAACGGCAGCGTCACGGCCAACGCGATGCCGAGGCTGACACCGCCGGATGTCAGCGGCGAACGGACCAGGAATAACGCGCCGAGCAACATCGAAACGATTCCGCCAGCTGCCAGCACACCGTGACTCGTGAATTTTGCCTCCAGAACGAACATCGCAATGGCCAGCATTATCAGAAGAATGCCCGCGATATTTACCGGCAGCAGCTGCATGGCGTAGAGAGCGAGCAGCAGGCAGATGCCGCCAAGCACTCCGGGCGCGATCATTCCCGGATGAGTGAATTCGGTGTACAAGCCGAGGACACCGACAATCAGCAGCAGGAAGAAAATATCCGGAGCGACGATGCGCGCCAGAAATCGCTGGCGGCCGGAAAGCTGGAACTGCGCGCGCACCGGATTCGTCAGCGCCAGCTTTATTTTTGTGCCATCGAATCGCGTGATCTCTCGGCCATCCAATTTATGGAGTAGATCTTCTTCGGACGTCGCAATCAGGTCGATCATTTTTCCGTCAAGCGCTTCTTTTTCGGTGAACGCGCGCGCTTCGGTGACCGCGGTTTCCGCAAGCTGCGGATTGCGGCCGCGCTTGTCCGCGAAGCTGCGCAGGAATGCGGTGGCATCGTTGGTGATTTTGCGGCGCAGCGTTTCGTCAATGGCTACTGGATAGCCGCCAACGCCAATCAGCGGCGAGGCGGCGCCCGTATGAGTGCCTGGCGCCATGGCGGCGATGTCGGCGGAAAGCAGAATGAAAAAACCAGCCGAAGCCCCGCGCGAGCCTGTCGGCGAAACGAACACCACCACCGGCATCGGCGCACTCAAAATGTGCTGGATGATGTCTTTCATCGAGTCGGAAAGGCCGCCGGGCGTGTCCATGGTGATGACCACCAATGTCGCGTGGCGCTTGGCCGCATCGGCAAGCCCCTCGTCAATGTACGTGGCGAGGATCGGATTCACCTCGCCGTCGAGATTCAGATCGACGACGGTGGAAACTGTGGACGCGTGCTCTTCGGCATATGCGGGCGAGACGAAAAAGGGCGTGAAGGCGGCCGCGGCGAGGAAGACAATCCCCAGCGGGGATACCCGTGCACAAACGAAACTCGCGATGTCGCGTAGGAAACGCATGGGTTGACTGTAAACCTAAGAACCCCGTGATGGGAGGAAAACTTCCGGGCAGGACGCGCTGTGCCGACCTTCCACGTTGCGGCTACGCTAAAAGACGCCAGCCGCAATACGCATCCGCGCTTAGTGCGTACCACCTGGCTTGGAATTTTGCAGGTGCTCGAGAAGAACCTTTGCCTCCGTGTAGTTCGGCGCAAGCTTCAGCACACTCTCGAGCTCGGTGCGAGCCAGGTCAACCTTTTTTTGGTCGAGATAAATTTTGGCCAGCATGGTGCGAACGAACGCGGAGTCGCGGGATTGCAGCGACGATTGCAGTTCCTTCACCGCACCGTCGAGATTTCCCCGCCGGCGCGCAACCTCCGCAAGGCCGCGATGCGCCGCGGCATTGCCAGAATCACTGGCGAGAGCGGCGCGAAATTCAACTTCCGCTGCGTCCAGGCGACCCGCGGAAAATTCCTGCCGTCCGCGGCGAATGCGTGTAGCAGGAGTTTCTTCAACCGCTGCGCTTGCCGCCGTAGTGCCGCCGGAAACAGGGGGTGCCTTGGCAGGCACGCTCGCCGATTCGATTTCAAGTCGCAATGGAGCGACATCCAGTTCGGTCTTAACGCGCTCAAGGTGCGCGACGGCGTCCGACTTCACCGGCTCCATCTTCGAAATGTCGACTTTGTTGCCGTCGGTTTTGCTTTCGATGCGAACGGCTGGCAGCGCATTGGGACCTAAGGCCTCCGTCGCAGCTTCGCGTTCCTCGTCCGCTTCCGTCTTCTTCCCGGCTTTTTCCAACGCCTGGATCAGGAAGGCGCGATCGTCAGGACTGTCCGGCTCGCGTTCCGAGGCTTCGCGAAAAAAAACCGCGGCATTCGCAAAATCCCCGGTGCGAAGCGATATCAGCCCAAGATTGAACGGATAATCGTCTTCATCGGGATCCATGTCCGTGGCGCGCCGCAGATTGGCAATCGCACCCGAAGAATTCCCTTGCCGTGCCATGGCGACGGCAAGATTGTTCAAAACCTCTGGCGGCTCGCCGCCGGTAACCACGGAGCCTCCCGACTCGCGTTTGGTGCGTTCGCGCAGCGAGTCCTGCAAGGCAATATATATTTCTTCGGCCTTGTCAGGCTGATTCATCTGTAGACGGCAAACTCCGATAGCGAATGCGGCTTCCACATAACGCTGATTTACCTTAGGTACGCGCGCCAGCCACGGAAGCGCGGCGTTGCAATCATTGCGAGAGGCATACGTTTCGCCGAGCGCGAACGCCGGATCGGGCCAGTTAGGCTCCAGGCGCGCCGCTTCCTTCAGTTCCCGCAATCGCGGCTCGTCTTCACTGGCGAGCACGCCACGAACGAAATGTTCGAACGCATCTAGCCGCAGCGGCCGCTGCAGTTTTGCAAAATCCTTGAGCGCGAGCGGGTAAGCGCGCTCGTTGGCGGCTACCATTTTCCAAACCAAGCCGGTTTGCAGTTCCATCAACGAAGACAGCGCCGCGGATTCTTTTACCGGCGGCAGCAGCGCGGGGGGATCGACTCGCAACACCCGAGAATTCACCGTCAGCGAATTTCCGTCGGAATTAAACGAGCCGAACACAACGTAGTCAGCGTCCAGATCCTGCGCAATGCGCAGCATGGTGGCGCGGCTAAGTTTCGCGGTCATCGGAAGACCGTAGCGTTCGAATTCACCGGCGCGCCCGGCGTGGGAATAAACCTGCTCGCCTCCGTCAGACAAAAATTGAATCGTGAGTTCTTCGAGGCCTTCCCCGAGCCAGTCGAGCCGCGGGGAGGAGCCAACATTTTCAAACGGGAATACCAAGTACAAGCCGGGCTGAGCGCCGGCAGGTGCGGGCGAAGTGGTTTGCGCCTGGAGCGTCGTCGAACCGAGAGAGACAAGGCCGCAAAGAACGGTGATGAGACATGCGTTTAAAGCAGTTCGCAGCATGATAAACAAATTCTAGCAAACGGCAGGAATCGTAGAAGGTGGAAGGGAGAATTGTGCAGGCAAAGAGGCACTACGGTAGGTAATAGCGCGCAAAAGTTGTGGTACGGATCACGGCCTACAGTGGAAAGCTGCGAACGCGATTCACATTCGCGCTCAACCATCCGAGCTAATGGCCGCTAAGGCTGTTCGCCCTCGGGCGGCTTCGGCGCAATCAGATTCTGAACTTCCTCATTCTTCAGCAGGGCGGTGAACGCCTTATCTTTCTTCACGTCGGCAATGAACGTGGCGTAGCCTTCGTCCTTGGCCTTGCGAAGATAAAGAATGGCCCGCTCCATATTCCCGGATTCCGCAAAAGACTTGGCCAGCAGGAAGTAGAAGCGTCCGCGATCCGAAACCGAGCGGTCTTGCAGTAGCGACCCATTGCGCGAGGAATTGTGCTCGAAGAATTGCGGATCCTTGCTCAGCGCGATGCGAAACGCCGCGATCGATTCCTCATAGCGCTTATCGCCGAAATAGGCATAGCCGAGATTGCTGTATAGCACCGGCATGTCATCGCGCATCTTGATCGCTTTTTCGTAAGCCTTGATGGCTTTGCCATAGCGCTTGCGCTGATACCAAACCGTGCCGATGTTGTTTTCGGCATCTGCATAGTGCGGGTCATACTTCACTGCACGCTCGTAGCACTTCAGCGCCAGACCCAGCGCTTCCTGCTGATGCAGCGCAATCCCTAGCTTGTTCAGGTAAACCGCGTTCTTTGGCTCCTGATCGGTGAGCTGCTTGTACGTCTGCGCGGCCTCGTAGTACTGCTTTCGGGCCATGAACAGATCGCCCATCTCTTCCGCCGTCAAAGGCCGTGTGGTCGGCTGCGTCCCGGCAGCAGACACTTGCGATGGCGTCTGTATGGTCGAGGAGCTATCTACAAACGAATGGCGAGTATTACCGCTTTCGTTCGGCCCTGTCGAAGGATTCGTCTGACTGTTGGTGGGAATTGCAAGAGTCAGAAGGAGGAAAACTGCTGAAACCGCCAAAGAAACTTGCTTCATGGCGAGTCTCCTTTGTTATCCGGCTTATTCTTGTCCGGATCCTGCTTCTTCTTGCCTCCAAAGATACCAAAAATCTTCTGTAATGGGTTCTTTTTCTTTTCGATGGGCTTGCCGTTGGCGTCCACGGTCGGTAGCTGCCCCTGACCGGTGGCGTTCGGGGGACGATTCGGGTCGTAGGGTTGCGGTTGGCCGTTGGCGTCGACGCCTTCTTTCTTATCCTTGTCTCCCCCGCCGAAAACATGCGAAAGCCACGAGCCCGTGGACGACAGAATATTGTGGCCGCCATGGATTTCGCAGTATTGCGTCGGAGCCGACCCGGCTACATAGACCTCATCGCGCGTCGCCGGGCAATTTGGCGTGGACAGTTCCAGCGACTCGGGGTCGATCGAGACGGTCTGTACGCCCTCGGGCGCCGGAAAATCCTTCACATCTTTGTAAGCTGGCAGCGAAGTAGCACGAATCATGAAGTCGGCCCAGATGGGAGCCGCAGCAGTTCCGCCGGGAAGACCCAAATCGCGGTTATCGTCGAAGCCGATCCAGATCACGCAGACCAGATTGTCGGTGAAGCCTGCGAACCATCCATCACGCGAAGTTCCTGTTTTTCCAGCGGCTGGGAGCGTGAATCCCCGGGCGCGTACACCCGCGGCCGTGCCTTTGTTCATCACGTCCTTGAGCAGGCTATCGACCAGGTAAGTGACGCGGGGATCGAGCACCGCGTGTGTTTGCGGTGTGCTTTTTTCTTCGTTGGCGCCGTCCGCAGTGCGGATGTTGTGAATGAACTCAGGTTCCGCGCGTACTCCACCGTCCGCAAAGGCGGTGTAAGCAGCAGCGACGTCAACGGGCGTCATCTCATACGCGCCCAGCGCCACTGCAGGCGTCGCACGGATGTTATTGCCCAGGCCCATCTGACGCGCGACCTGCACCACTCGGCCATAGCCAATGAGCTCGGCCACTTTCACGGTGGCGACGTTCAGCGAGTTGGTCAGCGCTTCACGCACCGTGACTCGCCCCATGAATTTTGCGCCGAAATTGTTTGGCGTGTATTCCTGGCCGTCGAACTCAAACGTCGTGGGCTCATCGTCAATGGTCGTGGCAGGAGTAACGATCGGCTGCACGCCATCGATGGCATTGTCGAACGCCGCGGCGTAGACAAAAGGCTTGAACACTGAACCCGGCTGGCGATGTGCCAGCGCGTGGTTCAGCTGGCTTTGGCCATAATCGCGTCCGCCAATGACCGCTTTAATTTCTCCTGTGCGCGGATCAAGCGCGACGAGCGCCACCTGCGCTTGCGGAATCGGCTCGTTGCTTCCCTTCTTGGCGGCTTCTTTACGCCAGCGCTCGTATTTCTTGGCCAGCAGCTTGTCGACATTCTTCATTCCCGTGTCGACGGCGGCCACTGCGGCGCGCTGCAATTCGGGATCGAGCGTGGTGTAAGCGCGAAAACTTTCGGCCAGCAACTGATTTTCCGAATATTTGTCGAGCAGATGATCCTTCACCATGTCCACGAAGTACGGCGCTTCGCCGCTCGATATGGACGTATGGACGATTTTCAGCGGCGCGCGCTTCGCATCCTGCACGTCCGCCTCGGTGACGAACTTGTTCTCCAGCATTTGCGTCAGCACGCGATCGCGAGCCTGGGCTCCGCGTTCTGGATGCCGATCCGCGGAAGAGTAGTAGTTCGGAGCGCGAATGATGCCCGCCAGATACGCGCACTCTCCGAGCGACAGTTGCCGCAGGTCCTTGCCAAAGTACGCGACGCTGGCTTCCGAGAAGCCGCGAATACCGAAGCTTCCGCGATTGCCCAAATAGATTTCGTTCGCGTACATCTCGAAAATCTTCTGCTTGTTGAAGCGGCCCTCGAGCTCCATCGCCACCATAGCTTCAGCGAGTTTGCGTCGCCAGGTGCGTTCATTCGAGAAGAAGAAAGTCCGCGAAACCTGCATGGTGATGGTGCTGGCGCCCTGGTAATGATTGCTGCTGTGCCGCATGTCGGCGTAAGCCGCGCCCAGAATGCGTACGATGTCGAACCCGCCATGCTCAAAGAATCGCTTGTCCTCGGCCGACAAAATGGCGTGCACCAGCGTTTGCGGCAGATCCTCATAGCGGACGGCGCGGCGCTTCTCGCGAGCGCTATCGAAAAGATTGGTGATTAGCTCAGGTTCGATATCCGCCGTGCCCAGGTCCGAGCCTCCGCCTATCGGGCGAATCGCCTTAATAGTCTTGCCGCCGAATTGCACGGCGATCGCATTGGAGCCCGCGAAGTAGGAAAGCTTCGACGGACGAATGTCCACGGTGTTCCCTTGAATGGTGTATTGGCCCAGCGCATGATCGTCGCTGGTAGGTCGATAGCCCACCCGCTGGAGGTAGGACGCGAGTTCTTCGGCGCTCCACACCTGGCCATCTGCAATGCGCTGCGGTGCGGAGAAAATTTGCGTGGTGTTCTGGAGAATGTTCCCGGAAAGCCGCGCGTCGATCATGCGCTTGTACTTGACGTAGTAGTAGGTGAAAAGGCCGAACCACGACAGCACAAATGCCAGGGCGACACCCAGAATCGTCAGGCCCCAGATGGAGGTCCAGAAAGCTTTTTCGATGCGAATACGCAACTATCGCTCCTCAGCTCGAGTCTTAATTGTCTCGCAATGCAGTGCGGTAAGAAAGTCGGGTTTCCACGAGGGAGAGTGCGTCCGGTCGGCGGAGATCGACGCGAAACGAAAATTGTGTGCTCCGCAAACGGCGAAACGCACTAAACGATCGACTTATTTTCGCTCTCGGGAGTGAAATGCAAATCGATGTGATAGACCAGAAGATCGACGGGGACGGTGTAGTCCAGCGAAATTTTCACCACGGACTTACTGGCGAGGATTTTAATATCTTCGCGCTTTGCGGGAATATCCAATTCTTGCATGGTTTTATATACGGTGTCGCGAATCTGATCTTCCGGATACTGATTGACTACCGCAAATCGGGCCTGCTCGGCCATCTTGTCCGCCAACTGGTACTCCGCCACATATGCGGGGATGATCTTGTAGGCCACATACGCGCCATAAACAAGGACTACCGTCCACAGAATGGCTTTGATCGTTCCTCCGCCACGCTCCCGGCGGGAACGTAGGAGGGCGGGGCGGCGATTTTTGGGTTGAAACACCAAGACTTTCTCTCCACTCAGGACCCGTCAGCCACTCAGCCGATCGTTTCGCACGTACACTGCCTGCGGTCGCTGTCAGTTGAAACTAACATTCGAGTCCTAGGCTGTCTAGAACTAGGCGTCGGGAATGTTCCAGGTAAGGAAATGGCGATGCGGTCACATGCTAGTGCGTTCGACGGGCGGATGGCCTGGAAGGCCTCCTCATAAGCCTTGTTGTTTTCAATAAGTTATGGCGTATAAGGCGGGTTAATACGCCCGAGCGAAAATGGCGCGTTCCGCCGCCGCTGCGCCACAGTGCACACACGTACCCCCGCCACCAGTCTGCTCCAGCGGGATACACCGCATCGTCGCGCGGGTCTCTTCCTTGATCTTAGCCTCGCAATCGCCGCTGCCGCACCAGTGCGACAACGCAAACCCGGTCTCAACAGCCTTCTTCAGATCCTCGTAGGTCTTCGCTTCGACCGTGTTTGCCTTGCGGAAGGCCAGCGCCTTGTCGTGCATGGCTTGCTGGATTTCCCCGAGCAGCGCCTGAATCGTCGCGGGCAGATCCGCCAGCGCGGCGCTTACTTTGCCTTCCCTGCCCGGGCGATCCCGCCGCGCGAGCACCGCGGACTGCTTCGCCACATCCTTGGGGCCCAACTCCACGCGGACTGGCACGCCACGCATCTCCCAGTCATTGAATTTCCAGCCGGGACTAAATCCTTCGCGCTCGTCCAGCGTGACGCGCACGTCGGCCTTTACCAGTTCCGCTTTCACCTTGCGCGCCGCGTCCATCACCGCTGTCTTTTCTTCATCGGTCTTGTAAATTGGCACCACCACCACCTGCTGCGGCGCCAGCTTCGGCGGCATCACCAGCCCCTGATCATCGCCGTGAACCATGATGATCGCGCCGATCACTCGTGTGGACAGCCCCCACGAAGTGGTCCAGCAATGTTGCAGCTCGCCCTTGTGATCCAGGTAGCGCACCTCAAATGCCTGCGCAAAATTTTGCCCCAGAAAATGCGAGGTTCCCGATTGCAAAGCCTTACCATCACCCATCATCGCCTCGATGGAATAGGTGACGTCCGCTCCCGCGAATTTCTCCGCGTCGGATTTCCGCCCCGGGATCACCGGAATTGCGGCATCGTTGATCGCGAAGTCCGCGTAAATATCCAGCATCTGTCGGGTTTCGGCTTCCGCTTCTTCGCGCGTCGCGTGCGCGGTGTGCCCCTCCTGCCAATAAAACTCCAGAGTCCGCAAAAACAGCTTTGTGCGCAGCTCCCACCGCACCACGCTGTTCCACTGGTTCATCAGCACCGGCAAATCGCGATACGACTGGATCCACTTCGACCACATGTGCCCGATGATGGTTTCCGAAGTCGGCCGCAGCACCAGTGGCTCCGCCAACTCTTCCCCGCCCCCGATGGTCACCACCGCCAGCTCCGGCGAAAAACCTTCCACGTGGTGCTTTTCTTTTTCGATGAAACTTCGCGGAATCAGCAGCGGAAACGCCACGTTCTGGTGCCCAGTCGCTTTGAATCGCCGGTCCAGCGCCGCTTGCATGTTCTCCCACAGCGCCCAGCCATACGGGCGCACCACCATGCAGCCGCGCACCGGCGCGTAATCCGCCAGTTGCGCCTTCAACACCAGCTGGTTGTACCACTCGGAAAAATCCTGTGCGCGAGTCGGAAGCTTTTCTTCAGCCATGCAGAGTCGAGTCCATTCCTCTCAGCAGAGAAAAATCGCAGCGAGTAAACAAAGAAGCGTAGCGGAGCAGTTTCAGCCTGTCAACGAAGGTGGAATTTGGGGTGATGCGATCAATTTACGGTTATCCGACTTACAGCGAGTTACGGCTTACAAATGGTGTCATATCCTTACGAAGGTTCGACAATTTCGTGAAGCATCATCCGATGCGTATCCAGTTGCACTTGCGTCAGCCTAGGACAACCATTCGCATCCCTTTGAATATAGCTCCGAGCTGATTCCAGCACTCGCAATGAATCTGGATTTTCGTCCACTTGCAAATAGGTCGCATCTGCAATTCGATGGTGATTCTACCCAATCCGTATGTGGTGACGAACAGGACGGAACCACCTTCAACGGGCATCTTTCAACGTTCACCTCAACCTTCGGAACTTAGATGAACTCCATTTACCGGCGTCGGCTTTCTGGTGCGAGTGGTTTCCCTGCACGAATCCGAAGAAAGTCGAGAGGTGCTTCGAAGCAGTTTCCGGGCTACTGTCGGGAGAATTGCGTATCCTTGAACACTGGAGGCGGAGGCGTCCGGTAAAGCACAATTACAACGTCCCAACCATCGAGGTTGGGAAAACGTTGCTACATGGGATGACGTGTCAGCGATTGTGCCCTGGCCGAGAAAGACTCTCAAGGTGTTGCAAAACGAATCGCTGTCCGTTCCCTCCTGGACTAGTCAGCTTGTACGTCCTGATTAGCGCTTTCCGGAAAATGACCCATTCGTGCACCGTTCGGCCATGTGGTTCATACGACTGAGGTGACCTGGCCAACCGGCAGCAGCTGGTCGAAATTGCAACTCCACGCGCTTTTCAACGCTTCGAAGCCGGCGCATCATGCCGCGGCGCCTTCAGCTCTCCACCATCCTGATAAATCGTCGCCTGCGTCACTTTTCCGGCAGCGGTCTTCGTGAATCCGATCTCGAGATCCGACACCTTCACGAAAAATCTTGTCGGCGTCTCGGCAAACAACGGGAACGCCGCCTGCCCGGGCATCTGCAATGTTAAATGACCGTTCTCGAAGCCGACCATCACCACGCCGTCAGGCGAATGATATTGCCCCACGTAACCACGCAGAGTCTCGGCAGGCACATCGACACTTTTGCGTTCCTGCAGATCCACAAAGTGCGAAAGCTTCTCCACCACAATTTCCGACTGCTCCAATTGGACCAGGTGCCCCGAATTAATGATCACGTCGCGCTGCGCTCCGGCAATTCCCTCTTCGATCGCTCCCGCATGCGCATGCACATCCGAAATATCCAGCTCACCCACCAGGATCAAAGTCGGCACATGAATCTCGCTCAGCCGCGAAACCGATGGCTTCTCATGCGGAGCCTCGAACTCTCCGGTGTGTTTCAAATTTTGCGGATTGTCGATCAACGTCTCACGCAACTTCTTCCTTGTGCCATCGTGTCGCTCGCCGATGATGTACGGGTCGTTCGACCAATTTTCCGCCGCCGCTTTGACGTCGCCGCTTTCCAGCGGCTCATTGTTCTTGCGCGCGCGATCGATGAACGACTGGCTCACTTCTTTGCCATTTACCACCGGACCAATCAGGAATAATCCCTCAACATTCTCCGGATTCGCCAACGCAAAATCGATCGCCAGCGAAGCGCCCGAAGAGTTCCCCGCGACCACCGCTTGCTGCACATTCACGTGCGCGAGCAACTTCTGCAGATCGTCGGTCGGCGAAAACTGCGCCTTCGGAGCATCCGATCGACCATATCCACGCCGGTCATACCGCACCACGTGATATTTGCGGCACAGCGGCTCCCACACCGCGTCCCAGGTCACCGCATGCATCAAGCCGTCATGCAGCAACACAATCGACGCGCCGGTTCCGCACTCCTCGTAATAAATCTTGCCGCCGCCAACATCCAGATGCCCGCTGTGTTTCTCGATCGGCGGCAGTTTCTGCGGCACTGCCGGGTTCTGCGCGGCAGGAGCCTTCTGAGTGGCGCGGTTTCTCTCACCAGCGGCGGGCTTTTCAGGCGTCTGCGCCCATGTGCATTCGCACGAAGCGCCACAGAGCAGCAGCGCGAGCATCGAAATCAAATTTCGCGGCACAATTTGTTGCACGCAATACCTCAGAACCAATCGCTACGATAAGCGATCCACCAGCTCGCGATGCAGATCGGAAACGTTGCCGCCATTCCCCACCAGAACGGCAGCACGAAATCGGCAATCAGCCCCAGCGAGGCGAAGATGATCCAGAACATTTTCCGCTGCATTCGCCAATTCTAGCTGGAATGTTTGCCGCGCGTGATCAATCCTGTTGTTTGTTCTTTCCGAGCATCCCTGCCAGCAGCCATTTCTTCAGCACGCTGACGAAGTACGGCTTCAGATCGTGGAAGACCACTCCCATACCCGCGCCCGGCTGCGCGTAAGCCACCGTCACATGCGCCTCGAAAAAGGTGTCTTCCGCGAAAATCTTCACCAACAACGCCGTCCCGGCTGCAAAGGGAGAAGGCGTCTGCAAAAAGCAGCCATTCAGGCTAATTTCGCTGACGCGCACGGCCAGCGTCCCCTGCGCGTTGTCCGGTGATACCTCCGCTGCCGCGTCAAAGGGATAACGAATCGTTCGGCGTCGTTCCTCGCCCATAAGGTGTAAGACTCAAAACTGTAAGCGGATTGTATCTTGAAATGAAAATGAAATTGCCAGCACAACCGAGCGCAAGATTGCGCGACGCATCATTGCAGCGACATCATAGGGATCACGGCAACGCAAACGCAAACAGCGCGCTTCCCGCCGCCACCGCCACATATTGTTTTCCGTCCACCGCAAACGCCATCGGCGACGAGTACACCGACGCGCCGCACTGGAAATGCCATACAATTTTTCCCGACGCCGCCTCGAACGCCATGAAGTTCCCTTCCGCGTCGCCGCTGAACACCAGCCCGCCCGCGGTCGAGAGCACGCCAGACCATGTCGGGGATGGATGCTTCCACTCCCACTTCATTTCTCCGGTCGTTGGATCCAGCGCCCGCAATGCGCCCCAGAATGGGGCCGCATCATCGTTCGGGAAATACGCGCTGCCGTAATACGCGTGCCCTCTTTCGAACGCCTGCGGCGCGGTGCTGAAAATGTCGCACTGCTCGCGCGCCGTTACGTAAAACAATTTCGTTTGCGGATCGTACGTCGGCGACATCCAGTTCGTCGCACCAGCCGCGCCCGGACACGCGCGCGCCCCGTCCGGCGCCGGATTTCCGCTCTTGTCCGCCACCGGTCGGCCGTCCGCATCCTTGGACTTGCTCCACGTCATTTGCGCGTACGGGCGCGAAGACAGCAGCTTCCCGCTTGCGCGATCGATCACATAGAAAAATCCATTGCGATTCGCGTGCACGATCAGATGCTTCTCCCCGTCATCGATCATCACCGGAACTTGCGTTGCGTCGTAATCGTGATCGTCGTGCTTCGTAAATTGAAAATGCCATTTCAGCTTGCCGGTATCCGGATCGAGCGCGAGTAAAGTGTTGCTGTACAAATTATCTCCGGCCCGACCGATTCCGCGATTCGATGGAGATGGATTTCCCGTGGTCCAAAATGTTGTATTCGTTGAGGGATCAAAAGTTCCCGTGATCCACGCCGGCGCTCCGCCAATTTTCCACGAATCGCCTTCCCATGAGTCATGCCCGGGCTCACCCGGCCCTGGCGTGGTATTAAATCGCCATTTCCGCTCGCCGGTCGTGGCATCGTACGCGTCAATGAATCCGCGAATGCCGTACTCACCGCCCGACACTCCCAGTATCACCAGATTCCTGATGGCCAGCGGCGCCAGCGTGAAGCTGTACCCGCCGCGATAATCCGCCGCAGCTACATCCCACATCACATTTCCCGTTTTCGCATCCAGCGCAATCACATGCGCATCCAGCGTGCCCATGAAAACTTTGTCGCCCAGAATCGCGAGCCCGCGATTCACGCGCCCGCAACAAGGCCGAATATCGGCGGGCAACGCACGCTGGTATTGCCAGATCGGGCGCCCCGATTTCGCATCCAGCGCATAAGCGCGATCGTCCTGTCCAGTTCCATACAAAACGCCGTCCACAACGAGCGAAGTTGTCTCGAATTTTCCTCCCGCCATCGTCTGATAAACCCACTTCGGCACCAACGCATTCGCGTTCGCCACTGTAATGTGATCCAGCGCGCTATGCCGATGCCCCGCATAGTCGCCCGAATACATCAACCAGTTCTGCGGCTCCTTCGCCGATTCCAGCAAACGCTGCGGCGTGACTTGCGCAGTTGCAGTGCCGCAAAGCGATAAGGCCATCACGACGGCAATCAAAATGATCGCAGCGTTCGTCTTAACACTGCGGGATCCGGACGCAAAATCATTCCATTCAGAACGACGCGCCACACCGATCCGTGAAAAACTTGTTGGGTGCCCCATGCTTTGCGCCGTTTGCAAACGGTGGGCTCCTCCGCCCGCGCCCAGCCCCATCCGACCCCTAAATTGGCCGCCCACTAAATCCACCGCTCTCCGGCCCCTCACTTCTCACCACCCGCACTCGCCTCCGCTCCCACCAAAAACGCAACCAAATCGCGGAGATCCTTCTCCGGCAACATCTTCTCGTCATAGGCCGGCATCAACGACTCCCGTGATTTCTCTAACGACTTCAACTTGCTCTTATCAAATAAATGCAACTGATCCCGCGTATCCATCATCTGCAAAGTGAAATTATCTTCATTCAAAATCGTGCCCTGAAGTTTCTGCCCATTTCCATCAACGACCGTGACGGTCGCGTACTCCTCGGAAAACTCCTTCATCGACTCGATCAATCCCTGAGCCAATCGCCGGCTCGGATTTCGCACCGACTCCACCAGATACTCCGTGGACCGCGCCGATCCCGTCGCGGTCAGATCCGGTCCGAGGCGGCCTCCTTTGCCCTGCACCATGTGGCACGTCGAGCACGCGCCCGAACCAAAAAATAATTCTCGTCCATGCGCCGCATTTCCCTCCGACTCCGCACCCGGCTTCTTCTGCACGCTGCGAATGTAAGTGATTACCTGCCAGATCTCGTCGTCCGTCATTCCCACGCCTTGCTGCGTAGCGCCATTCGGTGGCATCGCCGTGCCCGGCACGCCTTGATTGATCGTTCGAAACAAATCCCCATCCGCATTCCCATGTTTCTTCTGCGCGCGCGTCAGATCCGGCCCTCGTCCTCCGCCGCGCGCTCCCAAACCATGACAAAACGCGCAGTTCGCACGAAACTGCGATTCCCCCACCTTGGCCGCACTGGCATCGCCGGCAAACGGATTCTTGTCCTGCCCTTTCGTCATCGGCGCAACCAACAACGCACAACTCACCATCGCCACAAACAAGCAGCCATAGCTCAGTGACAACGCAATCGGACGACCCGCTCTTCCGCCATCACCACACAAGTTGTTAAGCATTCCGAACTCACTCCTACACACGGAACTTCAAAATTTGGCCAGACTATACCACTCGGCCGCCACCTTGGCTGCCGCAGCCTGCGTTTTTCAAGGTGCGGATTTAAATTCACGATTCACCTACACGCGTCCGCTGATATCCCCGCTCGGAAATCCCCATTGCCAATCGCCGCTATAATGCTTTTGCATGAAGCACATCCTCGTAATCGGAGCCACTGGCACCGTCGGCGGCGAAGTTCTCCATCAACTAGCGCCCGATACCGTAAAAATCCGCGCTGTAAGCCGCAATCCGGATCCAGTTAATTTCCCGCCCCACGTGGAAGTACTGCACGGCGACCTCACTCTCCCCGATACCTTCGACCACTGCCTCGACAGCATCGACACAGTCTTCCTCGTCTGGGTCGCGCCGGCGTCCACCGTCTCTGCCATCATCGAGCGCATTGCGAAGCACGCCCGCCGCATCGTCTTTCTCTCCGCCCCGCTCAAAACTCCGCATCCGCTGTTTCAACAGCCCAACCGTGCTCGTGCGCTCAGCGAAGAAATCGAGCGCCAAATCGAATCCTCCGGACTCCAGTGGACATTCCTGCGCCCAGGAATGTTCGCCGCGAATGCGCTGGACTGGTGGGCGCCGCAGATTCGCGCCGGCGATGTCGTGCGCTGGCCATATCTCGCAGTTCCCACAGCCCCGATTCACGAGCGCGACATCGCCGCGGTCGCCGTTCGCGCGCTCTGCGAAGATGGACATGCAGGTGCCGAATACGTTCTGACCGGTCCGCAATCGCTCACGCAAGGCGAACAAATAAACATTGTCGGTTGCGCAGTCGGCCGCACCATACGCGCGGAAGAGCTTTCGCCGGACGAAGCGCGCCGCGAGCTGCTCCCCATCATGCCCGTCCCCGTCGTGAACATGCTCCTCGACGCTTGGGCAGCCGCTGCCGGCCAGCCCGCCTTCGTCAGCTCGACTGTCGGTGACATCACCGGATCGCCAGCCCGATCCTTCGAAGCTTGGGCCACCGATCACGCCGCAGAGTTTCGAACCTAACTCGCCTCGCTAAGGACCGGTAGTGCCGTGAATTCTCCGACGCCGGAGTTTGTGCCGGCTAGGCCTCTCAGCCGCTTCAGTACCCCAGAAATGCAGGTAAACCGGTATTGTTTCAAGGATCGGTCAAGGTTCTGATATATCCGTCCAGCATTCTGAATGTACATACGAAAGCTGTCAGTCGCGCTAACGCTGGCATGTCTCGCCCACCCCACACTGAGCCTCTGCCAGGCGTCAAACCTTCAACCATCCGTTCCCATCCAGCGGAAATCCCCATCGACCGACTTCAATAAAAGTATCTACTATAAAAATAAACTCGAATTCTCTTTTGAAACAGCATGGCTCCCCATCAACATTCCTTGGCCCTTCGATTTTCTCGTGGGCGACCAATACCATATGACCCCGCTTCGGTACACGCTGGTCCCGGCGCTTGCTTCTCTACGATGGCAAATGGACGATATACGAGGCCCTGGGATACTCCGAGGAAATTGGGATCTTACGCTGACAGGTGCCGCTACAGCGATTCCAAGAGGTCCCGAAACACGCTATTTTGCGTACGATATGGGCATTCGGCGCAATTTCGTGCCGCGCCGCTGGAGGGTTGCGCCCTACTCTGACCTGCGCCTCGGCGTTGGGAATATCAACGCGAAAGGGCCGAAAGGGGCCGCTTGGGCCCAGGGGCAAGACCTGACGTTTACTTTCATGCTGGGAAGTGGAGTGCGCTACAACTTGAACTCTCGTTACGCCATTTCGGCGGGCGTGAACTTCATGCATGTCTCAAACATGTATTTGTCCGAGCCGCGATTTCTGAACTATGGCATCAATGTATACGGACCCATAATTGGCATCGATGTTCGCTTAGGCAAATCCCGCCGGCAATTTGCCAACTGACGCGAAGTGATGCCACTTAACGAGGCGTGTGGTCCGCCAAAATTTCAAACTCAACTTCATCAATCCGACGCGGAAAGAACGCTTTCACGCCATCGAAAAAATCTTTCCTTTATCCAAAGCTATATCGCTATAGGGCTGGACGCGCGGGCATTCTGGCAGACATTAAAAGATCCACCGCACGTGGTGTTTGCACGAATCGCTTAAATCTGGATTGCAGTGCGCGTGGAAAATATGAGACCCGATCCCGATTCCCAGCGCTGATCCCACTAACATGTCCGACGACCAGTGATCCCGGGCCATGAACCGCGAGACGGTCACAATACTCGCCGCCGAGTAGGCCAGCACCTGCACCCACTTTTGCGAATACTCGTGTGACACGACCGTAGCCATCGCGAAGGTGAACATCGCGTGTCCACCCGGAAACGAAGTGTTGATGTTGTGATGCTTCCAAAAATCTCCGTAACCGTTCCCTTCATCGGGGCGTTGCCGTGCCGCTACTAGCTGCATCGGCGTGTAGATCAGAAATGTGTTAACCAGCGTCTCCAATTCCAGCACTCCCGTTTCCTTGGCGTGCGGATGATTGCCCTTGATGCCCAATGCCCACACTCCAGCCAGCGTCGCTCCCAGTCCGCCGATCGCCACGTCGGAAGTGGCTTGATAAACCGAGATATTTGACCTGCCGATGTGCGTCTCAATGCGCCTATCCGTAGCCAAAAGTCCGCCGGTTCCGGCCAGCACCAGCGCGTCCCACTTAAAGTTGGAAGGCTTGAAGGGAGTTAGGTAAAGCTCCTTCTGGTCCTGCCAGGTTCTCTTCACAGCGCGCATTACCAGCCCGTGTTGATCGATCTCCTGCTTTTGAGTCTGCGACTGCTGCGAATTTCCCGCGGGAAATTCATATCGCCATCTTTCAGGCGGCGGATTTCCCTCAGCCCAGCGTTCGCTCGTGAATCTGGCGCAAACGTCCGCAGGCGCAGAGTAGTGATATCGAAATTTCCGGCCGCAGGGATCCGAAGGGTGTGCTCTACGGGCGAGGGCAAAGGTGGCAAAGCCTCGAATGAATCGGTTTGGCAACTGGCGCTGCTCGAAAAAAGAGTGGCAGCAAATAACGGCACAATGATTTTATAAATATGGATGCGAACGCAGGTACAAGGCTCTCTCCGCCCACGCTGTCCAGGCATCAACTTAGATGCTTGGAACGAGTTGACGGCTTCGTTCGTTCAGCTTTGGATTCTCGGCCGCGCTCAGGTAAATACCGTATGCGGCGGAGCCAAACAGTCGCGAATCAGCAAATCCAAATCTAAACAAACTCGAACAAACTCGGATCGTTGCAGCCTCCAGCCGGACGCCAATACGAGGGCGCCCGTGGTTGAACATTCAGCGGCCTTATTTCTTCGCGTCTTTGCCTTCCAATACGGTGTTCCAGGTGATTCCGTCGGGCGACATTTCGAACTTGAACTTGTAGGCGGTGGCCGAAAGCACCTTAATCGTGAGTCGCGCTTTCATCGTCTGTGCGCCGATCCTTGTTTCGCTCTGCCACGTCCAAGTGTCTCCTTCCAAATTGCCTTTCGCGTGGTCAGCTTCGCCCAGGCTGTTGAAGGAGTCGTACGTGTACACCTTCTCGTCACTGTCGTAGCCCATGTACGCGGTTTCCATGCCTTTGCCTAAGGCGCCGTTGAAATCGGAGTGCGTCACCAGAAAAAATCCGCCGTCCATCCACTCAACACGATTTGTTCCTGTGAATTTCCCGCCTGCGCCCATTGGCCCCGGCTTTACCTCGCCTTCCGCACTCCAAGTGCCGGCGAAATAGTCGAGTTTCTTCAGTTCGGGCGCGGGCTTCGACATCTCGCCCTGAACTCGGGCCATTAACGCCATCCCAACCACAAGCGTTACGCATGTGAGAACGCCGAAACGTATCTTCATCGATCTCTCCTGAACAGAAACGAACTCGACCTGAGACGCGTCAACAGATCGGCAACTGAGGAGCTTAACATATTCGCCTTCTCTTCGCCTGCCGCCCCCGCCTCCGAAGGCGGCCGCTACATTTTGGCCAAATGCTCAACGATCCGACCTCATCTTGCGAGCCCGTTTCTACCGATTAATTTGTGGCATAGTACGCACCGCCGGGAGATTACGATGCGTAGTCTTATCCTCTTGCTAACGATCGCGTTCTTCTCCTCCGCTCACTCCGCCTTCGCCCAAACCGAACCGCCCGTCGTTCCCGGCGCTCGCGTTCAGGGGCACAAGACCGCCGAAGACCAGCTCTACGCCGAGGACGGCGGCGTTCGAGGCGATGTTCTCGAGAGCATTGTCATCCCGCCAAAAACAAAAGCTCCCTTCACTCTCATTCTTGAGACCGAATGGGCGCGCGGCCTGTCCGATGGCGGCAATATCACCACCGTGAACAAACGCCGCATAGCGCGCGACGCGGAAGGCCGCATTTATCAGGAGCGGTGGTTTCTGGCCCCGAAAGCTAACCCAGAGGAATCGGTGATGACTACAATCCAGATCGCCGATCCCGGCACTCACATGCTTTACAACTGCTTCATGCTCAGGACAAAGAAGGAGTGCGCATTGATCGGCTACACGCCCGACCCCGACACTGTCTTCAACTTCCAGGCGCTACCCTCGGGCCCACTTCCCGGGAATATGGGAGACCGGGTCAGGCAGGACCTCGGCAAACAATTGGTTTCCGGAGTGGAAACCATCGGCACGCGCGACACGGTCAACTACAATCCCGGAATGTTCGGCAACGACCACAAAATGACCATCGACCGTGAATTCTGGTACGCGCCTAGCCTAGGATTCAATCTTCTTTCAAAACGTAGCGATCCGCGCGTCGGCACGCAAACGTTCACGGTGACGAGTCTGATTCTGTCCGATCCCGATCCCAAGCTCTTCGAATTACCCGACGGATTCACTGTCATTGATCGCCGCCAAACCACGCTCCCGCAGAACTGATCCGTGGAGGAGACTCTCTTACTCGTCAGCGAGAGCCTTCATTGGGGATATTTGCGCGGCACGTTGCGCGGGCACCAGGCAGGCCGTGAGACACACTGCGGCCGTCACGCACGCGGCTGTCGCAAGCACCCCGACGTCAAGCGGCGGTACTTGAAAGAGCAGGCCCCGCATTGTGCGACCCGCTTGCCATGCTCCGATCAAGCCCAACACGGTTCCGGCCGTGAGTAGACGTAATGAGAGTGCAAGAAACTGCATTCGAATCTGCCGGGATTGCGCCCCGAGGGCTATCCGCACTCCAATTTCTCGGCGGCGTTGTGTTACGGCGTAGCTCAGCACTCCATAGGTGCCGATGCAGGTGAGCAGCAGAGCTATACCTGAGAAGACGCCAGCCAACAGGGCCGGTGAGCGACGCGCGACCAGGCTGTCGGCAATGCGCGTGTCCATCGACCGGATATCACTGACCGGCACGTTGGCGTCGATCTGTCGCACCACCTTCTGCAATGTCAACGCGAACGATTCTGGGGGCACGCCGGTGCGGACCGCGACGAATACGCTGTCACCGATGCGGAAGGCATAAGGATAGTAAATCGCGCCCTGGGCTTCGTTTTGTGTGAGCCCCGCTTGTTTCACCCCGCCGACAACGCCGACGATTGTGAACGCTTCCGCATCTTTTCCCGCTTCGGAGCCGTCCCACAATCGCTGACCAATCGCGCTACCGTGCGGCCAGTAGTATCGCGCGAAGTCTTCATCCACAACGCAGACACGCTCGGAACGACGTGAATCGTCGCCAGTTAGGAAGCGCCCTGCTACCAGTGAGAAACCCATGGCGCGAAAATAGTCGCCCGCGACTCCGTAGGAATAATGCCCTCTTGCCGATTCGCCAGGGCGGCGAACGTGTCCTGCTACCGTGGCGGCGCTTTTGCCGATGTTGCCACTGAAAGGCACATTGTTGACCACGCCTGCCGACAACACTCCCGGTAGATCGCCGATTTTCTCCATCAAGCTTTCAACAAATTTCATACGACCTGTCTCCGAGTAGTCCGCCCACGGAAGCAAGATTTGCCCGGTCAGGACGTGATCCGATTGGAAGCCCGGAGAAACGGCCATCACTCGCTGAAGGCTCAGGCCGAGCAGACCCGCTCCCGTCAACAGCATTAGCGCCAGCGCAATTTGAGAGACGATAAAACTGTGCCGCAGGACTTGTGCGCCGTGCCCGCTCGTGCCGCCACGGCTCTCCGATTGAAGCGCATTTCCAGGATTCCAGCGAAGCTGGTACCACCCGACGGGCAGCGCGAATACGATGCCCATGACGATGGCTGCGCCCAGGCCGACCAGTGCTAGTCGCGCGTCGAAAGCGATCTGACTTCCCAATGGAAGACGATCCGCGCCCAATCCGCGCAGCAGATTTATTCCGCCGGCGCCGACCGCGAGTCCGAGTAACCCTCCGGCGAATGTAAGCGAGGTGGTCTCGACGACCACTTCGCTCACGAGGTATCTCCAACCTGCTCCGAGCGCCTGGCGAACGGCTACTTCCTTAACTCGGCCGCTGGCACGGATAAGCAGCAGGTTCACCAGGTTCACAGCGCCAATCAACAGAAGAACGAGTACGCCTGCTTCCACCAGCAGCAACGTGGGACGCACGGCTGCAACGTGGTCCGCGCGCAGCGGCACCACTAACGAACGAAAGCCCGCATCGGCAATCATCTTCGCTTGCGGATCGTCCACTTCCAGTGCCGCGTTCTGGGCATCGATCTCCGACTGCGCTTGTGCGAGAGTGGCTCCCGGCTTGAGGCGCGCAATCATCTGGATGACATTTCCGCCGGAATGCCGCCGCGACGGCGTGCGATCTTCAGCGCTCGACGCGAGGGGAAGAAACAACTGGGCATCGAAAGAAAGAAAGCGAAAGCTGGAAGGCAAGACGCCAATCACAGTTCTAGGAACGCTGTTTACACGGATCTGCCTTCCGATCACATTGGGATCGGCGCCGTAGCGTTCCCGCCAAAACGCATCAGAAAGAATGGCAACATCATCGGTTTGACTGGTGGTTTCCTGGTCCGTGAAAGTGCGTCCCATTACGGGGCCGAGTCCCAAGAGTGGAGAAAAACTCCGGAGATACTCGCATCGTGGGATCGCGTTCCGTCGCACCAGCGTCCCCCACAATCTCCGAGCCATACCTGTAGATCGAGAGCGACGCGAAAGCCGGGATATGACCGCGTCGTTCGTAGTAGTTGGTCACGGAGGAACCGTCGCGATCGACCGCAGCTTTCGGATAACTATTGAATATCGTCATCAGCCGATCGGGCTGCGGAAAAGGCAGTGGACGCAGTAGCACCGAATCGATCACCGCAAAAATCGTTAAATTCGCGCCGAAACAGACGGCCAGAGTCAAAAGCGCGGTCGCCGTAAATGCCGGCGTCTTTCGTAGCAAGCGCGCCGCATAACTCAGCTGCCTGCGAAACTCGTCGAAGAAGTGCACGCCAAAGGCTTTCCGGCAATCCGCTTTGATGTTCATAGAGCTGCCGAGCTCCATTCGTACCTGGCGGGCCGCTTTTTCCCGTGACATCCCGGAGCGCACCAGCTCGTCGGTGTACTGCTCAATGTGGAAACGCAGCTCCTCAGACATTCCGTCTTCGAAATCACGCCGCCGAATCAAAGCGTGAAATACGGAGCGAAGTCCCTTGAACATGTCACACCTCCTCCCGCGTCGTCTTCAATGCTGCCGCGATTGCAGACGCGAGCCGGTTCCAGCCGGCAGTTTCCTCACGCAAGCGCCGACGCCCAGCCGCCGTTAAGGTGTAGTACTTCGCCCTGCGGTTGTTCTCGCTGTTGTCCCCATTCCGCGGTAATGAGATCGCGACGCTCCAGTCGATACAGCGCCGGATACAAGGATCCTTGAGGGATTTCAATCGCATCCTTTGAAATTTGCCGAATGCGCTGCAAGACGCCATAGCCGTGCAATGGCTTCAACGACACCGCTTTGAGAATCAGCATATCGAGCGTGCCCGGCAGTAATTCCGCGGTTTTATCCACTGTGCGTCTCCTAGTCTAACTAGGAGTCTACTGCAAGCTCTCCTAGGTTGGCAAGGGAAGGCAGCCGACGAGCGAATAAGTGGCGGACGGGGCACTTAACTACATTACGTCTGCGCGAGGTAAGATGTTGCGGCACTTCAATTCCAAGGATCCTAGATGACGACAACCCACACAGCCGATAACTCCCGCATGCAGCGCCCGCTCGACTCTGTCGATCCCGCCATCGCCGATCTCCTTCGCGAAGAGGCCACACGCCAAGCCACCGGGCTCGAGCTGATCCCCAGCGAAAATCTCGTCTCCGAAGCTGTGCTCGAAGCTATGGGATCGATCTTCACCAACAAGTACGCCGAAGGCTATCCTGGCAAGCGCTACTACGGCGGATGCGAAGTCGCCGATAAAGTCGAGCAGCTGGCCATCGATCGCGCCAAGGAACTCTTCGGCGCCGAACACGCCAACGTGCAAGCGCACTCCGGCACTTCAGCCAATATGGCCGTCTATATGTCCACGCTCAAGCCTGGCGACACCGTGCTGGGCATGAATCTCGCCCACGGCGGCCACCTCACTCACGGTCACCCGCTGAATTTCTCCGGCCGATGTACAAATTCGTCGCCTATGGCGTGACGGAAAGACGACGAGCGCATCGACTACGATGAAATCGACAAGCTCGCGCACGAGCACAAACCCAAAATGATCGTCGCTGGCGCCAGCGCCTATTCCCGCATCATTGAATTCGAGCGTATCGCCAAAATTGCCAAAGCCGTCGACGCTCTTTTCTTCGTGGACATGGCGCACATCGCAGGACTCGTGGCTGCGGGCGTGCATCCCAGCCCGGTCCCCCACGCGGACATCGTTTCCACCACCACGCACAAGACCCTCCGCGGCCCGCGCGGCGGCATGGTGCTCTCCAAAGCCGCCTTTGCCAAGGAGATCGATAAGCTCACCTTCCCAGGCACGCAAGGTGGCCCGCTAGTGCACACCATTGCGGCCAAAGCTGTCTGCCTGAAAGAAGCCATGGAGCCCGGCTTCCGCGAATATCAGCAGCAGGTTGCCTCCAACGCCAAGGCCCTCGCGGCGTCTGTCGCCAAACAAGGCTTCCGCATCGTCACTGGCGGCACCGACAACCATCTGTTCCTGGTCGAAGTTCACGGCCGCGGCATCACTGGCAGCGACGCCGAAAAGGCCCTCGACCGCGCCGGCATCACCGTCAACAAAAACGCTATTCCCTTCGATCCCCTGCCACCGATGAAGGCCGGCGGCATCCGCCTCGGTACACCATCGGTCACCACGCGCGGCATGCGCGAACCGGAAATGGAGCTCATGGGCGCGTGGATCGCCGACGTACTCACGCACATGGGCGATTCCGTCACCGAACAGCGCGTTCGTAAACAAGTCGCCGACTTAGCAGCCCGCTTCCCCATCTACCAATCCCGTGTAGCCGCCGAAGCCAGCCGCGCCGCCCGATAGAAATGCGCATAACCATTTCCAGTTAACCCTTTGCAGACGTGCGAGATCCGCGGGCTTTGGCCAGGTTGAAACAGGAGAGATTAAGTCCACGGATTTAATTGGATTTCGCAACAGAAGGCCAGCCGATACCCTGCGTATTACCTGCGTCCCGCTGTCCCAAGTCTGGCCCACGGGTCAGTAGCGCCCAACGTCGGCGGCGCGTACCCTCGCCGTTGACTGGGATGGGAACCCCAAGCGCGACGCTGCTCACCGCTCCCATGTTCGGCGCTCTTCGGAGCTTCGGACGGCCGGAGCCGGTTACAAGCAATCCTCGCCTCTCACCGGCGGTGTCGATTTCCTCGAAGGCTGCGTGGCGTTTGTGTGCCCGGTTCCCTAAACCAGGGCAGTGCGACCGCAGAACGGTCGATGAGGTGGAATGATGCTCGACACGGAAGCCTTCCGCGAATTCAAGCAAGGGCTGACCCTGTTGCGTGACAACTACGCCATCCGGGCTCTGCCGCATATGCAAAAAGCCATGGATCTGGATAAGAACAATCCCTACTACATGTCCTATCTGGGGGTGGTACTGGCGCGATCCGAAAAGAAGTGGGGAGAAGCGGAGCGGCTGTGCGACGCCGCAGTGCGCATGAAGCGCAATCAAGCGCAACTATATCTGAACCTCGCTGAAGTTTACGCCACCGCCGGCCGCCGCGACGAAGCTGTCGAGGCGCTGGAGGCCGGGCTGAAATTCGCGCGGCGTGACGTGCGGCTTTCGATCGCGCTGAACCGCCTAATACATCGCCGCGAGCCGGTATTTTCATTCCTGTCGCGTAGACATCCGGTGAATCGCCAGCTCGGCTTGCTGCGGCATCGTGCAGTACAAATGTTTACGCGTAGCTAGCTATTCGCCGGCTGAGTTACTGGATTAATGGATGTTAGAAAAAGCGAAGGGCGCCTCGAAAACCGGGACGCCCTTTTCACTTTTGAGATTCAAAGTTGCAGCAGCGGTTTTGCTATGTCGAGCCGCGCTTATTTACGAGAAACAGAGTGACTCGAATAAGAGCTGGCTTGCATCCCGATTTCCATCAGGATCTTGAACCCGACTCCGGTCATACCATTGGGCAGCGCGTCGACGCGAACAACCTCAGCGAGATATTCGCGATTCATTGCATGCGCTTCATGGGAGTACGGCATGGTGACAAACAAGCGCATGCCGATTTCGTAAGTGGTTTCGCTAGTCTGGAAATAGACGCCGGAGCGCGAGACGCTGAGCGTGCCACGCATGTCGTCGAAGTTCTCTTTTTCTGGGTCGGACGGGCGAATGCGCATCAGCTGTGTGATTTTGCAGCGACGGCTGCCGCGGCGCTCAGGCTGCGCAGGCACGCGACCGGCGATGCCGTTCTGAGGAGTCTTGCTCATAAGGTCCTGTGTGGCCATGGCTAAATTGCCTCTCTCTACAGCCGGAAGAAAATCCGCCTTTAGTAGAGAAAGTGTAAGCCGGAGGCGAAGTAAAACCTATAGAGGGACCGTACTCGGAAGGTAGTAGGACGCTCTGGGGGCATGGTAGTACGGAAGTACCGAGAAGAAAAGCGCCAGCGAATGAAAAGCGATGAAAGAGGTACGTATTTGGCTGGAAAGCGGTGATCAACGAGGATGCGGATGTTCCGAAGTGGTGTGGAAGAAATCGCGTAGTACCGGATTGGGACTTCCTTAATTTAGGCCTGGATCTCTCACGTCGACGTAAGCGATAAAGCTGACTAGAGATAGCAAGAATTGCGACCCGTTGATACGGGACATTGAATTGCAAACCAGAGGTACGGCGCTAAGCGGAACGCTCATGTTCAAAGCGCTGGTCTCTAGACTCCCAGTCTAATGGAGCCCCAATGAATGCCACGACTAAAAGTCGTTCCTTTTCCGCGCGCCGCAACCGATTGACGGATCGAACACTACTGCCAAAGACTCCGCTACGTGCGGATTTGCCGGGCAGACGAGGAACCGAGCCGGCCTCAGTTCCGCCCTCAGTTCTGGGGTGGATGCGGGCAGACGGCGGCCGGACTCGTGTGTTAGTTGTGGCCGAGAATCGCCTGCTTCGCGAGGCGCTGTGCCGGATGTTTATGAAGCGAGGCACCATTGAAATAGCCAATTCGCACAGCGGAGAGCCGTTTCAGGGCAAGAACTGCTTGATGGCGGTGTTGATGTGATGTTGCTGATTTCCAGCGGGCATATAGAGGACGATCTGGAGATCGTTCGCCAAGCCCATGCGGCGGCACCGGGTGTTCGAATCCTGGTAATCGGGACAACGCTGGAAGAAGGGCAGTTTCTGCAATGCGTACGCGCGGGAATCAGCGGGTTTTTGTGGCGGGAGGCATCTGCTGACGATGTTGTTACGGCGATTCGGGCGGTACAAAGTGGTGAGGCGGTTTGCCCGGGTGCGTTGTCGGCGGCGCTATTTCGCTATTTTGAGCAGGAATCAAGCCCGGTGCCCTGCGCGGGGGTGCAGCAGCGGCTGGGGTTCACGAGACGAGAACAGCAGCTGATTCCGTTCATCGCGAAAGGCCTGACCAACAAAGAAATTGCGAATCATTTTTGCCTGTCGGAACAGACAGTGAAGAATCACCTGTACCGGATGAAGCACAAAGCCGGAGCGGACGACCG
This sequence comes from uncultured Acidobacteriota bacterium, assembly GCA_963788725.1. Taxonomy (GTDB): domain Bacteria; phylum Acidobacteriota; class Terriglobia; order Acidiferrales; family UBA7541; genus Acidiferrum. Next base: position 643,169 of record CAWBHT010000012.1, on the reverse strand, counting down.
CCTGAGTATCGTGCAGCGATACCGGACACAGGGCTTTTTGTTGTAGCAATTCAGTGGGAGCTAGCGGGCATGATGAGCTCGGCCCTGCGAACGACGGCTTCAGCAACACAGATGCTGCCTTCTAGAGGCCTCGTGGGGTTCCACGCTTGCAATCTCTACCGGGAGAATTCCTGACGGTGGGCGACCTGACTAGTCGGAGCCCGCCGTTTCCACTCTATTTCTGCCTCGCCGTTTGGCCGCATAGAGTGCTCGATCCGCTTGTGCCAGTAAAACTTGGAAATCCGGCGAGGCGCCCGGTTTCAAATCCGCAATGCCAAAACTTGCGGTCACGGTAACCGCACAACCATCGAAGAGAAAAGCAGTTTTCTCCAGATACTTTCGAATACGCTCAACTACCATTTTCGCGTTGTTCAGCGGAACGTGCGTAAAGATGCTGACGAATTCCTCGCCTCCTATACGACCGCAAATGTCGCTCCGCCTGGAGGTCGCCTTGAGAATCTCGCCAAATGACTTGAGAACGTTGTCGCCAGCCTCGTGACCGTGAGTATCGTTTATCGATTTAAAGTGGTCGATATCTGACATCGCTATACAAAATGAAAACTTGTGTCTGACTGCGGCACTCAGCTGTCGTTCAGCCCACTCCTCTACCGCACGCCGGTTCGGCAATCCCGTTAAACTATCTGTCAACGCGAGTTCCTGCAAAAGGACGTTTTTGGCCTGGATTTGTCGCTGAAGTCCAATAATTCTACGCCCAGCGGCAGCACGTGCGATTAATTCCTCCGGGTGGAACGGTTTAGTGAGGTAATCGTCAGCACCCGCTGTGAATCCCGCTACCGTATTCTCCTTATCGGTTTTCCCGGTAAGGAGAATCACATACGTATACGATTCTTGCGCGGTGCGGCGAATGTGCTGACAAAGCTCAATGCCGGTTAAATCGGGCATGACCCAATCGGCGATTACAAGATCAGGATTGTGGCGTGAAAATATATCTATCGCTTCTTGGCCGTTTCTTGCAAAAAGCAATGTATACCGTTCCTCAAGTGTCTGCTCAACCAGCTTGCGGAATACAGCGGAATCGTCCGCGATAAGCACTTTGATGGTTCCATCGGCGGTTTGCATTTGGCTAATCGACCTGTTTTCGCATTGATTGGAGTAACCATTTCTGTAGGACCTGCGCGAATGCTGGTCTAATTTCTCGAAAGGCGATTCCCATACCCTCCATCGGATGGCTATATATCACGCTCGCGGTCGCTTCAAAATAGTCGTGCAGGCCATAAATTTTCAGTATCGCGCGAGTTTGTACGCCTAAACCGACAGAGCTGTCCAGATAACATCCGTATAAGCTGAGCTCCTTCACGCGGCACAATAGCTTTGCTAGCGATGCTTCGACGGTGATCTCGGCGGGAGCACTGAATGGGTATCGCGGTGTTCGTCGCGTTTCGTTCATACTAAATCGGACGGGTTAGTGCTCGCCATTAACCGTAGAATTTCTCCTCCAATCCAATATGCTCTTAACAACTAAACAGGTGACTATCGCTCCTAGAGATGAGAGCGCTGCACCGCTAAGTACTTGAATCGTGTCCGCGTTCGAGGCGGTGCATACGAGGGTCGCGCCACCAAGAAGAAGGAGAATTCCGAAAACAAGACCAATTCCTCCAAGCATGACGACCTCGCTAGTTCCGTTCCTTCCTTCGCGTCTCCAGGACGCTAAAGAACTGGGCGCCCGAGTCGCCGATTTCTTGAAAAACGGGTTTGACGTAAGGCTTCTTCATCTCCGCCCCACAAAAACATCTCGGATTGGAAGTGCCTTGGATCGAAGCCTTTATGAGTCGGATTTCACAGCGACAATCTCGATTTTGACAGCGATAAACCTCGCCAGTGCGCACAGCAACCTCCCTTCATTAACTCCGCAACGTCGAGCTTTGCGAAATTGATCTCTGGCCGATCTTGACGCAAGGCAGACCGCCACCTTTTGCCTTCCGGAAGGCGCGAGCCGTCGCCGGGTCCTCGGACAGACATGGCTTTGCTTTGCTCGACAACACTATGTTGCCTGTGCTGCCTTCCATGGAGGGTGCGAACGCAATGGTGCTTCCCATAGGAAGCAGGGCGAGGTTCGATCAGACAACGAGTGGTCTCTTTGTTAACAAATAGAAGAGCGTCGCAAGCTTTTACAAGTATGATGGCGGGCCACTTCATGCATCCCGGAGAAAATCTAAAGGAGTTGCGGTCTCGCCTTGGCGTTACCCTTCGGCAGGTCGAAGAGGAAAGCCAAAAAATCGCAAAGGCGCGTGGCAATCCCGAGTTCTTCGTTTCCAATCACTGGCTCACGAAGCTAGAGAACACTGATTCAGTCCCAAGTATTTTCAAACTGTTCAGTCTTAGTGCCATTTACCGAGTCAAGTTCTCGGAGCTGTTGTCGTTGTTCGGCGTTGATCTAGATCTGCTGCCAAAGTATCAACTGGAGTCCCCGACCCAGCAGACTCACCTGATGCAGATGGAAGTAAGCGACGCGGCGAGGAAAGTTATATTCCCTGTTCGGTTTGATCGAGGATTTCGCGTTGAAGCAACGAATTTACTCTCGCGAATAGTTGAAGTGTGGGGAGAAGTCCCAATCTCGCTGATCCAGCACCTTGATATCAAGCATGGCCGTTACGGATACATCGGTTTACAAGATTACACAATGTATCCATTGCTGCGACCTGGAAGTTTCGTTCAAATCGATCCAAGTTCGCGCAAAGTTCAAAGCCGCCCTTGGCGAACCGAGCTCGATCGACCGATTTATTTCGTCGAGTTACGCGATAGCTACGCATGCTGCTGGTGCGAATTGCAAGGTAACGAGCTTATTCTCATTCCTCACTCCCTGTCGCCATGCACAACTCGGCGATTGCCCGTTGATAGAGCCGAGGTGGTTGGTCAGGTGACGGCGGTTGCAATGCGTATCGTAGATCCTGTCGATCGTCCATCTGATCTGGTTCCACAACTGACAAAGCGATCTTAATGTATCGATCGACTGAATATCCTGCAGCGATATCGGAAGGAAGGTTTTTTGTAGCGGTTACACATTCAGTTGTCGAGCGAATTAGATATCACTCTTCTCTGAGCAAGCCTGCGGGATGAATGCCTAAGGCGCGATGGGCGGGAATCCACATCGCAAACAATCCAAGTATGATCATGGTCGCCATCACTGCGGCAAAGACCAACGGATCACGGGACGTGGCCTGGTACACGATTTGTGCCAACAATTGGCTGGCGATCGAACCCAGCAGCAATCCCGCCGCTGAACCCGAAAGCAGCAGCATGACCGGACGGCTCAGCGCAGAACGCATGAGCTGAAATGGTTGCGCTCCCAAGGCCACTCGGATACCAAACTCCTTGGCACGCTTCGAGACGGAATACATGGCGATGCCAAAAACTCCCGTGACGGCAAGCATCGCGGCCAACAAACCCATCACGCCGAGGCTTGCGGTCGCCACTCGCGCGGGAAACAACACGAATCCCAGCGCGTCCGGCCAAATATGAAACGTGAACGGCAGGTTGGGATCGATTTTGCCGAGTACATTTCTTAACTCGGGTACGATTTCTGCCGGCGGCAAAGGCGAGCGGACCACCAAGGTCGTATCGCTGTCCGGGTTTTGCTCAAGCGGAAAGAACATCGCCGCGCGAGGCGGTTCCGTGAGGGAATCATATTTTCCGTTTTCGACGACTCCAACAATCTCGCACTCAGCTTTATCGCCCAAGGTAAATCGAAGTCCAAGCGCGGTCATCTTTCCAAATAGTGCTCGAGCAAATGTCTCGTTTACGATCGCCACTTTCGACGCGCCGGCGTTGTCCTGCCAGTTGAAATCGCGGCCGGTCAACAAGGCGGTTCCGGCGGCGTTCAAGTACCCGGGTGAAATGGAGAAGTATTTGGCGCCAAAGACACTATTGGAGGACCGGAAGTCGGTTGTACCCTGCCGGTAAACGGTTGTGGAGCTTCCGCCGGTGCCTAGCGGCGTCTCATCAATAATCCCGACGGCGCTGACACCTGGAATGCCGGCGACCTCCTGTAGCATGCGCTTTTGCATCATCGTAGATGACTTATCGGAATGTCCGCCCATGTGCAAATCCGTGTCAGCGAGGATCGCGCCCTGGGGCTGAAACCCGAGCGGGGCGCGGAGCGAACGCTGCATTCCGCGCAAGGCTACAAACGAGGACGTCACCAGCAAGGTGCAGAGAGTAATCTGAATACACAGCAGAAGATCGCGAAAGGCGAAGCTACGAAAGTTCAGCGGAGCTCCTGCGCTGCTCTTCATCACTTGCGCGGAGTCCGCCGCCCACACTTGCCGCACCGGAACAAGTCCCCAGATAACTCCACTTCCGACCGAAAGGAGCAGCGCCACAAAATAAATCCTGGCGTCGGGGTTGACCGTCACGTGGATTGGAAACTCGGGGAATGGCTGCCAACGCGTGAACGCTCGGAGCAAGGCCGTAGAAAAAATAGTTCCGAGCGCGCCACCAAGAACAGAAATCAGGACAGCTTCGACGAGCAACTGTCTGAGAACATGCCAACGGCTGGAGCCAATGGCGAGCCGAATCGCTAATTCACGGCTACGATCGGCGGTGCGGGCGGCAAAGAGGCTGGCGAGGTTGGCGCAAGCGGCGAGCAGCACGAGAAAAGCCAGCACCATGACGGCTGCTAGGAAAGATCGAGCCGGACCGCCGAAACTGTCCCCCATCAATCCGGGTTTTACCAACCTGGCGCTTAAGTCATCATCGGTCGCGGGGTACTGAAGGGCTAGTTCGCGGGCGATGCCGTTGAGATTGTCGGTGGCTTGCTGGACGGTAACATCCGGCTTCAGCTTTCCCAAAATAAAGAGATTGTGCATGGCACGATTGGACAGAAAGCCTGTGCCCTCATCGTCCGGAGTATTGACGACCGGCATCCAGAAGTCGGGCCAAATGAATACTTCGGTACCATGAAATCCGCTTGGCGCGATTCCGATCACGGTAAAGGCGTGTTTGTTTATGTGCACCGTTGTTCCAACGACACGCGGATCCGCATCGAAATGACTGGTCCAAAAATTATGGCTCAACACGATGTAGGGAGCAGAGTTTGGTCCGCGTTCATCACTCGCGTGAAAGAGTCGCCCATGTGCAGGCTGTACGCCCAGCATGTCAAAGTAATTCCCTGAGACTCTGTAGTACCAGCATTTGTAAGCGGCGCTTCCCGCTGCCAAACCCGCCAACTGTATCCGGTAGGCTGCCAAGTCACTGAAAGTCGAATTTTTGTTCTGGAAATCCAGGTAATCGGGATAGGACTGATTATCGTAGCCGTGCGTTGCGTGCGCGACATTGTAAAGGCCCGATGGCTGGGGAACATCGAGGCGTTTCAGCACCAACTGCTCCAGGACACTGAAGACGACCACGTTGGCGCCGATTCCGAGCACAAGCGTCACCAGAGCCGTGATCGTAAAGGCAGGTGTCCTGCGCAACTGCCGCATGGCGTATCGCATCTCCCGCCAAAGCGAATCGAAAATCAGCTCCGCATCGACTGCGGTTACTCCCTCGCGGATCGCGGTGCGGTTCCCGAAGCGAATGAGAGCATCGCGGCGGGCTTGTTCAGGGGACATGCCTGCGGCAATGTTGTCCGCAATCCTCATCTCCATGTGGGATCTGAGTTCGCGATCTATGTCCTGCTCCAGTTTCGAGCGATGGAAGGAATTGACGATACGGCGAAAGATGGACATGGCTTTCCTCAGGCGTAGCGCAAGACCGAGCGTATGCCTTTGACGAGTTGTTCAAAACTTTTTTCGGCCTTGATCAATTCCTTCTGGCCAGCTGGAGTAAGGCGATAGTATTTTGCCTCTCGATTGGTCTCTGTCATTTTCCATTCGGAACGAATCCATCCGCTTTGCTCCATGCGGTGCACAGCGGGATAGAGTGATCCCTCTTCGACAGACAGCAGATCATCGGAAGCCCTCTGAATGTGCAGCACGATTCCGTAGCCGTGCAACTCTCCCATTTGGGAGAGAGTCTTCAAGACCAGCAGGTCGAGGCTACCCTGCAAATCCTTTCGCGCCATTCGCTCGTACCCCTAGACAACTCTGCCTACGGCAAATGTAGGCCTAGAAGTCGAGGTATGTCAAGGCTCGAATACCTAGCCGGGTGGGAATTCCGCCTTCGACGGGCAACGACGAACGGATCGACGGGTGCGAAAAGCGATGCACCAGGGCGAGATGACTTCGCTGGGGGCTTGTGCGATGCTCTGTTCGCAGTAGGTGAGGAAGGTCGGGATGCTGAAAAAGTTTAAGGATTTGAGTGAGAGGGAGATTCTGGCGCTGGCGATCTCTTCCGAGGAAGAGGATGGAAGGATTTACGGCGAGTTTGCGGACGCGTTGCGGGAAAGTTATCCGGCAACGGCGGATATGTTCGAAGAGATGCGGGAGGAAGAGGGGGTGCACCGCGACCGGCTGATCGCGATGTTCCGGCAGCGATTTGGCGACCATATTCCGCTAATCCGACGCGAAAACGTGAAAGGGTTTTTGCAGCGCAGACCGAACTGGCTGATTCGGCCGCTAGGCGTCAACGTGGCGAGAAGGCAAGCGGAGGTGATGGAACTGGAGGCGCAGCGCTTTTATCAACGAGCGATCGCGCGAACGTCGGACGCGTCGACTCGCGAATTATTGAACAAACTAGCTGACGAAGAGCGTAAACATACGCAGACCGCCGGCAATCTGGAAGAAAAGCACCTGACGCAAAGCGCCAAGCAGCAAGAGGACGAATCGCACCGCAAGCTATTCTTGTTGCAAATCGTTCAGCCGGGGCTTGCGGGATTGATGGATGGTTCGGTGTCGACACTGGCGCCATTGTTCGCCGCGGCATTTGCTACGCATAAGAGCGGGGACGCATTTTTGGTGGGGCTGGCGGCGTCGGTGGGCGCGGGAATTTCCATGGGATTTGCGGAATCGCTGTCAGACGATGGATCGCTGACGGGGCGCGGATCGCCGTGGATTCGCGGACTAGCGACGGGGTTGATGACCACCGCCGGCGGGATCGGACATACGTTGCCATTTTTAATTGCGGATTTTCGTTTGGCGACGAGCTTGGCGGTGATTGTGGTGGCGATCGAGTTGGGAGTGATCAGTTATATCCGGCATCGATATATGGATACACCGTTTTTGCAGGCGGCGTTTCAGGTGATTGTTGGGGGAATTTTGGTGTTTTTGACGGGATATTTGATTGGGAGTTCTTGAGGTTGGATTGGGGCAGAATTGGCGGTCGTTTGAGGATCGACTAGACAGGTGTTTAGTGTGGCCTCGCCCGGGAGGGGACCAGCCCCTCCCGTACAGGATGACGTCTCGCTCTACCCTTCAGGGTGACACCTGGCGCCTGTTCTACGCGATCAGATTCATCGCCACGCTCGCAGAATCCAATTCATGGGAACGACTCATCGACTCAACGAGGATGTTTTGACTCGCCGCGATCCTCTGCGCTTTAGTTTGGGAATGATTGCGAGACGCTAGAGTTGGGAGCGGGCTCGTTTGTGAAGCGGCTGGGTGTGGGGCGATAGCCGTTGCGGGTGCGTACGTGATATTTCTTGGCACCTTCGCCGACGAGGCGAACGTTGATGGCGCGCCAGCCTTTGTTGGGATTGGGCTGCGGATAATAGCTGAAGGAATACAAATGCGCGAGATCGTCGCGAATGGAGGCGAAGGCGCGCTTTTCGTCACGCCAGCTATTGGCGAAATAGGCTTTGCCGCCGGTGGCCGCGCTCATGCGCTCGAAAACCACGGTGGACACGGGCTCCAGGCGCGCTTCGCGAGTGCTGATCATGTAGATGGGGATACCAACGGACTGCGCTAGCTCAGCGACATCTTCGGGCGGAACCATGCTGGCGTTGTCCGGACCATTTGAGAAGACGACGACGACTTTGCGGCCTTGATATTGCGCGGCGTCCTTGATCGTAAGCAAAAGCGAATTGTATAGCGCCGCATCGTCACCGGCGACGGTGGTGCGGACTCCGCGAACTACGGCAGAACGATCCGGAGTCAGTGGAGCGGAGCGAAAGAGATCGCGGCTGTAGGAGTAAAAGGCGATTTTATCGGCGGTCTCCAATGAGCGGACGAAATCGGCGATGGCATCCTGAGCAAAAACGAAGCCGCGGTACATATAGTTGCTGGTGTCGAAGAGGATAAAGACATTGGAGCCGGCGACCAGCGAAGCCAGCGATTCCGGCGAACCGTCAGTGGGAGTGCCTTCGGCGGCGGAACCCTGCGTAGGATGTTCGGACTGACCGTTCGCGAGATCGACGAGGCGGCGCGAGGGACCGCTGCCTTCTTCGAAGGTGGCGAGCTTTTCGGTGATGCCGTCTTCGGCGATGACGAAGTCGGTGGGCTTGAGACCGGTCACGTAATTGCCTTTGTTGTCGGTAACCGCGACATTGAGCTGCACGAGATCGACGTTGATGCGAAAGCGCGTGCCGTCTTGCTGAGCGCGCATGCGCGTTACACCGAAAACGCCGACCATCATCACAACGACCAACAGACCCAATACAGTTCGTTTGGCCATGGCTTCCCTATTTCCTATTCCCGTTGATTGATGTTCTGCTCGCCGAAAATAACGGATAATCTCCATTGTTAACAGCAAGCAATCTCTTTTACCGCGCCGAAAGATCGCCGCCCGGTGTCGCGATTCCGATCTTTCCCTGCCGAAATTCGTCGCCGGCTTCGCGAGTGGCACGCAGAAGCGCCTGCACGTCCTCGAGGTCTGTGGCGAAAATCTTTTCCACCATGCGATGGGTCAGTTCGGGCACCAGGCGATTGAGCATCACCGGCGAGTAGCCTTTCTCGTCTGCGAGGCGAGCCCAGTACAAATTGTTGGAGTCCCACGACTCAGCCAGGAAGCGGCTGGAGTAGCCCATGAACGCAGGGAAAGGCGGCACGTTGAGCAGCGCGCGGCCATAGTTTTGCGCGAGAGCGGGATGCGGCACGCCAAAATCGCGCGAGAGGCGCTCCCAGCTGACTTCTTCGGGATATTGCTTGTTGAGTGCATCCAGATCAGAGCACGGCGTGCCGCACAGATCGGTATGGTCGGGGAATCTCGTGCGATATTCGGCGGCCAGGTAGAAGGTGTCCGCGGGCATTACTTGCGTGACGGCGTCAGCGGCATGGCCGCTATGCACGGCGATTTCGACGCGCTCCGCTCGCTGCGGAGCCATACGCTCGAAAAGAATGCTCATCACATGGCCGCGCAATTCTTCGTTCTGCGTGGCATTCCTGAGCAATTCTTCTCCAGCTTGCTGATACAAGGCGACGGCATGCAGTTCGTTGGAACTAACGTTCCACCATCGAGGCACGACGGCGCTAGTGAGCAGTCCGGGAACGACCTGGCGCCAAATCAACGCCTGTACGTTTTCAGGGGCAATGAAATCCTGCTCGGCATCGGCGAGGACATACGGAAGATCGGCGAGCGACCCGACGAGTCGCGCACCACCGCCAGCCGGGGAGCCAGCGCCGAATAATTGGGCGGCTTGCCAGGCTTGGTGCTCGACACCGGTGACGGTGTCGCCGGAGAAGTCGTGCGAGCGCACGAAAAGCGGGTTGTTGTGGAGGATTTGCGCGCCGGGAGGTTCGTAGTAGGCATAGTTTAGGCCTACCAGCGTATCGCGGAGAAGTGGAGCAAGCTGGCCGCGAGCGTCGGCGAGTTGCTCCGCGGAAGTGGGAGACTTGACGACCTTGGTCAGGTCCGTCTTCATCTGCATTTCGGTGTGGCGATTGTTGTAGATGCCGGCGGCCCACTGATCGCGCTCACTGTTCTTAAAGATGGGCTGCGGCATTTCGAATTCGCGAAGTTCGCCGGCTAGAGGAAGCAGGGTGTTGCTCTGAGACTTCACGTGGGCGACGTCATGCAAGCCATCGCCGAGGGTCAGGAGAGTGTCGAGCGAAACGAGGCGCTGTGCGTCCAGGACCGCGCGCATGCGGTTAGCCATGGCTTGATGCATGCGCTGGCCGTCCGGCGAATTCTGCGGCGGGCCGGCGAGCAGATCGATCAGCGTGTCCTGCGAACCTTCAGGTTTGCCGGTGGCGGCAACAAGCAATTGTTTAAGGGAATCGCGTCCGGCGTCGAAGAGCTGCGGAGCGCTGCTCACTTTGTTGAAGGGTTTGATCACGCGATCCCAAGAAGAATTGAGATCCGCAGGCGCAATCTGGCCCTGCCGAGCGAGAATCTGCCACATGCTGACGCTGGCTTGGAAGGTGCCCATGGCGTTGCCACGCACGTTTTGATTCTTGATGCCGCTAAGACCGGCGGCGATGTTCAGAAACGAATTGATGGAGACATCATCGAGCGTCGGAAATTCTGAAAAGATCAGATATTGATCGCTGAACTCGGAATATTTTGAGGCGAGAAGCGCGACGATGTCGGGACTCAAACGATGCGCGGGACCACGGCTGTAATCCAGATCACTCGTGAGCAGATAAGCTTGCAGGGGACCGGCTTCGAGTTGCACGCGTGAGAGCGCGAACATGGCTTCCAACAATTGCTGCGGAGTGTCAAAGCTCTTGGCCTTACGACCCCAGTAGCGCACCACGTTGGATTCGGATTTCTGGTGCAGGATGTGCTTCCAGGTTTCGATGTTGCCGGGGACGTGAGGATCGCCGTTGGGCTCCCACTGCACGCGAGTCAGCAAAAGCAAAAGCCGCGGATCGGCGCGGAAAACGCCCCTGGCGGCATCACCGGAATTGTCCTTGCCGTGAAGAGCTTCGTAGTAGCGGCGCAGCGTTTTGGCTTCGACGAAGTGTGCCTGCTGAGCGGCGCTGACTCGAGAGAGCGAATCGAAATACGCGGCGAGCCAGCCGTTGTCTTTCGCGAGCAGCCGAGGAATAAATTCACCAGGAGAATCCGGACCTGCCCCGACTAGTTCTCGCCATCCTGCTTCTGCGCGTGCGCCGCCTGGAACGATGACGCGTCCGTTGTGAATGCGGAGGTGGCTGCCGTAAAAATCGACTACCGGCGCGTACGGTACGAGCTTCTTCAAGCCCGGGTTCTTCAGTATGGCGACTTGGGTTTCTGCATCCATTCGCGCCACGCCCCAGTAAAGGCGCGCAAGCGAGGGTTCGTGCAAAATCATGTCGATCAAGTTGTTGTCTTTGCCGCTGCCGCTTCCCTTTCGTGCGCTGGACCATTCATTTTCGGTGAATAGCGAAGGAACGCGAGAAGTTGTGTATGGGTATGCGAAAGGCTTGTTCTCTTGCAACGACTTCTCGAGTTCGGGTAGAGGAAATCCGGAATCGGTGGTAAGAAAAGCGCGCTGAGGATCGACAGTTTCAAGGTACGTGCCCTTTTGTCCGCAGTCCGGGCGCACGCGATAGCCGAGAACCTGGAGCAGCGGCTTGGCATCCTCGCAGTTAGTGACGTGGATGACGTTTTCTGATCCGGCCAGAGTTACAAGTTCACGCGCTTGCTGCACATAGCGATTCAGGAGCGTGAGGAATTCGGTCTGATGTGCTTGCGACTGCGGTCCTTCGTAGCCAAGCAAATAAACGTTGCGTGCGAGCAATGGCGTAATTTCTTCGGGCGAGACTTTCTGGCTGATCGCAGCCATACGCAAGAACGAACGCGTCGGCCCTGGAATGGCGATCATTTCGGAGGATGGGGCAGGGTCTTCCGCTGAACGAGGAGCGGCGGCGGAATCGTCACTCTTGGTGGCAGCAGCGCCATCAGAGCTATCAGCAGTAGGCGCAGTAGGATGCGCGGAGATGGCGGAGCACAGGAGCAGAAAAGCCGCTACAGGAAAGACAAGAAGAGATTTCATGACTGGAGCCCTCTCCGAAACAGGAGACATCCAGCAACGCGAGGTTGACCTGGCAGCACCACACTGCCAAGAACAGAATGGTTGAGGTCACGCCTGGTCGGTGCAGCGGACCTGGCCCTGAAAGCGCCTGAAGAGGTTAGGCTACGCGACTAACCTTCGCACTTTCGGAGTCGCACCACTTTCCGTCTGTAAGTCTCCCGTCCATGGGTCTGGACGGCGCCAAACGATAGTTCATCGCCCGGATGAAGCCAAGCGGTTTTATGTCTGCTGGCGGTCACAGAAATGTCTCAACGACGGGGGGAGCGTTGAAGAAGCATTTGAGGCCATCCCCAGACTGAACGACCTGCCTGGAAACTTCCGCGCCTCCATATAACAGCGATGCACCGCGCTTGTCCAGTGGCCGCATTGCAGCTGCCTGACATCACCCTCCGCTTGGATGAACGAAGAGGCTGGGAAGGTGGCGCGCTCAATCAGATTGGGCAGGGAGCGGGGAGACCGCGCCGCTCCGGCGCAATCGCGACCGCTGAATCCAGGTTTGCAAGCGATCGAGGTACAGATAGACGACCGGCGTCGTAAACAGCGTGAGCATCTGGCTGACGATCAGGCCGCCCACAATGGTGATACCCAACGGGCGGCGCAACTCCGCGCCAGTGCCGGTGCCGAGCGCCAAGGGGAGCGCGCCCAGGAGCGCGGCCATGGTTGTCATCATAATCGGACGAAAGCGCAGCAAACAGGCTTCGTAGATCGCTTCCATGCTGGACTTGCTGCCTTCGCGCTCGGTTTGCACGGCGAAATCCACCATGAGGATGGCGTTTTTCTTCACCAGCCCAATCAGCAGGATGATACCGATCAGCGCGATGATGCTGAGGTCCATATTGAAAAGGCGGATGGCTAGAAGCGCGCCGACGCCGGCCGAGGGAAGCGTGGAGAGGATGGTGATGGGATGAATGTAGCTCTCGTACAGAATACCGAGGACGATATAAACCGCGGCCAGCGCGGAAATGATGAGCAGTCCTTCGGACGAGAGTGAATCCTGAAAAGCCTGGGCCGTTCCCTGAAAGGTGCCGTGCACCGTTGGCGGCATGTTCATCTGGAGTTGCGCCGCCTGAATCTGCTCGACCGCCGGACCGAGCGAGGCGCCTGGCGCGAGATTGAACGAAAGAGTGATGGCGGGGAAGATTCCCTGGTGATTCACGGTGAGCGCACTGAAGGCCGGCTGGAAATGGGCGAAGGCGCTCAGCGGGATCATCTTGCCGGTCGCGGAAGCGGCGTAGATGGCGTTGAGCGTTTCCGGCGTGCGCTGGAATTGCGGCAAGACTTCGAGCACCACGTGATATTGGTTGATGCCTTTATAGATGTTGGAGACCTGGCGCTGGCCGAAGGCGTCGTTGAGGGTGTTGTCAATCGCGGAAACCGAAACGCCCAACCGCGCAGCGGTATCGCGATCGATGATCAGCGTTGCCTGCAACCCGTTCAACTGTTGATCGGTGTTCACATCGCGCAGATTGGGAATCAGCGCCATACGATCTTTCAGGCGCGGGGCCCACTCGATCAGATCGCTCAGGCGATCGGCCTGCAATGTGTATTGATACTGGGCGCCGGCAAATCGTCCGCCGACATTGATGTCCTGCACGGCTTGCAGGAACAGAGAAGCTCCAGGAATGGCTTCGAGCTTTGGACGCAGCCGCTCGATCACTTCATCGGCGCTAAGCTTGCGTTCCTTCAGCGGCTTGAGCTGGGCAAAAAAGCGGCCGGAATTGTTGCCGCCACCGCCACCAGTGAACGCGGTAAGCGTGTCAATGGCGGGATCTTCGCGCACCACTTCTTGAAACCTGCGTACCTTGTCGCGCATGGATGCGAAGGAGGTGTCCTGGTCGGCCTGAATGAAGCCCATGATGCGGCCGACATCCTGCTGGGGGAAAAATCCCTTGGGCGTCGAGATAAACAACGAGACGCTGAGAAACATCGTGCCAATCGTGACGCACAGCATCAGCAGCGGATGCCGAAGCACCGCGCGCAAGCAAACATCGTAGCCGTGCAGCAGACCATCGAAAGCACGCTCGGCGACGTAATAGAGCCGTCCGTGTCGACCGCGATCCTTCTTCATGAACAGCGCGCACATCATCGGCGTGGTGCTGAGCGACACCAGCAGCGAAATACCTACGGCCACGCTGAGGGTCACCGCAAATTCCCGAAACAAGCGGCCTACAATTCCGCCCATCAGTAGAATGGGAATGAACACGGCCACTAGCGACGTGCTCATGGAAATTACAGTGAAGCCGATCTCGCGAGCGCCGCGCATGGCGGCTTCAAAGGGCTTCATGCCGGCTTCCAGGTGGCGGGTGATGTTTTCAATCACCACGATGGCGTCGTCCACCACAAATCCGGTGGACACCGTCAGAGCCATCAGCGACAAATTGTCGAGGCTATAGCCGCACAGATACATCACGCCGAAGGTTCCGACCAGCGAGGTCGGCACAGCCACACTGGGAATAATGGTGGCCCAATAATTCCGCAGAAAAACGAACACCACAAAAATCACCAGGATCACCGATATGACCAGCGTGATCTCTACATCGTGAATCGAAGCACGGATGGTGGTGGTTCGGTCGATGATGACTCCGAGGTGGATGGAGGGATTGATTGACGCTTGCAGTTGAGGGAGCAGAGCGCGCACGCGATCCACGGTTTCGATCATATTCGCGCCGGGTTGACGGAAGATCACCAGCACAATGCCTGAGCGGCCGTTGATGAAGCCGGCATTGCGTACATCCTCGACGGAATCGCTCACCTCACCGATGTCGGACAAGCGCACTGGTGATCCATTTCGCCACGTAACGATCAAAGGACGATATTCGCTGGCCTTAAACAACTGATCGGTCGTGGCCATACCCCAGGCATGCTCAACGTTGCTGAGTTGTCCCTTGGGCCGATTGGAATTCGCCGCGCTAAGCACGTTGCGCACGTTCTCCAAGCTGATGCCGTAGGTGTTCATCAGACCTGGATTCACCTGCACGCGAACGGCAGGCTTGGCGCCACCTCCGATGAATACTTCACCGATGCCCGGAATCTGGCGCAGCTTTTGGGCAATCACGGAATCGGCGGCGTCATAGACCTCAGGCAACAGAACGTTGTCCGAGCTCATCGCCAGCAACATGATGGGCGAATCCGCGGGATTCACTTTCCAATAGCCAGGTTGGCCTGGAAGGTCGGTCGGAAGCTGTCCGCGGGCCGCGTTGATGGCCGCCTGCACATCGCGAGCGGCAGCGTTAATGTCTCGGTTGAGATCGAACTGTAACGTGATGTTGGTATTGCCCAGCTGGCTGGTGGAAACCATCTGGCTAACGCTGGCGATGCGGCTGAACTGGCGCTCCAGCGGCGTGGCCACTGCGGACGCCATGGTCTCCGGACTTGCGCCGGGCAGGTTGGCGTACACGCTGATGGTCGGAAAGTCCACCTGCGGCAGCGGGGCCACCGGCAGAAACCGGAAAGCGACCGCACCCGCCAACAGGATGGCCAACGAAATCAGAGAGGTCGCCACCGGTCGGCGAATGAAGGGGCCGGAAAAATTGGAGTTGAAGTTCACTGACCTGGGTCCGCAGACTCCATTTTAGACGATGGAGAGAACGGAAAGAGAGTGGCAAATCTGCCAACCAAGTCCGCCAACGAAGAACACGACGGCCGGCCCTATAGCCTGCGTTAATCCGAGTGCGCTGGAGCCGGCGAGGGCGCGGGGGCATGCCTGCGAATGCGTTCGAGCCAGGTCTGCACGCGGTCGAGGTATACGTAAACCACCGGCGTGGTGAACACGGTCAGTAACTGGCTGACGATCAGTCCACCGACGATGGCCACGCCAAGCGGGCGCCGCAATTCCGAGCCGTCGCCGCCACCAATCGCCAAGGGCACAGCGCCCAGCAAAGCAGCCATGGTGGTCATCATGATCGGGCGGAAGCGCAGGAGTGCAGCTTCGTGAATGGCTTCGACCGCAGAGGTTTTCTTGCCGCGCTCGGTTTGCAGCGCGAAATCGATCATCAAAATGGCGTTTTTCTTGACGATACCGATCAGCAGGATGATACCGATCAGCGCGATGATGCTGAGATCCATCCCGACCAGTCGCAAAGCCAACAAAGCGCCCACACCAGCGGAAGGCAACGTTGACAGAATGGTAATGGGGTGAATGTAGCTTTCATACAAAATTCCCAAAACGATGTACACCGCGGCGAGAGCGGCAAGAATCAGCACGGGCTCGGAGGACAAGCGAGTCCTGAAAGGCTTGGGCCGTGCCCTGGAACTTGGCGTGAATCGCCGCCGGCATGCCAATCTGCAGCTCGGTTCGCTGAATATCCTGAACGGCGTTTCCGAGCGAAGCATTGGGAGCCAAATTGAATGACAAAGTGATCGCGGGAAACACGCCCTGGTGGTTCACGGTCAAAGCGCTGTTGGAGTGCTCAAAGTGCGCGAAGGCGCTAAGCGGCACGAGCTTGCCGGTATTCGACGCGACGTAAACTTGTTGGAGATAGGTCGGGCTCTGCTGAAATTCCGGGAGCACTTCCATCACGACGTAGTATTGGTTGATGCCCTGATACATCACCGAGACTTGACGTTGGCCGAAGGCGTCGTAAAGGGTGTCGTCGATGGCCTGCATGGAGACGCCCAACCTGTACGCGGTATCACGATCAATCACGACCTGCGCCTGCAAACCCTTGAGTTGTTGGTCGCTGTTGACGTCCCGCAACTCCGGAATCTTGCGCATCTGCTCCATTAAAATGGGCGCCCAATGCGTGAGTTCGTTCAGATCGTCGCCTTGCAGCGTGTATTGATATTGCGCGCCGGAGAATCGTCCGCCGACGTTGACGTCCTGCACGGCCTGTAGGTACAGAGCGCGCGCCTGGAATTTTCGCGAGCTTGCCGCGCAGACGTGCGATCACCTGATCAGCGCTGAATTTTCGTTCGTTTTTAGCGGCTTGAGCTGCATGAACAGGCGTGCGGTATTGGTGCCATTGCCGCCGCCGGTGAACGCCGAAACCGTGTCCACCGCAGGATCTTGTTGCACGATGGCCGCGAACGCTGCCATCTTCTGCGTAATCGCCTGGAACGAAATGTCCTGATCGCCCTGCACAAAACCGTTGATGCGACCGGTGTCCTGCTGCGGGAAAAAGCCCTTGGGAATCATCTTAAACATCTGAACGTTGAGGGCGACGGTCGCAAAAAAGATCAGCAGCGTCAGGAACTGATGGCGCAAGACCCAGCGCAGGCAAACGTCGTAGGTACGCACCAGCCGATCGAAGGAATTCTCCGCAAAGCGGTACAAGCGGCCGTGTTTGCCGTGCTCGTGACGCAAAAACCGAGCCGACATCATCGGCGTAGCGGTTAGGGAGACCGCAAGCGAAACCGCGATGGCCACGCTCAGCGTCACTGCAAATTCGCGGAACAAGCGGCCCACGATCCCGCCCATCAGCAAAATCGGAATGAACACTGCGATGAGCGAGATGCTCATGGATAATACGGTGAAGCCGATTTCTTTGGCTCCCTGCATCGCGGCTGCAAACGGCTTCATCCCGTCTTCAATGTGCCGGGTGATGTTTTCCAGCACGACGATGGCATCGTCGACGACGAATCCAGTCGAGATTGTCAGTGCCATCAGCGACAGATTGTCGAGGCTGTACCCGCATAGATACATCACGCCGAACGTGCCTACCAGAGACAGTGGCACGGCCACGCTCGGGATAATCGTGGCCCAAACGCTGCGCAGGAAAACGAACACCACCAGAATGACCAATGCGACCGAAATCATCAGCGTGATTTCCACGTCGTGGATGGATGAGCGGATGGTGGTGGTGCGATCGATAATCACACCCAAATGCATCGAAGGATTGATAGAAGCCTGAAGGATGGGCATCAGTGCGCGCACGCGATCCACGGTTTCGATCATGTTCGCGCCGGGCTGGCGAAAAATGACGAGAATGATTCCGGGCCTGCCGTTGGTTACAGCCGGAATTGCGCACATCGGTAACCGAGTCGATGACGTTGCCGATGTCCGACATGCGGACTGCGGCGCCTTGCTTCCAGCTCAGGACCAGCGTCCTATATTCATCAGCTTTGAAAAGCTGATCGGTTGCGTTGATCGCCCAGGCCCTCTCGGTGTCCGAGGTTTCGCCCTTGGGGCGATTCGCATTCGCGCTGCCTAAAACCGTGCGCACCGTGTCGAGACTGATGCCATAGCTGTTGAGTTGCTGCGGATTGACCTGTACGCGCACTGCGGGACTCGAACTGCCGCCGACGAAGACTTGACCGACGCCCTCGACCTGCGCAAGTTTCTGCGCCAGCACGGAATTCGCGGTGTCGTACATTTGAGGTAGCGTCAGATTGTCCGACTGCAAGCTGAGCAGCATGATGGGCGCGTCAGCCGGATTTACCTTGCGGTACGTCGGTTTGCTGGGTAAGCCGGCTGGCAACTGCCCGCGAGCAGCGCTGATGGCCGCCTGCACGTCACGCGCGGCCGCGTTGATGTCGCGATTCAGATCAAACTGCAGAATGATTCCGGTCTGGCCGATCTGGCTGGTCGAGGTCATTTGCGTAACGCTGGCGATGCGACCGAACTGCCGCTCGAGCGGCGTGGCCACGGCCGACGCCATGGTCTCTGGGCTCGCGCCTGGCAAACCCGCGCCTATTGAAATGGTCGGAAAATCTACTTGCGGCAGCGGCGCCACCGGAAGAAAGCGAAATGCAATCGCGCCCGAAAGAAAAATGGCGATGGAGAGGAGCGTCGTCGCGACCGGACGGCGAATAAACGGCGCCGAAAAGTTGGAGTCGAAGTTCACAGCTTAATCCGAGTGCGCAGGCTGCTCCATTGGGCCCGCCAGGTGGAAGCGCTCGCGCGTGCGGCGCGCCAGCGTGTCGAACGCAGAGATAGACGACCGGCGTGGTGTAGAGCGTCAGCAGCTGGCTGAGCAGCAAGCCGCCTACGATGGTGATGCCGAGAGGACGGCGCAGCTCTGAACCGGTGCCGCTGCCCAACGCGAGCGGCAGGCCGCCGAGCAGCGCAGCCATAGTGGTCATCATGATCGGGCGGAAACGCAGCAGGCACGCTTCGTAAATCGCATCGAGCGGCGCTTTGCCTTCCTTGCGTTCGGCTTCCAGCGCGAAGTCGATCATCATGATGGCGTTTTTCTTGACGATGCCGATCAGCAGGATGATGCCGATCAGCGCAATGACGCTGAACTCCGTGCGGCACAGCAGCAGCGCGAGAATTGCACCGACGCCCGCGGAGGGCAGCGTGGAAATAATCGTGATCGGGTGGATGTAGCTTTCGTACAGCACGCCCAGCACGATGTATACGGTGATGATCGCGGCCAGAATCAAAATCGGTTCGTTGGACAGCGAATTCAAGAATGCCGCGGCCGTGCCCTGGAACGTGGCCTGAATGCTTTCGGGCATGCCGATTTCCTGCTTGGCCTTGTTGATGGCGTTCACCGCATCACCCAGCGAAGCGTTGGGTGCAAGGTTGAACGACAGGGTGACCACCGGGAATTGTCCCTGGTGATTGACTACCAGCGATGAGGTGCCCGGCTCAAATTGGGTGAAGGCGCTCAGCGGAATCTGCTGACCCGAGGAAGACTTCACGTAGATATTTTTCAGCTGATCGGGATTGGTCTGGAACTGCGGATTCACTTCCAGAATCACGTGATACTGATTGAGCTGCGTGAACATCGTCGATACTTGGCGCTGGCCGAATGCGTCGTAGAGCGTGTTGTCGATGGCCGCTGGTAGAATCCCTAGCCGCGATGCGGTGTCACGATCAATTGTCAAAGTCGCGACCAGCCCGGAATTCTGCTGGTCGCTGGCGACATCGCGCAATTCTGGCACCTGCTTGAGCTTGTCCATGAAACGCGGCACCCAGTAGCCCAGCTCTTTGGCGTCCACGTCTTCCAGGCTGTACTGGAATTGCGTGCGGCTGACGCGATCTTCGACGGTGAGATCCTGCACCGGCTGCATGAATAGTTCGATATCCGCCACTTTAGAGACGTTGGGCTGCAGGCGGCGAATCACATCGGAGGCGGAGAGGCTGCGCTGCTTTAGCGGCTTCAGGTTGATCTGAATGCGGCCGCTGTTGATGGTGGCGTTTGTGCCATCAATCCCGATGAAGGATGACACGTTGTCTACCGCTGGATCTTTCAGGATCACGTCGACGAGATCCTGCTGGCGCTGCGACATCGCCGCAAAGGAAACGTTCTGCGCCGCTTGAGAGACACCCAGGATTATGCCGGTATCCTGTACCGGGAAAAATCCTTTGGGCACGTAGATGTATAGAAGGACGGTTCCGACCAGTGTGGCCACGGTCACCAGCAGCGTGGTGCGGCGATAGCGCAGCACAAACTGCAGCGTGCGCCCATAAAAAGCGATCACTGAATTGAAGCCGCGTTCGGAGACGCGGTAGAACCAGCCCTGATCTTCTTCGCGCTGGCGCTTCAACAATTTCGCGGACATCATCGGCGTCAGCGTCAGCGAGACGAACGCGGATACAATGATGGTCACCGCTAAAGTGATGGCGAATTCGCGGAACAGGCGGCCGACGATGTCGCCCATGAACAACAACGGGATCAGCACCGCGATCAGCGAAACGGTCAGCGAAAGAATGGTGAAGCCGATCTGCTCTGAGCCTTTCAGCGCGGCTTGCAGCGGCGATTCGCCCTCTTCGATATAGCGGCTGATGTTCTCGATCATGACGATGGCGTCGTCGACCACGAAGCCGGTCGAAATCGTCAGCGCCATCAGTGACAGGTTGTTCAAGCTGTAGCCCAGCAGATACATGACGCCAAACGTGCCCACGATGGACAGCGGCACGGCCACGCTTGGAATGATGGTGGCACGAACGCTGCGCAGGAACAGGAAAATGACCAGCACTACGAGGCCGATGGTCAGCATCAATGAAAACTGCACGTCTTCTACAGAGGCGCGAATCGTGGTTGTGCGGTCGGAGAGAATTTGCACCTGCACCGCGCCCGGCAGCGAGGCTTGCAGTTGCGGCAGCAGCCTGTTTACGCGATCGACAACGGAGATGATATTGGCGCCTGGCTGCCGCTGAATGTTCAGGATCACCGCGGGATGATCGTTGGCCCAGGCGGCCTGCTTGGCGTTTTCCGCGCCGTCGAACACCGTGGCCACATCCGTGAGCCGAACTGGTGCGCCATTTTTGTACGCGATGATCAACGGCCGGTAGCCTTCGCTGGTCAGCAGCTGATCGTTGGCTCCGATGGTGTATGCCTGATGCGGGCCGTCGAAGTTTCCTTTCGCCTGATCGACGTTCGCCTGGCTCAGCGCGGTCCGCAAATCCTCTAAACTCAATCCATATGCCGCGAGCGCCGTCGGATTGGCCTGAATACGCACCGCAGGCCGCTGCCCACCGCTGATGCTGACCATTCCCACGCCCGGAAGTTGCGAAATTTTTTGCGACAGCGTGGTTTCCGCCAGATCCTCCACTTTGTTTAGCGGCAGACTGGTAGAAGTGAGCGCGAGGGTCAGAATCGGAGAGTCCGCAGGATTGATCTTGCTGTAGATCGGCGGATTGGGCAGATCCTGCGGCAACAGATTTGTGGCCGCGTTGATGGCCGCCTGTACCTCCTGCTCGGCAACGTCGATGTTCAGGTCGAGCACGAACTGCAGCGTGACGATGGAGCTACCGAAGGAGCTCGTCGAGGTCATTTGATTCAGGCCGGGAATCTGCCCGAACTGCCGCTCCAGGGGCGCAGTCACCGACGAAGTCATTACGTCGGGGCTAGCGCCGGGATAAAACGTCAGCACCTGGATAGTGGGGTAATCAACCTGCGGCAAGGCGGAAATGGGTAACTGCCGATAGGCCACGAACCCCACCAGCAGAATTCCGACCATTAACAGCGTGGTTGCGACTGGCCGCAGAATAAACGGCCGTGATGGACTCATTGACGCTTGCCCCTGCGCGCAGGCTGAACGGGTTGCTGCTGTTGAGAGTTCGGCGCCTGGGTTTGCGGCGGCTGATAGGGCGCCGTGGATTGCTGATTTGCGGGCGACGCGCCGCTTTGTGCATTAGTGCCGTCTTGACCGTTCGTCCCGCCCTGCGCGTTCGCGCCACCGGTGGCGGTATGAGGTTCGACTTTACTGCCGTCCTGCAGCTTGTCAGTACCGTCAGTGACCACCACATCGCCGGCCTGAATGCCGTTGCTGATGCCGACCTGGTTGGTGGCGGACAGCGCGACGGTCACCGGCTGAATCTTCACGGTGTTGTCCGGATGCATCACGTAAACGTAAGTGCCCTGTGGTCCGCGCTGAATCGCGGGCGTCGGAATAATGGTGACATTTCGCTTGGTGTCCACCAGCAGGTGCACGTTCACAAATTGATTGGGAAAAAGATCGCCCTTCTCGTTGTTGAAGACCGCCTTCAGTTTGTACGTTCCGGTAGTGGGATCGATCTGGTTGTCGATGGTCAATAGTTTGCCAGACGCGATTTTGGTGGTGTCGTCGCGATCGTAGGCATCGACGTTGAGCTGCGCTCCGTGCAACTTGGACATCACACCGGATAGCTGATCCTGCGGCAGAGAGAAAATCACCGAGATCGGCTGTAGTTGCGTGATGACCAACAAGCCGTTGGCGTCCGATGCGTGAACGATGTTACCCATATCCACCAAGCGCAATCCAATGCGGCCGGAAATGGGCGCCGTCACGTGCGCATACACCAACTGGAGCTTGGCGTTATCCACCAGCGCCTGATCGGCCTTGATCGCGCCTTCGGATTGGCCAACTTGTGCCTGTTGCGTATCCACCTGCTGTTTCGGGATCACGCCTTCCTTGAACAGCAGTTGATAGCGCTGGTAGTCGACCTGCACATCATGAAGTTGCGCCTGATCCTTTGCCAGTTGTCCTTGCGCTTGTTCAAGCTGAACTTGATAAGGCCGAGGATCAATCTCTACCAAGGAGTCGCCCTGATGCACCATCTGGCCTTCAGTGAAATTGATCTTCACGATTTGGCCGTCAACGCGACTGCGAACAGTGACGGTGTTGAATGCCGTGACGGTGCCCAATCCGTTGAAGTAAACGGGCAGGTTGCCCTTTTCGGCGGTCGCAACCACCACCGGCACCACCATCGGACCGCCCCCACCACCGCGCCGGCCGCCGCCCTGGCCAGCACCTGCTGCGCCGCCGGCTTGTGAACTCTGGGCCTCGGTGCCCCTGCCATGGAAATACCAATAAGCTCCGCCCAAAATGAGCGCCAGGACGATTACCCAAACCCACCACCGCGAACCGCCGGAGGTTTCCGCGTCGCGCGGAGTAAAGTCGTCACCGGGGACAGTACGGTCCCGCAGCTCCGCAGATTTCAGATGACCCATTCCTTCGCTCCTGTCATATTGACAGCTGTGCCAGCTATTTTGGCCAACGGTGCGATTCCGATCGCGAGTGCGTGTCGAGGCTGGTCAGATGATGGGACAAAGCCTATCGAAAAATCCAGCCCATGCCTACATAAGACGGCCAGCCCGGAGAAAAGGTTACGATCCGGACTCCCAAGGGTTTATCGGGCATTTCACCGTATCTGGCGTGTTTTCTTCGGGTACGGTGCGCCAGCCGAAGCTTCTGATGCGCCAAGGAACCGGCTTTTTGCGAAGTGGAATGGTATTCAAGAAGTTGAGGAGCGATAGAAAATGGTTAGAGCCTTGCTGGCCGGCATGGTTTTCGGAATGGTTCTGCTTTTTGCGATCGTGTGGTTGTACTTCACCGGCGGGCATGCGCCGATTGCTGCCGCTGATCCACCCATGCCCTTGGAACGCAAGCTGGCGCGCACTTCACTGCACGCCTTTCTCAATAAACAAAAACCACTCGAGTCGCCGATTCCTGCTGACGAAAAAAATCTCCTGGCAGGCGCCGAGGTCTACAAACAAAATTGCGCCGTGTGTCACGGCCTTCCTGCCGAACCCGAAACCGCTATCGCGCTGGGCATGTTTCCGAAGCCGCCGGAACTTTTCCACGGCACCGGCGTGACAGACGATCCTGTTTGGCAAACGCATTGGCTAGCGGAGAACGGCATTCGCCTCACTGGCATGCCGGGCTTCAAGGGCCGCCTCAATGACACGCAGCTCTGGCAGGTAAGTCAACTTCTGGCGAACGCCGACAAGATCCCGACCTCTGTGAAGGTCGCTCTGGTTACAGGAACCCCAACCGTCGCTGCGCCGCCCAGCGCGCAAACGGCCTCGCCAGCCAATGTACCCGGCACGAAGTAAAAGTAGAGCCGCGATTTATCCGCGACTCCCGGTCCGCTTACTGATGGTGGCTCAAGCTCCAGACGAACGCGGCTACCGCTGACAATTGCTCAGGGGTGAGTTCGGCTCCGCCCATTGCGGGCATTGGCGCGCGATATTGTTTTGGTTGCGACACGCCTTCGGCGATCGTTTTCTTGATTGCGGGATAACTGCCGTCGCCCCACAGCCATTTTTCGTCGGTGAGATCAGGGCCGAGCGGTCCACCTTTTCCGGTGTCGCCGTGGCAACCGACGCACGCAGCGTCGCCGACCTGCCCGTGATAGATCTTATTGCCCAGTGCGACCATTTCAGGTGTGATGCCTTCGGGCAGAGCGCCGCCGCTGACATTCTCGTGCGTTCCCTCAGGTGGTTTCGCGGGCGCAGTTACGATTTCTCCGGCGGGTGCCGTGGCGCTTGGGCAAGGAGTTACGCCGCTTGCCGCGCCCACGCTACCAGCGCCACGGTACACGATGCGGTAAATCCGGCCTTTCACATCATCGGAGACGTACAGCGCGCCGTCCGGTCCGACCGCCAAGCCACTGGGTCGATGCGCCGCGCCTTCTGGCGATTTCACCGCGCCGGCAAATCCGTCGGCGAAAATCTCGCAATTGCCGGCAGCCTTCTCGCCGTTCATGGGCTGAAACACAACGTTGTATCCGCCCTGCGGATAGGGAGCGCGATTCCACGATCCATGGAACGCCACAAACAAGCCGTCTCGATAGTGCACTGGGAATTGCTTGCCATCGTAGTGAAGCAGCGCATTGGGCGCCCAGTGAGCGGGGAAGGCGGCCGCAGGAGCCGACTTTTGCGCGCAAAGCCCAACTTTCTTTCCACCGTCGCCGCCATACTCCGGCGCGAGCACCAGCTTCTGCTGAAATGAATCGTAGTAGCAGAACGGCCAACCATAATCTCCGCCGCTCTTCAGGGACATGATCTCTTCGGCGGGCAGCGTGGCCTCCTCATCGGCTTTGTAGAGATCCGGCCAGTTGGTGTGCAATTGATCGCGGCCATGCTGGGTTACGAACAAGTGGCCGCTGGCGTCAGTGGCAAATCCCTCGCCATTGCGAATGCCAGTGGCGAAGCGTTCGGCTTTGGAAAATTTCTGATCGGTCTTGTTGGCATCGTACTTCCAGATGCCGCCGCGTGTTTCGAGTTCCACGCAAGGATCGGCGCCCGGAGATTTCAGCGTGCGATTTTTCAACTGGCACGAATTGCTGGCGCTGGCCACGTCGACGTACATGGCGCCTTTTGCATCGATGAGGAACGGATGCATGGGGTGATCGCCACCGAGCGGCAATTCGGAAACCACGATCGTTGATGCACCCTGCTGGACGATCGAGCCGGCCGCCAGCGTATACTTCACAATTTTGTCGTTGATCTCCGCGTAGATCGCGCCCTTGTAGAGGCCGATTCCGGTGCCCCCTTTTCCACCGGTCTGTTCAGTTTCGCCGAAACGCTCCTGCACATCGGCTTTCCCCGCGCCCGATTTATCTTGAAGCGCGACCAGGAAGCCGCCTTCGTGCGTTTTGTCGTTGCCGTAGTACTCGCCCGACCAGGTATTCACATACAGAACGCCGTTCGAGCCCACGACCATCTGCCGGGCGTGTCCCACTCCGTCGGCAAAAACTGAAGCGCAAAATCCCGCAGGCAGCTTCAAACCGCTGTCGTCATTCGCGCAGCCTTCCGGGGCAGCGCCTGCCGCGCTGAACTGAATCGGGTCGGTCGACAGCCAAACCGCAAGAGCCAGAATCGAAATGGCGATGAGTGTGGGAAAGACAGACTTATTGATACCGGGCCAAATCATTACGTCCTCCGAATAGCGCGAATGCAACTCGTCAAAATTCGCCGAAATATACCACACCGATCCTCTTCACTTGTCCCAACGTCACCAAATCACATCGATGCTTTTGTAAAGCTTGAATGCGCTATCGCAGGTAATCACGCCGATTTGTTCCACCAGCGCTTGCGAGATAATTTGCCGATCGAAAGGGTCTGGGTGATGCGGCGGAAGATCGTATAGAGCGAACGCGTTCTCGGCGCTGTAAGGCAAGATTCTCAACTGAAGATCGGCAATTCCCTGCGCCACGTCTTGCTTGCCAAATGTAAGCTTCCTCTGAGTTTGCTTGATTGCAATTTCAGAGAGCGAAATGACGCTGATCTCGCGGACTGCACTGCCCCGATTAAGGGCTGACATCGCTTTGCGGGAAATGCGTTCGGGCGATGAGACCGCCCATAGAAAGGTGACCGTGTCCAACAGAACCCGCACCGCTACCGGCTTTCCAGAAAGTCATCGACCACGTCTTCGCTCATGGGCTTCCACCAATCCGGGTCGTGAACCCTGACCCTCCCGGTAAGCGTCCCGAATGCGGGCTTTTCGCGAACCGCCTGTTCCGTGCGAACGATGTCCACAACCGGGGTGCCACGGCGGCAGATGGTGATTTGTTCGCCGTCCTCGACCGCCTTGATCAATTCGGGAAGGCGGTTTTTCGCTTCTGCCACACTGATTTTCATGTGTTTCGTATAGCTATCTCAAATGGCTATGTCTAATTCCCGTTTGAGAGACTCTATTTTACCTACACGGCAAATACGGCTTCTGACCATCACATTCGTTGACTTACCTGCGGCTGGTCTTTAGTATTCCCCGCACATGTCGGAAGCCCAAGTCGCTGCTGGTCAGACCATTTCCCATTACCGCATTCTTGAAAAGCTTGGCGGTGGCGGAATGGGCGTGGTGTTTAAAGCCGAAGATGCTCGCCTGAAGCGCTTTGTTGCGCTGAAATTCCTTCCTGACGCCGTAGCGAAAGATCCTCAGGCTTTAAGTCGTTTCCAACGCGAGGCGCAGGCAGCGTCGGCGCTGAATCATCCGAACATCTGCACGATTTACGACATCGGCGAAGAGGATGGGCGCGCGTTCATCGCCATGGAGTGTCTGGAAGGCGAAACGCTGAAGCACAGCATCGCGCGGCGCGCCTTCGATCTGGAAACATTGCTGGAAATCGCCGTAAACATTGCAGATGCTCTGGATGCCGCACACTCCAAAGGGATCGTGCATCGGGACATTAAGCCGGCAAACATCTTTGTTACCACGCGAGATCAAGCGAAGATCCTCGATTTTGGCTTGGCCAAGGTGGCGGGAGCGCGATCGGAACCCGCCGCCGGTGACACGCTGGGCACGGAAGGCGCACAAACCGATCAGTTGACAAGCCCAGGAAGCACGCTCGGAACGGTGGCGTACATGTCGCCCGAGCAGGCGCGCGCGAAGGATCTCGATTCGCGCACCGATCTCTTTTCATTTGGCGCGGTGCTGTACGAAATGGCAACCCGGCAGCTTCCCTTCCGCGGCGAGAGCACCGCTGAAATTTTCGATGCCATCCTCAATCGACAGCCGATCTCTCCGCTGCGGCTGAATCCCGATCTTCCGGCGGACTTCGAGCGCGTCATTCATAAGGCGCTGGAGAAGGATCGCAATCTCCGCTATCAGCACGCCGCCGACATCCGCGCCGACCTCAAGCGCGTGCAACGGGACTCCAGTTCAGGACGCATTCGGGTCTCGGATGCGATGCCTGCCGCATCTGGATCCGGAACGGGTGCTGGCTCTAGTTCGGGCGCAAGCTTTGGTGTTGCGGCGGGAAGCGGCAGCGCCGTCGGTGCGGGCTCGTCCGCTGCTGGGCCTACTCCGAGTCCGTTCGGTACGCATTCCACTGGCGCGCCAATCGCAAGCGGCAGCGGAGTATCCGCGGCGGTGGCCGCAGAGGCCAAGAGCAACAAAGGTTTGCTCATCGGGACCGCGGTCGGGCTGTTGCTGCTAGTGGTCGCAGGCGTCGGCGCTTACAAATTTTTCACCCGCAAAGCGCCCGTGAACCTGCACGACATGGAGATCACCAAGCTTACGCAGAGCGGCAAGGCTTTCGGTGTCGCGATCTCACCGGACGGGCAGTACGTCGTTTACGTTTTGCGCGACGGCGAAAAACAGAATCTAATGGTGCGACAAGTGGCTACCGGCAGCGATGTGTCTGTTATTCCGGCCGACGTGGTGTTGTACGTTGGCCTTACATTTTCGCCGGACGGCCAGTACATCTACTTCACTTCCTCCAGCAAAGAAAATGATTTGTACAACATCCTTCGCAAAATGCCGGTGCTTGGCGGAGTGCCGGTTGAGATCGTTAAAGACATTGACACAGGTGTAAGTTTCTCGCCGGACGGCAAGCGATTCGCTTTTCTTCGGGGAAATCCCGCGAAAGGCAAGGTCGGACTCTTCGTCGCGAATAGCGATGGCAGTGGCGAACACATTTTGCGTGATGCGCCAGGCGACTCCAATGGTCCCTCGATGCAACGTCCGGCATGGTCTCCCGACGGCAAAACCATTGCTTATACGCTGTACGATTTGTCGAATCACCGAACGCTTTACGCTGTGTCTCCGGAAGATGGCTCGGCGCGCGAGCTTTACGCTAGCTACGAGAATCTCGGTCAACCCACATGGCTTCCGGACGGGGGCGCGCTGTTAATGGCCATCCGCGAACGAGGACCCGCGAGCGCGACTCGTGGACAGATTTGGACGATTTCTTATCCCGGCGGCGAAGCTCGGCGGCTCTCCAACGATCTGACCAATTACCACCTCGGATGGCTGGATATTTCGCGCGACGGATCGTCGCTGGTGACTATCGAGAATAGCCGAAGCTCTGAAATTTGGGTCCTTCCCAACGGCGACTCGAATCAAGCGCGGCAAATCACATCGGGCGGCTCACCATCGAACGGCGTCAGCGCTCTAGGAAAAGATCGCTTCGTCTTTGGAAACGATGCTGGCGAAATCTTTTCCATTTCCGCCGACGGCAGCGATCGAACAATGATAGCGGGACGTGATCAGCGGATCGTGTGGGCTCTGGGCTGTGGTGACGGCAAGCACATCATCGCACAACGATTCCGCGGCGGCCAGCCGGGAGTGTTCCGGCTGGACGCCAATGGCGGCAACCCATTTCTATTGCTGCCGGTGCAGGTTCCCGTTGAGCCGCTGTGCTCAAATGACGGGCAATGGGTCGATTATCACAGCCAGGAGCCACCAGCGACGCAGTTTCGGATGTCCATCAATGGTGGAAATTCGGAGCCGCTGAAGTTACCGAAAGACGCGGTCGATCTGGCGATCGCCTCGCCAGATGGGCAGAGTCTTTTGCTTAGTTCGCAAGACGTGCAAAATCTAGCGGCCGGCATAAAGATCATTGTTTCCTCGATTCACGGGGGACCTGCGCTGCACACGTTCGACAGAATAATAGGCGCTGGGCTGAACCAGGAAATTTGGGCTCCGGACGGTCGCGCAGTGGATTATCCGGTGCTGCGCGGAGGAATAGAAAATGTATGGCGACAGCCTTTGTCCGGCGGGCCGCCGAAGCAGCTTACGCACTTCACCTCGGGCCAGACGTACAACATAGCGTGGTCAGGCGACGGGAAGACGCTAGCGGCGGCGCGCGGTACACGCTCGGCAGACATCATCTTGTTGAAGGCGCCCAAAACCCCGTAGTTGCGCGGACAGGAAAATGCGGACGGGAGTGTCATTTCATCGACTCTTCTTCTCTTAATTCGGCGCCATGCTCGGCCTGTATGGGAGTGAGGCGATCGGCTTTCCGCAAGGCTGGGAACATCCACGCCCACAGTCCAGTAACGACAATGGTGCCGATTCCACCGAGAACGACCGCTGGGACGGTTCCGAACCAATGCGCGGTGATACCGGACTCGAATTGCCCCAATTCGTTGGAGGCACCAATGAAGATCATGTCAACGGCGTTGACGCGGCCGCGCATTTCGTCGGGCGTGGCAATTTGTACCAACGTGGCCCGGATGATGACGCTGACCATGTCCGTCGCGCCCACGAGGACGAGCGCGATCAAAGAAAGGATCATGCTGTGGGAGATACCGAACAAAATCGTGCAGACACCGAAGCCGGCGACGCACCACAGCATGGTCTTGCCTACGCCGCGTTGTAATGGCCGATGCGCCAAATAGAGCGCCATCAGCGCGGCGCCGACTCCTGGCGCTGTTCGCAGGATTCCCAGGCCCCACGGACCCGTATTCAAAATCTCCCGGGCGTAAACCGGTAGCAGAGCCACCGCTCCGCCCAATAGGACGGCGAAAAGATCGAGTGAGATCGATCCGAAGATAATTTTTTCTCGCCAGATGTAGCGGAATCCCGCCAGCACAGTCGTGAGGTTTATGGGCTCGCGTTTGCGCGGCGGTGAAGTTGTGGGAATCCGCAGAGTGCCGAGCGTGGCCAAGAGGCCGGCCACGATTCCCATCGCGTAGACGGTGGCCGGCCCGCGTGTTGCAGCGTAGACCACGCCGCCCAGCGATGGGCCCAGGATCGTGGAGCATTGGAAAATCGTGGAAGCCCACGCGACGGCGTTGGGAAAATCTTTTTCCGGGACCAACTGCGGCAGGATCGCGCGGCTGACCGGCGCGCTGAAAGAACGTACCGCTCCCAAGCCAACCAAAATAGCGTAGATGGGATAAACCGTCCTCGTGCCGTGAACCGCGACGATGAACAGGAGCGTCGAGCAGAGGGTGTATCCGAGAAAACAGAAGAAGACGACCTTAGTGCGGCGATAGCGGTCGGCGACGTGGCCGGAAACCAGGAACAGAACGATGCCGGGGAGAAATTGGGCCAAGCCGACGTACCCGAGGTCGAGCGGGCGCTTGGTGATTTCGTAGACCTGCCAGCCGACGGCAACGGATTGCATTTCCGTGGCGAGAACGACGAAGAAGCGCGCCATCTGGAACACCAGAAAGCCCGGATATTTGAAAGCAGCGCGTCCTGAGGATAGGGAGGTCTCTGCGGTGGCCATCGCGAATTATCTACTGTGCCACAAAATTAATTCTGCCGCCGACGCGCGTTTCCGCTGCGATGCTCTTTGCCGGCAAAGCTTTGCGACCGGTAGCAGGTTCTTCAGGCAGACGTTTTCGGAATGCGATACATTGCTGCACGTGAAACTTTTTCCTTTGTTCGTAAAGCTCGAAGGACGGGCATGCCTCGTGGTCGGCGCCGGCACGATCGCGGAAGGCAAGATTGGCGGCCTGCTCGATACCGGTGCGCGGATATGTGTCGTCGCACCTCTGGCCACTGCACAAGTCCAGCAGTGGGCGCGCGATTCCAAGATCGAGTATCGGCAGCGCGAGTATCAAGCTTCGGACCTCGATGGCATGTTTTTGGTGGTGGCGTCGACTTCGGATTCGCAACTGCACCGGCAAATTTTTGTGGAAGCGCAGCAGCGGAACATATTATGCAACGTAGCGGACGTCCCCGAGTTGTGTGACTTCTACTACCCGGCGGTGGTCCAACGAGGTGCGCTGCAGATCGCTGTCTCTACCTCGGGCGAAAGCCCGGCGCTGGCGCAGCGACTGCGGAAGGACCTGGAAGCACAATTCGGAACGGAGTACGAGGCTTGGCTGAAGTTCCTGGGCCAAGCCCGTGAGAAATTGCAAGCCGACAAGACTCTGGATTCCGAGGAGCGAAAACGCCGGCTCCACGCGCTCGTCACGGAACAGGCGTTTGCAACGTTCCAACGTCAGAGTCAGCCGTCCTTATAACTCCATGGATTGTGGATTGACCTGGATTCAGGACGGGACGGCTTTCGCTTGCGCGCGGCGGATTTCTTCGTTGAGGATGACGGCTTCCGCGACCTCGCGCATCGACATGCGCCGCTGGCGGCTTTGCTTCTGGAGCATCAGGTAGGCTTCTTCTTCGCTTAGTTTGAGGTCGCGCTGCAGGATGCCCTTACCGCGCTCGATGATCTTGCGCGATTCCAGTTCCTCTGACAGCTGGGAATTCTCTTCTTCAAGCCGCGCGCGCTCGATCTCGGCACCCACGAGGAAGCCAATGGTGGAAATCAGCTGGATTTCAGTGTTGCTGTAGGTGTGGGTCTGCCGGTGCTGAACGTTGATCACGCCGACGAGTTTATTGCGCGAGAGGATCGGTACGGAAAGGAAGGCCTCGTACTTGTCTTCGGGCAGCTCGTTGAAGCGCTGGAAGCGGGGATCCTGAAAAGCGCGCGTGCCCACGGCTACGGGTTGCAGGTGCTCGGCGACCCAGCCGGTGATTCCCTGCCCCATCTGCATTTTCAGTCGATCGACGATCTCGGGGTGCGGATTTTTCGAAGCGCGGAGGACCAACTCTTTGGATTCGAGAACATATACGAGGCACGAATCGCACTTTGCGACGGAGCTGACGAAATCGACGATGCGTTGCAGGACTCCATGCAGCGGATCGGCGGCGGCCATGCGACTGCCAATTTGATGGAGAAAATCAATTGCGGGGTCTTCGAGGTGAAGGATGGTCTCGTCCATGGAGGTGAAGGTAAAGGGCGGCGCGGTAGGGGTCAAACGCAAAGAATCGTTCGGACTGAGAAAGGATTGTGAAGGTCAGGCGGCGCCTGAAATCCGCGACTTTAAATTTGCATGTACCGAAAACTCCGAACGCGGAATCGAAACACGTGTTGATTCTGAATGCCTATTCGGGTTACGGTGTGCATGCATGATTTCTTCTAGCCAAAGGACCGCGCTCAGCTGTTGTTGTTGTTTGTGTTGCGCAGCAGTGTCTTTTGGCGAGGGGCATCCAGGCGTGTAGTCGTCTAATTACAGCCTGAAAAGTTTTTGAACCCATCGCCAGAGGTGCTCTGGACGGTGGGTTTTTTGTTTTTACGGCACGATTTTTCAAAGCCTTCGCGTGGGGCGAGCGTTTAGCGAAGCGGCTCCGACGAGCCCAGTAGCCAGGAGAGAGAAATGACGGCGGCCAAGAATTACCGGGAAAGGCGAGCAGGATTCTCAAAGCGAGGGACGGCAATCTGGATTTTCGGTATAGCGGTGATTTGGTTCCTTTTGGCCGCAGCAGGATTGCGGGCGCAGACGGTGGCGTCGATTTCCGGCGGGGTTACGGACTCGAGCGGCGCAGGTGTGGCGGGCGCAACGGTTACGGTAAAAAGCGTCGAAACCGGGTCGCAGCGAGTTGTTACCGTGGATGACACGGGTCGCTACGACGTGGAGTCTCTGGGAATCGGGCAATACGAAATTCGCGCAGAAGCGACCGGATTCCGTCCCGAGGTGCGAACCGGCATTACGCTGGTGGTTGGCCAGCACGCGGAAGTTAATCTGAGTCTACGCCTGGGCGAAGTGCAGGAAGCCGTGGTAGTGCAAGGCGAAATTCCTGCGGTCAGCGTGACCACGCAAGACATTTCTGGATTGGTGGGCGAGCGGCAGGTGAAAGATTTGCCGCTGAACGGGCGGAGCTACGATCAATTGCTAACGCTCAATCCCGGCGTGGTGAACTACACGTCGCAGCGCGCGGGCGGCATCGGCACATCGAATTCGGTGGTCGGCAGCATGTTTTCGTCGTCGGGTCACCGGCCGCAGGAAAATCTCTATCTATTGAACGGGGTGGAATTCACCAGCGCCTCGGAAATCAACAACACGCCCGGTGGAGTCAGCGGACAACTGTTGGGCGTGGATGCGGTGCGGGAATTTTCGGTGATAAGCGATGCGTACGGCGCGGAATACGGCAAGCGGCCGGGAGCGCAAGTCAGCATCGTGACGGCATCGGGCACGAACCAGCTGCATGGCAACGTGTACGAATTCGTGCGCAACAGCGCGCTGGATGCGCGGAACTTCTTCGATCAAGGCAGCATTCCGGAATTTCAACGCAACGTGTTTGGCGGTTCGCTGGGCGGACCGATCCGTCACGACAAACTTTTTGTGTTTGGGAACTATGAAGGATTCCGGCAGAACCTCGGGCTTAGCGATTTAACTTTAGTGCCGGATGCGGCTTCGCGCGCAACGGCGGTGGCGAGCGTGCAGCCATTGCTCGCGCTGTGGCCCGAGGCGAACGGACCAGAAGTGCTGACCGGTTCGGGGAAGCCCAGCGGCATCGCGCGGGCATACAGCAATCCGGTCCAAGGCATTCGCGAGGATTTCGGAACGGCGCGAATTGATCAGATCTTCTCCGTGAAGGACACGATCTCAGGCGTCTACACCGCGGATGATAGCGAGGCGCACTCGCCAACCAGCAATCCGCTAAGCCAGGTGAACATTTCATTGCGCGAGCAGGTGGCTAGCCTGAGCGAAACTCATATTTTCTCCCCGACCTTGGTGAATCGCGCCACGTTGGGATTCTCGCGCGGCGGATTCTTCTTCGACAGCGGAACCACGGTGGCTTTGCCGGGCTGGCTGCACGATGGCCAGCCGGTGGGCGCTCTGGTTGTGGGCGGCGGCACGACGCTGAACGGCGCTTCACAAATCACCAATGGCGGGACGAACGCCGGGAGCAATCTGAAAGCCGTGCGGAATCTTTTTACCGTGAACGATCAGCTGACCTGGACGCATGGCAGACACTTGTTGAGCTTTGGCGGCCAGATTGCAGCGGATTCAGGCCAACGATTCGTTGATCCAGGATCAATACGGGCAAGCCTCGTTTACGAATTTGCAGAGCTTTCTGAAGGCGCAAGTGAGCACCTACACGTATGCGCCGACGGCAACGCCGCTGGGTTGGCGTTCGCTGCAAGGCGCGTTATACGCCGAGGATGTGATCCGCGTGAAGCCGTCGCTGGAGGTGCGCATCGGATTCCGCGGAGAAATGACGAATGGCTGGAACGAAGTGAGCGGCCGCGCGTCGAACTATGCATTTGATGCGAACGGTGTGATTTTGACGCAGCCGGTGTTGGCTGGTCCGCGCATTCAGCGAGAATAATGCGAAGTTTTTGCCTGCTCCACGCGCCGGAATTGCATGGTCTCCGTTTGGGTCGAAGAAAACGGTGATTCGCGCGGGAGCCGGACTTTATTACGCGCTGATCGACAACCTGAGCTATCGCTTGGATCAAAACGCGCCCTTCAATTCGGTGTTTGCGGTGAAAAATATCGCGTTCTCCAGCATCGCGCCGAATGCGACCTACGGCGGATCGAAATTGGTGCCGAGCGGGGTGCAGCCGGATCTGCGTACGCCGACCGTGGAATCGTGGACGCTGAAGGTGGAGCAGCAGATTACCGGCAGCACTTCGCTGGGCGTGGCGTATGTGGGCTCGCACGGATATCACGAATTTCTGTCGGTTGATGCGAACTTGCCGAGTACGACGATCTGCCCGGCATCGCCCTGCCCCGCCGGATATCCGGCAGGCGCGTTTTACTATCCGACGGGCGCGCCGCTGGCGAATCCCGCTCTGCTGAATACGACCCATTGGTTTTCTGAAGGGATCAGCTCGTATCACGGGTTGGAAGTGGATGTGAACCGGAGGCTGGCACGCGGTTTACAATTCCGGGGCGCATACACTTTCTCGAAGGCGCTGAATGATGGGGACAGCATGAACACCAGCGTGGCCACAAACTCACCGGCGTTTTCGTCGAATCCGCTGCTGCCGCGGGTGGACTACGGACGGGCGTCTTTCGACGTCACGCACGCCGCAGTGATCAATGCAACCTATGATTTGCCGTTTGGACGCGGACGTTTCGCGAGTTCACGAGCGTTGGTGCAGAAATTGATCGATGGTTGGCAAGTCAGCGGAATTCAGACCGTGCAGTCGGGAGTGCCATTCACGCCGCAGCTTTCGTACAACCCGTCGAACGATGGAGATACGCGCAATCCGGTGCGGCCCTCTGTGAATCCGAATTTTGCCGGGAACGTGATTGAAGGCGGGCCGAACCAGTTTTTCAATCCCAGTGCGTTTATTCAGCCGCTGCCGGGGACTTATGGGAATGCGGGACGAAATACTCTGCGAGGGCCGTCGTTGGTGACCACCGATTTGTCGCTGGCGAAGAGGTTTGTGTTGACGGAACGTCTGGACCTGAAGTTCCGCGCGGAGTTTTTCAATTTGCTGAACCATACCAACTTCAATACGCCGAATCCCGTAGTGTTTGCCGCCGCGACGGGCGAGGCTTCGCCTACGGCGGGAGTGATTACTTCGACGGCGACGACTTCGCGGCAGGTACAGTTTGGGTTGAAGCTGGTTTGGTGAGGCGCGGCTGCAGGATGGGTGCAGTTGGAGGAGCTTCGTGTTGAACCGGGATTGAAGATTACGCCCGGGAGGGGACGAGCCCCTCCCGTACGGGAACTGCAACTGCTCGGCGACGGATCAAGGCAAGCAAGATGCAGGGCCGTAGCGGGGCACCTATGGTACGCAGAGCACGTAAGCGGATTTTTCGCGCTTGGAGAAAATCGGTTGAAATGTCGGTCGGATGGGTTATGATTTTGAAGATGAGATTTACGCTGAAGAACGCGGTCTGTTGTTGTTGTCGTCAGCTGCTGACGGCGAGGGCCGCGGTGTCTATTTCAGGTGAAGAGCTCGATTTGTAAGCGCGAACTACACTGAGATTGCAGCCGACCCACCGCCGATGATCCGGCAGGTGGGTTTTTTGTTTTTAGACACCAGATTTGAGTGAGGACATGAGCCAAGTATCGGGAATTTCTTTCGACGAAACGCAGCTTAGTGGGGCCGTGCCGCAGCTGGCGGAAACGCCGGCGGTTCGGCGATTGAACCACTTGCAAGCGCTGGAAGCGGAGAGCATCCATATACTGCGTGAGGCAGCGGCGGAGTTTGCGCGACCGGTCATGCTGTATTCGATCGGAAAAGATTCATCGGTGATGCTGCGGCTGGCGCAGAAGGCGTTTTATCCCGGCAACTTTCCATTCCCACTGCTGCATGTCGATACCAGCTACAAATTTCCCGAGATGATTGAGTTTCGCGACCGCTACCCGCGGGAGATCGGCGCGGAATTGATTGTGCACAAAAATCAAGAAGCACTGGACGCGGGCGCGAATCCCTTCGTGCTGGGAACGCAGAAGTGCTGCGGCCTGTTAAAGACGAAGTCGCTTCTGGATGCGCTCACCGAGGGCGGATTCGATGCGGCATTTGGCGGTGCGCGGCGCGACGAGGAGAAATCGCGAGCGAAGGAGCGGATTTATTCCTTCCGCGACTCATTGGGGCAATGGGATCCGAAGAATCAGCGGCCCGAGTTGTGGAACATTTTCAATTCGAGAATCGATAAAGGCGAGAGCATTCGAGTATTTCCGCTATCGAACTGGACCGAGCTGGACATTTGGCTGTACATCCACGTGGAGCAGATCCCCATCGTGCCACTGTACTTTGCGAAAGAGCGCGAGGCGGTAATTCGGGGCGGCTCAATTGTAGTAATTCACGATAACCGTGAGTTGCTGGCAGGCGAAAAAACGCAACTGGTGAAGTGCCGGATGCGTTCGCTGGGCTGCGTGCCGTGCACCGGCGCGATTCGTTCGGATGCCGATACGTTACCCAAGATTATCGAAGAGATGATTTCATTCCGGCGGTCGGAGCGAGAAAACCGCGCGATCGATCACGATGAAGAAGGGTCGATGGAGATCAAGAAGCGTGAGGGATATTTCTGATGATTTCTCTCTCGCACGAACGGGAGCCACGAAGCTTCGCCGAATTTCTTGAGCAGGATCTGAATACGGAACTGCTGCGCTTTACGACAGCGGGCAGCGTTGATGACGGCAAATCGACGCTGATCGGGCGATTGCTGCATGACTCAAAAGCAGTTTACGAGGACCAACTGGCTTCGGTGAAGAAAAGCCGAGTAAATCGCGCCGCAGGGCCGATCGATTTTTCGCTGCTGACCGACGGATTGCGAGCAGAGCGCGAGCAGGGGATCACCATCGACGTGGCATACCGCTATTTTTCGACCGCGCGGCGAAAATTCATCATCGCCGACACGCCCGGGCACGAACAGTACACGCGAAACATGGCTACAGGCGCGTCGACGGCCGATCTCGCGGTGATTCTGCTCGATGCAACCAAAGGAATTCTGGCCCAGACGCGGCGGCATGCGTTTATCGCTTCGCTGCTGGGAATTCGCAACGTACTGGCGGCGGTAAACAAGATGGACCTCGTTGCCTACGACGAAGATGTGTTCACGCGACTCGAGCAAGATTTTCTGCAGCTAGCAACGGAATTGGGTATCTCGAATGTCCGCTGCATCCCGATCAGCGCGCTTGAAGGCGACAACGTTGTGGATCGCAGCGTGCGCATGAATTGGTATGACGGACCCACGCTGCTGGAACATCTCGAGACAGTGCCGCTCCCGGCGATCGATACGCATGCGAGCCTACGATTCCCGATACAGACGGTGATTCGCCCGGATGCGGGATTTCGTGGATTCGCGGGGCGCGTGGCGAGCGGAGTGGTCAGGCCGGGCGATGAGGTGATGGCCCTGCCCTCGGGGCAGCGAACGCGTGTTGATGCGATCGTCACATACGACGGCGATTTGCCGGGGGCGTTTGCGCCAATGTCTGTGACGCTGCGCTTGCGCGATGAGATCGATCTAAGCCGCGGAGACATGCTGGTGGCCGCGGACAATACGCCGCATGCAGCGCGGAGATTCCGTTCCATGTTGGTGTGGCTGCACGCCGAGCCACTGGAGTTAGGCAAGACGTACTTGGTGAAGCACACTGCGAGACAGACGAAGATTCGTGCTATGCGCATTTTGCATCGCGTGAATGTGAATACGCTGGCGCGCGAAAATGCAAACCATCTGCAGATGAATGAAATTGCGTCGGTGGAGTTCGAGGCGAACGTACCGTTGTTTTTTGACTCCTACTCTCGCAATCGGACGACTGGAAGCTTCATTGTGATCGATCCGCTGTCGAATGCGACTGTTGGGGCGGGCATGATCGAGGCCGCGGTTGACGCGACAATGGACGCAGCTGACGAGGAGTTAGCGCACGGTGCATTTGGCAGCGCGGGCGTAACAGCACGTGAGCGGTTGGAGCGAAACGGACATCATGCGGGCGTGGTTTACGTGGGCGATCGCGCTGAAGCTGGCGCCAAGGTGGAACGGACGCTGTTTGAGCAAGGCTTTGCGGCGGTGCATGTGAACGGCGCGACGATCGCTCACCACGCGATCGGCGATGTGTTGCGCGTAGCGTTAGACACGGGTTGCGTCGTGATCCTTTCGGGTGCCGCAGATCCTATAGGCCAGGATTCAGATGCTTTTTTCGATGCGACAACTGTAGCGGAGGGCGAATCCGACGCTGATCAGCAGATCGTCACGGCGGCGCTGGCATTTGCGCAAACGCTACGACTGAGGCCGACGGCGAACGATCCGCGGAAGGTGAATTGATGAGCGTCGAGCAAATCGCAGAACAGATCGAACAATTGGGCGCGGAGCAGGGGCTCGACACGGTGTTGGCTGCGAATCCCAACGCCCGCGTGTGCCTGACGAGCAGCTTTCAGGTGGAAGACATGGCCGTGGCGCATTTGCTGCGGCGGCGGATTCCGGATGTTCCCGTGATTTTTCTAGAGACGGGCTATCACTTTGCGGCGACGTATGAATATCGCGACCGCATGACCAAAGAGTGGTCACTGAACCTGGTGAATGCAA
Organism: uncultured Acidobacteriota bacterium; assembly: GCA_963788725.1. Lineage (GTDB taxonomy): Bacteria > Acidobacteriota > Terriglobia > Acidiferrales > UBA7541 > Acidiferrum. The sequence goes on along the minus strand of CAWBHT010000012.1, from coordinate 603,737 downwards.
TCCCTCAGCAGACTGTGGCGCAGCAGGAATCGGCGTTTGGGATTTTGTATGTAAGCGATCCGACACGATGTTGCCAATTGCGGAAAGTAGAGCCGCTTATGCGGTCACTCGAGCGATTTGATGTGTGGTTCACGGGATTACGGCGGGAGCAGTCGCCTACGCGCGCGAATTTGAAAAAAGTGGAACTGCATCGGCTCCCGACAGGCAAGCAGTTGTGGAAGGTGAGTCTGCTCGCGGACTGGAATTGGACACAGGTTTGGGATTACTCGAACGCGAACGGTATTCCGCATTTGCCCCAGTACGACGGCGGCTATTTGAGCATCGGGTGCGAACCTTGCACGGCCTTGCCGGCTGATCCGAACAACCCGCGATCGGGGCGGTGGGGCGGAAATAAGCTGGAGTGCGGCATTCACACGTTTTCGGAGCGGACACGCGGATGAATGTTGCCATCGGATTTCTGATTGCGCTGGCGGTCGGCATGACCGGCATCGGCGGAGGCAGCTTTACCGTGCCTGCCCTGGTGCTGATCGTCGGATTAACGGCCGGCGAAGCGGTAGGAACCGCGTTTGTGTTTGCCGGGATTGTGCGATTGATTGCAGCACCATTTTATCTTGCGGGAAAACACTTCAACGGGCGGTATCTGTGGCTTTTGCTAGGCGGCGCTATTCCGGGACTGCTGATCGGAACATTCTTTCTAAAACTGGTTGGGCGCGAGGCCGGAAATCCAGTAGTGGTGATCCTGCTCGGCGTTCTTCTGGCACTTTCTTCCAGCATCACATTTGCGCCGCGCGTGCAGCGACCGGATTTTGCGCGGAAGAATTCGCGCTGGCTGCCGTGGGTCGCGCTGCCGATCGGGATTGAATCGGGATTTTCGTCGGCGGGTGCCGGAGCTCTGGGAACGGTGCTGATGTTGAACTACACGGAATTGACGGCACCGCAAGTGGTGGGGACGGACTTGGTGTTTGGATTGGTGCTGGCGGTGATAGGCGGAGCGTTTCATTGGACGTTCGGCGCGATGAATATGGGAGTACTGGTGCAATTGCTGGCCGGCGGAATTCCCGGCGTGCTGCTTGGATGCGCGCTGGCTCGCGTGGTGCCGGCGAGAAGGCTGAAGACAGTTGTGGCGGCCGTGGCAATCTTTGCGGGGCTTCAGTTGATCTGGAATGGCGCGCAGACGATGCTCGCCAAGCACCAAGCGAATGCGACGCGCGTAACGGCCACCCAAGCCATCAACGCCGTGCAGCAGTTGGAGAAGTAGCGGATCTAGCCCTCCTTTGCGTCTCGGCAAAATTCAGCTAAGGTGAGAGCAGCGATGAGCCGTGTCTGCGTGCGCAGGCCACAGGATCAAGTGAGCGGCGTAAGTGGCGCTCCGATCTGGATTATGGCGCAGCGCACTTAAGTTCCTAGCGAAAGCCGTGATAAAGGAGAGCGCGTTCTTGGCTGCGATCAAAGGCTATCGTAGATGTGCTCCTGGCACGCAGCCTCCGTATTTGCATCCGCCCTATGTTTCGTCGGCGAAACGCGCACCTATCGCGCGGCTGATTCATCTTCCACACACACTTACGGAAATCACCGGGCCGGTCTTCGGCACCGAATTCTGCGATGTAAAAGCTAGCGACCTGACGCGCCAACATGTCGGTGAGCCGCTGGGTGAGCGGATCATCGTCAGCGGCCGCGTGATGGACGAAGACGAGCGCCCTTTGCGGGATACGTTGATCGAGATCTGGCAAGCGAACTCCGCCGGCCGCTATCTTCACAACAACGATCAGCACAATGCACCACTCGACCCCAACTTTACCGGATGCGGACATACCTTGACCGATTCGGAAGGCCGCTATCGTTTCGTAACGATTCGGCCGGGCGAGTATCCATGGACGAACACCCAAAATGCATGGCGCGCGGCGCATATTCACATGTCGGTCTTCGGGCCGGCCTTCGCTACGCGGTTGGTCACGCAGATGTTTTTTCCCGGCGATCCGCTGATACCTTTCGATCCGATTTTCAACTGCACCGCGGACGAAGCTGCACGCAACCGCTTGATCTCCAAATTCGATTGGGACACGACCATTCCGCTCGAGGCGCTCGGCTATCGCTTCGATATTGTTTTGAGCGGACGCGAATCCACTCCGATCGAAGACAATTCTCACTCGCACGGTGCACGAAAGTGACACTCCAGGCGACAACGTGGCAGACGGTTGGTCCATTCTTCAGCATCGGTTTATCTCGACTTTATCGCGACAACCTTGCCGCGCCCTGCGCGGCCGGCGAACGGGTCAACATCAGCGGGCGAATATTGGATGGCGATGCGAAGCCCGTTCCGGATGGCATAATCGAAATCTGGCAGGCCAATTCATACGGCAAGTATGCGCATCCCGAGGATGTCCAAGATAAGCCAATCGAAAAAGAGTTCAGCGGCTTCGGCCGGATAGCCACGGACATAGACGGCATGTTTCGCTTTTCGACGATCAAGCCGGGCAGGGTTCCGGGACCCGAAGGCCCAGATGGCAAACCAACATTGCAAGCTCCACATCTGGCGATTTCCATACTAACGCGCGGCCTTTTGCGCCGACTGGTGACACGCATGTACTTTCCCGGCGATCCAGCTAATACCGAAGACTTTGTGCTGGGTCTGGTGGAAGAGCCACGGCGCCAAACGTTGATCGCCAAAAAGGTCGAGGCGCCCCAAGGTTCACTGGACTGGAATGTGGTTCTTCAGGGAGCCAACGAAACGGTTTTCTTCGAACTCTGAACCTCCGACAAGCCTTAATGGTGTCGAATCCCCGTCGACTCGGCTTCTTTGATTTTACATTCCCCAGATCTTGCGGGCGGTGTCCGCAACCAGCTTGAGCTTCGCCCACTGCTGGTCCTCAGTGATCAGATTCCCTTCAGCCGTGGATGCGAATCCACACTGCGGGCTCAGCGCTAGATTCTCCAGCGAAACGAATTTCGAAGCCTCTTCCACTCGCTTCGCGAGTTGATCCGGGCTCTCCAAATCTGGGACCTTGGAACTCACCAATCCAAGCACCACTGTTTTCCCCTTCGGGACGAAGCGCAACGGCTCGAATGTCCCCGAGCGCTCGTCGTCATACTCGAGCAGAAATCGATCCACCTCGAGCGTGCCAAATAATTTTTCAGCGATCGCATCGTAGCCGCCTTCGGCGTACCAATGACTGCGATTGTTCCCTCGACACAAATGAATCGCGAGTGTCACCCCAGGCCGACGCGCCGCCTGAAAACAAGCGTTATCGGCTTTCACCGCTTCGCCAAGTGCGGCATCCGGGTCCTGACCCATCTCCGCACGAATCCACTCGCGCCATTTCGGATCCATGTAATAGCTGTAACGCGGGGCGTCGATCTGGATGTAGGCGACGCCTTGCGACGAGAGCTCAGCAAGATCCTTCTTCATGATTTCCACGATCACCGCCAATAGCGCGGAGTGATCTTTGTAAATCCTGTCGGTAACCCCGCGCTTGAACGCGATTGCGGGGAACTGCGTGGCGCTCGGCAATGTCATTTTGATGGCACCGGGAGCGTTCGCCTTGAGAAACGGCAATTCGTGCCCAGTCAACGGGCGCGTCTGGCGCAATGCGCCGGTTACGATTCCGGAAACACTGCTGACCGGCTGATTTTTCTCCCGCCCGGCTTGCCACGTTCTCGCAACCGCGCCACTCAGATCGAACCCTTCGACGGCATCCGTAAAGTCGCTCATAAAATTTCGCCGGCGCAGCTCGCCGTCGGTAAAAATCTGGAATCCAAGATCTCTCTGCCGATTCAGGACGTCGCGAATGTGCTTGTCTTCGAGCGCTCGAAGCTGTGCGGAATTGTTCTCCGAATTGCGACGTGCCTCTAACAACTCGGAAGGCCTGAGGAAGCTGCCGACATGATCGGCGCGCATTTCCGAAGCAGAAGGCATTACCTGGTCCTCTTATCTGACAAAGTGAAACCCGTGACGATCAAAATCGCGTTGTTCCTTGACCGACATTCTGCTTGAGATTGATCGCCAGCGACAGTAGGAATGTTCGCGCCGCCGCGTTACACTCGCGCGCTGGAAATCTATTCTCAGGCAGGTGCGCAAATGGTTCGAGTCAGCGTGATGTACCCAAATGGAGCAGGCAACACATTCGATATGGCCTACTATTGCGGAAAGCACATTCCGATGGCGCAGCGGTTATTAGGTGCGGCACTCAAGGCCGTATCCGTCGAAGAAGGAATCGCGGGCGGCGAAATCGGCTCTCCAGCCCCGTTTCTTGCGATCGGGCATTTAACGTTCGATTCGCTCGATGCCTTTATGGCGGCTTTTCTTCCCGTTTTTGGAGACTTACGCGACGATATTCCCAACTACACAAATACGAAGCCCACGATCCAGATCAGCGATGTCAAGTTATCGTCCTGAGCGAGTGCAATCAGCGAATCAGCTTAAGTAAGCCATCGCTTTCGACGCGAGTCGGTCGAAGGCTCTGACTGCGAGTTCAAGATGCTCTTCGCGAGTGTCTTCGATCTTGTTGTGGCTAATGCCGCCTACGGACTGCACGAACATCATGACCGTGGGAATGCCCGCACGTGAAACTTCCGCCGCATCGTGCAGTGGGCCAGAGGGCATGCGGTGCGTCTCGGTTGCAACTTCGCGGATCGATTCATCACACAAATCGAGCAGCTTCGGATGAAAAGCGATCGGCTCGATGTTCCAGATGCGCGACCATTCGACGGTGCACCGTTCCTCGCGGGCAAAACGCTCGCTCGCTTCGCGCGCTTCGCGAAACATCGCGGCGAGTACCGCAGGATCCAGATCGCGCTGGTCCAGCGTAGCCTCGCATCGCCCAACAACCGCGGTAACTATTCCCGGGAATGTCTTAACGCTGCCCATCGTACACACGGCATCGGCATGCTTGCCGGCGATCGTTCGAATTTCGAGTGCCAGTTTCGCGGCCGCAGCCAGTGCATCTCGGCGCGCGTTCATCGGTGTGGAACCTGAGTGCGCTTCCTGGCCGTGAAAGGTGATGGCGTGCCGCTCGACGCCTTTGGTCCCAAGGACCGTAGCCAGCGGCAGCCCCATGCGCTCCAGCACCGGGCCCTGCTCGATGTGCAATTCGATGTAAGCGCCGGCATTTTTCTGCTCTTTCGTGGCTTCGGGAAAACGGTCGATCTCCACCCCGCAACGTCGCAGCGCATCTTCCATCTTCGTTCCGTCGCGATCGCTTCGAACACGATCCGCGGCAACGCTCGAGTTGCCGGCAAACGCGGACGAGCCCAGCAAGCTACGCCCAAATCGCGCACCTTCCTCATCCGCCCAATCCACCACGCGAACCGTAACCGGCGGCTTGCCGCCAAATTCTCCGGAGATCCGGCGCAAAATCTCGAGCGCCGCCAAAACGTTCAACGAGCCGTCCAACCACCCGCCGTTTGGAACCGAATCCAGATGCCCACCGATCAGCAGCGCTTTTTCGGACTTGCCGGGCAGCGTCACCCAGCTATTTCCTGCTGCGTCGCAGTGATGCTCGACCGGAAGTCCCGTCAGTTTCTCCGCAAACCACTCGCGCGCCTTCAACCACGTATCCGTCCACGCCACACGCTGCGCGCCATTTTCGTCTCCGGTAAGTGCGCGGAGTTCCTTCAGTTCTGCAACCATTCGTTTCGGATCAAGGGCCATGGTTCATCCTTCGCGTAAAAGGCAGACATGCATCGAGGCGGCATAGGTTAGCAAATACAGTTGTGAGGATGCACTTACCGATCGAGCTCCGAAAAAAAGAACCAGCGCCCAAGAAAATTTCTGACGCGAAGGTGAACAGCATCTCTCGGCCAGCCGAGCATTCGAACGCTTGAAATCCTCCGCACGCAGGAGTAGGTTCGACGTTGCCCATCGGCCCACTCAATCATCGGTTGGGCCACGAGGCCCTCAAGCAACTCGGCTGGCGCCTTCCACTGCCTTTTGGTATGGATCGAATTCCACCGGCCAAATGTCACACTTCCCCACGAAGGGAAAGGAGCACTATATGGCAACCGCAGTAAGCATTCCCGCTATCAATTCGAACGTATCGAGTTTCGTCTCTCGCAAACAGAAACTACTCATCAACGGCAAGTGGGTGGACTCCGCTTCCGGCAAGACTTTCGCTTCGTATAATCCTGCCACCGGCCAGGTCCTCGCCAACGTGGCGGAAGGTGATCGCGAAGACATCGATCGTGCCGTGAAGGCGGCGCGCGCAGCTTTCGAGAGCGGCGGATGGTCCCGCATGGCTCCCGCAGGTCGCGGCAAACTCATGTGGAAACTCGCCGACCTCATCGAGCAGCATCTCGAAGAATTCGCGCAGCTCGAATCGCTCGATAATGGCAAACCGTTGAAAATCGCGCGCATCGCCGATCTACCGCTGGTGATTGAAACGTTGCGCTACTACGCTGGCTGGGCCACCAAGATCGAAGGCAACACCATTCCGCTGACCCTGAGCTCGCCTTCGAAGTTCCTGGCCTACACCGTTCGCGAACCCGTAGGTGTCGTTGGCCAAATTATTCCGTGGAATTTCCCGTTGCTGATGGCGGCATGGAAACTCGGTCCCGCGCTGGCCACAGGGTGCACGATTGTTCTCAAGCCGGCCGAGCAGACTCCGCTAACTGCATTGTTGCTCGGCGAAATGATTCAGGAAGCCGGATTTCCCGAAGGCGTTGTCAACATTGTGGCTGGATACGGAGACACTGCCGGCGCCGCGCTCGCCGCGCACCCGGATGTCGACAAAGTTGCCTTCACTGGCTCAACGGAAGTCGGCAAGCTCATCATTCAAGCTGCCGCCGGCAATCTGAAGAAGGTCTCGCTCGAGCTTGGTGGCAAATCTCCCAACATTATCCTGGAAGACGCCGATCTCGATTCCGCCATCCCCGGAGCCGCCAGCGCCATCTTCTTCAACCACGGTCAGTGCTGCTGCGCTGGCTCGCGCCTCTATGTCGAGAAGAAAGCGTTCGACAAAGTGGTAGATGGCATGGCGCAGACCGCGGCGAAAATCCGCGTCAAACCGGGCTTTGATCCCGACTCCGACATGGGACCGCTCGTCTCCGAGGAGCAACTCAACCGCGTTTGCAGTTATCTGGAATCGGGTAAGAAAGAAGGGGCGAAAGCGGTTGCTGGCGGCGAACGCCACGGAACCGAAGGTTATTTCGTGAAGCCGACGGTGCTCGTGGACACCACCGAAAACATGAAAGTCGTTCAGGAAGAAATTTTTGGGCCGGTGGTCACCGCCATTCCTTTCACCGATCCTGCCGAAGTCATCGACAAAGCCAACAATTCCATCTACGGCTTGGCCGCGGGCGTGTGGTCGCGCGACATCAAGAAAGCCAACAAGATTGCTTCGAAGCTCCGTGCCGGTACAGTGTGGATCAACTGCTACAACGTATTTGATCCTGCTCTTCCGTTTGGCGGCTACAAGCAGTCCGGCTGGGGACGCGAAATGGGGCACGAAGTGCTCGAGCATTACACGGAGGTTAAGTCCGTTTGCGCTGCACTTTAGCGCTCCAGTGAAATGGCACATCGGTTCGCCGCTCCAGCGGTGTAACCAAGGCTGGTCAGTGAGGGTCGAGGCGACGATGCCTCGGCCCTCTATTTTCCTAGCCTCGTAGAAGGATCTTCCGTCCGATTGACTTAAGCCCCGGGATCGTTGGCTTCCCGCGATTTCTTGGGCAGAATCATTGCTGAATCGGACCTGTCGATCTTTGATTGCAGCGACAACGGGGACCCATGTCTACTTCAACGGGCCTAAATGTCCAAAATCTCGTCGCTATCGACACTCACGTTCACATTGACTCACACGCCGACGGCAGCGACGTGAATAAGGCGGCTCAGAGATACTTCAGCGTGGGAAGCGAACTTCCCAGCGAGGCGGGAATCGCGGCATATTATCGCGAACGCAAGATGGCCTGCGTGGTGTTTTCCGTCGACGAGCGGTTAACGGGCCGCAAGCAACTGCCGAACGATCGCGTGGCGGAAATCGCGGCGGAAAACAGCGACGTGATGATCGCGTTTGCCAGCGTCGACCCCACACGAGGGCCCACAGCTGTCCACGAGGCGCGCCGCTTGATCGCCGCAGGTGGTATTCGCGGATTCAAGCTGCACCCACCCATCCAGCAATTCCAGGCAAACGACAGATCTGTCTACCCGTTCTACCAAGTTCTCGCGGACGCGAAGCTGCCGGTGATCTTCCACACTGGGCACAGCGGTATTGGCAGCGGAATGAGAAGCGGAGGCGGCGTCCGTCTGAAATACGGCAATCCCATGGACATTGACGATGTCGCCGTCGATTTTCCAGATATGCCGATCGTTATGGCGCATCCGTCATTTCCGTGGCAGGACGAGGCGATCTCCGTGTGCCTGCACAAACCGCAGGTCTACATCGATCTATCCGGCTGGTCGCCAAAATATTTTTCGCCGACGCTGATTCAATACGCCAATACGCTGCTCAAGACAAAAATGCTCTTTGGCTCCGATTTTCCTTTGATCACCCCCGATCGCTGGCTGGCTGACTTCGCCAAAATCGCGATTAAAGACGAAGTTCGTCCTCTGATCTTGAAAGAAAACGCCATCCGCTTTTTAGGTTTGGGTTAACCAGCTGGTCAAGCAGTGGCGCTGCGCGTGGCGGTAATCACTGCTGACATATCCTGGTTGCCGTGACCGCGCTCGATCGCGCGTTTGAACACGTCCAGTGCGGCGCTCGCTGTTTCCAGCGCAATCCCGTTTCTTGACGCATCGTCAACGGCGTAACCAAGATCTTTCGCCATCAACCGCAGCTCAAAGTTGACGTCAGGACTTCCTGACGCAACTCGCTCAATCAGTGTCTTCACCAGCGGACTACCCGGCGCGCCATTCGCCAGGACCGTGAATGCCTTCTCCACGTCGAGTCCGCCCTTTTGAATCAGAGACGCCGCTTCGGCCAGCGCCGCGGCCTGCACGCCGCACACAAAATTGTTCACCAGCTTCATCCGCGCTCCACTTCCTTGCGCGCCGAGGTGCATAAGACCGCGGCTCATTGCTGCCAAAACTTCTTTCGCCTTTTCGAGCGCGATTGCGGGACCACCTACCAGAAAAAATAATTCGCCGTTCGCGGCGTGGGGCTTCGATCCGGTCACCGGCGCATCCAGGAACTCGCATTTCTTCAATGCCGCGGATTGTGCCAGCTGTTGTACCCAGCCAACCGTCAGCGTGCTGGATTCGATCAGCACTGAACCCGGTGTCGCGCCTGCCAGCGCCCCATTTTCGCCCAGCCAGACTTCGCGCGAGGCTGTGTCATCTGCTACTACACTGATGACAATGTCGGCCTGCGATGCCGCTTCTTTTGCTGAATTGGCTACCGTCGCGCCCTTGGCGGCGAGCGGCGCGGCCTTGTCGCGATTCCGGTTGAATACAACCAGCGGGAATCCTGCGCTTAAAACACGCCCGGCCATCCCTGAACCCATAATCCCTAGGCCTAGAATCGCCACTCGAGGTTTCGCCATAACCACCTCCTCACTTCATTGGAATTGTGCTGACTAAATCTGCTGGCAAGCCGGCTACACGTACGTGATTTCGTAACGCGCGCCCGAAGCCTTCCACTGCGACCTGCATGACGTCGCCATCCTGCAGCTTCACTCCATCGCCAAAACTTAGAGCTGCTGTTCCGAAGAAATGCACGTGCACGTCACCAGGGCTGCGATGAGCTTCGAATTTGAAATGATGATGCTCGATATTTTGCAGGTTATGGCACATCGCATCTTCGCCGCTGCGAAAAGACTTTGACCAGATTACGTTTCCGCCGCGCTCGATGCTTGCTTCAACTGCTACGTCCCGAAATTCCGGATCGATCACCAACTCAGGCCCCAGTCCGCACGTGCGCAGCTTCGAACCAGCCAGGTTTAGATAGTTCTTTTTCTCGAATTGGTGATCGGAAAATTCGTTGCCCACAGCAAATCCGATGCGCCGCGGGCGTCCGTCGTCACCTATCAAATAAACTCCCGCCACTTCCCCCTCTTCTCCGCCGTCTTCAGCATACGCGGGAATTTCCAGAGCTTCGCCATGCGCACGCAACGCAGCTCCGCTTCCTTTGTAGAACCATTCCGGCGCGATTCCAATTCGCCCTGCCTCAGGTCGACCTTCCATCAGCCCCGAGCGAAACATTTTCATGCTGTCGGTCATCTGCTCAACGGCGACAGCTGCCTCTGTCACTGCGATCGGCACACCCGCTTTTGCGGATATGTGCATGGCGTTGCGTCCTTGCGCGCTGCCGAGGTGGGTCAACCCTGTTCCCGAAACCATGCACCGGGCTGGTTCGTTCGGGTGTTCGAACGGAAGATGCAATCGCCATTCCGACCGGCCACCATAAACGGCATCGTAATCTAGGAATTGTTCAGTGCCGTGGGCAGTTACCGTGCCGCTTAGATTCGCGCCGCGAGCGATCGCCGCGTTCGCGAGCTCGTAAGTTGAAGACACACCTTCGAGCAGACGCAAGCGTGGTTCCTCGACAATCGCCACGCGCCGCTCATCGCCCTTCTTCAACTGCACTAAACGAATCATCGAGCCATTCGCTCCCATCACGCGGGTGCCGACTTAACCGATCACTTCAAACTGTTTCAACGCCTCTTCGTTGATGGTCAAACCCAATCCCGGCACATTTTCGTCGAGATCGATATATCCGCCCTTCGCCTTCGGCTCCCCAGTGAAGATATACCAGAACAATTCGTTCCCAACCTCGACGTCCACAACCGGAAAATATTCCGCCATCGGCGAATTGAGGCTGGCCATCACTACGTGGAAATTGTGCATCTGCCCGGCGTGTGGAATTACCGGAATCGAATGCGCTTCCGCAAGGGCTGCGATTTTGCGCGCTTGCGAAATGCCTCCCACTCGGTTGGTATCGAACTGAATGTAGTCCACGGCGCGCGCTTCCAGCAGATCTCGGAATCCGTACAACGTAAATTCGTGCTCGCCTCCAGCAATGGGAACGCGGCCATACGATTTCAGTTCCGAGTAGCCGTGAATATCATCCGGGATCACCGGCTCTTCCAGCCAGCGCAAATGAAACGGTTCCAGCAGCGGCAGCATGCGCTTGGCATAGTCCAGCGTCCAACCCATGTAGGCGTCAGCCATCACATCAACACCATCGCCAACCGCTTCGCGCACCGCGCGAACCAGCTCAATATTGCGCTGCATGCCTGCTGCGCCGTCAGTGGGTCCCCAGCCGAATCGGAGCTTCATTGCCTTGTAGCCTTCGTTCTTGTAGTGCCTGGCCTCGTCGGAGAGTTCGCTTAGCGGTACGCTGTACAAGCGGCTTGCGTACACGGGAATCCTTTGCTTCGTTCTGCCACCTAACAATCGAAACACTGGTTGCTTTGCCGATCTACCCAGCAAATCCCAGAGCGCGATGTCCACTGCGCTGATCGCGGTCATGCCGATTCCCTTTCGGCCGAACGCCATCGTCTTGCGATACATGTGCTGCCACAAAAATTCGATGTCCCAGGGATCCTGGCCGATCAGCAGCGGCTTGAGATAAAGATCGATGACCTGCTTGCAGATTTGCGGGGCAAGTGCGGCGTTCCCGATGCCAACGCTGCCGTCATCGGCAAAGATTTCGACCACCAGCCAGCCGTGAAACGTGAACGTGCTCATCGAGGCTTGCGGAAGATCGAGCAGTTCCATCGGATTCGTACAGAAGTGGGGTGGCAGCGGCACGGTTTTCCCGCGCCAGGTCACTACGCGCGTGCGAATTTCCTTGATCTTCATGCCGCTCCTCGATAACTCAGTTTACGTTCCAACGCGAGCGGCTGCACCATTGGCACCGTTGCGAGAATCAACACGAATGCCGCCACGTGGAACGTTCCCGCGAGCGCGAACACAATGGCGTAACCGAATCCATGATCCAGCAGATATCCAACCAGCTGGCCGAACGCGATGCCGCCCATCGCGCCGCCAAATCCTACCAAGCCTGCGACCGAGCCGACCACGCGACGTGGAAATAGATCGGTCGGCAACACCATCACCAGCGTTGACCACGACTGTTGACCAAAATACGCCAAACTGAAAATCAGAATCGCCCACGACACCTGAACGTGCGGCACCAGAATGATCAGCGGCATTACCGATGCGCTCAAGCCCAGTGCCAATTTTCTGGCGAAGCCGACTGAAAACTCACGCTGCACAAGATAGCTCGAAAACCACCCGCCTACGATGCAGCCAACTCCAGCGGCGGCATACGGAATCCAGGCGAATGCGCCGACCGCCTTAACGTCGAAGTTGCGTGCGTCATACAAATACTTCGGCAGCCAGAACAAATAGAAATACCAAGCCGCGTCACTGAGAGATTTTGCAAACATCAATCCCCAAGCTTCGCGAACTTTCAGCAAATCAATCCAGCGTATGCTGTCTAACCCATTCGCATCGTTATTGGCCGGCAATCCTGTCGTTTTGTTTGACCCAGACTCTTCCCTGCCCGCTGAGGTGTACGAGCGCAACCACCACGTCGTCCAAAGCAATCCCGCAGCGCCGGTGACGACGAAAACCCATCGCCAGCTCAAATAACTTACGATCAACGCAATCAATGGCGGCGCGACAATGCCGCCGACTGCGGTGCCGGCATTAATGATGCCCATCGCAGTGGCGCGATGTTTTACCGCGAAACCTTCTGAAACCGCTCGGGTGGCTGCGGGAAAGCCTCCGCCCTCACCCATACCAAGCAGAAAGCGGCTGCCTGCCAGCATCGCGAAGTTCGCGGCCAGCGCGTGACTCGCGCACGCCAGCGACCAGAAGATCATGATTGCCGCAAAGCCGATTCGCGTCCCCAGTGCGTCGGCGAGTCTTCCGCCTCCGGCATACATGAATGCATACGCGAGCAGGAATGCGGACTGCAGTATTGAGAATTGCCCGTTCGTCAGCGGAATGCTATGTGAGATCGCCTTCACAGCGACCGGCAGCGTTTGCCGATCGAGATAGCTAATAGCAATGGCCGCGCTGACGACAAAAGCCAATTGCCAGCGTTGAGTCGAGCTATCGCTCATCGGTAAACGTATTCTCAACCGCGATCATGTTCGCTCCGCTGTGCAAGCCAAGCTCACTCGCTATTTCGCTGCGTAGTGCTTTGTTTGCTGAGTTCGCGAATTGAAGAGGTCGAAGCTGCCATCAGGCCCCGCGGTCAACTCGAGGTAATTTCCCGCATCCGGCCCGTCAGGGTTGGCGATGAAGTCGTTAGAGACGTTGTGCGCAGCCGCTCCTTCCTCCGAATAATGCAACTGCCAGAGATCCTCGAGGCTCGGCGTTTTCTTAATAGTGTCCCAGGTAGCGGGAGCGCCGCCTTTTTTTGCGCCGTTATTCATGATGGCGACTCTAGGGGAGATCGCATGCACAAGCACGGGACTTCCGCTTGGCGACGATCCATGATGAGACACGATATAGATGTCCACTTTGCCCAGCTTGTTGAACGGACACATCAGGTCCATCTCCTTCTCGGAAGTTAAATCGCCGAGGTCAAGAATGCGAAGTTTCCCGAACGTGAAGTACGTACCAAGCGAGCGTGGATTTTCCGAAGGATCATCTGCGGGTCTCGCGGCATCTTTGCACGCCGGATTTTGCTGACCCGCGCCTGGAAGTGCCGTGCCGATCACGTTGCCATCGGCGCTTACGACGGTCGCTTTGATTCCCTTAAGAGGAAGAGTATCGCCAGGTTTGACCGAGAGGTGCTTGGATTTGCCATCAGCAAAAGCCTGTTTGTAGGCGGCAAACAGTTTATCCGCATTGGCTCCGGTCTCGCGGGTATCTCCGTGATCGATAAATGTGCCCACCGGGATTTTTTGGACCAGTTGCGGAACTCCGCCGACGTGATCGGCATGAAAGTGAGTGATCAGTACGTAATCGATCTTGCTGATTCCAGCGTTTTTCGCGGCAGCTGCGATGCGGTCGGCATCGCGTCCATTGTTGCCGCCCCAGCCCGTGTCGATCAGCAGGGATTCTCCCGTCGGCGTCACAAATAGCGACGCCTGCCCGCCTTCGACGTCGACAAAGTAAATTTTCAGCTCTTTACTCGCCGCAGCATGGGGATCGGCGCTGGCCGCACACCATATACCGACGAGTAACGCAGTCGTAGCTGCGCGACCCGCTAGACGACGAAGATAATTCATTCGTTCACAAGAAAGAAGTCGGGCAAAAAACATTTGATAGACTCCAGATCAATTCAGCTTCGGCGTTCGTTGCTGGCAAGTACCCCAGCAAAAATCATCGATGGGCGTTTGTCTTCTTGAACTCACTTCCTACCGCTCGATTGCCTCATTCTTTTCTACGGCTAGATGTCTATGTGCGGCACGAATCGCGGGGCCTTTCTCACTTTTGTGGCCTGCTCGAACGCAAACGCCAGCCGAATCAACACCGGCTCGCTCCACGCACGACCGAAGAACGAAATCCCCACAGGCAATCCAGAGATAAAGCCGGCGGGTACGGTGATGTTGGGATAGCCCGCCACCGCAGCCGCGCTGGAGCTGCCCCCACCGAAGTAATCACCGTTCACGTGATCAACAATCCAGGCTGGGCCGCCGGTGGGCGCAATCAACGCGTCCAGATTATTCTTGTCCATGGTGGCGTCAATTCCCTCTTTTCGCGCCAATTGATGGTTTTTAGCAAGCGCGTCAAGATACTCCTGCGTCGTCAGCGGACCTTTCTCCTCGGCCTTTATGAAAGTGTCCTGCCCAAAGTACGGCATCTCTTTCTCACTGTTCTTCTCGTTGAAATCAATGATGTCCTTCAGCGTTTTCACCGGAGCGTCGGGGCCAAGTTGCGCCAGATAAGCGTTCAGATCCGCCTTGAGTTCGTACAACAGCACGGTGAATTCGGTATCACCGAATTTTCCAGAGGTCTCGATGTTGGCCGGATCGACGAGTATCGCTCCTTCTTTCTTTAACGCTTCGAGAGCAGATTCCATCACTTTGTCGACGCCTTCGTGAAAACCGAATCGCTGGCGCACAACACCGATTCGCGAGCCTTTCAAACCATCCGCTTTCAGGAACTGCGTGTAGTCGGTGTACGACTTTTCCCGGCTCTCGGCAGTGGCGCGATCTTGTTCGTCAATACCGGTGATCGCGCCGAGCATGGTGGCCGCATCGCGAACGGTGCGGCACATCGGACCGGCGCCGTCCTGACTATGTGAAATCGGGATGATTCCGATGCGGCTCGTCAATCCAACGGTCGGCTTAATGCCTACCAATCCATTGCTGGATGACGGACATACGATCGAACCGTCCGTCTCCGTGCCGATCGCGCCAACACATAAATTTGCGGAAACTCCCGCGCCCGAACCCGAGCTCGATCCACAAGGATTGCGATCCAATGCATATGGGTTCTTTGTCTGGCCGCCACGCCCGCTCCAGCCACTGGTGGAATGACCGGACCGAATGTTGGCCCACTCGCTGAGATTGGTCTTCGCGAGTATCACCACTCCTGCTTGGCGAAGTTTCTCCGCGACGGTGGAATCTTTGGAGGGCTTGGATCCGACCAGCGCCAGCGATCCCGCGGTGGTCATCATGTTATCGGCGGTGTCCAAATTGTCCTTGATCATCACCGGTATTCCGTGGAGAGGACCTCGAACACCTTTGTCCGCACGTTCCTTGTCCAGTGCTTCCGCGATCGCGAGCGCGTCGGGATTAATCTGGATCACCGCATTGATCGCGGGGCCGTTCTTATCGATCTGATCGATGCGCGCCAGATATTTTTCGGCGACGGCGCGCGCATTGTACTTGCCGGCAGTCATTCCGGCCTGCAGCTCGGCGATAGTGATCTCATCAAATTCGAACGAAGGGACATCGGCGGCGCCGTGGCTCGCGAGTGATGGCTGCCGGACGGAGGCGAGCAGTGGCTGCAAAGGTGTAACGCGCGCAGCGACAGCCAATCCGCTAGCAATTGCTGCGGTCCGAAACAGTTTGCGCCGTGCGGGATTTTTGGGATTTTGCGTCATGAAGTTCGTTGCCCTTTGTCTGTCACGGAGAATCAGCGCAGCGATAGTAAGCCAAATGCGCTTTTGGCCCAAGCGGTGACGCAGCCAGAGCCAGCCGGAAGTCGCTTCGATCCGATGATGCAGGAACTCCGGAAGAGCGCTGCGCTTGCCACTCGCACGGTGTCCGCTACAATGGAGCTCCAAGGAGCACGCGTGATTCACCGCAATATCTTTCACAATGACCACCTGGTACCGATCGAAAAGTCTCGCTTGTCACCTGGCCAAGCCGGACTGATCTGCGGCTGGGGCATCTTTACAACGATGCGCATCTTTCGTGGCGAAGCATTCGCTTACGAGCGGCACTGGCGGCGGCTGGAGAAAGATGCGGGCATCACGAAGCTACCGATGCCCTTTCCTGCGGCGCGTGTGCGGGTCAACCTTCACGAAGTGATACGCGCGAACAAGGTGAGTGAAGGCGCCGCGCGAGTCTACCTGGTCTACAACAATGTGGGCTTTTGGCGCGGACCGGAAGAGCAGCCAGACACCGATCTGATCATCTGCACGGCTGCGCTTCCTGAATATCGCGAACCGATTCGATTGGCCCTTCGCGAGCACGGTCGGCACGCAGCTTCTCCACTTAGCGGCGTGAAGAGTATTTCCTGGCTGCCGAATGTCTGGGCCGTTGCCGAGGCACAAAGCGAAGGACTCGACGAGGTGGTGCTGCTGAACGAACGCGGCGAAGTCGCGGAATGCACCGCCGCCAACATTTTCATGGTGAAGAATAAGAAAGTTTATACACCACCTTTGAACTCCGGGTGCCTGGAGGGCGTCACGCGAGGCATCCTGTTTGAGATCGCGCCAGAAGCGGGAATCGCGGTTGTGGAACGCGCGTTAAAGCCCGAGGATCTGTTCACAGCGGATGAAGTTTTCATTTCATCGACCAATCGCAACTTGCTCGGTGTAGGCGAGATTGCCGGAAACAAGATTGCCGCGGCACCGGGACCTATCACCCGGCAGCTCGATGAGTTGTTCGACGCGCATATTCAGGACTATGTGACGCGGCGGCTGGCCTCCGCCGCGACTTAGATCATCCATACAGCAGAATCCGAACCATAGACTCGAAAAACAAAATCGGGGAGTCTGCCTTTCGGCTGACTCCCCGAAGCGTTGAATATTTCTGTTAGAACTGCAACTTCAGCGCGAACTGCACCTGCCGTGACGAACCGAAGTCGCCGGTCGGAAAGCGCGTGCTCTGGATTACGCCAAAGGCGGCCGAAGTCGTTGTGAGAACCGGATTCCCGAAGTTTGGATGATTGAAGACATCAAACATCTCCGCACGGAACTGGAGATTGAATCGTTCGGTGATCTTCGTATCTTTCAAGACGGAGAAATCGGTGTTCACGAAGTTCGGTCCGGTGAACGCGTTGCGACCCAGATTGCCTGGAGTGCAGGTCGGCAAAGTCGCCGGCGGCACGGCGGGGGTGCAAGGTGAAACGAATGCGCTCTTCGTCGTGAACCACTGCGACGGATTGCCGGTGGTTCCAACAGCACCGGTTAGATCCGGCCGCACAGTCAACGAGATTCCCGGTCCTGGTCCGATGGTCAATGTTGGGTTGAGTGGATTGCCCGATTGCGCCTGGGTGATGACTCCAACCTGCCAGCCCGATACTGCTCGATTGCGCTGGAAGGGCAGGCGGTAAAATCCGCTGGCAACGAAACGATGACGCACATCGAACTCCGATGGGCCGTAATCGCCGCGCGGATTGTACGCGTTCTGCAGCACGTAGGTCTCGCCCGTCGACAGAGAGTTGTAATCAAGTGACTTCGAGAAGGTGTAGGAGGCGAGCAGTTCCAGTCCCTTCGAGAAATGCTTGTTCACGGTGGTCCACAAGGCGTTGTAGTTGGAGTTGCCAATGCTATTCACTTCGTTGATGGTGCCGAGCGGGCAGACCGGATGTGGCGGAGCGCACTGCGAGGGCAGTATCGTGCTGCCCAAAGAAAGCGCTGGGAATGGCCGCGTGGATTGGTAAACATCGTTGACCACAAATGGCTGGTTCACGTTCTGCGCGAGCTGAAGGTGCGTGCCTTTCATGCCCACATACGCGACGCTGACCTCAACGGTCGAGCTAACCTGTCGCTCAACCGTAAGGTTCCAGTCCTGCGCATACATATTGTTGAAATCCGGCGCGATGGCGGCTGGCCCGAGGCTGACGCCGGTGATCGCTGCGGATGGATTTTCCACGGTGATCGTGCTGGTGGCCGAGGATACCGAGATCGGAATAGCGAACGGCGGGTTCGCGCTCAGGCCTGTAACAGTGTTGATTGTTGGAGCCTGCGTCAGAATCGCGTACGCGGCACGCACTGATGTTTTGCCGTTCTTGAAGGGATCCCACGCGAAGCCGACGCGCGGTTCCCAGTTCATATTGTTGGTGTGAAACGGCTGATTGGCCGGCACAAGAGTTCCGCTGGCCACATCGAAATTCGTGAAGCGGCCGTTGCGCTCTGAAGGAGTGGAATTCCACTCGTAGCGCAGCCCAATATTGAGGGTGAAGTTCGGCCGGAGCTTAAAGCTGTCTTGAGCGAATCCGGCATAGCTCGGTTGCAAAATGTTATTGTTTCCGTTGCCCAACTGCACGGTGTAAGCAGACGCCTGATCGCGCAGGAAGTTTGTCATCGTGTTGAAGGTGAAGCTGCCGATGTTTTCGGCGATGTTGTTGCTGTAAGCGCGGCGAATCTCTCCGCCGAATGCGAACGAGTGACGACCTTTAAGCCAGCTGAAGGTATCGTTCAACACTCCAGTGGTGTCGCCGCGACCTTGCGGCTCCCCTGTAGGGCCGCCAAACGCGGCGTTGCCTGAAATATTAAAGAAGGGCAATCCAGAGGCCGCTGGTGAACCCGCAGGCTGGGTGATTCCCACCGCAGAAGGATCCGTGAGTGTGTTAGGAATGAAGGTCAGGTGAATGCGATTAAAGCCCAAGCGCACTGTGTTCGTTAACGTTGGCGAAAAAGTGTGATCCTCGCTGATGGTCATCAGTTGGCGGAAGCCGTCGCGCGTGTCGCCAAAATTCGGTAAATTGGCGGCTACCGCGCCACCCGCGGTGGGTTCCTGCCGCAGATCCTTCTGGACCACGTAATAGCCGTGGATGCGATCCTTGCCTGAAATCTCATAGTCGACATCGCCGGAGCCCTGGTTCAGCGCAACGTTGGCGAGCGCGGAACCGGTAAAGCCCGTGAAGCTTGCGGGATCAGCGGCCGTGCCGGTGCCAACCAGATTGGCCGAGGGGATCATGGTGAGCAGATTTAAGATCGCCGGCGAAGTAACTCCCGCTCTCTGCGTTGCGCTTGGAACCGTAGTGGACACCGTGAGTTGCTGGTGCTGGCGGAGGCCTTCATACGCCAAAAAGAAAAACAGCTTGTTCTTCACGAGCGGCCCGCCGAAATCGCCACCGAACTCGTTGCGCTTAAATGGCGCTTGTGTGAGCGGCGCGCCAGTTGCGCTCTTCGAAGGATTGAAAAAGTTCCTCGCATCCAGCGCGTTGTTGCGGAAGAACTCAAACGCTTCGCCGTGATAATTATTCGAACCGGAACGAGTAGCCATATTCGCCACCGCCCCCGCATTGCGGCCGTACTGCGCCGGGAACGAGGAGTTATCGACTTTCATTTCCGCAAGCGTATCGATCGGCGGCTGGAAGGTGATCTGGTTCTGTACCGGATCATTCAGGTTGATGCCGTTGACCAGCCAGTTGGTGGTGTCTTCGCGAGCGCCGGCGGTATTAATGCCAAACGATCCTTGGCCGCGCAAAGGCGCCGAGAGGAAACCGTTCTGTGGAGGCGTCACTGTGCCGGTGGTTAGCAATGCCAGGTCGGTGAAGTGGCGGCCATTCAGCGGGATTTCCTGAACAGTCTTGTCGCTGATGACCTGCCCAAGGCCCGTCGTCGCGGTTTCCACGGCTGCTGCGTCAGCGCTGATTTCTACCTGCTGATTTACCTGACCAACCTCAAGCCGTATGTCGCGCGTAACAGAGGTGGCCACTTGCAGAGTCAGGCTGGTAAGAACGGCTTTGTTGAAACCTGTTGCGGTCACCTCTACTCGGTAAGAGCCGATTGGCAGACTCGGGAAAAGATAGGCTCCGCTGGAATCGGTGGTCAGCGAGATTTCGACTCCGGTGGCGACGTTACGCGCGACAACAGTCGCGTTTGGCACTGCAGCGCCGGTAGGATCGGTTACCGTTCCGCTCAAGGCGGCGGTCGATTGGGCTCTTGCGCCTGCTCCTACGTGAAGAGCGAGAATTGCGACTACCAACCACCTGGATGACAGGATTGCACCTCGGTGAATCAACTTGCTACTTAACATCTACTCCTCCTATAAACTGGCGCACTCAAAGACCATGACGACACCTCTAGCGCGCATTCCAAATCGAATCTGTTCCTCTCTTGTGCTCACTCGCGTTCAACGCGGAACGCTTGACTTGACTGTTGGAGCCCTTCGAGCGATGCGGATTTAACTACCGGCACCCATCTGCAGATTCGCAATTCCGTAACCAAAGCGACATGAAATGGTGGTTAGAAGTTGCTGAAAGAAGGGCGCTTAAGGATTGACAAGTTATTTACAAGTAGATAGTGAGCGCGGTTCTATGAACCTGCGTAGACTGCTTCAAATTTTGGAACTTTGAAATTGCTCGAGCAGCACTGACAACCCGTCGGCTTTAATCCGATCCGATTGTCAGACCATTCGGCCGCAGTTCGGCATCGGTGCTTGTCTCGATTGAAGAAGTAAATGCAAGTTTCAGCAGCTTCCAGTCGCGTCGAACCTCGGCTTCCGATATTTTCGGAGCGCGACCGCCTTTGAGTTCCTCACGCAGTCTGGCAACCAGCAACTCTTGAACGACTGCCCGTGGCCCGGCGCTGTTAAGGACGTTGTCTCTCGTGACTCCAATGGTCGTGACCATGGCGCCTGCGCGAACCTGCAGCACTGGGCGACCCTGTTCATCCAGTTCCAACTTGGCGGCGGCGAGAAGATGATGCCAGGAAGCTTCCTCGGAGCCCGGCTTTTCCTCGGCTTTGAGTTCGGTGACTTCAGCCAAGCCCTTTTCGTACGCGCGACGCTCCTGCTACTTGCGCCGATATCGATCGCGTAGTGCCGCCTCCAATTTGCTATCTGCAAACAACGGAACATCGCCAGCTCGATCAACTGCGTAGAGATAGGGTTTAGGGGAATGGCCAGCCAATCATAGCCCGCAACACGTTGATACCGCCTGATGACCACACCCGGTTCGCCCGGCAGGCAGTGTCTGAGGACCGTCCGCGAGGCGGCGCACACCCGATTGAGGTATATAGCCGCGTGACCTGTGCCGGCCAAGGCGCCATCGTAGCTGTATGGCTCCTCGAGCAGAACTGCCACATCGGCCTTCGCCATCGGAGCCAGACACGCAAGCCCCAGAAGCAGCCAGATTAGAAGTCGTCGTCTCATTTTGGCCAGACAAAGTCGCCAGAAAAGGTGCTGCCAACTTAGACCCCCGGCGGTTCCAAAGTTGCAAAAATGCACGTAAGTACATGAAACTAAAGAGGAAGGCACAAGGATAGCGGAGCCGCGAACCGGCTATTTCTTTGCCACAACTCCAAGGTAAGAATTACGCGAATAAAGGCTTCCCACCAATGCTGCGCATTCCATGGAGACCAACGGCAAACCAAGTGCGGCGTGTATCTGCTCGGTCGGCGTAGACTCACCTCGTCGGAAGGCACTGCCACGCATTTCCAGAGGCAGCCCGGCCATAAGCAATGCCTAGTACTTACAATCACGTTTATCCCCTAACTTTCCTATTGCTTCTGCGGCACGCCATTGCATAAATTAATCTCGGCGCTGTTGGCCCAACGCTGCCGTGCCTGGCTTCCAAGCTGTGTCCGGACCCTTCGTATTTAGTTAAGTCAGTTTCGCTAGTGAAACTTTTTTGGAGGATGTGAGTTGGTCCGTCTGGCCCTCAGGAACTGTCGCAACAAGTCGGGGTTCCATCAATGCCCGAGATGCACTAGCAGATCGTGCTGGAAGGCCGATCCGCAGACTGTGCTCGAAGAGACCCTGCACGCGTTCCTTCGGGTCTGCCCCTACCGCTGTGCTCGCTGCGACATGCGCTTCATGGACGCAAAAACGAAATCCGAAGTAAACCCGCCGAGAATCAGGCGCTGGTTGGCGTCGGCGCGATCTGCGGCCTCACGAGCATTCGTAATTTCACGCCGCTCGCCATTTGACGATTCCTTGCGGCTCGACTGGTTGCTCGCTCCCAAGGTACAACTCAACGGGGATGGTTCCATTCACGAGCCTGTTTCCACGCTCACCAAAGCTTCCTGATTCTCCTTTTGCTCGATGACTCGATCGCATCCCGCCGCTTGCTCTAACACTGATTCTCATAACGACCGTTTCTCATCAGACAGGCACACCTGTTCTTTGCCGCGTGCGTGCTACAATCCGCCGTTAATAAGCAATGCCGGACACCGTTCCAAATTTAGCTGAGACTGTCCTCGAGGTCGTTTCTCCCGATGGCGCGCGGCGCTATGTTCGCGTCACGCAAATGCCGTTCCTCATCGGACGCGGCGCGGAAACCGGCAACCACTTGCAGCTCGCCGATCGCCGCATCTCGCGCAACTGCGCTGCAATCGTGACCGAGGCCGGTAAGTACTACATCGAGGATCGCGGCCAGCGCCGCGGTCTGTTCGTCAACGGTGAGAAAATTGAAAGTCGCGAGCTTCAAGATGGCGACGCCGTTACCTTCGGTCTGGATGACTCGTACGAGATAATTTATCGCTCGGCCGCAAACCCCAGCACTGATTCCCTGCCGCATCTGCTTACGCGCATCGAGCACATCACCAGTTCGGAGCCAACCGGCGGTGGACTTCGCAAGTTGAATTTGTTGCTGGAAGCCACGACCCTGTTGCACTCACAGCTTCCGCTGGATTCCGTGCTCGGCACGATGCTCGACCACGCCGTGTCGGTGACGGACGCCGACCGTGGCCTGCTCCTGGAAGTCGACGCCGCAGGCACACTGAAGGTGCGCCTCGCGCGCCGCGCAGGTGGCGTGCGCCTGCCGCCCGAGAGCCTCACGCCCAGCCAGACCGCCATTCAGCTGGCGCTCCGTAAACAATCCGCGGTGATCACCGAAGATCTGGCGCAAGCAGACATGGACCTTCAGGCTGCGCAAAGTATCGTTGCCCAGCGGCTGCGAGCTGTCGTGGTGATTCCGCTCTTTGCGATGTCGCGCGCAAATACCGATCAGTCGATGATCAACATCAAGCGCGGCGATTTTCTCGGCGTTATCTATCTCGACTCGCGCCGCCCCGCCGCGTTCTCCAAGCTGGACCGCCAGATTCTCGACGCTCTGGCTGCAGACGCTGCCAGCATTCTCGATAACGCTCGCCTGGTCGAGCGCGAACGCGAACGCCAGCGCATGGAGCAGGAAATCGGTATCGCGCGCGATATTCAACAAGCTCTGCTTCCGAAAAATTTTCGCGATTATCCGCATCTCGCTGTCAGCGGCATCAATTTTCCGTGTCTTGCGGTCGGCGGAGATTATTTTGATGTTTTCCCGCTGGGCGACAATCGCACCGCCTTTTTGCTCGCCGACGTTTCTGGCAAAGGACTCGGCGCCGCTCTCTGCACCAATTTGTTGCAAGGCGCGCTGTCGGGGATGACGTTGGGCACCGATCCCGCCCGAGTCTTCGTTCACGTGAATCGATTCTTGTGCGATCACTCCGAAATCGGCCGCTATGCGACTATGTTTTTCGGCATTCTCGACGATAAGGGAAATCTCGAATACATCAACGCCGGCCATCCTTCGCCCTTCCTGATCCGCAAAGGCGTTGCTGAAGACGTCTTTAACGAAGGTTCTTACCCGGTGGGTCTAGTGCCGGAAGCGGAATACACGGCCGTTTCCGTGAAACTGGAACCCGGCGACACCATGGTGCTATTCAGCGACGGTGTCAGCGAAGCCATGGACCCAGCCGAGCAGCTCTTCGGCGTCCAACGCCTCCGCGATGTCCTCAACGGACAAGGTCAAACACCTCTGGAAGATCTCCAGCAGTTAGTTTTGCAGGCGGTCGAAAATTTTGCGCGCGGCGCCAGCCAGGCTGATGATCTTACGCTCCTGCTGGTGCGATACCGCGCCGCCGCTGTTACCACAGATACCGATCCAGCCGCGATAAAAGGCACTGCTGCCGCTGCCGCGCCTTGAGCAATTTCTCTCTGTTGTAGCGCCAACCGCATAACGTCAGCGTTGCGATTCGCACTCGATATGAGAATATCGCTGTACTCCGGCAGGTTGTCCGACGGTTGAAATTCGTAACATCGCCCAGTTTCGATTGAACTTTCCTGAAAGAAAATCCGGGATTCGCGTTTCGCTCATCTATTCTCTTGAACGCGAGTTCAGGGCACCAACTCGCCGTGCTTCAAATCGTATATGCCTGACGACTCACAACAATATCCGCCGACCGGCATCAATCCCTGGATTGTAGCGATCGCCGTCATGCTCAGCACCTTTATGGAGGTGCTCGACACTACAGTCGTCAACGTTTCTCTACCGCATATTGCCGGCAGCCTTTCTGCCACCATTGACGAAGCTACTTGGACCTTAACTTCTTACCTCGTATCCAACGCCATCATCCTGCCGCTCACCGGCTGGCTTTCTAATTTTTTTGGACGTAAGCGCATGCTGATGCTGTCGGTGACCGGCTTCACCGTCGCTTCTTTTCTTTGTGGACTCGCTCCCAGTCTGCCGTTCCTCGTTGTTTGCCGTGTGATCCAAGGCGCCTGCGGCGGTGGTCTCCAGCCAATTTCGCAAGCCGTGCTGCTGGAATCTTTCAAGCCCGAAGATCGCGGCAAAGCCATGGGGTTCTGGGGACTTGGCATCGTGGTGGCTCCGCTCCTCGGTCCGGTTTTGGGCGGCTGGTTAACGGATAGCTACAGCTGGCGATGGGTTTTCTACATCAACGTTCCGATCGGCTTGGCTTCCCTTATCATGACCCGGCTTTTCGTGTTCGACCCCTCGTATATTCGGCGAACCTCTTCCCGCATTGATTACTGGGGAATCGGCATGTTGGCGCTCGGCATCGGAGCGCTTCAAGTGGTGCTCGACAAAGGTCAGGAGAAAGACTGGTTCGGAACGACCTGGATTACCGGCGTCACGGTTGTTGCTGTTCTGGCCCTTGGATCATTTCTAGTTTACGAACTGCGGATTTCTGACCCGGTCGTCAACCTGAAAGTCTTCCGAAATCGAACCTACTCCACGGGCGTTTTCTTAATGTCCATGCTCGGCGTCGGACTCTATGGCACGACCGTGCTCATCCCTTTGATCTTGCAGACACTCCTCGGCTATCCCGCCTTGCGGGCTGGCATCGCGATGGCTCCGCGCGGATTGGGTTCGTTCATCGCTATGCCCGTGGTCGGACTGATCATGGCTAAAGTCGATCCTCGCAAACTGTTGGTCATCGGCATGGCCGTCTGCGCTTTCACGTTATTCCAATTTTCACGGCTGAATCTGCAAGCTGGCTACTGGGATTTCTTCTGGCCGCAATTTGAAATGGGACTTTCACTTGGTCTTGTTTTCGTTCCGCTCACCACCATCAGCATGTCTCCAATTCCCAAGGAAACGATGGGCAACGCCACCAGCTTGTTCAATCTGGTTCGCAATCTCGGCGGCAGCATCGGCATCTCCGCGGTCAACACCATCGTTCTGCGCCGCGCGCAAGCCAATGTAAATATTCTCGGCGCTCACGTGAATCCTTATAGCTCGACCGCGACACAAATGTTGTCCGGTCTTCAACACATGTTCATGAGCAAAGGCGCTGATCTGGTCACTGCCACGCAGCGCGCCAATGAGGCCATCTTTCGAATGGTGACGCAACAAGCCAACATGCTCGCCTACAACAACGTCTTCCGCATCCTCGGCGGACTGTTCTTGTTCCTCATCCCATTTATTTTCCTGATGCATCGCCCGCAAGCCAAAGGCGCCATCGTCGGCGGACATTAGAGTATTTCGCGCTATAATCCGCGCATCGATGTCGCCCGAAACCAGTCCCGCGTCCGAACGCAGTTTTCGCATGGAGGCGCACCGCAGCAGTGCCGACCCTTGCGCTGTCGTTGCGTGTCATGGGCGGCTTACCTCCGAACATGCCCCACAACTTCGCAGCAAGGTGCAAACTCTTCTAACCGGGGAAAAGCACATCGTGCTGGACTTTCAGCGTGTCACGTTCATGGACAGCTCCGGACTTGGCGCGCTCGTCACTCTCTATGTTTCCTGCCGAACTCGCGGCTGCAAACTGGAACT
The DNA here is from genome assembly GCA_963788725.1 of uncultured Acidobacteriota bacterium. GTDB lineage: Bacteria > Acidobacteriota > Terriglobia > Acidiferrales > UBA7541 > Acidiferrum. The sequence goes on along the minus strand of CAWBHT010000012.1, from coordinate 577,507 downwards.
GATTAATTTAAGCGGCGCCCTTCGTACCCTTCTCGGAATGACCAACCTTCTCTCGCTGTTCGAGCAAGCGGGCCGCTACGGCGGCAAAATGCCTTAATCGCATCGTCGCTCCGGGTATCGGTTGCAAATCTTCAGCCGAATGCGGCAAGCTACGCCTCTTTCCGGAGACCTTATGCGTAAATTAGCCTTCGCCCCCTGCCTTATGCTTCTGCTCGTTGCCGCCTCGGCCTCGCCGCAAACACCGGGCAAGCTCATAGTCATTCGCGCGGGCACTCTGATCGATGGAACTTCCGACGCATCGCGCAGGAATCAGCTGATCTTTGTTCGCGGCGACCGCATCGAAAAAATTGCCGACAGCTCCGCGCAAATTCCTGCTGATGCAAAGGTCGTCGATCTTTCTTCCTCCACCGTTCTTCCTGGTCTGATTGATTCCCACACGCACATTTTTCTCTGGGGCGAAGATCCCGCCAAAGGCGGTTACGATGCCAATATTCTTAACGCGGGAATCGCTTTGCGCGCGGCTCGTGCGACCTACGCCTGCCGGCGGGCCCTGGATCAAGGCTTCACCACGCTTCGCGATGTCGAAACCGAAGGGGCCGGCTACGGCGATGTCGAGATAAAGCAAGCCATCGCTGAAGGCACCATCCCCGGCCCGCGTCTTTTCTGCGTCACTCGCGCCATCTCCAGTACCGGCGGCTACAACCTCGAAGGCTATGCGCCGGAATTGGACATGCCCAAGGGCGCTCAGCTGATCGACGGCCCGGTGCAAGCCCGCAAAGCAGCGCGCGAACAACTCGATCACGGTGCCGACTGGATCAAGGTCTACATGACCCATCGTTCCTGGACCGACAAACAAGGTAACCTGGTCTCGCAGCCCACATTGACGGTCGATGAACTGAAGGCGATCGTGGACGAGGCACACGGCTGGGAGAAGAAAGTCGCGTGCCACGCCTACAACGGCATAGGCTTGCAACGCGCTCTCGATGGCGGTTGTGATTCCATCGAGCACGGCCTCGATATCACGGACGCGCAGATCGCGCAGATGGTCCGCCAGGGCACCTGGTATTGCCCAACTCTCGCGGTCTACTACACCGATTGGGGGCCCGCCGACACTCCGGCCGGAAAGCGTGATCGTGCACGGGCCGCGCTCCACGAAGCCTCATTCAAGAAAGCCATGGCCGCGCACGTTAAAATTGTTTTTGGTACTGACATTGGCGGAATGCCGTGGACCGAGCCGATCGCTCAGGAATTTCCAAAGATGGTGGGATTCGGCATGTCGCCGATGGACGCAATCAAGTCCGCTACTTCGCGCGCCGCGGAAATGCTGGACATGAAAGGCGAAATCGGGGTGCTCGCGCCAGGCGCTTACGCCGATGTCATCGCTGTCTCTGCTGATCCCCTCAAGGACATCGGCGCGCTGGGCAAAGTCAACTTTGTAATGCATGACGGCGCAATTTATAAAAGCGACGCCGGACAATAGCGAACAAATGAAAACGGCGGCGTCAGTCCGGGTCAGGCACAAAGAAAAAGGCACAACCATGCTTGGATGTGCCCACATTTCCATTCGCCATGGCTCTGGACTTCGATTTAGCGCAAGCCGGTTCGCCTCAAGGCTCGACCCGCACGCCTTTCCAGAACGCCACATGATCTTTGATCTGCGCCGCCGCAGCCTTGGGTTCCGGGTAGTACCACGCCGCATTGTCGTTTTTCATGCCATCAACCTCGACGTGGTAGTAATGCGCCGTTCCCTTCCACGGGCACACCGTGGTGTGACTGCTGGGCTTCAAGAATTCTTTTTTCACTGCCGTAAGCGGAAAATATTGATTCCCTTCCACCTCGACCGTCGCGTTGCTGTCGGCGACCACTTTGCCGCCCCATGTTGCCTTGGCCATCATGCTTCTCCCGTTTCCCTACGCAAATTCCGCCTTGTATGCAATTCCGTTCGCCAGTATCCCACAATTGCATCCGCACTCTCGCGGTGCACTCCGTTAGATGCCGGAAATGCTCTGACGATGCAGCGAATCCGCTATTTTCATTCCGAACGCCACTGAATAGGAGCTTCCGCTATGCCTGCTGAACAAAATCGTTCCAATCACACGCGCTTTTTTCCGCCCTTTCATTTCTTCGTGATGCCGATGCTTTTAATCAATCTGGTCTCGCATATCTACCGAGTCGTACGAGAAGGATTCAGCATCGGCGGATTTGCCGGAATTCTTTTAGCTTTGGCATTGGTGGTGGGATTTCTAAGCTGCCGCTTATTTTCGCTGGCAGTGCAGGATCGCGTGATTCGCCTCGAAGAGCAGCTTCGTTATATGCGACTGCTGCCTGCGGACTTGCAAACGCGGGTTGGCGAGCTTTCCGTCGGACAGATTGTGTCCCTCCGTTTCGCGAGTGACGCGGAACTTCCAGCCCTCGCGCGCAAGGTTCTTGATGACAAAATCCGAAATCGTAAAGCGATCAAGCAGATGATTCAAACCTGGAGGCCGGATCACCTTCGCGCTTAGGCGTTCCGATCCCGTTCGATCTAAAATGATCGGCTCAGCCGTTTGAATCATCGCCTCCGTGAGGAATGATGCACACCCGCAAGCTCGGAAATTCAGATCTGAATATCACCGCCGTTGGCTTTGGCGCCTGGGCCATCGGAGGCGCCGGCTACGACTTCGGCTGGGGCCCGCAGGAAGATGCCGACTCCATTGCAGCCATTCATCGTGCACTTGAATTGGGCGTGAACTGGATCGACACTGCCGCGGTCTACGGCATTGGGCACTCCGAAGAAGTCGTCGGACGGGCGCTGAAAACCTGGAGAGGCGTTCGCCCCCACATCTTCACGAAATGCGCGATGCGCTGGGATGCCCAAGGCCGCGTAACCAAAGTTCACAAACGCGATTCCATTCTGAAGGAATGCGACGACAGCCTGCGCCGCCTGCAGACCGATGTAATCGATCTGTATCAGATTCACTGGCCGCCCGAAGACAACGGCCCAGACGTGGAAGAGTCCTGGCAGACGATGGCCGACTTGCAGCAGCAAGGAAAGGTCCGCTGGATCAGCGTGTCGAACTACAGCGTCGAGCAGATGAAACGTCTTGAGAAAATCGCGCCGATCACTTCTGATCAGCCGCCTTACTCGCTGCTCCGCCGCAAAATCGAAAACGACGTACTTCCCTACTGCGAGCAGCGCAACATCGGTACGATCATCTACTCGCCGATGCTCTCCGGTCTTTTGACCGGCGCGATGACCAAAGAGCGTGCCGCGAACCTTCCCGCCGACGACTGGCGAACTCGCAATCCCGAATTCCGCGAGCCCAAGCTTTCGAAGAATCTCGAACTGGTCGAACGAATGCGCTCGGTCGGGAAACGCTACAACCGCACGCCCGGCGAAGTCGCGATTGCCTGGGCCCTGCGCCTGCCCGCCGTGACCGGGGCCATCGTCGGCGCGCGCAACGCCACGCAGGCCGAAGGTGTAATGTCCGCCGGCGAGCTCACATTATCGCGCCAGGATATCGCCGAAATCGAAGGAGCCGTGGCTATCGCACAGGCTGCACACTGAAGCGCAGTAAGAATCGGCGACTCGCGGTAGATACGGAAGCAGAAAGCTAATTAGCGGTAAACGCTGCGTCCAGCGAGTACGACTCGCCGTTCGCGTTTGTCAGCACAAGTTGCTGTGGACCAGAGCCCAAAGCCGGCGTGATCAAGGTAATTGTGCTCGAGTCTTTAAACGTGACCGCGGCCTTTTTCCCTCCGATGGTTGCCTTGGTCGAAGATTGGAATCCGCTGCCGCGAATCGTGATTGCTGCGCCACCTGGCGCCGGCGCGTTCGATGGAGTTACCGTGCCGATACCCAGCGGAGCGTTCGCCAGCTGAACGACGGTCAAGCCTGAAGTCGTCAGCGCAAAGATGCGTTCCCCGGTTTCGTCCACCGCCAGAAATTGCGCGTGCAGCGCGTCCGTATCCGTGGAATGTGCACCCAGCGGCTCTGTTAAAAAGATGCGCAGGGCCAAGCGGCCAGAGTGAGCGTCAAAAATATCGATGCCGCCTCGCAGATTCGCCGGGATCGGCACAGTCGATGATTCAGGCGGAGCGCGACCATCGAGGAAGGGCTGATATACAAGCGCGCCGCTCGAATGCAAAGCGATTCCCGGAACAAACGTGGCCGAAGAAATCTGCTCGCGTTCGGGCGTCGCGCGAGATGCAATCATTGCCAGGCTTGCGTCTCGAACTTGCGTCTGGCCGCCGGACACGGCCGCGAACATTGTGCCGTCCGCTGAGACGGCGAGGTCCGTCGGAGCTTCATCGGCGGCAAACAGGGTGAAATCATTCGGTGCTCCCGCGTTCCACAAAGCGACGGGGCCGCCATGCCCCGCGTTATAAGCGAGAAAAACGCGGTCACCGGTCGCGTCGGATTGCAGCAGCGGTGTTCCGCTCAAATTCGAAACCGCGGGTTGCGGCGCATGGACTGCTATCGGCGGGCTTGCGGTCATGTCCACTTGCGCCAAACATGTTGCGCATGTGCCTGACGCATCCGACACTGCGCTTAGCGCGATAAAGATTTTTTGCGTACTGGTGGCGGCCACCCGAGCTGGCCCGTAGCCAGGAATATTGACGGGCACGAACGAGATGCTGCCGGGCGAGTCGGGATTGAGCAGAAAAATATTCTGCGAGCCCCAGTCGGCGACCACCAATTGCGAGCCGTCGGGAGTCAGAGCCATGCCTCGCACATCAGCGTCAGGACACGGACCGAGCAGCGCCCTGCTGGGACAATACAGCTGCAAGCCACCAGGCTTGAACGCTCCCGCGTGCAGATCGAAGACATCGACGTGATCGGTGGCACTGAGATACACGAATTGCCGGTGCGCATCGTATAGAAGGAATTTGTACAGCCCGGGCTTTGTGTAGGTCTGAATGCTTTGTAAGTATTGAAAGGCATTCGCCTGACTGACCGTTCCCGCCGTGGAAGTTACGGTGATGGTGGCATTGCCCGGATTTCCCGGAGGAGTTTGAACTGTTATGCGCTCAAGGGGGAATGGGAACGAACTGTCCAGTCCGAGCGAAGGGGCCACTGACGATTCGTTTTCGATTTTCTGCACCACCGCGCTTGCGCCGCCAATACTCACGCTGGCTGCGGAAGGATCCGAGCCGAATCCGTAGCCGAGAATTTGTAGTACCTCGCCTCCACCTTTACTGCCGGCACTAGGAAGAATTTGCAAAATCTGTGGCCCGTAGCTGAAGGCGTCCGGCGCGATTGCCAGCCAACCACTGGGAAAGTAGGCAGATACATTTGCGGAGCCGCCCAATACGCTTGGGGGTGAAGTGGATTGCAGCAGCGTCGCGCCCCCAACTGTGGTCGCGCTTCCCAGCTGCCTACCAAACAAAACTTGTGCATTGGCCTCGAAATTTTGCCCCAAAAGCGTGACCGCAGTGCCCCCCACCACAGGCCCCTCCGAAGGTTGTGTGGCGGGAGCAGCGGCCACAGCAGGAAGTAGCGCGGGAAGAGCCGGCACGCAGCCGGAAATTGCTGTCGTGCAACTTGTAGCGTCGAGAAAGCTGACACCGCGATTACCCATAGCGAATAGTAGATGCGTCTCGTCGACGTCCTCGACTTCGGACAACACACCTTGGATCGCCGCATCCGGAATTTCGCCGAGAGCTGCAAGCGTGCGCCCATCGAAAATTTGAATTGTGGGATGCGCGGCTCCAGAGACATACAGGAGGCTGCCGTCACGCGAAAACGTGAGACCTCGAGCGGGGGACGACACCGCACTGATACGATTCAGCGAGCCGTCGAGCAGAAGAATTTGCGATCCGCCGTTCGCAATAAACTGAACTGCGAATCGACTCCCGTCCCCGTTTGCCCCAGCTAGCGGAGTCGCTCCAGCACCGAGCGAGACCGGCCCAACCAGAACACTGCCACTTGAATCGAGAACCACGAGATCGCCAGTGGAATTATTGGTAGCTAGCAACACTTTGGCGTGGTCGCCAGTGCGCGCCATAATTCCTTGCCCATACTGTTCGGCCGCTTGATTACTCATGAGTATGTTCTTTGCTGAGTTCCACATGGTCAAGACCGCATCAGACCCGGACGATGCGCGCAGACGCAGCAGACAGTTACCATTCGCCAGTGCCACCACTTCGTCCGGTCGCGCATAACTCTCACCGGGAACCGGCACGTACGGCGTGATCGCATAGCGAGCCTTCACCCGCAGCGAAATCGGATCAATCGCCACAATCTGCTCGGTGACCGTCCCGATCCAGACGGTGCCTCCGTCGACAGACAAATCGGCGCTGCTGGCGCCCGGAACATCGACGAAAGCCGGAGTCGCCGCTGTTTGATCGACTGTCGAGAAAATATTGACGCGATTCATCGCGCGGTTGGCGACGAAGAGGTGATGGTTGGACGGATCGTAGGCCATGTGTCGATGGTGAGCTTCGTTCGGTGGGTCGTCCATTCCGGGAACAGCATCAGTTCGAATGTACGCCGTGCGTGGAAGATTTGCCGCTGCCGACGCTTGCACCGTCAGCCCCAGCGTCGCGGAATGTGAAAGCGCACCGCTCGTGCCTTGCGCACTGACACTGAAAATTCCAGCGGCCGCTTGCGGAGTCACACCAAACAGCACGGGAATGCTTGCACCGGCTGCGATTTCGAAAGGGCTGGCGGGATATGCGATAACTCCACCGGGCAAGCCGCTCAGTGAAACCTGCACCGAGCCGTCAAAGCTGTGTTGAGCGTTCACAGAAATCGTGACCGCGGAACTGGTTGAGCCCTGAGCGACCAAAACGGAGTTGGTGGAGAGAACTAGAGAGAAATCAGCAGGAACAGCGACGGGTATGGGCGCAGCAGGTTCAGCAGAACCGCCGCCGCAGCCGGCAGCGAACCACACCGTCAGCAGCAACACAGCCGACGCACAGAGCGGGCACACACCAGGGCCCAGAAGCATTTTGCGCACCGAAAACACAAATATCCCAGCGCAGGACAGACAAAGAGCGGCCATGGGAGGCCCTCAGTTTTCTGGGAGGAAATCTCAGATTACGTTATAAAACTAGGATGATATGTGTCAAGCCGGTATATAGGTGATGCCGGAAGGAATAGAATCAGAGGTGGCCGATCACAAAAGACGAAAGGCGGCCCGGTGTAATCCGGTGCCGCCTTAAGTCTCAGAATCGTGCGAGACCTACGATTTTCAGAATCGTGCGACCGAACAGTTAAATCGTTTTGCCGGCAGGCGCAGGAGACGAGGACTTCGCGAATGCGCTGTGCGAATCCTTATCTTTGTCGGCCGACTTGTCGATCTCAATGGAACCCTTGAAGTAGGCGCCGTCCTCGATCATGATCCGCGAGGTGGTCAGGTCGCCATTCACCGAGCCGTCCTTCTTGATCTCGATGCGGTCCTTGGCGCGCAGATTGCCCTTCACGGTGCCGTAGACCACTACTTCACGGGCGATAATATCGGCGGTCACTTTCGCGGTCGCGCCGACGGTCAGCTTCCGCTCGTCAAGCTGGATCAGTCCTTCGACTGAGCCATCGATCTGCAGATCTTCGCTGCCGGTAATTTCGCCCTTCACGTGCAGGCTGGATCCGAGTCGTGCGCTCGAACTCCCGCCGCTCGCACCCAATGGACGCATTGCATCAGTAGCCATGACAGGTTTCTCCTCCCAAGATGCCGGAGCCGGTGCAGCTTGTGGCTGCGGCTGAGGCGTTTGATTCGTAATTGGACTAGCTGGCGCCGGCTGCGCACGTTGCGGCGTATCCGGTTTCTTATTTCCCCACATCGATCCCCCAGAGAACAAAACCCACGACGTTTCCGACCGGGGCACAGGAAACATTAGACCCTGGCGCGGAAGGCGGCAAATGAATGTGCAAAAAGTCGTGCCAGAAAGGTTACTGGACTTTAGTACAGGGTTTCGTCTTTTCTTCGAAATAGCACGCCCGTTTTTTCTTCGAAGATCACGCCGTCGGTTTGTCGGGCACGGGCTGGGTGGCCAGGAAATCCGCCGCAAATCGCGTGGCATAGGAATTAAGTAAGCTATCGACGCGCCCGGCCTCCGGCGACTTTACAATCAGTCCGGCATGGTGGTACTTCGCGATTCGATAGATTATCTCGGGATCGGTGTACGAACTGGTGTCCGGCCGCTCCTGTCGCGCAAGGCACAGAATGACGCCGGCATACTCATTTCGAATGGGAGGCAGCTGATACGGCTGCTTGCCCGCGCCCACTTCCAGGCGCGCCCATTCACGCCATAGATTGATGCCAGATGCAGCTTCGACGACATCCGCGATGTACGCGCCACCCACGCGAGCGGCAATTTCGAGAAAGTAGATCTTTCCATCCGAGTGCGCACGCAGGAATTCGGCATGTGTGACACCGCGAACCGAGCCGAGTCCTTCGATCACGTGGCGATTGATCTTGAACAGTGACTGAACCTCAGATACATTCCGCGGCAAGGTGCGCGTCGTAAAAACTCCGCCTTGATGCGATACATCCAGCGGCGGCGAACCGTAAGCGTGCGCGTCGGCGAAGACTACTTCGCGTTCAGAGACGACGCTGTCTACGTGGAACACCGAGCCGGGAATGAATTGTTCGAGTAGGTAGTGCGACTGCTTATCCCCTAATTGATCGAGCCACGGCCACAGTTCATCCGGATGATGGATTTTCTTCATCCCGATGCCCGATGCTTGCGACCGCGGTTTGAGCAGCCACGGCGCGGGCACGCGCGACATGAAGTCGCGTAAATTATCATAATTGAGCACATGCGCGAATTCCGGAACCAGGATGCCGATTTCCTGCGCACGTGCGCGCATGGCCAGCTTGTCCCGAAAATACCGCACCGTCGTAAGGCCCATGCCCGGGATGCGCATGTGCTCGCGCAGCGCCGAAACATTCTCCATGTCGAATTCGTCGAGCGCCACGATCCGGTCGATTGGTTGCGAACGCGCCAGATAGCTGACCGTATTGACGATATGTTCGAGCGGCAACTCTTCGGGCATGAAGAAAATGTCGTCGAGTGATTCGCGCGGCCAGTCCCCGTCGCGCAGATTCTCAACCGTGAGCAGCAGGACCCGGCAACCCAAAGATTTACAGGTGCGGAGGAACTCCTGCCCTTTTTCGTAGCTGCTGACGGCGAGGATGGTGAGCGGTCGGGATGGCGGCATGGCGTCGAGGTGAGAAGATGACTCACGAACTCAGGCAGGTCAAGAAGTAATGACCAAAGGAAAATGGGCGCCCCGCCGGCGTAAGGCGCGTGGCGATTGATGCAATTTGATTGGACGGAAGTCGTGAAGTACCTGTCCTGTCCCGACGATGGCGCCGCCGTGCAGCACAAAGGCGACGCGCTGCAGTGCCTCGCGTGCGCGCGACGGTTTCCGCTCCGAGAAGCGAACCTCGTAGAAATGCTCCCTTGCGAACCGCTAAAGATACCGGCGCAGGAACTGCCTGCGGAATACCGGCAGGAATACCTGCAGGCATTTGCGCAGAAATGGGCAGAAAATGACGCCGTCCTGCCGTTTGGTGCGCCGGAAGCTCTTTCGCCAAAACAACAGAGAATACGCGAACGACAGACCGCGGAGGTCTTGCACGCCGTGCTAGTTGGGACCGAGCGACCCGATGAGCGTGCCGTCGTCTGCGATCTGTCCGCAGGCGCAGGCCACACCACCTTCGCGGCCGCGCAAGAATTTCGTCTCGTCTTTCATTGCGATCTCTCACTGGCCGCAGTGCGCTATGCCAGCGCCGCGGCGAAGCGCAAAGGCCTAAACAACATGGTGATCGTCCGCGCGGACTACTTTCGGCCGCCATTTCGAAACTGCATTCAGCATTTGAGTTGTCTCGACTCGTTGATCCGTGGCCCGTGGCACGAACTGCGCCTGCTGGAGAGCATTCGGCACGCGTTAGCCCCAGATGGTGTCGCCGTGGTGGATTTCCATAACTGGTGGCATAACCCGCTCAGGAGAATGGGACTCCTGCCGCAAAATTTCGGCCAGAACCGCAGCTATACGCGGCAGGGAGTTTTGCGGCTGTTAGGGGACGCCGGAATCGACGATTTTGAGCTGGGAGCATTTTTTCAGGAAGGCGATTTGTCTCGATGGCCGAGTTTGCAACGCGTAGTTCCGCCAACCCGATTCGTGGTGAGCTTCAGACCCTAGAGGACAGCGGCCACTTGTATACCAGCGCTGCTTGAACGATGGTCTAACGAGCAACCTGCCCCGGATACAAAAACTGCAGCACCCGTCCAATGCGTTGCGACCATGCCAACTCATTGTGTTCAGCGCCATCCACTTGCTCGTAGTGCAAGTCTTCGCCTTCGCGCCAACCTTTCTGTAGCAGGATGTCTCGAAATTGCTCCACATCAGGAACGATGCGCGGCCCTTCTTTGGTCCCGATATCGAGCCAGATCGTGGGACGCGGAGCCTGCGGACCGGGCTCCGCCACTCGGCGGCGGAAAATGGAACGCTTCGGCAGTGGCGGACGAAGCGTAACCGAAGCGGCGAATTGCATCATCATGCGCTGGTGCCACCACACCGAAGGCGAGAGTGCGGCAATTTTGCCAAAAACTTGCGGGTGCTTTAGCCCGAGGTACAAAGCAAGCAGGCCGCCAAGCGACGAGCCTCCGAGCCCTGTAACGCGCGGATCGGAATTCACGCGATATTCGCGCTGAACGAAAGGCATCACTTCTTCGATCAAGAATTTGGCGTAGCGATCGGCTCGGCCCCCGCCCAGTTTTGGCGACTTGACCGGCGTGTATTCATGAATGCGCGATTTCCCAGCATTGTAGATGCCTACAATGACGAGCGGCTGGACGGCGCCGATGCCGATCAGGTGGTCGGCCGCACCATGCACATTCCAATCCTGGCCGCCGAAGCTCGTGGCGCGATCGAAAAGATTCTGGCCATCCTGCATGTAAAGAACGGGAAAGCGCGTGAAGGGCTGATCGTCGTAGCCGGGCGGCACATAAACAACCAGATCGCGAGTATTGCGCAAAAAGCGCGAGCGAAACTGCTCGTGTTTGCGGAGTTGCCCGGCGCTCACGGCGCGATGGCCACCAGCAGATCTTTCGCTTCCACATGCTGCCCAGCGCTGACCAGCAGCTTGGAGATTTTCCCTGCGATTGGCGCGTAGATATTGGACTGCATCTTCATAGCCTCGAGCGTCAGCAATTTTGCACCCCGCTCCACTGATTGATTCGTCTGCACCGCCACACTGGAAACCACGGCAGCCGTCGGCGCTCCTACCTGCCCCTGCTCCGCAGGATCCGCTTTGGGATGCGCGCGCTCAACCACGCGCAAAGAGCGATCTCGGACGTTCACTTCGCGCGGCTGGCCATTTAATTCGAAGAAAAGCGTGCGCGTACCATCGGGATGGGCATCACTCGCGGTCAGAAATTTTATGATCAGCGTTTTGCCCGGCTCGATATCGACAGTGATCTCTTCTCCCGACTTCAACCCGTAGAAAAACGGCGGGGTCGGCAGCACGCTCACATCGGAGTAGGTCTGGTGAAACTTGTCATACTTGGTGAACACGTCGGGATAAAGCAGATAGCTGAGCAGATCGTCGCGGCGAATCGCGTGCCCAAGTTTTTTCTCCAACGCCACGCGCTCCTTCTCGAAATCGGCGGGCGGCATGCTCGCGCTGGACCGCCCTTTAATCGGCGCCGCTCCGCGCAAGATAATTTTCTGAAGCTTCTTCGGCCATCCACCCGGCGGCACGCCGAGAACGCCAGAAAACATTTCCACCACCGAATTCGGCAGTGACACATCATGTTTCTCATCCAGCTTCAACACGTCCGCGGGCTTCATTTCCTTGGCCATCAGGAAAAGCGTCATATCGCCAACCACCTTGCTGGACGGCGTAACCTTCACGATGTCGCCGAAAAGCTGGTTGACCTCCGCATAAGTGCGCTCCACTTCGCGCCAGCGATGCCCCAAGCCCATCGCCACCGCTTGTTCCCGCAGGTTCGTGTACTGGCCGCCTGGAATCTCGTGTTGATACAAGCGCGCCGAGCCCGCTTTTGGTCCCGAGTCGAACGGCAAATAGTACGTCCGCACGGTCTCCCAGTAATCCGAGCACTCGTTCAGCGTCTCCATATCCAGCTGCGTGTCTCGCGGAGTATTGCGCAGCGCTTCCACGATGGAGTTCAGATTCGGCTGGCTTGTCCCCCCGCTCATCGCGGCCATCGCGGCATCAGCCACGTCTACTCCTGCATCCGCGGCCTTCAGCACCGATGCTGCATTGATTCCGCTCGTGTCATGCGTGTGAAAGTGAATTGGGATGGCGATTTCTTCGCGTAGCGTCTTCACCAGTTCGCTCGCCGCGTACGGCTTGCACAGTCCCGCCATGTCCTTGATAGCCAGAAAATGCGCGCCCAGCTTCTCCAGCTGCTTGGCCATCTCGACGTAGTACTTCAGCGAATATTTCGGCCGGCCGGCGTCGAGGATGTCGCCCGTGTAACAGATTGCAGCTTCGCAGACGCCACCGGTTTCCAGCGCCGCGTCTATTGACACACGCATGTTCTCAATCGAGTTCAGCGAATCGAAGATACGGAAAATATCGATGCCTTGTGCGTATGCTTCGCGCACAAATTCGTGAATCACATTGTCGGGATACGACGCATAGCCGACGGCATTCGCCCCGCGCAGCAGCATTTGAAAACAGATGTTCGGCACGCGTTCGCGCAATTCGCGCAGCCGCTGCCACGGATCCTCGTGCAGAAAACGCATGGCAGTGTCGAATGTCGCGCCGCCCCACATCTCCAGGCTGAATAAATTCGGCAGCCGCCGTGCCACCGCGCTCGCCGTTGCCAGCAGATCATACGTGCGTACGCGCGTCGCCATCAGCGACTGGTGCGCGTCGCGAAACGTCGTATCGGTAATCAGCAGGCGCTTTTCTTTGCGCGCCCAGGCTGCAAACTTTTTCGGCCCGAGTTTCTGCAACAATTGCCGCGTGCCAGCCGGCGCTTCCGTTACCGGGGTTGCCGGAACTACCGCCGGCTCAAACTCCTGCGGAATCTTCTTGCCCTTCACCTCCGGGTTGCCGTTAAGAATCACATCGCCGAGATACGACAGCAGGCGCGTAGCACGATCGCCGCGCCGCGAAAACCGGAACAGCTCCGGCGAATCATCCAGAAACGAAGTTGTGATTTCGCCGGCCCGGAAACGCGGATGATTAACGACATTCTCGACGAACGGGATGTTGGTGGTGACGCCGCGAATTCGAAATTCGCGCAGCGCGCGATCCATGCGCCGGCACGCTTCCGGCAAGTCCTTGCCCCACGCGGTGACCTTCACCAGCAGTGAATCGTAATAAGCCGCAAGCACCGCCCCGGCGTAGGCGGTTCCGCCGTCCAGGCGAATGCCAAATCCCGCGGGTGAACGATACGTGGAAATTTTACCGTAATCCGGAGCGAAACCCCGCTCGGGATCTTCAGTAGTCACGCGGCATTGCAGTGCCGCGCCATATAGCGGCACGTCGGCCTGCTTGGGCAACGAAAGCGGTGCCTCGTGCAATGAGTGACCTTGCGCGATCAGAATCTGCGCCTGCACCAGATCGATGCCGGTCACAACTTCCGTAACCGTATGCTCCACCTGGATACGCGGATTGACTTCGATGAAATACCACTTTTGCGCATCTACGTCGTACAGAAACTCCACCGTGCCCGCGTTGCGGTAGTTCGCTTTCCGCGCCAGCCGCACCGCTGCGTCGCACAATTCCCGCGCGAATGCTCGCCGGTAAATTCGCCGCCGGCGCGACCTCGACGACTTTTTGATGACGCCGCTGCACCGAGCAATCGCGCTCGTACAAATGCAGCAAATTCCCGTGGTGGTCGGCGAGAATCTGCACTTCCAGATGCCGCGCCCGCGGCAAATATTTCTCCAGAAAAACGGAAGCATCGCCGAACGCCGACTTTGCCTCGCCCTGCGCTTCTTCGAGTCGCGCGACCGAGTTGCGCTTCGTCGTGAACCACGCGCATTCCGCGTCCGCCGCCGCCCATGGCAGCTTTCACGATCACCGGATAACCGATGTCCTTGGCGATCTTGTGCGCTTCGGCCGCCGACTTCACCGCATCTTCCGTGCCGGGCAGCGTCGGGCACACCCGCCGACGCCGCCAGCCGCCGCGCCGCGGTTTTGTCCCCCAGTAATTCCAGCAACTCCGGCGTCGGACCAACAAACGTGATGCCCGCCTTCTCGCAGGCGCGCGCGAACGCGGGATTCTCGGAAAGAAATCCGTAGCCTGGATGAATGGCATCGACTCCGTACTGCTTCGCCACGCAATGATCCCGTCGATGTCCAGATACGCCTGCACCGGCCCCTTGCCGGCCCCCACCTGATACGCTTCGTCCGCCTTGAAGCGGTGCAGGCCCAGGCGATCTTCGGCGGAGTACACCGCTACGGTACGCAGGCCGAGTTCCGTAGCTGCGCGAAAGATTCGAATAGCGATCTCGCTGCGATTGGCCGCAAGTATCTTTTCGATGGCTTTGATCTTTTTCATTTACACAGTCAGCACAGACAGGTGCAATAAGGGCTCTGCAAAACTTCAGATTGTTTCATGAACGCCGCAAAGCGCAGCAGCAGTTTATTCGATTCGGGGAAGAAACAAAATTCATGAAGCCGCACACGAAGAGGCAGGGGTTCGTAGCTCAATCCTTCAGGGCTGAGGCTTTCCGACCGGCAGAGCAAACTGATCTGCTCGTCAAGAAAGTTTAAAATGGTTCAGCCTGTGCCGCCGCCTCGCTCTGCGCGCTAACCGAGTGCTCTTCAACTGCTGCAACGCAGCCTGCAACTTCGCCCATTCCTTCGGTTTCGCTCCGCGTGGCGTAAGGCGCATTCGGATCCGAATAAAACCGCAGCAAATCCTTCTGCAGCCCCGGCGTCATCCCCGCGAAATTCTGTTTTGCCAGCTTCTCCATCAGCTTCGCGCGAACGTCATCATTCATGAAGTATTGCCCAGGCGGAGTTTTCGTGCCGGTATCGAAATTGTCGTTTGGAACATCCGGCGTGCCGCGCGCGCGCCTGGTTCACCAGCGATTTGTAGCGGTCCAGGGCATCGTTGAAGCTGCCTCAAACATATGTTCGGTTTGCGGCGTCGGCGTACGCAACTGCAGCACCCGTGAGCGGCCCGAACTTCGGCAGAATCTTGTAAAGGAACGCCAGAAACCTCTCCCACAAGTGTCGGCTTTTGATAGTCCTTGCCCCAGTCCCTCTCGTAGCTCGCGCGTTAAAGATTGTAGAGAAATTTTCTCTTCGTCATGCTCGGCTGGTCGTGCATGATTTCGTCTTTTTTCAGCGACCAGCCAACGCGGGTTGCCTGGGGAATCAGTTTGCTGACCGCTCGCCGGTAAGATCCCAAGCGCCTTCTCTTCGTTATCCAGAACGATTCTCAGCTTCAGCCCATACGTTTCCTGAAACGCCTGCTCCAGTAACGGCGCATCCACTTCGAAACCGATGAAGTCGTGGTAACTGTCCGGCGCATAGCGCTGCTTCGCCACTTCCAGCACATCGAATCCAAATTCCGTTTTCACATGCGCCAGCGGATCCTGCTCGTAAGTGATGTAGTTCCCGTACTTCTTCTCGAGCTTCGGATACAGGATCGGCACGGAAGGATTTGTGCCCAGCCGATGTCCGTCGTTGTCCGCGGCAGTAGTGTGAAATGCGCCAAGTGCGAACGCGTACCCATTCAGATCCTTCGAATCCCTCAGCAGCGCCAGAATAAAATCGCCGCTGCGCACGTAATGCGTCAGGTCGCTGAAGAAATGGCTGCCGTGTGGGTAGTAGCCGAGATCCTGAATAATCGCTCCGCCGTAAGCGTACGCGTGAGCAGCCTTCAATTCTTCGGGTGTCGAGCGGGGAAAGCGATGTAACAGCAGCGGCCGGATACTGATGTTCCATGCCGCATCGATGATGGCCTCATGCGCGAGAACCGAATACGCCTCGACGCGTGCGGCCGACGCCGAAAGCAACACCATCACCAGGAACGTAGCCACAACTCGGGCGGGCCATGATCGTCTTTTCATGCTCAAAGGTTTTCGACCGCTCAACCTCGAGTTAAGTTTCGATCAAAGCAAATGCAGTGTAACAGGGTGGGCGAAAGGCACAGAACAATGCCGTTCAGGCAAAAAGGGCTACACGTTTCTAGGTAGCAACACTGAGGTTGGATGATAAAATCAACAGAAGGACTGCACTCTCGACTCGTGTCATATCCCTACATCTAAATCGCGCTACACGGCAGTGATTTGATGCGCCAAGCAGCTTCAATACTTCCGCAAAACTCCGATCACGCGACCCTGAATCTTCACATCATTCGCCGCCACTACTATTGGCGACATCTCCGAATTCGCCGGCTGCAGCCGGATCTTCCCCGCGCCCTCCCGATAGAAGCGCTTCAGCGTAGCTTCATCATTATTCACCAGCGCCACTACAATTTCACCGGGATTGGCCACCTGCGTCTGCTCGCACACCACAAAATCGCCATCCATGATGTGATCTTCAATCATCGAGTTGCCCTTCACCTGCAGCACAAACGAATTCTTCCCGCGCGCAAAATCGCTGAGCGACAATGTCTCCTGCTCTTCCACTGCTTCCAGCGGACGCCCAGCCGCAATTCGCCCCACCAGCGGCAATTCCTGAATCCTTCGCTCGATCACCTGTTCCTTCACCGACTTAGGCAACTGCAAAATCTCAATCGAGCGGCTTTGGTTGTATCCCCGGCGTATAAATCCCTTTTTTTCGAGAGTCGTGATGTGCTTGTGTACCGTCGCCAGCGAAGTCAACTTCATGCCCTTGCCGATTTCTTCAAAGCTCGGCGCGTAGCCATGCTTGGTCTCGAACGCCACCAAATAGTCGAGCACTTCCTTCTGCCGCTTGGTCAGGGCCATCGGGACGACCTCCACAAGTCTCGCCGCCGGGCAGGCGCTGCGATGCCCGCGTTCGGTCATTCCAAGGTAGGCGAAAAGAAAGCGAACGTCAAGCGAAAATCTTTCGCCGTGTGCGCCATCTCGCACAATCCTCTAGTCCAGCCAGGCCGAGCACACGAAGACGCGATATTCGAACTGCATCCGTTGTGCTCTGGTGTCTTCGGAATTTATGAGCAGCCTTCGCGGAAGCAAAAAAATCATACGGCCACTCGGATGTGCGTGTAACCGCCCTTCACTGTTTCGCGTCCCTGTTGTACGAACACACCGCTGCGCGGCGGACTCTCTCCCCGCCGCGCCCGGGTCGGTATGGTATTCTTCTTCCGTCGGCTTCCGGCGGTCAGCTTCCGTTCCATAACGCTTACCGCACCGTCTCCATCCAAGAAGATCAAGCCGTCGTCCTCCTGTGGAAAACTGGGGGACTCGATTTGAATTTGGCGTCGCAGCAACACGGGGTTAATGGTCCATGTCGACAGCTTTTGAAACACCGATACCATCCAGGCTCAAGCCCGAAAAGATCGATCAGGCCGTAATCCGCTTCGCCGGAGACTCCGGCGACGGCATGCAGATCACCGGCAGCCAGTTCACCAATACTGTCGCGCTCTACGGCAACGACATCGCCACCTTCCCGGATTTTCCCGCCGAGATTCGCGCCCCTGCCGGCACCTTGCCCGGCGTCAGCGGCTATCAGTTGCACTTCGCTTCCGGCGACATCTACACGCCCGGCGACTCCGTGGACGTGCTCATCGCCATGAATCCCGCCGCCCTCAAGGTCAACATCGCGGACCTCAAGAAGAACGGCATCCTCATCGTCAACTCCGACAGCTTCAAGGAAGCGGATCTCAAAAAGGCGCAGTCCGCCACCAATCCCCTGGAAGATCATTCGCTTGATGGCTTTCGCCTCTTCTCGGTGGAGTTGGAGCGCCTCACGCGCGTCGCTCTCGAGCATCTCGGTCTGGACGCCAAGTCCATGGACCGCTGCAAAAACTTTTTCGCGTTAGGCATGTGCTACTGGCTTTACAACCGCTCGATGGAATCGACGGTTCGCTGGATTGAGGACAAGTTCAAGAACAAGCCGCTGCTGGTGGAAGCTAACAAGCTAGCCATGAAAGCCGGCTACTCTTACTGCGAAGCCACCGAAGCTTTTCAGATCAGCTACGAGATTCCGCCCGCGAAGCTGGCTCCCGGCGTCTATCGCAATTTGAGCGGCAATCAAGCCCTCGCCCTGGGCTTCGTTACCGCATCACAAAAATCGGGTCTCCGTCTGTTTCAGGGCAGCTACCCGATCACCCCGGCTTCCGACATTCTCCATGAACTCTCGCAATACAAAGACTTCGGGGTGATGACGTTCCAGGCCGAAGACGAAATCGCGGCCATCACCTCCGCCATCGGCGCTGCTTACGCAGGCGCGCTGGCCATCACCACTACTTCCGGCCCCGGTATGGCGCTAAAAACCGAAGCCATGGGCCTCGCGGTCGCCGTCGAGCTTCCTCTCGTAGTCTGCGACATTCAGCGCGGCGGCCCGTCCACCGGCTTGCCGACCAAAACCGAACAAGCCGACCTGCTGCAAGCGCTCTTCGGGCGTAACTCCGAAGCGCCCATTCCGGTAATCGCCCCTGCGACACCCAGCGATTGTTTCTGGGCGGCTCTGGAAGCCAGCCGTATCGCCGTGAAGTACATGGTCCCGGTGATCATTCTTTCCGACGGCTATCTGGCCAACGGCGCCGAGCCGTGGAAAATCCCAGATGCCGATGCCATTCCCGATTTCACCGTGAAGTTTGCCAAAGAGAAGAATTCGCCGAACGCCTATCTGCCTTACAAGCGCAATCCCGACACGCTTGCGCGCCCTTGGGCCGTTCCCGGCACTGCCGGACTGGAACACCGCGTTGGCGGCCTGGAGAAACAGGATGTCACCGGCAACATCAATTACGAGCCGCTGAATCACGAAAACATGGTGCGAATCCGCGCCGCCAAGGTCGCGGCCGTCGCGCAAGAGATTCCTGACATTGAGCCTGCGGGCGATCCCCAGGGCGATCTGCTGATCGTAGCGTGGGGTTCGACTCACGGCGCGATCACCGCCGCAGTGAAAGCCCAGCGCGCCGAAGGCCGCAAAATCGGCCATGCGCATCTGCGCCATCTCAACCCGTTGCCGTCGAATCTGGGTGACGTGATCAAGCGTTATAAACACGTGCTGGTTCCCGAGCTCAACATGGGCCAACTGCTCTGGCTGCTTCGCGCGAAATATCTCGTTGACGCCGTCGGACTCAACAAGATTCAGGGCCGCCCGTTCAAACAGATCGAACTGGAACAGAAGATCGAAGAAATGCTGGGAGTGGACTAAGTCATGGGTACCGCAACGCTGCCGCCAATCACGCCGCTAACAAAAAAAGATTTCCAGACCGACCAGGAAGTTCGCTGGTGCCCGGGCTGCGGCGATTACGCCATTCTCTCCGCCGTCCAGTCCGTCTTTCCGGATCTCGGCATCAAGCGCGAAAACTTTGTAGTCGTCTCCGGCATTGGCTGCTCCAGCCGTTTCCCGTATTACATGAACACTTTCGGCTTTCACACCATCCACGGCCGTGCCCCCGCGATAGCCACTGGAATTAAAGCCATTCGCCCCGACCTGGAAGTTTGGGTCGCCACCGGTGATGGCGATGCGCTTTCTATCGGCGGCAATCACACCATCCACATGCTGCGCCGCAATGTCGGCCTGAAAGTGCTGCTCTTTAACAACAAGATCTACGGATTGACCAAGGGCCAGTATTCTCCGACCTCGGAATTCAACAAGAAGACCAAGTCCACCCCGTTCGGCTCCGTCGATCGCCCCTTTAATCCGGTGTCGCTGGCCATCGGCGCGGAAGCCACCTTTGTCGCTCGCTCCGTTGACGTCTTCCAGGCGCATCTGAAAGACACGCTCAAGCATGCCGCTGCGCACAAAGGCTCCGCCTTCGTGGAAATCCTGCAAAACTGCAACATCTTCAACGACGGTGCCTGGTTCTCACTCACCGAACGCGACGCCCGCGCCGAACACATCCTGCAACTCGAGCACGGCAAGCCGCTGATCTTCGGCAAAAACCGTGACAAAGGCATTCGCCGCAAACCGGATGGCGACATCGAAGTCGTGGCTTTGGGCAATGGCATCGCCGAGTCCGACCTGATCGTCCACGACGCGAAACATCCGCGACCCTCGTACGCCTTCCTGCTTTCGCATATGGAGCATCGCCCCGGCTTCCCGACTCCGATCGGCGTTTTTCGCGCCTGGGACGACCTGCCCCGCTACGAAGACGTGATGAATCAGCAGATCAAAGACGTAATCGCCAAGCGCGGCTCCGGCGATCTCAACAAACTCCTGCACGCCGGCGATACCTGGGAAGTGAAGTAACGCAACGCGATCCGCCACCCGCCCCCATCACATTTTTCATTTAGCTGATTCTCTTCGCCGATCCAGAAGCGGCCGGGAGTCGCCGCGTCCATCCTCTACCCTCCACCATCTTACCTACAGCTCACCAATGCTTTTAGGAGGGACAAACCATGCACCTCCGTATTATCCTTACTGTGACAACCTTGTTCCTCGCGTCTTGCTTTACTGTCGCCGCGTGGTCGTCTCCGCTCACCGCCCAGCCTACGACCCGCCCGCGTTCCACGCAGAACGGGTCGGTCACCGGGAGGATTTCCTCCATCGGAGACGCTTCGTTCTCCGTTGACGTTAAGAAAGGCCCGAATCTGGTTACCGTCGAATTTTTGATCGACGACCAGACTAGTATCATCGGCAGGCTGGAAGTCGGCTCCGCCGCTACCGTGGACTACCGCACCGACGGCGCCCGCAATATCGCCCGTCACATTGTGGTAAGGTCAGCCATTCATTCGCATTGATCGCTCGCGCTGTCTACCAGCGCAAAGGAGTTTTTTCAGCCCCCGGCCGAAGCGCTAGTTCTCTTTGTTGAACCCAGGCCCAAAGGGGAAGTCGCTATGCGCACGACACTGAAAATCGTTCTGCCCCTGATTGTCAGCGTCGTCGTGGTGTCTCTGCTCTTCGCCGCTTATCAGGTGCGCACCCAGAAACGCATTCTGCGCAATGACCTGTCGCGCCGCGCCGAAATCCTTGCCGAGAGCCTCCAGGAAAATGTCGAACCGCTGTTTGATCGTCCCCTGCCAGACAAAAGCCTGCAGCGCCTGGTCGATCGCTTCGGTCAGCGCGAACACCTCAAAGGCATCGTCGTCTACAACGCCAACGGGGTGGTGCTTGCCGCGACCTCAACCCTGACGCCATTTTTTCATTCGCGACCCGCAACCGCCACTCATGCGGCCCTGCGCGATTCCGGCTTTGGCGAATTTGTGCGCGTGGATGACGTGCCCATGCAGCTTTACGCCATGCCGCTGCACCGCAACGGGCAGCCCGTCGGCACCCTGCTCGTCGTCCACGAAACCAGTTACATCGACACTCAGGTGGAGCACACCCTTCGCGATTCCCTGGTCAGCGCGCTGGTGCAGACATTATTCATCGCCGTGCTGGCCTTGATCCTGGTCCGCCTCACGCTTACGGGCCCACTCACGCGCACGGCGAAATGGCTGCGCGGATTGCGCACCGGCCAGGTTCACCTCCCCCCGAAAAGTGGCGAAGGTGGAATCTTCGAGCAACTCCACAAAGAGGTCGCTCACCTCGCCCGTGATTTGAACGAAGCGCGTGCCAGCGCTCAGGTGGAAGCGCGCCTCCGCGAATCGAATGTATCCCTCTGGACCGCCGAACGCCTGCGCGTCAGCCTCAGCAATAAATTGCAAAACAAGCCGCTCTTCGTGGTCTCCAATCGCGAACCCTACATGCACGTCTACACCAACGGCAACAATGGAGAGATGCAGGTCATCGTTCCGGCTAGCGGCCTGGTCACCGCGCTCGAGCCGGTGCTGCTAGCCTCCAACGGCACCTGGGTCGCCAACGGTTCCGGCACCGCCGATCGCGAAACGGTCGATGCCAACGATCGCCTCCGCGTTCCGCCTGACAATCCCGCATACACCCTGCGCCGCGTCTGGCTCAGCGCCGAAGAAGAAAAGCACTACTATGAAGGATTCGCCAACGAAGGTCTCTGGCCGCTCTGCCATATCGCCCATACCCGTCCGATTTTCCGTCCCGAGGATTGGCTCAGCTATCAAGAAGTGAATCGCCGCTTCGCCGATGCCCTGCTGAAAGAGATGGAAGGCGTAGAGTCGCCGATCGTCCTCGCGCAGGACTATCACTTTGCGCTGCTGCCTCGCATGGTAAAAGAAGCTCGGCCTGACGCGCGCGTGGCCATCTTCTGGCACATTCCCTGGCCCAACCCAGAAGTGTTCGCCATTTGCCCGTGGCAACGTGAATTGATTGACGGGCTGTTGGGGGCTGATCTGATCGGATTCCACATCCAACAGCACTGCAACAATTTCCTGTTCTGCGTCGATCGCGCTGTCGAAGCGCTGACTGCCTACGATCGCTTCGAGGTCAACCGCCAGGGCCACCTGACGCGAGTGCGTCCGTACCCCATCAGCGTCTCGTTTTCCGAGAACGGCCACCACCCGCATCCGTCGGAAGCCGCGGGCGAGCCAAATCTCGGCGCGCAAGTGAGCGCGATCTGCAACGAGCTCAACGTCCATGCCACGCTGCTGGGCGTGGGCGTCGATCGCGTCGATTACACCAAAGGCATCATCGAGCGCTTCCGCGGCGTCGAAAAATTTCTGGAGATGAATCCCACCTACCAGCGGCGTTTTTCCTTCATTCAAATTGCTGCTCCCAGCCGCACCAATATTGATCGTTATCAAAAGCTGCTCGACGAGGTCAGCTCGGAAGCCGCACGCATCAACGCGCGTTTCCAAGCCGGCCGCTGGATGCCTATCGTGTTGTTAAAGAAACACCACTCGCATGACGAGATTGCGCGGTTCTACCGGGCAGCTTCTGTCTGCCTGGTTACCGCGCTGCATGACGGCATGAATCTGGTTGCCAAGGAATTCGTCGCCGCCCGTAACGACAACCAGGGAGTTCTCATCCTCAGCACCTTCGCCGGCGCTGCCCTCGAGCTTAGCGACGCGCTGCTGGTCAATCCCTATGACGTGCAGCAGGTCGCCGGTGCCATCCTGCGTGGGCTGGAAATGTCTAGCGAAGAGCAGGCTACGCGCATGGAGCATTTGCGCGCCAACGTGCGAGAGAACAACGTGTATCGCTGGGCCGCCAATCTGCTTTCCGATCTCACGGACATTCGCATCGATACCCCGGAACGTGTCGAGACGCAATGACCCCTGCTGCGCGCGGCGCTCTCCCGCTGCTCTCCAACTGGAATCAGGTCGCCGAAAAAATTCGCAAGCACCCCCGCGGCACGCTCGTAATTTTTCTCGATTTTGACGGCACCTTAGTCGACATCGCGCCGCGCCCTCAGATGGTCCGGCTCAAGCCGGCGGCACGCCGCATTCTGCAGAAGCTCTCCAGACATCGGCGCGTGCGTATTGTCATGATCAGCGGCAGGCGCCGCGCCGAACTTTTGCATTTCATTGGCATCCGCGGCATCCGCTACTTCGGCTTGTACGGCTGGGAAGGCGCAGCCGGAGCTTTGCTTCCATCGCGTTCCACATCGGTGCTCCGGCGCGCGCTCCGTTTTTTGGAGGATCGCCTCCGCCCCTATCCAACTGCCTGGATTGAAAACAAGAAAAGCAGCCTGTCCATCCACCTGCTCGACGTGCCGGCACAACAGCAAATACAAATCCGAAGCAAGCTCCGTGCCTGGTTAAAGCCCTTTCGCAAAAGCCTGCGCGTCGAAGCGAACCTCCGCGACGTCGAAATTCTTCCCCGCTCGTTTCAGGGCAAAGGCGCCGCCGTCCGCCGTCTCCTTGCAGAGCCGAAGCTCAAAGGTGCCCTTCCCTTTTACTTCGGCGACGATTTCTCCGACGAGTCCGGCTTCGCCGCCGTGCGTCGCGGCGTCTCGATCCATGTAGGGAAGCCACGTACGACCGCCGCTGGTTTCACTGTCCGCACGCCCGCTCAAGTCGCGGGTGTTCTTTCAAAATTGGCTTCCCTGCTGGACTAAGTTCAGGATGCGAGAGCGTTCGCTGGGGCTTTATTGCTTAGCTTTGAGGGAAATGCGTAAACCCAGCAGAATGAACAGTTGCAGAGTCAGAAGAAAACAGAGGACTTTAACTGCCTGTAGAATGAACACTTGCGCGAAAAACGGGGTTTTTCAAGCTGACATCGCGGTCGAATACGTCGGGAAAAAGGTCTTACCTTCAAGTACGGCGCGAACTGCATCCACCAGATCGTGTCCCGCGCGGGATTTCGCGACATAACCTTGCCCGCCGACGCTGACAACTTCGCGCACCGTCTGCGGCGACTCGTGCACCGAGAAGAATAGAATCCGCGCCGATGGGTTATCCACGCGGATCTGCTGCGCAGCCTCCAGCCCCGTGAGACCCGGCATATTGATGTCCAGGATAACGAGGTCCGGATGCAGTTGCTTGGACATCTGAACCGCTTCCCGGCCTTCTACCGCTTCCCCGCATACGGCCCACTCGCCGTTGCTTTCAATCAGCCCGCGCACGCCACGCCGCATAACCTCATGGTCGTCAGCAATCAAGATACGCCTGCGTTTCGGCAGCGAAGAATCCGCCGCTACGGCCTCGGTCTCAGGAGCATTTACTTCCACAGCCGAGAGGCTCGGACTCATATAGCGCTTGAATTCGGACTCGGCAGCTTTGTAAGGCACAGTCGCAGTGACACGGGTGCCCGTGCGGCCAAACTCGACTTCCAACTGTCCGCCAAGCTGCCGGAGACGTTCGCGCATTCCCGGGATGCCCACACCCAGAGAAGCCACACCATCTACCGCCGTACGTGGGACCTTGGCGATTCCCTTTCCGTGATCCACAACCTCTAAACGCACTTGCCCGTCGGCGGCGAAGATTCGGATTTCCGCGTCGGGACTTCCCGAGTAGCGATGAACGTTGGTGAGGCTTTCCTGTACCACCCGGAACAAAGCCGTCTCCACTTCTACGGGCAGGCGCCCCAAACCGGGTGCGTCAATCACATTGACCTGAATTGAGCTGCGTCTTTGAAAACCTTCGGCGTACCAGCGGACCGCGGAATTCAATCCCGATTCGTCAAGAAGTGGAGGGTGCAGCAAATAGGAGAGCGTGCGAATTTCCTCGGCCATCTTGCGAACCATGTTGCGGCTGTCATCGAGCGTTTCTTTGGCTTCCGCCTTGCCGTTGTCCATCAGCCGCGAGAGGCGATCCAGAGACATGGAAAGAATGGCGATTTCCTGGCCGGTGATGTCGTGGAGATCGCGAGCGATGCGGCGTCGCTCTTCGTCTTGGAGTTGCAAGAGGCGGCCGGAAAGCTGGCGGAGAGAAGATTCCGTGACGCGCAGCGCTTCGTTGGTTTCAACAAGTTCCGTCAATTCAGTGGCCACCGCGCAAATGGTCTCGGTTCCCAGTTGGCGGCTAGGGCTGAGCGTGAGCCGCACGGTACGCCGGCGGCCATCAGTGGCGGTCAGGCGGATTTCGCCGCGGACGCTGCCGTGGCTGCCGGAGCGAATGAGAGCCTGCAAAGCCGCCAAGTCTTCTCCGGCGACGAAATTCTGCAATGGCGCGCCGATGAATTTTTCGAGCGGGGCTCCGAAGATGGACGCAAAGCTGGTATTTGAATAAAGCACCGTCCCGTCGTCAGAAAGCGTGGCCGCACCTTCGTCGATGGTTTCAACCAGCAGCCGATACGGATGTTCGGCACCCTGCAGCGTGAAAACCTGATCCGCTTCGCCGCTCTTGACCACCACGGCGTCCACTTCGCCCATGCGGATCGCGCGCAGCGTCTCTTCCAGCTCGACAATACGATCCAGCAGATCCGCGGTTGATTTGGCCTTTTTGTGCTTCGTTGCCATGACCCTTTCTCCTACGCGGTTTTGATATCGAGTCCCAGCACGACGCGGTTCTGATCGGAAAAATCCCCGACCAGCCGGCGCAGCGGTAGTGGCATCAGCTTGATCACCGTGGGCGCCGCGATGATTTGACCTTCGGCTGCCAGTGCGGGTTGTTGGTAGATGTCCACGACTTCGAGATCGAATCTTCCCTTCAGATACTTTTCACAAAGGCGCCGCAAATTCTCCACCGAAGCCAGCGATCTGGGCGTTTGCCCGGTGACATAAAGCCGCAAAACGTACTTCTGAATCGGGGATTTTTTAGCGCGCCTGACTACACGACGCCGCTTCACTTCGCACCGCCGTTTTCTTTGAAATTGAGCACGAGCACGACTCTTTCCAGATCTGATAGATCGCCGATTATTTTTCGAATGGGCACGGGAAGTTTTCGAACGAGAGTAGGAATGGCGAGGATCTGATCGGTTTGCGCCAACTGTGGCTTCTTAACGAGATCGATCACCTGCAACTTGTATCTTCCGTGCAAATGTTCTTTGCAAATTTTGTTGAGATTCGAAAGCGCCGCCAGCGACTTGGGAGTCTGGCCGGCAACATATAATTTCATTTCGATGATCGGCGTGTTCCCATTGCCCGCGCTCTTCTTCGATGCTGCTCCCGAGCTAGCTTTCATGATTACCTCTCACCAGCGATCCGTCCGCGACGCTTCTCGATCGATGTGCCTTTGCGTCGATTGGCCATCTCCAACGCATGTTGCGTCATCCGGCGTTCTCTCTCTTCTTCTTCGGCGACATTGCCGTTCGCCCGCGCTTCTTCATCGGCCAGATCTGCACGCAGAGCAGCGATTTGCGCTTCCACAGCCTTGCGGCGCTGTTCCATGGATCGGCGGCGTTCTTCGATGTTCTGCTTTCGCTGCAATGCTTCCGCCATTTCGTGCGCTTCCTGATTCAATCGCGCAGATCCGGTCAACACCGTACCGCCGCCTACATAAACCGGCAGCAAACGAATGCCCTCGTCGGTCATGACGAATTCGCGAACCTGATTGGAATGGGCCATGCCGCGCGATTTCAGTACGTAGATGCAGCGATTTCGTTCGCCATTTAATTCCACATCGCGCACGAACAGCCAGGTATCAATCAAGGACGAAATGCCCACGTCGGTCATTTCTATCTCTTTGTGGGCGCCGGACGTGAGGGCGGTGAAGAAGGCGGTGATCTGCTGTGCCTTGAGAAAATCAATCAGCCGCATCAACATCGCGTGGATTTCGTGCTCGTCTCCCCCCATCAAGTTGGTGATGGGATCGATGATCACTACGGCAGGTTTGTGGCGCTCGATCAGTTTGTGAATCTGCAATAAATGCATTTCAAGCCCGCTCTGCGTAGGCCGCCATGCTTCCAAAACCAGCAGCCCTTTCTTGACGTGCGCCTCCAGATCAATTCCGATGGAACGCATATTGCGGACCACCTGCGCGGGCGATTCTTCGAACGCGATGTACAAACACTTTTTGCCGTCGGTGCAGGTGCGATTTGCAAAATGTGCGGAGAGGCTGGATTTTCCAGATCCGGCGGTTCCGGAAACAAGGGCGGTGCTCCCACGATAGAGACCCTTGCCCTCCAGCATTTCGTCTAGATCTTTTACGCCCGTCGAGATGCGATCGCGCGAGACTGGATGGTTGAGCCGCATGGAACTGCTGGGCAGAACGGAAAAGCCCTGCTCATCGATCAAGAAGGGATACTCGTCGGCGCCATGCGAGGAACCGCGGTACTTCACGATGCGCAGGCGACGCGTGGAAACCTGCTCGGAAACCCGATGATCGAGAAGTATTACGCAGTCCGAAACGTATTCTTCCAGGCCGTGACGAGTGAGAACTCCTTCGCCACGCTCGGCGGTGATGATGGTGGTCAAGCCGCGTTCGCGTAGCCAGCGAAACAGGCGGCGCAACTCTGCCCGCAATAAACCTTGATTGGAGAAGCCGGAGAAGATCGCTTCCGGGGTGTCGAGAACCACGCGCTTGGCACCAACCGAATCCACGGCGTACTGCAGGCGAACGAATAGCCCTTCCAAATCGTAGGAGCCGGTTTCCTGGATTTCAGCCGGCTCGATGTGCACATAGTCCATGACCAGCTTTTTACGAGCCATCAAATCTTTTAAATCAAAGCCAAGCGAGGCCACATTCTTGGCCATTTCTTCGGCCGGCTCTTCAAAGGTCATCAGCACGCCGGGTTCGCCGAATTGCGTGGCGCCACGTACTAGGCACTCGACCGCGAACATCGTCTTTCCGCAACCTGGTCCACCGCAGACGATCGAAGGGCGACCTTTCGGCAAGCCGCCTCTGGTGATTTCGTCGAATCCACTGATGCCGGTGCGCGATTTTTCAAGTTGCGGCGCACGACGCGAACTATCGATATTTTGAACCCTAGCGGTGGCCAAAAGACTTCCTCCGACTTTGCAAATTGGAGCGAAATTGCAAGATCTACTGAGGCCTAATGGAGCCATTATCCACGAATTCCTGCATGTCTCAATGGGTGGGGAGCGCGAACAGAAAGTTTTTTTCTTTTTTTCCTATACTCGCTACAGCAAAGCCTGTATGGACGAATTGAAAACACCTTAGTTTCGCAGCTCGCATAATGCATAGCATTTTCCCCAGGCAAACTCAGACACCAGCACAGGAATTCGCCGCATCTAATCGAGCGAAGAGCGTCCGGGGATCCCAGCTCCGCTACGAATTCAGTTAACGAAAACAATTCAACTCGAATCGCAAGGAGAACAGGTCTCATGAAACGTGTAGCACTTCTAATTTTATTGGCGGGCTGCTTTGCGCCTTTCGCCTCTGCCCAGGATGACAACGAGCACGTGCAGTTAGGCGTCTTCGCGGACTACCTGCGTCTGGATCAGACCAGCACGAATTTCGGCGGCGTGGGGGCGCGCTTTGGTTTCCAGGCCTACAAGCGAATCAAGTTTGAAGGCCAGATGGCGTATGACTTCGATCAGGCCGTAAGTGAAGGATTCACAGACACCAGCACAGGCACAGTCTCACTGGGCCGAACAGGCATGCGCGTGATCCACGGTGAATTCGGACCACGAGTGAACATCGGGCACCACCGCTTTCAGCCGTTTCTTACTGTCAAAGGTGGCTTCATCAACACACGTTTCAACAACGCTCCTGCTACAGTCGGAACCTTCTTCAGCAGCGTCGACGGATTGCGGCGCAGTGATCTGAGCGGTGTGTTGTATCCGGGCGGTGGCTTGCAGGGACACCTGGGTCCGATTGGGCTGCGATTGGACGTTGGTGACGAAATCTATTTCAACGGTGGAGCGCACCACAACCTGAGCGTGGCGTTCGGGCCAACGTTCCAGTTCTGACGATTTACGTCAGATCAACCTTCAGGCTCTCGCGCGGGATTTTAATTCCGCGCGAGATTTTTTTGCGGCGAAGTCGCTATTCTTGTACTGTTTCGAACGCCTGCAATGTAGGGTCTTCAGCCGATGGAGCGAGACTTGACACGGTGCGAGCATGCGCATGCGGCGGGATGTGCTGCCCGCTGAAATGAGGGAAAAGGGGGAAGACGTTGCCTCAGTAAATCGGTGAGGCAACGACTGGGACGTCTTTCCTCTTTTCCTTCGACGAATTCCTTCCTGAAGTGCTCCCTCTTAATTGCTCCCTTAACGATTTGAATATTGGGATAAACCAGGCGTGTGTTGAGATTCGTATTCAGGTTTCGTTTAAGCGAGTCAACACGATCAAACTGCGCCCGCTTCGGAAAGCGGCCGCTACATAACAAGAAAAGCCCAACGCGATGATCGGGGCTTATGAGGTGACGGTCCAGCCGACTACCGTCATGGTCAGGACCGCGAGCAGCGTGGCGACGCTGATAATGCTGAGGGTTTTGCCGTGGCCTAGCAGGTAGTCTCGAGATTCCGCGTCAGCGCAAAGTAGCGCTACGACCACCAGCACTACGATCCAGGCAAGCCCCGCAGGAAGTCCCGGGTATTTGCCGATGATGGCGAGAAACTGCCCCGGGGGCGCACCGGCGGGGACCCACCAGGGCAACATCGGCGCAACTCCCGCAGCCAGTGATACGGTCAGCAATTTGCGAGTGAACCAGCCCTTGACCTTGGGGCGAGCTTCTTTCCAAATCAGAAAATCCCAGGCGAGCAGCGCGATAGCGATGGGCACCCAACCATAAAGCGCAGCCTGATAGTCGAACCACAACCACGCTCGAAAAAACGTTGACGCATGCGGCGCCGCGATAAAGCGGGGCAGTAAAAGCATCGAGACAAGCGCATTGCAGAGCACGGCAACGGCTAGCGTCAGTAGGCTCATCAACTGAAACCAATGACGCGTCGCCGACACTTTACAGCGCGTGCAGAACGATTGTCTCGGCAGAAAATTCAGTCCACAGCGTTCACAGAACACGTTGATCTCCCAGGCCAGGCTACGGGCTTCGACCGTGCTCGGATCAGAGAGTACGCGGCGGGTGAGAGGAAAACTACTGGTCCGACGTGCAGCGAAACGGGCAGTTGCACGCGCGGTTTAGACGGTGTTTGCATGCGTTTGGCTACCTGCTTGGTGTGAGTTTCCACCGTATTGCTCAACAGGCTGTGCTGCACACAGGAGATTTTTGCCGTGGTTAGAACTGGAAATAAATGAACGGGCTGGAATCCAGGGCGGCGAATAGATAGAACACGATGGCCCACGTGGTCACGAGCAGCCCTAGCGCGAAACCGTTGGTGGGCATAAGCGCGTACGTGCCGGCCTGCGGGTGAGGACGGATAGCGAAGCGGCTGGTGCCGGTGTACAGGCGTTCAGCCCACAACGGAGCATACATTTTGCGTTGGCCAGCGGCTTCCACGCCGTCGTTCACGTAACGGCCCAAAAGGTGTGCGAAAACGACAAACGGAATAATCGCATAGAGCCAGAAGTAGACGTAGTTCACGCCAACCGAATTGATAAACAACATCTTGCGCATCATCAGCATGGCCGTGGAAAAGTCTGGCGCGCGAAACAATACCCAAGCGAAGCACACCCAGATGTAGGTGATCGCCCAGCCAAAGAAGGAAGGTACCTTTATGGTTCTGCCTTTATTAATGTCCATCCAGAATTTGTGCAGGGCCAGCCCGAAGCCGTGCATCGCGCCCCATACGACGAAGGTCCAGTTGGCCCCGTGCCACAGACCGCCGAGGAGCATAGTGATCGTCAAATTAACGTAAGTGCGGAACTTGCCTTTGCGATTTCCTCCTAGCGGGATGTACAGGTAGTCGCGCAGCCACTGGGAGAGCGTGATGTGCCAGCGGCGCCAAAATTCGGTGATGGAGGTGGACGAGTACGGCATGTTGAAGTTTTCAGGCAGGTCGAAGCCGATAATACGCGACACACCGATGGCGATGTCAGAGTAACCGGAAAAATCGCAGTAGATCTGAAGCGAATACGCGATAACCGCGGACCAGACCGTCCCCGTTGAGTAGATGGCAGGGTGCGCGAAAATCGCATCGACGAATTTGGCGAGCCGATCAGCGACGAGGAGTTTCTTGGAAAAGCCGAGAGCGACAAGTTGCAGACCCACGTACGCGCGGGGCCACGAGGGCTTGAGCGAGCGCGTCATCTGCGGGAGAAAAACAGAAGCACGGACGATCGGACCGGCGACGAGTTCGGGAAAATAGGTGACGAACATCGCGTACTTCCACCAGCTGTGGCAGGGCTCGATGTGCCGGCGATACACATCGATGGTGTAGCTCATGGTTTTGAAGGTGTAAAAAGAGATGCCGACGGGGAGCAGGATATGCAGAACAGGTACGTCGCGGCCAAACAGTTGACCGAAACTGTGGACGAAAAAGTTGGCGTATTTGAAGTAGCCGAGAAGGCCCAGATTGGAGACAACAGAAACGGTAAGCCAAAGTCTGCGGCGCTTGTCAACTTCAGTCTCGCTGATACGAAGAGCGCAGTAGTAGTCGATAACACTCGGCGTGGCCAGCAGGAACAGATACCAGGAATTCCAGTAGCCGTAGAAGAAGATGCTGGAGAGCAGGATGGCAAGTTGGCGCTGCCACCGCGTGCGGCAGAGAGCCAGCACGATCAGGACGACTACGAAAAATTCAATGAACGTGAGTGAAGTAAAAACCATAGAGGTCAGTTGGACCTCAGCCAATCGAAAAGTTCATTGGCCATCAATTGGTGGCCACGGGCATTCAAGTGACCCTTGCCAGGCTCGGTATCAGAAAAACCGCGGGATAAGCGGTGGTTAACAGTTAGCTCGTGAATCATACGGTCGCGCAGGCTGCGGCACGGCACATGTTGAGCCTGGCACTCTGCTAGCAGCAGGGATTCGGCAGGTTCCAGAGGTTCGGTGTCAGAAAACGGTTGTGCAGGCGTGTAGACGATGTGCAGCTTGTCGCCGTACTGCTGTTTGAGACCGCGGACGATCATTTCCATCAACTCGGCGTTGGAAGAGCCCTCGCGCGGCAGGGCATCCTCTTGTGCGTTGGCAATACGCTCGTGCCGCAACAGGGGTTTGACATCGGTTTGGAAGCGCAGGACGCCGTTGTAGATCAAGCCAGACTCTTTCATTTTGCGCGCGAGATGCCCGCCGTATGAGGGTTCGCGGCCAGGGATCGCCTTGGGCACTAGGCCTTCGGCAACGACCGTTCCATCGCGATCAGAGATGCGAGCCTGTTCACCGGATTTGGTGCGGAAGTCACCGTCATTCATGGTCAAGAAAATGTAGGGGCTGGGAAATTTCTCCAAGAACATCGGTGCGGCGAAAATGTAGTCGGCGCCGTCAGCACCGCTCCAGCCGTATTGCCAAACGTTCCATTGCTTTCCTGAGGCGCGCAAATCGCGTTCGAGGTCGGAGCCCATGGTTTCGCCATCTGGAACCTGAAAGGCTTCGACGTGCGAGTCACCGATGATCAGGATCGCGGGAGCGCCGGGAATTTGCGGGTTTGCAGTGACGCGCAGGCCATTCGAGAGAAAATGAGCGGAGGCTTGACCCTCGCGGAAACTGCGGATCTCCATTCCGCTGGAGGTTTCGTACTTGCCCGAAATGGGATGCAGGAGCAGCTCGGCGGCAAAAACAGCGATGCAGGCGCCGCAGAGGAACCAGAACCACGCGTGGCGACGCTTATGCACTTTGGGAGTGCGAAACGCGTGCACACGGTTTTCCTCAGCGACTACTAGTTGTGCCATCTTGACTTCAGTCGATCCTATATGTGCGGACGGCGGATCTTTGTGCCGCGTATTGTAACCCAATAAACGCAGCTGCCCGATGATCCAAAGCAGTGGTCCAGGCGGTTTTTTTTCAAATTAAGTATCTGCTGGAGGGAACGAGGCGTTCAATAGAACCGGCGCACTATTGGCTTAGTACCTAGGTCGGAGAACTTGGTTCCGGCCATACTTGAACCAAGTTTGTGGGCTACTTATTTGCGCCTACGGCTTAGCGGACGGCTGCACCGCCATCTGGTCGAGCTGGGCGGAGGCCGGGCTGGCCGTCCCGGGCAATTGCGTGGACGGCACCTTCAGCACAGCGTCGTCATGTATGACTACATTGAAGCGCTGGCCGGCGGTCACGGAGACTGGCTTGCCTTTGCGAAATTCCCAGGTGGGACCAGGGGCGCCCATGACACGGCTCATGGGATTAGCGGCTGCGTCCTTGGACAGGAACATGGCGTTGACGTGGTCGCCGGTGATGGCGGTGACGTAGTCCATGGTCCAGGTGATTTCGCCGGGCGGGCGATTCATGAAACCCGGCTGTTTGAGGGTGCTGACACTGGCGTGCGCTTCGGAACCTTTGGGGAACACCGTCACGCCGTTGATGACCACGTCCTGCGCGACTTTGAGCGGCACGATCATGCCGTCTTGGGCGGCGTCGGAGGAAATGTTGGCGCTGAGTTCTACTTCGATGGACGTGAAGCGCGGAACTTTTACGTTGATGAAATCGGGATGCTTTGACTCCGAAGGCGGAGCTGAAGCGGAAGGCGCCTGCACCATAGCGAGGATCACTTTGTCGGAAAGGCCGGCAGTCTTTAATTTCTGGAGCGCACCTGGCGTGGTGTCAAAATCGCATGGCGAAGTTTTGATTTTTGCGACGATCACGTCCGCGCCCAAATGCATGACGTGCATCTTCATGACATTGGTGTTGGTGAGCGCGGGAACTGATGTGGCGGGGGGCGCGGAAGAGTCGGTCATGCCGAAATTGTTGCTGGTTCCAGCGGGAGAGTTGGAGATTCCCGAATAGTGTACCCAACCGATGCGGCCATCTCCGGTGCGCACCTGAACATATTCGAGCCAGCGGGAAATCACGTCGACCTTCTCACCGCAGCGCAGGTGGCCCAACTCTTCGAGTTGGTCGTTGGATTTGTACATCAGTACGTACGAACCGTAGGTTCCGCAGTAGGCGTAACCGAGCGTGCCCGCGCGGAGAGAAATGCCGGCAAGCAACACAAAAATTAACACGGAGAGACGAACTTTCATGGAAGCCTCAGGATGCCGGTGCGCGAGTTACTCACCAAACGTGAATCGCACGAATGACAAGCTTTTATTTTTGCTGC
This sequence comes from uncultured Acidobacteriota bacterium, assembly GCA_963788725.1. Taxonomy (GTDB): domain Bacteria; phylum Acidobacteriota; class Terriglobia; order Acidiferrales; family UBA7541; genus Acidiferrum. The sequence goes on along the minus strand of CAWBHT010000012.1, from coordinate 543,196 downwards.
CCGATTTCACGGGGGCTATAGTACTCATGTCCTCTTGGTAGCGAGTTGATAACGGTATCGTGAAGGCGGTCAGCCGCGTTTGCTGTTGCTGAAGCGCGGAAGGGCTTGAAAACCTTCAATAACCGTCGAGCATCTCATACTTAGGATCAGCACGCGGCGGCGGGTGCCGTATACTCTAGGGAACTTTCCGGCGTCGCAAGTGTTGGTATATGGTGGAAACTCGACGGCGGGGACCCCGGAGCAATCAGAGCACAACGCTGCCGGTGACCGCCGTGGATACGTCGGGAGATAAGCCCAAACCTCACTCCCCCGGGCCAAGCTGGATGGCTCGCAACCAATGAAATGTAATGCGCCGCCCATTTTGGCGATACGCATTGCATTCGGGAGATTCAGAACATGTCGACGTCGACCGATTATTTGACGGCACTCGATTCGCGGAGTGAACGACGTTTTTATCCACGCAGCAGTCCCTCCCGGCCGATTTACATACCCTTTGGCGCCAACAATCTGTGCATGTTGCTCAATTTGAGCGAGAACGGGTTTCTGATCTCTACCCCGGGCGGGCTGGACCGGAATTCGGTGTATCGCGTTTCTATTCGTCTCAATGGAGTACCGAACCCCATTGAAGTGCCGGTACGCACGATTTGGACTACGGAATCCCGGGAACGAGCGGGGATTCAAATCCTGGACCTTTCGGATTACGACCGCGAGCAGATCCGCAAGTGGCAGGCGCTGGAAAGCACGCGCGAGAAGCCTGCTCTGCCTATTGGACCAAAGTCCGCAGTCGGAGAAGAGCCAGTCGAAGAGTCGCGCATCGAGCAGAAGGTTGCCCCGCCCGCCGTACCGATTGTCCAGCCGCCGCCGAAAAGACCGCCTGCCCCGCGCATAGCGGCAGCAGCAGCACGAGCAGGGGTGCCGATTAATGCTGAGCCGCGCCCGCGCGCAGACGCGCAAGTGCTCCGGGCGCCGAGCGGGACAATTGCTCGGCCGCGCAGGAAAAGAACCGAAGCTTTGGCATTGATCGCGTGGATCTTAGTGGGCGCGGTTACGTGTGTAGGAGTCGCACTGCTGATGCGGCCTGATCTGTTTGGCAAGGTTTTGATGCATGCGCCGAACGGAGGCTCTCAGGTAATTGCAGAGGCGCCGACAGGAAACTCGGCCTCTGTTAAAGAACTGGAAGCGCGGAATTCGCCGGCAACTGCAAAATCAGACGAACCGGCTTCCGACTCGGCGGTTGACTCAGCAAAGAAAGCTGCGCAGGCACTGCATTCAAACACGGACACTACTGCAGCTGTACAACGGAATCGGGAAGCATCATCGCCGGCGGCAGAGCCGACGGCGAGCAGCAAGCATTTTTCTGTATCGGCGTCGCGGCCGAATCTGAATGGAACGGCAACAGCAGCGGGAGCTTCGAATTCACCGAATAACGCAGATGCGGGCGCCGCATCCGTGGTGAACTCGGCTAATCGCGAGCGGGTTTCGAATTCAGCGAATACAGCTCGCGACGCGGCTGCAGATAAGTCAATGACGGCCGACAAGGCGGCAAATCCGAACGGGACGACAGCCAGTGTTGGCGATGCGCAGGTAGCCAATGCAACTCCGTCGGCGGTCACCACGGCGCCGATGACTACCCCGGCGCCCGCACCGACGAGTTCGCCGGTGGCGCCCGCGCCATCGGGAAAATCGGCGATCAGCGGTTCGATTGGGGATTCCTCGCCACGCGGAAGCGAAGCGGCTGCATCGTCACCTACATCAGGACCCGCGTCGAATTCAGCCGGGTTGCGCTCGGCTTGGGGCTCGTCCGGACCGGTTGCTGCGGGCCGGTCCTCTTTGTTGCGCTCGCGACCAGATCCGGGCGCTTCTCCAGTCGTGCACATGGACGTCGGGGAAAATCGCGTGATGGAGATTACGCCGCCGCGGGGAATCAGTTCATCTTTTGTGACGCTGCCCGGTGAACGCGTGCTGGAAATCGCGGGCATGACCGTGCACATTCGCCGCGCTGTGCGCGTGCCATCGGACCGATGGCTTTGGCACAGCAAGAAACAGCTGGTTCTTGGCGAGCTTTCATCGCGCGTCGATCCCCAGCGAGCACATGGGAGCTACGGTTCAGTGACTCTACAGGCGATGATCGACAAGGACGGCAGTGTCGGTGATCTGAAGCCAATCGACGGTTCGTCGGCGCTGCTGCCAAGCGTCACCCGTGCGGTACACGAGTGGCACTACGAACCCAGTTATTTGGATGGGAAGCCTGTTGAAACGCGCGCGGAGATCGAAATCGATTTTCATCCAGGTACGAATCCGCGACCTTAGCTAGTCCCGTAAACTAGAGTCACGATGCGGTCCGATGGGAATCGGAAAAGCTGTGCGTACGAGACTGTGCCTATTACTTCTCTCTCTCCTCGCAACTCGCCGTCGCAACAAAGTGTGAAAATCCGCTTAATAATCCCAGAGAGTTTTGCCGCGGTGTTGATTTGTAAACCGCCCGACCACATCGTGCAAGGCTTTACGACCAAACCAATCTTAACCGCCGAATCGAGCAGCCGATCGTGCTTTGGCTTTTTCGGCTTCCTCTTCCCGGTTTTTGGGAGGAGCGTTTGTTTCCATGGTGCGCAGCAGCCGCTCGGAAATTCCGGTGATTTCATCGATGGCCGCTTGAAACGCGGGTTCGTTGGCCTTGGATGGCTTCGTAAAGCCACTGATCTTTCGGACAAACTGCAGTGAAGCCGCGCGGACCTCGTCTGGCGTCACTGGAGGATCAAAATTGAAGAGCGTTTTGATATTCCTGCACATGCCGAGACCCTCCGCGCCGAGCAAGAACTATTCGGCTGTCCTTATGTTAGCAACGTCGGCGAAAGCATTTCCATCGGCCAAACCTTACTGAGTCGAAGTCTCCCCGCCATGTCCAAGCATCTCAAAAGCTCGAGCACGGTGGCTTGATCACGGCCGCGAAGGGCAGTGGCGTCCGAGGCGGTTGGCCGACAGCCCACTTGAACGCTAGCCCATCTAGGGATGTTGCCCAATGGATGGAGCATTATCGCCACTTGAAGCCGTAAGTTTCGGCGCGTCGCGACGTTTATCTGCTTAAGTTGCAGGCAAAGGAGAAAATCATGGCCACAGGTGAGGCAAGCGCAAGGCAAATCGCCAACCGAGAGATCGTTTTGACTCGCGTGCTTGAAGCTCCTCGAGAGCTGGTGTTTCGCGCATGGGCCGAATCCGCGCATGTCGGCCACTGGTGGGGGCCGGCCGGCTTTCGAACCACAACTTACGAAATGGACGTGCGACCCGGCGGCGTGTGGCGGTTCGTGATGCATGGACCCGACGGTCGCGATTACAAGAATAAGATTGTGTTTAACGAAGTCGTGAACAACGAACGGCTCGCGTATACGCATTCTGATGAAGACGATAAGCCGAACCAGTTTGAAGCGGTGGTGACGTTCGAAGAAGAGGGGAATGGTGCACGGACAAAGCTGACCCTGCGATCGATCTTCCGCACGACACCCGAGCGCGATCGGCTAGTCAGGGAATACGGAGCCATCGACGGCGGCAAACAAATGCTTGAGCGCCTGGCGCATTATCTGAGCAAGCTGGAACACTCGCCGGCACCGTCACCGAAGGAGTCCTTTGTGCTGACGCGGGTCATCGATGCGCCGCCAGATTCGGTCTTTAAAGCGTGGACTGATCCGGAACGCCTGAAGCGCTGGTGGGGACCATCGGGGTGTGAGGTTGGGACCTGCAAAGTCGATTTGCGGCCCGGCGGATCGTTTCTTTACAGTATGCGCATGCCGAACGCGCCGGAAATGTGGGGTAAATTCGTGTACCAGGAGATCACGCCTCCGGAACGCCTCGTATTCGTCAGCAGCTTTGCGGATTCGCATGGCAATGTCATGCGCCATCCGTTTAACGCAACATGGCCGATGGAAACGCTGAACACGGTTACGTTTGCCGAAGAATTTGGCAAGACGCGGCTGACGTTGTTAGCTGTACCGATTCATGCAACTCCTCAAGAACTGAAGAGCTTCGGAGAAGGCAAGGTGTACCTGGAGAAGGGGTTGGCGGGCACATTCGATCAGCTAGCGGAGTACTTGGGAAAAGGCTGAAGCATCCTGTATATAATATACTGTAGTTACTGGAATGGCCGAGATCTGTTCCGCAGGTCTGCCTTCGCTCATGATTGCGATGTCGTCAAGCAAGCAGAAGCGGCGATCTGCGCCGATCAAGAACGTACGAATCTTCGTGATGCCTACGCAAGGCCGCAATCATAAGCATCGACATGCGTGAACGCCTTAAGCGAGTTCGGGTGGTGGACTCCCACACTGGGGGTGAACCAACGAGGATTGTTGTGTCCGGAGGTCCATCGCTCGCGACCAGGGTGATGGCGGACCGACTAGAGGAGTTTCGCCTTAGGCACGATTATTTGAGGCACGCATTGGTAAACGAGCCGAGGGGATCTGAAGTGATTGTTGGGGCGCTACTTTGCGAGCCAGCGAACTCCGGAAGCGTGGCGGGAGTTTTTTATTTCAACAACGTGGGTTATCTGGGGATGTGTGTTCACGGGACGATCGGGCTGGTGGTCACGCTTGCGCATCTGGGCAAGATCGAAGTGGGCGAACACAAGATTGATACCCCGGTGGGCACGGTGACGGCGACCTTGCACGATTCGGGCGAGGTCAGCGTGGCGAACGTCCCAAGTCTCCGGACTGCGAAGCACGTCGGTGTGCACGTGCCCGGCCATGGGATGGTGCACGGTGACATCGCGTGGGGTGGCAACTGGTTTTTTCTCGTAGGTGAGCATGCCTTTGATCTGAACATGAGCAACATTGAAGAGTTAACCGAATTCACGTGGGCAATCCGTCAGGCACTGGAGAAGAACAAGATCACCGGCGCGGATGGGCAGCCGATCGATCATATTGAGTTGTTTGGCTCATCGGCAGTGCCAGGCGTGGACAGCAAAAATTTCGTCCTCTGTCCAGGCAAAGCGTATGACCGGTCACCGTGCGGCACGGGAACGAGCGCCAAACTGGCATGCCTGTACGCCGACGGAAAGATCGCGCCCGGCGAAGTGTGGCGGCAGGAGAGTATCGTTGGCACGGTGTTTGAAGGGCAGATTCGCGTCGAGAACGGGCAAGTCATACCTGTGATCAAGGGCTCTGCGTTCATCACATCCGAAGCTGATTTTGTGTTCGATCCGTGTGATCCGTTCCGCTATGGCATTCCGGAATGACGGCGTCTCCGGATGTGTTGATTGCGGGAGCCGGAATTGTGGGAACTGCGTGTGCGTGGGAGTTGGCAAAGGCGGGTTTGCAAGTGGCGGTGATCGATCAGACGTTTCCAGCTGCGGGCGCAACCGGGGCGTCGATGGGTCATATCGTAGTGATGGACGATTCAGAAGCGCAATTCGCGCTGACGCGATTTTCGCAACAGCTTTGGGATGAGCTGCGCGATGAGTTTCCCGCAACCGTGGAATTTGACCCCTGCGGCACGATCTGGGTTGCGGTTGACGACGAAGATATGGCCGAAGTTCGGCGAAAGTGCGCTTACTACCAGGATCGCGGAGTTCGTGCGGAGATTCTAGATTCCGGCGCCCTGCGCGGGGCAGAACCGTATCTGAAGACACCGATGGCGGGCGGCCTGCTAGTGGAGGGTGATTCCGTCGTGTACCCTCCGGCGGCAGCAGCTTTTTTTCTGGAACGAGCTAGTACGCTCGGGGCGACCGTTTACCTTGGCAAGGCAATCTCCAACTTTTCTCAGGGAACAGCGCGTTTGGAAGACGGCACGATCTTGCGCGCTCCAAAATTGATTAATGCGGCTGGGCAGCATGCTGCGAGGCTCACGCCGGGAATTCCAGTGAAGCCGCGCAAAGGCCATCTGCTGATCACGGATCGCTACCCGGGTATGGTTCGGCATCAATTGGTGGAGCTGGGCTATTTGAGATCGGCACATTCAGTGAGCGGCGATTCGGTGGCTTTCAATATCCAGCCGCGCAAAACCGGCCAACTTTTGATCGGCTCTTCACGGCAATATGACGTCGAGCACGATCGTGTGGATCCAGCAATGGTGTCGCAGATGTTGCAGCGGGCGTTTGCGTATCTGCCCGCGCTTGGTTCCCTGTCTGGAATTCGCGTGTGGACCGGATTTCGTCCGGCGACTCCCGATAAACTTCCACTGATTGGGCCGTGGAGCGAAGATCCAACGTTGTACGTCGCAACTGGGCACGAAGGTTTGGGGATCACGACTTCACTGGCGACGGCGAAGTTGATATGCGCGCGGATAACCGAGGGCACGGCCCCGATTGCGGGGGAGCCGTATTTGCCTTCGCGGAGAATGAATGCGGAAGTTCACGACTGAGATAGTCACAGTGCACGTTGATGGACGATCGATTGCAGTGCCAGCACGTTCGACAGCCGCTGTCGCGGTTTTGCTGGCGGACAAGGCTTGCAGAACGTCAGTTTCCGGAGAGCCGCGCGCCCCGTTTTGCGGCATGGGGACATGTTTCGAATGTCGTGTGGAAATCGATGGAGTGAAGCACGTGCGGAGTTGCCAGGTGTTGTGCGAACACGGGATGAAGATCAAATCGCGTGGATGAGATCTCACAATTGCGATGCGATGTGGCGGTTGTAGGTAGCGGCCCTGCGGGAATTGCAGCGGCGGTCGTTTCGGCAGAATCGGGCAGCAAGGTCGTGTTGATTGACGATAACGTTCGCGCGGGCGGTCAGATATGGCGAGGCGGCGCAGAGATAGAGGGGCAATCGGAGGAGGCGGTGCGGTGGTTCGCACGATTGTCAAAATCTGGAGTTCAGTTGCTGTCGGGCGCAAGAGTCTTTCACGCGCAATCAGGAATTCTGGATGCGGAAACAGATCGATCATTGGTGCGGATTGAATTTAGAAAACTGATCTTGGCGACAGGCGCGCGCGAAATGTTCCTTCCCTTCCCGGGCTGGACGCTGCCGAACGTGGTCGGTGCCGGTGGTTTGCAGGCGCTGGCGAAGTCAGGGTTGCCAGTCACAGGAAAGCGTGTGGTGGTTGCTGGAACCGGGCCGCTGTTGCTGGCGGTAGCGGCGTACTTGACGAGCCACGGAGCCAGCGTTGCTTGTGTTTGCGAACAGGCTGGGCTCTCCGCTCTTTTGCGATTTGGAATCAGCATGCTCGCGTTCCCAAAGAAAATGGTCGAGGCCGTCGGTTTGCGGATGATGGCTCATCGAGCGGCGTATTTGGCGGGAACATACGTCATTGCTGCGATCGGGGAAGATCATCTCGAAGGTGTGCGCGTGTCGGAAGGCGGGCGGGTCCGCGATATTCCGTGCGATTATCTCGCCTGTGGTTATCACCTCGCTCCGAATACGGAACTGGCGCAAATGTTGGGATGCGGTTTGCAGGAAGGTTTCGTGCAGGTGGAGGAGAATCAGCAGACGACGAAAGCCGAGATTTACTGTGCAGGCGAGCCCACGGGCATCGGTGGAGTAGAACTGGCGGTGCTCGAAGGTCAGATTGCAGGTTATGCGGCTGCAGATGATGCTGAAGCGGCCGAGCGCTTTTTCCCTGCGCGCACGCGCTATCGGAAGTTTGTTGGTGCGCTGAAGACGGCATTCCAATTACGGCCAGAGCTTGCAGCGTTAGCCGCGGATGACGTGCTGCTTTGCCGATGCGAAGATGTGACCGTAGGGAATGTGCGTAAGCACGCGTCGTGGAAGGCGGCGAAATTGCACACGCGATGCGGGATGGGAGCGTGCCAGGGACGTGTCTGTGGCACGGCGGCCGCATTTCTTTTTGGATGGAACATTGACTCGCAACGTCCCCCAATTTTTCCGGCGCGTTGCTCGAGTCTGGCGGCCATGTCATCTTCTGCACAAGCGCATCAAACGAACGGAGGGCCACAATGAAGTGGAAGGGCGTTCTTCCGGCAATTACGACATGCTTCAAGTCCGGATCCGAGATCGATCATGCGTTCATGACCGGACACAGCCAATGGCTGGTGGAAAACGGCTGCACCGGCGTCGTGGTTCTCGGCTCGCTCGGCGAGGGCGCGACGCTGGACTTCGACGAAAAAATTGCGGTAATGAAGAATTGTGCCAAGGCGCTGAACGGACGTGGATCCGTCGTGGTCGCGATTTCTTCTTTGACTACGGCTGAATCTGTTGCGCTGGCGAAGGCGGCACACGCGGCGGGCTGCGACGCTTTAATGATTCTGCCGCCTTACGTCTATCGCGGCGACTGGCGAGAAATGAAGACGCATGTGGCCGCGGTTTTTCAAGCAACCTCGCTTCCATGCATGCTCTATAACAACCCGATCGCTTACGGTACGGATTTTCTGCCGGAGCAGATTGCGGAACTGGCAGAGGAGTTCAATAATTTTCAGGCGGTGAAGGAGTCGAGCGCGGACGTACGACGTGTTTCGGCCATTCGTGCGCTTATCGGCGACCGGCTGGCTGTCTTCGTCGGCGTAGACGACGCGATTTTGGAGGCGATCAGCGTGGGGGCGGTCGGCTGGATTGCGGGACTAGCGAATGCCTTGCCACGGGAATCCGCGGACTTGTTCGAATATGGCATCTCCGGCAGATCGGCGGAAGCATTCGAACTGTACCGGTGGTTTCTCCCGCTGCTGCGGCTCGATACGGTGCCTAAGTTTGTTCAACTCATCAAGCTGGTGCAGGAGGAGCTGGGCATCGGGAATGCGGATGTTCGTCCGCCGAAACTGAGAATCACGGGCGAAGAACTTCGGTTGACGAAGGAACTGATTCGGCAAGCGGTACGAACTCGGCCGAAAAAAACGAGCACGGAAATGCGCCAGGAAACCAGGTAAACAGGACACACTCATGAACATTCTCGGCAAGTCGCTAATCGGATTTCAGGATGCCGCACCCGGCGGCGATTCTTTTCAAGCATTCAATCCGGCTACCGGCGGAAAGCTGGAGACAACTTTTTATTCGGCGAGCCGTGAGGATGTCGATCGCGCGGCACAACTTGCCACCGCAGCGTTTCCAGTTTTTAGCCAACTAAAGCCGTCCGATAAAGCTGCATTTCTCAGACGGATCGCATCCGAGATCGAAAGCAATTCGGATCAGATCGTCCTGCAAGCCCAGGTGGAATCCGCGCTGCCAGTTCCGCGACTGAAATCGGAAACATGGCGCACGATCGGACAACTGAAGCTGTTCGCGGACGTTGTGGAAGAAGGCTCCTGGGTGACGGCGCGCATCGATCGCGCGGATGCTCAGCGCAAACCCCTTCCGAGACCGGATGTCCGCTCGATGTGGCATGCGATTGGACCCGTTGTGGTGTTTGGCGCCAGTAATTTTCCGCTGGCATTTTCGGTAGCGGGCGGAGATACCGCTTCCGCGTTTGCGGCGGGCAATCCTGTGATTGTGAAAGCGCATCCCGCGCATCCCGCCACCAGTGAGCTCGTGGGACGCGCAATTCGCGAGAGCGTTCGCGCCATGGGCTTGCCTGAAGGAGTGTTTTCGCTGCTGTTTGATTCCGGAAACAGTATCGGCGCAGCTCTTGTTCAGCATCCGTTGATCAAAGCGGCGGGCTTTACGGGCTCAACGAGCGGCGGTAGAGCGCTGATGAATCTGGCGGTGAGCCGGCCGGACCCAATTCCCTTCTACGGAGAAATGGGCAGCACGAATCCGCTCTTCATTCTTCCCGGCGCGCTCGCCGCACGTGGAAAAGAAATTGCATCGCAGCTTCATGGATCATTCACGCTCGGTGCGGGGCAATTCTGCACCAAGCCGGGAATGATCTTCGTGCCGGAGTCGGACACGACCGCAAGTTTCTTTACGGAATTTCAAGCAAAGGTTTCGCAATCGCCAAAGCTCACGCTGCTTACCTCCGGAATTCGGTCGGCTTATCAGCGAGAGGCGGAAAAGCGCAAGGGCCGTACCGGTGTGGCAACGATTGCTGAGGGTGAGCAACCATCGTCCGACCCGTCCTTTTTCGCTCGCGTTCAGGCATTCGAAACGGATGTCCCTACTCTGCTGGCTAACGAAGACCTCGGTGCGGAGCTCTTCGGACCATCAACGCTGCTGATTCGCTATTCGCAACGAGAGCAGATACTACAAGCAGCTCGCAATCTGAGCGGGCATTTGACTGCTACCATCCATGGAACCGAAGAGGATCTTCGCGAATTCGAGGAGTTGATTCACATTCTTCGAGGCAAGGTGGGCCGTCTCGTTTTCAACGGCTATCCGACCGGCGTCGAGGTCTGCCATGCGATGATTCACGGCGGCCCTTATCCCGCGAGCACAGACTCCCGTACAACATCGGTGGGCACGCAGGCCATTTATCGATTCGCACGCCCCGTTTGCTACCAGGATTTTCCAAACGCCGCGCTACCCGACGAATTGAAGAATGGCAATCCACTGAGAATTTTCAGGATGGTGGACGGCCAACTCGGTCGTCAATAGTTGTAAACCCACTGCTGATTTTATACGCTGAGTACCGCTCAATTACTTTGAGGAATGGGTTGAGGCATTACGTCAGGACGAACCGTGCGAACCATTGCAGGCAAGGGTCAGAACCGCTTGGTTGATAACGCAAAAGCTGCTTCTACCAAAAAATCGACACCCATTCCCAGGCAATCGCTGGCGGCGGCAGTTCTCGAGCGATTGCGGGACAAAATCCTCAGCGGCGAGCTTCGCGAAGGCGAACAGCTTCGACAAGATGCCATCGCCACCGAGTTTCAAATCAGCCGCATTCCAGTGCGCGAAGCCCTGAGCCATCTTGCAGCCGAAGGCTTGATCACCATCGTGGCAAATCGCGGTGCCGTGGTCTCCGCGCTCTCACCTGAAGAAATTATGGAAATTTTCGAGACGCGAGCCGTGCTGGAATGTCACATGTTGCGCTGCGCGATTCCCAATTTGAAGCCAGCTGATTTCGAAAAGGCCGAAGAGATTCTCGAACAGTTCGAAGCATCATTGGAAAAAGATTCCGAGGTGAAGTCCTGGGGCAGCTGGAATTGGAGCTTTCACTCGACGCTATATGCTCCCGCGAATCGCGCCTTCATGCTGTCTTACGTCAAATCGCTGAACATCAATTGTGATCGCTATACTCGCCTGCATCTGGTCTTTACGCGCGACCTGCACCGCGCAGGCCAGGCTCATCGCGAACTACTGCAAGCATGCAAGACACGAGACCCGGAAATTGCAGCAGCAGCGCTCTGGAAGCACATCACCGAAGCCGGCGAGTACCTCAAGGAATTTATTCAGCGGCACCGGGAACAACACGCCTGAGCGCATGACTGCGTAGCTTGCGGGCCGCACCTGTTTTATGATGGTCATCGCGGCGGCGAGCGTCGTACGAGTGAAATCATCCAGTCCATGCCACAACTTTTTGTCGTGATTCGCCGAGCTTTTCGATCCCTAACTCGACGGTGTCACCGGCCTTCAGGTATTGCGGCGGCTTCATGCCTAACCCAACTCCCGCGGGAGTGCCCGTACTGATCACATCACCGGGCAGCAGGGTCATAAACTCGCTGACGTAGCTGACAATCGTCGGCACATCAAAAATCATCTTTGAGGTATTGCCGTTCTGGCGGTACTCGCCATTAACCTTCAACCACAACGACAAATTTGCCGTATCAGGCATTTCATCGCGCGTGGCGAGAAACGGACCGATCGGCGCGAAGGTATCCGCGCTTTTACCTTTGACCCACTGTCCGCCACGCTCCAGTTGAAAACTTCGCTCCGAGTAGTCGTTGTGCAGCGCATATCCGGCGACGTACTCCAGTGCGCGGTCCTTAGTGACATAGGACGCCTTTTTGCCGATAACGACCGCGAGTTCCACTTCCCAATCGAGTTTCTCGGCGCCTTTGGGAATCATGACATCATCGTTGGGCCCTACAAGGGAGGTCGTCGCCTTCATGAAAATCACCGGTTCTCGGGGCACTTCGAGCGAGCTCTCCGCCGCATGATCGCGATAGTTCAGCCCGATGCAAATAATTTTGCTTGGCCGACTGATCGGCGGGCCTAGTCTCGTGCCGGCGGGGACTCGTGGAGCGCTCGACGCTTCGCTGCCCGACCAGTTCTGCAGCCGCTCTATGGTGCCGTCGGTCCAGAACACTTCGGTGTAATCCGAACCGATTCCGGAAGCATCCACAATACTTCCATCTTGCAAAATGATCCCGGGCCGTTCTTTACCTGGTGCTCCCCACCGAATCAGCTTCACTTGACGAAGACTCCTTTTTACGTCGGCCGTGTCACCCTTGGGCTGCTGTGCATCCAGCATTCTGCCATACGAGCGGGGGTATCTTTAACCGTCGAATGTGGTTCGTTGCAATCGAATGCAGTGGGCTCGGTTATCATATCGTTCGATCTTTCGGCAGGAGAGTTCGGTGAGCGAGCCATCACAAAAGGAATTATTCCGCCTCGACGGAAAAACCGCCATCGTAACCGGAGGCGGCAGTGGAATCGGGCGCGCCATCGTTCATCGCTTCGCAGCCAGCGGGGCCGCTGTTCATATCCTGGATGTAGATCCTACAGCCGGCGGAAAAGTAGTTCAGGAAGTGCTCGCCGCAAACAGCATCGCGTCGTACTCTTCCTGCGACGTCACCGACCAGAGCCACGTCAAAGCCGTTTTCGCCAGCATATTCGGAAAACAACGAGTCGACATCCTCGTCAACAACGCTGGCATTTCCCACGTCGGTACGCTGGAGACAACCACGGAGCAGGACTTCGACAAAATTCTCCAGGTCAACGTGAAAGGCTTCTACAACTGCATGCAAGCAGTTGTAGGACACATGAAAGCGAATGGCGGCGGAGTGATCTTGAACATGGCTTCCATCGCCGGAGCGGCTGGTTTGCCGGATCGGTTCGCCTATTCGGTAAGCAAGGGCGCGGTGCTCGCGATGACCTATTCTGTTGCGCGAGATTATTTGGCACACAAAATTCGATGTAATTGTATTTCGCCGGCGCGCGTTCACACACCATTCGTGGACGGCTACTTGCGGCGCAATTACCCTGGGAAAGAAGAAGAAGTATTCGCAAAGCTCGCCGCCGCGCAGCCTATCGGGCGGATGGCCGAGCCGGAGGAAGTTGCTTCACTGGCCCTGTTTCTGTGTTCCAACGAGGCGTCGTTCATCACGGGCGTGGACTACCCACTCGACGGCGGGTTCGTGAATTTGCGCGGCTAAGAATGCCCAGAAAAAAGGCGCACCCCGCAGATGTGCGAAGCGCGCCTTCTCTCTTGGGGAACGCCTACTGGCCGTTCAGATAATTCTCCAGCCAGGTGTAGCCATTCGGTGCCTGTTCCTTGTGCAGATTCGGATCGGTAGTGCTCAAGCCCTTCTTCGACTTCCATTGATCAGGAATGCCATCATGCATTGTCTCCTCACAAACCTGAAATCCGGAGGTGATGGGATGGTCCTGATATTCACTAGTTGGTGAGGGAATCGAAGTCGCTCCGGCCTTCGTCATACCATTCGGCCAAAATCCTCCATCAGCGCCGGTCTTATATTGATTAATCACCCGGTTATCCGCTGCATCTCGGTGACTAACCCACTTACCGCTGCAGTCCAAATGCCGTGAATTGCCAACAATAGGAACCAGGAGTTCGTCGAGCGTTGAAGCCGGATCGGCAGTGATCGGAAAGGCTCGCGAATCCGGCTTCGAACGACGCCAAGATTCCGGAACCGACTCCATTTCGCTACCGTTCTCGCCGCTGATCTGGTATGCGCAACGCTCCCATTGGTCTGATGCCGCGGAGGTATCGCCACGGCAGATGTTCCCCGTAACGTAATCCGAAGGGGTACCTTTCGGCAGTGCAGTAGAGAGGTTCCCGGAGAAATGAATGGGATAGGTTTGCGCACCGGCGTTCAGATTGCCCGGTTTGAACAAGTTGTTGGCGACGTCGATGGTCGAGGCTCCAAGCCACTCATTCGCATACCACCCCCAGTTGTAGACGATGTTAGAGTCGAAGGCGCTGGACTTATTGGCGTTTTCGGGAATGCGGTGGTTGATGTTGAGAAACAAACTGTGGTGGTAATCCACTTGCGATTCGTCCGACTCGAAACAGGGGTTCGGCAGCCCCGGATCAGGACCAGCGCTGGGGCATCCGATTGGATTGCCAGCCATCCCGGGGCCCACCGGGTGGCCCGCGTGTGGTTCGTAAAGCATCGACCATTGGAAAGAGATGTTACGATTTGCGCCGACGTAGTTACTCACACCAGCCAGCATCTTGTTTCCTGCCCAGCGGGTCGATACGTGATCGATCACGATGTTGAAGCAGTTGCAATTGGTGGTACTTAGGCCGACCGTGCCTGAGCTTGGACCAGACGCTGTGCGGGGATTGTCCGGACTTACAGTAACGTAGCGCACGACCACGTCATGGGTTGAGATCCGAAGCACCACGCCGTTGGTATTCGGGCCACCGAGAATGATTTGACCAGGTGCAGTCTGACCGTCAATGCTCAGAAACGGATTGCTCACCTTTAGATCTCCCGTGGTCACCGGGATCAAACCTGCGACGCGGAATACGCAGTGGCGCGGCCCAGAGGCCTGCACACAAGCGCGCAGCGATCCTTGCCCGGAATCGTTAAGGTTGGTGACCTGGATCACTGCGCCACCCCTGCCCCCCACTGAACCTGCTCCGCCGCCCTCCGCGCCTGGAAATGCAGGAAGTGCCTGATTTGACGCACTTTGCGCCGTAACGGTAATTTTAATGGAAGCCATCTTGCTGACGTCCGCTTCGCTGGTGGCAGTAATTGTATCGGTGCCAGGTGTAGCAGGTGCCGTATACACTCCAGAAGAATTGATCTGCCCATTTGCCGCCGTCCAGGTCACAGACTTGTCCGTGGTTTCGCCGGTTATCGTTGCAGCGAGCTGCAGTGAACTACCCGTTGTCGCTGAGGCGGCGTTTGGCGTGATCGCAACGGAGGCCACGGCCGATCCGCCGTCGCTGCCTGTTGGAGTGGGGGTGGGACTGGGCGGAGTCGGCGAAGGCTTTGAACTATTCGCCGGTTTCGCCGTGGCTGAAGGACCCGCGCAGCCGCCTGTTCCGAATGAAGAACTGAGAGCCAAGGTAATGATTGCGAAGCTTGCCGAAGTAACTGCCTTTTTTAGCACACAAATCATGGAGCGCAGGGACTCGCTTTCTATTAAGTTGTTTTAATTCAACGACCTACCGGCCTCAAATGGCGGCTATCCGCAGAGGGGTACCGGTTGCCATCATGGTAGGTAGAGTGTCGAGGGCTGCCAAGCTGCTCGCAGGTCAGATTGCGTACCTTGCCCCGATTCGAAGGAGGGCCATGGCGAACGGCCAGTTCTAGAACTGCGCAGGGGTTCAGATTGCGTAGCTGCGGCTTTGGCTGTTATGCCGGGCGCCGTGCCGTTTTTTTGGGCGTCGCTACTACTGAGACGATGGAGGCTTTACGGCCGCACGAAGCGATAAAGAAGATAAAGAACGAAGATGGCCGCGAATAAAACGAGGTCCGATTCAAGCCGCCTGTTACCAATGATTTGAGCGAGATATAGATATTGAAGACGCTCTTATCTCTGCCCCGAGGGCCAAGCATCGATGCGACCGCAACGTTCCAAAAGCACGCAGAGGAGGTGTTCGAAACTCACTTCACGAATGTTCGGTCTCACGTCCATTCGGCACTCTGCTGCCATCCAATAGCTTTCTTCCGTTTGCGCCCGGAAAGCACCTCAGGCTTGCCAAAAGGTGGGACGGGAGAGCGCGCAAAAGGGCCAGTTCAGGCAGCTGCAAAGGTAGCTGCGAAGATAGGGTGGCCTCGCCCAAGAACGCTGCGATTATTCCGCGATGCTCCCCATCTCCTCGATGATCGGATTTCTGGCTGGGCTGCTGACGACTAGCGCGAACGTACCGCAAGTCTGAAAGACTTACCGGAGCCGCTCGGGTGAAGGATTGTCCTTTTATATGCTGCTCGCGCTTGCGAGTGGGCTAGCTCTCTGGGTTGTATACGGTGTCATGAGCAACTCGGCTCCCATAATCGCCGCGAATGTCGCTGGCTTCCTCCTCGTCGCGGCTTTGATAGTCATGAAGGTGAAGTTCGACGCACATCCGGCGAAGGATTAGCTACAAGTCATGAGTAAACGGAACGAAGGTGCTACCGATTTGCACGGAAACGTGCCGGATGTTGCTCGTCTGGCGCTGTTGCTTGTGGACGTGATCAATGACCTCAGTTTTCCGGGCAATGCCCAGCTGATTAGACAAGCGGCAAAGCTGGGTTCGGAGATTCTGGAGCTGAAGCAGCGCTGCCGCCGAGCCGGCATTCCCGCGATCTACATAAACGACAATTCCGGCAAGTGGAGATCGGACATTCGTTCGGTGGTCGCACACTCCTTGCGCGCGCCCGCTTCCCATCGAGCACTGACGGAGCAGCTTCTTCCTCAACCCGATGACTACGTTGTTCTTAAACCAAAACACTCGGCCTTTTATGCAACGCCGCTCGATGCTTTGCTGGAATACATGAACACGAAATCCGTAATCCTGACGGGAGTGACGAGCCATTCGTGCATCCTGCTGACTGCAGCAGAACTATATATCCGGGATTTGAAAGTATACGTGCCACAAAATTGTGTGGCGGGGTTGACACCACGACAGCACCGAACGGCGCTTCGCGTAATGGAAGACAGCTTCGGAGTAAAGTTGTGCGATTCAAAGCGGCTGAACCTACGGCGAATAGCTGAAGGAAAAGCGTGAAGTACATCTGGTAGTCAACCTCACATCGTTGCCGCAAGCTTGCTCATCGACCCTCAACTGAGCCCAACGAATTTCGTATTCGTTTATTCGAGCACCGAAAACATCCTCGTTATTTCCTGATTCCGTCTCTTTGTGCGAACAAAGCGGATTTTCTGAAGCAAAAAAACTTCCGTGGATGCCCGTACGCTTTCCTATGTTCAGCTTCTACATTCATAACCTGATTGAGGCAAAGGGTTGGCATAGCTACAAACATAAGGTCGGCTTTCGCGCCGATTTGTCCGGCATCAGCGGCGACAAAGAAAACATCAAGGAAGGCATGCTGAAATGCAGCGGAAAGTTCTTATCACCGGAGGCGCAGGTTTCGTTGGATCCCACGTTGCGGATGAGTTGTTGTCACACGGCTACTATGTGCGCGTGCTGGACAATCTAGACAGCCAGGTTCATGGAAGCGATGGGGCTCGTCCGCAGTACCTGAGCTCCGAGGTTGAGTTCGTTGTAGGTGATGTAAGGAATACCGACGTCTTGCGAAAAGCTTTGGCAGACATCGATGTCGTGTATCACTTGGCCGCGGCAGTCGGCGTTGGCCAAAGCATGTATGAAATCGCGAAATATACGGAAAGCAATAACCTGGCCACCGCCGTCCTGCTCGAAGCCCTTATACAACGCCCGGTAGAACAGTTAATCGTGGCCTCCAGCATGAGCCTCTACGGAGAGGGCCTTTATTGTGATAGTTCGGGCCGGATCTGCGAAGCGGAATCCAGAAGTTATGAGCGATTGCAGAGTGGAAAGTGGGAGCCGGTCAACGCAGAGGGTCGTCCGCTGACGCCGATGCCGACACCGGAGAGCAAGCGTCCGCAACTCGCCTCTGTCTATGCTCTGTCGAAGTACGACCAGGAGCAAATGTGCCTGATGATCGGGCGCGCGTATCGTATTCCGGTCACGGCGCTGCGATTTTTTAACATTTACGGTCCCCGCCAGGCCCTCTCTAACCCATACACCGGTGTGCTGGCTATTTTTGCCTCCCGCCTGCTGAACGGCAAGCCACCGGTCATTTTTGAAGATGGCGCGCAGATGCGCGATCTCGTCAGCGTGCACGACATCAAGCGGGCTTGCAGGTTAGCCCTGGATTGCCCGACCCCGAATGGCCTGGTACTGAACATCGGCAGTGGCCACCCGTACCGGGTGAGAGACATCGCCTCCAAAATGGCTGCCATCCTCAACAAGGAGTATTTGGAACCGGAAATCACCGGCCGCTATCGCAGCGGCGACATTAGGCATTGCTATGCCGATATCACACTGGCAGCGAAGACTCTTGGGTACCAACCAAAGGTTTCCTTAGAGCAAGGAATCGAGGAGCTTGCGCAATGGCTGGAGGGGCAAACGGCCGGTGACTTCGTAGCGCATGCATTTTCGGAACTAACGCGTCGAGGGCTAACGGTATGACCGGCGGCCTGGAAGGCGTTCCGCCTACACAAAAGTCGTCGCCGCGCTCGTCCACACCTTCGGATTTATCCGCTGTGGCGAGATTTCACAGACGCAACAAAAATCCCGTGGTCATTACCGGCGGCGCAGGATTTATCGGCACGAATCTGGCTGATCATTTGCTCTTGGGTGGAGTGCCGGTCCTCATTTATGACAATCTCAGCCGCAAGGGTTCCGAACTAAATCTGGAATGGCTGGCCCGCAAACACGGCGCAATGCTGCGGATTGAAAGCGGCGATGTGCGAGACGCGCGTAGATTAGCGAGCAGCATCCGTGAATCTTCAGCCGTATTCCACTTCGCGGCGCAAGTTGCGGTGACAGACAGCATCAGTGATCCGCGGAGCGACTTCGAAGTGAATGCCGGCGGCACTCTTAACGTACTTGAGTCCATCCGAGCATTACGGACTCGGCCGCCTCTGTTGTTCACCTCTACCAACAAAGTTTACGGCGGACTTCGAGGCCTGAAGTTGTTGCGCACGAATGACGGCTATCAGCCCGCTTCCAGTTCTTATCACGATGGCGTTGACGAAACGATGCCGTTGGATTTCTCGAGCCCGTACGGTTGTTCGAAAGGATCCGCAGACCAATACGTTCTCGACTATGCGAGGACGTTCACATTACCTGCTGCCGTCTTCCGAATGAGTTGCATTTACGGCCCGCATCAACACGGCACCGAAGATCAAGGATGGATCGCGCACTTTCTGCTTCGCGCCCAGGCGGGTGATCCGATCTCCATCTATGGAGACGGCTGGCAGGTCCGTGACGTTTTATACGTTGAAGACCTGGTGAATGCGTTCGTGCGAGCGCTGAACGCAATTCCGTATATCGCTGGAGAGGCCTTCAATATCGGTGGAGGGCCGGCAAATGCGATGCATCTAATGGGGCTGCTGGATCAGATTCACAAACTGCGGGGTCACGCCTGCGGCGTCACATTTGGCGAATGGCGCCGCGGCGATCAGCGATTCTATGTTTCGAATACGGAAAAATTCAGCAAGGCCACCGGTTGGTCGCCACGTGTTTCAGCGAGGGAAGGAGTCGAGTTGCTGCACGATTGGTTCGAACAAAACCGGGAGGCTCTAGGTGCCAAATTGCCGATACGTTTGCGTCTGGAATTTCAGGAGCCGCCGCCCCCGAAATTCATTCCGCACCATATACCGAAAACGAATTAATAAAAATAGATGATCTGGTGAAATCGATGCCCCCCGCATCATGCTCTCTGCGAACCGCCATCATTTCCGCTCCGATGCAAGTGCGCATTGACGAGATGAAGGCTCCGTCTGCAGGGAACGACCAAGTTGTTGTGAGGCTGCAAGGGTGCGGGATCTGCGGTTCAAACGTGCCCGTTTGGGAAGGACGGCCATGGTTTCAGTATCCGCTCGAGCCAGGCGCGCCGGGCCACGAAGGTTGGGGTTTTATACATCAAGTTGGGACTAACGTTCGCGAGCTTTCAGTCGGAGACCGCGTTGCCGTCCTGTCCACACATGCCTTTGCCGACTACGACGTGGTTTCGTCCAACGATGTTGTCGCGTTGCCGGGAGAGCTGGATGCCGTTCCGTTTCCCGCGGAGCCGCTGGCTTGCGCGATGAATGTTTTTCGGCGGTCCGACATACGAGCAGGACAGTCGATCGCTATTGTGGGCATCGGATTTCTTGGCGCGCTTCTGGTTCAACTTGCCACCAACGCCGGCGCATCGGTCACCGCGATATCGCGACGCGATCTGGCGCTTGATTTGGCCGTCGGGTTCGGCGCAAGCGAAGTGGTTCAGTGGGACGGTAGCAGCGAGCAGCCGCCCTCCCTTCGAAATCGCCAATTCGACTGCGTGATTGAAGTTGTCGGAAAGCAGGAGGCTCTCGATCTCGCGGTGCAACTTACGACCGTTCGCGGCCGCTTGGTTATCGCCGGATATCACCAGGACGGCAAACGCCAGGTGGACATGCAACTGTGGAACTGGCGCGGCCTGGACGTCATCAACGCACACGAGCGCGATCCTCGAATTTATCGACAAGGCATGAAGGATGCCATCGATGCTGTGCTGAGCGGCGCGCTGACGCCCTCGCCTCTTTACACGCACGCATACCCGCTGGAGGACATCGGGCAAGCGTTCGAAACGGTGCGCGAGCGTCGAGATGGATGCATGAAGACACTGGTGCTGGCATGAGCGCGACTATGCATCCCGCACATTCGACAAACGCCGAGATTCCGCCGCTGGTAAAAAAATCGCGCATCGGTTTTGTTGGTACCGGTTGGATCGGCAAAAATCGGATGAGCGCGTTGCTCGCGCAGCATTCCTGCGAAGCCGTAGCCATTGTCGAACCAGATCGCGAATCCGCGAAAGCCGCACGCGCTTTGACGAACTACAGCGCGACCATCTGTTCGTTTGAAGAACTACTCACGTCTGGAGTCGACGGCATTGTCATCGCGACGCCCAGCGCGATGCACGCGCAGCAAGCAATCGCGGCTCTGGAGCGCGGGATTGGCGTCTTTTGCCAAAAGCCACTTGCCCGAAATTTCCGGGAGACGCAGATGGTGGTCGAGACCGCGCGGCGCGCAAATCGGCTCCTGTCGGTGGATTTTTCGTATCGCTTCGTTCGCGGGCTCCAGCAAATTCGATTGCTGGTAAAAGATGGCTCGCTAGGCGAGATCTATGCAACTCAGCTGACGTTCCATAACGCGTACGGCCCGGGCAAAACCTGGTTTTTCGAACGAGAACAGTCCGGAGGCGGCTGCCTGATGGACCTGGGTATTCACTTGGTGGATCTTGCGCTTTGGCTGTTGAACTTCCCCGGCCTCAGCGACGTGCATAGCCGCCTGTTTTCCGGTGGCAAGCCCCTCTCAACCCGCAACGGCTTCGTGGAGGATTACGCCAGCGCAACTCTATCTTTCGACACTGGAGCAATTGCAAATCTTGCATGTTCCTGGCGGGCGCATGCCGGTCGAGACGCGGTGATCGAAGTGACCTGCCTGGGTACAAAAGGCGGCGCCTCTCTGCGGAATGTAAATGGCTCATTTTTTGATTTTGTAACGGAACGCTACAACGGAACGCGAACTGAGGTTCTCGAGTCAGCCGCCGGATGACTGGGGCGGACGCGCGATTGTCAATTGGTTCAATCGACTGTGCGTCAGCAAGTCGTTCGATTCAGAAGCGGAACAGTATGCAGAAGTCGCATCTGTTCTCGACCAGGTGTATGCCGCATGCGCGTCTTGATGACAGCCGACACCTTGGGCGGCGTATGGACATATGCGATGGAGCTGTGCCGTGCGCTGGACAAGCACGGCGTGGAAATTCTGCTCGCGACCATGGGGCGGCTGCCGAACTCTGCTCAGCGCATCGAGGCTAGCCAGATTCGCAATCTCACCATTCGCGAATCCGGATTCAAACTGGAGTGGATGGAGGATCCCTGGGGGGACGTGGATGCTGCTGGCGACTGGCTGCTTGCGCTCGAACGGCAGTTTGGACCCGATATCGTCCACCTCAATGGCTACGCTCACGCTTCCATGGACTGGCGTGCTCCAACCGTCGTGGTCTGCCATTCATGCGTGCTGTCCTGGTGGATCGCCGTCAAGGGTGAGGCGCCACCAAAAGAAATCTGGGGAGAGTATCGCGGGCGTGTCTCCGCCGGTCTTCGCGCTGCAGCGCAAATCGCCGCACCCACAGAGGACATTCTTCGTTCGGTTCAACAACTCTACCGTTGCGACGGTGTTCCCGCAGCTGTAATTCCCAACGGACGCGACCCGTCGCAGTTCATCGACGGCGCTAAACAACCCTACATTTTCTCCGCTGGGCGTGTTTGGGATGAGGCTAAGAATCTGGAATCGCTTGATCGCATAGCGTCCGAACTTTCCTGGCCTGTTTATCTGGCTGGTGACACGAATCACCCTGCGCATCACGCGAAACGCCAGCGCCTCAACTCAGCGCGCCTGCTGGGAAAACTATCGTCGCGCGAGATGTCGTGCTGGCTTTCCTCGGCAGCCATCTACTGCCTGCCTGCACGCTATGAACCATTTGGTCTCTCAATACTGGAAGCGGCGCTTTCCGGCTGTGCTTTAGTCCTCGGCGATATTCCTTCGCTGCGCGAACTCTGGCAAGGAGCAGCCATTTTTGTCCCCAACGACGATGACGTCGTTTTGCTGTCGGCTGTACAAGAACTCATCGTAAATAAACGGCGCCGCACGCAGTTCGCGCAATTGGCCAGAGAGCGGGCGCGAGTCTTCAGTGCCGATCGAATGGCCGCGCAATATTTTCATCTGTATCAAGAATTGCTTTCCACGTCTTCGGTTCCCACGCACAAGGAGGCTAGAGCTTGCGCGTCGTAATGTTCTATCACTCGGTCCTATCCGACTGGAATCACGGAAACGCACACTTCTTGCGCGGTGTCGCCACCGAATTGATCTCCCGTGGTCATGACGTCCTGATCTATGAAGAGCATCAGGCGTGGAGTCTGAAAAATCTGATGCAGGAGCAAGGTGACGCGCCGCTCCATGCCTTTCACTCGGCCTACCCGGAAATCCGGGTGGTGCGCTACAACCCTGACGAACTGGACCTGCGCAAAGAGTTAAGCGGCGCTGATGCCGTGATCGTTCACGAATGGAATTCACCCTCACTGGTGTCTCGCATTGGCCTTCATCGCAAAAATAACGATCACTACATTCTTTTTTTCCACGACACGCATCATCGCTGCGTCACCGATCCCAAAGCGATGGCGAATTATGATTTGCGCCACTACGATGGCGTGCTCGCGTACGGTGCATCCATTCGCGATGTCTACGTCCGCAACGGTTGGGCCACGGAAGTTCATGTGTGGCACGAAGCCGCCGACGCGCGGGTTTTCAATCCTGGAACACGCCTTGCCATAGCAGGCCCTACTCCACCTAACGGTGCCGGTAAAAGTCGCGCAGCGCAGCACCATGGCTACGATGGCGATCTGGTCTGGATCGGCAATTGGGGTGACGACGAACGGGTCGAGGAAATCCGTGAGTTCCTCATTGAGCCGGTGAAGCAGCTCGGACTGCGCGCTCGCGTCTACGGGGTGCGCTACCCCGCTTCCGCAATCACGGCATTGCAATCCGCAGGGATCGAATACGGCGGCTGGCTGCCGAATTTCTGCGTGCCACAGGTATTCAGCCGTTTTCGCGTAACTGTGCACATTCAGAGAAATCCGTATACGCACACACTTCGCGGGATTCCGACGATCCGGCCCTTTGAAGCCATGGCGTGCGGCATTCCCTTGGTCTCCTCGCCATGGGATGACGCAGAAAAGCTGTTCACCGCGGGCAAAGATTATCTGGTAGCGCGCGACACGTCTGACATGGTTCGTCAGTTGAAATCGATTCTCGACGATCCCGCATTCGCGCAGCGGCTGGCAGTACACGCTCGCTGCTCTATTTTAGAGCGGCACACCTGCGGTCATCGTGTCGATCAGCTTCTGGCGATCTTGCAAAACTCTCCAGTCCTTGCGCAACGAGGCCGCTCATGATCGCACTTCGCATTGCCTTTTTTGGTTCGAGCCTTGTTTCGTCCTACTGGAATGGAGCCGCTACCTATTATCGCGGCATCGTATCGGCGCTCGCGGCGCGCGGCCATCACATCACATTTTACGAGCCCGACATCTACGAGCGGCAGAGCCATCGCGATATCTCGGAGCCGCCTTGGGCAGAGGTGAAGGTCTATGCAGGACATGACGAACGAGCAGTACAGGCGGCACTCGAAGACGCGACCGGCGCAGACGTCATCATCAAGGCAAGCGGCGTCGGTGAATTCGACGCGTTGCTCGAATGCGGAATCCTGCAGACGAAATCGCCCGAGACACTCTCGATTTTCTGGGATGTCGATGCGCCTGCCACTTTAGAACGTGTCGAATCAAATCCGACGGACCCGTTTCGATCGCTCATTCCTCGATACGATCTGATCTTCACATACGGCGGTGGCGACAAGGTGGTCCGCAAATATCGGTCGCTGGGAGCGCGCCAATGTGAAGTCATTTACAACGCGCTCGATCCACAAACTCACTACCGCGACCGGAAGAATGACCGCTTCACCGCACATCTCGGTTTGCTGGCAAATCGCTTGCCGGACCGCGAGTCCAGAATCGAAGAGTTCTTTCTCAGGGTCGCGGCTCATGCTCCGCAGTTCCAATTTGTGCTCGGAGGGTCCGGATGGGATCCAAAAACTCTGCCGCGAAATGTCATGTACTTGAATCATGTCGGCACCGCCGATCACAACGCTTTCAACTCCACTCCGCTCGCGATCCTCAATGTTCATCGCGACAGTATGATTCGCTTCGGCTTTTCCCCGGCTACACGTCTGTTTGAAGCGGCGGGAGCCGGCGCCTGCCTGATCAGCGATGCCTGGGAAGGGATCGAGAGTTTTCTGAAACCTGGGCGCGAAGTTTTGGTGGCACGCTCCGGTGATGAAGTGCTGGAGCATCTGCTGACGCTCACGCCCGAACGTGCGCAGTCGATTGGGCAGGCCGCATGTAGTCGAATCGCCCGTGAACATACATACGCGCATCGCGCCGCGCAAATCGAGCAGATTTTGAATGCGGCGATGCCCAAGCCGAATGCAAGCGAACGATTCGCACCTCTTCAGCCACAGGGATGAGCTCGTGCCCAAGAAACTGAACATCGTTGTTTTCGGTTTGTCCCTGACATCCTCCTGGGGCAACGGGCACGCTACCACCTATCGTTCGCTACTCCGCGGTCTCGCGTCTACAGGTCATAACGTGCGGTTCTTTGAGCGCGACGTACCTTGGTACGCAAACAATCGCGATCTTCCCAATCCGGACTTCGCACAACTTTCGCTCTATTCGAGCCTGCGAGAAGCACAGGAAAATTTCGCAGATTGCGTCTCGACAGCCGATCTAGTCATCGTCGGCTCTTACGTTCCGGAAGGCATTGCCCTCGGGGAATGGGTGCAACAAACCGCGACTGGCGTCACTGCGTTCTACGATATCGATACACCGATCACGCTAGCCCTCCTCGAACGTGGCGCTTGCGACTACATCTCACGTTCTGTGCTGCCGCATTACGATCTTTATTTGTCCTTTACAGGCGGCGAAGCGTTGAATGTTCTCGAGAAGAAATTCGGTGCGCGTCGCGCAAAACCGCTCTATTGCTCCGTCGACGCCACTCAATATTCTCCAAATCCGTGCGTGCCCTGCTGGGATCTCGGCTACATGGGCACCTTCAGCACCGATCGTCAGCCCGCGCTGGAAGAGCTGATGCTCGAACCAGCGCGGCTCTGCCCGGAACTCCGTATGGTGGTCGCCGGTCCAGAATATCCGGTGTCGATCTCATGGCCGGAAAATGTGCAACGCATATCTCATCTTTCTCCTTCTGAACATCGCCAGTTCTACGGAGCCCAAAGGTTCACGCTGAATCTCACGCGCACCGAGATGCGGAAGCTAGGATATTCGCCGAGTGTTCGATTGTTTGAAGCCGCGGCTTGCGGTGTTCCTATCATCAGCGACAGTTGGCCAGGGTTAGACGAATTCTTCATGCCGGATCGCGACATTTTGGTCACGAATAGTTCCACGACAACGATTTCCTATTTGCGTTCTATTTCTGAGGAAGCGCGGTTGGAAATTGCCGCGAACGCGCGCGCGCGTGTTCTACAACAGCATACCGGCGCGTATCGGGCCGTGGAACTGCTCTCGTACGTTGATGAAGCAGATAGCGAGGATCTCGCAACAAACGCGAGCGATGTCTCCGAGGCGCCTCAGCCCAATCTTTCCGCCGAAAAGGCATTTTGGCAGAAGGCATAGCTTTGTGGCCGTAACTGTCTTGCTGATTCGGCATGGCGCCATCGATGCTCTCGGTATTCGAATTGCGGGCCGCGCACCCGGCGTGCATCTCAACGAACTGGGCAAAAAACAGGCGACGTGCCTGGCGGAACGTTTGAAAGATGTGCCGATGCGCAAGATCTTGACGAGCCCACTCGAACGGGCTTCGCGAGACGGCGCAGGCAATCGCGTCGAGAACGGGAGTGGAAATGGTAATTGAAGCGAACGCCAATGAACTTGACTACGGCGCATGGACTGGAAAGCAGTTCGTCGAACTGAACCAACTGGCCGAGTGGCATGCGTTTAATACGCAACGCGCCCGGGCGGCAATCCCAAGTGGCGAGAGCATGCAACAACTCTGCATGCGCGCACAATCAGTTCTCGATGACGTCACCCAATCTGCCGGGTCCGGCGTCGTGGCGATTGTGAGCCACGCCGATTGGATTCGTGCAGCCTTCGCATCCCAATTTCAGTTATCGCTCGACGCTGTGAAGCACTTCGAAGTTTCTCCAGCCTCTATCAGCGTCCTGCATCTGGCCAACCATCAAAGCAAGCTGCTGCAATGGAATATCGCGGCAGAAACGAAAGAAGCGATCACCTTACCCTCTTGAGGAGTCCTGATTATGGCTTCCCTGAATTCGACACCACTCGCAAACGCGCATCGACCGGAAAATCCACCCAGCATTCGGTGGACGCCGCGGAAGATTGCCCAGCACGTCAACAAACTCGGCAAGTGGTTCCACAATATGGAGCTGGGCGGCGTTCGGACCGCACCCGAACACGCATTGGGTGACTATCCGAGCGTCAAATGGAAGCGTTTTGCTCACGCGATACCATCGGACCTGACGGGAAAGTCGGTTCTCGATATCGGCTGCAATGCCGGGTTCTACTCGCTGGAGATGAAGCGACGCGGCGCGGCGCGCGTGCTGGGAATTGATTCGAGCGAGGAATACCTGGCGCAGGCGCGTTTTGCCTCTGAGGTCAGCGGCGCGGAGATCGAATTTCGCAAGCTCTCGGTTTATCAGCTAGGTGAACTTAATGAAAAGTTTGACATCGTTCTCTTTCTCGGTGTGCTGTATCACCTCCGCCACCCGCTCCTTGCTCTGGATCTCATCCGCGAATTCGTCGCCAAAGATATTGTGATCGTCCAGTCCATGCTGCGTGGTACGCCGCGTGTTGCAGCGCTGAAGCCCGACTATCCATTCAAAAAAAGGGACGTATTTCAGCGGGTTGGATATCCCGAACTTTATTTCATCGAGAACAATTATGCCGGTGACCCTACGAATTGGTGGGTGCCCAATAATGCTTGCCTCGAAGCCATGATTCGCAGTGCCGGCTTTCAGATCCTGGATCACCCCGAGCGCGAAGTTTATGTTTGCCGTTGCGTCCAAAAGTTGAGGAACGCATTCGTTGAATTGCCCGAGGCTTTCCAGTTGCGAACAAGGACGAATGGATCGAGGAACACATGATCGAAGCGGTCATGTTGTGGAATGAACCCAACAATAAATCGCATTGGGATTTTGAGGCGGACGCCGGATGGAAAGTCTTCGCGCAGATGACGAAATTGGCGGCTCAAGCAGTGGCCGCGGAAAATCCGCAGTTGCCGAAAATCCTGGGCGGAATTTCCCCGATCGATCCGCACTTCCTGCAGAATCTCGAATCCCAGGGAGCCCTGCACGACCTGCAAGCTGTCGCTGTCCATGGTTTCCCGCTGGATTGGAATCACTGGATGCTGCATGAGTGGCCCCAGAAGCTTGACGAAATTCGTGGCGTCACCGCGCTGCCGATTTGGGTTTCAGAAGTCGGCGTCTCTTCTTTCGGCGCTGAAGAAGTTCAGGAATTTGGCCTTCAACGCACGGCCGAATTGCTGGCTGGCCAAGCTCCACGAATTCATTGGTACAGCCTCTACGATCTTCCCCGCGCTTGGCCGGCAACGACTCGCCACCGGGAAGCCGAGGGCTCCTCGTACTATCGTCACTTTTATATGGGCCTGCTGCGTGAAGATGGAACGCCCAAGCGTGCGCTCTCACTCTTTCACCGCTATGTGCCGGACGTGGGAATCTGTCAGTGGTTCCACTTTGAGGATCATCGCCTGGAAGATGCGGTGTGCTGGCTGCGAAAACTAGGCGTGAAGTACTTGCGCACGGGCCTCAGTTGGGCCGACAGCTACCGGCCTGGTTGGGAACGCTGGTTCGATCGGCAGATGAAAGCGCTGGAAGAGTTCGATGTGACGGTAACGTTCTGCTTTACTCCGGAACACTGCGGCATCTTGCCACACTATACGAGCCCCCCCAAAGATATCGAGCAATTCGCGGACTTCTGCAGTCGCATGGTCCGTCGCTACGCCTCTTGAGAAACTGATTCCTATACCTAGACATGCTCGCTTACGCGAATCTCTAAAGAGTCGTCGTCCGATTTCAAACGCGGGTCGCCGCCAAACTGCCATTTTGCAAATAAACACCTTTGTACCTCGCTTTAGTTGACCTCACATCCACAGCTGCGTACACATAGACTCAAGCTGACGATTTTGTAGTGAGGGTCGATAGAAAAAATCGCGATTGGAGCGCCTCCCACTCTCCTGTTCCTGCTCGCAGCACTGCTCCATTCGCTGTAACAATGTTCGAGCGTAGTTGCGCGTGGTGTGCGCAGCGTTCGCACGGTTCTGTCTACCTCCCTGCACATTCTCGCCATGCCGACGTTTGGGGAGGCCGCAGTGAAGCAGCCATCCGACAAAATGCAAAGTATCTGGCGCGGAGTGCTGGAACAAACACGTGGTCATCGCTCGTGGCTGACATTGATTCTGGCTTTGGAGCTGATCAGTACTCCTCTCAGCCTGTTGAGTCCATTAGGTATTAAGATTGCCGTCGATTGCGTTATTGGCGGCCAACCGCTGCCTCACTATCTCTCCGCGGCGTTGCCAGGGTCACTTTTGCATTCGCCTGCTCGCCTGTTGATGGTTGCTGCTGGCTTGCAGCTCATCGTCGTTCTGCTGACGCAGTCGCATGGTTTTTTCGCCTATATGCTCAAGCTCATCAGTGGGCAGCGACTCATCCTTCAGCTTCGCACCCGTCTTTTTCAGCATCTGCAACATTTGCCGTTGGATTACCACGACCATCGCGGCACAGTGGATTCCAGCTTCCGTGTGCAGCACGACGCTCCCGCCATCAAATCCATCACCGTGGACGGAGCTCTCTTCCTGCTCTCCGACATCGTCAAATTGTCCGCCATCGCCTGCGTCACTATGTTCGTCAATTGGCGGCTGGCGATCGCCGCTTTATCTGTGACCCCTCTCCTCATTCTGTACTCGATGATTTATCAGAAACGGGTGGGCGGCCGGTACAAGCACGTTCAAAAGCTGGAAAGTTTCGCAGCGACCGCGGTACAGGAGGCGTTATCGGCCATTCGCGTAGTGAAAGCCTTTGGCCAGGAGCGCACCGAAGAGCGACGCTTCCTCGACCGTTCGAATAGCGCCGACCGCGAACGAATCCGGCTCGCGTACTCCGATGGAGCATTTGGATTCGCGATTAACGTAACCACCGGATCGGGCATGGCCCTGGTTCTTCTGCTCGGCATTCGCAGCGTCCAATCTGGATCGGTGAGCCTGGGATCGTTCCTGATGATCATCACCTATCTCGTGCAGCTCTATACACCGCTGCAGAACATCACCTACCACATAGCCAGCTTGCAATCGTCGAGTGGCAGCCTGAGCCGCGCATTCGAAATCCTGAGCGAAAGCCGCGAAACAACCGGTGCCAGCAGCAAACAGCCCGAATATGTAAGCCAAGCCCTAGCCACCGATGATCGCGCCGCTGGATCAATCGAATTCAAAGATGTGACGTTCGGTTATGCCGCCGATCATCCCGTGCTTCGCGACGTTTGCCTGAACGTAGCCCCCGGCACGCGCGTCGGGGTTGTCGGCCGAACCGGCGCGGGAAAGAGTACATTCGTTGACATGCTGGTGCGCTTTCGCGACCCCGATTTGGGCCAAATTCTGCTCGACGGAATCGATCTCCGCGAGTATCCGCTAAACTATCTTCGGCGCCAATTCGCTTTTGTTTTGCAAGACCCCGCGCTCTTCTCAACTACCGTGGCACAGAACATCGCCTATGGTGTCCCCGGCGCAACGCGACACCAGATCGTGGAAGCCGCTAAGGCCGCAAACGCTCACCAATTCATCACCCAGCTGCCACAAGGCTACGAGACCGAGATCGGCGAACGAGGCAGCATGCTCTCCGGCGGAGAGCGTCAGCGCGTGGCCATCGCTCGCGCCTTCCTGAAAGATGCGCCCATTCTAATTCTGGACGAACCGACCAGCGCGTTGGATGCGAAAACGGAAGGTGATATTCTGCAATCTGTAGAGCGCCTCGCGCGGGGTCGCACTACTTTCCTGATCAGCCATCGACTGACGACGCTTTCCGGCTGCGACACTCTGCTGAAGTTGGAGAAGACTCGCGCTACAGAAATTCCGGTGCCTTGCTCGCTGGTAGAAATCGAGTCCTTCGTCTTTAGCAACGAGACTCAGTCCCTTCAGGCTTTCGAGCCTCTGGAACCCATTGGTTATCCCTTGTAAATGCGCAGCCCGCCTTGCTCTTCACCAACCCTGTGAGCTCGTTACACACTCGATCGATGGCGCCTTCCCAATCGCCGGGCGTTCGCTGCCGAAACAACCGCATCGTCGGATACCACGGACTGTCATCACGATCGATCATCCATCGCCAGTCCGGCATGAATGGCAACAGCGTCCAAACGCGTTGCCCCAGCGCTCCGGCCAAGTGCGCCATCATTGTGTCCACCGAAATCACGAGATCGAAGGACGGAATCGTCGCAGCCGTATCCAGCAGGCACGTTGCGCCGTCTTCGCCATCAATGATTTGAAACCGGGAGCGACACTCCTCGCTCTGAACCGCCGCAGGACCCTTCTGCAAGCCAAACAACTTCACGCCTGCGATTTTTGCGAGCGGCGCAAACAGCTGCAAATCGATATCGCGATCCCGGTTCCACGCTCCTGAGGACCAGCTGAGACCCACGTTAAAGTTCCGGCTATCAAAACCAAACTCATGGAGCCGATTACGTTGTGCCCGTTGCAGTTCTCTGCGAACGTAAATATAAGGAGTTCTTGCCGGCAAGTTTTGTAGAGTGGTACGGAAGGCGTAGGGAAGTTCCATACTTTCAAACTGAACTTCCCACGGATAATCCATTTTTGCCGAATAGAAGTCGGCAGAACCGAGATCGATCACCTCGTCCACTCCGTCAATCGTTCGAACGAGCTCCGCGACTGTCGGCTGACACTGGACGCACACCCGACTCGCCCCACGCCGCAACGGAGTCACATATCGGAGAAACTGCAGTGTGTCGCCTAGACCGTGATAGCACGAAACGAGAACGCTCTTTCCATCCCAACTGGCACCAGTCCACACGCGACGCAGGTGCAAAGGCAGACGCGTCTGATCTTCTCTCTTCTCGCGACGCGCTTTCTCTGTAAGGTCCGTCTCGAGCCATGCCCGTTCAAATTCGCCGAGCATGGCCCCGCAACGCCAGATCTTAGCCGTCAGTTCGCAGCTATCGCTAGAGTCGCGAACGGTATCACGAACCGCATCGTAGTGTTGGAGCGCTTCTCGGACACGCCCACGCTCAAAGCAAAGATCGCCCTGCGTTAGGTGATTACCTGCGTCGTGCACTCCTATCACAGCTGATGCAGGAGAATGCCGATCTATCATTCCACGTTAGGTGTCGGAATCCTCAGAGTCCGATTCCCGTTCGCGCGAATTACTTTGCTTGCTGCTGGACCGAGAATTCCCCCCGCCATTCGATTTTGATTGGCTGCCATTTGATTTCGATTGGCCGGTTCCCTCCAGTTGCGCTTGGCGCTTCTTCAAACCCTTACGCAACTGCGGTGGGGTCCTTGGATTTGCAAGCGCCTTTTCTGTGCCGCGCTTCTGTTCTTCCTTGGTAAGACGATGCCTTGCCATACAGATCTCCATTCCTTCCGTGCTCAAATACGAATTTCGCACATGTAAATCAACAGCTTCGCGGAGTATCCCATCTCTCAAATACCGTGCTATCCCTCGAATGCTGTACCTTGCGATTGAATTTTGCCTATCGCAACTCAGGACGAGTTCAGTTCACCGCTTGACTGGGATTAACAGACTAGGTGCGCCTGCCCTCGGTATGTGCAATTCGATTTCTGCCGCTCTTTAGGCTGAAGGCTGACGAGGAAACCAGCAGGATAGTTGGATTCGTCCCTTTACGTCACAGACGACGAGCCCTGCTGTAAGTAGCGGTGGAAAAAGTAGCAGATGAGCCTGTAAGCCGGCCCGGATAGACCACCCGAGCATTGATAACGCTCAAGTTGTTGATTCCGCTCAATGGAAATTCGTCAATGCTGTCAGTTTTGGCAGTGAAGTCAGGACCCTTGCCACAACCTTGCCGCAATTTCCCTTGTGGCTCCGCTCCAGACGTTTCTCGTCGGTGTAGACGCAACCACCAACTGGCCGTAAATCGAACTCTTCGAATCTTTCCTCTTACGGCACTAGGATTACAACACCAGATTCAATCCCGGCCTCAGCGACACTGAGAGGTATTTGTGAAAAGACCGACGACGTGCAGAAGCCCTGAAACGACCGCGATAGAAGAACTACGATGAGGTCGTGCGCCGGTGTGGATCCGGTATCAGCCGAACTGGTTTCAGGTAGTGCTGAACCTGCTGCCGAAAATCGCACCCGCACAAGGGTGATTCAGTTTCCGCCAATGACCGGCGACGCGAAGTGCATGATCCAAAGCCTGGTGATCACGGCACCGAGCAGCATGCCGGCGAGAATCAAACCAATCACGCCGGAGGTGATCGAGAGTTCGGATTTCGCGGGCGCGGAGTTCGCTCTGCCGCCATTTAAGCTGCCGTTCTGCGCGCCGTCCTGCGCTTTCGCTCGCGGGAGCGGCGAATGGGCAAACTCTGCGGCGATGATCAGGCAATAGCCCTTGCGCGGAAGTGTTTCGATGTACAACGGCTGGTCGGACGAATCGCCGAGCGCCCGCCGCAGCTTGTTTACGGTGGTGTTGACGTTGGCGTCGCTATCGACGTGCGTGTCCGCCGGCCAGAGGCGCGCGTGGATTTCTTCGCGGGTCACCACTTCGCCCTGTTTTTCGATCAACGCGAGCAAAAATTGATAAGCCTTCCCGTGAAGCTTCAGCCGGGCGCCGTTCTTGGTGACTTCCTCCCGATGCTGGTCCACCTGAAAAGGTCCCAGGCGGATATACCGCGAGGAGAACGGCCTGCCGCCTGCAGCTGCCGAATCCGGTTCCAGCGTAGAACCTAGTTCTGAGCCCATACCTCAAGCCTTGACGATGAGGTCGATCTCAACGCAAGCCCCGAGCGGCAGCGCGGCGGCCGCGATCGTCGTGCGGGCGGGAAACGGCTGACTGAAATACTTTGCGTAGATGCCATTCATCGCGACGAAGTCACTCATGCTCGTGAGATACACACCGGCGCGCACAACGTGATCGAAACTCCTTCCGGCCGCCTTGAGAACCGCCGAGATATTCTGGAAGACCCGCTCTGTCTGGGCCACGATACCCCCTTCGACCACCTTACCAGTGGCCGGGTCTTGGCCGACTTGACCGCTGAGGTAGAGGAAACCACCGACTTCGATCGCCTGGGAAAACGGCCCGACCGGCGGCGCGAGTTCGGGCGAGGTAACTGCGATCTTGCTCATGGCAAACTCCTTTGGATACCGCGTTAGATGGTCAGAATGGTGGAAGCCTTCTTCAGCCGCCCGGCGCAATCACCAAGCATGGTTAAATTCGCAGTTGTTGTAATACCAAAAAGATTGTGGTGGATGCGATAACCGCTTTGGTTTCCTAGCGCTCATCCCCGGCGATGTCCTCAACTTTCCCGCAAGGCGACAATGGGCTCCACTTTCGTCGCGCGCCGGGCCGGAAGGTAGCTGGCTAGAACGGCGACCACAAACAAAAGCAGCGGTACGATCAGAAACAGAGCCGGATCATGGGGGCGCACCCCGTAGAGCAAACTGGCCAGCATGGAGGCAGTCGATGCAGAAACAACCACTCCGGCAACGATTCCCACGCCAGCAAGCGCGACACCCTTGCGTAAGAACAGTTTCAGAATGTCGTCACGCTGGGCGCCCAAGGCCAAGCGAAGACCGATCTCCCGGGATCTTTGCCCAACCATGTAGGCCAGCAAGCCATAAATTCCCATCGAGGCCAGCAAGAGCGCCATCCCCGCAAATCCCGCCACCAAATTCGCCGAAAATCTGCGCGATGCCAGTGATGCATCGAGCACTTCATCCATCGAGGTGATGTTAAACACCGGCAGCCCCGGATCTACGCTCTGAATCGCGCCGCGAATCTGCGCCTCGAGCGTGCTCGCCGGCAACGAAGTTCGCAGCGCAAAGCTCAAGGAGCGCCCGACAAATTGGTTCAACGGAACATAGACGTGCGGCACGCCATCGACATCGAGCCCGTCGTGCTTGATATTTTTCACCACGCCCACTACGGTGCTCCATGGATTCACAGGATTCTGCCCGAAACGCAACCGGATACGCAGCCGCCGGCCCACCGGATCATGATCCGGCCACCAGTAGCGCCTTGCCGTCGCCTCATCGATGATTGCCACGGGCAACTTGCCGTCTTCATCGTCCTCGGTGAAGAAGCGGCCCTCGACGAGCGGTGTTTGTATCGCCCGAAAATAATCCGGGCTGATGCGGATAATTTCGGCGCTCAAATCTCCCGAGGATTCCGTCGGCCGGTCTTCGATGGCCAGCGAGTTGTGATTCGTAGCGCCAAACACCACCGAATCGCTGTTGAGTGTGTCCGCGGCCGGCAAATTGGACGTAATCGCCCCCAGCTCCACGCCAGGAATCGCGTTGGCGCGCCGCAGCAGTTCGCGATTAAACGGAATCTGCTGCGCTAAGGTGTGATACGGATCGAGCTGCGGATTATTCGGGTTCGGCAGATAGATATTCGCCGTCACCACTTGCGATGGATTGAAGCCCGGATTCTGCCGCAACAAATCACGCAGCGTTTCCAATAGGAGTCCCGCGCCGACCATCAGCACTACGGCAAAAGCCAGTTGCGACACGATCAGTGCGTCGCGCATGCGCCCGGCCTTCGCGCTGTAGCCCGATCCGCGCGAGCCCTCGCGCATCGTGCTCGCAAGTCCCGCCTTCGAGAAATGAATCGCGGGAGCCAGCCCAAACAGTAGACCGGTCGCGAGCGAAATCAGTAGCGCAAATCCCAGCACACGCCAATCAATGTTTACTTCGCCCAGCCGGGGAAGATTCGCCGGCACAAATCGCAAGACGGCTTTCAGCGCAATCACCGCCGTCGTGAGCCCTGCGATTCCCCCGATGATAGCCAGCAACAGCGATTCGGTGAGCATCTGCCGGATCATTCGGCCCCCGCTCGCCCCCATCGCCGCGCGCACAGCCATCTCTTGCTGTCGTCCAGAGGCGCGCGCCAGAAGCAGGCTGCCAATGTTTAGAGAGACGACGAAAACGATTAAGATTACGGCGGTCATCAACACGACCAGCATCGGTCGAACCTTACCCACCAACGATTGCTGCAACGGCACAATCTCAATCGTCCATTTGGCTTGCGGAGGGTAATCATTCGCAAATTCGCGACGCAAGTTAGTAGCCATGGCATCAATCCGCGCCTGAGCTTGCGCTAGGGTGAGGCCCGGCTTGAGACGACCGATTGCCCCGGGTAATATGCGCAGGCCACGCGCCGGCGCTGGGAACGGATCGCCACTGAATCCGCAGGTAATCCACACCTCCACGGCTGGAACGTTCGGGCCGGGGTGGCGAAATCCGGGCGGAAGTACACCTACGATGGTGTATAGATCGTTATCGAGGAGGAGGCTGCGGCCGAGGACACCAGGATCAGCCCCATAAGATCGGCGCCACAAGGCATCGCTGATCACGACCACGGGCGCGAACCCGAGCGCGAAGTCCTGGTGACCAAATAAGCGTCCTAGTTCGGGAGTGGCGCCGAGCATGGAAAAGTAGTTGGGAGAAACCTCGACCATTTCCAGATGTTCGGGCTGTTTGGCACCGGTCAAGTTTGTGGGGCCCGAAACGATGACACTCACATCTTCGAACACATCCGTCTGCGTCCTAAGATCGTCGAATTCCGGCACGGAAAACCGAACGCCCCGCAATCCCACCCCTGAGTTGTTAAAGTAGATCCTTACAAGACGGTCGGGTTCGGGGAACGGAAGAGAACGTAGCAACACGGCGTTCACGATGCTGAAAATGGCCGTGTTGGCTCCCACGCCCAGAGCCAGCGTCAGGATGGCCACGATCGTGAATGTGGGCTTCTCTGACCAGCATGCGCAAACCATAGCGAACATCCTGAAGTAAGGTCCCCATGAGGACGCTCCTGTCGTCCTACTTGGACCACGGCGGAACCACGCCGTTGCTGCGCGCGTACGCGATCGACTGCCCCAGGTGCTCGTGTTGATCTCCGAGAAGCAGCATCACCGCGCTCTGCTTCGTTAGGTCATGTCCAAACAATTTCACCGGCGTCTGCAGGTCGCTGTCGGAGAGTCCTACAATCGCTTTTTGCAAATTGGCGTAAGAAGTTTTCAGAGCTTCCTGCAATTTTTCCGAATCGGTGATGGGCGCGGGTGGTGCCGCCGCATTCGGTGTGCCCGAAAGCACGCCGGCGAGCAGGCCGTTCTCTTTGACGATCAGATTGAAGACGTCGGCGACGGAGCGAACGCCTTGTCCGGGCTTCCAGTCGTACTTGCCCGACATCACGCGCGCGAGTCCGGTAAATTTGTCCGAAAGCGTACCAATATCTTTTGCGTAGGCGGCTTGTATTCCTGCCGACTGCGCTTGCGCCGGCGCCAACGGCATCATCAGAGCGACCGCAAGCGCGCACATCGCGTACTGAATCTTCTTCATGTAGGACTCCTCTATGTCACTGAATGACTGGTGCTGCTTGTAACGCCGAATGTAGATCTCAACGCGGCGTTTTACCCCTCATGTGTTCTTGGCGATGCGCCTGCTAAGGGGACAATATGCCGCGAAGAACCAGTGTTAACAGGAAAAGTGACATGCGGCGTCCGTAATGAGACAAGCGGTCTGTCTCTAGTGATGTCTCCTTCGAAGTCTCCGCTATAATCCGTGCCGGAGGGTCGACACCCCATTGCCGCAGGCCACACCAGATATGGGACGGAAGAGATGGATTTTAATTCTGTGTGCGTGGACGATTGTAGGACTGTTATTTGTCGTGCGCAGGATCGTGGTTGTGAAGGTCCAGGGTACGCACGTCAGCTGGCTGATCGTGGGTGCGCCCGAACTTGTCTACTGGTACGTATGGGCGGCGTACACACCGCTTGTGGTTGGTCTGGCCAAACGGTTCCCGCTGATGGGGCCGAAGTTAGTGCCTCATATAGCGATCCACACAATTACGTCCTTCCTGATGGCTCCCTTGGGAGCGGTCACCGAATACTTTCTCAGCCGTGTACTTCTGCAATCAGTTCTTCGCATAACTGATCCTGGTGCGCTGCGCCTTCTCCCGACGTTCACAGTCAGTGTTCTGTCGATGACCTTTACTGGCGTGCTTACGTACTGGTTAGTTGTAGGGCTGTATCAGTCGATCCACTTTTATCACGCCGCTATGGAGCGCCAGACTATAGCGGCGCAACTGGAGACGCAGCTCTCCCATGCCGAACTTGAGAACCTTAAGAGCCAGTTACATCCGCACTTTTTGTTCAACAGTCTTCACACCATCGGAATCCTGATGCAGGAAGACGTCGATGCTGCGAGCCATCTGCTAGTCTGCCTCGGCGACTTGCTGCGCATGGCACTCGAACGGCGAGAGAACGAGATCACCTTGCAGAGCGAGCTCGAGTTCGTCGGCAAGTATCTGGAGATCGAGCAGACACGCTTTCATGATCGCTTGAAAGTTCACATGGACGTGCCACCTGACCTTCTCGCAGTCTATGTACCGAGCCTGGCGCTTCAGCCATTGGTTGAGAATGCCATCAAGCACGGCATCAGCGTCGATTCAGCCGCAGGCCGGCTAGAGATCGCTGCCAAACACCACAACGGCAGAGTTTGGCTCTGCGTCCGCGATGATGGCCCGGGTCCAGCACCGGGATCGCGCCTGCGATTCGGCGTCGGACTCACCAACGTCCAGTCACGATTGAAACAGCTGTACGGGGACGAGTCGTCACTGGGACTTACCGGAGGCAACGGTCGTGGATGTGAGGCCATCATCACCATTCCACTGAGGAGTTCGCGTGAAGACACGAGTCCTCATCGTCGATGACGAGCCGATCGCCCGCCGCGGTATCCGTCGCTATCTGGCCAAACACAACGACATTGAGGTTGTAGGCGAGGCGGCGAACGGAATAAGTGCGGTGCAGCAGATCAATGAACTCCATCCCGACATCGTTTTTCTCGATGTGCAGATGCCTGATCTGGATGGTTTTGGAGTCATCGAAAATGTGGAGCTATCGACCAGCCCTGCTCCCGTTTATATCTTCGTCACCGCTCACGATGCGCACGCCATTCGTGCCTTCGAAGTGCACGCTGTTGACTATCTGTTGAAGCCATATGATAAGGAGCGATTTGCCAAGGCCCTGGTTCACGCACTCCAAGTCCTCGAACAGCGCGGGAAGGCAAATCAAGGTCTCGAACCACTGCTTCAAGCCTTTCGTAGTCTCCGCCCGTTGGAACGCTTTGTGGTGAAGGACAAGAAGCGGATCTTCTTTGTTCCCATTTCCAACGTTTTGTGGATCGAAGCCACGGGAAACTATGCCTGCATACACACCGGCAAGGACAGTCACCTGTTGCGGGAAACCCTGGCACACCTGGAAGAGAAGCTGGCGCCACACCACTTCATCCGCGTGCGGAAATCGGCCATCGTGAACAGTGCCCGCATTAGCGAGATTCGTCCGATGTTCGATGGGGTTTACGACATCGTACTGGCAGAAGGAACGGTAATCACGTCGAGCCGCAGATACGCTCACAAGTTACGAGCGCTGGTGGAATCCTAGCCTTGGCACCTGGGATGTACTAACGCAATTTGGAAGTTAATCCCTCGCCAGAAGTCCGGTTCAGGCAAGTCGGAACCTCGATTGCGGCCAATTCGAGCAGACGGGGGACACTCGAAGACAATCCACTGGGATTAGCTCGCATTAGAAGGAGAAGCGCTTTCCCATCGCCCTCACTCGCTGTGGCAGACACTTCTCTGACGATTGGCCGACGCAAGGCAGTAGCAGGATCGGATCTTTTGGGACGCAGAACGTGACACTCCACTTTGATTTTTCTTCCCAAAGACCATCTTGTAGCTAACGTCCCCGAAATCGGATTCCCCAGAAAACCGAAGCATCTTCGCAAGGTGATGAATTTAAATGAAAACGAGAGCGCGTAAGATCGTGGGTTCGGTCCGCCGACGTTTAGAAGATTAGCCACCGTACGGCTGTCAAAGACCCTTCGTCCCACTACAACGGTGTGTGAAACCTTCTGAGAGCCGTTCGGATCGAAAAAGTCAAAGCCTTAATTTCTAAGAATTAGCAGCGGGTGAGCCTGTAAGCCGGATTCTGTGCCGCGTGCCCTTCAAAGCAAGTTCACGCGCGGCGATCATTCCTCTAGGCCTCGGCTCGCGCCGAGGCTCCAGCAGCCTACCCGAGGGTTGCTCTTCGCAACGGCTTGCGCCGCTGCAAAGGAAGCGCTCTCCGCTTTAGCGAATCGCGCTCGGCGAGCCGGGCCGGCTCTCCCCTCCTATTTGGCCTTGCACCACGCGGGGTTTTCCGTGCCTCCGATGTTGCCACCGGAGCGGTGGGCTCTTACCCCACCTTTTCACCCTTACCAAACGAAACAAGCGTTGCGAAGGCGTCTCGCAGGTTTACCTGCGCGATGCCACCGAGCTGCTCCGCCGGCGGTCTATTTTCTGTGGCACTTTCCGTGAACCGCCCAGCCGACACGAGGCGAACCTCGCATCTTCCGAGCCGCTCCCCAGGCGTTACCTGGCGCGTTGCCCTTACTCTGAGCGCGCACGACGCGCGCTACAGGATTTGCGCGTCACCGGCCCTCGCGAGCCTACGACGGTGGTGTCCGGACTTTCCTCCCGCCCAGCCGCCTTGCGACGACCAGACCGACGATCACCCGGCTCACCCGCTATCTTGATTATACAGAGATTACTGCCCTGCTTGGCTTTGCTTTACGTGATTACCAGTTGGAATGAGCTCATCCATTCACGACTGAAACGACTAAACTGCCCCAATGCATGTGAACGAGGCCAAAAGCTTTCTTGTGCAACAGGTTGCCGAACAGGCTCATCGACAGGGCATCCCTCTTTCAGACCTTGAAAAGCGAATGATGCAATTCACGGAAAGTTCTGATGCGGTCGAAAACCCAATCGCGCTTAACGAAGAGTTTGAGGAACACTACGATACCTCGGCATTCGAACGAAAAATCGCGCTGCTCCTTGCTCAAGCTTATCGGCGCTTGAAAAAAGAAAGCCCGGATACTGCCCAAATTTGGGATGCCTGCATTCGCACGTTGAAAAAGGGGGACCACTACATCCTTGTTATGTGGAGACTGCGTTCCTCATCAAGTTTCGGCTTTTGGAAAACTCTGGGAGCTTCTCTGCTTCTCGTATTAGCCGGTGGTCTGGTTGTCTTTCTGTTAGACCATTTCGGCATTCGTCTAGAGGGCCGAAAAGGCATCCCGGCGACCGGGACCCACACGTCGTTACCTACCTGGGTTCAGCGATCGATTCTGGGGCTCATAGTAGCGGGCTATATCTACTACGTAGCGTCTCCGTCGAAATTCAATAGATCGATCGAACCATTCTGGCGAGGTTTCGCGAGGTTATTCCGCGTCAGGACGAAGGAAGATTCGAAAACTCATTAGCCAAGTTTATTTCAAACTGAGCAGTTTCTCGAACTCCGCCTCGCTCAAAATCGCCACGCCCAGCTCTTTTGCCTTGTCGTACTTCGACCCAGGATCCGTCCCAACCACCACGTAATCCGTTTTTTTGCTTACCGACCCAGAAATCTTTCCGCCGTGCTGCTGCACCAACTCCGCGGCTTGCTCGCGCGATCGATTTGCCAATCCTCCCGTGAACACAAACGCCTTCCCTGCAAATTTCTGGCTCTTCACCACCCGCTTTTCCGCCGTCGGCCGCACCCCTGCTTTATCCAGTTTCCTGATCAGCTTTTGATTCGCCGACTCCGAGAAAAACTCGGCGATGGCTGCGGCCACCTTCGGCCCGACCTCGCCAACCTCCAGTAATTGCTCCTCGCTCGCCTTCGCCAGTTCGTCGAGCGAGGAAAACTGCGCCGCCAGCAATTGCCCCGTTCTCTCTCCCACCATTCGAATCCCTAAGGCATAGATGAGCCGCGCGAGCGAGTTTTTCTTGCTCCGCTCGATCTCATCCAACAGGTTCTGAGCCGATTTCTCTGCAAACCGTTCAAGATCAACCAGCGTGTCCAGCTTCAACGAATACAAATCCGCCACATCCTTGACGATCCCTTTTTCCACCAGTTGATCCACCAGCTTGTCGCCAAGTCCATCGATGTCCATCGCGTGGCGTCCGGCAAAATGCAGCAGAGACTCCCGGCGTTTCGCAGGGCAAGCGGCGTTCACGCATCGATATGCAACTTCGCCTTCTGCGCGGTGCACCGCGCTTCCGCACTCCGGACATTTCTCCGGCATCTGAAATGGACGCCGCTGGGCCCCTTCCTTCACCACCTTTAATACGTGCGGAATCACTTCGCCCAGCGCGCTCGATCAGTACCGTGTCGCCGATCTGCAGTCCCAAGCGCTCGATTTCATCCATGTTGTGCAGCGTGGATCTGCTGACAGTGACGCCGCCAACCTGCACCGGCTGCAACACCGCCACCGGCGTCAAGCGTTCCTGTGCGTCCCACTTGCACACGGATGTCGTTCACTACCGTAGTTTCCTGCCGCGCCGGATACTTGTAGGCGATCGCCCAGCGGGGCGCTTTCGCTGTGAACCCCAATTCCCGCTGAATGCCCAGCGAATTGACCTTGATCACCACGCCATCGATCTCATATGCCAGGTCCACGCGCTTCGGCTCCCAGGCATCGCAGTACGCCAACACCTCATCCATTCCATCGCATAATTTCCAATCGCTCGAAGCGCGGAACTGCAGTTGCTTCAAAGCCTGCAACGACTCGGAATGTTTCGGAAACGGCTCTTCCCCATCCACTAGCAGATAGTATGCGAAGAATTCCAATCTTCGCTGTGCGGTGATCGAAGGGTCGAGTACACGCACCGATCCCGCCGCGGCATTCCTCGGATTCACAAAGATCTTGCCGCCGCTCTGCTCCTGCTGCCGGTTCATTGCTTCAAACGCCTTGTGCGTCATCAGCACTTCACCACGCACTTCGAAAGTTGCGGGCACTTTTGCCTTCTTCAATATCACCGGATCAATCCGCAATGGGACCGTTCGAATCGTCTTAACGTTCGGCGTTACATCTTCGCCGGTGGTTCCATCGCCACGCGTCACGCCGCGCACCAATACTCTGTTTTCGTACTGTAGCGAGATACTCAATCCATCGAACTTGTGCTCCGCTACATACTCGATCTTTTCCCGCCCGATTCCCTGCCGCACCCGCCGATCGAAATCTCGCAGCGCATCGTAAGAAAATGCGTTGTCCAAGCTCAGCATGGGCCGCGCGTGCCGCACCTTCTGAAAGCCCTCACGCGGGATCCCACCGACGCGTGCCGAAGGCGAGTCCGGCGTAATCAGGGAAGGATTTGCGGCCTCCAACTCCTTCAACCGGTTCATCAAACGGTCGTAGGCCGCATCCGAAAGCTCCGGATCATCCAGCACGTAATATTTGTAGTCGGCGGCTCGAATCTTCTCGCGCAGCTCTTCAATCTCATTTTTCGCGGCTGCACTGCCGGCCTTAGCCATGGGAATCCTCGGAAGAACGGTCGATGGAATCGTCACCATTTTATATAAAATGGGTTGTTCGCGGCATCTGACGGCAAACACACGAACGACGGCGCACCTGAACAGGACATTTGATGATCAGCAATCTACGAAACGCCCTGTTGATCCACAATCCGAATGCCGGCAATGGCGGCGCTGGCCGTCGTCAAATGCTCGATCAGGCGCGCCGTATTCTCGCCAGCGGCGGAATCGAAGCCGAACTCATCGAAACACGTGGCCCCGGCGACGCGACTCAAATGGCCCAGCAGGCCGCCAATGAAGGTCGCCAGCTCGTGATTGCTTGCGGCGGTGATGGCACCCTCAACGAAGTCGTAAATGGACTTGCTGCCGACGAAAACGAGCACCGCGTTCCGCTGGCGCTTTTGCCTGGCGGTACGGCGAACGTTCTTGCCAAGGAACTTAATCTCCCTTGGGACATCCCGGGTGCCGCTGAGAAATTGCTTCACGGCGAAATCAAAGACATCGCGCTCGGCCTTGCCACTCCACTGGAACAGCCCGAAAAGAAACGCTATTTTCTCAGCGTGGCCGGCGCCGGCCCCGATGGCATGATCGTCTACGCCATCGACCTCGATCTCAAAGCCCGCGTCGGCATTCTCGCTTACTGGTGGCAGGGCGCCAGCCAGGTTTTTCGCTACAAATTTCCGCATTTTCGCGTTGTCGGTGGCGGCCAGGATATCAACGCGACGCTGGTGGTCGTCGGCCGCACCAAACACTACGGCGGCCCGTTCAAAATCACCACTCAAGCAGACCTTTACGAAAACAAATTCGAATTGATGGCGCTCACCACGCAAAGCGGACTGCGTTATCTCCGATATATTCCCAGCCTTTGGATGCAAAAACTTCGTGGCAGCGACGGCGTGCACTTCTGGAAATCCGAGTCCGTCGTCTGCCAACCGCTTGACGGCAATCCCGTCTACGCGCAAATCGATGGCGAACCACTTGCGCGCTTGCCGGTCGAATTCAAAATCGTGCCGGGCGCGCTAAAACTCCTGGTTCCGCCGAACGGATTGTCTTCAAAGATCGCGAGCAAAGCCTAGCTGCTTCTGTGGACGTTCTCACCCATGCACTCGCCTCCGTTGCAGTCGCAAGAATCGCCATTCCTCGCGCTCCGCGTCTCGCATGGATTGCGGTCATGCTGGCCGGGACGGCGCCCGATCTGGATGGCCTGAGTGTGTTCGCAGGCCCCGCTGCCTATATCCGTTGGCATCACACGTATACGCACTCGCTCGCAGCCGCCTTCCTGATCTGCATTATTGCGACCGCTGTTTACGTGGTGCAAAAACCGAATGGCCACGCATCGATCCCCGCATCATCGGCGACAATCGCATGCTCGCTTTTCGCGGTCACACTGATTCACGTTGCCCTGGACGCCTGCCAATCCGATGGAATCGCCATCCTCTGGCCTTTCACCTCGCGACGTCTCGCAGGTGACTTGCTTGCGCACATCGATCCCTGGATCATCGCCATGCTGGCTGCCGCGATCCTGCTACCCGAGTTGCTTCGACTCGTCAGCGCCGAAATCGGCAGCAAAGACAAATCACCACGCGGCCGCTTCGGCGCAGCCTTTGGGTTGCTTCTCATTTTGGTTTACATCGGATCGCGCGCAACATTGCACTCCAACGTAATTGCCACCGTCGAAGCTCGCAGCTATCGTGGAGAATCCCCGCGACGCGTGGCGGCTTTTCCGGAGGCAGTGTCTCCATTTAATTGGCAGGCCATTGTGGAAACGGACCGCGCGCTCTACGAACTGACAGTGAATGAAATGCCCGGCGCGTCTTTCGATCCTGAAGCCGCGGTCGTGCTCTTCAAGCCGGAACCCTCGCCGATCCTTGAAGCTGCTCGCCAGTCCCCAGCCGCCAAGACATTCCTCAGCGTCGCTCGATTTCCGAAAGCCTCGATCGAGAAAACGCTGGAAGGCTATCGGGTGCAGCTCCGTGACTTACGCTATGCCGCGCTGTCGGACATTCAACATGAAATCGCCGTG
The DNA here is from genome assembly GCA_963788725.1 of uncultured Acidobacteriota bacterium. Classification (GTDB taxonomy): domain Bacteria; phylum Acidobacteriota; class Terriglobia; order Acidiferrales; family UBA7541; genus Acidiferrum. Next base: position 498,345 of record CAWBHT010000012.1, on the reverse strand, counting down.
CTCGTGGAAACTGATCCGATGGGAAGCCTCCGTAGTGCCGACCTAGTCTGGGCTAGCGATCTGCGCGGCAAATAGTTGCAACACAAAAACGTTTCAGGGCAGCGACCGCGGAATCTATTTGGGCGGCAAACTCTCAGCTTCTGCGCGCATCACCACTCGCGACAACGCGTAACTCACGCCAATCAGCACAATCAACGCAACCGCTACCTGAAGTTTGTGTGCCGCCAAAAATGGCAAAGCCTGCGTTCCATACCTCACCGCCAAAAATCCGACGGTGAAGTAACGCAACACTCGCGCCAATCCAATAGCCGCGGTAAAACTTGCCAGCGGCAACTCAAAAACTCCGGCCGCCAGCACGAAAAACTTGAATGGCGTAGGCGGCGGCAGCAAAGCCGCCACCAGCATCCCGCCGAATCCATTCTTCACCAGCCACCGGTGAATTGTGTCCGCCTTCGCGCCCGCTTTCGATCGAAATACCGCCTCGCCCCCCTTGTAGGCCAAAAAGTACAGCACCACACAACCGAGCAGCGATCCCAATGACGCCATGCTCGCGTACAAAACCATTCGCGCCGGCCGCTGCATCGATAACTCAATCAGCAGCAGGTCGTTGATCACCGGAAACGTCAAAACCGACGAATCAAGAAACGAAATCAGAAAAAGCCCCGGCGCCCCCAACCCGCCCGCAAACGCCACCACCTTCTGCTTCCATCCGCTCAACCCTAAGGACAATCCGGGATCTCCTGAACCTCAGTCAGCTACCCTGAAACCAGATTACAATCACATTGAAGTTGCGCCGCCGACCGCTTTCGCCGTCCACTTACAACCAGTTGTCGTCCGGAGCCTATTCGTAAGGATAGGCGAAGGATCTCGACCTAACCGCACCTCGCAAATCAACCAAAGTCAGAGCGCACCACCACTCACACCCGCCGCAATTCATCGCCGATCGCACGCGTAAGCAAAGACAAATCATCCTCACCAATCACCAGCGGCGGCGTCAGATACACAACGTCTCCAAACGGTTTGATCCAGCACCCTTTCTCCACAAATCGCGCCCGCAGACCCAACGCATCCACTGCCTTCTCCATCTGCACCACGCCCACAGCGCCTTTCACCCGCACGTCGCGAACGCCCGGCAATCCGCGGCATCCTGTAAGTTCCTCCCGCAACTGCGCCTCGATCGCAGCCACCTGCCGCATCCGCGGCTCGCTCTCAAACAAATCCAATGAAGCATTCGCCGCCGCGCAACCCAGCGGATACGCCATGTACGTCGGTCCATGCATCAGCGCCGCGTCTGCATCATCCGACAAAAATGCGTCGTACACACGCGACGAAGCCACCGTCGCGGCCAATGGCATAGTTCCACCGGTCAATGCCTTCGATAAACAAACAATGTCAGGCGCGACCTTGGCTCGTTCGCAGGCGAACATCGTTCCCGTTCGCGCAAACCCGGTGAAAATCTCATCAAAAATCAACAACAAGCCATGCCGATCGCACAGCGCCCTCAGCTCCACCAATACTTCCGCGTCATGAAACTTCATTCCACCAGCGGCCTGAATCAACGGCTCGATAATCACTGCGGCAATCTCGGGCCGATTCTCCTTCAAAAATTGATCCAGATCCCGGCCCTTTTCCGCCGTATCCGGCACCTCGCGCACAAATTGCTCCGGCACGACACCCCGAAAAACTCGGTGCATCCCCTCTTCGGGATCGCAAATCGCCATGGTCGCAAACGTGTCGCCGTGATATCCGCCGCGAAAGCTCACAAACTTCGTTCGCCCCTCACCCTGATTCAACCAGAACTGCACCGCCATCTTCAGCGCTACTTCCACAGCCACCGATCCGGATTCGCTGAAGAACACTCGCTCCAGATCTCCCGGCAACATCCGCGCCAGACGCGAAGCCAACGTAAACGCCGGTTCATGCGCTAACCCTCCAAACATCACGTGCGGCATCCTCTCCAATTGCGCTTGCACCTTCGCCACAATGTGAGCATGCCCATAGCCGTGGCAAGCCGTCCACCAGCTCGCCACTCCGTCGATCAATTCCCGCCCATCCGCCAATTTCAACCGCACCCCATTTGCCGACACCACCGGAAAAGGCAGCGCCGCGCCCTTCATCTGCGTATAAGGCAGCCACACATGATTCAGATTGAGCCACGGGGGGACGCTTTTCATAACTCGTATTAATCACTCTTCGGAGAGAAGAGGCTACGCTGCATGCAAAACTAAACGCAAAACTACAGCCGCGTTCTAATCGTCACTCGCCGAACGCATGGAAGGAACTACTGCGCAAACGCCGCCCGGTCGAAATTATTCATGAATACTTGCATCAACGCCGTGCGATGCAGATTCGGCAATCGCGGAATCTCCCCAATCACGCGCACATGCCCAAATCGCTCGATCGTTTCGCGATTCTCACGGTTCTGATCGCCGATCAATACCACGCCGTGTACCGGCAACTCCGCCGCATGCAATGCCGCCAACGTCAGCAAAGTATGGTTGATCGTTCCCACGCCGCTGCGCGCGGCCAGAATCACCGGCAGCATAAACTTCACCATCAGATCCAGCATGAACTGCTTCTGATTGATTGGCACCAGCACGCCGCCCGCGCCCTCTACAACCAGCCAGTCGTTGTGCAGCGAAGTCGGCAAATTGATTCGCGCCAAATCAATCTCGGTCCCCGCCCAGCGCGCCGCAAGATCCGGCGAGACCGGCGGCACGAACTTGTACACCTCGTCCAGCGTTCGATCAGTCCCAATACCCGCCAGCCGCATCACTGAAACGCGATCCGATCCTTCCAGCGTCCCTGTTTGAATCGGCTTCCAATACACTGCATCGAGCGCCGCGCACAGCAGCGCCGACAAAGTGGTCTTCCCGACTCCGGTATCTGTCCCGGTAATAAAAAAGTGATTCCTCACGCCCACCCCGCCGCGGCCAACGCCGATCGTCCCGCGCGCCAATTTCCCAGACACTCTGCCAATCGTTCCAACTCGTTCTCCCCAATTGACGCCATAATCGACAATCGCAGCCGCGCCTGTCCTGGCTTCACCGTCGGCGGACGAATCGCCCGCACCGCAAACCCTCGCTGCTGCAAATACTCCGCCGCCGCAATTGCATCCTCATTCCCGCCCACTAGCACAGGAACAATCTGCGTCGAGCTCGCGCCCGTATCCAGCCCGCAAGGCCGCAGCGCCGCTCGCAATTTTTGCGCACGCGCCATCAATTGCGTTCGTGTTTCGTCCATCGTTCGCGCCAAGCGCAGCGCCGCTTGAATCTGTTTCGCCATATAAGGCGGCATCGCCGTGCTGAAAATAAAGGTTCGTGCCCGGTTGATCAGATGCTCGCGCAATGCCGAACCGCCGCACACAAAAGCGCCGGCGCTCGCCAATGCCTTACTACATGTATGCACCGACGCAAAAACAACGCTGGCCACTTTGTCTTCAGCACACAAATCCGCCGCAATTCCCCGCCCTGACGATCCATGAACCGCCGTCGCATGCGCCTCATCGACAATCAGATTCGCGCCGTATCGTGCGCACAACTCCACCATCTCCCGCAACGGCGCCACATCTCCATCCATGCTGAATACCGTTTCCGTCACCACAAATTTCCGTCCGACGCCTATTCTCAGACCGGACGACCCGCTTTCGCGCAACGCATTCTCTAGCTCATTCAAGTTCAGGTGCGGATAGATCACCTTGCGCGCACCTGACAATCGAGCGCCATCGATCAAGCTTGCATGATTCAGCTCATCGCAAAACACGACATCTTCGGCGCCCATCAGTGAACTTAACAATCCCACATTTGCCGCATATCCGCTGCCGAAATACAGCGCTGCTTCGCTACCCACAAAGTCCGCGAATTCGCTCTCCACTTCATCCCAGACAGCCAAGTGTCCAGAGAGCAATCGCGATCCCGTGCCACCAACGCGCGGAGCCTCGCGCACCGCCTCAATCACCGCCGCCCTTAGCCGCTCATCTTCCGCCAATCCTAAGTAGTCATTCGAACATAAATTCACGCCCGCAATTTCGCACAAAGATCTGCGCTGACTCTGCGCTTCCAGCCCGCGCAATTCTTCCTCGAGTTCGCCCGCTAGCGAACCGTGGTGTTCAGTTGGCATGAGATTCGAGTGGCTTCAGACCCAGGCTCTGCAGCAATTGCTCATCCTCGTCCGGTCCCGGATTCGGCGTGGTCAACAATTTCTCTCCAACGAAAATCGAATTCGCCCCCGCAAGAAAACACAACGTGACCGCCTCGGGCGATAACTGTTTCCTGCCCGCCGCCAGTCGCACCCGCGAAGACGGCATCAGAATCCGAGCCGTCGCAATAGCCCTCACCATCTCCAGTGGATCGAGCGCCGGCATGGATGCCAGCGGCGTACCTTCCACCCTCACCAGCATATTGATGGGCACACTCTCCGGATGCGGCTGCAACGTCGCGAGCTGCTGCAATAATCCGATTCGGTCGCTCTCGCGCTCGCCCATCCCTAGAATTCCTCCGCAGCACACCGTGATTCCAGCATTGCGCACTGCGGCTAAAGTCTTCAGTCGATCATCGTAAACTCGGGTGGTAATGATGGAGCCATAAAATTCCGGCGACGTATCCAGGTTGTGGTTATATGCGGTCAGCCCCGCATCCTTCAATCGCGCCGCTTGACCATCATTTAGCATCCCCAGCGTGCAGCAAACTTCCAACCCCAGCGCCGAAACTCCGCGCACCATCTGCAATACTCGTTCGAACTCCGCGCCTTCCGGCGCCTGCCTCCACGCCGCACCCATACAAAAGCGCGTCACTCCGCGGCGCACTGCCTCGCGAGCCACTCCAATCACATGCTGCGGATCCAGCAGCCCTTCTCGTTCCACTCCCGCATCGTAGTGCGCGCTCTGCGGACAGTAACCGCAATCCTCCGGGCAACCACCGGTCTTGATCGACAGCAATTGGCAGGTCTGCACGCGATCGGGTGCATGCCTCTGACGGTGAACCGTTTGCGCTCGGAAAATCAGTTCCGGCAAAGCCGTGCGATAAATTGCCTCAACTTCTTGGCGCGTCCAGTCATGTCGGAGGTCCAATGAGGTGGCATCCCGCTGCCGTATTTCAGACGTCGCTTGAGCGCTCATGATCCCCCGTTGTTGACGCCGACCATTCTAAGAGAACGATCCCCACACACCGCAAAAAGAACAGTCATCTTACCACCGCTACCCAAAACCCTCGAATCCCCGTGGCTCATTTTTCCGCATTCGTCGCCCAAAATTGCTCCCGCCTTCTCGGCCGCGACCCGTTTGACCCATCTCACTCAAAATGTTATAAAACAACGCTTTGTGCGCAGTCGCGTGTTGAGCATCCAGGGTCCGCCCAGTGCACCTTGGCGGGTAGGCTCGGCACAGTCTGGTCACAGTTTGTTCCCGTTTTCACAGGGTGTTTTTAAATATAGTTAATGTCGCGTCAGGCTTTTTGTGCCTGCTTGACGATCGCGAAACGCAGTTGTACCCACAATGAGCTCGTTCATCGGAGGAGTTTTCATGCGCACCTGGCTAACCAGTGCCTGGTCCCCAGTTTGTCGTATCGCCAATTCTCGGCTGATAAAGGCCGGTGCCGCAGCGGCATCGCTGTCTCTACTCCCCTTGCGCCAGGCGTTTGCTCAAGCCACTCAAGAAGCCGGCGGCGAAGCCAATCTCAAGCTCCCCGACCTCTCACAAGTTCAATTTCTCGGCATTGATGGCCATAAACTCCTCCTTTTTGGTCTGCTCTTCTGCGTTTTCGGCCTGATCTTTGGCCTCACGATCTACAGCCGCCTAAAAAATCTTCCTGTGCATCGCTCGATGCTCAGTATCTCCGACCTGATCTACGAAACCTGCAAAACCTACCTCGTCACCCAGGGCAAATTCCTCCTGCTGCTGGAAATTTTCATCGCCGTCATCATCGTTCTCTATTTCGGCGTGCTCCTCAAATTCGAAGCCCTCCGCGTCATCATCATCTTGCTCTTCAGCCTAGTCGGTATCGCCGGCAGCTACGGCGTCGCCTGGTTCGGTATCCGCGTCAACACCTTTGCCAACTCCCGCACCGCCTTCGCCAGCCTTCGCGGCAAGCCCTACGCGATTTACCACACGCCGCTCGAAGCCGGCATGAGCATCGGCATGATGCTCATCTCCGTCGAGCTGCTCATGATGCTCTTCATCCTTCTCTTCATTCCGGGCGATTACGCCGGCCCATGCTTTATCGGTTTCGCTATCGGCGAATCCCTCGGAGCCGCTGCGCTCCGCATCGCCGGCGGCATCTTTACCAAAATCGCCGACATCGGCTCCGACCTGATGAAGATCGTCTTCAAGATCAAGGAAGACGACGCTCGCAATCCTGGCGTAATCGCCGACTGCACTGGCGACAATGCCGGCGACTCGGTCGGCCCCAGCGCGGACGGCTTTGAAACCTACGGCGTCACCGGCGTCGCGCTGATCACTTTCATTCTTCTCGGCGTAAAAAGTCCCACGGTTCAGGTTCAGCTTCTCGTGTGGATCTTCGTCATGCGCATCGTCATGCTCATTGCCAGCGCCGCGGCCTACTTCATCAATGGCCTGATCGCCAAAGCTCGCTACGCCAACGTCGACGAGATGAACTACGAAGCGCCACTCACTTCGCTCGTTTGGATCACCTCCCTTGTATCCATCGCGCTCACCTATCTGGTCTCGTGGAAGATCATTCCGATGCTCGGCGCTGACACCACCCAATGGTGGAAGCTGGCCACCATCATTTCCTGTGGCACGCTCGCCGGCGCCATCATTCCAGAGCTCGTGAAGGTTTTCACCTCTACCGAATCGCGCCATGTCCGCGAAGTCGTCAGCTCCGCCGAAGAAGGCGGCGCGTCGCTCGGCATTCTCTCCGGCTTCGTCGCCGGCAATTTCTCGGCGTACTACATCGGCTTGGCGATGGTGGTGTTGATGGCCCTCGGCTACCTGATCAGCACTATGGGGCTTGCTAGCTTGATGATCGCTGCTCCCGTCTTCGCATTTGGCCTTGTCGCCTTCGGCTTCCTGGGCATGGGTCCCGTCACCATCGCCGTAGACTCTTACGGCCCGGTAACCGACAACGCGCAATCCGTCTACGAACTTTCGCTGATCGAGCAAGTCCCCAACATCGCTGCGGAACTGAAGAAGGACTACAACATCGACGTCAATTTCGAGCGGGCCAAACTCCTTCTTGAAGAAAACGATGGCGCGGGCAACACCTTCAAAGCCACCGCCAAACCCGTGCTGATTGGCACCGCGGTAGTAGGCGCGACCACCATGATTTTCTCCATCATCATGGCGCTGACCCACGGCCTCACTGAGAACGTCAACAATCTCTCGCTACTCCACGCCCCCTTCGTCCTGGGCCTGATCACCGGTGGTGCGATGATCTACTGGTTCACCGGTGCCAGCACCCAAGCGGTCACCACCGGCGCCTATCGCGCCGTCGAATTCATCAAAGCCCATATCAAGCTCGACAGCACCGCAGCAGCCAGTGTCGCCGACAGCAAAAAAGTCGTCGAAATCTGCACCAAGTATGCGCAGAAGGGCATGCTCAACATTTTCATAGCCGTCTTCTTCGCCACCCTGGCCTTTGCGTTCATCGAGCCCTACTTCTTCATCGGCTATCTCTTCTCTATCGCCATCTTCGGCCTTTACCAGGCCATCTTCATGGCCAACGCCGGTGGGGCCTGGGACAACGCCAAAAAAATCGTCGAAACCGAGCTGAAGCAAAAAGGCACGCCACTCCACGACGCCACAGTAGTAGGCGACACGGTCGGCGACCCCTTCAAAGACACCTCTTCCGTTGCCCTCAATCCGGTCATCAAGTTCACCACCCTGTTCGGCCTATTAGCCGTCGAACTAGCCGTGCAATTGACCGCCTCGCAAGGCGCCACGCTGACGCACATCCTCGCGGCCGCCTTCTTCGCCGTCTCCTTCTTCTTCGTCTACCGCTCCTTCTACGGCATGCGCATCCGCACAAGCGCCCACTAACCCTCGCTCAGGCACCGCCCACTCCAAGCGGTCATCCGAAGTACCGTCATTCCGAGCGGAGCGAGCCGATTTTTTCTTCCGCGTTCACTTCCTGTGAACGCGTCGGCCTGCGTGGAGAGGAATCCCTCTTCGATTTCCTCCTGTACCGCGACTTCGACCAACACCAATAGTCCTCAACTCCACAAACCAACTTGCTCCAATTCGCTCCATCATCTACGATACCCGGCGTAAATCAGGGGGCGCCAAGATGCGCAAGATCTTCATCCTTCCTCTCGTTGGACTTTTACTGCTCGCTCTTCCTTACCTCTCGCACTCGCAAACCGAAAGGCCCTGGAAGCAACTCTTCAACGGCAAAGATCTCACTGGCTGGAAACACGTCGGGCCCGGCGAAGACAGCGTTGAAGACGGCTTGATCCGCACGCACGGCGGCATGGGTCTGCTTTACTGGACGGGCGGCAAAGTCGGCAACTCGCGCCTGAAGGTCGTCTACAAAATGCGCGACCACAACGACAACTCCGGCGTCTTCATTCGCATTCCAGTCGAACCACGCGAAGAGTGGATGCCCGTGCACTACGGCTACGAAGTCCAGATCGACAATCAGCCCGAAGATTCCAAGGAAGACGAATATCACGTCACTGGCACACTCTATTCGCTCACCAAGCCGCTCGCCAAGCCCGGCAAACCCGGCCCCGAGTGGAACACCATGGTCATTACCCTCGACGGTCCGCACACCATCGTCACTCTTAACGACGTGAAAGTGACCGACTACACCGAAGGCCAGCCGGTTCCCCCGCGCAAATTCGATTTCGAACCTCAACACGGCCGGCGCCCCGACGAAGGCTGGATCGGCCTGCAAAATCACAGCGACAACGACATCGTCTTCTTCAAAGAAGTCGCGCTCCAACCGCTCAAGTAATGCGCCTGCACTACCGCCTCGAACAGGCACTGATTGTCGTCCTGAGACTACCCGGAGCCGGAGAAGGTAGCCGAAGGACCTCAACCGTCCCGGTCAGCACGGAAAACCGATCGACGCATCAGATTTGCCGATTTTCAACTGTCGCCTTATGAACGCCCCAAGGAGCCAATGCAATGACTAAAGACCTCACACGCCGCCAATTCCTCCATCGCAGCGCTGCCACGGCTGGCGCGGTCGCCGTTACCAACGCGATTCTCCTCCGCGACGTGCGTCTCGAAGCCGCCACCTAGCCCGCCGTCCCGCCCAGTGACCGCCTCCGCTTCGGCATCATCGGCATCGGCATGGAAGGCTCTGGAGTTCTCGCCAACGCTCTCGCGCTCCCCGGTGTCGAATGCGTCGCCGCCGCTGACCTCTACGACGGCCGCCATCTTCTCGCTCGCGAAATCACTGCCAAGCCCAATTTGATGGTCACCCGCCGCTACAAAGACCTTCTCGACAATAAGGAAATCGACTGCATCCTCGCCGCTGTTCCCGATCACTGGCACAAACAAGTCGTCGTTGACTCCGTTCGCGCCGGCAAACCCATCTACTGCGAAAAGCCCATGTCTCACACCGCGCAAGACGGCGTGGAAATGGTGAAAGCCTTCAAAGACACCGGCAAAGTCGTCCAGATCGGATCGCAGCGCGTCAGCTCTGTGATCTGCGCCAAAGCAAAAGAGCTCATCGCAGCGGGCACTATCGGCGAACTCACTTTGGTCGAAGGCACCTACGGCCGCAATGATCCCAACGGCGCATGGCAATATCCTCCGCCGACCGATCTCTCGCCCACAAACTTCGATTGGGAGACCTGGCAAGGCACCGCGCCGAAAAAATCCTGGGATCCCGATATGTCTCCGAAATATTTCGCGCGCTGGCGCTGCTGGAAGGAATACGGCACCGGAGTCGCCGGCGATCTGCTCGTTCACCTGGTCAGCGGCATGATGTTCATGCTCGGCATCAACGAAGCGCCCAAGCGGACGCAGGCTCTCGGCAACATCATTCGTTGGAAAGATGGCCGCAACATGCCGGACGTGCAAGCCGTCCTGTATGAATATCCGTCTCTCGCCGCGCCGGTGTACCTGCGGCTGAATCTCGGCGGATCATCACCCGAGACTTATCGCTTTTACGGCTCAAAGGGTGTTCTCGAAGTCACCGAGTTCGAGATCAAATATCTTCCGCAGACCGGCCAGGACGACGCGCCCAGCTACTACAGCGGCGGCTTCCCCCGCGAAATGCGCGAGAAGTACGTGAAGGAATGGCACGAGAAGAACGATCCTCCGGCCGGAAAGGAACCCGCTCTGCAGGGCCTGACTTTCACCAGCGATTCCTGGGACGATCTGAAACCTCACCTGCACACGTTCTTTGAAGCCGTGCGCAAAAACGGATCGGTCACCGAAGACGCAGTCTTCGGCCACAACGCGGCGCTGGCCTGCCACATGGCAAACGAATCCTACTTCCGCCACGCGCCCACTACATGGGACGCCAGCAGCAGCACCATCAAAAGCTGACTCCGCCTACGCGGGGATGAATCCTGGAAACTTTCGAGGATCAGCGTCGAAGCCGGGAAACACCGCGGACAAATTAGTCGCACCTAAATGGCGGGTCAGGATCTCACTGAGCACCGAACGAAAATCGGTGGTGAGCGCCAGGTCGCGTCCATCGTTGAGCTGATGGTCGTTCAGGCCGGGCCACCGGCCGTACACTTTTCCGCCCTTCACGTCGCCGCCCATCACAAACATGCAATTTGCGTGACCGTGATCGGTACCGCGATTGCCGTTCTCTTTCGCGGTGCGTCCGAACTCGCTCATGCTCACGACTACCACGTCCTGCATCCGGTCGCCCATGTCCTGGTGAAACGCCGCCAGCCCCGCTCCCAAATCTTTCAGCAGATTCGACAGTTGCCCCTGCACTCCGCCTTCATTCACGTGATTATCCCAGCCGCCGCAATCGACAAACAGCACCTCGACGCCAATGTCGGCTTTCAGCAGTTGCCCGATCTGCTGCAAATTCCGACCTAGCCGGCTCGTCGGGTATTGCGCGCCATTCTCCGGTTTGTATTTTCCCGGATCGACTTTGCGCAGCATATCGATAGCCTCAAACGTCTCCGTGCCCGTGCCATGCAGGGCATGATCCACAGTCTGCGCGTACATGGCCTCGAAGCCACCTTGCACTGCTGCTGCGCTTGCCTCGGACTGCGGCATTACCCTGAACTGCTTCAAATCCGGCAGCGCGATTGCGGAAGCGCTTCCGTGCAGCATGCGGGGAAGATTCGGTCCCATAGCCACGGCGCGGAACGGCGACACATTTTCTTCCGATACCGTTTCGATCGCGCGATTCAGCCATCCGTCTTCGGTGGCCTTCACGCCCGGCGTTCCCGACTCCATGAAATCCTGAGCATCGAAATGCGACCGCGTTGGATCAGGCGAACCCGCCGCGTGCACGATCGCCAGCCGATTGCTGCGATAGAGAGGCTCGAGCAGCGCGAGGCTTGGATGCAGTCCGAAGAATCCATCCAGATCGATGGCCGCATCATTTGCGCCGCGTCGCGGCTGCGGGATCGCAATCGAAGGGCGCAGCCGATAATAGTTCGGCTCGCCAAATGGAATCACAATGTTGAGGCCGTCAGCCGCGCCCCGTTGAAACAACACCACGAATTGTTTCTTCCCTGCAGTTGATCGTGCGGATGCGACCGCCCGCTGCAAAAATGCCGGCATCGCACTGAGGCCAACCATGGCAATGCCGCCCTGCTTCAAAAAATAGCGCCGCGAAAATTTCAGCGGCCGGACGCCTTCGCAACATCGATCGATCATCGCCATCTCCCAAAATTACCGCCGCTGAAATTCCGGCGCTCCCAGCACCAATCCCGCTACTACTCCCAAATCCACGTGCCGCACCGGATCGTCGAGTTTCGCCTGCACAATCTCGGAATTCCCGAGCTGCTTCTCCAGCGTCGCCACTGTGTTAGGCCCGGTCTGCCCACCGAGAAAAAGCTGAACCGCACGATCCAGCGCCGCCTTGGCATCCGCCGCAGAATCAAGCCCAAGCAATGCCGAGGTGTCACTGCGCGATCCGCGCACCTTGTTGCCCGCGAGCGCCAACGAATAATTCAGTCGATTCAGCAGTGCTCCGGTGTTCACCCAGGTATCGGCTTTGTCCGAGTACCCGGTCGGCGGTTGGCATTGATAGAGCGGCTCGCCGATTCTGCCGGTCCACTGCACCAGTGGCATCGGCGTATCGACGTCGGTGCCCAGCGCACGCGCGGTAGAAACCACCAATTCAAACGGCGTTTTGATCTTGGCGCGATACGCGTCACGAGTCCAAAATTCCGGCGAATAGATCATGGTCTTCAACACCGCGCGAATGTCGCCGTCGCTGGACTGAAATGATCGGGCCATACGCGCTATCAATGCGGGCGGAGGCGTATCGGAGACAAATCGCCGCGCCAGCTTGGTAGAAATGAATTTTGCCGTGTTCGGATTCTTGGCCAGCAGCTCGATGACTTCTTCCCCGTCTTTCATGCCGCCGGCGTGAATCTTTTTCCCGAGCACGATTTTGGGATCGGGATCGTGCAAGCGCTCGTCAAACTTGAATTGCGGATTCTCGCGCGGTTTCTCGATGGTCCATCCGGTGAAGCAGCGCGCCACCTCAGTTACGTCTTTCTGGCTGTAGCCGCCGTCCACCCCAAGTGTGTGGAGTTCCATCAGCTCGCGGCCGTAGTTCTCGTTCAGACCGCGCTCATTTTTCTTTTTCTGCTGTTGCGGAGGCATGCGTGGCGGAAGTGGCTGGCCGAAACGGCCGTAGCGGGCACGCATGGCGCGCTGCGAGGCCAGGCGTTGTGCCGCTCGCGGATCGGCGCTCAGAAAATTGTCCAGATAGAACAGCATCGCCGGACTTTTCGCCGTGTCGTTCAGCAGATCCTTGAACTTGCCCATCGCATGCGGCTGGATCACGTCGCGTTCGTACGAAGTCAGGTAGTAACGATCCTCGCCTTTTCCCGCGAACACATTGAAATGGTTGAACCAGAAATCGTCCATGATCTGCGCGAGTTGCCGCTGGCTGTACACCGCGCGAGTGACTTTCGCCATCGCCAGCTCTTCCACGACGCGTTGCGGCCGCTTGCTATCATCAGCAATGGCGCGCGGCACCGCGTTGGGATCCACACTCAGAACGTTGCGCTTGCCGCCGGCACCAGGCGTTGCGGCATTTTCCTGCGTCGGCACATCGTCCTTCATCGAGGGCTCTTTCGCCGCCGGTGGCTCTTTCATCCCTGACGTAATGGCAGGCGCTGACGTACCGCTTTCATCGTCGGCGACAGACTCCACTTGCGACTTACGCTGCTCCTGTATATCGCGCGACACGGTCGCCGCAGCGACATCCGTTCGCCGCTGTTCTGCGCCTTTTGCGCCTTGCTTTTCGGCCTGCTTCGGCCGCGGATACTGCGCAATCAAATTCGCAGACGACATTCTCAAGGTCGGGTAATTTTCCAGCCGCGCGTCAATGGCTTTGTCATCGATAGAATTTGGATTCAGCTGCTGATCGATCCATCGCGCCAAGCCCATCTGGCGGACGCGATCGAGATCGCCAGGCCGCGGCCCATAGGCCAGCCGGTTGAGCGCATGCAGAATCGCTTCATCCGGAGTAAGTTCGGTGATCGGCAGACCTTTCAGCGCGGGATCCTGCTTCTGTTTTTTGCCTTTTGCAGGCACTGATGCAGGGACTGATGCGGGCCCTGACGCTGCGGCAACAGTCTGTGGCAAGTCGATCCCGATAGAAAACGCACACGCAAAAGAAAGGACCGAGGCCAGCACAGACTTTGGACTGGCCATGACAATGAAGCGCCTCGAAGAAATGCCTTTATCGAACGTCATCCCGTTCTCCTGCCGGCGACCAATGGGAAATGCACATGCATTTGGAAACAACTCAGGGCACGTACAGAATAACCCTGGCTTTCGCCCAAAGTTGCGCGTGTTCCGGGCTGGAGACATGGGCCTCTAATCGCCGCCGAAGCTCTGACAGCCGCCGAGTCCGCAGATTTGACCCCGCAAAGCCCTGCCCGTATTCTCTGGAGTCATTTCCGAGGACGCATGCTCGCCCGCGATTTCATCCTTTGGCTCTCGACCAAACCCAGCGTGACGAATATGATCGCGCGCCGTGGCATGAAAAACGGCTTCGCGCGCCGATTCATAGCCGGTGAAACGTTGGAGGAAGTCCTCACCGCCTGCGCCAGCCTGTGCGCAGAAGGCCGCACGATCAGCCTGAACCATCTGGGCGAAAACGTTTCCACCGAAGCGGCGGCGAATAAAGTTTTCGAGACTTACGTTCACTTGCTCGAGCAACTCCATGACAGAAAGCTGCCGGGGAACATCTCGATCAAGCTCACGCAATTGGGCCTCGCCGTAGGCCGGAGAATTTTGCAAGAACCTGGCGCACCATATTGCGCGTCGAGCGCATGAACTCCATCGCACCATCGAGATCGACATGGAGGGCAGCGCGTACACCGACGTTACGCTGGAAATCTTTGAAGCGGTGCAGCGCGTATCGGAAACGCCGCCTTGGCGATTCAGGCTTATCTGTACCGCTCCGAAAATGATCTGAAGCGACTGGAGCCGCTGCGGCCGAAGATTCGTCTCGTCAAGGGCGCGTATCGCGAGCCGAAAAACATTGCGTTTCAGGAAAAGTCCGCAGTCGACGCAAACTTTAAACGCCTGACCACGCAATTGATGGAAGGCGCGGCGCGCGGCACATTCTTTCCCGCGATCGGTTCACATGACCGAGCGATGGCCACGCACGCACAGGCAGAAGCCGCCCGACTGCATGTGCCGCAAGACAAGTACGAGTTCCAGATGCTCTACGGCATTCGCCGCGACTTGCAGGACCAGGTCTTTCGTGAAGGCAATCCCGTTCAGGTCTACGTATCCTTTGGCACCGATTGGTGTCCATGGTTCATGCGCAGACTGGCAGAGCGGCCGGCGAATTGCTGGTTTGTCTTGCGCAGCTTGTTAGCCGAACGGAAAGCGTAGCGGGGAAATCGTGGAGTGCGGGAGCGCGTTCCCGCCTTTGCGGCTTGAATTTGGCGCGATCACAAAAGCGGCGGCCCACATGTCAAGGATTGTGCTGGAATTAAGAATTCACGGTCACGTCGGCAGCCCTAATCAATCGATCAGATCGAAATCCACCGTGCGGTTCGGCGCGTGATTGTTGGCATCATCGACGGCCTGCACCACCATGCGGTAGCTGCCAGCCGGCAAATCCTTCACTTTAACCAGCATCCCCGCAGGAATCACGGGATTGCCCTTCTGAATAAAGTTGTCAGCCGGCGCTACGCCGGTGAAAAATACTTCCTTGTCGGTAGCGCGCTCCTTGATGCGATACGCAAATCCCACACGCGGCTGCTTTTCCGCCGACGCCAAGAGCGGTTCGTAGATTTCCGTATACATCACCACGTTGTCGCTCTTCTTGAATCGATTGGTGGCCGACGGAACGATCTGCATTCCCTGCACCACCAGCGGCGTGCGATCTTCCAGCAAGACTGAATCCAGACCCGTCGGAATGTCCGAGAGCCGCGTGGCCGCGTTCGTCAACGCCACGCCTCCCAGCGTGAATTGTTTCCCGTCGTAAGCATCGATTTGCAATGGCGATTCAAACTTGCCGAAGGTATCGCCGTTCCCGGCGCTCAGCACCACGGTCAGCTTATAGGTGCCGGGCGCCGCATCGAATTGATTCTGATAGCGGTATGGATTCTTCGTGAACTCTTTCCACTCGTCCTTCTCCAGATCGAGATTGACGGTGTCGTTGAAGCGCGCGCCAATCGTGCCATCGGGCCGATACGCGATGCCGAGCACGTTGACGTTGGCGTGATACTTGCCTTTTTCCTTATCGAACTTCAGCGAGTCGGCAGGAATTTCCATGGCGAGATTCACGCGCGCGGTATTCGGTCCGCTGTAGAAATACGGCGCTTCGAGTGCGCCATGGATTGAGCCTGCCTGTCCACCCGTGGCGTGCAGTTCCAGCTGTTTTTCCACGGGCTTGCCATCGAGCGGATTTTCCACTCGGGCGTTGCAGTATCCGGAACGCGCACGCACGTTCAGTCCGCCGCGATTCATTTTCACTTTCAGCGTGTGGCAACTGCCTTCGGGAGAGTCCTGTGGAACGTAGCCGAGAATGTAAAACTCGTTCTGCTCTTTGCCGATGCGCTCCAGGCCGCCAAGCAAGTCGTTGGTATTGAAAATCGTGAATCCGCCGGTGCCTTCGGCGAGCGCCGCAAGAACCTGCTGATTCGTTGTCGTCGAAGGCGGAAGTTGCGGAATAATTACGCGCGGCTGGTTGTAAGGATTGTTAGCGTAATTTCTGTATGGATTGTAGTTGGTGGGCACCGCGCCTCCGCCGCGATTTCCGGTAGTGGTGCCGCCGCCTGTTCCTCCTGGCTTTCCAGTTCCACCTGTTCCGCCGCGTTCCACCTGGCGCGCCTTTCGCGCCCGTGCCGCCAGCGCCCCCTGTTCCTCCAGTTCCCCCGCGTCCCCCACCGCCCCCAGCCGTACCCCCTCCTCCACCACTGGGCGCTCCGCCTCCGCCGCTCGGACGCTGACCACCACCAGACGGGGCAGCACCACCAGGGCGCTGAGGATCAGCCGCTGAGTACGAAGCCAGCACAAGCCGCGGCGTGTGATTCTGTTTAGGCGTGCGGTGCGACGATGTTAATTCCTTACCTCCAGCGGCAAGCTTGCCTTCCGGCCTTAGTAATTTCGAGATCGGCGCGACCAGTACCGCGCACGTCCAGCGAATAAATGGCGACGTTGGCCTTATTGCAGGCGTCGATTGTAGCGGTCAGCTCTGATTGATTTTCAACCGTAAGCGCAAAGCCAGAAGAAAACAGCACCAGCATCTTGCGGCCAGGGACCGAGCGCAAATTTTTGGCCAGGCTGCGCACTGCCAGCAGCATCGTACGCGCGCCATAATCGGTTTCTGCGTTGCTCAACGAAGAAAGGCCGGTCGACGCCACGGTGATGGGCCCGGAATTTTCTGGGTTCGAGTTGACGTGCGAATTTTTTAGCCCGCTGACGGCGGCATTCAACGCTTCGGGATTCGCCGTGAAATTTTGAGAGATGCGCAGCGTGCCGCCGAAATCGACTACCGCCATCATGCGATCGGGACCTGCGTTGGCGGCAACAAACTTCGCCGCCGCACCGCGTGCCTGGATCTGGTCGGGCGCAGCCATGGAGGAGTTGTCGAAAAAGAGAATTAAAAATCGCTTCTGGGCGTTAGCGGTCTGCTGCCCGGTGATGTCGGACCCAAACGAAAAGCCGGTTACTTGCTGCTCTTTATTATCCTCGTAAACCTTGAAGTCCTTTTGCGTGAGATCGCGAACGTAAGCGCCTTTTTTGTCGGTAACGATCGCATCGACAAGAACCAGTTTCGATTCGCGCTTGATGGTCGGCACGCCGGTCTGCGCCGCATTCGCTGCTTGGGCAGCAGCGGCGGGCGTGGACCCGGTCGCGGGCGAAGTCGATTGCGGCTCTTGCGCAGGCGCAGCGGCGGGAGCTGGCGACGACGCGGGTGTTTGCGCCGGCAACCGTGCGGGCGCAATACAAAGAATCGCAACTCCGAGCCACAGGATGATGTTTGATTTGTTGGCTTTTAATGTCTTCATGCGCTTCCCCCAAAAACAACAACCGAAACCTAATATGGAATCACCACCGCGCCGTTGCGCGCTGCCATTTGCGATCCCTGAGCGTCTCGAACCACCAGCCGCACCAGGTAGGTCCCAGGTTTCACGTCAAATGTTGATTTGACGGTGAATCCGGAGCGGCTGAGGCGCGTCAGCGTCGGATCCAGCAGCCGCATCTCCACAATTTTTTCGCCGCCGGTGACGAATTTTCCGTTCTCGTCGAAGATGGCCGTGGCAATCGTCAGATTGTCGCGATTGCGACCGTCCGATTTGCGAAACGGGATGCCCTTGACGTCCACGTGCGTCAACACCGCCAGACGCGCCTGCATGGCGTCGGCCTTGAAGAATTGCGTTTGCAGGTCGACCGGCAGATCGTGGATTTCTTCCTGTGAAAACACCGCTTCCTGGATTTCTTCCTTCGCGGTTTCAGCGGGATCCACAACATTTCGCGGTGCGTAGTAGCCGCGACGCGCCTGCACCGAATAGGGCCGTTTGCCCGTGAGCGCGACCTTCAGCGTGTGATAGCGGCCGTCGATTTTCAGATTCTGCGGCGAGAACGCCAGCAAATACGAAATCGCCGGCGCCGCAACCGCTTGCCGCATACCCTGATCCAGATCGTTGCGATTGCGGAAGTTGGTGCCACCAGTTCCCTCCGCTAATTGCGCCAAAATTTCGCTCTGCGCGAACTGTGACGACACTCGATAGCTGGCCTTGAAGCCGGCGGTGCGGAACGTGTCGTGCTGCGGATCGGCGATATCCCCCAACACGTCGGGAGTGTACAAACCCCGCGCATCAATCGAGTTGATGACAATGTTGGCGCGATTGGCGCGGTCGATCAGGTCGCCGCCCTCGCGCGTCTGCGTAGTGAGCATGAAGCCGGGCGATACGAACACCATGATGCGTTGGCCGGGCATGCCGCTCAGACGCCGGATCACCTGCTCCATATGACGATAGATGTATTCAGTCTGCTGATCACCTTGGCTGGCTACTCCTATCGCCGTTGTCTCCGCCAGATTTTGTGCCGCCGGCCGCTGTCGTTCGTCACCGTTGAACCCGCACTGCACCGCATCTTCGGTAGCCACGGCCAAAGCCTGTTGATCGCGAAAATTCACAATCTGATCGGCCTGGTAGTAATTGACGTCCGGGCACGAATGAACGCCACCAAATGGCCCCGCCACAGGCCGAGGTATCACTCCCAGCAATGTTTGCTGGAGCGCCTCGCGATCCGCGGTGAAATCGCGATTGACCTGGCCGGAAGTGGAATACAGTGCCACACGATCGGAGGGCGCGAGCGAGCCGAAGAGCCGCGAAGCCGCATCGCGCACCGCGGTCGCGTCTTCCATGCGCATGCTGGTGTCATCGAAAACCATGGCGACGAAGCGCTGCGGTAGGCCCGCAGGCTGAGCTGGCACCGGTCTGACCACTACCGATGAGTCAGGCGTGGCGGCCGCTTCGGTGGTCGGCGTGACCGCATGGGATTCCGGCGTTTCCGCCGTGAACGACGAGATGACTTGCGGTTTGCGATTATCGAAGAGCTGAAAATCTTCCTTCTTGAGATTGGGGACCACGTTGCCTTGGGCGTCGCGCACAACGACGCGCACCAGCACGAGATTCACGCGAACTTTGAAGGTTGGCGGCGTGTCGCGGCTGGACACTTCTTCGGACGGTGAAGAGCTGGCGCTTGAGCCGCCGTTTGCCGAGGCTGCCGGCGCAGGCGCTGGCGGCTCGGCTGGCTGCTGTGCGCGCAGTGGGTAGAGCGTGAAAAGCAGGAGGGTCAGCAACACCAACATCGCGCGGCCAAACATTGCGAGACGAGACATGCGGATTTGCGGCGAGCGCGCCATGCATTCCCTTCTGCGTGTGGCACAGACCTGGGGCGGCTGGGCGACAGTTACGACAGGATTACTCTCGACGCGATTCGGTAATTCGACTATACGCTGGGGTTAATTTTAGTGTCAACGCAGCGGCAATGCGGGCTAATGCGCAGACGGACGGCGGAAAGCCTCGATCGTCCAGAGATCCTGGGCTTCCTGATGGCGGAGCACGTAGCGTTCGCCATTGCCGAGTAAGACGCGGAAAAAAGTGAAGCCCGGCGAATACCAGCGGTCTTCTACTTCGGTCACTTCAAACTGTTGTTCATGCAGAAACACGCGCGTTGGGCGCTGGTCGGCTTTATGTCCGGAATAGCACTCCACCCGCAAAAGCGGAGGCGTCGGCGATTCTGGCTCAGGCCGTCGCTTCGGGAAATCATCCATACGATCTCGATTTGCTCCGAACCGCGGCGCTTTCCGCGTTCCAGGCCGCTCCCAAGAAAATAATCGCTGACGAGAGCTGCATCCAGATCAGCAGGCCGATGGTGGCAGCCAAGCCTCCGTACACCACGTTATACGGAACTCGGCGAACGTAAAACCCAAAGCCGATGTCCACGGCCCA
This sequence comes from uncultured Acidobacteriota bacterium, assembly GCA_963788725.1. Lineage (GTDB taxonomy): Bacteria > Acidobacteriota > Terriglobia > Acidiferrales > UBA7541 > Acidiferrum. Next base: position 478,299 of record CAWBHT010000012.1, on the reverse strand, counting down.
CCACAAAAAAGTAGCTACGATCGCGCCGGGAAGAACGCCGCGCAAGCTGGTTTCCTGCGGCCGCGCCACGCGATAAATAATGGTCAGCGAGATCGCCGCCAAAATGATCGCGATGCCATGGAAGAAAATCGCCCATAGCGTCTGGATGGAGTTGTTGTCGCCAAGTTCATGCGCCACCCAGTGACGCAGCGGCCGCCCGAAAACGCCGAGAAACGCTGCCGCCAACAACGGAGCGATGGTGACAAGAAGCAGCAGTACCGAGCGAAGCTGCCGGCGCCAGAACGAAGGCCGATCGCTTTCGCGGTCTTCGTAAACCAGGTGAATGCCCTCCATCAACAGACGCATGACTTGCGAACCCGCGAGCAGCGTGCCGGCCCACCCGACCAGCGCCCACTTCCAGGCTTGCGGCCCGCGTCGAATCAGGAATTCCGAAACCAGTTGACCGCTGCCGGGTGGCAGCAGTCGCGTGAAGTCCGCGATCAGATCGTAGAGACTCGTTCGAATGCCGACTGGACTAGTGGCAAATCCGACCGCGATGAGCAGCGTCGGAAAAAATGCCAGGAACAAATTGTACGCGATGGCTTGCGAGATCATGCTGCAGCGCGGAAACACGCGGCCGAACATGCTCAGAGCGCGCTTGGCGAAGGCTGCGGAGGCGATCATGGATGCTGGGCATTATACCCGGCGATGGTGTCTGGCGCGTTCCTGGCGGCATGTAACACACATGTAGCGTAAGATAGCCGGGAATTTTTCTCGAAATTTTCCACGATCTCAGCTAATCAAGAAAATCGGGTCTCAGGAGCCAAAGATGATGGAGCTATTTTTGCCGATGCCAAGCCGCGGGCGATTATCCCTGCTCGCATGCGCAACATGCGCGACGCTAACAATTTTGACTGTCGCCATCGCCACCGGAGCACGCGTCGCCGCTCAGTCGCCCTCGCCCACCGCAGCCACTAAGCACGGAATCGTTCGCCGCATGGCCGACGTGAAGTTTGCGCCCGACGACGATGTGAAGTGCCTGAACGGGGTAGTGCGAGAATGGCGACCCGGCCACCGGTCCCTCGACCTTTGTCTTGAAGGCGACTTCCGGCTGCGTGGTGGCTCCGCACTACCACACCGCGGAAGAACAGTTGATCGTGGTGCACGGCGATGTTCTCACCGGCATGCATGGCATGAAGGAAACGCTTCTGGAGCCCGGCGGCTTCGCCATGATGCCCGGAAAGGAAACGCACTGGTTCACGTGCATGTCCAAAGACGGCTGCCTGATGTTCGTAACCTTCGATCGCATCTACGACATCGTCTGGGTCAAAGACGAAAAATAATCACCCGCATTGAGTCGTCGTCCTTTTTGTAGCGCCGGTCTCCAGACCGGCAGCCCACACGACCCATTCCAAACGACACGTATAGATGTACTGACGCACCCTCTTTCTCACGCCGTAGCCCGCGATCTGAACACGAAAGTTGTCAACGCCGCGATCGCAATCGCCGTCAACAGCAACACCACCGGATCGATCGGATGCCGGTACCGCACCGAAGTATGTGTCACGTAATAAATGATCGGAAACACGACCGGCCCGATCGCCAGCGGAAATGCATACGGATCGCGCCGCCGCCTTAAAACAATAATCCCCGCGAACGCTCCGATGCCTGAAAGCGTCGAACACACGATCAGCGTTTGCACCAGACGCTCCGCTTTCGGAAAAACCTGCAACGGATTCGAAATCCCGGCCCAGAACGCAACGAATCGGTCGCCGAAAAGCTCCATCGCGATCAGCGGATGCGATCGAATGAACAGTTTCGCCTTGCGCATCTCTTCATCCATGAACGCAGTCTCGCCCATTCGAAAATAGCGCACCGTTTCGCGCTCTTTCGTAATCGGCGGCGGCCAGCGGGGGCGCTTGTCGTCATAGTTCTCGTTGTTGCCGATGTACAACTCCAGCGGAAAATTCGAACGCAGCGGCACCAGCCGATGAAAGACCGCGTAATTGCGAAGCGTCCACGGGACGCAGCAGAGAATCGCTACAACCGCCGCAATTGCGGGTTTCGCGAGAAACGAAAATCGCGGCGTCGCCCAGCCCGATCGCGCTATCCGTAACTTCCGTGCGCGGCGCGCAGCCCAGTACAATAAAAACGGCAGGAGCGAGCCCACCGAGGGATTCACCATCAGCGCGAATCCCCATAACAAACCGTACAGCAGCCAATTGCTGACCAGCGGTTCTCGTTCCGCAACCTCAATCGTCGCCCACAAAAGCGCCGCCACCAGAAACGCCGTCAGTGACGTATCCCAGATCCATTCGAACGGCATCATCACCGCGCTGGGAAACACTGCCCACAACCACGCCGCCAACGCTCCCGTTCCGACACCCACGACCCGTTTTCCGACGTAATACAACGGCACGCACACGGCCGAGGAACAAATCGCATTGAAAAAAACAAGAAAGAAGAACGACGACAACGTGAACACGCCGAAAACTTTAAACGTCGCCGCCACGAGAAATGGATAAATGGGAGTAAGCCACGCGGTCGGCCCGGTGTCCTTCAGAAATGGATTGCTGAATCCTTTGCCGGTGACCAGCGCGTGCGCGATGCTCCCGGTTTCCTGCTCAAATGGCGCGGTCGCCAGCGCCTCATGCGGAATCTTGCGCGCCTGATCCCAGGCGAACGCCAGCCGCGCGCCAAGCGCTACGATCACGATCAATACGATGGACGTCGCGACATCCCGCAATCGCTGCTTCATTCGAATCACTTCCTAACTGGCACGCAACAGGTTCCTTCAAATCCCCTCCGGAAGTCCAGACGCCGAGCCGTGCACCTTCGCCCACTTCTCTGCCCGCCGGGTGTCCGCTTCTGCCGTGCTGACGTCCCAGAACCGGTCACTAAGCGAATCGCGCTCGCAAAATCTCCCAACGCTAAAAGCTTTGCTGCCAGACACTTGCCTTTTTCCAATAAATCGGCAAAAAGAATGCTGACTTTTCGTGGGTGTAGACGTCCTACATGCAGGATGTAGAGAGTCTACTCCCAAGGGGCGTGGAAATGGCCAATCGCTATCAGAATCGCATTGAGCTGCTGCAAGGCACTCTTGATCTGCTGGTGCTGCAGACTCTGCGATGGGGTCCCAGCCACGGTTATGGCATCAGCCAGGCCATAAAGGTCAACTCCAACGATATCCTTCAGGTTGACACCGGCTCCCTCTATCCCGCCCTTCACCGCCTCGAGCGCCAGAAACTAATCGCCGCCGACTGGAAGCTCTCCGAAAACAAGCAGCGCGTACGCGTCTACCGCCTGACCGCTGCCGGCAAAAAGCATCTGCTCGCGGAGCGTTCGCGCTGGTCGCAGCTCTCCGATGCGATCGCTGGCGTCCTCGACCCCGCGAAGAGGGAGAGCGAAGCGTGAAAATTCCGAGCTGGCACCGCCAACAAGAACGCGATCTGCAATCGGAAATTCGCAGTCATCTCGAGATGGCCGCTCACGATCACATCGAACGCGGCGAATCAACCCGCGATGCGGAACAAGCCGCGCGCCGGGAATTCGGTAACGTCGCGCTGGTGGAGAACGTCACCCGTGATCAATGGGGCTGGCTCTGGCTTGAAGAATTCCTTCAGGATTTGCGCTTCGGCGCGCGCACGCTCCGCAAAAACCCTGGCTTCACCATCATCGCCATCCTGACCCTGGCGCTGGGCATCGGCGCGAATACTTCCCTTTTTTCGATGGTGAACGGCGTTCTGCTGAATCCGCTGCCTTATCCGCATTCCGACCAGCTCGTCACCCTTCACGAAAGCAAGCCGAACTTCAAAAACGGTTCCATCTCCTATCCCAATTTCCGCGACTGGCAGAAAGACAATAAAACCTTCTCCGCTATGGCCATCTCTCGTGGCTTCGGCTACAGCCTCACGGGACGCGGCGAGCCCGAACAGGCGCGAGCACAATTTATTTCCTCGGACTTTTTTTCCATCCTGGGCGTCCAGCCAGTCCTGGGCCGAACCTTCGCCGCCGGTGAAGACGTGATCGGCGGACCGCCGCTTGCCATCATCGGCGCCGGCCTATGGAAGCGGAAATTCGACTCCTCACCCGATGTCCTCGGCAAGTCGCTGACGTTAGATGGGAAGGACTACACCATCGTTGGCGTCATTCCCGCTTCTTTCGATCTCTTCCTCCGCAGCACAAACCTCACCGAAGTATTTGTGCCTATCGGCCAATGGAGCAATCCGCTGCTCAATCGCCGCGGTGCAGGCCTCGGCATTCACGGCATTGGCCGCCTCAAACCCGGCGTGACATTCGACCAGGCCGTCGCCGACATGGACCGCATCTCTCGCAATCTCTCCGCGGCTTTTCCCGATAGCAACAACAATATCAGCGCCAGCTTGGTTCCGCTGCGCAAGGAAATGCTTGGCGACGTACAACCCACGCTGCTCGTGCTCCTCGGAGCGGTTGGTTTCGTGCTGCTCATTGCCTGCGTGAACGTCGCCAACTTGCTGCTCGCGCGATCCACTGGACGTACGCACGAGTTCGCCATTCGCGCGGCACTCGGCGCGGGACACGGCCGCCTGATTCGCCAGCTACTCACGGAAAGCATCTTGCTGGCTCTTGTTGGCGGCGGCCTGGGTCTCTTGATCGCTCATTGGGCTACGGCGGCAACGCTTCGTGTGCTTCCGCAGCAATTGCCGCGTGCCGCCGAAATCTCCATCGACACTCACGTCCTGCTCTATACGATGGGCATCTCGCTTCTCGCCGGCATTCTCTTCGGCCTCGCGCCGGCTCTCAAAACTTCGCATCCGCGGCTGCACGAAACGCTTAAAGAAAGTGGCCGCGGCTCCAGCGGCAGCCGCCAGCGCGCTCAGTCCCTGTTCGTCATCCTGGAAATGGCCATGGCTCTGATTCTCCTGATCGGCGCCGGGCTTACGATTCGCAGCCTCGCGGCTCTCTGGAATGTCGACCCTGGTTTCCGTCCCGACCACGTTCTAACCTTCGGCCTCGCGTTTCCGCCTTCCATCCTGAAGACCGCGTCCTCTCCGGAAACGGTTCGCGCATATATTCGCGAGATCGACAATAAATTCGCGGAGACACCCGGAGTGCAAGCGGTCTCCCAATCTTGGGGCGCGGTTCCTCTCGGCAGCGAAGACGACCGCACATTCTGGATCGATGGAGAACCCAAGCCTACGAATGACGCGGGCATGAAGTGGACGCTCAACTATGTTGTCGGGCCGGATTATCTCCGCGTCATGCGCATCCCGCTCCTCCGCGGACGGTTTTTCAACGCGCATGATGACAATCACGTGCCGATCGTCGCCGTTGTCGACGATGTTTTCGCCCGCAAGTATTTCGGCAGCGAAGACGCCGTCGGAAAATCGCTTCGCCTCAACACGTTCGATCTCACTTCCGAAGGAACGCGCGTGCAGATCGTTGGTGTGATCGGCCACGTTAAGCAGTGGGGTTTGGACTCCGACCTCACCCAATCTTTGCGAGCGCAACTTTACTTAACCTGCCTGCAAATGTCCGACGACTACATGGCCAACGTGCCGGCCGGTGGCGGCACTTTCCTGATGGTGCGATCCGATCAGCCAGTCTCCACGCTGCTGGAATCTCTTCGCCGCACCAACCAGCAAATCAACAGTGAACAGGTGATCTATCAGTCGCAAACGATGAATGACATCGTGGCTGGCACGCTCGCCGCGCGCCGCTTCTCCATGATCTTGTTCAGCGTGTTTGCGGCACTCGCACTGTTGCTCGCCAGCATCGGCATTTACGGCGTCATCGCGTATCTCGTCGGGCAGCGAACTCGCGAGATCGGCATCCGCGTGGCCTTGGGCGCCGGTCATGCCGACGTGCTGCGCTTGGTGCTGGGCCATGGCGTAAAGATGGCGCTCGTCGGCATCGCGATCGGCATCACCGTTTCGCTCGGTCTCACTCGGCTTATGGGCAGCATGTTGTACGGGGTGAGCCCAACCGATCCAGTCACGTTTGGAGGCGTAGCATTGATCTTGACGCTCGTAGCTCTCGCCGCGTGCTACATCCCGGCCCGCCGCGCCATGCGCGTCGATCCGACCGTAGCGCTGCGCTACGAGTAGCAGGAGCCTGCGCAGACGGAAGCACACGCGGCCCTCGTAGTGGCGCGGCGAGCAAGCGCCCCGTACGAGAGGGGCTAGTCCCCCTCCCGGGCCGAAGCGTCTTGGCACTCAGGCTCCCGAAGCCTCACCGACGCAAACTCGAACTTAAAGCGGAGACAGCAAAATGGATCCTCTCAACCAAAAGAAACAAAGCGATCTCGAAGACGAACTCCGCACACATCTAGAAATGGCCATGCACGATCGCATCGATCGCGGTGAATCCCCCGAACAGGCCAGACTCTCCGCTCGCCGCGAATTCGGCAACGCTGCGCTCATCGAACACGTAACCCGCGATCAATGGGCCGGGATCGGCCTCGAAAATTTTCTACAGGACCTTCGCTACGGCGCGCGCATGCTACGCAAAAATCCTGGCTTCGCGCTGATCGCCGTCCTAACGCTCGCACTGGGCATCGGCGCCAACACCGCCATCTTCAGCCTCGTTAACGGCATTCTGCTGCGGCCGCTTCCCTACGCACATCCCGAACAACTCGTATCCATCACCGGCACCTATCCGAAGGGTGGTTTCACCGCACTACGCGGGCAGATGCGCACCGTCGACGTCGCCGCGTATGTCGAAGGCTATGAATTCAATCTCACCGGTCTGGGCGAACCCGTACGCCTGACCGGCACTCCTGTCTCTGCCGAATTATTTTCCGTGCTGGGCGCTCAGCCGAAACTCGGTCGCACATTTCACACCGGCGAAGACTTGGCCGGCCAGAACGCTTTCGTGATCTTGAGTAATTCCTTGTGGCAGCGGGAATTCCATTCCGATCCCGCCGTCATAGGTCGCGTGATCAGTCTCGAAGGCGTGCCGCGTCAGATCGTCGGCGTGATGCCGCCGGATTTCCGCTTCCCTTCCGCAAAATCCGACGTGTGGGTACCACTGGACATCGACTCGCGCAACACTCCCAGCTATTGGGCCGGCGACTTCATGCCCGTGATCGGAAGATTGCGCCCAGGCGCTACGTTCCAGCAGGCCAGCGCGGAAATAACGTTGCTCCAACCGCGTGTCGCGAAGATGTTTCCTTGGCCCATGCCTGACGCCTGGAACGCCGGCGTTTCCGTCGTCTCCTTGCAGACCGGACTCGTCAGCGACGTACGCAGCCGGCTACTCATCCTGCTAGCCGCTGTCGCATTGGTGCTGTTGATCGCCTGCGCCAATGTCGCTAATCTCACGCTCTCTCGCGCCTCCGTCCGCGCGAAAGAAATCGCCATCCGCACATCGCTGGGCGCGGCGCGGCACAGAATCGTGCGCCAGCTTCTCACCGAAAGCGTCCTTATGGCCGCGGCGGGCGGCGCCTTAGGCCTTGCTCTGTCCGCGACAGGACTAACACTCTTGAAATCGGCGCTCCCCGCCGGCACGCCACGGCTTGCCGACGTAGCCATCGATTGGCGCGTGCTCCTGTTTACCGCCGCGCTGGTGATTTTCACCGGAATCGTCTCCGGCATCGCTCCCGCTTTCCAGACTTCGCGCACGGAATTGACCGAATCGCTGAAGTCCGGCTCACGCGGCTCCACCAGCTCCGGCGCTCGTCGTCTTCGCACTGCGCTGGTGGTCAGCGAACTGGCCCTTGCCGTCCTGCTCGTCAGCGCTGCGGGTCTTCTGATTCGCAGCCTCTGGGCGCTCTCGCACGTAGATCCTGGCTTCCATCCGGATAATGTGCTCACCGCCAGGGTCACGCCCAATGAATCGTTCTGCAATGATCCGGGCCGCTGCTTTTCTTTCTACCGCGATCTCGTGAACCAGGCGCGCTCGCTTCCCGGTGTCGACGCCGCAGCATTCATCAGCACTCTTCCGCTCGGCGGCCGGGTTCACAAGCGTTCGGTCGATGTCGAAGGCCGGCCGCCTGATGCCGCCGAGCCTGCGCCGCTCCTGTGGCTCAACTCCGTATCGCCAGGCTACTTCGGCGCGATGCGTATTCCGATTTTGCGCGGGCGTGAGTTTACCGAAGCAGATACCACTGGCAATCCGCCGGTCGTGCTCCTCAGCTCCGAAACCGCGCGCCATATGTGGCCCAGCCAGGATTCCATCGGAAAGCACGTGCGTTTCGTCGGACAGAAAGATTGGCGCACTGTTGTCGGCGTCGTGGCTGATGTCCGCGGGCAGGATTTGCGCCAGAACGTGCCCGACTTCATGCAGGGCGCGTTTTATGTTCCCTACGGTCCAGGAGCGACCCTCGAGAACGGAACCGTCCCCGCAGCCATGACGCTGGTCATCCGCTCGACCGCCGGTGATCGCCTGGAGCAGCCATTGCGGGCACTGGTGGCATCTCTTAATCCCGAAGCTCCCGTCACCGAAGTTCGTTCCATGCATTCGGTTGTCACAACCGCCGCCGACGCCCCGCGATCGGTCACCTCATTATTCGCGGCCTTCGCCGGACTCGCGCTCGTTCTGGGCGTGATTGGGATCTACGGCGTCATCGCTTTCTTCGTCGGACAGCGCACACGCGAAATTGGCATTCGACTCGCCCTGGGCGCTCAGCGCAGCGATGTCCTGCGATTAGTCCTCAAAGAAGGCCTTTCGCTGACGTTGCTTGGCATCGTCACCGGCCTAGCAGCGGCGTTCGGGCTCACGCGCTTCCTGACCTCTCTGCTATACGGCGTCAGCCCCACGGATCCACTCGATTTCGCTGCGGTCGCTGCGCTGTTCACAATCGTGGCGTTAGCGGCCTGCTACATTCCGGCCCGCAGGGCCATGCGCATAGATCCTATCACCGCCCTGCGATATGAATGAGGTACTCGCTTCGCCTCTCCGTTAACTCACGTGTTGCCACGGCTTAAAAGTGGAAGCGGCACAGCAAAAGCCAGCCCCTACAGTGAGCCTAAGTCGCATCGAATGATGTCGTTGAGCCAAGTCCGGGGGTAAGAGCCATAGAATCAGATCACTACGTAAAAACACGGGGGAGGGGGGGCACCAAGCAAATCCTTCCACAGCCCCCCGCAGTCTCAAGGTAAGTTCGATTGACACTAGTTGCTTCTGTGGTATTTTTCTTTCGCTAGTTCTCCAAGTCGGAAACTTTAAACTTTGCCCACACTGAAGCAGGCGTTCCCATGCGAATAATCCTGAAGCGACTCTGGCGACAGCAATCCGGACAAGATATCGCGGAATACGCCCTCCTGATCGTTGGCATCGCTCTCGTAGTCCTTGCTGTTCTCTACGCTTTCAGCGGCGCAACCAATCACGCCTTTACTTCCGCCAGCGGGAGTGTAGCCACTGCCGGCTCCGGGGCTTCGGGGGGCGGAGGCGGCAGCGCTGGTGGGGGGACGGCCGGCGGTTCTGGCAGCGGCGGCAGCAGTAGTGGCGGAACTGGCACTGGCCAAGGCGGCGGAAGTGGTAGCGGTAGCGGCTCGTCAGGCAGCGGTGGTTCTGGCGGAGCAGGCGGCTCTGGTGGAACGGGTGGGAGCGGCGGAACCGGGGGCGGGGCTGGTGGTGTAGGCATACCCCCGACGCCCGTTGGCAATTAAAAATACTTCGCATCGCGTTACTAATGGAATCCACTTCGCGTCGCTTTTCTTCGTGTGCATGAACCCGCATCTTAACTGAGCTCTGAAACTCCCGTTTTGACTGAGCTTTGCGACTTCACCCCGTTCAATCGATCTCGCGATATCTTCTCTGATACAAACTCCGGCGCAATTCAACGACTCAATCATCGCCGCTCTGTTCTTCAACTTTTCTCTCACAAATGTTTTCATATCAAAACTTCAGACGCCGTTTTTATTTCTGGCTTCCGCCACGAAACCGAAATGCTCACATGCGGCGCTCATACAAGTCACTCCGGACTCGAGCAGCGTTTGAACCACGGCAAAGAGTTACGTTTCTCGCATCAGGGAAACTTTAACCATCAGCGCGGTATCTAACGAGCATGGGTCGTCGCCTGGAACTTGATGCTGTACGCGGGCTCATGCTCGTGTGGATCACTTTGACGCATCTGCCTACGGTGGCCAGTGCATACATCAATCAGCCATTCGGATTCATCTCCGCCGCCGAAGGCTTCATCTTTTTATCCGCGCTGTTCACCGGGCGCATTTACTACCGCATGGCGATGCACGAGGGCTATCGCGCTATGACGCTTAAGCTGTGGGCCCGAACGCTGCGCCTGTATGGCTACCATGCGCTGCTGCTAGCGTTTGCTTTTTTGGTGGCCGTGCCTATCGCGTCGCGCGGCAACCGGCCGGGCCTTCACAATCTTCTAAACTTCTATTTCATGGCGGGCCCTCGGCAGGCCGTCACGGAAGCGGCGCTGCTGATTTATCGGCCGCCGCTGCTGGATATTTTGCCGATGTACATCATTTTTCTGGCATTCACTTCGGTAGCGCTGCTGCTTTCCCGCCGGCTTGGATGGCAGCCGATTCTGGTCGCCGCGGGCGCGGTGTGGCTCTTTGCGCAGTTCGGCTTTCGTCAAGCGGAACACACCGTCATGAGCCGGTACATTCCCACTAATATTCCGCTGAACGAGATGGGATCGTTCGACCTGTGGGCCTGGCAACTGCTTTGGATTTGCGGCGTGTGGCTCGGTGTGCGCTGGGGCCAGAATAATCTGCCTATCGAGCGGTGGGCGAAGTATGCGGTGATTCCATCAATCCTCGTGGTGTCCGCCGCGTTTGAATTGCGTCACGCGATCATTCAGGGATTGGCACTGGGCAAGTTTGAATTTTTGTTTGACAAATGGCACTTGGGACCTGTGCGACTACTTAATTTCATGGCGGTTGCGGCGCTGCTGATTTTTTCGCAGACCGTTTTGAAGCCCTTGGCAATTCGCCCGCTAATCCTGATGGGACAATCGTCACTCCAGGTATTCTGCGTGCACTTGCTCTTCTGCTTCGCCGGTCTCACGCTGTTGGGAAGCGCGGCGATGTTGAACGGGTGGAAACAAGCCGGACTGCTGATCGCCACATTCACGGCTATGTTGCTGACGGCCGTGGCCTTCTCCAAGAACGAAGCCAAACAGGAACGGAAGGTGGCAAGCACCGGATCGGGCACCGGGCCAGAAGCAAACGTGCCGGTCGCCCCAGCACAACAGTCGCTACCCGCCTCCGCCGCCGCGCCAACGCGCTAGAGTGTTGCTGGACCGATCATGGAGACTTGCAAGACCGCATCGCTTGCCGCCTTCCCGAGCGCATCGTAAACTCACAACGCTCACCAACACTCATGTGCGCTCGATCATGAAGTCAAATGCAGCGGGCTTTTCCTCATTGCGAATCTTCCGACGCTTGATCGTCCCCCTGCTGCTGCTTGGCGCGGCGGCCAGCGTTTTACGAGCCGGCGGAGACAAGGCCGTGTGGAAGCCGGTGCAATTTGCCATCGTGCGCTACAACGACGATGCCCCTGCTTCATGGAATATGTTCCACGGCGAGAAGAAAGGCGTGTTGCTGCTGCGGCTGTGGCGGCGCTACCTGCTTGTGAATGTGCAGGAGCAAGAAGTGTTTGAGATCGATCCTGGCACCGTAAAAATCCAGGGAGAAAACGCCGAGTGGGCACCCTCGGATGCTCCGTCAGAACCAATCGAGACGTCTGAATGGAAAGTCCGCGATGTGGGGCCTATGCAACGCGTGCGTTTTCGTTTTGGAGCTTCAGGGAATTTTCTGGACATTCAGATTCCGCGAATGGCGAATGGTAAGCCGGCGTATTGAGGTTTGCGCCGGCGTATTGAACGTCGACTTGGATGGTGCGGATTCAGTTGAGATTCTTCGGCGATCCTTATCGGATCGCCTCAGAATGACAATCGGTTGGAAAGCTTACATTCAGCGGCGATATACGCCGTAATACCACGGAATTCCCAGCGCGCCGGGCTCGACTGCCACTTCCACCGCATCACCTTCGTGGAAACGATCGAAATCGTCCAGGTCGACAGCTAGCCGCTCGATATGTTGTCCTGGGCGCCACGATTTTACGAGCAGCCTGCGGCTGCCGCGCACGATGCCCTTCATGTTGAAGCGACTCTCCACCTTGCTCGGGTAATACGCCAAATTTTTCTTCGAGTCCACACGACCGTTAACTAGCAGCGTGGCCGCCAGAATCCACGGAAGCGGGATGAAACCGGAATAGATGCGCTTGAGCATTTCCACTTCCCGATGATTGCGTGCGCGCCGTTCGATGGTGACCGCAAGAAACAGCACGCCGAAGAAAATCAGTCCAAAGAACACCAGCATCAGGTCGAGATCCAGTGGCGGGTAAATCTGGCTGACGTACGGAAATAGCAGCGAGCCGAGCAGGAATATCGCGGTGCGAAATACCAGTCGGCGGCGGAACATTACCTCGGCAGCGGCGGAGGTCAGCCCGCACGACGGGCATTGATCAGTGATTCGTTCGGATCCGCAATCAAGGCAACGGGTCATCGTTTCCGGTGATCGCGAAGCTGCCAGACCCCGGCACAAAATAACGCCGGTGGCGCATGGCAACCGCGAAGGTCCACGGCCAGCACCACCGCGGAACGGGTCACGACTCTAGTATAAAACGAGGTCAGGCACTATTGGTGGAGAGCGACTGGAGCAAATCCTGGAAGCGCTGCTGTTGAGCCTGGTCGGTCACGCTGACCGCCACGCCCATGCCGCGGCCAGGTTCCACGCGTTTCACGAAGCAATCGATTTTGACGGGATGGTCGATGGCGATCTGAGCGGTGAAGCCGGCACCGACCCACAGCGGATCGGCGGACTCGATGAACATGCCATTCGAGCTGATATCGCGGATGCTGCCGCGCAATACCGCCGAGCCCCATTCGATTTCCAGCGGTGCGCGAAACGAGTAGCGCGGCGCCCAGCGGCGCTCGAGTCGGCGAGATGGACGATCCCCGGTTCCCATCCCCGGTCCCCTTGTGAAGGATCCAAAGTGCGGCGCGCTTGCATGACTGCCGCTGATGCGCGCCAAGCATACGCTTGGTTGGTGCTGTGTGAAACAACGAAGACGCACCGTTTTGGTTCAAGGTACGTGACGATCTGTTGAAGAAATGCCTGTGCTGCACAACGCCAGCCCGCCACCTGCGCTGTTTCTTGCGGCCCGCGTCGGCATCAGCTGCGCTCATCGGAAGCGATATCCGAATCGCTTGTTTTTTGGTAGTGCGGTTTTCGGCGTTGAATCTCCGCTTGAAGATATTTGCGAAGGCTTTCAGGCACGATCCCCGGAGCCGCAAGTTCGCGCAGATCGGAAACCGTGAGCTCAGGAAGATAGCCGAGTACAGACGAAAGCGTCGAGCCCGGATGGCGCACCAACGCGAGCCGAACGTTGTAGACAGTGGACCATTTGCGGTGTCGCGCGATTTCTCGAACTACGTCGGGAGAAAGTTTTTCGCGCGAGAGCACTTTCAGGATCTGCGCCTCGGTCAAATAGGCGTTGTCCAGAACCACCGCACGAATTTGAGCATGGCCTTCGGCCAAGAGTGCGCCCGCAACACGCGCAGGACCTCTTCGGGCCAGCGTGATTTTGTGCCCAAGAGGAAGCTGCGGAAGCCGGGCGATGAGATGGTCTTCGGCATTGCGCTTGATTTCTCCGGAAGTGCCGGGAAAAAGCGTGAGCTGCACGAGATCCATCAGGTAGAGCTCCCGGACGAGTCGCAATGTCGCAAGGCGCGGCGCGCGTGGATGAAACGCCAGGGCACGCTTCACCCGATAGTTCTTGAGCAGCGGTTTGCGGCGCGAGATTTCTTCCAGGACCTCGCCGGACAGATCCTTACGCTCGAGCAGCAAACATAGCCGGGTCTCATCGAGTGCAGGATTATCGAGCAGAGCCAGCAACACGGCGGAAGCGGGATGCTGAAGCAGTAGCGTGATTTCCTCGCTGCTGGCAACGAGCGCGCGTTCGCGATCTTGTGGGAAAGAATCCACGTGAGTTCCGTGCGGGTCAGCCGCCGGCACGTGTCACCGTGCTGCGCAGGGTGGCCAGAGCGGCGCGCGCCGCAAACTCAGCAACTGGCTCGGGCAATGGCCCAATGCGGACATTCGGCGCGATTTTGTGAATTAAAGTGTCGAAGTGATCGTCAAAAAATGCGCTGCGGCCGAACACGCCACCTGTTCTCGCCAAAAAGAAGGGCACGGCCTGGAGATGCAGCTTCTGAATCACGCGGATTACAAGTTCTGAGAGTTCTTCGGCGGCGGATTTCAGAATCGCACGAGCAGAATCGTCTCCTTGATTGGCGGCATTGGTGACAATGGGGAAAATCTTCGGGAGAACGCCATCCGCGTTGGTGCGAATGTGCTCTTGCAGCTCCGGCCAATTGCAGTTCAGCTCGCGAAGAATTTCGCTGCCGAGAAAAGACGTGTCTCCTTGTAAATGATGGCGGAGGCCGAGCGTGGCGGCCTTGCGACCGATGTCATATGCGCTCCCCGGGTCGCCGAGGATGGGCCCCAGGCCGCCTTCCCGCGATATCGTTTCCGGCGCGCTTCTGCCGATCACGGCGGAGCCGGTTCCTGCGATCACCAGAATGCTGGGAATTTCCTGGGTAGCCGCAAGGCTCACGTTCAGATCGCTATCGATCTTCACATCTGCGTGTTCGAATTTGTTCTTCAGGAGTCTCGTGATTTCGGGGATTGCTTCAGCCGCGCCAACTCCAGCGATTCCGGCGTGGATGGCGGCGATGTCGGTCGCAGTCGCCCCAGAAATTTTGAGAGATTGCTCTGCGGCATCGGTGAGATTGCCGACGGCCGCGTGGAGGCTCATGCGCGAAGGATTCGAGGGGCCGGAACGCGTGCGCGCGAGGATCGCACCGGTTTCGTCCATGAGAACGCAATCGGTTTTAGTGCCACCGCAGTCGAATCCCAAGACACAGCGCATAAAAGAAGGATAGTCGATTCCGAACCAATGAGCGCCGGCCGCGAGGTGCAGTTGCTTGTAGCTCACCCCTTTAGGGTGAGGCTTTTTCGATCCGGTGGCGAGATGTAGCGGTGAATTGTCGCAGCGGGTCGGCGTGGGGCGGCGGCACAGGTTCCCACATTTGGCAGAGGCGACGTTAAGTCTAAACCCTCACCCCTGAAGTCCTGAGCTACAGCAACGCGATTCGACGGCAAAGAGCGAGACTGCAAGTATAATCCTGACCCAATGCGCATCCATCCCGTGGACCTCGCGATTGTCATCGCCTACTTGCTCGCGGTGACCGCGCTGGGAATTTATTTTCGTCGTGGCCAGCAGGGTGCACGAGATTACTTCCTGGGTGGGCGCACAGCGCCGTGGTGGGCGCTGGCATTTTCGATCGTCGCCACGGAAACTTCTACGCTGACCATCATCGGCACACCGGCGATTTCGTATGCCGGAAATTTGACTTTCATCCAACTGGTCTTCGGCTACCTGATCGGCCGCGCTCTCATTGTCGTCCTGCTGCTTCCTGGATATTTCCGCGGAGAATTCTTCACTGCCTACGCCGTGATCGAGAAGCGCTTCGGAGAGCGCATGCGTGCGGTCGCCGCGACGACGTTCCTGATCACGCGTGCGCTTGCCGAAGGAGTGCGCGTGTCCGCGATTGCGCTGGTAGTCAGCGTCGTGCTGGGCACATCGGAACGCATCGCGGTGCTGGTGGTCATCGCACTCACCATTTTGTATACGTTCGAAGGCGGCATGAAGGCGGTGATCTGGACGGATGTCGCGCAATTGGTGCTGTATCTAGCGGGAAGCGCGGTCACGCTGTTCACGTTGTTACACCGCATTCCCGGCGGGTGGAGCGAAGTCACGCAAGTTGCAGCGGTTGCCGGTCACAAATTGCAGGTGCTCGATTTTTCATTTCATCTGGCGACTCGATATACGTTTTGGTCCGGCCTGATCGGCGGTGCGTTTCTCACCATGGCGAGCCATGGCACGGATCAAACGATTGTGCAACGGCTGCTGGCGGCGCGAGATCAGCGCGATAGCCGCAAAGCGCTGCTCACCAGCGGCCTAATTGTTCTCGTGCAATTCACGGTGTTTCTGGTCATAGGCGTTTTGCTTTTCGTTTTTGCGCAGCATTGGCCGCTGCTGGCGCCAGGCGAACGAACGGATCGGATTTTGCCGCTTTTTTTGGTGCGCGAAATGCCGCAAGGGCTGGCAGGCTTGCTGCTGGCGTCGATTCTCGCCGTAGCGATGTCGAATGCCAGCGGTTCACTGAATTCTCTGGCGGCCTCGAGCATTCTGGACTTTTCGCGATTGCGTGGACACTCGGCAAATCCCGATAAATTTCTGCGGCTCTCGCGACGCGTCACGCTGTTGTGGGGATTGGTGCTGATGGCGTTCGGCCTGGTGAAATGGGGGCCGCTGCTGGAGACGGGGCTGACGGTGGCGTCGCTTCCCTTCGGGAGCTTGCTTGGATTGTTTCTGTTGGGGACACTCGATCGTGAAGCGAATGCGCGCGGCGCGCTCATTGGGATGTTCACCGGACTTGCGGCAATTCTCGCCGTCTATCGATTTACGCACGTCGCGTTTACCTGGTACGTAATGATCGGGGCGCTGGTCACGTTTTTTGTTGGCGCCATCGTGAGCCGGATCGCTCCGGGAAATCCAGCACGCGGAACCGAACAAACCGCCAGCGGAGGAGCATGAGCGAAAAACGATTGGAGCTGGTTCGCGGCCTGGGCGCATGGGCTTCGGGCGCGATCGTCGTCGGCACGATGATCGGCACCGGAATTTTTCTGAAGCCGGCGGAAATGGCGCGCGAAGGGCGCTTCGTTTCGGTCGTGTTCGCTGCATGGATTGTCGGCGCGATTCTTTCCCTCTTTGGCGCACTCTCGTATGCCGAGTTGGGAGCGGCCATTCCGGAAGCAGGTGGCGAGTATGCTTACCTGCGCCGTGGGTTCGGTTCCGTGTGGGGTTTTCTTTTTGGCTGGATGCACTCCATTGTCGGCCGGCCTGCGTCAATGTCTTCGATCGCCGCAGGACTGGTGCGATTTCTCGGATTTATGCTGCCAATGATCGCGACTCCGATTTTTACGGTGCACATCGCAATTCCCGGGCTCAATCACTTGATCAAACCATATGATTTTGTTTTCACGTGGGAGCAGCCCGCCGCCGTGTTCTGGCTGCTGATCATGACCGGCATCAACTATCTCGGCGTGCGTCTCGGTGGGGCGGTACAGGTTTTTTTGACGGCGATCAAGATCGTATCGGTGGCGATCGTGATTGGGGTGGCGTTTTTCGCGCCCGCACCGGCAGCGTCGTTGCACGCCGATCCGATATGGCCGAGCCACGCTGAATGCCGGAGTGTTCAGCGCGTTTCTCGCTGCACTGGCGGCAGCATTATGGGCTTACGATGGATGGGAAGACTTAAATCTCGTCGGATCGGAAGTGCAGGATCCGCAGCGGAATTTTCCTCGCGCGCTGGTCGGCGGAGTTTCGCTGGTTGCGGTCATCTATCTTCTTTTCAGCGCCGCCTGCCTCAAGATTCTTCCATTCGAAAGCGTGGCTGCTTCACAACACATCGCATCAGACGTCGTGGAGCATGTGGCGGGACGCGGCGCGGCGTTCTGGATCACCGTGGCCATGGCGATTTCTGCGCTCGGCTCGATGAATTCCTCGGTGCTGAGCGGCGCGCGTGTGCCTTACGCGATGGCCCGCGACGGCATCTTTTTCAAAATCGCCGATGGCATCCATCCGAAATATCGCACTCCCGGCCGCGCACTGATTTTTCAAGGCGTGCTGGCCAGCCTGATGGCGCTGACCGGCACATTCGAAGAGCTCACGAATCTTTTTATCTTCGCGACGTGGATTTTTTACGGCTTGGCAGTTGTCGCACTGTTCCGATTGCGGCGCAGTGAGCCGGAGTTGCCGCGTCCTTACCGCTGCTGGGGCTATCCCTGGGTGCCGGGAGTTTTCGTGGCCGGCGCGCTGGCGCTCACCGTCAACATCTGGATCGACCGGCCGGGCCGCTCATCGATTGGCTTCCTGTTGATCATGGCGGGTCTGCCGTTTTATAAGTGGTGGTCTTCGCGCAATCCGCAAAACGCGCAATAGACGCGTCAGATTTGCGAGTACGCCGTCGGCTGCAAAATCGTGCTGCTGATGCTGGACACGATCTGTTCGAATCCATAGCGCGGATTCGCTTGCATCGCTTTCCAGTCCGGATCGCCGCCGAAGGCCTTCCAAAGCTTATCGCGATCGGTGACGCTCTCGTAGCTCAGCATGTATGTGAGGTTCGGCATGCGCGCGCCGATTAATGTGTCGCCGTAAAAAACCTGGCTGAAGCCCGCCTTGGCGAAAATGGCTTCTTCACCGGACTGCATCATCTCCACTTTACGTTTGTGATCTTGGTCGGTGGAGCTTTCGTAGGTGCGCAGTTCAAAAACGCGCGCGGCATTGCCGGCGGTCGCTTTCGGCAACGTGAGACCCGGGATTTTTTCGAACGCCTGCATCAACTGGCTCTCCATGCGCACAACTGCGGGATCGGTGGCGGGCGCGTTCAGAAACGCGCCGTGCCGGCTTTCTGATATTCCGCATCTTGGGCGAGGCGATTTTCAGCGGTGACCAGCGTGTCCAGTGAGCTGCTCGGCAGAAGCACGAACATCGTTGGCGAATCAGGTCCAATGAGGACGTTGAAGACGCCCACCGGAGTGATGCCCAGCCGATTCATCGCAGGAATCAGCGCGGCGCGGAAAAATTCGTCGCAGAGTTTCTGTTGGGGCCCGCTATTCAGATGATAGCGGCGCAATTCGTAGTACAGCCGCGCCTTGGCGTCAGGAGTCGGCGAACCTTCTCGCAGGTTCGCAGTCGCGCTTGCGTTCGCCGCCGGGATCGTTCCCAGCGCAGCCGCCGCCAATGAAGATGTCAGAAAAGTTCGTCGTTCCACGTAGCGCCTCCAGTGAAAGTAAAATTTCGCCCGCTTAATGTATTCGAATCAGGCCAGCGCTGCACGCGCGGTTGTCGGCATGTCGCTGAAAATCGGAAGTATCCCCGCCTCGGCTTCGGCGCACACTCGCATCGAAGGATGGAACGCCTTCGCCATCGTTTCGATACCGGTAATCAGCCGCGGACCAGGCCGCGCGAAATAACTGTTGGCTTCCAGCGCGTACACACGTCCGCTGCGGACCGCGGGAATCGCCTTCCACTGATCGGGGAACGACATCGCGCGATATTCGTCGCGCGCGTGTTTCGCGTCATAGCCGCACGGAGAAATAAGAAGAACATCGGGCGCGGCTTCGACAACATCCTGAAGCGCCACCCGGAAAGACGCTTTGCGCGCGCTGCCGAAGACATCCTTGCCTCCGGCCAGCTCGATCATCTCCGGCACCCAATGTCCGCCCACGTAGAACGGCTGCAGCCATTCCAGAAACGCCACGCGCGGACGGTCTGATATCCCCGCGACCGACTTCTCAAGCTCGCCAAGTTTGGCGCCGATTTGCTCCAGCACGCTTTCGGCCGCGCGGCCGCGACACGTCTGCTCGCCCACCCAGAGAATGTCGCGCCACACGTCGCCAAGATCCTGCGGATTCAAGCTGAGGACCTCCGGCGGCTCGGCGAACTTCGTGAGCGCGGTCGCCAGGTCATCGGGCGACGCGGCGCACACGTGGCATAAATCCTGGGTGACAATCAGATCGGGCGCCAGTTCGCGCAGCGCATCCACATCAACGGAGTACAAACTCTCGCCGCGCGCCACGTAATCGCGGACCATGCGATCGATTTCGTCCGGCGGGGTGCCGTGCGGTATTCGCGAATGGATGACCACGCGTTTTGTCTTCGCGGCCGGTGGGAAGTCGCACTCGTGGCTCACTCCGACAACTTCACAATCAAGTCCCAGCGCGAAGAGAATTTCCGTGGCGGACGGCAACAAGGAGACAATGCGCATCGAAAGAATTTACCACAAGCCTTACATACGGGCAGCAGTGTCCGGCTGCCGGGAATTGGACGCATCAGACAGCGAGAAGGTCTGCGCGATCGGGTGGTTAAACTGTAGCTCAGGCCTTCAGGCCTGAGGGTTTAGACGCAACGCGGCCAGCATTGAACGTCGAAGCCCAGGTCGCTGAATACGTAAGTTCGCCCTACCCCATCAAATCACGCCATCGGATCGAAAAAACCTCAGCTCTGAAGGGGTGAGCTACAGGCAGCCATGCGGCGAACGTCGTGCTGATCGCCGAAATCAACTGATCTACTTGTACAAAAAATATTTGCGGCGCATGGCATCGTATGCGGAGAGATCCTTCGCCCAACTGGCCTCGATCTGCTCAGGCGAAACCCCCTCCTGCAATTGTCGAATGGTCTCGGCATTCCCGGTGAGCAGCAGAAGCTTCGCCGGATCGAAATGGTCGGGATAACGTTTGGTCAAAATCGAAGCGATCTCTAATCCGACGCGCATGGAGCGAACTGCGGCGCGATCGCTGACGCGTACTGCCACGCCGCCGCAGCGTTGGCCGGAGTACAGTCCGACAACGGGAATAAAGGGTGCGCCAGCAAAGCGCACGCCCGCGAGATGTTTCTCGTTCAGCGCGGCGGCAACTTCATCGCCGTTGATCCATGGCGCGCCAAATTCTTCGAACGGTGCCTCGGTGCCGCGACCCACCGATACGCCGGCGTTCTGCAAAATCTCCAGCCCCGGATAAAGAATCGCGCCCTTCAACGTCCGCAAATTCGGCGAAGGCGGAATCCATCGCGAGCCCGTGCTCTCGAAAAAATAATTCCGATGCCAGTTCTTCATCGCCACGACATGCAAATCGCACTTGATGTGATTCTCCGCATTGAAAAACTGCGCCAGCTCACCAATGGTCAACGCATACCGCACGGGAATCGGAAAATACGCGGTGAAGCTGGTCTTGTCCGCATCGAGCATCGGTCCTTCCACAATTTCTCCGCCGATAGGATTCGGCCGGTCCAGCACATAGAAGGCGATACTGTGCTTCGCGGCTTCCTCCATCGCGTATCCCATCGTCGTTGTGTAGGTGTAAAAGCGGACCCCAGCGTCCTGCACATCGAACACGAGTGCGTCGATCCCGTTGAGCATCGCCTGGGTAGGCCGCAGAGTTTCGCCGTACAGGCTGTAGATCGGCAGTCCCGTCGCGGCATCTTTCGTCGAGCCAATTTTTTCGTCATTGCGCCCGGCAAGTCCGTGCTCAGGGCTGAATAGTGCCACCAACTGCACGCCTGGAGCTTTCGAAAGCAGATCGACGGTGGTGCGTCCCTGCGCATCCAGTCCGGTGTGATTGGTAATCAGGCCAACGTGTTTTCCGCGTAGCGGCGCAAACCTTTGCGCTTCCAGAACGTCGAGGCCCGACTGCACCCGGCCCGGCCGCCCCGAACTCTTCTTTCTGGTTGTGCGGGCAGACGCATCACCGGTCCAGCCAATCACACCGCTCAACAACGCGCAGCACAATGCCGGCGCCACAATCCTGCAAGACCGTTTCTCAAATGGACGTCGCACAGAAACCTTCCCATTGCGCAGCGATGTCATCGCCTCATCAGCGTCATTCACGGACAGGGAATTTCCATCTAAACACTCGGCCGCCGCAGCTGAGTCAAACTTGCCGCCGCGTCGAATCCCTGCCGCCTACCTGTCAATGATATTGTGGAACGCGACGCCCGGACTTGCGTTGTTGGCTCTATGTGCGTGTGCTATATACAAAACATCCGGGCAGTGACCGGGAGACCCTCAACTGATGAAAGGACGCAGAGCTGCTCTGCTGTTCGTTGTTCCTGCCACACTCCTTTTTCTTATGATCCGCGCATCCGCGAAACCGTCTGAACTTGCTGACACCGCCGCTGCCGCTCCCGAAAGCGGCGATACCCGCCATTCATCGGCGAGCGCGGAGAAGTGGGTCGATAGCACGCTGCGGAAGATGAGCGTGGACGAGAAAATCGGTCAGCTACTTTTCACTACCTATCATGGGAGCCTGACGCCGACCGACGCCGCGGCTTACGCGCAGATCATGCACGATGTTGTCGATCTTCATTGCGGCGGCTTCATTAACATTACGCAGAGCTCGCCGTTGGGGATCGTCAAGAGCCAGGCATATCCCACAGCGGTGCTCACCAATCAGTTGCAGGCCAAAGCAAAGATTCCGCTGCTGGTCGGCGCCGATTTTGAGCGCGGCGCAGCGATGCGTCTCGACGAGGGCACGTCGTTTCCGACGGCGATGGCGCTGGCGGCGGCAGGCAGTCCACAGGACGCCTACACGATGGGCAAGATCACCACGCAGGAAGCGCGCGCCGTGGGTATTCAGTGGATTTACGCACCCGACGCCGACGTCAACAATAATCCCGGCAATCCGATCATCAATACGCGCTCGTTTGGTGAGGATCCTGCGAAAGTCGCGGAATATGTGAAGGCCTTCGTACGCGGCGTGGAAGAAAACGGCGGCCTGGCCACCGCGAAACATTTTCCCGGACATGGCGACACCGCCGCCGATTCGCACATCGATCTTCCGACGATTCCGGCGAGCCGCGAACGCCTCGAAAAACTCGAACTGGTTCCCTTCCGCGCTGCCATTTCGGCAGGCGTTGGCAGCATCATGACCGGCCATCTTTCCGTGCCTGCGCTGGAGCCCGATCCGAATACTCCGGCTACGCTTTCGCCGAAAATCTTGAATGATTTACTGCGCAAGGAGCTCGCCTTCCACGGCCTGATCGTCACCGACGCCATGGACATGGGCGGAATCACCGTGCGCTATGCGCCGGGCGAAGCTGCCGTGCGCGCAATTCTCGCTGGTGTGGATGCGTTGCTGATGCCGCCGGTTCCCGATGCCGCTTTCGAAGCCTTGCAGGCCGCCGTGCGTTCCGGCCGTATTTCGACGGAGCGGCTCGATGCTTCGGTTCGGCGCATCCTGCTGGCCAAGGCCAAACTCGGACTTCACGAAAATAAAATCGTCGATATCAACGCCATCAATCAGAAATTGGGCAGCGTCGCGCGGCAGGCGGAAGCGCAGGAGATTTCCGATCGCGGCATCACGCTGCTTCGCGACAATGCGCATCGTCTTCCGCTCGATGGGACCAAGCCGGGCCGCGCACTGCTGCTGGCGTTCTACGCCGATCCCGAGCCGTATCCAGGCGAAGACCTCGAGCGCGAGCTGAAATCGCGCTTCGATTCGGTCACCACATTGCGCGCCGACACGCGCTTCGTCAATGCCAGCGCACTGAAACTCCCACCGCCCGAATCTTACGATGTCGCCATCCTCGCGCTCTTTGTCCGCGTCAGCGATCGCAAGGGCAATGTCGATATTCCTGCGGAGCAAATCGCTCTTGCCGAGCAGCTGTTCAAAAGCGGCAAGCCGGTGATCACTACCGCGTTCGGCAGCCCTTATCTGATCGAACGCTTTCCGCAGGCCGAAACGTGGCTCGCGGCTTTTGGCATCAGCGATGTCGCGCAAATCTCCATTGCACGGGCTCTATTCGGTCAAATCCCGATTCGCGGCCACGTGCCTGTGACGATTCCCGGCATTCCGCTGCAAGCCGGCTCTGGCATTGAAGTCGCCGCAAATCCGATGACGCTGCAAGCCGCGGATGTGCGCAGCGAAGCTATCCTGCAGCCGGTCTTTAACGTCGTCGAGCATGCGATTGCTGATAAGGCCTTCCCCGGCGCCACGCTGGCCGTTGGTTACAAAGGGAAAGTGTCGCTGCACGCGTTCGGCAATCTCAGCTACGAAGCAAATTCTCCCGCTGTGGACATGCGCACGATGTACGACATCGCATCGCTCACAAAGGTCGTCGTCACCACGACGCTGGTAGCAAAACTGGTCGAGGGCGACTTCCCTGTTCCGCTCGATCTTGACGCGCGCGTCGATCGCTATTTGCCGGAATGGGCGACGGGTCCTGATCCGAACGGCTGGCGCTCGAAAGTAACGGTTCGCCATTTGCTGACGCATACTTCGGGGCTGCCGCCGTTCAAGGAATACTGGCGCACGTCCACCGGCAAGCAAGATACGTTGACGCGCATCTTCGCCGAGCCGCTCGATTACGAACCTGGTACGAAAGAGGTCTACTCCGACCTCGGAATTATTTTGATGGCGCAAATCGTTGAGCGCCTGACTGGCCGCTCCCTCGATGATCTGGCCAAGGCTTACATTTTTTCACCGCTGGGTATGAAGGACACGACGTATCGGCCGGCGCAGAAATTGTGGCCGTGGATCGCTCCTACGGAATTCGACAAGAACTTGCGTCACAAGCTGGTGCAGGGCGAAGTGCACGACGAGAACGCCTTCACTATGGGCGGCGTTTCCGGTCACGCGGGTGTCTTCAGCACTGCGCCGGACCTCGCAGCCTTCTCGCAGATGCTGCTCAATGGCGGCGTCTATGCGCATCGCCGCATCTTGAAACGCGCAACAATCGCGCAATTCACCACCCCGCAGCAGCTTTCGAATGGTACGCGCACGCTCGGCTGGGCAGTACCCACTGAAGGCTCTAGCAGCGGCCATTTCTTTTCGGCCCACAGTTTCGGCCACACCGGCTTCACCGGCACATCGATCTGGATCGATCCAGACCGCCAGGTTTTCGTGGTTCTGCTCACGAATCGCGTTAACCCCACTCGCGAAAACATGAAGATCGCGCAGGTGCGACCAGCGGTTCACGACGCGGTGATGCAGGCACTAGGCTTCGCGTCCCCACCGAAGTAGCAGCGGCCGACCAGCGCATTGCAATCGCGCGTAAGGCGAAACTGTAGCTCACCCCTTCAGGGGTGAGGATTTTTCGATCCAATGGCGAGATGTTGCGAGCCGTCACGAAACTTGGAACGGGGTCGGCCGTGCGCGCACACTCGATGGTGTAGATGTTGAATCTACACCCTCAGGCCTGAAGGACTGAGCTACACGAACGCCTCGCTACCGGCACCTTGTTCACCGTCAACTAGTAACCCTCTCGCGTCGCGGCTGTGCTCTTTTGGCGGCGTGCCTGCTTTGGCATCTCTGCGAACGATATAATTTCCAAATGCCCAGTCGGCCCCCCACACTGGAAAAGGATCGGAGGCCCACCGAGCATCGCAATCCGGCTTCGCGCAATCTGGACCGCTTATCCAGCAAGGCCATACTGCGGCTGATGAATCGCGAGGACCAGAAGGTCGCGATCCTGGTGGGAAAAGAAATACCGGCGATCGCGCGCGCTGTTGACGTGATTGTGCGCAGCATTCGCAAAGGCGGCCGGCTGATTTATGTGGGAGCCGGAACCAGCGGACGACTAGCAGTGCTGGACGCGTCGGAGTGCCCGCCAACGTTTGGCGTTTCGCGAAATTTAGTGCAGGCACTGATCGCGGGAGGAAAAAAGGCGGTTACCGAAGCGGTGGAAGGTGCGGAGGATTCGGTCGCGAACGGAGCGCGAGATTTGCGGAACGTGAAATTGACAAGCAAGGACGTGGTTGTAGGCATCGCAGCCAGTGGCACGACGCCGTACGTGCTTGGCGCGATGGAGTACGCGCGCAAGCGCCGCGCCGCAACGGTTGCAGTTACGTCGAATCGCAGGTCGCCGATGGCCAAGCTTGCCGGCATCGTGATCGCTCCCGAAGTTGGACCGGAAGTGGTCACCGGCTCGACGCGGCTGAAAGCAGGTACGTCGCAGAAGTTGGTGCTCAACATGCTCTCAACCGCATCGATGGTGCGCCTTGGTCACGTTTACGAGAACCTGATGATCGACGTGATGCTCACGAATGAAAAGCTTCGCGGCCGTGCGAAGCGAATTCTGGCGGAAGCCAGCGGCAAAGATCCGTCTGTCGCGGAACACGCGCTGCGTCAGTCCGGACACAATGTGCGAGTCGCGCTCGTTATGCTGCGCCTCGGAATCGGCACCGCTGAAGCGCGAAAGAAACTTACGAACGCGAAGGGAAATCTGCGGCAGGCATTGGGAGAGTAGACGAGCGATGGACAAATTTCTGATCAAGGGCGGCAACGCGCTGCACGGCACGGTGGCGATCAGCGGCGCGAAGAACTCGGCGTTGCCGGTGATGGCCGCGACGCTTCTCACGCCTGAGAAGGTAATACTGCATAACATTCCGAAAGTCCGCGACCTGATCACCATGAGCAAGCTGCTGGCGTTCATGTCCGCGCGAGTTTCGGTCACCGACATTCCCGCCAGTGACTACACCATTGAAGCCGTAACGCTGAACGATGCGATCGCACCCTATGAACTCGTAAAAACAATGCGCGCGTCGATTCTGACGCTGGGTCCGGCGATCGCTCGTGCTGGTGTGGCACACGTTTCCCTTCCGGGCGGCTGTTCGATCGGCGCGCGGCCGGTGGACCTGCATCTGACCGCACTGGAAAAAATGGGCGCGGCGATCACGGTAGCCGAAGGCTACATCCAGGCGAAGACGCCGAACCAGGGCCGGTTAAAGGGCGCCCACATCGTCTTCGAGAAAATTACCGTCACGGGGACCGAGAATATTTTGATGGCCGCCGCGCTCGCTGATGGCGAAACAATTCTGGAAAATTCCGCGCGCGAGCCGGAAGTCACCGACCTCGTGATCATGTTGCGCAAGATGGGCGCGAAGATTACCGGCGATGGCACCTCTATCCTGCGGATTCAGGGCGTGGAAAAACTTCATGGCACGGAACATTCGGTGATTCCCGACCGCATCGAGGCAGGAACTTTTCTGGTGGCCGGCGCGATCACCGGCGGCGATCTGACAATTACGAATTGCGCGCCCGAGCATCTCGGGGCAGTCATCTCAAAAATGGAGCAGACTGGCGTGCGCATCGACATCGTGGACAAAACAACCATGCGCGTGCGGCCGGCAGAAAAGCTCGTCGGCGCCGATATGATCACCGAAGAATATCCCGGCTTTGCCACCGACATGCAGGCGCAGTACATGGCGCTGACCACGCAGGCAGAAGGCGCGTCCGCGGTTACCGAAACAATTTTCGAGAATCGATTCTTGCACGCCAGCGAGATGATCCGCATGGGCGCGAATATCTCGATCGACGGCCGACGAGCTGTGGTGCGCGGTCCGGCGCAACTTTCCGGCACCACCGTGCAGGCTTCGGACCTGCGCGCGTCCGCCGGGACTCGTGCTCGCTGCCCTGGTCGCCAAGGGTGAAACGACCATCGATCGCGTCTATCACATCGATCGCGGCTACGAACGCATCGTCGAAAAACTGAGCGCGCTCGGCGCCACGATCGAACGCGTCCACGAGAAAGACTAGTCCGGCCGAAGATTGAGCCTCGACAGCGACTGCGCCGACACGACCGAACCAGCATTAACATTCTATTTCCACCGATAGCCCGCGCCTTGCGGAATTCACCCGACACCATTTGACGTGGAAGTCTGCTACAATCCGCCGCCTTAGCGGGTGCGTGGATTCTGGCGCGTGCCTGCCTCGGGAGGTCTGCGATGCACAATACTCAACTGCTCGAGCGGCTTGATGCCGCGATCGCCGAGAAAAATCTTTTGAATCATCCGTTCTATCAGGATTGGCAAAACGGGAAGCTCAGCCGCGAATCGTTACAGCTGTATGCCGCGCAGTATTATCGTCATGTCGAAGCGTTTCCGAAGCATTTGCGGGTGCTGGCGGCGCGCACCGAAGGCCCGCTGCGCGACACCGTAGTGGAGAATCTTCAGGAAGAAGAAAATCCGGAAGCGCCGCACCCGAAGCTGTGGCGCGATTTTGCCGCCGCGTTGGGCGTGGCGCCCGATGATATCTCCTGCTGCCCGGCGCTTCCCGGCACGCAGGCGGTGGTCTCCACGTTTCGCGAAATTTGCGGCGACCGGCCGGTCGCCGAAGCGGTGGCCGCGCTTTACGCCTACGAAGCGCAGGTCCCCGAGATCGCCTCGACGAAAATTGAGGGGCTGAAAAAGTTTTATGGCGTGGATCGCCCGGAAGCGCTGGCGTATTTCATCATCCACGAGAAGGCCGACAAGATTCATCGGGAGGCGTGGCGCGCTTGGCTGGACGAGCATGCCGAGGGCAGCGAGGATGAGATTGTAGCTACAGCGAAGGAAGCACTGAACGCGCTCTGGGCAGCGTTGGACGCCGTGCATGGGCGGAAGAGCCGAGCTGCGGCAAACTAACCCCTGGCAGTCGATAACCTTCTTGGAATCAAAGAGTTAGTGGAGTTGCTTCGCGTCTAATTTCTGAATCGGTCGGTTTGCTGCGCGAAGGCTAATTTTACCCCTATTTTTCGTAAGTGTTGATTACACATGGATTAAAGTCTTTTGTTTTGTTATATCTGCACAAGTGTTCATTCCAAGGTATTTAGACGAAGAGCCCGGCTAAGTGCCGGGCTCTCTGTGCGTTAATGCGATTTTTGACGCATCGCGATTCGCGGATTACTCCGCTGCGCCGCCGCCGCCGGCTACTTCTTTCTTGGCCTGCTTTTCGCGAGCTTCGCGGATCAGCGCTTTGCGAGAGAGGCGGACCTTGTTGCCTTCGATCGACAGGACCTTGACCAACACCTGGTCGCCGAGCTTCAGCTCGTCGCGAACGTCGCGGATGCGATGCTCGGAGATTTCGCTGATGTGCAACAGACCATCGGTGCCGGGGAAGAGTTCGACGAAGGCGCCAAACTCGGCGAGACGAACGACTTTGCCCAGATAGGTTTTGCCGATTTCGGCGGATGCGGTGACATCGCGCACCATCTGCAGCGCCTGGTCGCCGCCGGAGCCGCTGGTGGAGAAGATGTGCACGGTGCCGTCTTCCATGACGTCGATCTTGACGCCGGTAGCTTCGATGATGGATCGGATCTTCTTGCCGCCCGGACCGATGAGGTCACGAATCTTGTCGGTCGGGATGTGCAGCTTGTAAAGGCGCGGAGCATACGCGGAAATTTCCGCATTGTGCGAGCCCAGCGTCTTTTCCATGACGTCTAGAATTTCCAGCCGCGCTTTCTTAGCCTGAGCGAGCGCTTCGCGCATCATCTGGATGCTGATGTTGAGGACCTTAATGTCCATTTGCAGCGCAGTGATGCCTTCGCGCGTGCCCGCCACTTTGAAGTCCATATCGCCGTAGTGATCTTCCGCGCCGGCGATATCGGTGAGGATCGAATACTTGTTGTTGTCGCCGACCACCAAGCCCATGGCGATCCCAGCGCAAGCGGACTTAACCGGCACGCCGGCATCCATCAGTGCCAGTGAACCGCCGCATACGGTGGCCATCGAGGAGGAGCCGTTCGACTCCAAAATGTCGGAGACCAGGCGCATGGCGTAAGGGAATTCAGTTTCGGGCGGGAGCAAGCTGTTCAGCGCGCGTTCCGCAAGCGCGCCGTGGCCGATTTCGCGGCGTCCGGGACCACGCAGGAACTTCACTTCGCCGACGCTGAACGGCGGGAAGTTGTAGTGCAACAGAAAGCGCTTGAACTGATCCTGCTCAAAGAGCAGATCCAATCGCTGCATGTCTTCCTTGGTGCCAAGGGTGAGTGTCGCCAGAGCCTGGGTCTCGCCACGGGTAAAGAGTGCCGAGCCGTGGACGCGAGGCAGGAGTCCGACTTCGCAAGTGATCTTGCGAATCTTGTCGAATTCGCGGCCATCCGGGCGGCGACGCGCGTTCAGGATGTCGTCGCGGAAAATCTTTTCGCGCAGGCGCTCAAATGCACGCTTGGCCAGCACGCGCTTCTCTTCTTCTTCTTCGGGAATGGCTTTGAGGATCTCGTCTTTCAGCTCGTCGACGAGATGATAGCTTTCCTTCTTTGGATGTTTTTCGGTGTTGAGCGCATCGCGCAGCTTGGCGCCCTGCTTCTTTTCCATATCCGCGTACATGGCGTTGTCGAACGGCAGCGGCTCGACTTTTACCTTGGTGGGCTTGATCTGGGCGTGCAATTGACGGATGGCAGCCACGATCTTCTTGATCTGTGCATGGCCGAATTCAATGGCTTCCACGACGGTTTCTTCGGAAACTTCCAGCGCTCCCGATTCCACCATCACAATACCTTCGTCGGATCCGGCGATCACGATGTTCAGACGGCTGACTTTCTGCTGTGCCACTGAAGGGTTGGCGATGAACTGACCATCGATGTTGCCGACGCGCACGCAGGCGATGGGCGTCTCGAACGGCAGGTCGGAGCAAAACGCGGCAGCCGAGGCGGAGGTAACCGCGATGACGTCGGGATCGTTCTCGCTGTCGGCGGACAGCACCATGCTGACGACTTGCGTTTCATTGCGCCAAGACTCCGGGAACAACGGCCGCATGGGGCGGTCGATCAGCCGCGAGGTCAGTACTTCCTTTTCCGAGGGGCGCCCTTCGCGCTTGAAGAAGCCGCCGGGAATCTTGCCGGCCGAATACGTATTTTCGCGATAGTCGACCGTGAGCGGCAGGAAGTCGCGATCGTTGGCAGTCGAAGACATGCAAGCGGTGGTAAGCAAAATGGTGTCGCCGTAGCGCGCGGTGATCGCTCCATTGGCTTGTTTGGCGATCTTTCCGGTTTCCAGCGTCAAGAGGCGTCCGCCGATCTCAACCGATACAGAGTAAGGGGCGGGCGTATGATTATTTTCAGACATAACTGAGTTTTCCTTTGGCTCCGAGTTCACACGGAGCATCGATTCATAATTCGTTCACACGGAAATTTCTGTTCCGCTTGGTTGTCGAGCAGAAAAGAGGCGAGAATCGTTCTGACTTAAACTATTTGCACCGGATCACACCACGATTAAAGCCGACTGAATTCAGCCGGCGGCCTGACGATTTCCACGAGCAGCGATGGAGCGGCTGCGAGGCACACTTTGAGAGGAACCTCGAGTGGAAGTTATCACTTCGCTTTGCGTCTGTGGGCGCCGCTCGAACCCCGTGGAGCGGCTACTTGCGAAGGCTAAGGCGTTCAACAATCTCGCGGTACCGATCCGGATCACGGCGGTTAAGATAGTCCAGCAGGCGGCGGCGCTTGTTGACCATCATGATCAAACCGCGCCGGGATGCATGGTCTTTCACGTGGGACTTGAGGTGCGTCGTCAGGTAGCTGATCCGCTCGCTCAGCAATGCGATTTGCACTTCTGGTGAGCCTGTATCCTTGACATGGGCCCGGAACTGTTCGATCAACACCGATTTGGCTGCGCTCAAGTGCCCCTCTCCGTCGTCCCCTGAATTTTTCTCTTCTCTTCGACAAAGTCAGGCTAACACAATTCTTACAGTAGTGTAAAGGAATCAGGGGAGTGCGAAAGCGGGAGAAATGCGCCACAGTCCTGCGCCGTACGGGTCTAGTGTGGTGAATGCGGAGAGTTTTTGTTGTAGCGGTTTGGCGTGCATGGCAGTATGGCTCCCGTCGCATTAGCCGAATAAGATGAAGTGATCACGAACGCTCTTGGAGGTGCAACGAACATGCGCAGGAACTCGTACCTTGGAATCATCGGAGCCGTAGGTCTGGCAATAGCCGTAGTTGTCGTAGCTGCGCCACAAGACAAGAGCAGCCGGCCGAGTCCGCCGGCGAAAGCGGAGTGCAAACTTTCCGGCGGGAAATCGGTGACCGTGGATTATTCGAGCCCGCGCGCCAAGGGGCGCAAGGTTTTCGGCGGCATCGTTCCGTTCGATAAAGTGTGGCGTGCGGGAGCGAATGAGGCGACGACCTTTGTGACCGACACCGATCTCACGGTCGGTGGTACCGCGGTGCCCGCTGGTAAATACACGCTGTTCACGATACCTGAGGCGAACAAATGGACGCTGATCATCAGCAAGACGACCGGCGAGTGGGGGACGGCGTATTCGGGACCCGCTGCGGATCTGGCGCGCATCGATATGAAGGTGTCGAAGCTGCCTGCGCCGGAGGAAAATTTCACGATTGCGTTTGATCAGGGTGAAGCGTCGTGTACGATGCGCATGGATTGGGAGACCACTCGGGCGTCGGTGAATGTGGCGAAGAAGTAGTGGATTTTTTCCAGACGCTCGCCAGACATGGCGACAATATGCGCTTGGCCCGCGGCACGCAACAGAGGTGAATGGCACGGCTTAGTGGATGCGCGATGAATTGTGGTTGACGCAGACGCCCGGGGAGGGGACAAGCCCCTCCCGTACAGATTTACTTTGGGAGGATTCATGCGGCAGCAGCAGCAATACGAGGTCGAATCACTGGGGCCGATTATTTTCGAGATTGAGAAGCGGCAGGAGAAATTGAGGGCCATTCGCCCGCGCGTTGCCAAGCAGGATCGCAAAACTTTGGACCTGCGCATGGAAGCCCTTGAACAGAGCCGACAGATTCTGGCGCGGGCTTGCAAGAGTGCGCCGAAAATGAGTGCTTACTTCGCTGGCGCGCTCGAGCCGACTCGCGAGGGGACTGAAGAATAGTTTCCGCACTGAGCACTCCACGCTCCTACACGCCGATTGGCCGCATGATCCGGCGCTATCATTCTTGCTCATCGCATCACATTGCTGCTTCGTTTCACATTGCTGCTTCGTTCGAATGAGGTTCGAACGGCTCTGCATGGTTTCGAATACAAAACGCGCCTGTTGGGAGACCCGTGCCTCTTTATAGCTTCAGCATCGCTACTTCGCTTCCGCTGAGCAGGTGGGCTTGCTCTTCATTTTCAGGGCGAACGCCGGCGCCCGCCACGTAGACGACCGACTCTGAAACGCCGTCAAGGCCGAGGGCCTTCTCGATCGCGGAGTCCGCATACGCGAGGGTGCAGAACGGTGCGAGGTTCAGCCACGTCGCGGTAAGGCAAAATGTCTGGCACAGGTGCCCTGCTTCCAGCAACATCGCGCGGTAGGCGCGCGCGTAGTCGTACTTCCACTGCGTGCGGCCGAAGACTGCGGTCATGAACACCACGAAGGCCGCTCCGGCATACCACCACTGATTTGCGAGCCATTGCGTGATTTGTTTGGAAGTAGCGCCGCGTTTCAAAAACTCGAGACGATGTTGCGCGCCATTGTAGTGATACAAGCCCGGCGGCAGCTTTTCGACATTGCGCGCAAGGACGTAAGCCTCGATGGGATGAAGCGCCCCTCCTGACGGCGAAGTCTTCACCGCAATTTTGCCCAATTTCGGCACGTCGACGAAGTTCTGAATACCCCAGGTGAGCGCAAGCACTTTGTTCAAGGCATCCAGCTTTACTGGTTGGGCAGAAAATTTTCGCCAGGTGCGGCGCGACAGCAGCACTCTCGCGAACTCCCCGCTTACAGTTGGCTCGGCCAGCGGAATGCGCCGGGCCTTTGGATATGGCTTGATTGGCTGCGGCATGGGTTTCGATTGCACGAGTTCCACGACTTCGCGAAACTCTTTCGCCGCGTCAGCTTCGAAGCTGAGGTCTTTCGTCGAGAAATGGAAAAAACTTGCCGCAGGGTTCCACTCGCCCCATGCCGCGAGTTCCCTGTTATCAGGCGCGCTACGCGTTTGCAATTCGAGAAATGAATGCTCGACCAGCGAACGCATCGCTTTTCGCAAAGAAGTGGGCGCATAGTCCGGAAAACGCGCGAACAGATCGTTCAGAGAGCGCTTGCGATCGAAAAAATGAAGAATGCTCGCGGCGAGAGGATCGGCGCTGATGCGCCGACGAGTCATGAAATTCTCAAGAACGAACTGCTCGCCGCGCCAGTATGCGACCGTGGAGGCCGCGCGCCGGTATAGCTCGCTCTTTGCTTTCGCTTTGCGCGAGGCAAGCGCGCGTTTTGGACGGGCGCTGCTCAAGAGTTGTTACACCAGCGAGCCTGAGCGATCAGGCCCCCGAGCCCGACGAGAAAACCGCGGTCATACGCCTTCCGCACGCCAGAACGACCAGCTTGCGCGCCTGCGAAAGATCCTGAACGCCCTGAGCCAATCGCTGAGCATCGTCGGGTGCCAAGGTTGCTTTTTTCTTTTCAATTTTCGCGAGCGCTTTAAGGGCCCGATCCAGATCTCTGGCGATGGCAGACAGCTTGACGCTGTATTTTTTCTTCGTGGCCATGATATCTCCAGTTCGCGGCGGCGCATTTGACTAGTTGACTCGAAATTGCGAGACCGGGAGTTTAGCGGCAGCGTTTGGGCCCGTCAAGCGCAGCGGCGAGCGTTCGCTGGACGTGCCTATTGCGCTTTAGCTCCGCCCTTTGCGGGATGGCGGAGATTAACAGGCACGTTCATACGCGCGAGAATGCTTTCGAAGCCGGGCTCGCCGCGAAGAAACGCGAATTGCGGATGCACCGCGACATTCGCCAGCCTTCCGGAACGTTCCTGGTAGGCTTTCTCGAGCCACGAAACCGTCTCAGCCTTTTTGCCCATTCCGGCGTACAGCATCGCCCAATCGTAAGGCGAGATATATTGCGTTAAAGAGGCGTGTTGTAATTCCTGCAGAATCTCTTTAGCTTGCTCGAGCTTGCCGGCGCGAGCGTACGCGCCGCCGAGTTCCGCTTTTCGCGTCACGCTTCCAGGCGCCAGGGACACGGTCTGCCTGAACTCGTCCAAAGCCTGATCGAACATTTTCTTTTCTAAATAAGCCTGACCGAGATAGCCGTGCGCCACGATGAACCCTGGGCCCAGCCGCAAGGTGTTCTTTTCTTCGTCAATGGCGCGATCGAGATCTCCAGCGACGTAGTAACACCATCCCACGTTGGCGTTGATGATCAGGGAGCGTGGATCGATTTCACGCGCAAGTTTGATTTCGGTTAGCGCCTCCTGCGTTCGACCTTGCGCCGCTAGACTCAGCGCGTACCAATGCAGCGCCGTCGCGTAACCCGGATTGAGTTCGATCGCACGGTGGAATTCGCTTTCTACGCCGTCTTGTTCCAGGTGATAGAAACGGATGGCAGCGAGTGAGGCGTGGGCTTCGGCGAGCCCTTCGTCGATGTGCAGCGCCTGTTCCGCGGCTGCTTTCGCTTGCGGCATGACTTCAGCAGGCGGACGGATCTGGTACGTATTCAAGTTCAGCAAGCTGTCGGCCAAGCCGGCGTATGCGGCGGCGTATGTGGAATCCTTCGCGATGGCCTGGCGAAAATAATCGACGGAGCTGAGCAATCCTTGTGACGTGCGTTTTTCCGCCTCGAAACGTCCGCGCAGGAATGCTTCGTACGCGTCGGGCACCACCGGCCGGCGGCTCGCTAGTTGCGTGGCCTCAGGCGCGGAGAGTTCCACCTGGATCCCGCGCGCGATCGCCGTTGCAATGTCGCTCTGCAGCGCCAGCACGTCGGTGAAGTCGCGATCGTAACTGTCGGACCACACGCTTTGTTCCACCGAGGTTTGAATGAGATTGGCGGAAATCCGCACACGATTGTTGTCGCGGAGCACCGATCCTTCCACGATAGCGTCCACGTTCAGATCGCGCGCGATATCGGCGACGGATTTCTGCGCGTGCTTGTATTGCATTACCGAAGTACGCGAAATGACGCGCAGCTTGCGAATGTGCGAGAGCTCCGTGATGAGTGCATCGGTCATTCCGTCGGAAAAATAGTCTTGAGCGGGATCGTGGGAAAGATTTTCCAGCGGCAGGACGGCCACGGACTGAATGGCGCCGGGGAGCGGACCCGGAGCGACGCGCGGGCGGCTGGACCTCCACCACAACACCCCGATAACTGCGAAGGCCGCTACGAAAGCGGCCAACGCGTACCAGATGCGGCGCTGCGCTCGCGCCGTACGCGGATCGAATGGCGGCGCGAGAGC
This sequence comes from uncultured Acidobacteriota bacterium, assembly GCA_963788725.1. Taxonomy (GTDB): domain Bacteria; phylum Acidobacteriota; class Terriglobia; order Acidiferrales; family UBA7541; genus Acidiferrum. The sequence continues at coordinate 442,863 of CAWBHT010000012.1, read as the reverse complement.
TGCGACAGGAATTCGTTCGGATCGCGATGCTGTGGCCGCGGCCTCGAGTGCCGCGCGAACTTCTCCGCCGGAGTGATAACGCTGGCCGGGATCTTTGTCGAGGCACTTTTCGATCACCGAGTGCAGTACCGGTGGAAGCGGTGGTGTGATGGGCGGCGGCGCCTCGCGCAAAATCGCGGCGCTCAATTCGAATGAAGTTCCGCCGCGAAATGGCCGCCGGCCTGCCGCCATTTCATACAGCAGCACACCCAACGCCCAGATGTCGCTGCGTGGATCCGCCGATTGGCCGCGTAATAATTCTGGCGCAATGTAAGGCAAGGTTCCGGTGATGGAATTTTGTTCGTCCCAGGATTGATCGAATTGCGTGGTCTCTTCGCTGATTTTTTGTTCGACGCGGCGGGATAAGCCGAAATCCAATACTTTCAGGCGGCCTGAAGGGGTGACGATCACATTGGCGGCTTTCAGATCGCGGTGAACGATGCCGCGTTCGTGCGCGTGCGACAACGCGTCGGCGAGCTGAATGCCATAACGAACGACGATGTCGGTGGCCATGCCCACGGAGGTAATCTCCATGCTCAGCGTGTGGCCTTCGATGAACTCCATCGCCAGATAAGGACGGCCGTCGGATTCGCCGACTTCGTAAACGGTGCAGATGTTCGGGTGATTGAGCGCGGAAATGGTGCGCGCCTCGGTGAGAATATTGGTGCGCGCCATCGGATCGTTGATGGCATCGACGGACAAAAACTTCAGCGCGACGTCGCGGTGCAGCGTCAAATCGCGCGCACGATACACGACACCCATACCGCCCTCACCTAATTTGTCGGTGATGGAATAGTGAGCAATCGCCTGACCGATCATCGGAACCCAGCCCCGCCGCGTCGAGTGGATCACAGCAGGGACGTAGAGACAAGTCTATCGAACCATTGATTTTACGATACGGATGATAAATGCGGCGAGTTGTTCGTCAGGTGTACGTCGTCAGTGAGCATTCGCGGACCTTTGTGATATTGCGTGAATGCGCGAAATATTTTTGTGGGCCAGCAACTGTTCCAATCGCCCTGACATTGACACGAGCAGATGGAACTGTCGATTAGCGCTGTTTGCTGCGCACGAGCGACAAAAACTCGTCGCGTGTTTGTTTGTTGTTGCGGAATTCGCCCAGCATGGCGCTGGTAACCGCCTGGCCGTGCTGTTTTTCCACGCCGCGCATCTGCATACAGAGATGGCGCGCTTCGATGATCACGCCCACACCTTGAGGCGCGATTTTCTCTTCGATGGCTTTCGCGATCTGGCTGGTCATGCGCTCTTGAATCTGCAGCCGGCGCGCGAACATGTTCACGAGGCGAGCGACTTTGCTCAGTCCAATTACTTTTTGGCTTGGCAGATATGCCACGTGGGCCTTGCCAAAAAACGGCAGCAGGTGATGCTCGCACAAGCTGAAAAATTCAATGTCCTTCACCAGCACCATTTCGTCGTAGGCGACGCTGAACGTCGCGCCGTTGAGGAGATGATCGACATTCTGGTGATAGCCGCTGGTCAGGAAGCGCAGTGCCTTTTCATAGCGTTCGGGCGTTTTGCGCAGGCCCTCGCGGTTTGGATCTTCGCCGATGATCCTGATAATTTCTTCAACATGGCAGGCGATGGTCTTCGCGTCGCGCCGGTTGCCTTCGTGCAGCAGTATTTCCTCTGTAGGCTTGGTCAATTCGGTTTCCTTCCTCATCGCGCACCGATTTCTTGAGGCGCGTTGATGGGGGCCTCAATCTCGCGCTCGCCAGCGTATTCGAAACTATTGTTGTTGGTTTCTTGCACACGTACGCGCTCCAGCTTCGCGTTTGGAAACGCGCGCAGCCGCCGGTAAATCTCGATGCAAAGATTCTCGGTCGTCGGAACCTGCTCGCGAAACTCCGGAACCTCGTCATTGAGCGAGCGGTGATCGAAGGCTTCGAGTACTTCGCGCTGAACGAAGCCATCGAGATCGGCGAGATTCGCGATCATGCCAGTGGCTGGATCAATGTCGCCCGACAGGCTTACTTCCAAAACATAATTATGTCCGTGGCCATGCGGGTTGTTGCATTTGCCGTAGAGGCGCGAATTTTCCGCTTCGCTTAAGCGAGCGGAATGCAGTCGATGCGCGGCCGCAAAATGATATCGGCGTCCCAGCTCCACTTTCAGGCCGTCGTGAGCAAGCGCGTTCATGCCGCACCATTTCGGTAGCAATCCGCGAATAGATCCGGCGATTCGTAGAGGCGCACGCGATACAATTTTCCCTGCGTGATTTTTGGGTCCAGCAATTTCCAGATTACGCGCGCCACGTTTTCGCATGTGGGAATCTGTCCGGCCAGCTCCGGAACTTCTTCATTCAAGTGGCGGTGATCCATACGTTGCATTACTTCGCGTTCGAGAAGTTTTTTCAGCTCACTTAAATCCACGACCATGCCGGTTACCGGATCGGGTTCACCCGCGACGGTCACTTCGAGCGTGTAGTTGTGGCCGTGTCCATGCGGATTATTGCATTTGCCGAACACGCGCCGGTTCTCTTCCGGCGATAGCGCGGGATTATCGTAGCGATGCGAGGCAGAAAACTCGATTTTGCGTGTCAGCAGAACCATGCGATGTCCTAGCGAAGCCCTTCCGGCGCGCCGACGGAAATGTCGCGCCCCTTCCAAGCGACTTTTCCTCGCGCGTGCGCTCGATACGACGCCCACAGCACCGCCGCATACAGCACGACGGCGGGAATGTAATAGAGGATGTAAGCCACACGAAAATGGTTACTTGCCAGCGTCGCGCCGTACGTCGCGTGCCGCGCGAGCAAAAGTCCAAGACCCGCGAGCAACGCAAATGGCAGCCATATTCCAAGCACCACGAAGATTAGAGGAACCCACGGCACAACACTGAACATTTCCCGATAGACCGCGGACGGACGGCCGCCCAGCAATTGATACAAGTTCTTCGTCCAGCCTTCGCACATTGATTCGAACGATCGGTACATCCGCGCTCGCACGATTCTTTGGCCCGAACCGAACCAGATCGTTTGCCCGGCGGCCTTTGCGCGGCGCGCCAAAGCGACATCCTCCAGAACTTCGCCCGCAACGCTCGCATGGCCTCCGATGGCTCGGTACGCGTCTCGCCGCATCATCAGAAATTGGCCATTCGCGGCTGCAACGTTCGAATGCGGATCGTTCACCGCATCGAACGAAAAATATTTCGCCAGCCGACAGTACACGAACGGAATCAGCGATTTCTCATACCACGTCTCCGTCACCTGCTCGGGCGAGAACGAAACTAGCGCCGCTTTGTTCTCTTGCGCAATCTGCAGCGCGCGCGCCACCGCGCCTGGAGCCAATTCCGCATCCGCGTCGGTGAATAGCAGCCATTCGCTGTTTGCTTCCTGCGCTGCGATCCACACGGCGTTATTTTTGCCCACCCATCCGGTCGGGAGTTCGTGCGTTTGCAAGAGTCGCAAGTGCGGAATCTCCGCAGTCAACTCGCACACGATGTCCGCAGTTCGATCCGTCGACTGATCATTTACCACCAGAATTTCCCCGATCTCCGGTTGTTGCTCCAGAGACTCCACGCAGCCCGCGATGACCTTTTCCTCATCCCGTGCAGGCACAATCGCGGTCACGACAGCAGTCGCCTGAGGAGCGTCGGCTGATTGAACTTTTGTGTTAGCTGATAATTCCATAGCCATTGGACGCCAGGCAGGAACGGTTTTCGATCACGTGGGGATACGTTATTATACCACTTGATGGGAGTCGGCCGAAAACTCGGTACTTGGGCAGCGATGGCCGTGGCTGCCGGCATCCTTCTCATTTTTGCGCTCCCCAGCTATCGGCAAGGCGAAGCCTCCGTCGCCGGTAAACGCGCGCAGGACTTTCCGCTGGAGGTTTCTGGCAAGCCCGCACGCCTTTCCGATCTTCGCGGCAAAGTTGTGGTCCTCAATTTCTGGGCCTCGTGGTGCCAGCCCTGTGTAGAAGAGGCGCCAAGCCTCAATCGGTTACAAAAGCACATCGCGCCGCATAATGCCGTCATTGTTGGGGTCGCCGCCGATGAAAATCAGGCCGCCTACGAAAAATTCCTGCGCGATCAGGGCATCGCCTTCCCCACCTATCGCGATCCCGGCACCAAAGACCAGCATTCGCCGATCGCCGAAACGTACGGTACGTCGATGTACCCTGAAACTTACGTCATCGATCGCCGCGGAAAAATCGCCCGCAAGCTGATCGGCTTCCAGCAGTGGGACACGCCGGAAATGCTGGCCTACTTCGACTCCATCCTCGGCCAATCGTAGACGCTCACAGCGACGATCTTCTCAGCCGCAACGCATTCGCGATCACCGACACCGAACTGAAGCTCATCGCCGCGCTCGCCAGCATTGGACTTAGCAGCCAGCCAAACACGCGAAAGAAAACTCCGGCGGCAACAGGAATGCCCAAGGCGTTGTAGACAAACGCGAACGCCAGATTCTGCCGAATGTTTTTGATAGTAGCGCGGCTCAGCTTGCGCGCGCGCAAAATCCCCCGCAGATCGCCTTTCACCAGAATGATCCCTGCGCTGGCCATCGCGACATCCGTGCCGGTGCCCATGGCGATTCCAACGTCGGCGGCCGCCAGTGCGGGCGCATCATTGATCCCGTCACCGGCCATGCCCACGGTTCGTCCTTGCTTTCGCAATCGCGCGATGATTTCCGCTTTCTGTTGCGGCTGAACTTCGGCCTCAACATCAGCGATGCCCAATTCGCGCGCAACTTTCTCGGCGAATTCCCGGCGATCGCCGGTGACGACCACCAGCCGCATCCCTTCTGCTTGCAGCGCACGAATCGCTTCCGGCGTGGACTCCTTCACGCGATCGGCTAGCGCGATCATGCCCGCCAGTATTCCGTCGATCGCCACGTGCACGGCGCTTGTCGATGCTCCGTGCGCCGCGATTCCCGGCGCGGATCCGATCCGCGTCTGCAACGAATCCGCCGCAGATAGTTGCACGCCACGCTCAGCCAAGAATTTCAGCGTGCCCGCCAACACCGCATGTCCGTTGGCACGGCCTTCGGCGCCACCACCGGGCGTCGCGCGGAAATCACTCGCGGCTGCGACATCCAGCCGCTTCTCTCGTGCGGCCTCCACAATCGCGCGCGCCAACGGATGTTCGCTCGCGCTTTCGATGCTCGCAGCGAGTCGCAACAAGGATTCCTCCGACACGCCAGCATCGGGAAGCACAGAGATCTGCGAAACCCGCGGCTTCCCTTCCGTCAGCGTCCCGGTTTTGTCGATCACCAGCGTATCGACCTTCGCCAGCGTCTCCAGCGACTCGGCGTTGCGCACCAGCACGCCGGCATGTGCGCCGCGTCCAACCGCGACCATCACTGACATCGGTGTCGCCAATCCCAGCGCGCACGGACACGCGATGATCAGCACCGCAACGCTCGCCAGCAAAGCATGCGCAAATCGCGGCTCCGGCCCAAGCAGCATCCACACGGCAAATGTCAGGACCGCCACAATCACCACCGCGGGCACAAAGTACGCGGCCACGCGGTCCGCCAACCGCTGCATCGGAGCGCGGCTGCGCTGCGCTTCGCTCACCAGCTTCACGATCTGCGCGAGCAGCGTATCGCTACCTACGCGTTCGGCGCGCATCACAAAGCTGCCGCTGGTGTTCAGCGTTCCGCCGGTCACCGGATCGTTCGCGGTTTTCTCTACCGGCATGGCCTCACCGGTGATCATCGACTCATCGACGGCGCTGCCGCCCTCGCTCACTACGCCATCGACGGGCACGCGTTCGCCCGGCCGCACGCGCAAACGATCGCCACGCTGCACCTGATCGAGCGCGACATCGTTCTCGGCGCCCTCGCCATCGAGCCGATGGGCTTGTTGCGGCGCAAGATTCAGCAACGCGCGAATTGCTCCCGAAGTCTGCTGCCGTGCGCGCAGCTCCAACACCTGGCCGAGCAGCACCAGCGTCGTGATCACCGCGGCCGCTTCGAAATAGACGGGCGCGCCGCCGTCCATCCCGCGCATCGACATCGGAAAAACCTGCGGAAACAGCGTGGCGACGACGCTGTAAAGATACGAGGCGCCGGTGCCCAAGCCAATCAGCGTAAACATGTTCGGACTGCGATTCAGCAGCGATGACCAGAAGCGCTGAAAAAAAGGCCAGCCGCCCCAGATCACTACAGGAGTCGCCAAAGACAGTTCGATCCAGTTACGCAAATTTGGTGCAATGTGCAGCCCTAGAAATTCGCCGAACATCGCCAGCGCCAACAAAGGTAACGATAAACCGGTGCTGATCCAAAAACGCAGACGCATCGAATCGTATTCCGGATCGGCTTGCACTTCGGCGAGCGGATCCATGGGCTCGAGCGCCATGCCGCAGATCGGGCAGCTACCTGGACCCATCTGCACGATTTGCGGATGCATGGGGCACGTGTAACGGACCTCGCCATCCTTCGCTGGGCGCTGCTGCGATTTGCCTGGTGGTAAATTTTCTGAGAGTGAATTGTTTGCGCCAGACTCGGCGCCAGCGGGCTGATACCACGCTGGCGCCACCGCGGTGCCAGCGCCGTGATGATGATGCGAACCCGCATGAGTGGCTACGTTTACTGTTGCCGAGCTGCTCTCGACACTCTTGCCGTCGCCTAGAAATTGCGCGGGACTCTTCTCAAATCGCGCCGCGCATCCCTTCGCGCAAAAATAATAGGTTCTCCCGGCATGCTCGACTTTCGCCGCGGCCTTTGCCGGATCAACGGTCATTCCACAAACTGGATCTCGCTCCATGTCCTTCTCTTTCCTTCTCTTTTCTCGGGATTCCGTGAAGTATGGCGTGGCTACTCAACGCAGGTGCGCATAAATCAAGTTCAGCAACTCGTCATACATCGATTCCGCTTCTTCCTTCTTGCCGCTGCGCAGCGCTTTCGCCGCGCAATGATGCAAATGGTTGCGCATTAAGCTCCGCGCCACGCCGCGCAGCGCCTCCTGCACGCTGGCCACTTGCGTGATGATGTCCGCGCAGTAGCGATCTTCCTCCACCATTTTCTGCAACCCACGGATCTGCCCTTCGATGCGCCGCAAGCGCTTGCGATTCGCATCCTTGATTTCGGGATCGACCGCGACGGCTTTTCGCGGCTCGGCATCGCAGGCACAAGGCGCTGGCGAAGTGTGGTGGCGTCGCTTCAAATACTCGCCCGTGGCATGGTTCGCTGGCATTGAAAGATACCCCTAGCACCTATATATACCCTAGAGGGGTATATGCTGTCAAACCGCTTCGCTGCACTGCATCTTCGAACTGCGACGTCCCCAAGACGCCCCCAATACGTGGCGTGCTTGGGCTGAGGTTGAGATCCTTCGGGATCCTTGTCGTATGCCCTCGGTTGACACGTTGTAGGGATGCTTCTGGTGAACGGATACTTGTGCTACGACTCATCTCTTCAATCTAGGCAAATCCGTACATCGGAGCAATTGCGCGGTCGCGGCAGTTACGCGTGCCAACACTTCAGGTCGATCAGGAATCTCAACACGCTATCGACAAGTCTGCCGTCGGTCTGTTGCTGCTATAATGCCGGCCATGACCCTCGTCGAAATCACCTACGAATTGCAGTCCCCGCTCAACCGCGACCAACTCGTAGCGCTTGGTACTTTCGCCAACACCTACGGCCTGCGCCGATTTCGCGTCGACAACGAGAAGCTCTTATCATTCGAATACGATGCTTCGCGGCTGACGGAACCCGAGGTTGCCCACGTGCTCCGCTTCGCCAAAATCCCGGTAACCCGCAAAGTTAACTGAATCAACTGAGCGGAAGTGACGCACTGTCGGTCGATCAACTAACTTCAATTGGGTTATTTCAGCAGCAGCCCCACCCAGGCGGCCACGATCATCAGAAGCAGACCAGGCAGAACTTTTAAAAAGAATCTCTTAGGGCCCAAAAGAATGGCCATAACTGCCTTTGTGGCGGTGTTAGTCGTTAATGCCGCGAGGATGGGGATGGTGGCGGCTTGAGCGGCGATCTTTCCAGATTTGACAAGCAACGCCACTGAAATGGCCGCAGCATGGGCATCTGCGATTCCAGTCAACCCGGCAGCCAGTGCCAGGCCCCTACCTCCGAGCCACTTTAACGTGGCTACGGAAATAAACATCACACCGCAAAGTGTCACTGCAAAAATAAGAGCGGTCTTAAGACTAAAGGCTCGTCCTTGTTCTCTAGCGACACACCCGGTATCCGCGGCGCTTCCGTAGACAAACAAGACTCCATAAGCAATGGCAGTGACACCGGCGAAAAGAAGCGAGATTGCCAAAACACGAGTTGTTTCCTTATTGACTGCGAGAAGCACAATCACCATCTGAATGATGGTGGCTACACTGCTGAGCACAGCCCCCGCAACACAACCACGAACGTTGTGAGGACTGTCAGTCGCGCGTTTTGCCATGGAAGCGATTGTTGCAGTTGCTGAAGCAAAACCACCGACCAGGCCACTAAGGGCTAGACCGAACTGGGGGCCCATGGCGCGCAGAGCAATATAGCCCAGGCCGCTGATGGCCATGACAATTACAACGACTGCCCAAAAACTTCTCGGATTGAAGACGCCGTAGACGCCAAGGCTCCGGTCGGGCATTAAAGGCAAAATGATCAGACTAGCGGCAGCAAATAAGAGGGCATCGTGAAGCTCCTGTTCGGAAATTGTATGCGCGAGGAATCGATGCAGGATTGTTCTTGCCGCGAGGAGTATAGCTACCACGACACTCAAGCCAGCAGCCAGCAAACTTTGTCGAAGCGCCAGTGCTCCAAGAAGAACAGTTGCGAACAACGCCATTTCCGAAGTTAAGCCCGGATCACGTTTTGAAGTCTTCGGATAGGAAATTACGCTGAATGCAGCCACTGTGATCGCGGCGACTGCCAGTAAGACTTCCCCGCCCAACATCAAGGAAACGCTACCGGCAAGAGCCGTCAGAGCGAATGTCCGAATACCGGCGGCCGACCGATGCAGGCCCGAGTTCTTTCGACGTTCGCGTTCAGCCCCGATGAGTAAACCAATTCCTAGTGAAACTGCTAGACCGAGGACCGGGAGCTGTTGGAAAGGCATGGCACAACATAGTCTGAGTTCCGAAGTCGGGCAAGGCGGAGTTCTGCATTTATCAACGAGCGGAAACCACAAATAAAAGATTTTCATCCTGAGAGTCCCCGATGAGGATGCCCGAAGGACCTCAACGTCAACCCGTCCAGCCTGAACCGGGATCAAGTCTTCGCTCCGACCCCTTCTTTACTCTCGCGCAACGCTTCCAAACGCCACTGAATCGCAGAACGAGTCTGAGTGCTAAATTGAATTTGTACGTCTATGACCCAAGCTACAAAAATCGGCCGCTACGAAATTGTCGAAGAGCGTGGCCATGGCGCCATGGGCGCTGTATTCCTGGCCCGCGATCCGGCGATGGACCGTATTGTCGCGCTGAAGACCATTCACGCCGTCGCCCTCAGCGGCCCGCAAAGCAATGAGTATCGCGAGCGCTTCTACGGAGAAGCTCGCGCCGCCGGCCGCCTCGCGCATCCTGGCGTCGTTCCGGTCTTCGACGTCGGCGAGCAGGACGGCCTTCCCTTTCTGGTGATGGAGTACATCGAGGGACAGACTCTTGCTGACGCCGCGAAAACCGGCCATCGACTCACCCTCGAACGCGTATGCGAGCTCGGCCAGCAGATCGCCGAAGCGCTCGGCTATGCCCACAAACACGGCGTCGTCCACCGCGACATCAAACCGGCCAACATTCTGCTAACGTCCAAGGAAAAATACGGCATCGAGCGCCCCAAGATCACCGACTTCGGCGTCGCCAAACTTGCCGCGTCCCAGCTTACGAGCACTGGCCAGCTGCTCGGCACTCCTGCTTTTATGCCGCCCGAGCAGTTCACCGGTTCGGTCATCGATGGGCGCAGCGATCTTTTCTCACTAGGCGTCATCCTTTATTGGCTTGCGACCGGAGATCAGCCCTTCCCTGGCGAAACCATTACCGCCGTCTCTTACAAAGTTGTGCACACCGAGCCGGTTCCGCCGCGACGCCTGAATCCGGCGATCTCCGCCGAACTCGAGCAAGTGATCTTGCGATGTCTTGCGAAAGATCCTGTCGCGCGTTATCAGACTGGCGAAGATCTCGCGCAACATCTCGCCGCGATCCGCGCCGGACGCGCCGCGCCGGCGCCATCATCCACGATCGCTCCAGCATATGTTTCCGGGGAAGCCGGGATGTCTGCGGCGCACGCGGATGCTGCCATGGATGGCGCCACTCTCGATTCCGATCTCGGGCTGCGCAATGTGCGCTTGCCGGCCAGCCACAAGACCGCGGTGACTCCACCGCCGGTGGTCGAAGCGCAAGCGATTCACAAACGTACCAACTGGATGATGATCGGAATTGCCGCCGCCATCATCGCGCTGGCTGGCACTTGGCTCTTTCTTCGCGTCAGGATGCATCCGGAATCCACGCAGGCGGCAGCTCCGCCGGCAGCGACAGACACAGTGCCGTCAAACGCACCGCCTCAACCAGCAACGATTGCCGCTGCCCCGCCATCGACAAACACCCCCCCGGCGAGCAGCAACGTACCTGCAGCGACGCCACTGCAACCGGAATCTGCAAAAGCGGCGGCATCGAAAAAATCGAAATTGGACACGAAGCTCCAGCTCGCGTTATCCGACGCCGCGTCAAAACCGATTGAATCTTCGATAGCGGCGGCACCCACGCCCGCGCTGCTCGTTCCGGCGATCGTGCCCCCCGAAGTCGCGCCGAGCCGCGTCGACTTCGACCCCAACACGTTGAATCCGAGCGAGAGCGCCCGGCTGCGCATCGAAGCCGACCACTTCCCCGCCAGCCTGGGATTCACCCTGGAAATGGACGGCAAAATTTATCTCGAGCGCGGCATCAAACCGCAAATCGTATTCGACAATCTCTACGCCCCGCCAGGCATCCACGAATTCCGTGTGACCGCCGGCCTGGGTGTGACCCACAAAATCTCCAACATCGTCAGCACCGACTTTCGCGCCAAAAAGAAAAAAATCCTACGAATCGAACTCCGCGACAAAATCAACGCCAACGTGACGCCGCAATCCCTCGGCTCCGACTCCGTCCTAGTCCTCACCCTGAAATAACATTTTTCTCGTTGTCCTCCGCGGCCTCACCTTGGCGCAGGGCAGTCCATTTTGGCTAGAACTTGTATTTCAAACCGAACTGGAGGATACGATTCGGCAATGCGGTGCTTTGAATCTGACCAAATGCTCCGTCACCGAGGTATTGGTCTGGGTTGGCAAATTGCGGCGTGTTGAATGCGTTGAAGAACTCCGCTCGGAACTGCAAAGCGTGATTCTCACTGTACGGCATGCGAAAAATCTTGCCCAGCGACAGGTCGAACGTGTGCTTTCCTGGCCCGACTATGGGATTGCGAGGCGAGTTGCCATATACCAGTACGCTCGGAGCGAACGCGTTGACGTTAAACCAATTGTCCGGACCCTGATTAGGGACACTGAACCTTTGTCCCGGCACCAGCAACGGCCGTTCATAAATACCATCATTGTTCTGCGTGTCGGAGCTTTCCAGTATGTCGAATGGATTGCCGCTGGCCAGCGTAACCAGTCCTTGGAACGACCATCCCGACGCCAACACTCCCGCAGCCCCCTTCCAGCTTTGGCCGACGGGAATATTCCACACATAACCTGCCACGAAAAGGTGCCGCTGATCGAAGAGACTGCTGGCGCGTTCCGCCTGGATATTTCTGGGATTTTGGCATTGGCAACCGCCGTCATTCGTGGTATTCGCCGAATCATCGATCAAATGCGAATAGGTGTAGGCGGCCGTCAGGCTGAGCTGTTTCGACAGCCGGTGTTCGAATCGCGCTTGCAGTGAGTGGTAGTTGGTGTTCGATCCATAACTCTGCATGCGGATGCGAGAAAGATTCGGATACGGACGTCGCGACTGAATGTCGCCAGGGCCAGGCTCGGCCTGATTCCAGTTGTATCGGAAGCTGGTGTCAACGTGAGTGCCTTTGCTCCCCACGTACCCGACTTCCAGAACATCGTTCTTCCCAAATTGCCGCGATACTTGCAAATTCCACGTCTGCACGTATGTGTCCGGGTGCTTGCCGTCCGCAGGCAGTGTCACCGCATTAATGGGTGCCGCCGGATTCGCGGTCGGAGGCATGGGATTCTCGATCGTCACCAGGCTTCCAACTCCCAACTGGTTGGTGATGGTCACGCTTCCCGCCGTGGGAGGATTCAGCTGCAGAATATTGATGTGATCGAATTGCCCGCCAAAATAGAAAATGCCATACCCGCCACGAACCACGGTGCTTGGCGTCAGGGAATACGCGAACCCTACGCGCGGACTGAAGTCGTGATGGCTGATTTTCCAGATCGGATCGCTGATCGGAATGAACGAGGGAACTGCAGGATTGGTGATGAAGTCCAGAGTGTACGATGCGTGATTGATGTCTTGTGGCGGATTGAATAGATCATACCGAAGGCCGAGGTTGAGCGTCAGTTTCGGAGTTACCTTCCAATCGTCTTGCCCGTAGAACGCGAACCGCCACTGCCGCGCTTTCGTGATGGGCACTCCTTCCGGCGTCAACACCGTTCTTGGAAGCCCGAGAATGTAGTCGGCCGCGGGATCGCCGCTCAACGAGCCATCAAAGTTGAGGCTACCGAATGGGGTATTGTTCGTTGTCGCATCGTCGAGCAGCTTGCGCAAATCGCCTCCAAACTTGAATGCGTGTTTTCCCCGGATGAACGTGACGTTATCCACCCATTCATACGTTCGGCTGTTGTCCAGGTTCGACGCCGCAAAATCGTCACCCATTCCGATATAACCAGAGATCCCGAGAATCGGAAATCCTTCTTCATCCTTCCGCAGTGGCCGGCTGTTCGGCCCGTTCCCGTTCACTCTCATCCCATTGATCCCTAGTGACTCGATCGTGAAATCCGTATTCGTGTGCGTTCCCAACTGCGAAACGTTCTCAAGATCGAACCCGAAGCGAAATTCGTTGATCAACGAAGGACCAAAGGTATGCACGTACTGAGCTCCGAAATTGTGCGCCGGATAATCGCCTATAAACCGGAAATTCGGATTGATTTCCGCCACCGGAAAATCCCGGTGCGCGTAGATGTAATGAACGAAAAGCTGGTCTTTTCCGCTGAAGTAGTGGTCCGCGCGCACAATTCCCTGGTGCACCGTCAGGTTGCCTCGCGATGAACCCGCGTAATTCGTCGTATTCGGAGTCGTTGCTCCGGGAATGTTCGGCAGCGGCATGTATGTATTCACGATGTTCTGCGCCACTGCATCAATCCTGCTCTGTGGAATGATGTTGCCCGGAATCGGCGCGCCCGTCGCTGGATCGATCAGCTGCACGTCGGGCAGCAGATACGAAAAGTCCCCATTCCTTTGTCCTGGCGTTAGCACAATTCCCTGGCTGGGCGAATCTGCAATCGAACGAATTCCCTCGTAGCTCACAAAGAAAAACGTCTTGTCCTTCCAGATCGGCCCGCCGAGCGTCCCGCCAAACTGATTCTGTCTCAACTCATTTTTGGGTGCCGGACCTGGCGCAAAATAATTGCGCGCATCGAGTGCCTCATTGCGGAAGAACTCAAACACTCCCCCATGAAACTGCTTCGTGCCCGATTTAATCTGAATGTTTACGTTCGTCCCTGCGTTTCCGCCATATTCCGCCGAGTAATTTCCGGTCTGAACCTTGAACTCCTCGATCGCATCGATCGACGGATAAATGTTCACGTAATTGTGCCGGTTGTTCACCATGGTGATGCCATCCACATTCACCTGGCCCCAGATCAGCCGTCCTCCATTCCCACCAATCTCCGATCCGTCCGTGCTGGACGAATGGATATCCGGGTTGTACACAATCACACCAGGAGTCAGCACCGCCAGGTCATCGAATCGCCGCCCGTTCAGCGGCAACGCCTCCACGCGCTCCTGATCCACCACGCCCGCGATCGTCGCATTCTCCGTTTGCAGCAGGGGCACTCCGGCGTTCACTTCCACTGTCTCCTGAACAGCTCCGACCTGCAGGGTGAAGTCGATTCGCGCCTGCTGGCCCAATTGAATCACCACTCCCGTTCGCCGCTCTCCGCGGAATCCATTGGCACGGAGCTCCACCACGTGCTCGCCAGGTACGAGGTACCGGATCTCGTACGTACCGTCCGCCGAAGTCGTCGCCGTGTGCGATAGCCCTGTCGACGGCTGCGTTACCGTCACCGTGGCCCCGGCAACCGGAGCGCCTCCAGGATCCAAAACGGTTCCCAGCATTACCGTATCCACCGTTTGCGCGTGCGCTAGCGAGACGCAGGCAAATGCAGTTAGGACCACGCAAAGTATGTAGCGCATACAGGTCTCCTTTTCGAGCATGCCGCAAATCCCGGGGCTTTTAGTTCCTGTACCTCACCTGATGGAACTCGGCTTTACGCCAAGTTTCATCAGGTGAAAGTTATGTATTACGGGGTGAAAGTCACTAGTGCGCGCGTTATACAACACAGATTTAAATCGTGTCAATATGCATTTATTGCGCCGGCTTATCGAGATTTGTGCGCGTCCCAGCCGGTCGCCGCTGGCGTTTAGGAAGAGTTTTGTAGTATATGAACCTTCACTCTGTAATATCAGTTTTCATTATTGACCGGTCCCCGCAAACAGTGGGAGAGGCACATGGCGGCTGCGGGTAATCGCACCTACACCATCACTTCGCTTCAACGTGGCCTTCGTTTGTTGAACCTTTTTGCGTTGGAAGAAACAGGCCTATCGGCCGCCCACGTCGCGCGGCTTACCAGCCTGCCCGTCAGCACCGTGCATCGATTTCTCATCAATCTGGAATCGGCAGGCTTTCTCAGCTGCGATAGCTCCGGCCTCTACTACTTGGGAACCGCATGCGTCTCTCTGGGTCAAGCCGCGCGAGGGCAATTGGACGTTCGAAGGGCCAGTTTGCCGCATCTTCAGGAGCTGAATCATCGCACCAGAGAAACTGTGCATCTGACCGTGCGCCACGGGCTCACCGCTGTTTACGTCGAAAAGCTTGACTCCCCTGAGCCGCTCCGCATTCACTCACGGATCGGAGCGAGCATTCCGCTCTATTGCACCGCTGTTGGGAAAATTCTCCTTGCCTACCTGCCAGAAGCCGAGCGCGAAAGCATCCTCAAACATTTGGAGCTGAAGCGTTTCACGGAAAATACGGCCAGCAATCTCCAGGAGCTACATGCGGAACTGCAACGAACCCGAAAAAATGGCTTTGCCTGCGATCTCGAGGAGCATGAACTCCATATTCGCTGCATCGCGGCTCCTATCTGGGATCACTCTGGTGCTGTCAATGCCAGCCTGAGTGTCACTGGTCCGGCAGTCCGCATGTCCACCGCGCGTTTGCGACAGATCGCCCCTATGATCCGGGAAGTAGGCTTGAAGATTTCCGCACAATTGGGGTTTTGTCCGGCAAAGAAGGCTCGTGCTCCACGCAGTTTGGGAGCGGGAATCGCCGCTGATTTTAGGAAGCGCGCCCGGAAATCAATCTGAACCCAAATTGCACCGCCTTTTGTCTTCTCCTGTCCTTCCGTACAGCTGGCCGTTCGTCGCTGGCGACTGCGCCACACTAGTACGGTAGTCACGTTGACCCACTGATTCTCCAGTCGCTACCGTCACTATGGGCGTACGGGTGTCAGCGGCGCGCTTTGTGGCGCTGCTCGGAAAACCACGCAGGACGAGATCCGCGCAAGTCGGATCGCCACCTGCTTTCACGCCCATGACAACGATGACAGCTACCACCAGAGCCGGGCGTTACGAAATTGTCTGTGAACTAGGCCGCGGCGCTATGGGTGTGGTCTACAAGGCCACCGACCCGGTGATCGGCCGCCCTGTCGCCGTCAAAACGATCAAACTCAGCGAAGAAGGCACCGGACTGACCCGCGCCGAACTCCTGCAACGTTTTCAGACCGAAGCCCGCGCTGCTGGGCTGCTCACGCATCCCAACATTGTTGTGGTCTATGACGCGGGCGAAGAAGACGGTCAGTACTACATCACGATGGAATTGGTGGAAGGCAAGAGCGTTCAGGCGCTGATCGATGCCGGCCACGCTTTCCCGCTCCCGCGCGTACTGCGCATCATGGAGCAGGCCTGCAGCGCGCTGCAGTACGCGCACGAACGCAACGTCGTGCATCGCGATGTTAAGCCCGCCAACATCATGCTCACTGCGCGACGACACGGTGAAAGTCACGGACTTCGGCACCGCAAAAATTTTGCAGTTCGGCACCGTGCAGCAAACTGCGCACGTAATGGGCACGCCGAGCTACATGTCGCCCGAACAGGTGAAGGGCCGCGCAGTCGACGGCCGAAGCGACATTTTCTCTCTCGGCGTGATGCTCTACGAAATGATCACCGGCGAAAAGCCGTTCCCGGGTCAAAGCATCACCACGGTGATCTACAAAATTGTCAACGAAGAGCCAGTGCCTCCGCGGCAACTGAATCCGACGATTCATCCGGGCATCAGCGCGGCGGTGATGCGCGCGCTCGCGAAAGACCCTCAGGAGCGCTATCACAGCTGCCGCGAACTGCTCGACGATTTACGCAATTATCGCAACGTTGCGGCCAATGCAAGCCCGCAATCGACGATGATCATGGGCGGACCGCAACTTTCGCCTTCGGCCACGCTGGCCATGAATGGACTTCCGGTTCGCGGCGGATCAGGCGGTGGCGGCTTGCGTGGATTGCACAATCCCGACCCCACGACCTTTGGGCCCGGCCGATCGCTCGCAGCCAGCGGCGGCAATCCGTTGCAGACACCGGGCGTGCGTCGCACCGGGCCGATTGCGCCCTACGAAGCGCCGAGAAAGAAAAGCGTTATCGGAACGATTGTGGCCGCGTTGGTGCTGCTCGCCGTTATCGGATATGGCGGATACAAATTGCGACCCGTTTACGATGACATGCAGAAGTTGCGCAAACAGCCTTCAAGCGCCGCGAACGCCCCAAGCAGTGAGAATTCCAAAACGTCCGCGTCCGACGCGAATTCCACAAACTCCGCAAAACCTTCAGATGCCGCTGCGAACGGTGGCGCTTCGGACTCAACGGCGAACATACCGGCGAATTCAAGTCCGGCTACGGCATCGCCGGAATCCAAGCTCTCTGAACCCGCAATCGAGAAGCCCGCGCCGAGGAAGATTGAGCCGTCGCTGACTCCGAAAGCCGCGCAATTTAAGTTGCACATCGAACAAGCCATTGCCGAACGCGGCCTTGCCGGAAAAGCCAAAGTTACCGGCACGAACAACACTTTAATTCTCGCGGGCAAGCTGCATCCCGTTCAGCATGCCGCGCTGCTGAAACTTATGCGCGACGCACCGCCGGAAGTTCGCATTGTGGATCACATCGAATACGACGACGCGCCGTTTACTGCCGACGCAGGAAGCACAGAGGACAGTCATCCGGTGCCGACTGCCGGACGCGGCGCGATTCACGTGGTGACCGACGTGATCGGCGCATCCGCGATTTTGCACGGACCGGCGGGCCGCGTGTTCGACGAATGCCAGACGCCGTGCAGCTTCAACAATCTTTGGCCGGTGCAATACAGCCTGGAAGTGAAGAAGGACGGCTACCAGCCGATTCAGACCGCGCTGCAGGTGAAAGCCAATACCGTTTCGGATCAGAAGCTTTCGCTGCAATCGTTGGCGAACGGACTGTTTGTGAGTTCGGAACCAAATGGCGCAGAGGTTTTCATAAACGGCGCGAAGCAATCGGGGCAGACCCCGGTAATCCTGCCGCTGGCGCCCGGTCAATATAATTTGGTGCTGCGTCGCCAGGGATATAACCCTTACTCCGGATCGGTGCAGGTGAAAGATAACCTGCAAACGCAGATGGTCACGAAGCTGACGGAGAAGGTGAACAATCGCGTGGCGTGGACGCAGGTGAATAGCAGTCCGACAGGCGCGGAGATCTTTGTGGATGACGCGGCGACTGGGAAGGCGACTCCGTCGCGCGTGGAATTGCCGATCGGAATTCACTCGGTCACGTTGAAATTGGAAGGCTACCAGCCGATTAAGCGCACCTTGCAAGTTAGTGACGGCGGAACCACGCCACTTTCTGAAACGCTCAAGCCCAATTAATTCAAGTCGTTCGCTATGCGGAGCGGTCGATGGCTTTCATAGCTTGCGGAGCGTAGCGGTGCCCGGCGATTTCGTGGAGCGGCACGGCGGCTTCCAGGTCGTTGATTTCCGATGCGGTCAAATGGATGTCCGCGGCGGCGGCATTCTCTTCCAGGTATTTGCGGCGCTTGGTGCCCGGGATGGGGACGAGGTCTTCGCCTTTCGCCAGTACCCAGGCGAGTGCCAGTTGCCCCGGCGTCGCGTTTTTGCTTTGCGCGATGTTGCGGATGCGCGCGACCAGCCGATTGTTCTGGTCGATAGCGTCCGGCGTAAAGCGCGGGAAGCGTTGGATGCGCGCATCGTTTTGGTCCAGGTCGCCAGGTTTGCTGATGGCGCCGGTCAGAAAGCCGCGCCCGAGAGGACTGTAAGGGACGAAGCCGATGCCGAGCTCGCGAAGGGTGGGCAGGATTTCATCTTCTACATCGCGCACGAACAGCGAATATTCCGTTTGCAGTGCGGTGATGGGGTGGACTTTGTGAGCACGGCGAATGGTGGCGGGCGCGGCTTCCGATAGACCGAGATACTTGACCTTGCCCGCTTTGACGAGATCGGCCATGGCACCGACGGTGTCCTCGATAGGGGTGTTGGGATCGACGCGGTGCTGGTAATAAAGATCGATGTGCTCGACTCCGAGGCGCTTGAGAGAAGCGTCACACGCGGAGCGAACGTACTCAGGCCTGCCACTGACGGCCCAATAAGTGGGATCGTCCTTCTTGCGTACGTTGGCGAATTTGGTGGCGAGGAAAACTTCATCGCGGCGGGGCCGGATGGTTTTTCCGACGAGCTCTTCGTTGTCGCCGATGCCGTACATATCGGCGGTGTCTAGGAAATTGATGCCGAGATCGAGCGCGCGAAGAATGGTGGCGGCGGATTCCGCGTCGTTACGCTCGCCGTAAAATTCGCTCATCCCCATGCAGCCGAGCCCGATGCGGGCTACAACCGCGCCTTGCGAACCGAGTTTTACTTTTTTCATGGTCATGACCGCGTTAGATGAACTGAATGGCCTCTGAGGTTACCGCACACTGGAGATCAGAGTCTGAAGGCTAGGCAGCAGAAAGCGCAAGCGTCCGGCAAAGCTCCCGCTATTGGAACGACTTGATGGCAGTTTCTTGGTCCTGGAGGACTTCGAACAGATTTAGGACGCGGACTAACTTTAGAGTTTGCGTAGCGAATGTTGTCGGATTCAGCAGTTTCAGAGCGCCGCCGCGTTGTTTGGCGGCGGTCAGGTGGCGGACCAGGATGCCGATGCCGCTGGAATCGATCATGGGAACCTCGCTCAGATCGAGCAAGAAACGAGACTCGCCGGCGTCTAAAAGATCCTTAATGGTTTCGTTGGTGCGGTCCAGCGACGGACCGAGACTCAGCTTTCCGCGAAGTTTGATGATCTTTACGCCATCCTGCGTGCGAACGTCGATGTCCAATCGGTTCTCCCCGCGCCTGAGCGCCCGTCGATAACTGCCATGCTACTTGCGTGACCCTTTTCGGTTTGCTAGAGTTCGCGCACAAATTAGAGGAATGGTGGCAATTTTGCAAGCCAAGGAGTGTTCGCCACCGCGTCCCCAGTGTGGCAGTACGGCTTCGCGAGTGGCCGCACATTGATCTCGATTGAATATTGACCTCACAGCATTGTCTGCCGAACTGCTTTCGGCGCAGGAAGTCATTCCGCGTGCCCGCATCATGGCGCACGCGTTGAGCCAAGCCTTGCCTGGGGCCTCGGTAAACGTGTATGCGGCCAGTTTGCACAACGCCGACAGCGTGTGGCTGCCGCGAGCTTGCTCTGGCGAGCAGTCCGTGCGCGCGGCGCGCCTGCCAATGCGCGAAGGCACTCTTGGGCAAGTGGCGGAGATGCGGGATTTTGCGGTCTTCGATTGTGAGCAACTTTCCCGAGAGAAGTACGCGCATCTGGATGTGCGGCGAACGCTCCGCTCGCTGGCATACGTTCCGCTGGAGAACAAAGGGACGCTCGCCGGCATGATGGAAATTCTGAGCTTCGACAGCAAGCTGGCCATCGAGAAAATTCGATTGCTGCAGCCATTTGCTGCGATTTCTGGGGCTGCACTGGCAATGGCCCTGAATTACGAAAATGAGCGCAATGACTCGCTCGCATCGATCACGCGACTGACGCAACTTTACGATCTGGAAAAAACATTCTCGTCCACGCTGGAGATGGACGAACTACTGCCGATCATCGGCGACAAATTCCGGGAAGTAATGGAATGCCGAGCCGTCAATGTGTGGCTACTGCGAGGCGACGAGAGCCTGGAGATGATGTATCAGTCTGGCAGCGATCCGACAACGCCAGGCGTGGGCAGCGTGCAGCAAATCGAGGGAGGCATCCCAGGCCGAGTTTCCGACAGCGGTGAGGCGGTGATGATCGCGAATGCCGAGGATGAGCGGCTTGGAGAGCGCAGTGCCGTGGTGACTGAAGGTGGC
This sequence comes from uncultured Acidobacteriota bacterium, assembly GCA_963788725.1. GTDB lineage: Bacteria > Acidobacteriota > Terriglobia > Acidiferrales > UBA7541 > Acidiferrum. The sequence goes on along the minus strand of CAWBHT010000012.1, from coordinate 422,293 downwards.
GTGCGCACATTGCTGGTTGCACCGATCATCGACAAAGGCGCGCTGGTAGGCGTGGTGGAGGCGGTAAACAAGCTGGACGGCAAGGCTTTCGACGATGACGATTTGTTTGCACTGACGAGCGTAACAGAGACAGCTTCGACGGCATTGCACAACGCGAGCATGCTGCTGGCAGAGCGCAAAGTGGAGATTCTGGAAACACTGGTCACGGTCAGCCACGAAATTACCTCGACGCTGAATCTGGAACGCATGCTACAGACGATTGTGACCGCGCCACACGCGGTGATTCCCTACGATAGAGCGGCAATTGCGCTGGAGCAGCGCGGGCGCTTCAAGCTGAGCGCGGTGACGGGCGTGAACCAGGTGAATGCCGATGCGCCGGACATCGCGCCGCTGAACGGAATCCTGCAATGGGCGGCACTGGCCGAAGAAGTAGTTAACGTGCGGCAGCACGGCGACGAAGTGGAATCGGATCGCGAAGAAACACGCGCCAAGTTTCAGAAATACTTCGCGGAGAGCGGAATGCGGGGCTTTTACGCCATGCCGCTCAATGATGACACCGGGCGAGTGGGCATTCTCAGCCTGGAAAGCAGCGATCCTGACTTCCTGACGCAGGTGCACATCGAATTGCTGGAAGTTTTGGCAAGCCAGGCGACGGTGGCACTGCGAAACGCGCAGATGTACAAGGAAGTTCCGTTTATCTCGGTGCTGGAGCCGGTGCTGGAACGCAAACGGAAGTTCATGGCGCTGGAGAAGACGCGGCGCAGAATGATCAGCGTGGCGGCAATTGCGGCAGTGATTTTCCTGGTGCTTTTGCCCCTGCCGATGCGGCTGGACGGCGATGCTGTGGTTGCGCCGGGACACCGGGCGCAGGTGCAACCGGAGTTTGAAGGAGTGGTCGCGAAAGTTTTAGTTCACGAAGGCGACATCGTTAAGCAAGGGCAAGTGTTGGCGCAGATGGATGCGTGGGATCGCCGAACCACCATGGCCGCAACGCAGGCGAAGTACCAGGCCGCGCTGTTGCAGATGGACCATTCGCTGGCGTCAAATGACGGAGCGGAAGCCGGGATTCAACGGGTGCAGGCGGACTACTGGAAAGCGGAAGTGTCGCATGCGCAGGAGATGCTGGACCGCGCGCAACTGCGCTCTCCAATCGATGGCGTTGTGGCCACACCCCACGTGGACACGTTCGCTGGACGGCGCATGCAGTTCGGCGAGACGTTCGCGGAAGTGGTGGATGCCTCCAGCGCGGTTGCAGATGTGGCCATCGATGCCGCGGATGTTGGCCTGCTACGTGTGGGCCAAAACGCGGCGATCAAGCTGAACAGCTATCCGACGCGGACGTTTCATGGCACGGTGACGGTCGTGAGTCCAAAGGGTGAGGTCCAGAACGGCGATCGCTACTTTTTCGCGCGCGTAGCGGTGGACAATCCCGATGCGGCAATTCGCGCTGGAATGGAAGGGCGCGGAAAAGTCTCCGCTGGCTGGCGCACGTCCGGCTATGTACTTTTCAGGCGGCCCGCGCTGTGGATTTATTCGAAGATTTGGAATTGGTTCGGCTGGTAAGGATGGAATTCATGAAGCGCTGTTGGCCATGTTTGCTTCTGGGAATTGCGATTGTGACCGTGGCGCTGTTATCCGGCTGCGGAGACCAGCGGTCGGAAGTTTCCGCCGCGGCGCCAAAACCAGCGGCAACGAGCGTGGCGCAACCAGTCGCGATTACACGCGTGCCGGATGAAGGCTTGATGGTGACGGGACCGCTGATCGTCGAGCATCAAGTGGACGTCACCGCACAGCGCGACGGAATCGTTTCGCGGATTTCGGCGGAAGCTGGAACGCACGTCGCATCGGGAACGGTGCTGGCGCAACTGGACGATCGGCAACTGACCTCCAATCTGGAGGCGGCTCGCGCGAAAACGCGGAGCATCGAAGCGGACTTGAAGAACTGGGAATCAGAAATGGAAGTGTTGAAAGCGGATTACGTGCGGGCGCAGCGGTTGTGGAACGAAAAATTGATCGCCGAAGAACAATTGCAGCACGCGCAATACAAAGTGGAGTCCGACAAGTGGGACATCCAGCGAGTGAAAGAGCAACTCAACACCGCGAAGCAGGAGGAGCGTTCGCTGGAGCTGGAGCTGGAAAAAACGCGCATCATGGCGCCTTTCGGCGGCGTGGTGGCGCGCCGCTACACGCGCGAAGGGCAATCGGTGGCGAAAGGCGATCGCCTTTTCTGGGTTACCGCGGAAGGGCCGCTGCGGATCCGGTTCACGCTGCCGGAAAAATATATTGGGCACTTGAAGAGAGGGCAGGAGCTGCCGCTCTTTTCGCCGGATCTTCCCGCCGAAAAGCATATGGCCAAGATTATCGCGATCAGTCCGGTCGTCGATCCGTCCAGCGCCACCATTGAGGCCCTCGCGGAACTGGTTGGAGGTCGCGGCGAATTGCGGCCGGGCATGAGCGTCGCGGTGCGCGTCGCCAATCTCCCATGAATCTCACTCGGGCTCTGGATGTCGCGCTTCCGGACATTCCCGCTCGCGCCATTTCGCAACGCCAACCGCGCATCGACCCCGGCGCAACTTTCCGCGAACACCTGGAAGACGGGCAGTTAATGGTTCGCGTGTACGTGCCGAGCTCGGGTTTCATGTACACGATGTCGCCAGCGCAGTGGGGGCTGGCGCAACTGTTTGACGGCAACCGGTCCGCGGCGCAAATCGCGGACATATATACGGAAAAGACCGGGCAGTTATACGACGAGCAATCCGTCACGGAATTCGTGGCGGCGATGGAATCCACGAAATTCTGGTACAAGACCGCGCAAGAAAAGAATGTCCTGCACCTGCTACAAAACAAGGAAGAGCGCCGCAAGAGTTTGAAGGCGAAAAACCGCTTCGCGGATCTGTCGGTGATCATTTTCCCGGCATTCAATCCTGATCGGGGCCTGACGTGGCTCTACAACAAGACACGATTCGTTTATACCCGGTGGTTCACGATCCTGACACTCTGTATTTTTGCTTTCACGTTCGGAATCACCGTGAGCCATTGGTCAGAAATCGGGCGAGATACGCTGGCGTTCTACAACTTTTCGGAGAAAACATTCGCAGACATCCTCATTCTGTACGGGCTATCGATGTTCGTGGTGGCGGCGCACGAGTACGCTCACGCGCATGCGTGCAAGCGGGTGGGCGCTCGGGTGCCGGGGATGGGCTTCGCGCTGATCTTTTTGACGCCGGCGTTTTACACGGATACGACCGAAGGCGCGGTGATGGGCAATCGGATGGACCGACTAATAATTTCGCTCGCAGGCATCTGGGTGGAACTGATGATTTGCTCTATCGTCACGCCGATCTGGTGGCTGACTACTCCCGGAACACTAATCCATGACGGCGCATACTTTTTGATGATGCTGACCGGAATTGTTTCACTGATTGTGAACTGGAACCCGCTGATTAAGCTGGACGGCTATTTCATGCTGTGCGAAATCATCGATATCGCCGACCTCAAGGAAGATTCGACGGCGTACTTGTCAGCGTGGGTGAAACGCCACATCTGGCGTTTGCCGGTGGAGGTGCCGTTCGTTCCGAAACAGCGGCGCATCTGGTTCGCGCTGTATGCGCTGCTTTCGGGAGCCTACAGCTACGTGGTGCTGACGGTGGTGGCGCGATTCGCGGGGAACGTATCGCGAAATTTCAATCCTGAGTGGGCGTTCATTCCCGAGTACGGTGTAGCGCTTTTGGTGTTCAAGTCTCGCATTCGGCTACTGGTGAACTTTATGAAGCTAGTTTATCTAGATAAAAAAGACCGAGTTCGCGTGTGGCTGCGGTCGCGTCGCGCGTACCTGGCATTGGCGATAGTGATGGTGCTTCTGCTGCTGCCGGTGTTCCACCAATCCACATCTGGACAGTTTCAGTTGGAGCCAGCGCGAGGAGCCGTAGTTCGCACGGGCGTTCCCGGCGTGCTGGAAGGCATTGCGGTTGGTGAAGGTTCGCTGGTTTCAGCCGGACAGCCGCTGGCGACGTTACGCAACGTTCCCTTGCAATCGGAGCTTGCGACGGTTCGCGCGCAGTATGTGGTGGCTGCGGACCGGGCGAGAAGTGCGAGCCTCCAATATCAGAATTATGGAGCCGCGCTGAAAGAAAGCGATCGGCTGGCGGCACAATCCGAGCAACTTCGCGAGAAAACTACCGAATTACAGGTGACCAGTCCCATTTCCGGGGTGATTCTGACGCACGCGCTGCAAGATCGCGTTGGCTCTTACCTCGCCGAAGGCTCCGAGTTGCTGGAAGTGGCCGATTTGGATGAACTGCGCGCGCGCATCTTTGTTTCCGAGTACGACCTTTACAAGATTCACGAAGGTGCGCTGGCGAAACTACAGGTAGAAGGGCTGGCGCGGCTGTGGAATTCGGAGGCGACCTCGGTGGCGCCAGTTTCTGCGGAGGCCGATCCGGCTTTGACTGAGCAGTCGAGTTTCAGGGGCCTACATCCTCCAAGGTTCTATCTGGTGGAGTTGCGGGTCGCCAATGACGCGGGACAGCTAAAGCCGGGGATGAGGGGAGTCGCGCGCATATACGGGAAGCGGAAGAGCTTAGGCGGCCTGATGTGGGAGAACCTGCGGGTAGTGGTGGCGCGAAAGATCTGGTGAAAAAAAAGAGGCGGGCTTTGCGCCCGCCTCCAGCGATGCAAAGCTGGGATGATTTAGCGAGCTGGCCGCGGGGCGGCCTTCAGGCTCTGCCGAGGAGCAGCCTTCAGACTCTGGCGCGGAGCGGCTTTCAACGACTGGCGGGGAGCAGCCTTCAGGCTGTGTTTCATGGAAGCAACGGCGGTGCCCTTCACGTCGGTATCGGTGGTGCTGGCAACGTTGGCCTTCTTGGCGGTCTTGAGCGTGCTGATCAGGGACTTCTTCTGGATGGACATTATCTATTTACCCCTCGAGTCCGAAATTTTGTGTTTCTGACAGACGCCATACTATATGCACAGGCGATGCCAAACGGATTGGTGGTTCGGAAAGCGGGTCGGCAGTGCAGAATCAACAACTTGGAGGCGCCGTTCGGGGTAAGCTGCGGCTGCGCCGGTCAAAATTTAAACCCTTCGGTCAATAATTAACCAAAGCAGGGTTAAAATTTAACCCTTAGAGCTGGAATTTGCGGCACAGGTACTTCATGCGCTGATTGTCCACCCGCAAAAGCGTGGCCGCCGCGCTCTTTTTGCCCCCGGTTCGGCGCAGCGCGGCTGAGAGGTAGGCCACCTCGATTCGGCCCATCTCGGCATCGAAGTCCACGCCCTCTTCGGGGATGAGCATGGCTTCCTGCCCAGAAGCGCTGTGCTGCAAAAGATGCTGCGGAAGATGTTCAACCGTGATGTTCGAGCCGCTAACCATAACGACCAGGCGCTGAATGAGATTCTCCAATTCTCGGACATTTCCTGGCCAAGGATAATCCTCGAAGATTTCGAGGACGTCGGGCTGCATGCTCTTCAGTGGCTTTTTAGACGCGGCGCAATAGATCCGCAGAAAATGGTCCGCGAGCAGGGGCACGTCCCCATCGCGATCGCGCAGCGGCGGAACGGTTATGGGCACAACGTTGATACGGTAATAGAGGTCCTCCCGAAAGCGACCCTTCTTCACCAGATCCTCGAGATCGTCGTTGGTCGCGCAAATCAGGCGGAAATCGATCTTGCGCGCGGAGCGGCCACCGACACGCTGGAGGGTACGCTCTTGGAGCACGCGGAGAAGCTTGCTCTGCAACGCTGGGTTGAGCGTAGTGATCTCGTCGAGGAAGAGCGTGCCCCCGTGCGCCGACTCAATGTGGCCGGCACGTGCTGCGTCAGCGCCAGTGAACGCGCCCTTTTCGTAGCCGAAGAGTTCGGACTCGATCAGCGATTCAGGCAAAGCGGCGCAGTTCAGGCAGATGTACGGCTGCGCGGCGCGGTCGCTGCACTGCACGATGGCTTTGGCTATCAGCTCCTTTCCGGTACCGCTCTGGCCGCGCAAGACTACCGTGGTGTTGCTATCGGCGACGGCTTGGATGGTCTGGTAGAGCTTTTGCATCGCCGCGCTGGCGCCGATCAGGGAACGGAAGGCGGAGCGGCTTTCGGCTTGCTGCACGACGCGGCGCCCGGCCAGTTCGTGGGCGCGCTTTTCGACCGCGCGCGAGAGCACGGATTGGAGTTCGTCGTAGTTCACCGGAGACAAGACGAATTCGTCGGCGCCGGCCTGGCTGGCGTTTAAGGGGAGGCTCCGCTCGCGTGATTTGGTGAGCGCCACGATCACGATGTCGTCGCGGAGAGTGCGAATTGCCTGCAGCACTTCAATGGCGTCCGAGGGCGCGTCGCCGATGCTGTCGAGATCAATCAGCATGGCGTGAAGTCCGGGATCCTCGACCGCATCTTTGATGCTGGAGTCGGTGTCCGCCAGGCTCACGCGGAATTCCGGCAGCAGCCCGCGACGCATCTCGGCGAATTCCGGGGCGTCCACGGTAACTACTGCGAGGGAGTAAGCGTCTCCTGGCGTCGGGCTCATTTAGGTAGGCAGTGGCCGGGGATTATAAAGGAATGGTGGTAGGGCTGAAAGGGCTTTCAAAAACGTGAAAAGCACACTCGCCGTTCGGAGTTGTTTCGAACCACGGCGCTCTCCGGGACATCAAACATTGGTCACCGCCTGTAATCAAGGTTGATGTAGCGGAGCCACTGACATGCCTCTGTTATCTGTTCTTGATCGCGAAAAATCCGTCGCACATGCTGGATATAGTCGCTGGCTGGTTCCACCGGCAGCGCTGGCTATTCATCTGTGCATCGGCCAGGTTTACGCGTTCAGCGTTTTCAAGATTCCACTGACGCAGCTCCTCGGAGTGAACAAATCAACTCCAGAAGACTGGAAGCAGACGCAAATCGCATGGATATTCTCGCTGGCGATCGTGATGCTTGGTCTTTCGGCGGCGGCGTTCGGCAAGTGGCTCGAGGGCGCAGGTCCCCGAAAGGCGATGTTCGCATCGGCGGTTTGTTTCGCGCTGGGCTTCTACATATCGTATTTCGGCGTCATCACGCACCAGCTGTGGCTGATCTATTTCGGCTATGGATTCATCGGCGGCATCGGATTGGGACTGGGTTACATCTCTCCAGTTTCAACGCTGATCAAGTGGTTTCCGGACCGGCCCGGCCTTGCAACGGGCATGGCCATTATGGGTTTCGGCGGCGGCGCGATGATCGGCTCGCCCCTGGCAATCAAGCTGATGTCATTCTTTCGCACTCCATCCGACATGGGTGTCGGCAAGACTTTCCTGGTGATGGGCACGCTCTATTTTCTCTTCATGATGTTCGGCGTATTCACGGTCCGGGTTGCGCCCAAGGATTGGAAGCCCGAGGGCTGGACGCCTGGGGCAAAGCCGCAGGCGATGATCACGTCACATAACGTCGAGGTGAATACGGCGTTCGGCACGGTGCAGTTCTGGCTCTTGTGGATCGTGCTGTGTACCAACGTCACCGCGGGTATCGGCATTCTCGAACAAGCCTCTCCCATGATTCAGGAGTTGTTTAAGGGCACCATCGGCCCGGTGGCGGCGGGCGGATTCGTTGGGCTATTGAGCCTGTTCAACATGGGCGGCCGATTCTTCTGGTCCTCGGTCTCCGATTTCATTGGCCGCAAAACCACGTACTTCATATTTTTCGCGTTGGGAGCGGTGCTCTACTTTTTGCTGCCGCGGACCGGCGCCCATCACCTGAATAGCGTGACGCTATTCGTGACGATATCGGTGGTGCTGCTTTCGATGTATGGCGGCGGCTTCGCGACGATCCCAGCCTACTTGCGCGATATGTTCGGCGCGTATCACGTGAGCGCCATTCATGGACGTTTACTTACGGCATGGTCGGTAGCGGGCGTGCTTGGGCCCGTGCTGGTGAACTACATGCGGGAATTTCAATTGGCGCACGGGGCCGACAAGGCTGGCGCATATCAAACGGTGTTGGAGGTAATGGCCGGGCTTCTAGTCGTCGGACTTGTCGCCAACATGCTGGTTCGGCCGGTTGCCGAAAAATATTGGCTAGCGGAAGGAAATCGCAACGTGCAGGCTCGCGATCAACAGAGTGCAGGCGCGGGTGGCGCAGTCCAATGGCAAGGGAGCCGATAACATGGCCGAGAACACGAAAAAGTCTTCCGCAGGTGCGATTCTCCTGGCGTGGCTGCTGGTGGGCGTACCGCTTAGCTGGGGTGTTTACAACACGCTTGTCAATTCAATGAAATTATTCCACCGACCTCCGGCGCCTGCCGCGGCGCCGGCTTCGCCAACGAGATAACAAGGCGGCTCAGCAACGCGGTCACGTTTCGTGGCGATGATTTCAAACTTGTAATGCTTGGAACCCCCTCTCATTGGCCAGCATCCAAGCTGTGAACCTGCAGAATGCTTTCCCGATTCGGTTGGAGTGTTACGTGATCAAGAATCTCGCCCTACGTTGGCCCCTCATTCAACAAATTCTGCATGGCGGTGATGGCACTGGTCCGGAAGCGATGAGCGCGCAGACACGAGCGCTGCGCCCCAAAAATGAAGGTGCGCAGGTGGCTCGGTCAGTTTGCCCATATTGCGGGGTGGGATGCGGCCAGCAAATTTTCCACAAAAACGGAAAGCTGATTTCGATCGAAGGCGATCCGGCTTCACCGATCTCCCGTGGACGCCTGTGTCCGAAGGGCTCGGCGAGCTATGAGCTTCTGACGCACTCCAAGCGCCTGACAAAAGTGAAATATCGCCCCCCATTCTCAAAGAGATGGGAAGACTTGGAATTAGGCAAAGCAATGGAAATGATCGCGGATCGCGTGTGGGAAAGCCGCGATGGCACGTTTACAGAAACGCGAGATGGCGAAACGCTGATGCAAACAACGGCAATTGCGCATCTCGGCGGAGCCACGCTTGATAACGAAGAAAACTACCTGATCAAAAAGCTGTTCGCCGCCGGCCTGGGCATGGTGTGCATCAGCAATCAGGCCAGGATATGACATAGCTCCACGGTGCCCGGTCTGGGCACAAGTTATGGACGCGGCGGAGCGACGATGTCACCCAAGGATCTGTTCAACTCCGACGCCATCCTGATCATGGGCTCGAACATGGCGGAAAATCATCCTGTCGGCTTTCAGTGGGTGATGGATGCCAAGGAGCGCGGCACGCAGGTGATTCATGTGGACCCGCGTTTCAGCCGCACTTCCGCAGTCTCGAACATATGGCTGCCGCTGCGGGCGGGCTCGGACATTATTTTTCTCGGCGCCCTGATTCGTTACGCGCTGGAGAATGAGTTCTACTTCCGCGAATATCTGGTGCACTACACCAATGCCCCCGTGTTGATCCCGGAAGATTACGCGGGACCCGAAGATCTTGAGGGCGTATTTTCTGGCTGGCAGGAAAAAGACAAGAAGTACGACCCGAAAAGCTGGATTTATGACGGCGCCGAAATCCACGAAAGCCATGCACGGGAAACATCGCATGGAGACGCACAGGGCGGACACGCGCAGCAGGGCTCCAACCTCATGCCCGATCTCAGCAAGTATAAAAAGGACGAAACACTGCAGCATCCGCGGTGCGTGTTTCAACTGCTGAAAAAGCATTTCGCGCGTTACACCCCGGAAATGGTGGAGCAATACTGCGGCATCTCGAAGGACGCGTTCCTGAAGGCCGCGCAGGTTTATTGCTCCGCGTCGGGGCCCGAAAAGACCGGCGCCATCTGCTACGCCGTGGGTTGGACGCAACACTCCACGGGCGTGCAGATCATTCGCGCGGCGGCAATCCTGCAATTGGTGCTGGGCAACATGGGCCGGCCGGGTGGCGGCGTGATGGCGCTGCGCGGGCACGCCTCCATTCAGGGTTCCACGGATGTGCCGACTCTTTACGACATTCTCCCCGGCTATCTGAGCATGCCGAAATTCGGCGAAGAATCACGAAACCTCAGCAAATATTTCGAGAAATATCAGCCGAAAACTGGCTTATGGCACGGCTTCGATAAATATGCGATCAGTCTCTTCAAAGCTTATTACGGCGATGCAGCTACTCCTGAAAACGAATATGGCTTCCACTGGTTGCCCCGCGTAACCGGCGATCACTCACATCAAGGGTATTGGCTGGACATGCTCGACGGCAAAATGGATGGCCTCTTTCTTATGGGCCAAAATCCAGCGGTCGCCGGGCCAAACTCCGGCATGGAGCGCCGCGCGCTCCACAAGCTGAAGTGGCTCGTCGTTCGCGACATGGTGGAAATCGAAAGCGCTTCTTTCTGGTACGAATCACCGGAGGTGGTGCGCGGCGAAGTTCGCCCGGAAGACATCCAGACGGAAGTCTTTCTGCTACCAGCGGCGGGTCACGCGGAAAAAGATGGCACCTTCACCAACACGCAGCGCCTTCTGCAATGGCGCGAAAAAGCGGTCGAGCCCCCCGGCGATTGTCGCAGTGAGACTTGGTTCATGTACCACCTCGGCGTGCTGCTGAAGGAAAAAGCCAAGAAGGATCCGCGGCCGCGGAATGACGGCCTCCGCGCGCTCACCTGGAGTTACCGAACCGAAGGGCCACATCAGGAACCCAACGCCGAAGAGATCCTGCAGGAAATGAACGGCTACACGGTAGCCGATCGCAAGCTCGTTTCCGGTTATCTGGCTCTCAAAAATGATGGTTCCACGGCCTGCGGCTGCTGGATCTACTCCGGCGTGTTCCCTTCCCCTGAAAGAAATCGTGCTAACGAACGCGCGTCCAAAAATTTCCAGGGTCAGGGCTGGGGTTGGGCGTGGCCGATGGACCGCCGCATCATTTATAACCGCGCATCGGCCCGGCCGGACGGCTCACCGTGGAGCGAGAGAAAAAAATTGATCTGGTGGGATGGCGAACAGAAAAAATGGGTTGGCGAAGACGTTCCGGATTTCACGGCCACAAAACCACCGGATCATCAGCCGAAAGAAGGCGCTACAGGCGATGACGCTTTGCCGGGCGACAAACCCTTTGTCCTTCACGCCGATGGCTTGGGCTGGATATGGGTTCCGGTCGGGTTAAACGATGGACCGCTCCCGGTACATTACGAGCCGCTCGAATCTCCCATCCGCAATCCGCTGTACCCGAAACGCCAGAACGATCCGGTTGCGGATTCACACACTCGCGCTGGAAACGAATACTCGTCGTCTCCGGATTCGCGTTATCCCTACGTGCTAACGACCTATCGCTTGACCGAACATCACACCGCAGGCGGCATGTCGCGCACGTTGTCTCATCTCGCTGAACTACAACCCGATCCATTCTGCGAAATCTCCCTGGCGCTCGCGAAGCAACTCTCTATCAACAACGGCGAATGGGTAACCATCGTCACCGCTCGCGGAGCCGTCGAAGCTCACGCCGCGGTTACGCCACGGATGCAGACGCTTCGCATCGACGGAAAATCAGTTGAGCAGATCGGCTTGCCATATCATTGGGGCTACTCGGGTTTGGTGAAAGGTGACATCGGGAATGACCTGGTGGCCATCTCGGAAGAACCGAACGTGCGCATCATGGAAACGAAAGGCCTGCTGTGCACAATATGGCGGGGACGACGGTCGGATAATGCCCCGCGACTGAAAGAATTGCGGTCCAATCAGAAAGCATCGGCGTCGGCATGACTCAGACCACCGCTTTCCTCACTGACGCTACGACTTGCATCGGCTGCAAAGCCTGCGAAGTCGCGTGCAAAGAGTGGAACGAAGTTCCCGCAGACGGCTATGTGTGGAGCGGCTTGTCTTATGACAATACCGCCGCGCTCGGCCACTCCAGCTGGCGCCATGTTTTGTTCCTTGAGCAACCGCAAACGGCCGGGCCGCAGCTGGCAGACACCAGCGATCCCTTTCGTTGGGTTTTTCTTTCCGACGTTTGCAAACATTGCGCGAATGCCGGCTGTCTGGAAGCTTGCCCGACCGGCTCGATCGTGCGCACGGAATTTGGCGGCGTGTACGTGCAGCCGGACATTTGTAACGGCTGCGGTTATTGCGTGGTTTCTTGTCCTTTCGGCGTAATCGACAAGCGCCCCGATGATGGCCGCGCCTTCAAATGCACCTTCTGCTACGACCGGCAAAAAGCCGGGCTGAAGCCGGCGTGCGCCACCGCGTGCCCCACGGAGTCAATTCAATTCGGCCTGTTGGAAGAGCTGCAGGCTCGCGGGAAGAAGCGCGTCGCCGAATTGCAGCAGCGCGGATACGCGGACGCAGCTCTGTACGACCCGCAGGAAACCAGCGTGGGAGGCATCAACGCGTTTTTTGTCATCCTAGGCGAACCGGAAAACTATAACCTTCCACCAGCGCCGCAAATTCCCACCATCTACCAGAAAAGTGCCTGGACCTCAGCGCTGATTTCCGCAGTCATTCTCTTCGGCATTCTTTGTGCCGCTTTTGTGTTCACGTCATGAGCACGTCTGCCAACAATCGCGCCGCCGCGGAGGCTTTGCCTTCGGTAGCGCCGCGCAAAGCTAGCGAGGCCCGGCTAGAAGAAATCAAACTCGCTGCGGGGGCCGCACATGCGAGCAACGGCAATCACCTGGGTCACCTCAATCCGCAAATTCAGGGCCGCGATTCTTACTACGAACTTCCAGCTCTGAAGCAACCGGTGTGGACCTGGGAGGTCCCGCTTTATTTTTTCCTCGGCGGAATATCCGGCGTGTCCGCGTGCATGGCATTCGCCGCACAGATCTTCCATCGCGATCCGGACGTGATTCGTCCGCTGCTGTGGATGGCTTTGGCCGGCGCGGCAATTTGTCCGGCGCTGCTGATCGCCGATCTTGGTCGTCCTTCGCGCTTCCTGTACATGCTGCGTGTGTTCAAAGTGCAGTCGCCGATGTCGATGGGTGCGTGGATTCTCGTGGCGTTCGCCGGATCCGTGTTTGCCGCGCTGCTCGGTCACGAGCTGATCCTGCACGGCTACACGAAACCAGTTTTGTTTGTGCTGCGATGGATCGGTGAATTTTCGGCCACGATTACCGGAATGCTGCTGGCTACCTATACCGCCGTGCTGATCGGCGCGACCGCGATTCCGGTGTGGTCGGAAAATCGCAACTTGCTTCCCGCGCACTTCCTTGTCTCCGGCCTCGGTGGCTCCGCTGCAATCCTCGAGTTGGCCGGATTTCTGATTCCGCCGATGCAATTTCTTGGCTACGCGGCTTCAGGACTCGAAACCATTTTCGGAGCATTTTTTGAATTTAACCGTCTGCCTTCTAACGCACCCATTCACCATGGCAAGCTCGCTGCGGCCTTTCGAGTGGCGGGATTGTTCAACGGACCATTGGCTCTGCTCGTTCGCTTTTTCTGGGGCTCAGTTCCGGCCGGGCGCTATGCCGCAGCGATCTGCTTCCTGGCAGGTTCTCTGTTGAGCCGCTACGCGTGGATTTGGGCCGGTCGCGTTTCGGCGCGCGATGTTGGGAATCAATTCGCCGCCCAGCGCGCAGGCGAAAAAATCTGAGTCACGAAGTTGGATTTCGGCCCGGAGCGCGTGCTTTTAACGGGACGCGCCTCACTTCCAGTGCAAAAGCCCATCTCCAACGGGGCCCAAATCAAGCGACAACTGCCGCTCGGGTTTCGCGCAATCCAGCATCGTATTCGCCTGATATAAATCCTGGACGGTCATCCGGTAAGGCGCATCGGCGACGCTTATTTGCAAAAACATCGGCCCGGATTTGAAGTTTTCCAGCGTGGTCACACCATCCTTGGTCCACAGAGAATTATTTTGCCCGTTGATGATCACGTCGTATGCCCTTGAAGTAGCTTTCTTCGCCACATAGTGCACCTGCACCGTGATCGTGCACGCTCCGCTGGCCGACGATTGCGTCGAGCCGCCTGCACCCATTTGCGCCAAAGCTTGCGCCTGAATCGAGCCGGCCATCGCCAGCGCCACTTTGCCGAGTGGCTGCTTCGCGAACGGGCGGCTCCCATTGGACATCATCATTGCCGAAATCAGATCGTGACTGCGCCGCGCCGTATACGAAGAATTGCTGCCATAATCGACGCCAATCTTCGCGGCATCCAGCAACGCATCATTGTGGCTGAGTTTACCGCTGAAGTTCGCCGTGTTCAGATCCTTGCCACTCAAATCCTGAATCTTCGATTCCAAATGTAAAATGAAGTCGCCCTTTTGTGGTTTGTCCGTTGGTTTCAGCATCGCCACCAGCACCGACGATACGCCCGAGCCTTGCACGTATTCCTGCGTGTCCGGCAGCAATGGGTTGTAAAGTCCGCCGGGATTCAGCAGCACCACTTCGAACGGCGCGCCTTCAAGCTTGTCGTAAATCATGGCCGTCAAATTCTGCGCGAACTGCTGACCGAACGGATCGCCGGAGGTATCGAAAACCGGCATGATCCCGAGAACTTTCTTGTCCTGAGCTCGAATTCCACTGCAGCACACCACGAGCAGCAAGCCTGCCAACGCAATTCGCAAAAATCTCATGCGTACTCTCCTAGAAATGTGCACAGAGGTGCCCGTGACACGAGCACCTCCGGATGCAGTTGAGGCCGACGAATCGATCAGTGAGGCGCCACCGGCGCAACAGCCGAAGCCTTCTTTACCGGCGCTTTCGTTGCGGGTTTCTCCGCGGGAGCCGCAACAGTTTCGCTCCGCTCTGACGATCCACCCGTCGCACGCGCCACAACTTCTGTAGCGCTGGCGACGTGCGCAGCGCCCTGCGTCACGTTCAGCGATTCCACGTTCTTGGTGCTGACCACTCCCGCCGGCGGAATGTACCAGCTCTTATCTCCGGTCAGCAAAAAGTAATCGTAGATGATGTACATGTTCGGCGGCAGTGAACCCGCATGCTGCCGCTGGTACAACGCGACGTACGTCTTCAGTTCTTTGCGCGCCTGATCCTGCAGACCCGGATCGTTCTGCGACAAGTGAAACAACGCTTCTTCCAAATGTGGCTCGGCATATGCGCCGCGCTCGGCATCGAATTGCACGGCCTGCAAAAACTCCTGCATGGCTCCCTGTTTTTCTTCCTGAGTGCGGCCGGTTGCCACCATTACCTGACCAAGATAGTAGTGCGCGCGTGGATCGTTGGTGCGCAGCTTCACCGCATCTTCCAGATCGGCGCGCGCCATGTCGTACAGGTCATAGTCCAGCGCGATGACGCCGTTGTCACGCTTCAGCGCCGACATCAGCAGCTGAAATTCCGGACCGGAACTGGTTAGCCCCTTCTTCATTTTTTCTTCCAGGGTGGCCTTATAGCTGGTGGTGACCAGCTTGGTGATCGTCGCCGAACGTTCGCGGGTGCGCTCCGGCTTCCCGATGAATCCGAGGCCGACGCGGCTGTCGCGCCCCACCAGGTTGTCGAGCCGCGCGTACATTCGGGGGATTTCGCGCGCATCGTAGTTCTGTTCCAGCATGTACTTCAAGCCGGCTTCGTCGGCCTCATCTTCGTACACCGTGGACCATTCCGTCGGCTGGAATTTGTTGCGGAACAAAAATGCTCCGGCAATTCCACCAGCCGCGCCGATTCCCGCGCCGATCAGTGCGCCCGAATATCCGCCGATCGCGCCACCGGCAGCCGCGCCGCCAATGGCCGACACCGCGCCAAAAATCGCGCGCTTCTTGCCGACATCCGCTTGCTTCTCGCGGTCAAACTCTTCCTCGAGAATTTCGTTGCGGATGGTGTTGTAGGTGTGCCGCCGCTCTACGTGCGCGATCTCATGACCCAGCACGTAGGCCAACTGCGCTTCGCTATCCAGCATCGAGACCAGCCCCGTGGAGATATAAATCGTGCCAGTCGAAAGCGCTTCCGCTCGCGGAACTGGATCCAGCAGCAGCCGGAACGAATAGAGGTTTGGCGAACCTTGCGGCACGATCTTCTGTCCCAGCGAGTTCACGTAGCGCATCAAAACCGGATTGTTGTATAGCTCGCCGAAGTTTTGGCGAAACGTGGCCAACTCCGACAGCGACAATTCGCCGATTCGCGAAGACTGGTTCACGTTGAATGCGAATTCCATGTCCTGCCGGCGTCGCGCGTCCCAGGCTTCCTGAATATGGTGGATGACCTCGGGGCGTTGTGCGATTTGCGCCAATTTCTGCTTATCTTTGTCGTTATACTCGGTCGCCGTCTGCTGCGCGCGCAGCGGCGAAAGCGTGCACGTTAATGCGCACATCAGTGCGATCAACCGTGCGAATACGGAAGCGCGGTTCATGGTTCCTCCTGTGATCTTGCGAGAAAAAATCTGCATTGCGGAGAGTGCTGCGTCGTCGACCTTCGGGACAGCAATGGAAAAAGGCTACCACGGTACTAATCCCGCTCGGCGAGATTGTCAAGTCAGTTGTTCGATTGCACCATGACAAGGACTATAGCTTTCCGCTATCATCACGCGCGTCGTGGCATATGTTAGACGTCAGTTAGATCGGTGAACCGATGCGCTTCTTCGTCATCCTGGCCTGCGCGATCATCGCTAGCGCCGCTGGTGTCGTTCTGGCTTCCAGCAACGCAGCGGACACTGCGCCCGAGCCTATCACGCTGGAAATACCACAGCTCCAGCTCCAGGTGGAACCCGAAGGCGCCGTGCTTGTCCCCAACACTGACGTCGATCAGCTGGTAATCCACGTCGGCAAGCGGCCCAACCAGGTCAATCCCGGCAGCATCTACACCAAGCTCAACACCGACGCCTCCAACATGATCATGACCACCAGCGCGATGGCCGATGGCGTTCTCTGCAAACTCGATCTCAATCATCAGCAAGGCTTTCGGCTCCGCAAAGGCCGCAATTCGTTCGAAGTTTCCTTTACTGATTCCATGCAGCGCGTACACTATGCGGCTTTCCTCATCCAGACGCAGGACTCGGCTCCGTCCGACAACAAACGCATTTCCATCAAGCCTGATAAGGTGCCGGCCGCAGACAAATATGCGGTGATCGTCGGCATCGCGCGCTATGCCGACACCGCCGGCGGCATCACCAGCTTGCAGTTCGCCGATCGCGACGCTAAAGATTTTCAGGAATTTTTACTGTCCGCCGACGGCGGTTCTTTCCCAAGGATCATGTACGTATTTTGTTGAATGAAGACGCCACAGCGCAAAACGTTCGCAGCGCACTGTTCACGTTTCTCACCAAAGCGCAGCCGCAAGATCAAGTCGTGCTCTACATCGCGGGCCATGGCGCGCCGGATCCTAACGATCCACGTAATCTCTACCTGCTTACCTACGACACCAAGCTGGACGATATGGGCGGCACCGCGTTTCCGATGTGGCAGCTACAGGATGTTTTCAGTCGGGTGCTGAAAGCCAAGCGCGTGATCACCTTTGCCGATACTTGTCACAGTTACGGGTTCAGCGGCGAGCGTCGCGGCAAAAAATCCAACAACCTCGTGAATCAATACGTTGCCAAAGCCGCCAACGATTCCGACCGTGCGGTAATCACCGCTAGCGATATCAGCCAGCTTTCATATGAATCTGACAAATGGGGCGGCGGGCACGGCGTCTTCACTTTCTTCCTTCTGAAAGGCCTGCAGGGCGAAGCGGACTTCAACAAAGACGGCACTGTCACTGCCGGAGAGCTCTTCGCCTTCATTCACGACAACGTCGACAAAGCCACGGCGGGCAATCAAAGCCCCATGGCTTTGCCGGGACTGGCCGAGCGCCTGCCGCTATCCGGCGTAGCCTTGCGTCAATCTGCCAATGCGCGCATGTTTATGTCCACGCCTATCGACATTTTTCCCATGCTGCGTGCAAGCGCCTTCAACTAATACCCCCTGAGAAATGACAGCGCCTGGCCGATCCCTCCACATCCCGCACCTCGCCGCCATCTCCTTTCTCAGCATTCTTCTCACGTTGATCATTTTTTCGCTCGAGCAAGGCGATCTTCTCGAATCCCTTGATCTGCGCGCGTACGACCTCATGGTTGCCGCTCAACATCACGAACCCCCCTCGTCCGAAGTGATCAATGTGGATTTCGACGATGATTTCGTGCGTCGCCACAACGCCTTCCCGATCCCGCGTCTGCTGCTCGCCGACATCATCGAGAAAATTGCTCAAGGCAAACCGAGTGTGATCGGCGTCGACGTCATCCTCGATGTCGCGCGCGCCGAAGCGGACGATGCGCGCCTCGCGAAAGTGATCGATGACGCCGGCAATGTCGTGCTCGTCAACGAATACGGTTTCGCCACGCACCAGCAAAGCGATCCGCTGGAATCCTTCCGCAAAGCCGCGGCCGGGGTGGCGTTCGGCGATCTTCCGATTGATGAAGATGGTGCGGTGCGCCGCATGTTTTTGCGCGTCACCACCGAAAAATATAAAGGGCTCTCTCTTCCGGTTGCCTTGGCCGACCTGGCTTCCGAACAGCATCTGCGCCCCGGCGGCGAAGGGTTCCTGCTCTTCGGCCGGCACAAACTTCCGCTGGCCAGGACGAACCCGGATTCCGCGTGGATCCATTTTCATCCGTCCGCGCCGACGACGGTGATCTCCGCCGGCCTTCTACTCGCGACGGATTTCGACGCCACGATCTTCGCCAACAAAGTGGTCATCGTCGGCCAGTCCAGCGAAATGGGCAAGGACCTGTTCACCACCCCGGCATCCCGCGCTGGAATTGATATCAGCGGCCGCCGCATCCTTTCAGGCGCAGAGATTCACGGCGCCGCCGTCGCTTCCCTGCTGCACGGAAATGCGTTGAGCACGATGCACATTCTGCCGCGTGTTTTCGCCGGCGTGATTTTTGCCTTCATTGTTATTTTTCTCGCAGTGCGCAGCCGCTGGTCGGTGGCGCTGATTGCGTGCACCGTGCTGGCAACCGGCATCTTTGTAGTTGCCATGACTCTGTTTTCCTGGCGTCACATGTGGGTTCCGCCGGTCTCCATGGAGTTGTGCCTCGTCGCTGCGCTGCCTGCAGGCCTCGGCTATCGCTCGGTGGAAGAGCGCCGCCAGAAAGTAGCGATGGAAGCGGAACGTCGTCAGCTGATGGGTTTGTTCGAACGCTACGTGTCTGCGGACGTCGCCGCCGAAATCTGGAAAAATCGCGACGCCATCGTGCTGGCTGGTGAAGAGCGCGTCGCTACCATTCTCTTTTCCGACATCCGCAGCTTTACCGCCACCACCGCCGGCGTTCCGTCGAGCGAAGTTCTTGCATGGCTCAATCGTTATCTGACGGTGATGAGTGATATGGTGAAGAAAAATCGCGGATTTCTCAACAAATTCATCGGGGACGGCATCATGGTGGTTTTTGGCGCGCCACTCACCGAAGGCGCCAAAGAAGACGCCTGCCGCGCCGTGCGCTGTGCCGTGGAAATGCTCGCGCGTGTGGATGAATGGAACGCCAACAAAGCTCCCGGTGATCCGCCGCTAAAAATCGGTATCGGTATCCATACCGGTCAGGTAACGGCTGGCAATGTCGGCTCGCCCGATCGGCTGGAATATTCCGTTATAGGTGAAGCGGTGAATCTCGCGTCGCGGTTGGAGTCGCTGACGAAGGATTGCGGCGCTCCGATTGTGTTCAGTCCGGCGACTTGCGAGCTCATCCGCGATCAATTTACCGTCGTCTCTTTAGGTGAACGCCCGGTTCGCGGCTTCACCACCGATGTTCCGTTGTATAGCGTAAAATTGCCGAGTCCAGACGAAGTGAGTGGCGAGGTGAATCCATGAAGCGTGCACTGCTGAGTTTCTGCCTGCTGGCGCTGACGCTCTCGTCGGCGAGCGTCGCGCAACAGCCGCCGCCAAAGTCAGACGCTACGGCTGCCGCGAAGCCCAAGAAAAAACTGGACGCCGACCTCAGTGGCTTTGATGTCTCCGATGGGAAATCAGATAAAAAAGTGGCCACCATGCTCGGTGCCAGCCGCGCCACTGCTATCCCTTCAGCCACGCTGCTTGCGCCCAAGCGAGCCAAATTCTACGGAGCGAGTCCATTATTTTCTTGGACCTTTACCGGCCACAACGAAGGCTACATTCTGATCATCACCGACGAGGACGAAGCTCAACTGGAAAAGCATCAAACCAAGGAACCGCGTTTTGTCCTGGACGGCGCGCAGACAAAATTCCAGCCGGGAGAAACCTACTACTGGCGCGTGCAAGTTCTGCCGAACCCGCTGGCCAGTGATCCGCTGGAATTTGTGATGGTATCGGCTGCAGAGAAGGCAGCCATCGAGAAGGAGATCGCGGCCGTTTCTCAAGGTGCGCCATACGACTCTGCGCTATCGCGTGCGCGAATTTTCGTCGATCACCGTCTCTGGTTCGACGCACTCGGCGCTTACGATGACCTCATCGCCAAAAATCCCAATCGTGCCGAACTTTACGAAGATCGCGCCACTATCTACGCCCAGCTACCAATCACAAAGGCGCAATCGGACGCTGACCTCGTCAAAGCGAAATCCGCCAAGTAGTTCCAGAATCGGCCGCTCCTGATATCACTTTCCTGCCGGGCGTTCGAGGAATTCGCTGAGCAGCATATGAAAATGATGCACGCCGTTTTCGCGTTTGACCGAGTAACGGCCGCGGTCATACGTAGAGGAGCGCAGACCTTTCTGCACGTTTTCGCAAAGGCCGATATCTTCCTGCTGGACCTCATCGCTGAACGCGACAGCCTTTTTCACACGTTCCTGCACCTTGGCTGAACCGGGATCGTGAAAAAACCATTCGAAGATTGTCAGCGTTTTTTCGTGTGATATGGGCACGATCAAATTCGTGGAAATGTTGTCGGGATAAATGTTGAGCATCAGGTTGGGAAAAACCCAGAAATAGAGCGCTTCTTGCAGGCCGGTGCCCGGTGCGTACGCACGCTCTGCTGTGTCCTCGGCCTTCATCGCGCGAATGGGCGCGAACTGTTGGGAGTGATAGCGGAAAGTATCGGTGCGGTATTGAGAGTAGTCGATTTCACGCATCAAGCCCGGATGCGCGATTGGGATGTGATAGCCCTCCAGGTAGTTGTCGACGTAGACCTTCCAGTTGCAATCGATGATGTAGTCGCGGCGCTCAACCCGGTGCAGGCCGTCGAACTGGAAGCCGCGAGCTTGTTGGGGAATGTCGCCGAGGTATGCGGATAGCGGCTCGGCTTCAGGATCAAAATTCACGAAGATGAATTTCTCCCAGGTTTCGACACGCAGCGGAAACATGCCCATGGTGGTGCGATCGAAGAACTCGACGCCCTCAACGTCAGGTGTACCGATGAGACGGCCGTCGAGCGTGTAGGTCCACCCGTGATAGCCGCAGCGCAGAACATTTTTGCAGCCGCTGCCTGACGCAATGGGTCCGGCTCGATGGCGGCATACGTTACTGAACGCGCGAAGCGTACCTTGTTTGTCGCGAACAATGACGATCGGTTCGCCAGCCAGCTCGGCGGTGAAAAACGTTTCGGGATCGGCTATGGTGTGATTTGCTCCGTTCATTTCGCCACAGGGTTGATCGAGGGTGCCGACCATTTGCCAGATTTTGTGGAAGATCTTGGATTTTTCGATTTCGAGGATGGCGGGATCGGTGTAGAAGCGAGAGGCGAGCGTGTGGGCGCATTCGATTTGTTCGTGGACGTCGAGGCGGAGGGGATGTGTGGTCATGGTTGCATGATCGAGAGATGAACCCGCGTCGACTAAACAGAGGCAGGGCTATTAGAACTTACGGGTTTCCTGCCGGCTCCAGCGTTCTACTACGATTTTGGATTCGGTGTAGAACTCCACGCCATCTTTGCCTTGGCCGTGGAGGATGCCGTAGAAGCTTTCTTTCCAGCCGCTGAACGGGAAATACGCCATGGGCGCGGCGACGCCGATGTTAATGCCTATATTTCCGGCGGGAGCTTCGTAGCGGAATTTTCGCGCGGCGGCGCCGCTGGTGGTGAACAGCGAAGCCTGGTTGCCGTAGGGGCTGCGGCGGACGAAATCGATGGCTTCGTCGATGTTGCTGGCGTGGACGAGGCTGAGCACAGGTCCAAAAATTTCGGTGTGCGCCAGCGCGCTGGAAACCGGGACGCCATCGAGGACGGTGGGCTTGAGAAAATTTCCGCCTTCGTGATTGGGAATTTTCGCGTTGCGGCCGTCGACGATGGGCTTGGCGCCATCACTGACGCCTGTGCCGATCAGGGATTCGATGCGCTTCTTGCTGTCCGGCGTGATCACCGGACCCATCTGCACGCCGGATTCCAGGCCGTTGCCCACACGGATCGCGGACGCGGCAGTGGCAATCGCGTCGCGAAAAGTTTTTTGCGCTTCACCGACGGTGACGGCGACGGAAACAGCGAGGCAGCGCTGCCCGGCGCAACCGAACGCACTATCGCTGATGATCTGCGTCGCTAGGTCCATGTCGGCATCGGGCAGCACGATCACGTGATTTTTCGCGCCGCCCTGGCACTGGCTGCGTTTGCCACTCTGCGCTGATCGAACGTACACATGCTTGGCCACCGGCGTTGATCCGACAAAGCTTACCGCGCGAATTTGCGGGTGATCGCACAGCGCATCCACAACTTCGCGCCCGCCGTTCACCAGATTTACGACGCCCTTGGGCAAGCCCGTTTTTTCGATCAGCTCGATAGCGCGGCGCATGGTAATAGGCACGCGCTCGGACGGCTTCAATACCAAGGTGTTGCCGCAGGCAATCGCGTAGGGCAAAAACCAGAACGGCACCATCAGTGGAAAATTGAATGGGGTAATCGCCGCGACGACGCCAAGCGGCTGGCGAATCATCATCTCGTCCACACCCGGAGTCACGTCTTCGAGGTTGTAGCCCTGCATCATCATCGGCGTGCCGCAGGCAACCTCGACATTTTCAATCGCGCGGCGCATCTCGGCCTTCGCTTCGCCGAAGGTCTTTCCATTTTCCGTGGTGGTCAGTCGCGACAGTTCGTCCATGTGTTCCTCGAACAAATTTTTCAGCCGGAACAGATATTGAATCCGTTCACCCACGGGAGTGCGGCGCCATCCAGGAAAAGCCGCAACGGCGGCTTGCACCGCAGTTTCGACGTCGGCGTTGGTGGAGAGCGGAGTGCGCGCCAAAATTTCAGCCGTCGCGGGATTTGCGACATTGACGTATTCCGTAGCCGCGGAGCGATGCCAGGCACCGCCAACATAGTTTTCGATATCGGGGACGTGCGTGGTGACGGCACTGGACATGGTGTGCTCCTTCTTGACGCGAAAACTGCGGCGAGAACTGGCTACAGAATAACAAAATTCGATTGGAGGCATACAGAACGAGTGCCAGTGCGAATCGCTTACCTATCTGCGGATGGACGCGTAGGCTTCGTAGGCGGCGCCTAGTAAGGGCGCGGATTCATTGAGTACGACGGAGACGGGGATGTTGGCCATTAACGTCTCGAATTTCCATTTGTCGCGGAAGGCGTTCAGGAATTTGCCGTCTTTCATTTTTTCGATGATTTTAACGGCGATTCCGCCGGCGACGTAAACGCCGCCCAAGGCCAGAACTTTGAGTGCTAGGTTGCCGGCTTCCGCGCCGTAGGCCGCGCACCACAGGTCGAGAGTTTCCACGCAGACCGGGCATGCATTAGAGAGTCCCAGGCGCGTAATTTCCGGCGCGGGATCTGCGTCGGGATCTTCGAACGATGCATGCTTGACGTTGGGCGAGAGAAATTCGTGCAGAGTGCGAAATCCGCGGCCGGAGAGAATCAGCTCCCAACTGACTTGCGGATAGCGGCGGCGCATGAATCGCAGCAATTCAATTTGCTGATCGGTGTGCGGCGCAAAATCCGAGTGACCTCCTTCGGAAGGAGCGATGCGATAGCGCGCGCCGTCCCACACCAGAAAAGATTGGCCGAGGCCGGTTCCCGCAGCGATGAGCGCGCGCGTTCCTCCTGGTTCGGGCCTGCCCGGATTCAAGACCGCGAATTCATCTTCCGCCAGATGCTCGATGCTGTGACCGGTGGCACCGAGATCGTTCATGAGCACGATCTTCGGTACTTCGAGCTCGGCTTCAAGGATGCGCGCATCCACAACCCAGGGCAGATTGGTGGCGCGAACGTGATTGTCAATGACAGGGCCCGCAACGCCGAAGCCCGCGGCGATAACGCGATCGCCACGAAGATGAGAAGCCGCCTGGCGCGAAAATTCCTTAACGATCAGGTCGAAGGACGCGAATTCTTTGCTGGCGAAGCGCTGCTTGAAGACGGTCGAGAGTTTCCCGTTCTTCTCGGAGAAGAGCGCGAGGTTGCACTTTGTGCCGCCTACATCACCCGCAAGAATCACCTAGTCCCCCAAAGATAGAACCGCGAATTTTCTCGTCCCTGCCATGCACTACACACAATCCTCTTTCCTTCGTCAAAAAACGCTCGCTTCAAAGGCGGCCGCTACAAAATACAAGCCGAGAACTCGATGCAAACGTCTTGCACGGCTACGGATTGAACCACTGCCGGCCCTCGCGCTCCAACAGTTGGTCGGATTCGCGAGGCCCCCAACTGCCGGCTGGATATTGCGGAACGCTGGCGGTTTTTGCCGCGCTCCAGACATCGAGAATGGGATCGACCAACGCCCACGCGGCCTCGACAGAGTCGCCGCGATCAAACAGTGTAGCGTCTCCGCGTACGCAATCGCTGATCAGCGTTGCGTAAGCGCTGTGAGCGCCGTCGCCAAAACCTTCGCGATAGCTGAAATTCATATTCACGTTGCCGATGCTCATCTCTGGGCCCGGACGCTTGGCGCCGAAGGAAATCGAAATGCCTTCGTCCGGCTGAATGTTGAGAACCAGCCGATTAGGCTCAATATCGCGATCGCGGAACACGATGTGCGGCGCTTTTTTAAACTGAATCACAATTTCCGTGCTGCGCTTCTCAAGCCGCTTTCCCGTCCGCAAGTAAAAAGGAACGTCAGCCCAGCGCCAATTGTCGATCTGCAACTGCATGGAGACGAACGTTTCGGTGCGCGATTTGGCATTGACTCCTTGCTCCTGGCGGTAGCCAGGAACGGTTTTCGAGTCGACGTTTCCCGGTGCGTACTGGCCGCGCACTACCGACTGCGCCACCATTCCGAGGTCGAAGGGCCGGATGGATTGCAGCACCTTGAGTTTCTCATTGCGCAATGCGGTGGCGTCGAAGGAAGCAGGCGGCTCGACGGCAACCAACGAAGTCAATTGCAAAACATGGCTTTGAATCATGTCGCGCAGCGCGCCGGCGGTTTCGTAGAAGCCGCCGCGCCGCTCCACTCCAAGAGTTTCCGCGGCGGTGATCTCCACATGATCGACGTAGTTGCGATTCCACAGCGGCTCAAAGATGCCGTTACCGAACCGCAGGACTAACAGATTTTGCACCGTGTCCTTGCCAAGGTAGTGATCGATTCTGTAGACCTGCGACTCATCGAAAACGCTGAGAACGATCTTGTTCAATTCCTTGGCGGAAGCGAGGTCGCGGCCGAATGGCTTTTCGATAATGATCCGCGTCCAGGAATTTGCCGTGCACGGCTTGGAAAGCCCCGACCGGCCGAGTTGCTCCACAATCTGCGGATACACCTCAGGCGGCGTGGAAAGATAAAACAGGCGGTTTCCGCACATCTTTTTGGACGACTCCAATTCCTCCAAATGCTTTGCCAGCTTGGCAAAATCTTCAGCGTTGCCGTATTCACCGGCGTGATAGTGGAGATTGCCGGCAAAAGCATTCCAATCCTTGGGATCAATCGGCCCTACTTCAGAGATCGTCTTCGCGGCTTCACCTAGCGCGAGCCTAAAACTTTCATCGGTCATGGGCGTGCGGGCAAAACCCAGGATGGCGTACTGCGAACCCAGCGCGCCGTGATTGGCCAGATCGTACATCGCGGGAATCACTTTGCGCTTGGCCAGGTCTCCGGAGGCACCGAACAAAATAACAGTGCAAGGCTCTGCCGCATTTGCGGGTCGCGAACGTTCAGCATCCACGGCGATGATCTCCCTCGGTTCGGCTTCAAGCGTCGAATGCGGATGCCCGGCAAAATACAGGGCGTTCGACACTATACCTCAACGTCATACTTTTGCAGATCACTGCGCAATTGGTGCGCGTCCTGATAGTGAATGACATTCATGCCCAGTTTGCGGGGACTTTCAAGGTTTAAGGCACGATCGTCGATGAACACACAGTTCGCTGCGGGCCGTTGCGTGACCCGCAGCGCCATGCGAAAAATGAGTTCCTCGGGCTTGCGCGAGTGCATGTAGCAGGAACTGAAAAACACCTGGAAATCCCGACGGAGATGAAACGCCACAATGCGGTATTCGTTGAGCTCCAGCGGCTCGTTGTTGATGGCCCCAATAAAATATTTGCCGGAGCGGGCGACCTTATCCAGGACGGCTCGGGATTCCGGATATTCCCTCGATTGCGCGAACATGAAGGCGCTGAACTCCTCGCGCGTAAACGATCGCGGACGGTAAAACAGCGTGCGATCGAGATATTCGTCCAGTGAAATGTGCCCAGAATCAAAAGCAGGGAATGTCAGTTCGTGTCGATCCTGAAATTCTTCCCAATCGAAGTGAAACGTGTCCGCGGCGAGGCGCCGTGAGCCGCGATCCCATCCGTTGGTAAGAATCACGCCTCCGATGTCCCAGAACAAAGTCGTGATTTTGCACACTTCGCGCGGACCTCCGCCCATGAGGGATGCTATGGCACTGCAGATTTTATCCTGGAGGGGCAGCTTTAACGCCAGATTAGCGAGCCACGGCACGGGTATTGCTCAATGCCTGATGAAAAACGTGTTCGAGTTCGGTGAGACCACTTTTCAGACCAGCAGCAAGGTGCACGCGCATGACCGGCTGTTGGCGTGATTGCAAGGCAGCGAACTCGGCCATCGCGAAAGCCATCTGCAATTGCCCAAACGTGTAGCCGGCACCGGGGATAGCCATGTCGCAAGCAGCCTCAGCGGTCACAATCAGAAAAAGCCCATTGGACGCAGAAGATGTGCGGCTCTCACTGAAGCAGTGGCGAGCGCGTGTGCCGATGTTCAGCATCACCGGAATATCCAGCGCGGAAGCGAGTTCATCGCGCATGCGAACGAACGCACTCTGCACCGCCGGATCATGGCCATCGCTGAAACAAAGGATCGCGATATAGCTGTTGGCGCGGCGCAACTCAAAAAACGTCCGCAACGCCTCGGTAAAATTCAGCGTCGAAATCTCGAGCCGGGTGTCGCCTTCCGCATAAAGTTCCAAGCCTTTTTCGACCACTCTAGGCCTCGTGGTCGGGAATTCGCGTCCGGCCGCCAGATCCTCCACAGCTGCAAGCGATCCGTTACTCCCGCCGCGCGCGTCGGACTGATCGAAGGGATTCACTCCCAATGACGAGCACGCCAGCGCGGTGGCGACCTGCCATACAAACATTTCTCCGCCCAGGTCGGCCGGAGTCTGCAGCTGAATCGAAACGGTGGGCAAATCGTCGTCCACGGCGTTCAATTCGCTATTCTGAGTGGAGGCATCTTCGTCACCGTACATGCTCAGCCTGACAGCGATGGCGCCTTTCCGGTAAGCCTCCATGCCGAATGGAACGCTCGCATTGAATGGAACGATTCCCCGGCCACCAACGCTGGTACTCCTGGCCACCAGATGAGCGATGCGATGGGCAACGGGTTGCAAACTCATCGCGCCATGCAGGAGCAATTTGTTATGACTATCGCTTGCACCAGCTACGAGCAGGGCAGCGAGTGAAAGAGCGGGATTGCTTTCGGCCGGCGTTTGCGATTGGCAGAGATCGCGCATCGCAATGACGCGCGCCGCGAGGTCCCTCCCGTCCGATCGCCCGAGCCCAGACAGTAGAAGACTCAAGTGAAGCAGGGATGAAAAATGACCGGGGATGCCCGGCGGGTGGATGAAAGCCGCACGGAAACCATAGGTACCGGCATGTTCGGCGAGATACGAGCCTTCTTCGGTGACCGCAACGAACGAACGCCCAAGATCGCAAGCTCCATGAGCTTTCAATCGTGCGAGGAAATAGAGGAACAGCGAGTGCATCTCAATGTGCTTTCCGGATTTGCTGGCAAACACAAAGAGAGTGCGCGGAAGATCGAGTTGTTCATCGATTGAGCGGATTGCAGCGGGCTCAATGCTGTCGAGGAGAAAAACGCGCCGCCAGCGGCTTTCGCCGGAGTCCCCGCCGGCAGCTTCCATTGCGAAATGGGGTTCGTCGGTAGCGATGAGCACGACATCCAGGAAGCCGTCGCGCTGCGCGCCATCCACACATGCCCCGATGCGGGACATATATTCGAGCAGGCTATGTGGCAGATCAAGCCAGCCGAGATTCGCGTTACCGAGGCTGCGCGCTCGCTCGTCCGCAGGCCACAGCGACACGTCTTTCGCCCACAGTCGTCGCAGCGAGTCGCTGGCAATCAGCTGATTCAGGCACGCCTGGTAAGCTTGCTGCAACCTGCCAGGCGTAATGACATGGCTAGGAACGATGTCGTCCGACATTTACCTGCCGAGTATTTATTCTGCTAAATCCTTCTGTTGTTCGCCGATCCGCCGACCCAGATGGCCGCGACGCCATATGGTTTTGATCCAATTTGCCGAGAGCGTAAGTGGAGCGAAGGCGTGCGTCTATAGAGCGGATACCCTAATGCTGGCGACTAGGAAATTTTCCGGCGTTACGGTATCGTCAGAAATGTAGAGTATGGGTCAGCTTTTCGAGAGGTACGCTTCGCAATGGCCAACGATTCCTGCGGTCCGACACCTTCCAGCGAGCCGGTCAAACCCGGAACGCGCATGGTGCAGTGCGTAAAATTTGGCAAAGAGCTCCCAGGTCTCGACCGCGTGCCCTGGAAAGGCGAACTCGGACAGCGCATCTATGAAAATGTCTCAAAAGATGCCTGGAAGCTGTGGATCGAACATTCCAAGATGATCATGAACGAATACCGGTTGAATCCGCTTGATCCCAACTCGCAGAAGATCATGCAGGAACAGTTGGAGCAGTTTTTCTTCGGCGAAGGCTCCAAACTCCCAGAAGGATATGTAGCGCCAAAGGCCAAGGGCTGAGGCGGAGCTGGGTGAAGTAGTTCGCCGTTCGCAAGTGAGAGTTCATTCCACCATTTGCCGCGTCGCGGGATGTTCCACCGGCAGTCGCGGAGTCAAAGTAAACTTTACTTTTTCGTGAGCTTTGCGGAGCGCTGCTTCCGCTTCAGCTGGCGTATTTGCTCTTGCGAAAAGGAAACCCAAGTAGCTCGATCCTTCGGGCCACGCTGCAATGTGGTCATGCAGGCGAGCCGTGATGTGCAGTTCGGTGATGTTGGCGGTGGCGCGAGCTTCGGCTTCGCCCGCGATGCTTTCGAAGACGCCGCTGCGTGGCACCGGGATCATCATCACCGCAGAGGCGCAGGATTCGCGCAATGCATCGCTTCCGGGCAGATCCGCGCAATGCCGTAGTAGAAGCTCCTCAAGACCGATCGATTCAGTAGACGATGCGACACGAGCGATGGTCGACCCGGTAAAACGCAGCGCGCGAGCGCAAAGTCCGCCTATCGGCCGCGGCGCAACTTCCAGCGGCCAGATCCCTTCCTCATTGATGCGGAACTCCGCGTGAACGGCACCGTGCGAGAGGCCGAGCGCGCGCACCGCCCCTGCCGCGCAGCGCTCGATCGCGCGTTGCTGTGCTTCCGTCAAACGCGACGGCGTAACGTAAATCGTTTCCTCAAAGTACGGGCCTTCCAGCGGATCGGGTTTGTCGAAAATCGCGAGCACGCGCAACCGGCCCTCGGTAATCAGCCCTTCCACCGCAACTTCCCTGCCAGGTATGTAGCCCTCAACAATGATCTGATCCAGATGCGGCTCGCGTGTGGCAGCGATTTCCGGCGACGACAGCAAGCGTCGGATGCGTTCGGCGGCAGCAAGAAATTCCGCGCGATTGTTGGCGCGAACCACGCCCTGACTGGCGGACAGCGACACCGGCTTGAGCACGCACGGATAGTGGATGCCGAGCAGCGCGGGCTCTGGCGTCGGATGCAGCGAGACGATGCGGAACCATGGCGTCAGCAAACCGGCGTCGCGAAAAATTTCGCGCATGCGCAACTTGCTGCGGCACGCTTCCACTGCGGCCGGGTGATTGTAAGCAAGCGCCAATCCGCGTGCGACACACGCGGCCACAACCGCCGGGCGATCCCCCAGCGCAAGAATGCCGTCGGGCAAGGCATTGCTCCCGCGCACGGCTTGCAAGGCTTCATACGCCGCGATTTCTGGCGTCTCGAAGTGCACGGGAATGGCGCGATCGCCCCAGGGATCCTCAAGTTGATGGCAGCGATCCGTGACAAAAATCAGTTCGATGCCCAGCTTGCGCGCCGCTTCATCGAAACTGCGCGTCTGATATCCAAGCTTGGACGCGAACAGCAACACCCGCTTTCCTCGCGGTTCCGATACTTCGGTCGGATCGCTCACACGAACCCGTCCGGTGCAGCTGTTGTATTTGCTGTTACTGGCGCAGCTTTTTTCGCGATAGCACCGATGGAGACCAACTGGTCGGCGGTCGGCTCGGCGCAGCAGTACCACGGCTCGCTAAGAAACGGCACTGGCTGCGCAGGTCGCGCCGAGTCTAAAGCTGGCGCACCCATGCCTGCCGTCTCGTGGGCCGCCCTCCAAATCTGTTCGAACGTTGCCGAGCGACTTTGCTTGCGGCGGTCGGCATCCGCAGCGATGCTCTGGACTTGTTCACTTAGCGCATCGAGTCGGGCATCCTCATTCTTCCAGGGATAAACCAGCGATTTCGCGTCAAACAGCCCAACATTGCGCCGCACTTCATCCAACTCCAGCAGCCGCGAGCCTTCGGGAATCAGCAATCGAATGCCAAGCTGTACTGGTGCGACATTTTCCACCAGATTTTCGTCCCGCAGCACGGTGAGCAGGTCGAGATAGCCGCTCACCGTCGTCCAAGGATTGAACGGCACGAAAGTCGGGTGCAGGATCATGCCCAGCTCACGGAATTTCTGCACCACCGCCAGGAAATCAGCGCGTGTGTGTCCTTTATCCAGACGTTTCAGGATTTCGTCGTCCACAGATTCCACCGCGCTGATGACAAACAGGCATCCGGTGTCGCGCAAACGCTCGAGATGCGCCTCGTGTTTCCGAAGATGCTCGATCTTGATGGTCACATCGTAGGTGACCTCGGGAAATTCGCAGTGAAACTGCTCGACAAGTTCCATCGCGTGGCGGATGCCATTGAAAAAATCCGGATCGCCGAACGAGATGTGCTGCGCCCCCGCGGCCACCTGCTGGCGCACATCCGCCATCACCACATCGCGCGCAACGATGCGGAAGGCGCCTTTGTACACCGGCACGATTGGGCAGTGCCGGCAGAGATGCTTGCAGCCGCGGCTCGCTTCCGTGGATCCAACAACGCGGTGCCCGTCGCCCGGAATCACAAGATTCGCGTATTTTTCCAGCGGCGGCATTCCCGCACGATCAGGTATTTCGAAATTGAGCCGTTCCAGCGAAATCATCGGCTCGGGCTGACCGCCGTCCGCCGTATTTTTATTGGCGCTCACGCCTTCGTGCCATGCAATCCGTCCAAGCGCTCCACCAGATGCACCAGCCCGCTTTCGAACTCGCCACCGAGAATCGTCCCGCAACCCAGCGATCGCAGGTATTCGGCATTCATCGGCGCATACAAGCCGTAGCAGCACAGATGCGCGCTCGGATTGAGTTCCCGCAATGTCGGAATCAGCTGCGCCGCCAAACGCGTTGCCGTATGCATGGGCAAATACAGTGCGATCAGTTCCGCCCGGCTCACAACCTCTTCGTCCAAAGATTGCCGGGTCAGATCGAAGCAGGCAACTTCATGCCCGCGATTCCGCAGCCAAGCCGCCGGCGACACCAGTCCAAATGGCTGCCGCCCAAGTTCGTACGTCGAAATGAGCACAATCTTCATCAGACTCCAGTATACAGTTCAGCGGCCACCAAGATCCCACGACCAGAACGGAAGAAAATGCGCATTGGACCTCATGCTTTCACCGCACCCCTGTCACAAACCGCCCGGCTCGAGCGTTATTTGGGTGTGAATGCGAGCAGCGAAGCGATCCCTGAATCGGCGACCCGGCAAACGTCGTTCGATCTGGAAGTGCTGTTTTGCGCGCAGTTTGCCCGAGTCGCTCGGAGCGTCGCGCGAGTGGTGCGCAACCCCGCGCGAGCCGAGGAGCTGGCCGTCGAGGCCTTCGTCAAATTGTGGAGGCATCCGCAGGTCCAACATGCCGACGCAAATGTCGAGGCGTGGCTCCATCGCACCGCCATTCGCTTGGGTCTCGACGAGCTGCGCCGCGAGACGCGCCGCGCGCGCTTCGAGCAGTGGTTTCGCTTCGCCGGGTCTGCTCGGCAACCGTCGCCCGAGGACCTGCACGCCGCGAACGAAGAGCAGGAGCGCGTGCGACTGGTGTTGAGTGCCATCCCGCAGCGCCAGGCGGAGCTGTTGCTGTTACGCAGTCAGGACCTGAGCTACAACGAAATCGCCGCTGCCCTGAAAATTCGCCCTGCTTCGCTCGGCAAATTGCTCTCACGCGCGCAGCAAGTTTTTCGAAAGGAGTACATCCGACGCTATGGCCAACAATAATCAACCTAATCTCGACGGCTGGGTACAGCAGCGCCTCGCGGCACTTCAGCAGGATTCCTCGTGGCAGCCAGACACCGCACGCGCATTCGGGCAAATGTGCCAGCGACTTTCCGCAAAGTCGAAATGGAAGCCGATTGCGGCCAGCGGTGCCGCACTGGTTATGGCGTCGCTGGTTATTTTTCTGCTGGCCTCGCCCCAGCCGCGGGTGTTGGCGCAGCGCTGCGTCGACTGCTCCCTCGCTCTGTGGGAGAGCCTGAACCGCGGAAGCACCTCGGCCGCCAGCGGGCAAATCGCGGCGGAGCACGATCGCAGGCGCGCTATTGACTTCACTTTGAACGATGCCGCAGGCCGTCCCGTTCGCCTTTCGTCGTTCAGCGGCCGTGTGGTGTTGCTCAACTTTTGGGCGACCTGGTGCGGCGGGTGCAAGACCGAGATGCCATGGTTTGTCGATTTGCAATCTGAGTTTCACGACCGCGGCCTGAACGCCATCGGAGTTGCCATGGATGAGGACGGCTGGAAATCGGTGACGCCCTATCTTGCCGGTCACGCAGTGAACTACACGATTGTGATGGGCAATGAGCAGCTAGGGACGCGATACGGAGTGCAGGCCATGCCCGTGACCATGCTGATCGACCGCCAAGGGAAAATTGCTGTTACTCACGTCGGGCTGGTTACCGAGTCCCAATACGAGTCGGAAATCCAACAGCTTCTCTCGGAAAAGCGATAAGCCTGCCGCACTTCAATACGCCTGCGGCGCCCCATGCGCCCCTGACGAAACACGGAACCAGATCGATCCATAAGCCTCATCATTGCAGCAACATAGGGACAATAAAGCAGGTCGTCAGGTGCCGAGCTAATTGGTTGGAACTCCGAGCAGATTCTTCTCGGGGTAACTGACACGCACCTCCTGGGACCTCTGTACCATTACAGCTTTTCCCGTTTCTGCCGATGATATGTCTGTCATGCCGAGCCTCTACTTCTGCCAGCCCCATGCCCAGAATCAAGGTATGCTCCGCGCCATCGTTTCCTTCGATGACTGCAAGTACCTGGTAGCCAAAGACAACATGATCTACGTAGGCGAGCAATTCCCCAAGGTCTACGATGGTTCGAGCCAGTCAGCCGATTTTGCCGTCTTGAGCATCGATGCCAGCGAAGTTCAGGGCGAATGGCGACCCGGATACTATCGGTTCGAAGCGGACCTCATGAAGTTGAACCAGCAGCTTCTTACACTGGCCCGCTAGCCAAATTCGCTCTCAGAACGCGTAACTTCCCCAGCTCCGGCCGTTCGCTGCATCCTCATCAAGCCTCAAACCCCAATCACGATATAATCTCGCGATGCGCCGACAAGCACCCACGTCCTGGATCCGCAAAGCAGCCCTATGTGTTGGCGTTTACCTGTGCGTTGGCGTTCCCCTCGGCAGCTCAAGACAAATCCTGGCAAATCGAGTTGGCCGCCTGGCGCGCGCAACATGCGCGAGGAGCTACAAAAGCCCGATGGCTGGCTCGCCCTCGCCGGATTGGAATGGCTCGACCCCGGCGACAATCCATTCGGCTCGGGCCGCGACAACAAGATCCACCTTCCAGCGGGTGGCCCGGATCACCTGGGCATCCTGCGCCTGACCGGAACCACCGTAACACTTGGGCCACCCCCCGGCGGCTTTCCTCAGGGATTTCTAATTGACGGCAAGCCCGCGCAACCTGGTGACCTGCATACCGATCCAGACCACGACAAGAATAATCCACGAATGACGGTCGGCGGGCTCAATGTTTACGTCGTCCATCGCGGTAACCGCTTTGCCCTGCGCATCAAAGATGCGAAATCGCCCACACTAACCGGCTTTCACGGCCTGAAGTGGTACCCACCGAACGCCGCCTATCGCGTCACCGCGCACTGGATGCCATACGTCCCGCCGAAATCGGCCACGCTGGTCACCCTGATCGGCACCAGCTATTCTCAGCCCGTCCCCGGCGCCGCGGAATTTACGCTGCACGGACAGAAGTACCGCCTCGAGCCTGTGCTGGAAGATCCCGCCGTAGCGAAGCTGTTTTTCATCCTCCGCGACACCACCAGTTCGACCACCACCTACGGAGCCTGCCGGTTCCTCTACACCGGCCTTCCTAGCAACGGCCTCGACAAGGCCGGCGAGCTGGTTCTGGATCTCAATCGGCTGGAAAATCCTCCCTGCGCGTACACCGCTTTCGCCACCTGCCCGTTGCCCCCGCCGCAGAATCGCCTGAAAATTCCGCTGCCAGTCGGCGAGCTCCGCTATCACCAGTAATTCACGCCAACCGCTTCGTACTTCCCGACGCCTTAGCTGAAGCCAAATTGCACGCTCACGTGTATGGAAATCATTGCCGTCCTGTCAGACAATAAACTTGACTGCCCCGGCGTCGCTTCAGCTATGACCAGGCCTGACCCCTACTCCGCCGACACCGGCGGCCCTCCCAATCCCGCCCGCGAGAAGCTGGTGGCCCTGCGCCTCGCGCTGCTTCAACTTCACAAAACGCTCCTCGAAATGGAACGCCGTGACTACGAGCGCGTCAACGGCCATGTCTCGACGGGCGAGTTGTTCCGCCTGGTGATCGATCACGAACAGTTCGGCTGGCTGCACAACATTTCCGAATTCGTCGTCCGCCTCGACGAAGCCCTTTCCGCCGAAGTTCCGGTCACCGCGGAAGAGACCCACAGCGCCATCATGCTGGCTCGCAAGATGTTCGCTCCCTCGGAAGCGGGCGATGCCTTCCAGAAGCGCTACTTTGACGCCATCCAGCGCGACCCCGCGGTGGTAATGGAACACGCCGAACTGGCCCGCCTTTTCCTCAACGAGCCGTTGGACCCTCCCTCGCAATAACTCTTTCCCATCAGACTGCGGACGGCACCAAAGGCTCAGCCAACGCAACTACGCCTCTGCGCAACTAATGGGTGCAGAATCAGCTTCGCGTCCTTATAATTCCAGCGTTTCACTGAAACGTACGCGAACGAAAATGATCAAGCCAGGTTCGAGCGGAAGCGTGCTGCGCCGTTGCCGCGGACTGGTTTGTGCGCTGTTCCTTATCGCTTTCCTCTCCTGCTCGCCTTCGCCCGCCTCCGCCGCTCCGCAGGAACTATCGCCCCAAACGCGAGCCCAGGTTTTCGACCGCGTGTGGAAAGAGATTCACGAGCACTACTACGATCCGGCATTCAATGGCGTGAACTGGGACGACGTGCGCGCCACATACCTTCCGCAAGTGAAAGCTGCGCAAAGCGACCGCGAATTCTATGAACTCCTCAATGAAATGACCGGCGAATTGCACGACGCGCACACGCGCTTCAGCTCGCCAGAACAATGGAGCAACTCTCGAAAGCAGCAGCATGTCAGCACCGGCTTCAGCGTAGATGACATCGACGGTAATGCGGTCATTACCGCTGTCACCCCGTCATCCAGCGCTGCGGCACAAGGCATCGAGCCGGGCATGACCATTCTGAGCGTCGACGGCAAGCCGGTTGCCGAGCGCTTAGCGGAAATAAACGCTCGCCGACTCGCCTCCTCTTCCGATCGCGCCACTCGCATGATGATCTACAGCCGCCTGCTTGCCGGGTCGCCCGGCAGCACGGTTAAACTTGGCCTGCGGCGACTGGACGACAGCACGTTCGAAGCCTCGATCGTTCGCCACGTCATCTCCACCGTACCCGACGTGGCCACCGATGTTCTGCCCTTGGGTTACGCCTACATTCGCTTCGACGGCTTTCAGCCGCACATTACGTCGCAGTTCCGTCGCGCGCTCACCCGCTTCCGCAACTCGCCCGGGATCGTCATCGATCTGCGTAGAAATGGCGGCGGCGACCTGTCCGTGTTGCTGTCCATCGCTGGCTATTTCTTCGACAACAAAACGCTGTTCGCGCAAGACTCCACGCGTTCCGGCAAGCCGCTCACACAATTCGCGGGTCTTTTGCGCCTGCCTCTCAAGCTGTACGTCGCCAGATCAGGACATCCTATTTATTCGGGTCCTGTAGTGGTTCTCGTTGGCCCGCGCTCCGCCAGTTCTTCCGAAGTGTTCGCCGCGGGCATGCAGGATACCCAGCGCGCCAGAATAGTGGGCAGCGCCACCTGCGGATGTGTCCTGGGAATCGCCAAGCCTCGCACCATGAAAGGCGGCGGCGTCCTGGAGATAAGCGAAGTGGCATGGTTTTCGCCCAAAGGGCGCCGACTGGAAGGCACCGGCATCACGCCCGACGAAGAAATCTTGCCCACCGCCAGCGATTTTCAGATGAAGCGCGATCCGGCTCTGTTGCAAGCGGAGCAAGTTTTGCGACAAATGGGCGGCGAGCGGAGAATCGCGCGCCAATACAAGTAAATTGACAAGTAAGATGCTCCACTATCACCTTGAAGCGATCGATTGACATCGCAGGACGTGTGCTCGCCTCCCTCGTAATCCTTTTTGCAGTCGTGTATGCCGTGGATTACGCCCTCCTCCGCTATCACATCGCGAATCCCAAATCTGCGCCCGCATTTGGAAACGTCACCATGGAACGTCTGTACGCGATCCCACAGAAAAACGGAAAAATCGAATACCAGTTTGACCTGCGTCAACCCGAAGTTTCGGTCCCCTGCGTCCACTCTCTGTTCCCGCACATGGATCAAAGCCCCTGCTGGTATCTACAACGCCAGAGCCAGAAGCCCATTCCGATGTGACGCCCTAGCTCGCTCCCTCCTTTCGTTTCGCGCTCGCAACGTTTCCCTCTCGCAAGCTAACAGCTGTCCTCGAGCAACGCCATCTCAACCCGATTGCCGAACCAGCTCTCGAACCTGATAAGATGCCGCTGCAATCGTTTACATTCTTCCATCGCGCCAGCAATTCAGGCGGAGGCGACAATCATGCATCGACGTGAGTTCATCAAGACCACAGGCACGGTGATTGCCGGTGCCACACTGGCTTCCGAATCGCTCGCCGTAACCGCCGCCATGCCCGCCAACTCGAGCACCGCAGGCCGGCTGCTCTTCCCCATCAATCGCAATTGGCGCTTCAGCCCCAAAGTTGTTTCCGGCGGACACGACAAAGCATTCGACGATTCCGCGTTCGATCGCATCGTCATTCCCCACACCAACGTGCGCCTGCCCTGGCACAGCTTCGACGACAAGGACTACGAATTCGTCTCCCTATACCGCCGCAAGTTCAAGCTCCCCGCCGAAGCCCGCGGCAAACATGTCTTCGTGGATTTCGAAGGCGCCATGACCGCCTCCACCGTGTGGATCAACGGCACCAAGCTCGGCGAATACAAGGGCGGCTACACGCCGTTCTGCTTCGATCTCACTCCGCATATCGACTTCGATGGCGAAAATGTTCTCGCCGTCGATCTAGACTCCACCGAGCGCGCCGACATTCCTCCTTTTGGCCACCAGATCGACTACCTCACCTTCGGTGGCATTTACCGAGAGGTCTGGCTTCGCATCGTCCCCGCCACCTTCATCGAAAATGTTTTCGCCAAGCCCAAAGACGTCCTCGGCGGCAAGCCCACCCTCGATGTCGACTGCCACATTCAGCATCTCGAACTCTCGAAGGACGCCCTGACCATAGAAGTGGAACTGCGAGATGGCGATCGCTCCATCGCCAAAGCCACACAAAAAGTTCCGCCCGCCGAAGCCGCCACCGACCCGGCAGTACACACCGTGCACTTCGACACTCTCACCGGCATCAAGCTTTGGGATCTCGAGCATCCCAATCTCTATTCCGTACACGTCCGCCTGCTCAAAGGCACTCAGCTCATCGACACCGACCACCGAACCCTCGGCTTCCGCCACGCAGAATTCACCGAACAAGGTTTCGCGCTCAATGGAAAAGTCATCAAGCTCCGCGGCCTCGACCGCCATCAGACTTTCCCCTTCGTCGGTCAAGCTATGCCCGGCCGCTGCCAGCGTAGCGACGCGCACATCCTCAAGCACAAACTCAAAACCAACATCGTGCGCACTTCGCATTACCCGCAATCCCGTCATTTCCTCGACGCCTGCGACGAAATCGGCCTGCTCGTCCTGGAAGAAATTCCCGGCTGGCAGCACATCGGTGATGAAGCGTGGAAGCTCATCTCCATCGATAACGTCGGCCGCATGATCCGCCGCGACTGGAACCATGCCAGCATCATTCTCTGGGGCGTGCGTATCAACGAATCCAAGGACGATCACGACTTTTACACGCGTACCAACGCCTTCGCGCACAAACTTGATCCCACGCGCCAGACCGGAGGCATCCGCTATTTCCAATCCTCGGAATTCCTCGAAGACGTTTTCACCATGAACGATTTCGGCTTTCCCCTAAAGCCACCGAATCATCCGCGATACCTCAACACCGAATTCGTCGGCCACACTTATCCGACCAAAACGATCGATCAGAAAGAGCGCATCCAGGAGCACATGCTGCGTCACGCGCGAATCCACGATCAGCTCGCCTCCAATCCCCAATACGCCGGCGGCATCGGCTGGTGCGCCTTTGACTACAACACTCACGGCGATTTCGGCAGCGGCGATCGCATCTGCTATCACGGCGTCACCGACATCTTCCGCGAACCCAAACT
This sequence comes from uncultured Acidobacteriota bacterium, assembly GCA_963788725.1. Lineage (GTDB taxonomy): Bacteria > Acidobacteriota > Terriglobia > Acidiferrales > UBA7541 > Acidiferrum. Next base: position 383,366 of record CAWBHT010000012.1, on the reverse strand, counting down.
AGCCGCTCATTTCTACAAATCGCAGTGCGATCCCGCCGACGAAGTCGTCCTCGAACCGGCCTTCCACTGGGCGCGCGGCGACGAATCCATCGGTTTTCGCGAAGCCTGGTTCTGCTCCAATTGCGAGCACCTGAAGGTTTACATCGACGCCAAGCAAGTTGCCGAAGTCGATCCCAACAAAAAGGAATTCGCGCACCTGAAGTACGCGCCCTTCGTCGTCGACCTCTTCGAGGCGGCGATCAGTCATTGGGGCGATCTGAAAGTGGAAGGCTACATCGGCGGGAAAAAAGTAATCGAGAAGACGCTCTCGGGTCTCGGCGTCGATCAAAAATTCGCGCTGCTGCCCGACGACACAAAACTCATTGCCGACGGCGCCGACTCCACTCGCGTCGTCCTGCGCGTCACCGACGAATTCGGCGCGCCACGCCCGTTCTCCAACGACAGCGTCAAGCTCGAACTCGAAGGCCCCGCCGAACTCATCGGCGACAATCCCTTTGCGCTGATCGGCGGCACCGGCGCCATCTGGATCCGTGCCAAAGAAAAATCCGGCCCGGTGAAACTCACCGCCACGCATCCCTGGCTCGGTAAACAGGAACTGCACGTAGAAATCTCCGCAGCCCCACCGGAGTCCATTTAGCGCATTGGGCCTACATCCTGTAGGGGCGTCGCTTTATGCGCGCCCTGCCACCTAACCTGATGCGATGCACATGCAAATTCGCGAGGCGAAACTCGCTCCCCAACCACAAATCCGAATCGGAAGGCGCCCACAACGCACCACCCGGATTTTCATTTCATATCGCTGGAAAACGAAGCCAGAACAGCTCCGCCCATGCAAGACACACCATTCCACACACACGGCGGACTCGACCGAAAACAGCTGACGAACTGCTCTATTGATGGTCGCGCGGATCAGGGGTGATGTAGAACATATACGCGATTACGCCCATGACGCCGACGCATGCAAGGGTTAACAGTGCAACCACCATAAAACGAACCTCCGAGGAGCAACAACGGGGAACCAGCATTATCCACGCGGGGATTTCAATATACTCCGAAGTAGCCGAAAAGCAACAACATTCCGGGACTCAACAGGTTGCGCCTACTCGGTCGCGGCCCCGAGCCACTCAATCCAACGTAACCCCATCTTTACCCTAGAGATCGCGTCCCTCCGGCCGTCGCATCCAGCCCTGCCGCAATCCCGATTTGGCGCAGTAAAAGTTTGACGTTGACACCGCAAACGCACCGGGAGCAATATCCGCTCTAATCCTTTTGTGGAATGGAGGTCGGATGTGACCATTCCCCGTTTTGACGTCTTCTCCGGTCTCATCGACAAAGATGCCCGCTGGATCGAATCCATCGAAGGCCTGGGCGCCGCTTACGAGCGCATCAAAGAGCTCGCCGCCATCACGCCCGGCCCTTACTTTGTGTTCGACACCGTCACCCACAAAGTTCTGGCCAAAATCGACAACACTCATCACAGCCTCGACCCGCACACGACCAAGCCACTCTCCCGCCTGAAACCCGCAAAGTCCAGCATCGACGAAGTAGCCTGATCAAAGTCTGTGGGTGCCGCACCCTTCGAACTTAAGGGTGCGGGTTTAAAGTTAGCTTCAACGCGCGAACAATCAGAACAAGAAGAATCGCAGACCAGTGGAGAGCGCCTCTGTCCATCATCGCCAAACATTGAGACTCCACTCCGAAAAGTGTAAATTGAACAAGCAATCCGAAATCGGCATCCACGCCGATTCACCGCGCGCCCGTAGCTCAGCTGGATAGAGCATCTGCCTTCGAAGCAGAACGTCGGGAGTTCGAATCTCTCCGGGCGCGCCACTTTTTTCCTAACAAACTCCGTTTCGCAGACATTCGGGACTACATCCGTCGCGGAAGCGTCCCCTGAACAGAACAAGTTTCTTCGTTTCTGCCTACTGCACATGGAATATACTCAGCAACCCACACTGAAATTGAACAAGGGATCAGGAGAAAATCATGCGCACAAAAAAGTCGCTCGTGGTCCTGCTTGTCCAATTGCTAGCGGCTGCAAGCTGGTGCGCCGCGCAATCGCCATCGAGCACCAAGGGCGTTGGCATGACTGCCATTCATGCCGGTAGGCTGATCGACGTTCGCAGCGGCAAAGTAATACCAAACGCTTACATCGTCGTAGAAAAAGATCGCATTACGCAAATCGTTCATTCTCTCCCCAGCGGCGCAACGGAAATCGATTTGTCCAAATATTCGGTGGTGCCCGGACTTATCGACGTTCACTCGCACGTGCTTGGGAACCCCAAGGATCAAAGTTCGACCGCAGGACTACGCATGTCTTCGGCACAGGCGGCGATCTGGGGCGTCCGGAATTTGACCGTGTGGCTGGACCATGGATTTACTGTCGTGCGGGACGCGTGTGAATCGGACGACGGCTACGGCCAGCTTGCGCTGCGGAACAGTGTGGAAAAAGGCCTGATACCGGGACCACGCTTGTTCTCCGCGGGTGGTTGCATTTCGCTCACCGGGGGACACGGTGACCGGGACGTGCTGGCGCCCGACAAGGCTTTACCGAAAGGTCTGAACATCGCGGATAACGTCGATCAGATCAGCGTGGCCGTGCGGCGCGATATCAAATACGGGGCGGACTGGATCAAGTTGATGGCGACGGGCGGCGTGATGGATCCCATCAGCGATTACAGCGTGCAGGAATTAAGTGAGGAGCAAATGGCCAAGGCCGTGGAAGTCGCCCACCGCGCAGGGAAAAAGGTGATGGCACATGCAGAAGGATCCGAAGGGATTAAAGCCGCGGTGCGCGCCGGTGTTGACTCAATCGAACATGGCACGGTGCTCGATGAGGAAGGCGCCAAATTGATGGAGCAACACGGCACGTGGCTGGTACCGACGCTTTACTGCTTCCAGCATGATATGGAAACGGGAATGTCGCAGGGCCGCGATCCCGCGAGCTTCGCCAAGGGCGTTGCGATCATCAAGGAGCAGGGACCCGCCTTCAAACGCGCGCTGGACCATCATCTGAAGATTGCCTATGGCCTGGATGACGACGTTGACTTTGTTTCGAAAGAATTTGGCGCGTTGGTACGTGGAGGGATGACACCACTTGAAGCGCTACGCGCGGCGACTATCAACGGCGCAGAATTGCTGGGAAAAGCGAAAGACCTCGGTTCTCTCGAAGCGGGAAGGTACGCAGACATTGTTGCCGTGGATGGCGATCCACTCACGGACATCACCGTGATGGAGAAAGTCGTTTTCGTCATGAAAGGCGGCGAGGTATACAAAGGCGCTCCTAGGTAAGAAGAAGCATTCGCTGCGATTACTATTGTTCCGCCTATCACTTCACAGCGGCCTCCCGAAGAACAACACATATCCATCCGGATCGCGAATCTCAAATCCGCGCAGGCCATCGTGAGTGTCCGCAAGCGGCTTGCTAAACTCCGCACCACGCTCGGCGAGTTCCGCCGCGAGTGCATCTGGATCGCGCACATAAACGTACGCATCCCACCTCATCGAAGGGTGCCGCTTTGGATTCGGCAGCGGCGGCGTGTCCTTATCCGATTTTAGAAAGATCTGTGCTCCGTCCCGCCCGACGATAGCGAAGAAGGGATCCCGTTTCGGCTCCTGGAACCTGGTTTCAAATCCCAGCTTGTCGCGATAGAACGCAATCGTCTGCGCAACGTTGCTGACGATAAAAAATGGCGAAATCGCCTCAATCATGGCTCGTGTCATGCTCACGCAATTTCCAATTCCTTGGTACCTGGCGTGCCCAGAAGAAACCCAAACAAAAAGGAGCCGCGCTGCAAGGAAGAATCAGCGCGGCTCCGTGGAGTTATTCAGTAGATCTGAGCAGCACCATATTCATATCCACGATGCCGTGCAATACCGTGAATTCCGAAGCTGCCTTTACTTCCAAATTCGCGACGAAAAGGAATGCTATCGAAAAATGAGAGGGCACAAAGAAATGAGGCCATCGCGTTCTCAAACGATGGCCCCATCCTTCTTTGAGGTGTCGCTAACAGCCTCGGAGTCCCGACCATACTCAGAACGTCCGCAGCCTTCAATACAGCAAATACTCTGCGCGACTGTAGAACCAGTGCTTCAAGCAATTCGCACCCGACCAGAATTTGATCACCGATCAACGATTCCGCGGATACACTTCCGGCGTAGCTTCCCACTCCCTGCGTACCGCCGCGCGCCACTCCGCTGGCTCCGTGCTCTCCAGTTCCGCCAGAACCACCGGATGCTTTTCCTTCATGTGGTTCCACATCAGCTCGACCATTCCCTCGCACGTCTCCGCCGACAACGTAAAATCACAACTGCCGCCCAACTCTTTGCAGGTCATCGCCTTCATGGCCAACTCCTCGGCCCGACCATAGCAGCCTCGCCGCAAGCGCTTCCATCAAGGCATTCGTGTACCCCACCTTTAAAGTGGGTCGCGCTCCCACGCTGCCGCGGTAAACAAATCGTTTCTCGCCACTTGATACTGCTCTTGCGCCTTGTTCTCGGCTTGCCGCTGTTCCAGTACCGCGTTCCGCTCCTGCGGCGTCGTAGGAAATTTCGTCAGATCGTTCAGCAACTTGCATGTCTTGTTCGCTTCTGCGATGTAGTTGCGCAGCGCGCGCACACATTCCGTATGAAGCTCGTATATCGGCTCGCGGTTGACCATCTCGAACCTCCAAAGCTTTTCTACCACAATTGCAAAAGTTTGGGTTTCGCGGATTCCATTGCGTCGGGTTCAAACTTTTACTGCGCAGGCCGCGCCAAGCCCGAATTACTTCTGACCTTCGCTGATACGGCATAAATATCGGACTAGAGCCCCGCCGCTGGAATGCTCATAATTTGACCTGTGACCCCCTGCCTCGGATTCTGGCATTTGCTTGTGCTTGCAGCGCTCCTCTTGATCTCCTCGCCTGCGCCGCACACCCAACCTTTCCTGGATCTTTCCGCCGCCAATCCGCCCAGCACCGCAGTCACTGCGCCTATCCGTCCGGCCGCCGACGCCGCATCCGGTCCCCAGCCGCCCTGCAACCAGGAACCCACGCCGCCGTATCCCGCGCTCGACCAAACCGCCATCGTGAAATCATGGAGCGAAATCGCGCCCACCCTGAAGCGTGATTGGATTCCCCCCACTTGCACCGGCTGGTTCGCCACTGGTTTTTCCACCATGGTAACTATCACCGCGCGATTTCGTTACTCCGCAGGAGCTGACGGCATCCTGCGACGTCTCGGCGCGATCTCCGAACTCACCGGCGTGCGCTACTGGTCCGCCACTCACAAGCAGTGGAGAACTCTGATACTCGACGCCTACGCTCTCTCCGCTTCACAAGCCGATCGCCGGCGAGAAAACTTCGCGCCCGCCGAAATGCACGAAGGCAACGTGCTCTACTTCGAGCAGACCGATAATCTTTCGGGCAAAGGCGTCTATCGAATGTATATCGCCAAAGCTTCGGAAGACCGCCTGGTCATTGAAGTCGAGAACGTCACCACGCTGCGCTATCTGCTGGTGCCCGTTCTGCACGCCGGTGAGATGCAGTCCATCTATTTCCTCGATCGCGAACCGGACAACGTCTGGCGCTACTACAGCATGGTGCGCACCGGAAAGGACGCCAACCACCTCATCGCCAGAAACGAATCTTCCGCCGTCAACCGCGCCGTGGCCCTCTACCGCCACGTGGTCGGACTCCCAACGGATCAAGAACCGCCCGCTGCGCCATAAGCGCCATATGCCAGCGCAGCACAAAGAAAGAGGTCTCCACAGCAGTTCTCTACGGCTTTTCGGCGAACAAAAGCAATTCTAACCCTGCCGCTACAAAAATTTGCGCTCTGGCTCTCGCGATAGAGGGGCATAGCCTCAGTATGTTCGGGCAACGTCAGCGTTTTTTCGCATAACTCTACTCCCCCGGGTCTCCACCGGGCACACCAGTAATCACACGATCACAAATGCGGTTGCGCGTGCTAGTTCAGCAAGGTCCGCTCGGACATCTCCGCACATAAATTGAAAACGGTCTGGGTGCCCGCCCCTTCACGGGACACGCCGGATCGCCGCAATCTTCCCAATAGTCAATGGTGATCTTGGTCTCGTCGTTGTCGACCACCTTAACACTCACGTGCTTGGTCCGCAGATGTTCAACGTTCGGGTCGCTGTATTCGTTCGAGCCTCCTAATGATTGTTGGGCACTGCTCATGTATCCTCCTCGGAAATTCATTCTTGCTGGGCCGGTTGCTGGCAATCAAAATCTTTCCTTATTGAATTTTTGCCTGCAGTTTGGCGCGCTCCAACCGCGCCTGTCGTATAGCGGGAAGTTCTGGATCTCCTTTCGACCACAGTCGCAGAAATTCGTCGTAACGCTGCAGCGCTTGCGAAAGCTCACCTTGTGCCACCAGTGCGCGTGCCGTCCAAAGATTTGCAAGCACCCAGTCCGAGGACGCGTCCTCGTCCAGTATTTGTCCTTCAAAGCTCAGATATTTTTGATACGCCTGAACCGCGGCCGGCCAATCGCCCTGCGCCGCATCACTGGCCGCCAAATCCAGAAACGGTTGATAGGATGGATAAAAAATCGCCGAGCGATGTTGATTGTCGATCGCCGCTTGCGGGTGCTCCATGCCCCTCTCGATAGCGCCCTTCAGATTGTAATAGCAGCTTTGCGTGTACGCGCTTTCTGCAAACGAGGATAGCTTTTCGATTTGTTCCAGCATCATTCGCGCGGTCGGCATGTCGTTCAATTCCACCGCCAATTTTCCGGCGCGCCTCATGCCGTCCGGATATCCATCCTTCAGAACCGCCACGTTCAGGAGGTGCGCCTGCTCGACAGCCGCCGCCCGATTGCCTTGTGCTTGCAGAACCTTCACCAGCAGGTACAGCCTCACCGGTTTAAAAGTATCGCTGTGGAGCTTGTCATCCAGCAGCAAACCCGCGCGCAACAGTTCGGCGGCCTTTTTCAGCTGCCCTTCGTAAGCCAGCGTGCGTGCGAGGTACAACGCGGAAAGATTGGCCTCGTAGTCCCCTCCCTCCTTACGTAGTTGCTCGAATTCCGCGTAGCGGAAACAACATTGTCCTCGCCCAAATACGCTAGCCCAGTGCCCCGATGAAAGATCGCGCTCTTTACTCCCCGCTTCTGCGCGGATTCGTACGCGGCCAGAGCTTCAGGAAATTTGTTGAGCCGCAGGAGCGCCTGCATGAGATTCCAATGATTCATCGGCGTGCCCGGATCCACCTGTACCGCGCGTTGCGCCGCAGTCAGCGCGTCTTGCGTGCGCCCCGCCCAGGTCAAAGCTTCCGTCAGCGCGCGATAGCCATCCACATCGTCGGGATAGAGGTCGGTTAGCAGGCGATACTGCTCAGCAGCTTTCTCGTAGATCCCTTGCGTGGCGAACACATCGCCAAGAATCATGAAACGCTCGCGTTCTGTAACCCGCTCAAGACCCTGGCGGGCTCTCGCCATTTCGATCTTATCGTTCGTTTCGTCTCCCATCAGGTCGTACGCGCGGCTCAGGTACAGATGCGCCATCGCAAAGTCCGGATCGAGCTCCACGGCGCTCTTCGCCAGCGGCGTAAACGCCTCGAAATTCCCAGCCGCAAAAAATTCCATCGCGCGCGAATACCGCTGCAGCGCTTCCAGCGAACTGGTGGTTACCCGTGCCAGGGGCTCGTCATGCTTCTGAATCTGTTTCAGCGATTCACCCAGATTGCCGCGCAACCGGCGCGTCAATTCATCAATGGCAGGGTACAAATCTGCCGGCGACTGGAACGTCGCCTCTTCCGCAAGAACGGTGGTTTCTCGCCAAGGGTCCACCACTTGCGCGCTCACCTTATACCGCGAGCCCGCGGCCGTCACACGTCCCACCAGCAACGCTCGATAATTCTCTCGTTTGCAGATTTCGCGCCCCAGATTGGGATCCGGCGAAACGGCAGGCTGGCCCATGCGCCGCTCAGCGTCCACCAGCTGTGATCTGGGCACCAGATGCACGTAGCTGGACTGTTCGAGCGATTGCCGCACTGCTTCCGTCACTGTCGCGTCAAAGATGCCTTGTCCGGTCTGGTTTTCGAAATTCGACAGCAGAATGGAATCGTGCTCGTTCAATAGCGGCGCACGGAAGTGCCGGTACGTCAGCGCTCCAACAGCCGTGGCGGCAAGCAACACCGAAGCCAGCACGCCCAGCATCAACCGCCGCCGGGTAAATCTGCGCATGTTCGTCCGATATACCGGATGCGCTTGCCGGATCTGTACGCTTGCCAGGCCGCTCTCTTTGGCCATCGCTGCCAGGTCACAGCAAATCTCGTTCGCGTTCGCGTACCGCGCGGCCGGCTCCTTTTCCAGCATCTTGTGTACGATCCGTTGCAGCTCTGGCGGCACCTCCGCATTTCGCTCGGTAAGTGCGGGCAACTCCTCGCGCAGGATGGCGTTGCAGGTCCCCAGAAGCGTTGTTCGTTGAAAAGGATGCTGACCGGAGAGCGCTTCATAAAACACGATACCCAGTGAGAAAATGTCCGCACGGGCGTCCGTGTCTTTCTGGTTCACGACCTCGGGAGCCATGTACAAAAGCGTCCCGGAAAAGCTGGCGGTATCGACCGTGTCCTCGCTGGAATCGTCACCTACCGGAAGTTCGCGCGCCAAGCCAAAGTCGAGAATCTTCACCTGCTCGCTGGAAGTCAGCATGATGTTTTCCGGCTTGATGTCCCGGTGCAGAAGACCCGCGCGATGCGCCGCGGAAAGCCCGCTGGCACATTGCTGCGCGATGCGTGCAAATTCGCTAACCGTCAGGGACCGCGCCAGTCGCCGTCGCAGCGTTTCGCCTTCGATGTACTCCATGACCACAAACAGTTCGTTGCTTTCCTCGATCACGTCGTAAACCGCGGCCACGTGCGGGTCGTTTAGCCGCGAAGCGCATTCGGCCTCTTTCCAGAGCCTTTGCCTGGATTTCGCATTGGCGCGAAGCCGCGAAGCGATGCGCTTCAGAGCAACAAGCCGCTTCAGTCCGGTGTCTTCAGCCAGGTACACCTCGCCCATCCCACCGGCGCCCAATCGCGCCTGGATGCGAAACCGCCCCACAGGCATGCCAACCAGATCTATCGCGGGAATTGAAGGCGCTGTGCGTGCTGCTTGGTCGGCCACTGGGATGCACCCGTGTCAAAGGCCAAAGATGATCTCGTGAGGAACTGCTGGTCGGGCCGCGGTATGCAAAAACTCCGCTGCCCCGCTTTGCAGCCATCCTACTCCCGCAGCCGCCCTTCTCATAGCAATTTTCAGCCTCGCGGGCCTTTGCTCTGGCAAACGTCCGGCGCTGTTGGTAGCATCCGGCGCATGAAAAAACTATCTGTCGCTTTTCTCACCTTCGCCTTCGCCACTTCTATCTTCGGCAACGATCTGCCGGCCAAAAAATATATTGACCTCGCCGCCGTCAAGATCATGGTCGCTGCCGCCGAAGCCGAAGCGAAAAAACGTGACGTCAGCGTCACGATCGTCATTGTCGATGACAGCGGTAACCTCCTGTTCCTGCAAAAAGGCGACACCGCGCCCATCAACACCCTGCAGTGGGCGCAAAAAAAAGCTCGCCATGCCGCGTTCTACGGCAGCCCGTCCAAGGATGCCGCCGACTTCATCAAGAAAGGCAATCCCGAAGCCTTGGCTTTCCCCGAATTTTTCCCCAACCAAGGCGGCTTGCCCATCAAAGTTGACGGCAAAACTCTAGGCGGCATCGCGGCGAGTGGCGCGAAATCGGAAATCGACGAAGCCATCGCCCAAGCCGGACTCGACGCCCTCCTCAAAAAATGAAGGCCCAATTGGTTCTGGTTCCGTCGCCCACGGAGCAATCTGCAAAGAAGATAATGTAGCGGCCGCCTTCCGCCTGTCCTGAGGTACGAAGGGAGGCGGCCGCCTCTGCCTTACTCCGCGTCCATCTCCGCCCGCTACACCAAAACGGCTAGCAACTTACGGTATTCGCGGTATGGATACAAATTCTCGGCTCTGCAACTATCCTCCTGCGGGCTACCAAGTTCCGCAAAGTTGGAGGAGAAGGGGTGGCGTGGTACGCTTCGTGAAACGAAGCGGTAGGGCTGGGACGCGCCACTCCTTCTTCCCTCTAACCGATCTCTCCCCCCTCCAAAATCAATCTCGTAAAATTTCTGAAATGCGTGTTCACGTGCATTGGTGCATGATGCCCACCACGCGCATAGCTCTGCCTCTCGTCCGGATTGCTCTGCCTCTCGTGTAGGGGCGCACTTCAGGTGCGTCCCTTCCTCGCCATGAGGCATCACCTCGCCGTCAACTCGAACGCCAATCTCGCTGCGTCGCCACCCGACCTTGATTCACATTCTCGATTGCCGAACCTCACCAACGCGCCAGGTTTATACTCCTCGCGTGCGCCCACCACGCCAAATCCGCCCGCAACGCCGTCCCAAAAAACAACCCGGCTCCCCGACCACGCGCGTAGGCCTCGCCCGCGCCCTCTCAAAACTAGGCTTCTGTTCCCGCTCGCACGCCGCCGCACTGATTCGCTCCGGCCGCGTAACCCTGAACGCCACGGTACGCCGCAATCCCGAAGTCCCAGTCCATCTGAATAAGGACCATATCGAAGTCGACGGCCAACCCATCCAGCCAGCCGAGAAACTCTACGTAATACTCAACAAACCCCGCGGCATCGTCACCACCGCCTCCGACGAAAAAGGCCGCCAAACCGTCTACGATATTCTTCCCGCTTCCCTCCGCGATAAAACCAACTGGCTCGCCCCGGTCGGCCGCCTCGATAAAGCCAGCGAAGGCCTGCTCCTGCTCACCAACGATTCTGAATGGGCCGCGCGCATCACTGAACCCAACTCGCACCTCGACAAGATCTACCACGTGCAGATCGGCACAATCGCTGACGACGTTCTCCTGAAAACTTTGACCAACGGTATTTCCCACGACGGCGAACACCTGCGCGCCAAACAAGCGAAAATTCTCCGCCAGGGTGAGCACAATTCCTGGCTCGAAATCGTCCTCGACGAGGGCAAGAATCGCCACATCCGCCGAATGTTGGAGTCCCAGCAGATCGAAGTCCTCCGCCTAGTTCGCGTGGCCATCGGCCCGCTCCAACTAGGCGACCTGGCAAAAGGCGCCGCTCGCACCCTCAGCGCAGCCCACAAGACCCTGCTCGACCAAGCGCTTCAAAAAAATTCGGCGGTCGTTCACCAGTGAACGACCGCCGATCCAGATTCGATTCGACTACCTACTTAGCGGGGACAAGATCAAACTTCCCTGATCCTTCTTCATAAAAGAGCGCGCCTTCCGTTTTGTCGCCGCCGCTCGAATGCTTGTGGCCGCCTGGGACTCGGAGAAAATCCCCCGGCCCCACGCGCTTTTCGCCGTCCGCATCTTTATACAAATAAGCGCCTTTGATAACGCTGATCCACACATCGTTCGTGTGCGTATGCGTGCCCGCGTCGTATCCGGGCTCGAATTTCGTGAATGTCGCATGCGCGCCCTTTTGCGGATCGCCCCACAGCGTTGCCATCGATACGCCCCCGCCCGTTGGAGAAGGTTTGAAGTTCGCATCCTTCGCTGATACATAAATGACCGTTTTTGTTTTCTGCGCCTGCACCACCGCTACAACGAATAGAGCCACGATTCCCAACGCAATCAGTGATTTTTTCATTTTCTCTCCAGGTGTTCCGTCTGGGGTCCACTCGCCCAGTTGCCGACGTTATACACCCGAATGCTCTGTAGCGGGCTACGTTAAGACTTCGACGGTTGTGCACCCGTCTAATCGATCGTGGGGTTCGCTTACGCTGATATTGACTCCAGATGATTGGAAGCTACTCCCGTCGCAGCGCCGCCAACGGATCAATCCTTGTGGCGCGCCGGGCTGGAACGTAGCACGCCACCAGAGCCGAAGCCAAAAGCACAAACGCAACGCCAATGAGCGCTCGCACATCCATGGCGCCAACGTTGTACAACAAGCTCTTGAGTGTTTTTCCCACCAAGTACACGCCGGGAATGCCGATAGCCATTCCTATCAGCGCAGCCCACATGCCTTCGCCGACCACCAACCGCAAAACTTGCCCGCTGCCAGCGCCCAAGGCGATCCGAATTCCCATTTCGTGGTTTCGCTGAGCAACCGAGAAGGTCATCACCCCGTAAATCCCGATGGCGGCTAACAGCAACGCCAGCACCGCAAAACTTCCGAAGACCAACACGGTGAACCGGTCGGTCACCAAAGATTCGCTGACCACTTGATCCATTGTTCGCACGCGCGTCATCGGATAATCGGCATTCACAGAACGCACGGCCGCGGCAATACTCGTCGCCACCGCGGTTGGCTCTCCATGCGTTCGAACGCCGATCGTCGTAAACGGCCAGGGGCTCTGGTCAAAAGGCACATCCACCTCGGCGGAATTCGCCGTCGGATGGCTCTCATACTGCACATCGTGAAACACGCCGACAATCTGCCACTCCACGGGAGCGCCGAACGGCGGAGTGTGATCCGGCAACAATTCCACGATTTTGACGCGTTGCGTCAGCGGATCGAGCCCGGCCAGGTACTGTCGAGCAAAGCTCTCGCTGACCATCGCGACCCGCGGCGCCCCTGCAAGATCCCGCGCATCCAGGAAGCGGCCCCGCGTGAGCCGTATGCCATAAGTTTTGTAGTATCCCGGTGTCACCGGCATGAAAATCGTTTCCGGCTGCTTTTCCACGTCTGGCTCAGACGATTGGCCGACAATCGTGAAGTGCAGGTGCCCCGCCCCTGCCGCCGGCAAGCCGGGAGCAATGGCCACGTTCAAGACTCCCGGCACCGCTGCAATCCTTTCTTCGAGTTGCTGGTACACCGAACGAATCTGCGCAGCAGTCGAGGTCCGCTCGTGCTGGATCGGCACGCCGAAGGTGAGCACGTGATTCCGGTTGATCCCCAGATCGACGTTCGTGACGTTCCAGAAACTCCGCAGGATCAGTCCCGCTCCCGCCACCAGAATCAACGCCAGCGCGAACTCCGCAATCACCAGCACGCGCCGCAGACGGTTATGGCCCGAGCCTCCGGAAGACCTCCCACCTTCCTTCAACATGTCGCTGATATTTTGGCGCGCCGCATGCCACGCAGGAAAGCATCCGAACAACACTCCGCTGAGCAGCGTAGCCCCTAGCGTGAAAAGCAATACCGGAACATTCAGATGCGGGTCCGCTTCATAGGGAATCCCCAGTTGATTTCTGGGCATCAAGCTCATCACCCCTCGAAGCATGGCTACTGCCAGCAGCGTCCCCAAAGCGCCGCCGATCATCGCCAACGAAAGGCTCTCGATCAGGAATTGCCGGAAAATTCGCGCACGGGTGGCGCCCTGTGCTGCGCGTACCGCAATTTCTCTCTGCCGCGCAGTTCCCCATGCCAGCAGCAAATTCGCGATGTTCACGCACGCAATCAGCAGCACGAAGCCGACGGCCCCCATCATCAACCACAGCCCTAGACGCGTCTCCTTGGGTAGAAAATCATCCTTCAACGGCTCCACGCTCACCGTGAGCCCCTGATTCGTCTTCGGGTAACTTTGTGACAGTTGCTTCGCGATTACCGCCATCTCCGCGTTTGCCGCTTCCAGCGTCACCCCACGCTTCAGCTTCCCCATCACCAGTAGATAATGATTGTCGCGGCTGATATCGCTGGGCTTAAAAGCGAGCGGCACATTCATCTTTGCCTCGCCATTGTCGGACGCGCTGGGTGCCGCCACTCCCAACACGGTATACAGTTCGCCGCTCATGCGCAGCTTGGTGCCGACAATGTTGGGATCGCTGCCAAAGCGGTCCCGCCAGAATTTGTTGTTAAGGATCACCACGTGATCGTTGCCGGGTACCGCGTCGTCGGCAACGAAGTGCCGCCCAAGAATCACGTTTGCTCCAAACAGTATGTCGAAGAAGCCCGGGGCTACGCGGTTGGCCTGTACTTGCTCGGTCCAATCCGGCGTCGAGATCGTAAAGCCGTCACCCGTCCAGCCGTTCAGCGACTCGAAGACCGTGCTCTGTTTCTGCCAGTCCAGGTAGTCGCTGGGAGAGCTGCCATTGCGCTCGCCTTTTTGGTGCGACCAGACCATAACGATCCTGTCGCTATCCACATAAGGCAGCGGCGCAAGCAGCACCGAATACAGCAAGCTGAATATGGCGGTCGTGGCCCCGATGCCCAACGCCAAGGCCAGCAAGGACACCGAGGTGAATCCCGGGCTCTTCCACAGCAGCCGCAACCCATAGCGAATGTCCCGCAAAAGCTCGCTCATAAGCGCACCTCTCCGTATTTATATACTGAGAATCGCAGGAAAAGTTTCATCGATTCAGCTCAAGGCCAGCCCAAACCGCAGGCACAAAGCTTAGACGCAAAGTCTAGACGAGCGGATTGGCCACGGGTAACGACCGAGGCGCATTTTTCCGCTGGGCAAGGCATGGAGTCGCAAGGGCTCGAGCGGTTACAATGCGGATCCGGAGGAACTTATGAAAGCCACGACGGTCGCCGGCTCAACAGCCCTCGCACTTCTTGTGGCATGCGCGGCGTCTATCTCTTCCACTGAAGTGCCTCGAGCCGGTCATGATCCGGCGCAGATCACGATTCTTTACGATGCGTTTGGAAAAGATCCTGCCATGCAGAAGGACTGGGGCTATGCCGCATTGGTTGAATACGGCGGAAAGCGCGTGCTGTTCGATACTGGCAATAACGCGGATGTCCTTGAACGGAACGCCAAGGCCAAACACGTCGATCTGTCCAAGCTGGACTTCGTGGTTATGTCCCATCGCCACGGCGATCATATGGGAGGTTTGTCCTACCTGTTGAGAGTAAACCCCAGAGTGAAAATCTACGCGCCTAAGGAAGGATTTGGCGTCTACGGCGGCGACTTGCCGAGCACCTTCTACCGTAAGGACCCTTCCCTGCCCGCTGAACAGCGCTATTACAATGGCGCACCGCCCGAGGTTATGCGCTTTGGATCGCCGTGGCCCGCTGCGAACTTTGAACTTATCGACAAGAACGCCGAGATTGCCCCTGACATCCATCTGATTGCCCTGGTTTCGGATAAGCCTGGCACTCTGGAATTGCGCGAGCTGTCACTGGCCATCAATACGCCCGATGGCTTGGTGATCCTTGTTGGTTGCTCGCACCCTGGTGTCGACAAAATTGTGGCTGCTGCGGCTACCATCAACCCTCGCATCCACGTAATTGCCGGCGGGTTTCACCTTGTCGTAACGAGTGACGCGGACATTGAAAAAATCGTGGCAGCCCTCCATGACACTTATAAGGTGGACTACGTCGCACCGGGACACTGCACCGGCGAGCCTGCATTTACTGCGCTTAAGAAAACATTCCGGGAGCGTTATCTATACGCTGGGCTCGGTACGGGGGTCGAACTGCCCGCTACGTCGCGACAGTAACGGAATTTCCAGTACAGCTTTTGTTGCATGTTTATTGGAAATAACTTGATGGACGATCCGATACCCTAACCGCGTGATGCCAGAGCGATTCTCCTGAAAGGCATAGCGGAGGTGTTATCATCCGCACATTAAAAGAGCCGGTTGAAGACGATGGAATCTGTCATAAAAGTTGGGCAACGATTCAAGTTCACCATACTGACGGACGATGCTCCCAGTGAGCGCCAGGCAGTCGTGATTCGCGTGCTCTCGAACCGCGAAGAAGGCCTCGGTCTTGACGTCGATCAATATATGTCCTACTGGGTTGAGGCTCACGAGCTTCCAGAAACAGACTCTTCCACGACTCTCGTCTTTGTTCGCAGCACCGACGGCAGCGTATATCTCGATGGCAAAGTAACCGACGTCGTTCTACTGCCGTGACGCACCGCCCTGTGTAAGAACAACTGGACAGCGTTGCCACTAAATCGCGAAGTAAGATCATCACTTCCACGCCCTCCGGTTCGAGATCGACAACAATGCGGCCGAATGACCGTTGGACGCTGTAGCTGGTGGACGAAAAACGTCATGGTATTGCCGGATCGCACCGCGGAGGCGGTTTGCTCGCCGACTCCAACTAAGTAACGCGCGACCTGGCAAAATTAATTCGCTGCCGGGCAAATGTCCGGTAGCCGACTAATCGGGAGTTGGCAGGCGGATTCCTCACGAGTTGCTGGTCACAGGAAAGGCTTCGATTCTGACCCGCCGACTTGTAGTGGTTCGCTCTAGGATTCTTTGACGGAACGCCGTGGATTAGAGTTCTTTCGCCGGGAGGGCCATGGATTCCTCGGTGGCACGAGTAGCCGCGGCTTCAGTCTTGGCGAGGAGGATCGACGCTACGGTGCACGCGAGGATGCCGATTGCAGCGTCGGTGAAGAGCATGCCGACGATGCCACCAACGGAATACGCATGGCCGTCAATGAAGGTGAGATACGCCACAGGGATGTTAGTGGCTGCGGTGAGGAAGGCGAAGGTAGTGGCAGCAAGCGGGTTGTCAGGGCCGATGGCATCGAAGACGATGCCAATCTGGATAGCGAAAGAGACTGCCTGAAAGAGGAACTCGCCGAAGATGACTAGAGCAAACGTGAATGTCGTGTGTGGCAAGATGACGAGGCTCAGCGTGAATAGGCAACCCACAATTCCGTTGGCGAAGTAGAACGACCGCAATGGCAGGCGCCGGGCGATCACGGGAAACAAGGAGCATCCGAGCACGCCAGGTATAAATGCACCGACTCCCCCGGCGAGGCTGACAGCGCGTGCGGAAGCGTGGAAGTCTGCGCCAAGAGCACCGAGCAGGTTGGTCAGAGCGAAAGTACTACAAGGCGAGAGGAACAACAGTAGTACGAGAGTCACTTCGCGGCGGCGCAGCAGTGAGAGCACTTCACGATTGAACTGCGCAAAGCTCTCGCCAGCCAAGCGGCCATCCGGTCCGGGCGCGGGAATTATCAGGAAGATAGCGGCTGGAACGAAGACGATCGTTCCCATCAGAATTGCGGCTGGGATCACGGGCAATCGACGCACAAACTCGCCGCCAGCTGCAGCCGTAAGGCCAGCTCCACTAATCACCGCGATATTCATCCACTTGCTCAGCGGGTTCTTGTGCTGGCTCGGAGTTATGTTGGAGAGCCAGCCGCCAAGCGCGGAACTGGACAGAGTAGCGGTAGCGTTCCCGATGATTAAGGCGATCTGCAGCACCGGAAGGTGATGTAGGTTGAGTATGGCCGCAGCCGCAGCTGTGCCGGACAACGCGGCGAGAACCGTTGCGTACCACCGACGGCTGAAACGTACGTCGAGTATGGGAGAGAAAAATACAAACCAGAAGCCAGGAGTGCTTGCGAGCGCAGTGATGGCAGCAATCTTCGGCTCGGGCACGTGCGCCCCAGCCATGAGCTGGGGCATGAGGAAAAAGAGGATTCCGTTGCTGAACCCCAGGGTGGCATTGGAGAGGCCCATGAGCCACACGGGCGGGGCCCGGTGCGTGGAGCGCAAGCGAACCTCCGGAGAGTGGACGTCATGCTACTACAGGAGTCGTTGAGTCGTCCCTACCAGGATGAGAAATTGAGCGGACAAATCGCCATCGCGCGCTCGGCCGGACCCCTTTTTGCGATGTCGGCAATCCAGAAATTATCTCGTTCGAACACCCAACGTTTCTAGGTCCTGGTAAACGCGGTAACCGGAAAAGGAGAGCTCTGGTACCCAAATGTCCATTGTTCACACACCGGGGCTTGACTCCGAACAATTTGAAAATAATGATAGCTGCCCGCCCCATTCACCTCATCTGTGTGCGACTTGTGAACTCTCAATGCTCGATCGTAAATTTTCTCAGGCGAACGGAATTTCTCGCTTCGCACGGAACGCGACCAGCTCCCAGCCTGCAAAGTTCCTCGCGGTCTCGTCCCAGGACAAACACGGTCCCATGCCCGTGTTATTGAACAAATCGCCGGAAGGCTTCCGAAGCAAGACATCAACCCTGAAACGGAAAGGAACATCATGAAAATCGTAGTAATTGGCGGCAGTGGACTCATCGGCTCAAAACTCGTACCCCAGCTCCTTCAGCAAGGCCATGAAGCGGTATCGGCGTCGCCCAACTCGGGCGTAAACACCGTCACCGGCGAAGGACTCGCCGAAGTCTTAAAGGGCGCAACGGTGGTCGTCGACGTCTCCAATGCTCCCTCCTGGGAAGACGCGGCGGTGATGAATTTCTTCGAGACTTCCACCCGCAACCTCCTCACCCAGGAAGCATCCGCCGGTGTGCGGCATCACGTGGCCTTGTCCGTCGTTGGATCCGAGCGCCTGCTCGCAAGCGGCTACTTCCGCGCAAAAATCGCGCAAGAGAATCTGATCAAAAATTCCGCCATTCCCTACTCCATCGTCCGCGCCACGCAGTTTTTTGAATTCGTCCCGGGCATCGCCGATTTTTCCACCAGCTCCAACAAGGTTCGCCTGCCCACTGCGCTCATCCAGCCCATGGCCGCCGACGACGTTGCCACCGCCCTGGCGCGGATCGCGGTGGGTTCGCCCGTAAACGGCACCGTTGAAATCGGCGGGCCGGAAAAGTTTCCTCTCAATGAACTCGTCCAGCAATTTCTCGCCGCGCGCAAAGACCCGCGCGAGGTGGTGGCAGATTCGCAAGCCGGCTATTACGGCGTGAAGCTGAACGACAACACGCTCGTTCCCGACAGTGGCGCACAACTTGGTCAGACGCGCTTCGCAACCTGGCTCACGCAAACCCCGGCAAAAGCAGCGACCGCGGTCACCCACTAGGGCTGCACCGTACGAATTGAACTCTTAAATAATCAGAGGAGGATTTTGCTTATGTCGATCACCAAACTGGTTTTGATGTTCGTGTGCCTGCTATCCGTCATGGCCGAGCCTAAAGAGGCCAAGGTGACGCCGCTGTTCTCGAAAGATCTGGCCGATTTTCCCGGCAAAGAAGGCCTGATGATCACCGTGGAGTATCCGCCGGGCAGTTCGGATCCCATACATCGCCACAACGCCCATGCATTCGTTTACGTCCTCGAGGGTTCCATCGTGATGCAGGTAAAGGGCGGAAAGGAAGTGACCCTGACGCCCGGTCAAACCTTCTATGAAGGCCCCACGGATGTTCATGTCGTGGGGCGAAACGCCAGCCAAACCAAGCCGGCGAAATTCGTAGTGTTCCTGCTGAAGGACAAAGGCGCTCCCGTGCTGGTCCCGGCCAGCTGATCCAAGCACCCTCTGTCCGCAAGAAGGCCACTATTCCACCTCCGCATGGAAGTGTCGCCCTTCTAGTTTCCGGCTCGATTTCGTGCGTAGGCTTGCTTTTTCTGCGTACGCACGTTTGTGTGTGCGACGCACTGGCTCTCCGCGCCTTAGATAGCACAGGCTCTCCTTGCCTGTGCCAAAGATTCATGCGTACCTACGCTGCGTGCGTACGCTGCGAAATGACATCAGAAGCCCGGGTGCCGCACCCTCCTCTTTTCGACGGGTGCGGATTTAGTTCAACTTCAATCAGCGAGCTTTGAATCACGAACTTTGCCGAACGTGAATCTCGCGTGTGAACCAAATACAATGGCGGAGTTGCGGCGCACACTGACTGAGGAAAATGCATTAAAGAGGGCAGCCAATGCAAAAAGAAGTCTTGTCAGAGATTTTGAAACAGAACGAATTTACCAATCATTTCTCATTTGACCGCGTCAGCGAAGAAAATGCCTCCCTCCGGCTGAACGACAAAACAGCTTCGATTGGCTTCATATACCGGCATATCGGAGAAACGATGAATCTGTTTGGTCAGTTCTTCGGCGTCCCAACGGACGTAACCAATACGACCATCGGTGAGACCGATAGCGGCCAGGTCTTTGACGTGGAGTATAGCCGCCAGTTGATCTCAAGAGGATACGGTTCTGCTGAAAGACCTCGTAGAAAACACCGATGATGAAGACTGGCTGAAACCCGTGGATACTCCCTTCTTCGGCACCGTTACACGAGTAAGGTTGTTTGTTCATGTTCTTTTTCATAACTCCCATCATGCCGGCCAAATATCCATGACGCTGTCAAAGGGAACTAAGTAAGGACCCCATATCATAGGCCAGCACGTTTACCTCTGCGCATCGAACAAATAGACCACGCCGCGTGCCTACGCTCTGCCAGGTGCCTACCATCGTTTTCGAGGCTGACGGATTACATTTAATTTCGAGCACGCCGTGTCATCCTGAACCTATCCGACCTGGATAGGCGAAGGATCTGAACGCCAACCTCAATCAACAAACTTTGCCGAACGCAAATGCCGCATCTGGACCAAGTACAACGAGCAGGAGTTGATGTCGGGTGCCGCACCGTCCGTTTTCCAGGGTGCGGGTTTACATTCAATTTCAAGCACGGCCTGTCATCCTCAGCCTACCGACCAGCATAGGCGAACGACCTCAACGCCAACTTCAATCACTGGATTTTGCCGAGAGTGAATCTTCACATCTGAATAAACACAGTTAGCAGAATCTAGGTAATTTTTTAAAATAGCGGGCGCGACACACCCGACTGTATTGATATCCTGTTCTACAATTTTCGCGGCACCAGCTTGCCTCGAATTTTGCAGGAGCGAACTCTCATGCATTTGCCTGATGATGAGAACGGGGATGTGCTTCGCCGCATGATGGAAAAGGGCGATGATTTAACTCGACCCCGAGATATAGACTTCTCAGTCCTTTTCGCAGACGAAAATCAGCTGAAGAGTTTGCAAAACATTTTCGTGCAATGGCACGAAGTTATCGGTGGCGAGAGGTTACCCGGAGCAACATTTTCCCTGGGACGTACTGTGGTCCGCCGCATGCCTCCGTGCACGAGGGGATCACCACGTTTGAAAACTTGCTGCAATCCGTCGCGGACCGTTGGGGAGGGCGTAACGACGGGTGGGGATGTTTCAATCGATCGTCTTGAAACGATCCCTCAGACGAATCGTTGTGCGACTTTCCTGGCAAGAAAAATCTTCCAAATTACGCCCACCGTCCGCCTTCCTTGCAAATGCTCCAGTGAACCTCTAGTCTTTTAACTCCATGTCCGATTTTTCCCCCGAGCTTCTGGTCTACGGCTTCATCTCCTACGTAGTCTTCCTTTTCTCCACCACTTGCCATGAAGCCTCCCACGCGCTGGTCGCCAAGCTCGGCGGCGACACCACCGCCGCCCGCCAGGTCACTCTGAACCCTATCCCCCACATCCAGCGCGAACCCTGGGGCATGGTGGTCATCCCCATCCTCGCTTTCCTGTTCAGCCACAGCATGATCGGCTGGGCCAGCGCTCCCTTTGACCCTTCCTGGGAACGCCGCTATCCCCGCCGCTCCGCACTCATGGCCTTAGCTGGGCCCGCCGCTAACTTCACGCTCATGCTCATTGCCGTGGCCATCTGGCGCATCGGTTTCGCCGCCGGCTGGCTGCACGCCAGCAATGAGTCTCGTCCCGATTTTGCCGTGGTCAGCTTGTTCATCCTGTTCTCCCTCAACCTCCTGCTGGGCACCTTCAATCTCCTTCCCTTCCCGCCGCTCGACGGCAGCTCCGGCATCATGGTGTTCATGTCCGAAGGCACCGCGCATCGTTACCTGGACTGGCTGCGCCACAGCAGCTACGCACGGTTGGGTCTGCTCCTCGGCCTGCTGATCTTCCGCTACTTCTACGGCCCCATCGAAGCCTTCGCCCGCAATCTCTTCCTCCGATGATTATGAAGTGCTGATCCTACGCTAATTTAGAAGGTGCGCTTCAGTCCGTACAATTTCCTCTGATTTAGGAGGTGTGGGCGTCAGCCCACACGATGGTGCCCTCTAATTCAGCAGCTGCGGCTCCAGCCGCACGATCCGTGCTCTGCTCTTTAGGAGGTGCTGGTTCAGCCCGCACGAAACGAGAAGCAAAAAAGGGCTTTAGCCGCTGAAGAAAGCCGATGCGATTGGCCTCCCGGCTGCATGCACCACCCGAGAGGCCGTGCATGAGTTCGCTTCCACGCACCACACGCATCAGTATCTTTCCCGTCGAAGTATCCGGCTGGGACCAAGACCACACGTTCTTCGTGGAAAAAGCCCAGCTGCACTGGTGGAGCGAATCCTCCCGCAAGCAGATCGCGCTCACCAGTGCCGTACCCCACGGCGCCATCATTTTCCTGCGGTTCGCGCGCAATTCCGCCGCAAGCCGCCACAGCCACCGCAACCCCGAATCGCTTCCCTATCACACCGAATTTCTCGACATTACGCCCGACGGCCGCCACCGCTTCCGCTTGCACAGCCTCGCCCGAGGCGCACAGCGCGGCGCGCAATCCGCGCTGCGACCCATACATCCGCCGAAGCCAGCGCCATCCATTAACATGGGCCATCACAAGTAACATGGGCCATCACAAGCGCCGTCGTTCCAAAATGGACACGCAACTCCGAACTGGCCTCACCTGGAACGTCCACCGCTCGTTGCTTCCGCCATGCGCTGCAAACTATCTCGTCCGTCGAATTTCCAGCGAAGCACATAGAACGCTGATCTAGATGCGCTTACTGCCGCACGAATGCCCCTAGTCCAAACGAGACGTTCCATAAGACTTCCCCAACATCCCCGCAACATCGCAACAACTTCCCCTCGCCTTGGCAACCCAGATGCGGCGATGTACCCACCATGTCTCAGGCCCATCCTCACACCCTAGAAATCGCGTACCCCAAAGAGCTCGCTGACCCCCTGTCTGCTCGAAGATGACCCCGTGCAGTTGCAGGCCTTGTCGTCGCTGGTCGCCGAACTGGGCTATGAGCCCGTCGCCACCTCCGACCCGGAGGAAGCCCTGAAAGCGGTGCGCTACGGCCGCTGTCGCCTGATCATCGCCAACATCCACGCCTGCGGAACCGAAGGCTACGAGTTTCTGGACCGCGCCTTGCGCGTCGATCCCGGCCTGCACGTCATCGTGGTCACCGGCGAATACACGCTGGATTCCGCGCTCGAAACCATTCGCCGCGGCGCCGCCGATTTCCTCCCCAAGCCGATCGATCGTAACCGCCTCAAGCGCACCCTGGACGACGTTGCCGCGCTGTACGACCAGCGGCGCCGCGTGCGCGCGCTCGAGGAACAACTGCTGCGCGACCTGGAATTTCACGGCATCGTCGGCAAAAGCCCCGCAATGCTGGAGGTCTTCGATTTCGCGCGAAAGGTCGCGCGGCATTACAGCAACGTGCTGGTCGTGGGCGCGACCGGCACGGGCAAGGAACTGGTGGCCCGCGCCATCCATCACATCAGCCCGGTGAGTTCCCAAAAGCTCGCGGTGTGCAACTGTTCCGCCCTGGTAGACACTCTGCTCGAAAGCCAGCTGTTCGGTCACGTGCGCGGCGCGTTCACCGGAGCCACGGACACGCGCCCGGGCCTATTCGAATACGCCAACGGCGGCGCCGTTTTCCTCGACGAAGTCGGCGAAACCTCGCTGGCTATGCAGGCCAAGCTGCTGCGCGTGATCCAGAATCGCGAGATCCAGCGCGTCGGCTCTCCCGAAGTCCGCCAGATCAACGTACGCCTGATCGCCGCGACGAATCGCGATCTGCGTGCCGAGGTTCTCGCCGGGCGCTTCCGCGAAGATCTTTTCTATCGCTTGAGTTCCATCCAGATTCGCATCCCGTCGCTGTGCGAACGCCTGGAGGACGTTCCGCCGCTGGTGCAGTTTTTCCTTAAGAAGTACAGCGATGCCTACGCAAAAAATATTGCCGGGCTGACGCGCCGCGCGCAAGCGGTGCTGCTGCAGCACAGTTGGCCGGGCAACGTACGCGAACTGGAAAACGTAATTTCCAGCGCGTGCATCACCGCCACCGGCGGCTTCGTCGATCTTCCCGATCTGCCCGAACATTTGCAGGGCCGCGGCGGAAGCGCCGCCACCAGAGACGCCTGGCGCCCGCTGGCTCTCGACGAAGTCCGCAAGGTGCACATCCAGAAAGTTCTGGAGTTGTGCCAGGGCAATCGCCTGCGCGCCGCGCAAATCCTCGGCATCGGCCGCACCAGCCTGTACCGCTACCTCAAACGCGAGGCCGACAGCGAGGCCGGCGACCGCGCCGCCGCTGCCCACAACACCGACGCCAAAGTGAAAACGCCGCGCGCTTCTTCGATCTAATCGGGGCCGGCGCTGCTTCCTTAGCTTTCGCTAACCTGATTTCCGCGAACGTTGCGCCCGCCCTCAACTTTCCGGCTGCGGGCTTTCCGCCCTTCAACGCGTTCGCTGACGCTTCCATCCCACGATCGAGATCGCTTCCGCTTCGGTGCCGATTCCGCGCTCCGTGTTCCAGTGCGGAACGGTTTCCCCCGTTGAAGCAGTGCGGCGTTCAGCGTGCAACAGCCAAGATGAACAAAATCAGAGTCTTGCCAGCTCAGCGCGTTTGGCAACGCTCCTGCAGTATTGCTATGCGATTCACGCATCGCCGCGCAGTCAACAAGTAGCGACGAAAAATCGCCGCGGACCGGAGCACGGCACAAGAAGCGCGGCACAAGGAGCGCCGCAAGCAAACGCGAAGCCGAATGAAAATTTCCGCGGAAAAGCGCAGCTTTTGCAGTTGAATCGACGGCAAACGGCAGGATTTGACCAAAAAAGTCGAGCCCAAAAACCGGTAGAAATGTCGATCGATGCAGAACGCGTGCGTCTCCGCGAAACGGTTCCCGCCGAACGCAGTTCCTCAGCGAACCCACAATCAACCAGCCTGACACCCCCGAGCGTCGCGTAATCGTCCCCTGGCAGTTGCGCGGCGCTCTTTCCTCCTGAAAACCGTGATTCGTGACCCGTGTTCCGCAGCCCGTGCTAATGATTCGTGACCCGTGACGCGTGGTCCGTGGTTTGACTTTGCATCAACCCTTCTCTTCACATGCCTTAGTGCTCGACCGTTCTTCTCCCTGAACGCGGAAAAAAGTGGCGGCGCGCCGCCGCACTCCAATAAAAGGCTCGGTCGATCACGGATCGCCGGCGGCTAATCACGAGCTCCGATCACGGCCCACGAACCACGGGCCACGAACCACGGGTCGCCCGACACGAGCCACCGCTCACGCGCCCTACGCGCGCACCTTCTTGTACGCGTCCAGGCACGCCTTGGCCGTCTCCATCTCCGACAGCCGGCTGCCTTCCTGTTCCATCAGGTAGTACTCGGCCCCGCCAACGCTTTCCGCCGCGGCGAAAATGTCCTTCCAGTTCGCGGTGCCTTCGCTGAACAGCACTTTGAATCCTTTGTCCGGTTCGGGCGACCAGTCCTTCAGGTGCAGCGAGTGGATGCGCCCGGGATTCTGCTTGATCCACGCCACGGGATCCGAGCCCGCCTGGATGCAGGTGCCCACGTCGAGCTGCAGCATCACCGATTTTTTGGTTTGCGCGGCGATGGTTTCGATCGGCCGCTTCCCTTCCACGGGAGTGAATTCCTTTTCATGATTGTGATAGCCGACCTTCAGCCCCGACGGCGCCAGCAGTTCGTCGCCGGCATTGAGCAGATCGGCGACCAGGGACCAATCTGCCGCCTCATTTACCGAGCCGCTCGCCGCGGTATTTGCAGTGCCGCTCGCCGCCTCATTTCCCACGCCGCTCGCCGCGGCCTTCGCCGGATCGTTCACCGCCGCTTTCACCGTGCCGGTCGTCGCTCCATTCGCTGCGGCGGTCGCCCCATTTCTTGCGCCATTTGTTGTCCCATTTGTTGCGCCATTCGTAGCATTGCTTGTTGCCCCGTTCGTTACATTGCTCGCCGCGGCGCTCACCGCGCCATTCTTCGCCAGCTCCGCAGGATTGGCGCTGGCCACCACCACATACTTGCAGCCCAGAATCGTATTGAGCGCGCGAGTCTTCTCGATATTTTCTTTTTTCAGGTTGGCGGCGTCGTTGTGCGTCGAGTAGCAGCGGATGCCGAGATCGTCCATCAGCTTGCGCATGTCCTTGGCTTGCGCTTCGCTCCATTCGTAGTACGGCGAGAAAAACTCCACGCACTGGTAGCCCATCTGCGCCACCGCGCGCACCGTGCCCTGTGGATCCTGCTTGAGCGCGTTGCGCACCGAGTACAGCTCGATGCCGATGGGCGGCGTCTTCGCGGGAGCGAGCCCGGAGCGCAGCGCGAAGGGCGCGGCGGCCGAGAGCGCGAGAAACGAGCGGCGCGAGAGTTGGCAATTCGTTTTTTCGATGGTCACGTTGGTCATGCGCGAATGCTACCCGCATGGTGCGCGCCAGTAAAGCGGTGCGTGGTGACTCGCCTATCAGGGCGGACTTCAAGTGCGTTTCATTCCGCTGTCGGCGGCCGGATCAGGGATTCCTCGCCTTTCTCCCATTGGCACAACTCCTTCTCTGTTTGCGCTCCAAACTGAAGCCTTCCTGGCACGATCCTCCATTATCAGCCCTGCAGTTTCATCACAGCGCTGTGGGTTTCGTTTTGGGTTTCTTTTGGCTTTGCACAACTAGTTTGTTGAATAATTGTAGATTAAGTTTAAAAAATGACATACTCCACTCATATTATGAATAACTGGGCAATTATCATCGGGATTGATAAGTACGCTTATTGGCGCAAATTGCGCAACGCTGTTGCTGATGCAAAACTCGTACACAGAACACTAATCAAGGACTACGGTTATTCCGAACGGAGAGTCACCTGTCTATTCGATCGCCAAGCCACACGCTCCAAGGTCCTGCGTTTGATTCAGTACGTCGTTCCAACCCGCTGGCACGTTGAGAAACGCGATCAGTTGTTCGTGTTTTTTGCCGGTCATGGCGGGAAGGGCAAAAGAAAAGGACAAAAGAGTTGGTTTTTGGCCCCTTGTGACGCGCGACCTGTTTCGGAGAACCCCTCGAATTGGGAATCAGTATTAACAAGGCAGGAAATCAGAGCTTTCAGAAATAAATTTTAAGGGCTCTCACATCTTTTATGTTTTTGACTGCTGCTATGCGGGCATGGCATTCAGTTATCAGGCCGCTGCTCGACGCAGGGGTTCTCAATTGTCAGTTCATGTGCTCGTGGCAGGAAGAGGCGGAGAAACCGTCAATGACGGCGGTGGCAAAGGACATTCTATATTTACGCAATCCTTGGTGGAGGCGCTGAACGGATGGGGTGGGCTAGGAGATGCCGCTAATATATTTACCGCAAGCGATCTGATCGCATTCGTTCGCCGAGACGTGCCTTACCAGATCGCCGAAAAAGGTTTACGACCAGTCCAGAAACCGTTCGGGGGCCCCTTACGTGGTAACACCGACGGTAAAGAATTCGAATTCCGCTCCACCTCTCCACGACTGTCACGCCCTATAGTCTCTCTTTTGCTTCACGACCATGTCGAAGCCCGTCTAACGGGGGTTCGCCAACTTAGCGACCTGCATGACCCCAACCTAACTGACATAAGAACTCTCGCGTTCTCACGAATGGCAACCGATCCTTCACCATCGGTTAGAAGAGAGGTTGCCGTTCAACTCATACCGAGCTTTGGAAAAGCAGCCGCATCACAACTGCTAAAAATGCTAACAGATGAGGACGAACTTGTATTGATGGCGGTACTGGATGTGCTGCCAAATATTCTAGGTATAGGCCCACAAGCGATCCCTAAGGTGCGCCTGCTTCTAACGCAACGAAGCGCTCGCGTTAGACGTGCAGCCTACGCTTGCCTCGCCCTTCTCGGCGTGCGTAGTGCTCTAGACGTTTTCGTGAAACAGTTACCAGGCGAACAGGGCAGCATCAGGAGAGACATCATCAGGGTTCTGAGACGAATCGAGGGCTCTGAATTCAACAAGGCTACGATCACCGTGGTCATTACGCGTTTGCTACATGACAAGGACTGGATGAGCCGTCGCGCAGCTGCAGAAGCTCTCGGAGAGTTGGGGCTTAACGGTGCGACTGAAGATCTAATGAGTCTGGCTTCCCGTCCGGCCGAGCACTACATGGTCAGGTACGCCTCAGTAGAAGCGCTGGGTCATATTGGGCAATCATCCGCACGAAGTGTTGTTCTTCATTCCCTCTTGTACGATCGCAGTCTTTTGGTGCGGACAGCGGCAGCGGAAGCGACTGGAGGAATCGGCGGGGGCAACTCAGGCGAACGCCTAGCTCGCGCACTCCGAAGCGATCCCGAATGGAGAGTGCGTCGATCGGCCGCTGAAAGCTGTGGAATGCTGGCAGACCCAGAGACAACTGACGCACTCATACATTTAACGAGAGATCCACATTTTAGGGTTCGCATGGCCGTAGCACATGCCTTAGGCGAGATTGGAGGGAGGAACACGAGCCCCATTGGAAATGCTGGCGAATCAAGATCCAAGTCGGTTTGTCGATAAGGCTGCAGTTCATGCTTTGCGTGGTTTCGTGTGATGGCACATGAAAAGTAATACGAACAAGCAACATAACGAACCAGATTGCAGCAACCAACAACACAATTTGCTTTACCCAAAACACGGCGATTCTGAACGAACGGAGTGGGCTGCCCACATCAAATTCGACTTCTTTCTTTTCACCCTTTTTTTCTTCTCCTTCTGCTCTTCAAAGCCCAGTTTACTTGAGCGTAGCCAATTCCATATTGAGCAAAATCCAAGACCAGCACAATGATCGCCAAACCACCGATTATCAACAGACCCTTACCATTCTGCTCAGAAAGCTTCGCAGAAAGGCTGAGTCGCCGACTAGCGTAGCCCATGTGATTGCGAGCAAGCCTAACGCTATCGTGCGGACTTGCGTGCTAATGCGATCTGATAGAAATTTGAGTTCTTCAACGAGATCTGCCACAGATGCCACCTAGTCAACCTCTGGGTCCTGCATAACGGCTCTTGTTTTTCTTGCTACGCTTCCGTGTCGGCTTTTTCGTGCTCTTCTTCTTGTCATTGGCTGATCCTTCTGAGGCCGCCTGATCACTTAGGTTCGGATCCTTTGACTTGTTCGCGCGGGGCACAGATCCTCCTTGCTAGATGTAGCTTCTTATATCACAAGACTGTTTATGTGTGAATAATCGTAAATAAATTTCCAGAACGCAAAGATCTGGTGATTGCTCGGGCCTTCCGCACGCTCAAACGGTATGTAAAATTCCAAAAACGGAGTTAGCACACTCGACCCTACAAATTGCAAATCGACCTCACGTGGGAGTGCTCTACCCTTTTTCATGAGCTTCGAAGGGTGGTTTCTAAGGATGGCGCTTGCGTTTGACCGCCACGAACCCTGCTACAATCGCCACCAGCGCTCATGAACCTACTCCGTCCACGCTCCCTAACCGCCACCGCCCTCTCCCTCTGGATCGGCTTCCTCGCCTGCGTCCTGGGCTGCGCGCAACCCGTTCTCTCCTCCACCACACACGCGCACGCACAATTTTCCGAACCCGAACCAGCCGCTCGCGGCGACGCCAACAGCACCGTAGCCAGCGAAGGCCCGTGCTGCCATCACACCCGCGGCTCGCAGAAAAACAAGCAGCCCGCGCAAACCATTTCCTGCTGTCCCCTCGACGCCACCCTGCTTCAAAAGCAGGACCCCGTCTCGCACTTCCGCGATTTCTCCTCCGCTCTCGTCGTCACTCTTTTGCAGTTCCACGCCTCGCTCGAACTTTCCGCGCGCGACACAACCAGTGACCCGCCTCTCTGGCACACCGGAAGAGACCTTCTCCTGCAAACCGCACATTCTCCGCGTTTAGAAAAATCGGCAACGCCCGCAAGCACGCACAGCTATTTCCTGCGGATGGATACGTTCCATCCGTCCACCACAACTCTTTCTATCTGCACTTACGTGCAAAGGAGAAAAATCATGAAGACGTTCAAAGTAATGCTGTTGATGGCAGTCATGGCACTCGGCCTCGCAGGAGCGGCAACCGCAACGCAAGCAGCCTGCTGCCCCTCCGACGACTGCTGCGCCAACTGCTCCACCTGCGCAAAGTAGCCGACCGCACCAACCGCAGGCTAACTCGCTAGTGAGTCGACCTGAAGTAGTTAACCCTAAGGGTTAGCCGTAAGTACAAAACCGAGAGGCGCAGGCCTAAGCCTCCGCCTCTCGGAAATCCTCTGACTGTCCCCGGGTGCCGCACCCTCTTGCCCTGAGCCTCGAAGGGTCGCCTTTCAAGGGTGCGGACTTTGACTTTGTTAAAACGGTCGCGACGCCATGCCACAAGGAATCGCAGTGTCATCCTGAGCCGCGACCGCAACCGCGGTTATCGTCCTGAGCCGACGGACCCCTCCCCGCGTTGTCATCCCGAGCCGACGACCCCTCAACGCGTTATCATCCCGAGCCGACGACCCCCAACGCGTTATCGTCCTGAGCCGACGACCCCTCCGCGCTTGTCATCCTGAGCCCATCCGATAAGGATGCGCGAAGGATCCCAGCGCCAACTTCAAGCACCCAAGTCAGCGTCAATCACTTTCGCCCCTTCGCACTAGCCACATTCGAACGCTAATCCATTTTTCCGGCGACCATTCGAATGTTGCTCACTTAGTACCATTTACATCCACAAATCAATCGCCTACCCTTGCGACGTGGAACTACGTTTCAAACGCGCGAATATCCGACAAGGATATTCGTCCCGCTTGCCCCGATCCGCGAGGGGACAGAGCAACGCGACGAGGGACCATTACGCCCAAATGCACGTTTTCGCGCCCTCTTGTGCAGTCTCGTTTTCAGCAACTCCCATCCCTTCAACGGCTTCGCCCCGATATGTCGCGAAACGACCGGGGTGGGGGGCCGTTCCAATCTTTACTTCGCTACTTCATTACTTCACTTCATTCACCCGAAAGGAATTCTCCATGAGCACCGTCATCTCCGTACCATCGTCACCAAAGGCCGAATCCACCCGCTGCCAGCGTCTCTCGCCCTCGGGCCGCCGCTGCATCCATCCTCGCAAGGACTCGCGCTCTCGCTTCTGTGCCGCGCATGATTTCGCCGAGCAGCAGCGCCACGACGGCGACCGCTGCGACGCCATCCTCGGCGAGCCCGATCCCGGCCACTTCGACACCGCCGCCGGCATCAATCGCGCCCTCACCGGACTCTACGTCCTCCTCGCCGAGGACAAAATCTCCCCGCGTCGCGCCGCCGTCCTCGCCTACATCTCCAGCCTCCAGCTCCGCACCCTCCCCGTCATCGAGCACGAAACCGAGCGCAACGCCCCCATACCCCGAGTCGTCTTTGACCTCCCGCAGCCCGACTCATTCCGCCACCAATTCAGCGAAAAAGAGCCGCGCAACCTCGAAATGCCCGCCCACAACGCAGGCGTCCTCGACCCTCGACCACGCCCCGACCCCAACGCCCCCCACGACCCCTGGGACGGCTGGCGCCCACCCAAGGACTAAGAAATGCTTTTTCTCCAGGGTAGCGGCGAGCCTCGCCTTGCGACCGCGCTTTTTCAAACGCTGTCGCCCCGAACCCGCGCCCCACGCGACGTGAGGGACCTGCTTTTTCCGCAGACCGACGACGCGTTTTTCAAACGCTGTCATCCCGTTTACGCAGAGTTGGAAGCCGAAGCGAGCGGTTGGAAGTCGGCGTTAGACAAAGATCTCGGGCAACCGCGTGGCGAACGTGCATGTTTTGCACGCACTGCAAAGCGGCGCCGATGCACATCCGATAAGCGCGAAGTTCTACTTCTCGCGGTTGGTAATTTTATTAGGCGATGGCGGCTTTGCCGTAGCCCTTGACGGCGCGCTCGATGCCGGAATTGCCTTCGGCGAGATCCTGGGCATTCATCGCTGGACGGACGGTGAGCCGGGCATTGAACGCGAGAAACCACGGTTCGGCGATTGCCGGGAGTTGCGAGGCTTCTTTCATGTCGAAGAAAATGTAGCCGGTGCGTTCGCCATTGTCTTCGGCGAAGTACGCGGCCTCCGGCTTGAGATCATCCAGGATGCTCTTGATCGTGGTGCCGAGCTTGCCGTTTAGAGCTGCGGCGTTGCCGGCTTCCACCGGGATGGAAACTTTGAGTAGCATGCGCATCGTACGTGCCCTCCTTCGGGCGAGCGCATTGTACGCGCATGACGCGCTGGAAACCATAGCGCACAGGCGCTTCGTTCCTCAGGACAGGCAGGCGTGCCTGTGCTACTTGGAAAAAGGTGATCGATTACACGCATGATGTATGCATTCTATTCGCTGCAAGCGCAGCTTGATGGAGGATCCATTGAATACCGCAGAATTCGGTGATTTCGGTAGGGGAACACGAGATTTCAGTCGGCGAACGGCGCTGCGAGGCGCAGGCTGGCGAATGACTTCGACGGGGGCGCGGATTCGCGCGCTGATGTTGGTGGTGGCGTGCGCGGTCGTGGCTTTGGGGTTGGCGGGTTGCTCGAATCAGGGGGCCAAGGGATCGAGGCAGCATGCTTCGGTGCTGCTGCGCGACGGTTCGACAGTGACGGGCACGGTGACGTCGAGTTCGGGTTCGGAGATCACGCTGACCGGCGACGACAGCGTGACGCATACCGTGCCGATGGCGCAGGTGAAGTCGATCGAATATGACGATGCGAACGCGCCGGGCTCGGCGGCAGCTCCAGCGGCGGGACAACCAGTGGCGGAGCAGCCAGCCGGAGGAGGGTCAGGCTCGAGTGCGCAGACCGAGGCGGAGCCGAGGAATCCCGCGGCGGGCGGCGCTACGCCGGCGGTGCGGCGCTCCAAGCTGGCGAAGGCGGAGGCAGAGGTAGCGCACGAGCATCATTATCATCCGACGCAGGCGGAGATCCAGACCAAGACGTTCGTGCTGCCGGTGGGCACGAAGGTGCCGGTGCGCACGGAAGAGACGATCGACTCGACGACCGCTGTGGAGGGTCAGACATTCGCGGCGGAGATTGCCGACGATGTGATGGACGAGAACGGCGATACGGTGGTGCCGCGCGGGGCGAACGCGCAGGTGATTATCCGGTCGGCGACCAAGGGCAATCGCTTTCATGGCACGTCGGACTTGATTCTGGATCTGCAGTCGATTTCGGTGGGCGGGCAGCAATATCTGGTGAGCACCACCGACCTGCAGCAAAAAGGCAAGCAGGGATTTGGCGCGAACAAGCGAACGGCGGTGTTCACGGGCGGCGGAGCAGCGCTGGGAGCGATCATCGGCGCGATTGCCGGCGGCGGGAAAGGCGCGGCGATCGGTGCGGGAGCCGGCGCGGGTGCGGGCGCGGTGGGTCAGGTGGCGACCAAGGGCGGAGCGATCAAGGTGCCGGCGGAGACGCTGCTGACGTTCCAGTTGGATAAGGCGGTGCAGATTGTGCAGGCGCGATGAGGGAGGGGGAGGCTTTCTTCACGGTCTGAAGGCCTTTTTTTGAGGCGAGATTGCTGTCGGACCTGAAGCTCCGACCTCCTAAGGAAAAAGAGTCTGCTGGCGCAGACTGCGGGATGGGACGGGCTAAAGCCCGCCCCTACAGGGGATTTGGGGAATTCGTCTGGGCGACGGGGTCGGGTGCGGGTGGGTCTTTGGGTTTGCCTATTTTTTGCGTGTCGTCGACCGAGAATAATAGGAATTGGCTGAAGGTGTGGCGGCGGTGGTAGCGCTGGCCGTTGAGCGAGCAGTACCAGTCGGCGCTCTTGGGCAGCCAGAGATGCATGGTGTCGTTGCGGAAGCCGACCGGGCCGTACTCGATGAGCTGGTGGTCGCGCGCCAGACGGATTTCCGGGACTGGGCGCATGGTGTCGGTCTCGATGGCGAGGATTTGCGACGTGGCGGCGTCGATCCAGGCGCGGCCCTTTAGGCCGACGGCGTAGGAGTTGGGTCCGACGCGGTAGACGAGCATGGCGCCTTTGCGGTCGGCGCGCTGCTGGAAATGCACGATCCAGGCGGGCTTGTTGCGCCACATGCCGCGACCTTCGCAGGCGTACAGATATTTCTCCTGATAATAAGGATGGAAAACCAGCGCCAGCGTGGGCAGGCCGTTGGTGCCGATGTGTCCGGGAAATTGCTGCGCGGAGACGGAACCGTTGCGATATTCCTGGACGTCGAGATCGCGAGCGCCGAAGGGGCTGATTTCGACGAGGTAGTCGAATTTGCGGGTCTCGTGAGAGATTTGCAGGCCGAGCGGGCTGAGTTTGTAGTGTTCAACGTTTTCAGTGGCGGTGAAGCGGCCGACGTTTTCGACGAGCTCCTTGACGCGGTCGCCGGTGGCGCGGATGACGTCATCGAGCTGGCAGGTGACGCCGGGGTCGAGCACGAGGTGTTGCAGGTCGATATCTTGCGGCAGCCAGTTGGTTTCGGTGACGGGAGCGATGACGGCGAGTTCGCGGAGAGTTTCGACGGAAACTTTGCGAGGGGCGAGATCGGCGTTGGAATCAGCGTTGGGGTTCGGGCCGGCGTTGGCGTTCGCGTTCGTGCTTGTGTCGCCTCCGGCTGGGCCGCCTGGAGACGGAATCGATTCGCGGATGCGGGAGATGAGCTCTTGCGCGGTGGCGGCTTGCGGGCCGCCTGGTTGCTCGGCGAGAGATTGTTTGAGCGCTGTGGTGGCGCGCGTGAAGTCACCCTGAAGATACGCGGCCTGACCGAGCGCGAGCAATGCCGGGGCATGAGTGGGCGCGAGGTCCACGGCTTTTTGCAGATACGGGAGCGCTTTGGCGGAGTCTTTGCGGCGGAGAAGCAGGACGCCCATCAGGTAATTGCCGTCGGCGAAGTTTGGCGCGTAGCCCAGCGCGCGTGTTAGATGCGATTGCGATTCGTCGAGCTTGCCGGTCTGCAAAGCGCGCAGACCTTTTTCGGTTTCCTTGATGGCGTTAGGCGGCGCGACGGCGGCGGATGCAGCGCGAGAGAGCGCGCCTTCGGCGATCATCACGACGGGAACGTTTTGGGCCTGGCCGGTGACAGTAATGGCCAGCTGCTCACGGACGGTGTTGTAGCCGGCGGAGGTAACTTCGAGGAGATATTGGCCGATGGGGATGTTGCCGAAAGCGGCTTGGCCGGTGGTATCGGCGATTTTGGTGAGATCGACGGACATATCGTAAGAGCGCAGAGTGATGGTGGCCGGAACGGTGAACGGCGAGCCGGTGTCTTGCTGCACGCGCACGCTGATCTGGCTGGTCATGGCGGGATTGGTGTTCTCGGCGAGGCGTTGGGGCGGCGTGATGCGCTGGGCGCAAAGAACGTGAGTTGGCGCGAAAGAAAGCAGGACGGCGAGAATAGCTGCTGTTCTTAGAAGATAGAGTGGAGCGTTGAGGAACAACCCGGACCCCGTTTGGATCAGTTACCCTGAGATATTACTGTCCATCGAATTAGAGTAGGTGTCAATGGATCGCTGGAATCGGAGTGGCTGGGAGCTACGCATGCTTATGGTTGTAGGAGTTTAAGACGAGGAGGCAAGCGAGATGGTGAAGAAAAAGTTCACGGCGAAATTGCAGAAGAGCACGAACAAAGGTGGGTGGACGTATGTGGTTTGGCCGGAGTCGGCGAAATTTTTTGAGACACGCGGGTTGGTGAAGGTGCGCGGGAAGATTGATGGGCATGCGTTTCGGGCTTCGTTTATGGCGATGGGTGGCGGGCAGCATATGTTGCCGGTGAAGGCGGAGGTGCGGAAGGCCATCGGGAAGGAAGCGGGAGATCGCGTGGAGGTGGTGCTGGAGGAGCGGCTGTAGGGGTAGGTTGCGCTGAGGGGACATCGGGATAAGAGGAGAGGCTTCGCGATAATGCTTGTGGTGGTGCTGACGCCCGGGAGGGGGCGAGCCCCTCCCGTACAGGAGGCACCAACCGGGGCGGACCCCTCCCGTGCGAGCGAGACGGGAGCCTCTGCACCCCGCGTAGGGAGTCACGAGAGATCGAAGGCTAGCGCGTGACGCTCGCCCGTACCCGGTCGATGGCGTCGGCGGCGTCACCTTTGCGGAGCGATTTTCATCCAAAGAGTGGGCTGAGAAATCGTGACAGAGCGGGAGGAACCATGCGACTGACAAAGAAGGGCGCGATTATTCTGGTGGTGATTTCGTTGGTGCTGATTGCGGTACAGGCGGGAATCTGGGCGAAGGCGACTTCGCATTCGCGTTCGGAGACGCAGACGGAAAACCGGATTAATCCTCATCATCCGAGTGAGATTGCGGGCGTGTCGGGACTTTTGCTGCTGACTTTGACGGCGGCGGCGCTGTGCATGCAGAGCGCGAAGGTTTCGCGGCCGTAACGAGAAGCGGTGGCAGCCGCACAAGAAAGAGTGCCGCACATACACGTCGTACGGATCGCAATGTACATATACACGATCAGAGTCGCGAGGGCCTACATTGCGGCGCGCGCCGCGGCCGTCGTACTGGCGTGATTGCGGGACAATCTTGCGAAGAGAACATCCCGGCGAAAGATTCCGAAGAAGCAATCACCGGACTCCTGAATCAGACCCTGAATCAAACTGTTCGAACTCAGAAGAAAAATATCACTACTGAAGGAAAGAAGTGGATTCGCGCAGAAAAAGCGCGAGCGCGTCGTGGTGTAGCCAATGGCCGGCCGAAGGCACGGTGATCATGCGTCTATGCGGGATGGCTTGGTAGCGGGGATCATCGCCGGGAATCGGCAGGAAACTTTGTTCGCCCCAGAAGAATAAGGTTGGGCACTGGATGTGGCTGAGGATTTCGACGGCCTGGGGGATGTTGTGCCCGTAGGGTGGGAAGGCGCGGGCATAGTTGTCGAATTTCCAGACGAGGCTGCCGTCGGAATCCCAGTTGGTGCCGTGGAGCGTGAGGTGGCGCGCGACTTCGTCGGAGAGGCGCGGGTTGGCTTCTTTCATGCGGTTGATGGCGGCCTGCAAATTGGGATAGCTGTGCGGGCGTCGATTTTCGAGTTCGCGAATGTTGGCGATCCAGCGGCGGACGCGATCGGAGGCGGGGCCATGCATGGCGTGGTCCTGCGGGAAGCCGAGGCCTTCGATGGAGATAAGCTTTTGCACGCGATCGGGATAGAGGCCGGCGTAGTGGAGGACGATGCCGCCGCCGAGAGAGTGGCCGACGAGGCGAATGGGGAAATCATTGATGATGTCGAGGAGCGCGGAGAGATCGAGCACGTGCTCGGCGATCGTGTACGCGGCGCCGGGAGCCCAGGCGGAGTTGCCGTGGCCGCGAAGGTCGAGCGCGTAGACGTGATAGTGAGAACAGAGAGATTGGGCGACCCAGTCCCAGTTGCGCGCGTGGTCGAGGGCGCCGTGGACGAGGACTAGGGCGGGTTTGTGGTCTGAACCGTAATCCCAGAACTGGAGTTTGAGGCGATCGGAGTAGAAGAAGTGCGAGATGGGTTCCACGGGAGCGGCAAAGGTAGCATTGATTTGGGACGGGATGGAAGTGCGCGAGACGGATTACCGATTTGCGCGCGTGCTTCGATGCTAGTGGGGAGCTGGAGTTGAGTCTAAACCCGCACCCTTAACAGCGAAGGGTGCGGCACCCACGGCCGGCGCTCCGCAGTGGGAATCAGGTTGTGCTTGAGGCTTGCGTTGAGATCCTTCGGGCATCCGTGTCGGATGCCCTCAGGATGACAAGGTTCGGCGTTTTGCTTCTAGCGGAGCTGGGTGAACGTGTTGAATGCGAGATCGAACATTGGAGGGACCCACCCTTTGCGGAAGGCGCAAAGGATGGGCCACCCTTGTGTGGTGATGTGGTGTCAGGATTCGAGTTGGAGTTGGAGGATTTCGCCGGGGAGGGCGGTTACCTGCTGGCGGCGCGGAGCTGAGCCGGGTTCGTTGCCGAGACGATCACGATCGGGGCGATTGTCGCGGAAAGGGACGTCGGAGCGATCCTGTGACGCGAAGGTCGTTGCGGGTGACGCGTGGCGATTTGTCGCGTGAGCAGCGGCGGCGTGATGCGCGCCGGCGTGTCGCGTAGCGCCTCGATGATTGTTGCCGGGGCGATGATAATCGGCTTCGTGTTCGTTGCTATGGGGCTGGCGGCGATGACCGGCGCCACTGGCGGTGCGATGAGCGTTGCTGTCAGCGGATCGACGATTGTTGCCGCGATGGTTGTGGCTGCGGGCGGTGCGATGATTGTCGCTTGCGTGCTGATCGGTGCGATCATCCGCGGCTCGTGTAGAAGAGGGCGCGGCGGCGGGGCGCGGGGTGGCGGCCGGGATGGTATCGGGGCTGAGGCGGTCGATTTTCAGGCTTAGGGTGCGCTCGAGTTGGAGAATTTCGGAGCGCTGGTCGCGGGTGAAGAGAGTGGACGCTATGCCGTGCTTGCCGGCGCGGCCGGTGCGGCCTACGCGGTGAATGAAATTTTCGGCGAGCTCCGGGAGATCGTAGTTGATGACGTGAGCGATATCGTGGACGTGGATGCCGCGAGAGGCGACGTCAGTGGCGACGAGGATGTGATAGCGGCCCTGTTGAAAGCCAGTGAGCGCAGAGGTGCGCTGGGATTGTGAGCGGTCACCGTGAATCATGGCGGCGGAGAAGCCGTCGCGATTGAGGGTTTTGGTGATGCGATCAGTGGCGCGCTTGGTCCGCGCGAAAACCAGGCAGCGGCCGGATTCATTGGAGAGAAGGCGCATGAGCAGGCGATGCTTCTCGTCGGCGCCGACTTCGAAAGCTTGCATGCGGACATTTTCGGCAGGCTTGAGAGTGGAGCCGAATGCGAGGCGTACCGGGTTGCGAAGGTAGTCCTTTACCAGGTGGACGACTGACGACTCGAGCGTGGCCGAGAAGAGCATGGTCTGGCGCTCTTTCGGGAGGATCGAGGCGATGCGGCGGATGGCTGGGAGAAAGCCCATGTCGAGCATGCGATCGGCTTCGTCGAGGACGAGGATGCGCAAATCGCGGAAGCTAAAGAGCTTGCGGTCGAGGTAATCCTCGAGACGGCCGGGAGTGGCGACGATGAGGCGAGCGCCCTTGCGGATGGCGCTGAGCTGACCGTGTTCGGAAAGGCCGCCGACAACAAGGGCGGCGGGGCCGAGCTGCTTGCCGCGCAGGACATTATATTGATCGAGCACCTGCATGGCGAGCTCGCGGGTGGGTACGAGGACGAGGGCAGCGATACCCGGTCCGGGATTCTGGAGCAGCTTGTCCATCACTGGGACGAGGAAGGCGAGGGTCTTGCCGGTGCCGGTTTGGGCGGTGGCGAGAATGTCTTTGCCTTCAAGGGCCTGGGGGATAGCTGCGGCTTGCACGGGAGTGGGCGTCGTGAATTTTACGGACGCGAGACGCTCCTTGGTGTAAGCGGAAATCGGTAATTCTGAGAAACTTGGCATTCGGAATTGCTTTCTTGCTGGCTGAACTGTGGCGGCGCATACACAAATGCGATGCGACTCGGCAGACTCAATGTGCCAGTCTTATTAAATTACGCCGAAGACGAACGGAGGAAACTGGAGGCGGGTAATCTCAGGAGAGGTACTAAGTTCTTGCCGTGAGCAGCCGCACTACACAACCGCGGTATTAAGCGCAGGATTATTGTAGCACGGTTGGGTGGAGGCGGAGTGGTTAGTTTTTGTGGGGAGTTTCGTAGATTGAGGATGGGCGGGGGTTGATCAGGGTGGGCAGGAAACGCTTATTTGTGCGTTGCGTTTTACAGGCGGCGGGTTGAGTTTGAGACCTGCCATCGGCCTGGGTGGGTTGCAGAAAGGCCTCACCCCTGTAGGGGTGAGCTACAGGGTCGGTGGTACATTGTTGGCATCGCCAGAGCTGGCGAAGGAGTCGGCGAAAGAGTTCAAGACGAATCGAAGGAAAGGAAATTTTCGAATGAGAAAAGCATGGGTGTGTGGTTTGGCGCTGGCGGTGGGGATGCTGGCGATGGGAACGGCGGCGCGAGCGCAGAACGATGCTACTCCGGCGGACAAGGAGCGCGCGCTGGCGTATCTGGAGAAAACCAAGAATGGAGTGGTTGACGCCACCAAGGGATTGTCGGAGGCGCAGTGGAATTTCAAGCCGGCGCCGGATCGCTGGTCAATCGCGGAAGTGGTGGAGCATCTGGCGGCTGCGGAAGACTTGATTCGCGGGTTGGTGCAAGAACAAGTGATGAAGACGCCGGCGATCGAACCGCGAGATCCGGCGGAAGTGAAGAAGATCGATGACGGAGTGCTGATGCAGGTGCCGGATCGCTCGCACAAGTTGCAGGCACCGGAGCCGTTGAAACCGACAAACCGGTTTGGTTCGCCGGAGGAGGCAGAGAAGCATTTTGTGGAGAGCCGCGGGACGACGGAGGCGTATTTGAAGAACACAGCGGATTTGCGGATTCACGCGATGGACAGTCCGGTGGGAGTGAAGATGGATGGGTACGAGTGGATTTTGTTGATTGCGGGACATAGCGAGCGGCATACGAAGCAGATTCTGGAAGTGAAGGGGGACGCGGGTTTTCCGAAGAGTTGAGGGGAGTAAGAGATGGAGTTGTGTTGAGAAGAGAAGTGCGCCACTTGCCTTTGCTGGCAGGTGGCGTTTTCTTTTGCACGCATCTTGCGTGGTGGAGGAGGTTTGCGTTGAGATCCTTCGGCGCATCCTTGTCGGATGCGCCTCAGGATGACAATGCTGCGTGTGGAAATGGTTGAGGTAGGAGAGCAAGTGTTCTCAACATGAAAGCGGCACTCGTTTTAAAGCGTTCGTGGCGCGCGAAGTCTACGTCGGATCGATTTGCGTTTACGGAGCGACCCACCCTTCGCAAAAGGCGCGAAGGATGGGCCACCCGGAAGAGTGCGTTCGAGCCGAGTCATTGCACGGATTGGCGCTCGCGTGGGGCGGAGCTGGGTTTGTCGGCCAGAGCTCGAGTTACGATTGCGCCGTTAGTTGGCGGAGTCGGCTGCTGGTTGTGTTGGCGCTGTTGTGTTGGCGGCTGCTGGCTGCGTGGGCGCCGGCGCTGGTGCGTTGTCGGCTGCGGTGGTGGGCATGGTGATGGTGTTGTCCATGCGGACCAGCATGCCGGAGTGCGCGGGGATTTCGAGTTCTTTGCCTTTGCGAGCCATGACGTAGACGGCGCTGCCGGCCAAGCCGATGCCGAAGCCGCGGACTACGTGGCTGAAGACCACGCCGACCAGCGAAGCTCCGCCGGTGCCGATGGTGGCGGCGAGAGCGTCACCTTTAAAGTCGTGCTTCTGCTGAACGACTCCACCTTCTTCGACCTTGGTGTCTTTGCGCGCTTTCCTGTTGGCCTCATCGCTGCCGGGCTGCTCAATATTAAGGATGCTCATCTGCACGGGGATGACGCGGCTATCGATTTCGAGCGAGCGGAAGGTGAGATTCATATAGGCTTCGCCGCGAACGAGGGAGAAGCGACGCGTGGTGGAGATGGTGCCGACGACGCCGTTAACGCGGGTGCCTGCGGGGATGAGGAGCTGGTTACCGAGGTAAACGGGCTCGGCGACCACGGCGACAAATGGATCGCCTTCGCGAGAAGCGGCGGTGCCGACCGAATTCAACAAGGTGAGATGAACCTGCGTGCCTTGCATGACCTGGCGGGGCTGAGCAAAAGAAGCGGGAGATGCGACGAAAAACAAAGTGACTGCGAGAACTGCGGACAACAATTGTTTCATTTGTATTTCCTCCTGCCGCATGGTGATGCGGCTGGCCCGTTGTCGTAGGGCGACACCAAGGCGATGCCTCAATGCGTTCCGCTGGCGCCGCGGACCGCGTGTCCGGGTTGGAGGAGGACACGGGGTGGATGGGGAGGAACCATCCGTGGTTAGAGTACAACAGCGGCGAAATGCAAGAGGGATTATTTGGAAATGTTTCCAAGGGGCGAGGTGGAGCGAGAAGCGGTCGTTGAGGGAGGAGCACTTGCCTGGCGTGGGGAGCGCGAGTATTGTTCGGGCACCGTTCGGTTTGGTTGCGAATTACTTACGGAGGAAATGTCGATGAACAAAATTCGAGGGTCAGCGCTGTGTGTGGTGCTTGCGGCAATCATTTTGCTGGGCGTGGGTGGGATGAGGAGTGCGCGAGCGAATGCGCAGGAAAAAGCGGAAGGAGCAGCGCACAAGATTGTTCGCTCTGGAGATTTGAAATGGACGCCGATCATCAAAGGGTGCGATATCGCGGGTGTATCGGGTGACCTGAATGCCGATGGGCAGCCGTTCGTGCTGCGACTGCGTTGCGCGGACGGATCGAAAGTTCCGGCGCACTGGCATCCCACGGATGAGAACGTGACAGTGCTGCGAGGAGTTTTTCTGGTGGGCATGGGAGATAAATTCGATGAGACGAAACTGCAAGCGATGAATGTGGGCAACTTTGTTGCGATGCCGAAAGAAGCACGGCATTTTGCGATGAGCAAGGGCGACACGATCGTGCAAGTGCATGGAATGGGGCCGTTCAAGGTGAATTGGGTGAATGCCGCGGATGTGGAGCCGCCGGCGGGAGCGAAGCAGTAGGATTTTTGTTCGCGCGCACTGCGCTGTTGGAACCGCGGTGAGGCGTGTGTGTTAAACTGGAATTGCAGTCGTGATGATCCGAAGTGAAGCGCGCGACGGAGTTTTTTTGCGACTGCCAGAGCGTGGAACTTCGGGCTCTGTGCAACGATTCCCGCGAACCCCGCCAGGCCCGGAAGGGAGCAACGGTAACGGGAGTGCCTCGTGTGCCGCAGATCACCCGAAGTTCCTCGCGAGGAAATCGTGGCTTCGCGATCGGTGGCCGGTGATCTCGTGAACAGCGGCCAGCGAATGCAGCTGCGATTTATGCTGATCAGTTTTCAAAATCCACATGAGCTATCAAGTCATCGCCCGGAAATGGCGGCCGCAGACATTCAGCGATCTCGTCGGGCAGCAGCACGTCACGCACACGCTCGCGAACGCGATTCGCAACGATCGCGTCGCGCATGCGTATATTTTTTCCGGCGCGCGCGGCGTGGGCAAGACAACCACGGCGCGCATTCTGGCGAAGGCGCTGAATTGCGTGAAAGGACCGACGCCGGAGCCGTGCGGCGAGTGCGACTCGTGCAACGAAATTGCCGGCGGATCGTCGCTCGATGTGATCGAAATTGACGCGGCGTCGAATCGCGGCATCGATCAGATCCGCGAACTGCGCGAGATGGTGCGCTACGCTCCCGCGGCGGCGCGCAACAAAGTAGTGATCCTCGACGAAGCGCACATGCTGACCGACGAAGCGTCGAACGCGCTGCTGAAAACGCTGGAGGAGCCGCCCGAGCGCGTGATCTTTGTGATGGCGACGACGGAACCGGAGAATCTGGCGGATACGATCCGATCGCGATCGCAACATTTTCATTTTCGGGTGCTGACGTTCGCGGAAATTACGCAGCGGCTGGAATACATTGCGCAGAAAGAAGGCTTGCAGATCGAGCCGGGCGCGCTGGCGGTGATCGCGCGGATTGCGGAAGGCAGCATGCGCGATTCGTTGTCGCTGCTGGAGCAGGCGCGGGCGTACTGCGGCGATACGATCCAAGCGACGGCGGTGCGCGAGTTGCTTGGCGTGGTGCCTGATGATGCGCTGGATGAGTTGGTGGGTGCGATCGCGGCGGGTTCCGCGGAGCGTGCGCTGGGACTGGTGCACACGTTCCAGAAAGAAGGACGCAACCTGCAGCACTTCTGCCGGGAGGCGATCCGGCACATCCGAAATTTGTTGATCGCGCGAGTGTGCGGCGCGGATTCGGATTTGATCGCGGCGACGCCGGATCAGCGACCGGCACTGGCGCGAGCGGCGGAACAATTCAGCGAAGAAGACCTGACGCGGTTTTATCAGATATTGCTGCAGACGGATGACGATCTACGGCGCAAGCCGGACCCGCGCGTGCATCTGGAAATGGGATTGCTGCGCTTGATCAATGCGGCGCGGCTTGCGCCGCTGGAAGAATTGATGGCGGAAGTTCGTAGTGGCGCGCCGGTGGCGGGCGGCGCTGGCGCGGGAGGTTCGCGCGGTGCGGCTGGTGGCGGGTCGCGTGGTGAGCGCGCTGAGATGGCGGCGACTGCTGCGGCGGTTCCCTTTCGCGGCGAACAAATCGCGGCGCCAACTACTCGGACGATTGCCGAGGCGCCGATTGCGGAGACGCGTGCTACGGGGCAAGCAGCGGCAGCTTCGGCGTTCGCTGCGCCAGCGTATTCGGCACCGAGGCCGGCGCCGGTCGCAACGTCGATCGCAAATCGTGTGCCAACATCGGTCGCAACATCGC
The DNA here is from genome assembly GCA_963788725.1 of uncultured Acidobacteriota bacterium. GTDB lineage: Bacteria > Acidobacteriota > Terriglobia > Acidiferrales > UBA7541 > Acidiferrum. The sequence goes on along the minus strand of CAWBHT010000012.1, from coordinate 339,592 downwards.
TTGCAACACCTGCCGCTGCGTCCGCCCGAAACCCTATTGCAAGCACGAAAGCGCCGACAGTCGATGAACGTCAGGCGGAATCTGGCGGCGAATCGAAAGAAAATTCTGTGGCGCCGGAAGCGCGCGGTTTGACCACCGAGCAGGTGGTGGAAATCAAGACGGCGATTCAAGCGCAGCAGAGATTTCTCGGCGAATTGATCGAGCACGGCAGACGATGGGAACTCGAAGGCGCGGAGTTGCGCATTTATTTTTCGCCGAGCGATCGCGCGTTTGCGGAAATGCTTGAAGGGCGCGATTCGCTGGAAAAGGTGCGTGCCGTTTCGAGCAAGGTGCTCGGACGACCGGTGCGCGTCTGTGCTAAGCTTGAAACGGTTGCAGCAGGGGCTGCGCCGGCGTCACGCAGCGGATCTGACACGCAGGAATTGCGAGCGCAGTTTGAGCGCGATCCGATGGTGAAGTCGATGTTGCAACGCTTCGGCGGAAAGATTACAGAAGTGAAACGGAGTGCCGGGGAATCGTGATGGAAGTCAGCGCCCTCCAACAGATGCTTTCGCGATTCAAACAACTGCAAGAAGACTTGCAGCGGCAGGTGAACTCGGTGACCGTGGATGCGACGGCCGGTGGCGGCATGGTGTCGGTGAAAATGAACGGGCAGAAGCAGATTGTGGAAGTGCACATCGAGCCGGATGTGTTCGCGAGCAAAGATCAGGAGATGCTGCAGGATCTGGTGCGCGCGGCGGTGAATGAGGCTTCGCGGCGGGTGGATGAAGAGCTCGCGAGCCAGATAAAGAATCTCTCGGGCGGAATTCCCGGGATTGCGGGATTGAAAATTCCCGGTTTGTTTTAGTTCTTCGTTTTATCCTCTCGTTGTTTCCCCTTTTCTGAAGCAAAGCGATCGAGATGCGCGGCTTGCTGTCTTGGCTTATCGCCGTTGATTGGCGAAAGACAGAACTCGCAGGGCGACACGAAGCAGGGACATTTTCGGTTATCATAGAGATCTGCACGTTGGTGAAAGGACCGCTGAATGGCGATCTCCGCAGGCAATTCGTTCGGCACCCGAGACAAGCTCAATGTGGGCGCGCAAACTTTCGATATTCACCGGCTTGAGGTGCTGGAGAAAAAAGGGCTGGCCTCGCTGGCGAAGCTTCCCTTTTCGCTGCGCATTTTGCTAGAGAATCTGCTGCGATTCGAAGACAACCGTTTCGTTCACGCGGAGGACATTAAAGGGCTAGCGAGCTGGACGCCGGGCGTAGCGCAAAAAGAAATTGCGTTCATGCCCGCACGGGTGCTGTTGCAGGATTTTACGGGCGTTCCGGCAGTGGTGGACTTCGCGACAATGCGCGAAGCGATGAAGAAGATGGGCGGGAATCCGAAGCGGATCAATCCGCTATTCCCGGCGGAGCTGGTGATCGATCACTCCGTGCAAGTGGATTCATTCGGCGGGCCGAACGCTTTCGGATTGAATGCGGAACTGGAATTTCAGCGCAACGTGGAAAGGTATGAATTTTTGCGGTGGGGGCAGACGGCGTTTCAGAATTTCAAGGTGGTTCCGCCGGACACCGGGATCTGCCACCAGGTAAATCTGGAATATCTGGCGCGCGTGGTCTGCGCGATGCCCAGCGGCAATCGCTTTGAAGCGTATCCGGATTCGGTGGTGGGGACCGATTCGCACACCACAATGGTGAATGCGCTGGGCGTTTTCGGCTGGGGCGTTGGCGGGATCGAGGCCGAGGCGGCGATGCTGGGGCAGCCGTCGTCGATGCTGATTCCGGAAGTGGTGGGCTTCCGGCTGCACGGGAAATTGCGCGAAGGCGCGACGGCGACCGATCTTGTGCTTACCGTTACGGAAATGCTGCGGAAAAAAGGCGTGGTCGGAAAATTCGTGGAGTTTTATGGCACAGGGTTGTCGACCCTGAGCGTTCCGGATCGCGCGACGATTGCGAACATGGCGCCGGAATATGGCGCGACGATGGGATTTTTTCCGGTGGATTCCGAGACGCTTTCGTATCTTCAGTTCACGGGCCGCGCGTACGAACAGATCGCGCTGGTGGAAGCGTACTGCAAGGAACAATTTTTGTTCCGCACCGATTCGACGCCCGATCCGGTGTTCAGCGACAAACTGGAACTCGATCTGTCGACGGTCGAGCCGACGGTCGCGGGACCGAAGAGACCGCAGGATCGCGTGCCGCTGCGGCAGGCCAAGTCTTCGTTCACGAAAGTAGTGGAGGGCACGCCGGCGAAGAATGTTGCGGTGCGAAACAATGGAGACTCGTTCGATCTGTCCAGCGGCGCGGTAGTGATCGCGGCGATCACCAGCTGCACGAACACGTCGAATCCTTCGCTGATGCTCGGCGCGGGGTTGCTGGCGAAAAAAGCGGTAGAGCGCGGGCTTGCAGGTGAAGCCGTGGGTGAAGACCAGCCTGGCGCCGGGATCGAAAGTGGTCACCGATTATTTGCGCGCGTCGAAGCTGGATACTTATCTGGACAAGTTGAAATTTAATTTGGTGGGCTATGGCTGCACGACTTGCATCGGCAACAGCGGGCCGTTGCCGGACGCAATCGGCGCGGCTATTAAGGATAACAATCTGATAGCGGTGTCGGTGTTGAGCGGCAACCGCAATTTTGAGGGGCGCATTCACCCACTGGTGCGCGCGAATTATCTGGCGTCGCCGCCACTGGTGGTGGCGTACGCGCTGGCCGGGCGTATGGATGTGGATCTGACAACGGAATCGCTGGGCAACGGATCCGACGGCAAGCCGGTCTTCTTGCGCGATATCTGGCCGACGCCGCAGGAAATCGAGACGACCGTACGCGAATCGGTTGCGACGGAAATGTATCAGAAGCAGTACAGCGAAGTTTTTGAGGGCGACGCGCACTGGAAAGGGATGAAGGTGCCGGAAGGCGATCTTTACGCAGTGGGATGCGAAGTCGACTTACATCAAGCTGCCGCCTTATTTCGACAACATGCCGAAGACGCCGCCGGCGCTTGCGGATATTCACGATGCGCGCGTGCTGGCGGTGCTGGGCGACAGCGTGACCACCGATCACATTTCGCCGGCGGGCTCGATTCCGGTGGATTCACCCGCCGGAAAATACCTGGTGGCGAATGGCGTGAAGCCGCACGAGTTCAACTCTTATGGCGCGCGGCGCGGCAATCATGAAGTGATGGTGCGCGGAACGTTCGCGAATATCCGGCTGCGCAATCAGTTGGCGCCGGGAACCGAAGGCGGCTGGACGCTGTATCTGCCTGGCGGCGAGAAAATGTCGATTTACGACGCCGCGGTGAAATATCGCGAAGCGGGCGTCGGGCTGGTAGTGATCGCGGGCAAGGAATATGGTTCCGGATCGTCGCGCGACTGGGCGGCCAAAGGCACGCGATTGCTCGGCGTGCGCGCGGTGATCGCGGAAAGCTACGAGCGCATCCATCGCAGCAACTTGATCGGCATGGGCGTGCTGCCGCTGGAGTTCAAGGCGGGGGAGAATCACGAATCGCTCGGGCTGACCGGGCATGAAATTTTTGATGTTGAAGGCGTAGCGTCACTCGCGCCCGGTAAGGCGATTACGGTGCGCGCTAAGGTTGCCGATGGCAGAGAAAAGCAATTCACTGCTATCGCGCGCGTGGATACTCCGGAAGAAGTTTCCTATTATCGTCACGGCGGGATTTTGCAGTACGTGTTGCGGCAGATGCTGTAAACGAAAATATAAGAAGAAACCGAAGAGGATCCCTCGCGCGGCGCTCGGGATGACAGTGGGCGAAGGGCATTTGTTGGTACATATCAATCGCGCGGCTTCAGCGCGACTGTAAGCAACAGCCATCCTTCTTTGGGGTGCGGTCCGGCGTTCGTGTGAGTACAAGTACGGCGGCGCGAAGTTCAATTCGCGCCGCCGTTTGCTTTTTTGGTGGCTAGTTGTTGAGCGTTCTTACTGGCCGGCACAGCAGTTGTGGCCGGTCTTTGACTCTGGGCCTTTTGTGTCGACCAGATCCTTCGGCTCGTATTTGTCGTGGTGGCGGACCCAGGCCATGGGCCAGGGTAGACCTTCTTCGTTGCGGCCTTTGGGCGCGATGTCGAGCCAGTTGTAGACGCCGAGAGCCAGTTCCAGGCCGCGGCCGAATACCGAATAGGTGTGGAAGACATTGCCCGCGGCATCTTTGAAGAAGACGCTGGCGCCGGGGCGCTCGTCGCTGGGAAATTTGCGCATGCCGTAGTTGTAGTAGGTGTCGCCGGCTTCTGCTTCCTGCTTGGTCACAGAAACGTGGTAGTCGCGATTGAAATCGTTGCGCGAAGGACGAGGCCCAGTGAAATTTCCAACCCATGCGCTTCTGGAAGGCCTCGATCTGCGCGTAGGGCGCACGCGAAACGGCGACCAGACGCACATCACGCGCAGCGAGATGCGGCACGCTGCCGTCAATGTGATCGCCAATCATCGAGCAGCTGGGGCAGCCTTCTTTCCACTCGGGGCCGAACATGAAGTGATAGACGATCAGCTGGCTGCGTCCGCCGAAGAGATCGGCGAGCGATTCCTTGCCGTTCGCGCTTTCGAATACGTAGTTCTTCTCGATCTTTTCCCACGGCAGTTCCTGGCGCTGACGATTTAGTTCGTCGCGCAGGTGCGTGAGTTCCTTTTCCTTTTTCAATAGCTCCACCCTTGCGTTCAACCACTCCGCCGGTGGTACCACTTTCGGTTCAAGCTTGCTCGCTGCCGTTGCCATGACTATTCTCCTGTTCCTTTGGGTTTTGATCGTTCGCTTGGCCACTCAGAATTTTTCGAGCTCCCTTTTCCTTAGGCAGCAACCTCGCTACTGCTGCCGCGAAGCCGCCGGCCACTCCACCGGCCGACAACACTCCGCCAATCACCAAAGCTGCGCTTGCCAGACATGCCGGACACATGAAATTCCTCCCAATACGACTAGGCGGATTTCGCCTTGGGCACGAATGCAGGGGGTTCATCGGCACTGGGCCCCCAGCTCGCGGGCACGGGCACCCCGAGGATGCGGAGATAGACGCTGAACTGCCCGCGATGCTGGTACCAATGGCTGAACATGATGTCGCGCAGAAAATCTTGGCGAGGTTCGGCCAGGAGTTCCTGATCGCCGGCAACGAGGCGCCATGTTTCACGCATGGCCGCATCATCGAACTTCGGCAAAGCGCTACGTACGGTGGCGATGCTTTCCTCAAAAGTCTTGAGGATTTCCTGATGGCTTGCCGGTTGTGGAAATTTGAAGTCTGGAGCTTGTTGGGGGTTATTTTGCGCGGCGCGGATCACACCGCCGGGAACAAAGGCCAGATGATATGCGAGCTGGCCGGCAGTCATGGACTTCTCGTGCGGCTTCCAGGTCAATTTGTCTTCCGGCAAGCGTTCCAGGAATTTACGGGTAACGGGCGCCTGGACTTCAAACTCCGCGAGCAACGTTTGTGCGATCGACATTATGATTCTCCTTTTCGTTTTCGCTGCAAATGTGTTCTGAAGCGAGCGAGCTATTTCTCCGCGCGCTTTCGCAGGGTCTCGTGGATGTGTCCCCAGCCGCCGACGACATTTTTGCGATGCTCTTCGTCAATCAGGCCTAGCGCAAGATGCTGGAACTTGATCAACGTGCCGCCATCGACTTCACTCAAGCGGTACTGCACGTTCGAACTCACGGGATACGACATGAAGAGAGGGCCGTACATTTCCAGCAGCGTCGGCTTCTTGAACGCCTGCACGTGCGCCCACAAGTGCCCATTGCCATCGCCGAGATCGCGCCACCAGCGGCCGCCAGCCCATGGCTCGATCTTCATTTGTGAAGGAGTGCCGTCTGGCCTGGTCCCTGCGGGTCCAAGCTCGGCCAGCAGCGATTCGAAAGTTTTCTCGATAGAAGCTTTTACGTGGATTTCCTGTCTGATGCTCAGCGTCAGATCTTCGATGGTGCGATGCAACTTTGGTATGGCTGTGCTCATCGTGGTTGTCCTCTCCATTGATTAACGAAATCGGTGTGCACTCGTTTCCTACTTTTTTTCCGGAGCTTCCGCGCGTTCTTTCACGCGCAGCAACTGATGCTTCCAGAATTTCTCGAACGTACTAGTCCACTCGTGCAATGGCCGGATGGACTCTGCATTCAGGCGATAGTGCATGTTGCGCCCCTCTCGCCGCGCTCGAACCAGGCCGACGTCCTTGAGCACCGCGAGGTGCTTGGACACCGAGGGCTGCTCCATCTCGAGCGCGAGGACGATCTCGTTGACGGAACGTTCCTGCAACGCAAGGAAATTGAGAATGTCGCGGCGGCGCGGCTCGGCGACAGCGTTGAAGGCGTCGGAGGTAGTAGCAGCTCTTGCCATGAGGCAAATATATATTCCCATATAGGAATATGTCAAGCAATCTTTTTCTGTGGTTCTGGCCCGGTGACGTATGATTCGCCGCACTGGATCGTCAGCTTGCCCAACACCAAGGGGTCTCTTGTGCTCAGAATCGCTTTACAGAAAGTTGCAGTTGTTGCAGCGGCAGCCTGTCTTTGCGGATTGCCGGCCCGGAGTCAACAGCCGAACAAGGACGCGGCAGTAACCGCGATTCGTGCCGGCAAGCTTGTGGATGTCGATACCGGAAAGGTGTTGACGAACCAGGTGGTTCTGATTCGTGGCGGAAAGATCGATTCGATCGGCGGCAAATACGGCGATTCCAGCGGGTGCGAACGTGATCGATCTGTCCGGAAAAACGGTTTTGCCCGGGCTGATCGACTGTCACACGCATCTGGCGGACGGCGATCATGCCGACAATGCCGATCCGGTGGGGCAGCTCAAACGCACCGCCTCACAGGTGGCGCTGGAGTCGGTGCCGAACGCACGGGTATTTCTGGAAGAGGGATTCACAAGCGTGCGTGACGTGGGAGTGTACCGGGCGCTAAACGACATCGCGCTGCGCGACGCGATCAATCATGGGTACATCGTTGGACCGAGGATGTTCGTGGCCGGAGCATATATCACCATCACAGGTGGAGCGGGTGCGATGACGGGATTCGCTCCGGATATTTCCCTGCCGCTAGACCTGCGCTATGGTGAGGCCAATAATCCCTGGGAAGTGCGGCAAAAGGTGCGGCTGCTGGCACACAATGGCGTCGATCATATAAAGGTGTTGTCCACCGGAGCGGTACTGACGCATGGCAGCAATCCGAAATCGATCGAATTTACGCCGGAAGAATTGAATGCTGCTGGTCGATGAGGCGAATCACTTCGGATTACGCGTGGAAGCACATGCGCATGCGGCGGAAGGCATCAAAAATGCGATCCGGGCGGGAGTCGCATCGGTAGAACACGCGACATTGATCGACGATGAAGGCATCGCGCTGGCGAAGCAGCATGGAACGTACCTGGATATGGATATTTACGACGAAGAGTGCATTCAGGAAGAAGCAAAGAAAGGCACGGCACCAGCGGATTTTCTGGAGCATGATCGGGATCTGGGAGAAACGCACCGCCGGAATTTCACTAAGGCTCTACATGCGGGCGTGAAATTATCATTTGGGACAGATGCTGGAGTTTGCGCCTACGATCGCAGCTCGCGACAATTTGCGTTCATGGTGAAGTACGGAATGACGCCGATGCAGGCAATCCAGTCGGCGACTAGTAGCGCTGCCGATCTGCTCGGCAAGTCCGAGCTGCTGGGCTCCCTGAAACCAGGAAAATATGCGGACATCATTGCAGTCAATGGCGATGTTATGGCGGACATCCATGCGATTGAGCACGTGAGCTTTGTGATGAAAGAAGGAAAGGTTTACAAGAACGAGAAGTTAGAGCGATAGATAATCCAACGGAGCTCAACCGTAATTACTTTCGACCTTCTCTTTTTTGCGCCATGACCAGCCCGCGGGGAGTCGGCAGCAAGAGCACCGAGAGCAAGCCTTCCTGTTCCAACCGCAGTGCAGCTTCGCGAACCGTTGCCATGGACGAACTGGCATCGTGCATGAGCACGAGACCGTACGGGTTTACCTGCGGCAGGAAGTGACGAACTTCTTGTTCACGGATGGGAGCATCGCTGTCGCAAAACAGCAGATCGATGCGGCCTTCGACCTTCATTTCGAGGCTTGATTCGTTGCGCGCGTCGATCCATCGCCCGAGACCAGAAGAGGCGAATCGCTGTTTGGCGGCAGCAAAGACCTTCGCATCGTACTCGCAGGTGATGATGGTGCCGACGCCGTTAGCCTGCAATCCTTCGGCGATGCGCAGAGTGCTTAATCCAGAAAACGTGCCGGTCTCAACGACCAGCTCAGGCTTGATGGTGGTCACGATGGATTTCAGGAAGTCGAGGACTTCCACTTCAGCGGTCATAGAGTCGTACATGTGCCAGCGCTCCGGGTGCGGACATTCGGGTGTGGGCTTGTGATATTCCTGTTGAAGCACGTCGCCTTGCGCAATCAGGTGATCTACGATGCGATGCTCTTTTTTGAGCGCGCGAAATTGGCTTTTAACACGCCAAAGTAGCACCGCGCCGGCCAGGATCGAGGCGACGCTCGCGGTTTGCGCATTCGATAGGCCAAAGAACGAACGCGGGTTGATACGGATGAACTCAATCAGAAAACGAGCGACGCCGGTGAAGATCAGATAATTGGCGAAGATTTCGCCTTTCGCTTTGGGTCCGCGCAGCGTCTTGGTGCCCATGTGCCACAAGAAAGCACCGATGGCGAGCCAGATGAAAAATTCGTAGAGCGGCGTGGGATGCACGCGTTGCGTGGTGGGAACTACGCCGTTGGGAAAGCTCATGCCCCAGGGCAATGAGGTGGGCATGCCGTAACCGCCGTCGCCGGAGAGCAGGCAGCCGATGCGGCCGATAGCGTAGCCGACGCAGGCTGCGGGGGAGGCGATGTCCAGAAATTGCAGCACGGGAACGCGGAAGTAGCGCGCGAGGATGATGAGGGCGATGAATCCGCCGAGGAAGCCGCCGAACCAGGCGAATCCAAAGCGGCTGAAGAGCTGCGGCCAGGGATCAGCGAAAAATTCACTGGGGCTCTCGAGCACATGGTACAGACGCGCGCCGACAAGACCGGCGATTCCGGCGATGCCGATAATAAGGAAGCCTTCGTCCTTTTGTCCGCGAAAGCCGGGAATCTTCGCGAGCTGCGCGCGGCGGCGATCGAACTCGGCTTGCAAAACGTATGCGGAGACCAGCAAGGCCGCGGCTACCATCAGCCCGAAAGTGGGAATGGTGAGCGGGCCAAGGTGAAGGAACGGGATCATGTCGGTTGCGCGGAACAGTATACATGCGCCATGCGGTGCTCATGACAGCGTGAACGGTGCGCTTGTATCGCGATGATTGCGCGCCCGTTTATTTGGGCGTAGGCTCTTGGCAGCCTTACTCCCGCCCCGCTCCATGTAAGGCTGGGCCCCCACTCCACGTGCAGACGTCGCGTCTCCAGGAGAAGGTTCTATGCCAGCGGAGAACAAAACCGTCGCTCGGCGACTCTACGAAGAAGTGTGGAACGAGCGCAAGCTTGCGGTCGTCGACAAATTGCTTTCGCCGAGCCATGCGCTGCAGGAGCCGAATGCATCGGGATCGCAGATCGGTCCGCAAGCATATAAAGCAACGGTGACGCGCTTTCTGACCGGACTGCCGGATCTGAAATTCACGATTCAGGATTTGATTTCGGAAGGCGACAAGTTAGTCGTGTCGTGGGTGCTGTCGGGCACGCATCAGGGGGAGTTCTATGGGATTGCGCCGACGAATAAAAAAGTGTCGGTGGAGGGAATCACTATCCATCAAATCGCGAAGGGCAAGATTCTGGAGTCGTTTGCGAGTTGGGACCGGCTGGGAATGATGCGGCAGTTGGAAACGGTACCGGCAAAAAAGCAGAGTGCTGTGGGAGGATCCAATGTCTCTTGATGCAAGAACAGTGATGCGAGACGACGTGGCTGTGGTTTATCTGAGCGGCGCGATTTTGTTTGGCGAGGAGTCGGCTTCGTTGCGAAGCATGGTTCGCGATCTACTGAACCAGTCGAATCAGATCGTGCTGGATCTGAAAGAAGTGTCGTACATCGACAGCGGCGGGTTGGGAACGCTGGTGGCGCTGTATGCATCGGCGCGAAAGGTTGGCGGAGAGATCAAGCTGTCACGGCTGGGACCGCGCGCGAATGAAGTTTTGCAGATTACGAAGCTGATGACTATTTTCGATGTTTACGACGACGCGGATGCCGCGGCCGCGTCTTTTAACCGGCGGGCGCTGAAGCAGAGGAGCGCGGCGGGAACGGCGTCCTAGCCCACGCGGCGTGCTGTCAATTTTGGGAATGCGATACGAGCCATAGTGCGATTCCGATCGCTACTAGTGCGATAGAGAATATTTTTCGGCGATTCCAGAAGGCGTTCACGCCGGGCTTGAGCACCGATTCTGCCGGCTTCGCGGGGGCGTAGTAAACGGTGACTGTCGAGCCCGCGGGATATTCAGAGACACTGTCTTCTACTTTGGAGCGCATTCGTGTGTGCGGCTCGGACGCAAACTGGATGCGCCTGCCCGCGAGTCTTACGCCGCTTACTTCATAGCTGTAAATAATCTGCGGACGATACGTCGTGAGTTTAGGAGCGTTGGACTGTCCAACGCTGGAGCCGCCGACCTTCACTTTTTTCGTATGGGAATGGATGATTTTCCCTGGCACGGCCGGCCAAGACGAAAAGCGAATTCCCTTCCGCCAATCGAGCCAAGCGGTCACGGTGCCGAACAATCCCAGCACGAATAGGACTAACCCGACTTCGCCAATGGTCGAGCTCGATGGATGGATTTCGTTCCACATTCGAATATCAACGGCGGCGAAGAATTAGGCCGATCAGAAGCCAGATGCCGAGCGCAACGTATTCCGCAAACGAGAAATGTCCTGGGAACATCGGCAGGAATTTCATCAGCACGAGCGCTAAGGCGGAGATCGCGCCGAACGCGGCGATGATTCGGAGTTTGCGGGAGACGGGCTGAGATGTGACCACGTTTGCGTTGAGGATGACATTGGCCTTCGTGACGGCTGCCGACGGGCTGCTCGAGCGCGAACTCAGCAGCAGCATCGACGCACACGATGCGAACCAGCCGAATGCGGAGGAGCCCGAGCCAACTTCCGTCACCGGCACTAGGATGGAATCGCCGAGGAATAACGCGATGAGCGTGCCTGCTCCGATCGCCAGCACTGCATTCGCGGGAGTTTGAAAGCGCTCGTGGACACGGCCCAGTCCAGCGGCAACAGTCCCGTTGCGGCCGAAGGCGAAGAGCATCCGCGTGGACGCTGCGAAATTTCCATTGAAGCATTGGAAAAGGCCGAACATGGCCATCACCAGGATGAGCCGCACCGGCCAGTGCGCGCCGAGGGCCTGCTCGAAAGCAATCGCGGTGGCGAAGCGCTTGCCTTGCAAGCTTTGCCATGGCGCGATGTAAGACACCGCTGCGATGCACAACGCATAGAAAGAAACGCCGATGCCCAGCGTCATGGCGATCGCCAGCATGTAACTCTTCCCGCGCAGATCAGGATTGGCCTCCTCGGCGTACTTGGGCACGGACTCGAAGCCGGTGATGAAATAGGGAACGATCTGAAGGGTCAGCAAAATCGAAACTAATGGTGTGGCTTGGAATAAAGGATGAAGATGCGTGGCCGAGCCACGCGCACCGCTGATGGCTACCAGTATCAGGAAAATTCCGATTACGGCGGAAGTCATCAGCTTTTGGAAATTGGCGCTGAGCCGTATCCCACGATAATTAATGGTGGATAGAAATACGGTCAGGGCGATGCCGAGCAGCAGGCGATAGAGAAAAACCGGCTGGCCTGCGACCCGATAGACTTCCATGGAGTCGAGCCACGGAAAAATGTACGCGGCGATTTTTCCAAGCGCGACCGCTTCCCACGGACACACGATAAAATACGAGAGCAGCATGGCCCATCCAGTGAAATAGCTGACCACGGGAGGAAAAACCTGCGCAGTGTAGGCGGCTTCTCCTGCCGCATCGGGCAAACGCAATACCCATTGGCCGTAAACGTAGCCGACCGGCAGCAAGATCAGTCCGCCGAGAACGAATCCGAGAATGGCGCCGAGCGGGCCGCCGCGACCGAGCCAATCGTCCATCAGCACCAGCCAGCCCGTGCCGATCATGGTTCCGAAGGCCAGCGCGAAATAGTCGTGTAGCTTAAGTTTGCGCGCGAGAGCGGGCATCTAGAGCACGCAGAGCAGTTCGAAGAGGAGATTGGCGGCGAGTAACGAGGTGATGTCGCCATTGTCGAAGGGCGGCGAGACCTCGACGAGATCGGCGCCGACAATTTGCAAACCGTTCAGCGCGCGAACCAGCTCGATGATCTGCGCGCTGGTGAAGCCGCCGACTTGTGGCGTGCCGGTGCCCGGCGCAAAGGCGGGATCGACGCAATCGATGTCGAGCGTGACGTAGACCGGCTTGCTACGAAACGATTTCAGGTGAGGCAGCACCGCGGACATTCCCTTGGCGTGAAATTCCTCCGCGGTCACCATGCGGACTTTGTGCTCGCGAGCGAAATCGAAGTCGTCTTCGCCATAGACTTGCCCGCGTAAACCGACCTGAAGCACGCCGCCGTCGATCAACAGGCCTTCTTCAAACGCGCGGCGGAACGGGGTGCCATGCGAATACTTGCTGCCGAAATATTCGTCCCATAAATCATTGTGCGCGTCGAACTGGATGAGATGGACAGGTCCGCCGTGATGTTTGCAGACGGCACGAAGGATCGGAAGGCTGATGGAGTGGTCGCCGCCGACGCAGAGCGTGCGCGCGCCCGCGGCAAGGACCGAAGTGAGGCCGCGCTCGATGCGGCGGAATGTGTCTTCGATGCTCAGTGGATTGACAGGCAGATCGCCGAAGTCGGCGGCGCGATGCTTCACGAAAGGATTCACGCGAAGGACAGGATTCCACGGGCGAATGATGGCCGATTGATTGCGCACGCCGCGCGGGCCGAATCGCGGTCCTGGCCGATAGGTAGTGCCGCCATCGAAAGGAATACCGATGATCGCGACGTCGAGTTCTTCGGGCTGGGTGATATGCGGCAGGCGCATGAAGGTGGGCACGCCGGTGAATCGCGCATATTCCAGCGCGTCGACAGGCTGCGGATGCGGAAGGCGAAACGCGCGGCGGGCCTTGGCCATAAGGTGGGCATCTTAGTTTCGGTGCCGCGGGGAGTCAACGCGTCACAGACTCATCCATTTGAATGTATGCCCAGGCACACACCCGCAAAATTGTCCCGCAATTTCGCGAGCAATGACATTTGTGAATGCTCTCGCGATCCGTTTTGAAGATTTAGTCGGACGGGGAAAAAAAATGTCGCGAACATTTTACAAATCTGAGACTGCAATGCTGCAGTTTTGATCTGTCATTCACACCGCGCTAACAGATAACGCTTACAACTTCCGCAGGAGTGTGCCCGCCTCGACGCGCCCGACGTGGTCCGTCTGTGGGAGCGCTCGGTCCTCGCAGAGTCGATAGCGCGGAAACTTAAGGAGAGAAACGATATGCATCATTGTGTCTCGAAGGCCCTGGCGCTCGTGGCCACCGCCGCCATCGCGGTGCTGCCAACGGGTTCGGTGCTCGCACACGATCAAGATGATTTCCCGTCAAAGACGCCGATAAAACACGTCGTGGTGATCTTCCAGGAGAACGTTTCGTTCGACCATTACTTCGGCACTTACCCTCATGCATTCAACTTGCCGGGCGAGACGCCTTTCCACGCCAAGGAGGACACGCCCGAAGCGAATAGCTTGTTATCGTCCGGGCTCATTACCAATAATCCGAACGCCGCGAATCCGTTCCGCATTCCCCCGAGTGTGCCGGTAACCTGCGATGAAGATCACAACTATAACGACGAACAGGCTGCGGCGGATGGCGGGCTGATGGACAAGTTCGTAGAGAAACTAAGCTGCAATGATGCCAAGCTTGGGCCGGCGAGCACCATGGGCTACTACGATGGGAATACAGTCACGGCAATGTGGAACTACGCGCAGCACTTCGCTATGAGCGACAATTCCTGGGGCACTACGTTCGGGCCGTCCACGCCGGGGGCCCTGAACCTAATCGCCGGCAACACTTTCGGCGCCACTCTGGCGCCACAGAGACCGAACGGAACTCCATCGAGCGCACTTGGCAACATAGCGAATGCAGCCACAACCGGAACCGTAATCGGAGATCCGCGGCCGCTGCTGGATGATTGCGTGGCTTCGAACGCCAAATTCCAGACCACAAATCAGATCACCATGTCCGGGAAAAATATCGGCGATCTGTTGAACGCCAAAGGTGTGACGTGGGGTTGGTTCCAGGGCGGCTTCGCACCTACCGGTGTGGATTCACAGGGACGCGCGGTCTGCGGCCAGCACAATACCGGTCTGGCCGGCGATGACGCGGTTGTCAATGCCGGCGACTACATCCCGCACCATGAGCCCTTCATGTATTATCCGCAGACCACCAACCAGCACCATACCCGACCAAGCGCGACCAGCCTGATTGGCACTTCCAAGGACGGAGCCAATCATCAGTACGATCTGAAGGATTTCTTCGACGCGCTGAACATTGGGCGTCTGCCTGCGGTCAGCTATCTGAAGGCCGGAGCGTATCAGGACGGTCACGCTGGTTATTCCGACCCGATCGACGAACAGATCTTTGTCGTGAACACCATCAACGCACTGATGCAGAGTCCGGAGTGGGCGGAAACTGCGGTCATCATCGCGTGGGATGATTCCGACGGCTGGTACGACCACCAGATGGGCACGATTGTGATGCAGTCGAACGTTTCGGACGATCAACTCTTGGGTCCCGGTAACTGCGGCTCGCCCAAGGCCAATGATATTGCCGGCGGTAAGCAGAACGGCCGCTGCGGATTTGGCCCGAGACTGCCGCTGCTGGTGGTTTCACCGTGGGCCAAACGCAATTTCATCGACGACACTATCACCGACCAGTCCTCGATCCTGCGCTTCATCGAAGACAATTTTGATTTGGGGCGACTCGGGAACGGTTCGATGGATGCGATCGCCGGCACACTGAACAATCTGTTTGACTTCGACGACAAACCGAAGCGTGCCCGGCGATTGATTCTGGAGCCGACCACGGGAACCGTTGTTGACCAGTAATCGTTGACCGGTAGCCCTTGACCAGGAATCGTGATCGATAAAGGTTAAAAAACGCGGAGCCAAATTCCGCGTTTTGAACCAAACGCCACAACGAGCGCCCGCCGCGTGAATCGCGCGGCGGGCTTTTCTTTTTGTTGGCCATCGGAGCCATCCGTGGATTTGGGTGGCCCTAACCGGTCCTCGCGCGCACGTGTGTTCTCGCCACACCGCGCGTACTACACTATCTGCATGAAATCCTCAAAACTGATCAAGCAAGCGATGCGGCTCGCCGAACCGCATTGCATTACCGATGGCAACAAATTCCGGCTCAAGGATTGCGATTGCGCGGACACCAGCGGAGTTAAAAACAAGAAAGAGGCTGAAAAGCTGCTCGAAGAAAGCAGCCAAATCGTCAGCAGCATGCAGGAGCTGTTGTTCGCGCAAGATCGCTGGGCGATGCTGCTGATTTTCCAAGGCATGGATGCTGCCGGCAAAGACGGCGCGATCAAACACGTGATGACCGGCGTGAACCCGCAAGGCTGCGATGTGCACGCGTTCAAACAGCCGACACATGAGGAGCTGGATCACGATTATCTGTGGCGCTGCCACAAGTTGTTGCCGGAGCGCGGCAAGATCGGCATTTTCAACCGCTCGTATTATGAGGAAGTGCTGGTCGTGCGCGTTCATCCGCAGCTCTTGGACGCCGAGCGACTGCCGGAACCGCTGCTCACAAAACACATTTGGGAGGAGCGATACAAAGACATCAACCATTTCGAACGCTACATCAGCCGCAATGGCGTGGTGATACTAAAATTCTTTCTGAACATTTCCAAACAAGAGCAAAGAGCGAGACTGTTGTCACGGCTGGACGATCCGGAGAAAAACTGGAAGCTACAGTTGAGTGACGTGCAAGAGCGAGCCTACTGGAAAGACTACATGGAAGCGTATGAGGAAGCAATCCAGAACACCGCGGAAAAACATGCGCCGTGGTATGTGATACCGGCGGACAACAAGTGGTACGCCCGACTGGTGGTTGCCTCGGCTATTGTGGAAGCGCTGCACGGACTAGATCTGCAGTACCCAGACGTGGACAAAGCGAAGAAGAAAGAGTTGGACGAAATCCGCGAACATCTGGAGAAGAACGATAAATAAATAACTGCACGCGAAAGCCGCGCTGAGCCGGCGGTCCGGCAGAATTCAATCGCCGGCGAAGCTCAATCAATGTTGCGGCGTTGCGTAGTGATAGCGCAGATCCAGCGGCAATTTATCCGATCGCTGCCGAATGTTGTAGTCCAACTGATAGCCCAGATGCTCGTCGTCGCCTGGATATTCCTTGCCTTGCGGATAGGGATAAGGGATGAGCGTATGATGCGGCAGCGGTTCCACCGTGAACGCATCCGCCGCGTAGAAATCCATGTCCTTCTCAAATCCATCGGCATAGAAGAAGTAGTCGCGCACCCAGCCGGCGGGCAATGCAGGCAATTTACGCGAGTCGAAGTCAAGCTTTACGCCTTCGCCTGAACTGAACACCACGAATCGATCGTCGGATTTCGCCAGCAGCTGGTGCACATCTCCATAGCGCGTGTAATTCCCTGCCGCGCGTGCATACGGACCGGTCATGCTGCGATGCGCGTAGGAATACGTCGTGTCGCTCGCAGGGGTCAGCCGAATCTCGCGCGGATAGCCGAGAAAATCGAGCGACGCATCGGCAAGAGGCACATCGGAGACGCGCAGATCCTTCGGATCCGGCGTCTGATCGATGCGAATTGCATCCCAATAAATTTTCAGGTTGTTGACGATTCGGATGCGCCGCGTGCCTGCGGGAATTTTGCCGGTAAGGTCGGTGGTCATTGTGCGAGCGAGTCCGGCCGGAAAGCCCATATCTTCAATCACGCGCACCCACTGGCCTTGCGCATCCTGCGCTTCCACATATGGCGCGATCACCTTGATGCCAGCCTGATCGGCGGCATACATCGAGGTCGCGGTGAAATAGTCGGTATAACCGTCGAGGATCAGTCGCAGCGGCTTCGACGCATCCCAGGTTCCGAGATCGAGCTCGACATAATGCAGCTTCGCAAATCCAGCGAACGGGAGATCATCGAATCCGGTGACGTATTTGCGATCATGGCGCGAAATCAGCGGAAGCACGTCGCGACCTCGGTCGTCCCATGCGCCCAGCGGCAAGTGAGAATCGGACGCTAAACTTGAAATGACGCGAAATTCTGGGAATGGCGGCGCGCTCACAAATCTTTCGTTGGGATAAACCTCATAAGCGGATGGATGATCCACGGCGACCAGGCGCACTTGATCCAGGTACACGGTCTCTTCCATCGGCTCCATGAAACGGAAGCTGAGCAAGCTATCACGCGCTCGCACGCTGTGCGCCGCAACTTTCAGGTACTCATCGGAATCCGGGACATCGCGTTCGCCGGGTGCGATCCAGTGCCCCACGACTCCCGGCCCAATCATGTCAGCGATAAATTCGTACTCGTGCCCGTTCCATGAAAACAGTACGGGGCACGAACTCCCGCGACGATCGAGTTCTCCGATGCTGTGCTCTCTTTTGGCGGCGAGGCTGATTTCATCCTGCGGCACACCCGTGGGCCACAGCAACCTCACTACTTCGGCGCTTTTCTCAACGCCCAGGCCGGCGAGAATCGATGGGCCGTTCTGGCCGAGGTATCCCGATGCGCCTGCGACTTCCCATTTTTGATAGAGCGGGCCGGCATACATTTCCACTTTCGTGCCGATGGCGCTCTTGTTGTCGTTCAATCCTTTGAGATCGATGCGCATCCAGTTGTGTTGATTTGCGCCGTCGTCGCGCAACAGCAGCGGCTCACCACCCGCTTGCGTGATCAGCAAATCGCTGCCGCCGTTGCCATCTACGTCCGCGACCGCTACCGCGCGTGGCTGCGTCAACTTAATGGCGTCCAGGTGCACGTCCTGGGTCACATCCGCCCAGCCACTCGTTCCCAAGTTCCGCAACAATCGCAATTCGCCGCGTGATCCAGATTCTCCCGCCGCGATGATGTCCAGCCATCCATCATTGTCGTAATCGATCGCGGAAATTCCCCACCCGTGCTGCCAACCCAAATCAGGCAAGCTGACGCGCTGCAACTTTTTGCCTTCGACGTTGCGCCACAAACTGATCCCCGGCGCGCCGGCGTGCGTGAACGCCAGATCCATCCAGCCATCTTTGTCGAAGTCGAACGCAATCACGCCGACCGCGGGCGGTAGGTTTTGCGACTTGAAATCAATGGCAGTGGAGGGCGTGAATTTCCCTTCCCGCGGATTGATGTAGATGGAAGCTCCGGCGGCGCCGCCAGCGAAAACAAAGTCGATGGCGCGATCGTTGTTGAAGTCGGTGGTGACCACGCCGCCAGCGGTCGCATCAAAGCCCAGCGCTGTCTCGGTGGTTACATCGTTGAAAGTGCTGTTGCCATTGTTGCGCCACAAAACGTTGTGGGCGCTTCCGGCGGACGAGCCGCCACCGCTGCCGGAGCCGCTTGCTCCGATCGTAATGTACAAATCCAAATCGCCGTCGTGGTCATAATCTACGAATGTGACGCCGACACAGCCCTTCTCTTTCTTGATCCCCACCGCCTGCGTCACATCTTCGAACTTGCCATCGCTTTTGTTGTGCAGGAGGTGAACGCCGTCACTCAAACACACGGCGAGATCAGTGCGTCCATCGTTGTCGAAATCACCCGCGGCACATCCGAGGCCGGCGCCGTTCAGCGCGATTGCCGCAGCCTGCGTCACATCCGCGTAGTGTCCGCCGCCGATGTTGTGGAGCAGCCGGCTGGATCCGTCTGCGGTGGCGCTGACGAGAAACAAATCGGGCTTGCCGTCGCCGTCGTAGTCGAGAAAGCACGCGCCGGTACTCGGGCCCACGGATGGCTTCGCGCCAGCTTCACCAGCGGCAACAGCTCCAATCAGCGGCTGCTCCTTGTAGGTAACTGCGATTGGTGCGGGCGCGGCCGCCGCTGGACTTCGCGCCAACTCCGCGAGCGAATATCGTCCTTGATCGCCATAGCCAGCGCCAAACGGAGTGCCCAGATGCTCCGACGTAATCTTCTGGAATCGCGTCAAGTGTTCTCGCGCGGACTTCAAGTCGCCTTTACGCTGGTAGGCGCGCGCAATCCCAAATTCCGCGGACGCATGAAACGGAAACGCCGTCAGCGCCTTATCGAACTCGGCGATCGCTTCGTCGTATTTCCCCTGCTGCGACAACATGTAGCCCACGAAATAATGCCCGTCGGCTTCGGGAGTGAGTTCCGTGACGTGCTTGAATGCCGCCACTCCCTTCTCAGAGTCGCCCGAATCCTTGTATGCGAGTCCGAGGTTGTACCAGGCCCAAGGATCGTTCGGCACTTGCCGCGACGCTTCTTCCAAAGCGGCGCGCGCGGCATCCACTTTCTGCTGGCTGAGCAGCGAAATGCCCAGGTTCAATCGCGCAATCGCAAATTTGGGGTCGAGCGCCAGCGCCTGCTCGAAATTTTTCTGCGCATCCGCAAACTTCTGCTGATTCATGTACGCCACGCCCAGCGTATTGAACCTCAGCGCATCGTGAGATCCTGCACTCGAGGGGGCGGACGATGCATGCGATTTCTGCGCCGCGGGTTTCGCTTCCTGCGCGGAGTTCGCGCGCGAACGAACGACTGGCACCGCTGCCGCGCAGATTCCAAGCGCACCAACAATCACAAGCGAAATCGTTCGCCGATCCAACCGTGGCATGTAAATGGGTCCTCTATGCGTTCAAATGATGCGTTCAATTCTCCCGGCCCGGTCGGTAAGCGTCAATCGAATTCGCTGTCACTCGGCGACAAATGACGTTCGCGCGAATTTGACCTGCACGCACGCCGCAGCTTAGTCTCGCAACAGCTGACATGAGCCCCGTTTTCCACTACTCCACCATCGCTCGCCTTACCGAAAGCATCCGCTCGAAAAAGATTTCCCCCGTGGAAGTTGTGGATGCCGCGCTCGAGCGCATCGCGGAATGCGAAGGCCGGCTGAACTCCTTTGCGAACATCGACCCCGACAGCGCGCGTTTGCAGGCGCTTTCCGCCGAAGCTGCCTCACAACGCGGCGAAAACGTCGGCCCGCTCCACGGGATTCCGCTCACGATCAAAGGCAATATCGATGTCGCCGGATGGCACTGTCCCGCGGGATCGACGCTGCGCAAAGACTACGTGGCACCACAGGACGCTACGCTGGTAGCGCGCCTGAAAGCCGCCGGCGCAATTCTTCTCGGCAACACCAACACGCCTGAATTCCTGATGGCTTACGAGAGCAGCAACCTGCTCACTGGCAAAACCAGCAATCCCTGGGACCTGGCGCGCACCGCGGGCGGCTCCAGCGGCGGCGAAGCTGCAGCGATCTCGTCAGGATGTTCGGTTGGCGGAGTGGGCAGCGATGGCGGCGGCTCCGTTCGTGTGCCCGCGCATTTTTGCGGCATCTGCGGACTCAAACCCACGCCGGGGCGGGTTCCTTCCACAGGACACTTTCCGCCGGGGGCGGGTCTTCTGAACTGGCTTGGTGTAGTTGGACCTATGGCGCGCACCGTTGCGGATGTGCGCGCGTTGTTCGAAGTGATGGCAGGTCCCGATCCGGGCGATGCGCTCTCCGCGCCCGTTCCCCTCAAGCAGGCCGACGATCAAAAGTTGAAAGGTATGCGCGTCGGTCTTCTGGAAAGCGATGCGCTCGGCGAAGCCACGCCGGAAACGGATGCCGCCGTCAAGCGTGCCGCTGGGTTTCTTCAGGCGCAAGGCATGATCGTCGAACCTTTCAAGCTTTCCGGCCTCGATCGCGCGCTTGAGATCTGGTGGTTTTTCTTCGGTCCGGTGGTCGCCTACTTGTTCCGTCCCGCTGTGGAGGGCCACCTCGAAGAGATCAGCCCGATTTTGCGCGAGTATCTTGCCTTTGCCGATCCAGAGACGCCGGTGACGCTCGATCAGATCATCGACTACTCCGCGCAGCGCGATCTTGTTCGTGCTGAAATCCTGCGGCAAGTTCACGAACGTGCCGATCCTGCTCTCTCCGGTTTCTGCCAAGCCCGCATTTCGTCACGGTGAAGGCACCTATCGGCTTGGCGCCGAGCAGTGCTATCGCGAAACGATGCGGCATTCCCAATGGCTGAATCTTGCTGGATTTCCGGGCGCAACGGTACCGGTGGGTATGTCGCCCGAAGGGCTCCCGATCGGTGTCCAGGTAATCGGCCGCCCGCACGAAGACGAATTGGTGCTGACGGTAGCCGAACAAATCGAACAAGCTCGCGGACCCTGGCAACCTCCGCCGCTGTGACGCCCTACTGCGGCCCCTGCGTCAGTTCTGGATTTCGCACCACTCCATTCTTTAACGCGGTCGCTTCGCGATCCTTCTCAAACGACACGTCGATCATCTTCTGCGCGGCGTCCAGCTCTTTCTGCGCCTCTTCGCGTCGCCCTAACTTCTGCAAAATCCGCCCACGCACGAAGTGCACGTTCTTGCTCTTCGGCGCCAGCCGCTCCGCGGCATCGATTTCGCTCAAGGCCTGCGCATATTTTTCGTGCCGTTGATAAATTCGCGCTAGCCCGAATAGCGATGCGGGCAATTTCGGGTTCCGCTTCAGCGCGTCGCGAAATGCTTTTTCGGCCTCTGCGTCCTTCTCCTGTTTCAGATAAAGCTCGCCCAATTGTTCGTAAACGTCCGCCAGATCTGGCTCAATCGCCATCTCCTTCTTGAATTCAGTCTCGGCGCGTTCATCATCCTGCAACTGCAGATAGGCAGTACCCAGGCCGAAATGCAAAAACGGCAGGTTCGGCGCGACACTCTCCGCTTTCTGCAATTCCTCAATCGCCTTCTTCGATTCTTGGCGATTGAGATACGCCTTGCCGACGATCATATGAAATTCTGGCGTATCTCCTCCCACTTCCACTAGCCGGTTCATGGCCCGCTCATCCAACTCTTTTTGTCCCGCATTGTGCGCGGCAATTCCCAACACATACAGATACATGAAGTTTCCTGACGCTTGCTGCCATAGCGGTTCGAGTGCGGCAACGGCGTCCGTATATCGCTCGACAAACAACTGGCACAATCCCAGCAGATAATGTGCTTGATACGAGTCCGGCTGATCTCGTACCACCGATTGCAACGGCCCGATGGCCCCGAAATAATCTCCGCGACGAAACTTCACCAATCCTATATTCAGCCGAACGCCGGTCATCTTCGGCTCCAGCTTTTCGGCCTTGGCTAGATAACTCAATGCGCGATCCCAGTCGGTGCGCCGCATCGCGATCACGCCAAGATTTGCGTATGCCGCCGCGGCATTCGGATCGATAGTCAACACGTTGCGAAAGGCCGCACTCGCCGCATCCAGATCCCCTCGTTGCAGCGCCGCTTGTCCGTCGGAAAACAATCGCGCTGCATCTTTCGGGTCTGTGGACGAGGTTCCAGCGCCGCTACCGCTCCACCGGCCTTTGAGGAACTTGAGCCGGACGCGATCGCGGGATGGCAGCTAAAAAGGCAACATGCAACCGTGCCAATTGGTATCAGCTTTCTCAACCGCATCGATTCCTCAATGCCATGGATTCCTCTGTCTTATGGCCCAAGTTTCAGGCAGCAATCGTTGAAATACAAGACAGCCGCAGGCAGAAATCCCAGTAAAGAGGGTAGATTCTGTCCACAATTGGTGCTTGACAACCCGCGAGATATGCCGTATTAATCCGATTTAATAACACAGGTGCGGGTGCAATCTTTGTCGAGTGGTGGGGTCCTGTGGCCGACTGCGGGTGTTTAGCGACTGTTCTTCCGCCTCAGCATGTTTCTCCCTGCCTTGGGTGTCTCCCGAGTTCAAATTTCCTGGAGGTAATATCGTGAAGGGATATCGCATCGCTTGTTCGTACTTTGCGAGCACCGCACGCTTGGCGCAAACCATTTTCTGGACTTTGGCGCTGACGCTGTGTCTCGCTTCTGTTTCGCTGGCTCAGGACACTGGTTACATCGGCGGTACCGTCACCGATAAGTCTGGCGCGGCTATCAGTGGTGCCGACGTCACCATCACCAACGTGACCGGCAACTATACTAGGAGCACCACCACAAACGCCGACGGCGCTTACGTTCTCGCTGGGCTGCCGGGCGCAAACTATGATCTCAGCGTGACTGCCACCGGCTTTCAGAAGTACACCGCGCGTGCCGTCAAGCTGGACGTCGCTCAGAAAACACGCATCGATGTCCAATTGACCGTCGGAGCCGTTTCCGAGGAAATCACCGTCACCGGCGAAAGCGTCGAGCAAGTGGAAACCACTTCCTCGGAAATCAGCAGCACCATCACCGGCAAGCAGATCAACCAGCTGGTGCTCAACGGCCGCAATTTCACGCAGCTCGTCAACCTTAGTCCCGGCGTCGTCAACCAGACGAATCAAGACGAAGGCACCGTAGGCATCAACGGCAACGTTCAGTACAGCATCAACGGCGGTCGTACCGAGTACAACAATTGGGAGATCGACGGCGGCGACAATATGGACAACGGCTCCAACGCCACGTTGAACGTCTATCCGAATCCGGAGGCCATCGCCGAAGTTAAGGTGCTTACCTCCAATTACGGCGCGCAGTATGGTCGCAACGCTTCCGGCACCATAGAAGTGGAGACCAAGTCCGGTGGCTCGTCCTTCCACGGCAGCGCCTTCGAATACCTCCGCAATGACATCTTCAACGCCCGATCATGGGACGAAGGTGCCGATCCAACTCAACCGAAGGCCCCCTACAAAAAGCACGACTTTGGCTACACTATCGGCGGCCCCATCTTTATTCCCAATCACTACAATAGTGACAAGAAGAAGACCTTCTTCTTCTTTTCCGAAGAATGGCGCCGCGAGAAAAACCCATCCACCATTCTTCAGAACGTTCCCTCGGATGCGGAACGCGCTGGTGACTTCAGCGACCTGTGTCCTGGTGCTGATTGCCCCAATCAGAATGGTTTTAATCCCGCTGCCATTCCTGTCACCGCTGTAGGCCAAGCGCTGGAAGGTCTGATTCCTGCGGCCAACACCACCAATAACGGTTTCCCTGCCGTGTTGCAAACCGTCTCGCTACCTACCACGTGGCGCGAAGAATTGATTCGCGTCGATCACAACCTGACCTCAAATTATCGCCTTACCTTCCGTTATATCCACGATTCCTGGCAAACGCAGGTCGCCAACCCTCTCTGGGGCAACGGCACCACCAGCTTTCAGGACATCAACACAAAGTTCGTTGGTCCCGGCTCCAGTTTCGTGGCACGCCTAACCGCTAACGTGACTCCCACGCTCCTCAATGAATTCGTAGCCAGCTACACTTCGGATCATATTTTCCTAACCGCCCTCAACAATCCTGCTCTTCCTGCCGGACTTCCGATCGGCGCATTGTTCGCCAATGGCTTCGGAGGCAAACTGCCTTCAGTGGATCTGTTGGGCAACAATGCCTACGGCGGTGAATTCGGTCAGGACACCGGCTATTTCCCCTGGAACAATGCCAACCCCACCTACACCTATCGCGACAACGTCACCAAGATTTTCGGCAATCACACTTTGCTGTTCGGCGCCTATTTCGCCGCTGGACAAAAGAATGAAGAAAACTCTCCCAACGTTCAGGGCATTCTGACCTTCGATCCCTCTTCCCCGGTCAGTAGCGGCAACTCCTTCGCCGATTTGCTCGCTGGCAACATTGCTCAATACAAGCAGTGGAACGCGGAAGTGAAGTACTACAATCGATACAAGATTCTGGAACCCTACATCCAGGATGACTGGCGCGTTTCGAAGAAGTTCACGCTCAACTTGGGTCTGCGCCTCAGCCTCTTCGGCACGTATCGCGAAAAATATAGAAACGCCTTCAATTTCGAACCCACTGCCTTTGCTCCGGGTGGTTCGCCGGTCATTGACGTCGATGGCAGCGCTACCGGTTCCTCGGGCGCTTTCATTCCTGGGGCTGGAAACCCGCTGAACGGCATCATTCAGTGCGGCGCCAAAGGGCGGCACATTTGCCGTTCCCGGCTTCACCGACGCGACTGTAGGTCCGTCTTCGAATACAGGCTGCCTCAAGGGCCATCTCTTCAACCCCGCTCCGCGTATCGGCTTCGCATGGGATCCCCATGGGGACGGCAAGATGGCCATCCGCGGTGGTTATGGCGTTTTCTTCGAACACACCAACGGGAACGAAGGCAACACCGAGTCCCTCGAAGGTTCCCCGCCAGTGGTGCTGACCGCTTCTCAATTCAACGTAGTTGGGTATGACGCTATCGGCGGCGGCTTGCTCTTCCCTCTTTCCGTGAACTCCATTCCCAATAAGGCTGTGTGGCCCTATGTGCAACAGTGGAATTTGGACGTTCAGAAGGAACTGCCCGGGCATATCGTCGCATCCGTGGCTTACGTCGGCAGCAAGGGCACGCATCTCACCTTGCTCAGCAACAGTAACCAGGTTGTTCCGATTGGCGCTGGTGCGAATCCCTTTACGCCGGGAGAGCCCATCATTACTGCCGATCCTGCAGACCCGACGATTCCCTTCAATACCGTCTGTCCCGATTCTGCGACCCTCGCGGGTGGCACGGTAAACGGCCTGCCGGTGACCGGCCCGGCCGCTGTCAATTTGAATCTCGCTTGCGGCGGAAACCCCGACCCGTTCCGCACCAACTTTCCCGGCTTTGGCAACGTGAACAGGATTCAGGATTCCGCCAACTCCGTCTATCACGCACTGCAATTCTCGGCTAAGCGCACCGTAGGCGATCTGAATCTCAGCCTCGCGTATACCTACGCTCATTCCATCGACGATTCTTCGGACCGCTTTGACACCGCTTTCGTCAACGCCTACGACATCGCCGCCAATCGTGCCAGCTCTAATTTCGACCAGCGTCATAACCTGGCCGTCAGCTATGTATGGTCGATGCCATTCTTCAAAGGCAGCAGTGGCTTGACCCACGCAGTGCTGGGTGGCTGGCAGTCGTCCGGCATTGTCATCGCCCAAACTGGCACGCCCTTCACCGTTACTAACGGCACCACCTTCGGCGACAATGCCGGCGTTGGCAATGGCACCGGTACCGGTTCGCGCCCCGATCTGGTTGGCGATCCACACGCCAGCTTATCCACCACCGAGTTCCCGGATACGCGTGGACCGCTGCTCTTTAACCCGGCGGCGTTCGCATTACCGACGGGGCTCACGTTTGGCAACGTGGGGCGCAACACTCTGTACCTTCCCGGCCGCTGGAACGTGGACATCGGCACTTTCAAGCGCTTTGCCATTGGCGAGCACGCCGGATTCGAATTCCGGTGGGAGATCTTCAACCTCTTCAACCACACGCAATTTGGCAACGGCACAGACTCCGTTAGCCATGACATGGACACCAATGATCCCGGCTCCAATGCCGACAGCTCCAGCTTCCTGCACGCTACGAGCGCACACGCGCCTCGTCGCATGCAGTTCGGCTTGCGCTTTTTCTTCTAAACTTCCTCCCTCCCGAGAAGGGCGGCGCCGCAGAGACACCGGTGCCGCCCTTTTTATTTTCGAGGGCACCGACGCCTTTACGCTTCAACAGACGCGCGGCGGCGGCGCCATGCGATCCTGATCCAAATTGGGTGCCGCACCGTTCGGGGTTAAGGGTGCGGGTTTAGGGTCAAATAAAAGCGGGGATTACATGTGACGCGCTCAAATCCCGCTGCCACACCACGGCTCAACTTTGTCAACGTGGCACGCCCAGCAGCGCATTTCGTACCGCGTCAGCGATCGCGTGAGCCGATGAGGGCACCAACAGGTTTCCGCTCTTCCTCCAATACAGCGAGAGTGGCACGCCAATCGCGCAATGCAGCACAATGAGGGCGGGGAGCGCGAATAGAACGGGCGCCTGCCCGATCACTGCGGGGACATGCCAAACGCCCCACAGCGCGGAAATAAACAAAGCCGACCAGACGCTTCGCGATTCGCCCTCATGATGGACGTGCGCATCGAAAGCGCCACGGAAGGAAACCTCCTCCACGAGAAAGCAAATCGGCAGGTAACGCAGCATGCCTGTTAAAAGGAGCTGCACTCGATGCAATACGGTGTAGTGCTCAGCGCCGTGAATGGCCAGCAACATCACAATCAGAACCCCGATGCCGCCGGCGGTTGCCAGGCACAGCAGTAGTGGGCGCAACATCGCTCGCCGAAAATTCACCACCGCGTATGCCATGGGAACAGCGCCGGCCACCGTCACAATCGCCATGGCAATCTTTGCAGCTGGAGATCGTGCCTGCACAATTGCGTACACGTTGTAGGCAGGATACAAGCTCAAGAGCGCTGCCAGTGTCCATCCACGTATGCCGAGCCCCAACTGTATGGGATGTCGAACCCACAACGTTTTCAGCGGCTGCCGCCGTATTGCGACCTGAAAAGCAAAAGTGAGCGGGATGCCCAGGAGTAGATGTCCGCGCTGCAGGTGAAACACAACGCTAATGGCGACCCACAAGGCAACTGTAAGCGCAACCTCGACAAAGCGTCGAGCACGATTCGTAGTCGACATCCTCGAACCAGGTGAAGCACTTTGACTACGAATTGTTTGTGACGTTGCAGCGAATTCATCCTGTATCTGGCTCAAATGTTCCTCTCAATTGTGGATTCCGCTACTACGTTTCTGAGAGGCTGCAGGACGCGGCTAAACCGATACTTTCGCCGAGATTAGAAAGGTATTTCGGCGCACCGTCATGGTGAAGGCGCTGCATCGCAGCTAACTGGTCGGCGCTTCCCCCGATATCGCGCCCCACGACTTTTGGAGTACACTACGGCGCATGAACCGACGAACTTTCATCGAAACTTCTGTTGCCACCGCCATCGTAACTTCCACTGCCAACTCTCTGTTAGCCGCGCCGCCCGCTCACGAAATCAAGCAGATCGGCGTGCAGCTCTACACCGTCCGCCACCTGATGAAAGAGGATTTCGACGGCACCATCGCGGGCATCGCGAAGATTGGCTACAAGGAAGTGGAGTTCGCCGGCTACTTCGGCAAGACTCCGCAGGAAACGAAAGCCACGCTCGAGAAGAACGGCCTCACATCGCCATCGGCGCACCATGGCATGGACGAACTCGAAGGTAAAACTCAGGAAGTGATCGATGGCGCACACACCATCGGCCAAAAATTTCTTGTGTGCCCTTATCTAGACGCTAAAGAGCGTACTGCCGACGGCTACAAGAAGCTTGCGGACTCCTGCAACAAAGTCGGAGAAGCGTTGCACAAAGCCGACATTCAGTTTGCCTACCACAATCATTCGTTTGAATTTCAAAAGGTGGAGGGCTTGGACAAACTTCCGCTGGATTACCTGCTGACGAATACCGATCCGAAACTCGTGAAGGTCGAGCTGGATCTCTGTTGGATCACCGTCGGTGGCCAGGACCCAATCGCGTACTTCAACAAATATCCCGGGCGCTTTCCGCTCGTGCATGTTAAGGACTGGGTCAAGGAAGGCTCGACACCAGACGGCAACGTGGGCGCCGTGGGCCACAAAGTCGAAGGCCACATGACCAACGTCGGCAGCGGCTCTATCAACTGGAAAAACATCTTCGCGCATTCCGGGAAAGCCGGTATCCAACACTACTTCGTCGAAAATGATGACGCCAAGTCGCTCGACGATCCGAAGGCCAGCTACGAGTACCTATCGAAGCTTCGGTTTTAGCCGCCGCCGGACTGACTGCATGGTTGGCCGAGGATGTGTGATTTGCGGGAACTTTGCACTGCCTGGAACTCGTGCCGGCTACCGCAGCTAAGTACCTTAGAATGAACACTTGCGTAAGTGTGACGAACAAACGACTTCAAGTCTCCCATTATCAGGAACATACGCGAAAATGGGTATTTCTCGCGCTCGGCAACCTAGCCAGCGGCTCCGGATTGTTTCTCCATGTGGATGACGGGAAGGACTTCGCCGTCCACCAACGGCACTTCGATTTGCCGCACCGCCACGTATCCCTTGGCGCCGAACAACTTCGCTCCCGTTAGCGTTGCGCCCATCTCATACCGCGTGAAGCCTGCCGCCGCGGCCGCGCGCTCGCACGCGTCAAGGATCAAGGTGCCGACTCCGCGTCGCGCCCACGCGGGGTGGATAAAGAAGGCGCGAATTTTCGCGGCATCCCGCGCAGGATCGAGCAGGGAGTCCTCGCGCTGCGTCCACGCGTCGCCACCATATAGGGTTCGGCGCTTGCTCCAGCCGCCACAGCCGGCGATGCCGGGCAATCCCGCCTCCGGTTTGGAAGTCTCGGCCACTAGATACGTGCCGTCCGCGATCAACTGGCTGTCAACACCAAACACGCTTCTGAGCGCCGCTTCGCGCTGCGCTTCGGTGTAGTCCTGAGCCTGCAGGGTGCGCACTGACTCGTGAATCAACTCCGTCAACGTGGGGACATCTGCGGGGATAGCGTGGCGAATGTAGAGGTTCATAAGCGGCGAAATAGCTCTGACGCGCGTCTATCATAACGGCATAAAGCCTTAGCGGCACAAGCCCGCTCTTTTCTTTCGCGTTGGAAAAGCCCGTTTGCGCAAGTACGATGATTCGCCGCTGATCGCTCTCGAATTCTCATCGTGAAGGTGACTATGACTTTGCTGCGCACTATAGGTGCCTGCTTAATTGCTGTAGCGTTTTCGCTTCCGGCTGTTGCGCAAACATCCCAGACGGACGCGCAAGAGCCGGCGCTTCCCTACTCGCCAAGCCTCAATCTCTCCTCCATGGATAAGTCCATCGACCCTTGCGCCAATTTCTACCAGTACGCCTGCGGCGGCTGGCAAAAGCAGAATCCGATCCCTCCCGAGCAGAGTTCGTGGAGCGTGTACGGCAAGCTGTACGAGGACAATTTGCATTTTCTTCGCGGAATTCTGGAGCAGGCGGCAGAGAACAAGGAAACGGACGACGCCACCACCAAACTGATCGGCAACTTCTACTCGGCGTGCATCGATGAGGTGGGTGTCGAGCGGCGCGGACTGAAGACCCTGCAACCGCAACTCGACAAGGTTTCACAACTGAAATCCGTGCACGATCTCGCCGCGCTTCTGGCCACGCTCCACCTCCACACGGCAGGCCGCCGTTCGATTTTATTTGAAGCTGGCTCCGACGCAAAATTTGGACAATTCGGAACAACAAATCGCGCAGGTGGATCAAGGCGGTCTCGGCCTGCCCGATCGCGACTACTACACCAAGGAAGACGCCAAATCCAAGGAAACGCGCGAGCGCTACGTTCAGCATGTGCAGAAAATCTTTTCGCTGCTGGGCGAAAACCCTGCTGCCGCTAAAAGAAACGCGGACACCGTCATGCGAATGGAGACGGCAATGGCCAAAGCATCGCTCACACGCGTGGAGCGCCGCGATCCGTACAAGCTGAAGCATCAGATGGAACTCTATGCGCTCATTCAGATGGCGCCGAAATTCGACTGGCAGACCTTACTATCGCGAGCAAAACTATCCGAAGATCACGCTCGTGAATGTCGCCTCGCCGGAATTTTTCAAGCACCTGAATACAGCGCTGAGCAGTGAACCGCTCGACGCGTGGAAAACGTACTTGCGTTTTCACGTCGCGGACGACGCCGCGCCGTATCTTACAGCCGCGTTCGTGAAGGAAAACTTTGAGTTCTATCGCAAATATCTTCTTGGCGCGAAAGAAATTCAGCCGCGGTGGGAGCGCTGCGTCATCAACACCGACCGCAATCTCGGCGAAGCGCTTGGGCAGGCGTATGTGCGCAAAGTGTTTTCTCCGCAGCTCAAGCAGGAAGCATTGCAAATGGTGATGCACATCGAAGACGCCATGGAGGCTCGCATCAAAGGACTCGAGTGGATGAGCCCTGAGACCAAGCAGCAAGCGCTCGACTAAAGCTGCATGGCATTCGCAACAAAATCGGCTATCCGGACAAGTGGCGCGACTACAGTTCCGTGAAACTGGTGCCGGACGATTATCTTCTAGACGTGCAGCGCGCCGCCGAGTTTGAAGAGCGTCGCGATATCGCTAAAGTTGGTCAGCCCGTGGATCGCGGTGAATGGGACATCACAC
Source organism: uncultured Acidobacteriota bacterium (assembly GCA_963788725.1). Lineage (GTDB taxonomy): Bacteria > Acidobacteriota > Terriglobia > Acidiferrales > UBA7541 > Acidiferrum. The sequence continues at coordinate 308,539 of CAWBHT010000012.1, read as the reverse complement.
CCCCTACCGTCGATGCCTATTACAATCCGCAAATGAACGACATAAATTTTCCAGCCGGCGTTTTGCAGCCGCCGCTTTACGATCCCAGGATGGATGATGCGCCCAACTATGGCGATACCGGCGGGACCATCGGGCACGAGCTGACGCATGGTTTCGACGACGAAGGCAGTCAGTTTGATGCGAACGGCAACCTTAAAAACTGGTGGACCAAGGAAGACCGGAAAAATTCGATCAGCGCACCAGCTGCGTGCGCGATCAGTACTCGAAGTATGTAGTGGTGGATGATGTGCACATCAACGGCGCGTTGACGCTGGGCGAAGACGTGGCGGACTTGGGTGGCGAGATTCTGGCGTACATGGCATGGAAGTCTGCGACGAAAGATAAAGATTTGAAGCCGATCGATGGGCTCACACCCGAGCAGCGCTTCTTTATCGGGTTTGCGCAGTGGGACTGCACCAATGATCGGCCGGAGGAGCTGCGCGTTCGCGCGCAAGTCGATCCGCACTCGCCAGCGCAATATCGTATCAACGGAGTGATGGTGAATATGCCGCAGTTCGCCGAAGCTTTCGCATGCAAGCAGGGTTCGGCGATGGTCAAGCCGCCCGCCAGCGTCTGCCGAGTGTGGTAACGGATTGCACCGTTGCGATGTGGGGCGAAATCTGAGCCGCGGGCTTTATGTTTGGCGAGGCGCGGGACAGCCGGGGAATTCTTTTAGCGAAGTGTTGCCGATGTACTGCAGATCGGCGATGCCGATTTTACTGGTGTAGAAGCCGTCGCAGGTCATGTTGCGCAGAAATGCGAAGAAGGCGATGCCCTGGCTGAGCCGCGGATTCTGCAACGCGTTCTTGCGAAAGGCGATCAAATCGAGCGTCGCGGTGCGCTGCTCGGGCGTGCAGTCGAGATAAGGCTTGCCATACTGGTCGTCGCAATACGTATCCAGCCACATCAGCCCACCGCCCAGTTTTCCCTGGAATACTTCATTCTCACTGGTGAGCAGGTCGATGAATTCGGGCGCACCCGCCTCCACCGCTCCGCCGGAGCGATCGTCCTTGGGAATGATGGTGTCGCACAGCGACTGCAACGTTTCGTACTGATGCGCGGAGAAATATTTCGGCACATATTTTCCCGCGACCGAAGCGGCTTTCTCTTTTTGGACGGCCTGATGCGCGTACTCCGCTGCTTTGGCGGGGATCACTTGCAATACCGACCCTGCGGCCGCGGTGACTCCCAAGGTCTTTAAAATATCGCGGCGTGAAATTCCTGTTCCCATAAATCCTCTCTGCGCTTCTTTCTAGTGCTCGTTCGAGTCCTTTGTTCTTAGTCCTAAATCAAATTTGCGGATGACGGGTCTAAAGACCCGCCACCGCCATTGCGCCTCAGATGTTGCCTTTTGCCGCTTCGGCCAGCAGGTAATCAGATGCTCGCCAGGATAGCGCCATGATTGTCAGTGTCGGGTTCTTATCCGGGTTGGTGACCAGCGAGGCGCCATCGGTCACGAAGAGATTTTTCACATCGTGGGCCTGGCAAAATCCATTGAGCACCGAAGTCTTGGGATCCGCGCCCATTCGCGCCGTGCCAACTTCGTGAATGATCTTGCCCCCTTCCGCGATTCCGAACGCGTGCGGCCCGTCGATGGGAGCTTTGGTCAAATACGTTCCACCGGCCATTTCCACGATGGCGCGGAACGTTTCTTGCATATCCTTGGCCTGGCGAAGTTCGTGATCGGACCACTTGAAATGGAAACGCAACACCGGAATGCCAAACTCATCGACGACGTCAGGGTCAATTTCACAGTAGGTGTCTGGATTCGGCAGCATCTCGCCGCGGCCCGCAAAACCTATCGTGGTGCCGTAGGTTTGCCGGGCGCGCTTCTTCAGGTTCGCTCCATATCCTTCTTCGCGATGGTTGAGGCGATTGAACATGCCGACGTTGGGAAGTTCGCGGCCGCCGCCAAACTCGATGTGATAGCCGCGCGGAAAATCATTCTGCCGATCGAATTTCCACCACGGCATGTACATGTGCATGCCGCCGGTGCCGTCGTGATTGTGCGGCTCCATGCCTTCGAGCTGCGGAAAATACCCTTCGCCGCCGCTGCCGACGGAATCGGTCAAGTATCTGCCGAGCGTGCCCGAAGAATTCGCGAGACCGTCGGGAAAGAGCGCCGATTTCGAGTTCAACAGGAGTCGCGTGGATTCGCACGCGCTGGCGGCAACGACGACCGCGCGCGCATTAATCCGCTGCTCGGTGCGCGTACCTTTATCGATGTACGAAACGCCGGTGGCCTTCCCGTCTTTGCCCACCAGAACTTCGCGCGCCATGGCGCCGGTGATGAGCGTGAGTTTGCCGGTGGCCATCGCGGGCGGGAGCAGGACCTGGCTGGAACTAAAGTTCGAAGCGGTGGTGCATCCGCGCCCGCATTGGCCGCAGTAGTGGCACGGCAAGCGGCCATTCACCGACTTCGTGAGAATCGCGAGCCGCGACGGGATGCAGGTGATGTTGAGCCTGTCGCAGGCTTTTTTTACGATCAGTTCGGTACAGCGCGGCTTTGGCGGCGGCAGGAAAACGCCGTCGGGCGCGCTCGATACATTTTCTTTCGTGCCGAAGACGCCGATGTAGCCTTCCACTTTGTCGTAGTAGGGCGCGACGTCCTCGTAGCTGATGGGCCAGTCGGAGCCGAGACCGTCGCGTGAGTACGAACGGAAATCGATGGGAGCAAAGCGCAGGGCAATGCGCCCCCAATGATTGGTGCGGCCGCCCACGATGCGCGAACGGAACCAGCGGAAATCGGAACCCGGCGCGGAAGTGTAGGGCTCGCCGTGAATGTCCCAGGAGCCGTTAGGCGCGAGAAATTCGCCAAAGTCCTCAGCTTGATGGCCACCTACACCGACGCCACGATGCGGCAGATCGTACGGCCACATGAACATTTTAAAATCTTTTTCGGGATGCACCTGTGGGCCGGCTTCGAGCATGGCGACGTTGAGACCGCCTTCGGTTAGGATTTTCGCGGCCATGCCGCCGCCTGCTCCCGAACCGATGACAATGACGTCGTAAGTTTTTGGAGTTCGTGTTACCTGGGCCATGCTGTGTGCTCCCTGCAAATTATTTACACTGCGGATGCGATTGGCTGAATGAGGGCTAGCTGGGACCGCCCGGCTCGGAAGGCGGCCGCTACAAAAACACCTCTGAGTGGGCGAGCATCGCCAAAGGTAATTTTAGTCGCCGGCGAGCAGCTCGGCGCGGATATTTTTCAGCACCCAAGCGGCGCGCTCAACGCCGAGAGGCCCGGGCAGAATGGGGTCTTCGTTCTCGATGCTGAGAATGCCCTCGTAGCCGACGTCCATGTACGCCTTGATGACGGACTTCCACAAACTGGCGCTGTGGCCGTAGCCAACGGCGCGGAAGGTCGCGGAAGCTTCCGCCAGATCGGCTTTTTGCGACGCGAAGTTGAGCACTCCGTATTTTGCGACATTTTCGGGAAACAGCACGGTGTCTTTCATGTGTGCGTGGAAAATCGCGCCCTGCTTGCCGAGAAAGTGGATGACTTCGACGGGATCGCAACCCTGCCAGAAAAGATGACTGAGGTCGCAGTTCGCGCCGATCTCTTCGCCAACAGCTTCGCGAAGTTTCATCAGTGTGCGCGGATTGTAGACGCAAAAATTCGGGTGCATCTCAAAAGCCAACCGGTGAACGCCGTGATCCCGGGCAAATTTCGCGGCTTCCTTCCAGTACGGAATGATCTTTTCTTTCCACTGCCAATCGAGCATCTGGCCGTATTCGGGCGGCCAGCGATAGGTGATCCAGTTGGGCTGAGTGTCCTGCGGCGTGCCGCCAGGCGTGCCGGAAAATCCGACGATGACTTTTACGTCGAGCATTTCCGCGAGCTGAACGGTTTTTTTGAAGGTCTCGGCGTCTTTCGCGGCGTGCTTCGCGTCGGGATGCACAGGGTTGCCGTGACAGCTCAGCGTGGCGACCTGGATTCCTTTGTCTTCGAATTTCTTTTTCCACGCTTTGGCCTTCGATTTGTCGGCCAGCAGCTCATCGATCGGACAGTGCGGATTATTGGGATAGTTGCCTGTTCCGATTTCCACGGCTTCCAGGCCGAGCGAGTTCATCGTGTCGAGCATCTGGTCGAGCGTGAGCTTGTCGTAGACAGGATCGAAAACGCCGATGGGAATCTTGGGGAGCGACGCGCTGGGTTTTCCACGTCGGAGCTCGGACGCGGCTGATGTCGTCGAACCGAAGGAAGTTGGTGACATAGGAGCCGCTGACGCGGGTACGGCTGCGGCGAGGAGACTTGCTCCGGTGGCGGTGAGAAAACCTCGACGATCGATCGCGGAGTTCTTGCCTTCGCTTTTCATCCAAATCCCCCAGGAACGGAAATTGCGGTGCGAATGCGGGTGCTGACCGCGGCATTATACCTGCTTTGCGAGAGAAGAAAGTGAGTTGGTTGAAGAGTCGTCGTTGCGCATCGGTGGTTAAGCTGTGACCAAAAGTTTATCTTTATTTTCTGCTTGAACTGGAATCTAAACCCGCACCCTCAACACCGGAGGGTGCGGCACCCGGGACGGGATCGATGCGAGTCTGACGATTCGCGGCGACTCTTAACGGCGCGGAGTTAGGGCGTCTAGTGCGGGGATGGAGCGCGGTGGGATCAGGATGCGCTCGGGTACTTGCTTTTTTTGTTGCAGTGCTTGCACGAGCATTTCGATGGCTTGTCCGGTGTTGGGTGGAACGAAGACGGTGGCGGCGAGAACGCCGCTGCGTACCCAGGCCTGGCCGGTGTTGGGCAATCCATCGCAGCCGGTGAACGGAAGTTTGAGCCAGCGATCGCGATCGGCGACGTTCGTCAATTCCTGAAAAGCTTTGCGCGCGCCCATGGCCATGGAATCGTCCTGAGCGCCGACCAGATCGATCGTCGATTTCTGAGAAGTGGTCAGCTTGAGCCAGGAGCGAACGGCGCGCAGCGAACTTTCTTCCGTCCATTGGGCCTTGAGCAAAACGACTTGAACGCTGGCAGGCTTGGTTTCCTGCATACCGGTGGTGCGTTCTTTTGCGGCGGAATTTTCCGATGGTCCTTGGATGTAAAGGACCGTGCCACCACGCGGAAGCAGCGCCGCGAATTGCCGACCTTGGATGCGGCCGATCTCGACATGATCGGAGCTGACGGTGAAAATCGGAGCCGTGGCGGTCTTGCGAAGCTCGGGCATGTAGGCCGCGTCGCGATTGAGGACGGCCCAGCCGATGCCCGCGGCAGACGCTGCGCGCGCAACTTGAGGCAGCGCTGTGCCCCCGACGGGCTCGAAGACGATGCCATCGGGCCGAACTGCGGGGTCTGCCTGCACAGCTTTGAGAATTTGGGTGCTTTGCGTGATGGCGTCGTTGTCGGCGTGCGCGATTTCGATGGCCACGCCGAGACGCTTGGCGGCCTGCTCGGCGGATTGCGCCTGTTCGATCTGATAATCGTTATCGTTCGTGGTGAGCGAAACGAGGATGCGAAGTTTCTTGGTCATTGCGGCGTAGAACAGACCCTACATTACACCGGAGCCGTGGCAGGAGAGCAGAATCCTGCGGATGTCGTGCCTCGAGACTAACAACAGCGGCGGAACTTGGCGATCTCCTAACGATGACCAACACCTGCGTTGTGCGTGCTTTGTGCGTGCTTTGTGCGTGCTTTGCCTGCGTCGTCGAGCGTCGTAGTCCGAATTGGAACGATGCCGTTAGAACAGCGATGGGCGGGCCGAGCCGCCGAGCAGGCTGGTGTTTACGTTGGCGATAGTGTGCGTGCCTTCCGTGCCACCCCACGCGAACAGTATGAATACTTGCGGGAAGCCGCCGGCACGCAGCGTCAGACCCGCCGAATAGCTGTGAAACCATGGGCTGGAGCCGAGATCGTCGCGGTTGAAACCGACTTTGCCCTGATCGGCGATAAAGGCAACGCCGAGGGGGAGCTTGCCGATGGAGTGCTCGAAATTTTCGCGCAGCAGCATCACGTCGGGCGCGCGAAAACGATAATCCTGATAGCTGGCGAGCGAAGGATTGCCGTTGAGGTCACCGCCGCCGAGCGTGGGCTGGAAATAAAATGGCACGACGTGGCCGGATTGCGTGATCGAGGTGGAGAGAAAAAATCGGAAGCCGATGCTGCCTTGCAGATCGCGGGTGATCTCTTTGCATTTGGATTTGTCGGTGCCATTGGCGGCTTCGCAATCGGCAACTTGCGCGTTGTGGTCGAGCGAGCAGCCTTCGTAATCGCCCAGCCGATTGATAGAACACTCATCGGGACCGTTGGCATCGCGCGGCAAATAGAAACGCGTGGTGGATTTGTAGAGCGCAAAACTATGCGAGAGATCGAGATTGACGCGCTGAAACGAGAAAGTCGAATTCGACGGCGCAAAGAACTGCTGATAGGTGAGCTGATAGTTCAGATGAAGAAGATCTTCGAAGAAGATCGGGCGAATGCGGACGGCTTCGCCGAGTTGCAGAAAGGCCGGCTGAGTGGCCAGGCCGGGCGCCGTGGCATCGGTGTAGAGCGCTTCGATGGATGGACTGCCATTGCCGGTGCTGGGGCGCAGATCGACGAAGCGGCCGTTGGCTTCGCCGAGGAATGAGGCATTCAGGCGCTGGTAGAACGGCTTGACGACGCTGGCGCCGGTGATGATCTCGCGCATGCCGAAGTACGTGCGCGCGGTGTCGGAAGTTGCCGAGCCGAGGCCAAAGTACGCGATCTTGTTCAGCGAGGTGGCCTGGGCGTAAAGATTGACCAGCGGATGCTCGGGGAGCTCGGTTTCGTTGGATTTTATTTTGGGCTTGCCATGGTGAACGATAATTTTCGGCCGATGCGTGTGCACGAATTTGAAGTAAGCACCAGCGCGCCACGAACCGTTCGGAGTGGCCACCGCATCGAGATTGTAGCTGGGCACCCAGTTTTCGGTGGGCGCGATGAAGCCAACCCACGCGAGACCCGCGCCAAATCCGTTTTGAGGGGCGAGACTGCCCACGGCAATGTGCAGAGGCTTACCGGTGAAGAGGAGTTCTGCGCAACCGCCGAGGCTCGAGAAACTGAAGCTGGTGCAGGACTCTTTGAATTTCGCGGTTTCGGAAGGATTGTCGACGTTCGGAACGGGAGCGGGAGGCGGATTGTCTTGTGCGCGCACGGTGGCGGACAGGAGCAGGAAACATGCAGCGGCGATGATGAGTGTGGCCCGGACGTTCACGATCGGCCCTTCCCTTTTTGCATGAAGCGTGAAGATTTTTTCGTCGACTTGCTTTTGCGAGGCTTCGCTTTGGGAGGCTTCGCTTTTCGCGTTGGCTTGGCGGCTTTTCCCTTTAGTGAATGCAATTTTGCGGTGACGTGGCGGATAAACTCCGCGGCCTGGGCGTCCGTCTTGATGGAGTAAACGTCCGCCGGGTGGTGATGCTTCTTATCCAATTGCCGTTGCGCGAGACTGAGGTGCATAAGCTGATTGCGCACCAGATCGGTGATGGGACGGTCCGGCTCAAAACGTTTGGCATGAGGCCGCTGAACTTTCACAACGTAGACGTGTTTGGCCATGTCAGTTTCCTATCTCGAACCAGGGGATATCGTCATCGGTGCGCATCGGGCCAGAGAGCAGGTCGAGAAAAGTCTCCGACTTGGCTTCGCGGCCGGTACGCTTGGCATCGCCATTCAGAAAAAAGTCCGTGATGGTATTGGGAATGCACGCGTGTTCGAAAATTCGTCCGTCCACAACGGTGCCCTTCGGCACGTAGGGAGAAATGAGAATCGCGGGCACGCGAACGCCCAGGCGGTCGAAGGCGAATGGCATTGCGGTGCCGGTGTCGCCGGGTTGCGCGGTGAAGCCGTCACCTGTGCAAGCGGGCGGAATTACGTGATCGTAGAGCCCGCCGTGTTCGTCGTAGACCACCAATAGCGCGGTGGTGGACCACAAGGCGTCGTTCCCGCGAATGGCGTTGTACACCATGCTGATGAAGCGTTCGCCTTCATAGACATCGTGCGTGGGGTGCTGATCGGAAGCCAGGATTTCTCCGCCCCCCGGCCCGGTGTGATCGTTGTAGGCGGGCTCGATAAAACTGTAATCCGGAAGCTTGCCGATTTTGCAATCGGTGACGAATTGGCTGAACGCTCCAAAAACTTCCGGCTGATGCTGGAGAAGATTGACGATCTCCATGGTGGAGCTCTGTTGATCGTAGTAGTAGATCTTCGCGGTTTTTCCGGCCTGAATCATGCGGCCGTAAATGCTGTCGATATTTTTTCCGATGTAGAAGACGTTCATTCCAACCTGGCCGAAGGATGTGCCGTAGTGCGCAAAGGCGCGATTACAGATGGTCGGACCGGGAATCGAAGAGAACCATCGATTGAAGACGGCAAACTCCTGCGCAAGCGTGGTCAGCACCGGAAGTTTTTCCGGCGTGAAGTAATACATGATCTCTTTGGCGAGGTTCGCGTCTTTCGCCTGTGTGTAATAGCTCTTGACGAACCCCTGCATGTTGGCCACGCGGCCCGCGCCGGTCTGTCCGCCGAAAATCTGAAGGTCCGTGCCCGGAAAATGATGATCGGGGTCGTGCACCAGTTGATCGCGATAGTCAGCCTTGGCTTGAACGGTGACGGGGTTGCCGTCGACGCCGGGGTTCGATTCATTCCCGTTCAGCCCGTCGATGCGCCGATCATCCTTTTTGAGTGCACCGAGCATGTGGTCAAACGAGCGGTTCTCCATCATGAGAACCACAATGTGTTTCAAATTGTCGATTCCGACAGGCGGCATACACCCTTCCCATCAACGTGGATTAATTTTTCGAGCTTCACGAACGGCGACTCAGGGGCCGGGCGACCTCTGCGATCGAACGTCACCGTGATGGCGGAAAGGTTAGCAAGTACAGAGGATTGAATCTACGGAAGGAATATGTTGCGTGTGACTATCGATAAACACGCGGTGAGAGCGAAGGTCTGCGACATCAGACCCGCACGCGGCTTTACCCGTGAGATCTAGCACCGATCCCGCTCCGCGCCCAAACGCATTCGAACGTTCGACAATAAGATGATAAACTTGCGTTCGTGGCCCGGTAGAGTAACCGGTTAACTCGTCACCCTCTCAAGGTGAAGATTACGGGTTCGACTCCCGTCCGGGCTACCAATTTCAGCCTCAGCTTTTTCCAGCGTCATCAGATGACTGGCTTGCCGCCCGTCACTGCGATCGTCGATCCCGATACATAAGACGCTTCCGGCGACGCCAGTAACACGTACACTGGCGCAAGCTCGGCCGGCTGACCGGGCCGCTTCATCGGCACGGACTGGCCGAACTTTTCCACCTGCTCAGGCGGCATCGTTGATGGAATGAGCGGCGTCCAGATGGGCCCCGGAGCAACCGTATTCGCTCGAATTCCTTTTTCGGCTAACAGTTGGGCCAGATTTCCGGTGAAGTTCTGGATCGCCGCCTTGGTCGCCGCATACGGCAACAACGTTGGCCTGGGTTGATCCAGATTCACCGATGACGTGGTGATGATCGCGCTTCCCGGCCGCATGTGCGGCACCGCTGCCTTGACGAGATAAAACATCGAGTAAATATTAGTTCGAAAAGTACGATCCCACTCCTCGCTGGAAATTTCCTCCAGGCTCTGGTGCGACATCTGAAAAGCCGCATTGCAGACCAGAATGTCGACGCGTCCAAACTCCTGAACGGTGCGCTTCACCAGGTTGATGCAATACTGCTCATCTGTGAGATCTCCCGGTTGCAATATCGCTTTGCGTCCCGCCTTCCGCGCCCAGCTCGCCGTATCCTTCGCATCTTCGTGTTCGTCGCGATAGCTGATCACCTGATCGGCGCCCTCTCGCGCATACGCGATTGCGACGGCCTTGCCGATTCCGCTATCGCCTCCGGTAATCAGGGCAACACGATCTTTCAGCTTGTCCGCACCTTGATAGCTTTGTTCGCCGTGGTCCGCTCGCGGAGTAAGTTCGCCCTCGCGGCCTGGCGGCTGCTGATGCTGCGGCGGCAAATGCGCAGGTCGCGATTCCGGCTGTGGCCCTCTTGCTGGTGTGCTCATCACAACGCTCCTGTTTTTAGCTGGAATCCTTAGTCGGTATTGTCTTCGGCGAAATCCAACGCTGTCGATGACAGCACTCGCGGAAACTGCGATCAATACAAACCAATCCGTACGGGCAAGCCGGAAGTTCCAGCAAGCTGCATTAGCAAGCGCGCATAGTGCAGAGCGCCGGTTCGCGGGGACGGGCATGGCGAGATTTTTGGCGAGAAGATAGTTGCGGCAATCCGAGCAGCCGCTTAAACAAATGAACGAAACACACGGTGCAGGACTCTAAGATTGGAAGGTTCTCCCGTGTCGCAGGAGGTGCAACCATGTGGCCTGACATTCGCATTCTCAACTTGTTCGGAATCCAGTTTCCCATCATTCAGGCGCCGATGGCCGGATCGGTTCTGGGCGACATGGTGGTGGCTGTATCGGAGGCTGGAGGACTAGGCTCGCTGCCCTGCGCGCTTCTGAGTTTCGAACAGGCGCGCGCTGAATTCGAAGCAATACGCCGCCAGACGAAGCGTCCGATCAACGCGAATTTCTTTTGTCATACGCCACCAACGCCGGACGCAAATCGAGAAGCGCTTTGGCGAAAACGATTGCAACCTTACTACGAGGAGTTCGGGCTCGATCCCAACGCGTCTGTTCCGGCCGCGAACCGTGCTCCCTTCGACGACAAGATGTGCGATCTGGTAGCTCGATTTCGGCCAGAAGTCGTCAGCTTTCACTTTGGGCTTCCGGAAGCAAAGCTGCTCGCGCGGGTAAAAGAGACGGGAGCGAAGATCATATCGTCGGCAACTTCGGTGGATGAGGCGCGCTGGCTGGAGGACCGCGGGTGTGATGCGATCATCGCGCAAGGCTATGAAGCAGGTGGACATCGCGGCATTTTTCTTACAGATGATATTTCCACGCAGGCGGGCACGATGGCTTTGGTGCCGCAGGTCGTCGATGCTGTGCGCGTGCCGGTCATCGCCGCGGGAGGTATTGCGGATGCGCGCGGAATCACGGCGGCTTTCGCCCTCGGAGCAGCGGCTGTGCTGATTGGAACGGCCTACCTGTTTTGCCCGGAATCTAAAATCAGCGCCACTTATCGCAGTGCTTTGAAAACCGCGGCCGACAATCAGACGGTAATCACGAACGCACTCACCGGCCGCCCGGCGCGAGGCATTGTGAATCGGCTCATCCGCGACGTAGGTCCCATTTCTGACGACGCGCCGCCATTTCCTCTGGCGGCAACCGCATTGGCACCGTTGCGTTCCAAGGCCGAGGCTGCCGGGTCGGGAGACTTCAGTCCACTCTGGGCTGGGCAGGCGGCGCATCTCGCTCGCGAACTCCCGGCGGGAGCGCTCACCCAACAATTAGCAATGGGAGCGCTCGAAAGACTCAATACGCTGGGAGCGAAGGCGATGAGATAGGGTTTCGGACCACGTTTGTATTTAGCGGCACGTCCGCCGGCCGAAGAATTGCTGCAGTATCAAGCGTGGCCGAGCAGCTCTCCAACCGCGCGATGCGCCTGATCGATTGCCACATTGGTGTAGGCGTCCGCGCCGGCATCAGAATTCGCGATGGCGATGCGCCCTAACCGTTTGCGGCCAACGATCCAAGGCTGCTCGCCGGACTTCCACTCGGGATCGAACAGCGCGTTCGGGGTGTAGGCATATCCGTGCGCCCACCGATTTACGGTGATGGCCTCAATGTCTCGCGCAGGATCAAGACCCGCACCGCCGAGCATTCGTCCGAGTTGATCGCGAATATTGCGCTCGAATTTTTCGAACGGCGTGCCCATCAACTCGACGCGGCCAGCGCGATATTGATCGCGCATCGGCAAGCCCGGACTGCACGGCGTGCGCAACATAAATAGCACCATCGGCTCTTGCGGCGTGGACGGAAATTTGTATTCGCCCAGACTCACCGGAAAATCCAGCGCGGTATGCGTGTGATAACCACCAGGCGCCACAATTTGCCGTATACCGAGCTTCGAAAACGCTGTCCAATCGCGCACCGCGACGTGCGTGTACACCAGCGGCGCTTTCACCAGATACGCGAGTGCGTCCTTTTGCTTTTCCGGCAGCTCCGGACACAGGTACGGAATCATGATGTTGTAGCAGGCCAGCACGCAGTTTTTGGCGCGAAGTGAATAGAGTTTGCCGCCGCGAATGTACGCGATTTCCACTTCGTTCGACTGGGTACCTGGCGTCTTTGGCTTTCCGTGTTGAACGTGAACCGCCGTGCTGTTCAGACGCACATGCACTGGCGACGACGGATCGTCGAGTTTGCTGTAATCGGCTCGCGCGGTGACCACATCGTCCATGTCGTACCCGGGAACGGCGGCGGGAATCAGGGAGCGCACCAGCAGTCGCGCGATTGAGGCATTGCCGTCAGGAAAATGAAATATGTATGGCTCCTCCTTTTCCAACGGTGGCAAGTTGAGACCAGCAAAGCCAGGGTAGGTGAACGATTCGTAGTCGTCCGGATTCTTGTAACAAGTCGCGGCCGAAACCGCCTCAATCCCAACACACCAAAGATCATGAGGGAACGATTGGAAAAACGGCAGCGCTTCCGGTGTCACCTTGCAAAACTTCGTGAGGTAGTCGGAGTATGTGATTTTCGAGAGCTTGGCTAATTTTTCGCGCGGCAAGAGCCCCGGCAGATAATCCACTTTCTCGGTGTACACGCGTGCAATATCGCGGCGCGCGGCGTCTGAGAGCGGCGCCTTGGCGAGAAATTCCAGCCACGGCGTGACATTGGTGCCGGTCAAAAGGCGATCTTCGCCGAATGTTTCTTTGTCGAAGAAAGTTGCAGTGCCCAGCTTAGCGTAGAGATTCCGATCGTACGCGTGATAAAAGCGCTGCAGGTGGATGCCTAAATCGGCGAGCAGCGCCTTGGAGACTTCGCTGTATTCGCCCGGGCTTTCGATCGATTGCGTTCCGCCGTAACCCAGCAAAGTGCGGCCGCCGGCGCGAAATTCGTTACGCTTCGCATGGCCACCGAAATCATCGTGATTATCGAGGATCAGGATGCGTGCGTTAGTTCCCGCGCGCTTGCGGAAAAAATGCGCGGCAGCCAGTCCGCTGATCCCGGCGCCGACCACCACCAGATCGTAGGTCTCGCCGGTGTTTTCCGGGGCACCGGAGGCGTCCCATTTCTGCCCATCACGCAAACGATGCGCGGATGCGAAGCTGCCATCATGGTTGCCGCGCATGCCGGTGAGCGCCGGCGGGTAGTAGCCAGGAGATTTTTCCGGAGCGTCCTCGCTTGCCAGCTCGGAAGCCAACAAGGACGGGCTGATAGCGGCGCCGCCAATCGCCAGCGCAGCGCCGTTCAAGAAATCTCGCCGCGAAATCGGGCAATGCATCCCGAGTTCGCGATCCCGTTTTTCCTGGCTCATATTCCGCTGACTCTTAGCGTGTTCGCACGGTCCGTTCCAAGAAACTTTCGCAGCGACTGCGCGAATCGACCACGGCTTAGATGCACATAATTATAGCCGACACTCCACTTGTGCAAGGCGCCGTCTGCCACGTAACATCGCCGCGCCACAAATCGCACACGCGAAAGTTATCGGCCACGATGCCGGTTTGAAGTTGTTGCGCAGAGTGTGAGGATTTCGTTCATCGACAAATCTGGAGGAAGAAATGAAAGCACCCAAGCTCAGCTCGATTCTCTGGTCTGTTCCTGTAACCGCGTTATTGGTACTCGCCTGCTCGATCACGTCATTGACCCTCATGCCAGACCGCGGGCTGGCGGGTCCCGCCACGGGCGCCTCTGCTGCCCCCCAAGACGCGCAGGAAAAACCGTATGTCATCGAGTACTACTACAAAACAAAATGGGGGCATGCGGACGAATTCATCACGCTATTCAAGAAAAATCATTATCCCTTGCTGAAGAAAGAGATCGAGATGGGACGCATCTTGAAGGTGTTCGCGGATGCTCCTCGTTATCACACCACCGAAGACGGCCGCTGGGACTATCGCACCACCATCATTTTCAAGAACGCCGCGGTCGCCAACGCCGATGCCGATAACAGCGCATTGTTGAAGCAGCTCTTCCCGGACCAGGACAGCTATAAACGAGAAGAACAGCGCCGCTTCGAAATCCTGGAAGCGCACTGGGACGTGCCCATCAAGAGCGTCGACCTCGACGCCAAATAATGCTCGAGCCTGTGATCCAGACGACGCGGCAGGCCGACGGCGCATCGTACAATAGGGCCAGGAGAACCCATGGCGGATTACACTGACGAACACGCGCGGGCGGGCATCGACGCGAAACTACCGAAGCTGGAGGCTTGGCCGAATCAATATCCGAGGTACATCATTACCACGAAATTTCCTGAATACACTTCCGTGTGCCCCAAAACGGGCATGCCGGATTATGGTGCGATCACCATTCAATATGTACCTCGGAAGGACTGCATTGAGCTGAAGTCGCTCAAGATGTATCTGCTCGCGTATCGCGATCTTGGCATCTTCTATGAAAACGCAGTGAACAAGATCCTCCACGACATCGTGGAAGCGATTCAGCCGCAATGGTGCGTGGTGCGCGGAGAATTCACGCCGCGCGGCGGACTGACCACATCGATTTTCGCTCGCTGGCCTGCGCCTTCGCCCGGCGGCAAGCGGCGCGCGCGAAAGAGATCTCAACGTTGATGGGCACAGGGCACCGCGTGTTTGCTCGCGACGATTTTTGGGTGATAACATTCGATTGGGGCCCCATTCTAGGAGGGTGAATGAGCATTTCGCCAAACGTACCGACTCCGCAGGAGTCGTATCATTACGAAAACACCGGAACGCCGCGATGGATCGCAGTGCTGTTCGGCGTGCTGATTGTTGCCGTGTTGGGATTGGGCTACATGGGTCACGCCGCGCAGTCGCAGATGCAAACCGATCTGTCCAAGGCGCAGGACCAGAACCGTGTATTGTCGGCGCAATTGGAGCAGGCCAATGCGCGCCTTGCGGACCTGAAGGGCACTGTCGAAGTCACGCAGCAGAAAGTGGGCCTCACGCAAGCTGAATTGGCTAGGGCGCGAAGCCGCGCAGAGACCATTCAGAAAGAGCAGTTGGCATCGGATCAGAAACTGGCCACACAGTTGACCGCCGTGCAGCAGGAAAGCGCGCAGAAAATCGGCGAAGTGGCTACCGACCTTGGCGGCGCGAAGAAGGATATCGACGCTACCAAAACCGATCTGGAAGCGACCAAGGGCAAGCTTGATCGCGCCACCGGCGATATGGGGGTGATGAGCGGACTGATCGCTCATAACCGCGACGATCTGGAGGAATTGAGGCGCCGCGGCGACCGCAACTACTACGAGTTTAAGGTCACCAAAAGCAAAACACCGCAGCGCGTCGGGCCCGTCCAGGTCACCTTAAACAAGGTTGATCAGAAAAAGGCCAAGTACACGATGACGGTATTCGTCGACGACCGCTCGATTGAAAAGAAGGATAAGACCGCCGGCGAGCCCGTGCAGTTCTATCTGAAGGGCGCGGCTCGCATGACGCCTTACGAGATCGTGGTGTTCGACGTCGGCAAGAACGACATCAATGGCTATCTCTCCACGCCGAAGGAAGCTGGTGCTGGTGCCGGCGGGTCCGCAGCTCCCGCGACGGCTGCGCCTTCAGCGGCCGCTAAGCCTCAGACGTAAGTTTCGTTAATCATTCACCTGAATCTGAAGCCTTGTTCCGCGTTCTGGAAACTCGATGCGGGACAAGGCTTCTGTCTTTTTCCGCCTCGGTCTAGCATTTAAAGGACGCTTTTTCCCACCAGGAATTTGCGCGGAGCGTGTCCATGATTCCCAGCCGTCTGCGCGGTCTTGCCTGCATTCTTGTCGTCTCCCTGTTTTGTTGCACGCGAAGCGGCGCGCAAGCTCCGCTGGAGCCCACGCAAATGCCTGCGCGCACCGCGGCGTATTTGATCTGGCGGGGAACTCCTGCTGGTGACGCGCGCAAGACAAATTCCCTTCTCGCGTTGTGGGATGACCCGGATCTAGCTCCACTGCGCGCCGCTATGTTCGAAAATATGACCACCGCCTCGGCGAAAGATTCATCGAAGGCCACCCTCACGCGCGAGGAAGCCGAGCAATATTCCACGCTGCTCGAAAACGCGTTCGTCATCGGTTACATCAGCAAACCGGAAGCGAAGATGACCGCGAGCGCCGCGCCACCGAAGCCTGCCGATCATTCTTGGAATGGTGTGTTCTTCGTCTATGACCGCACCGGCAAGGAAAGCTTGCTCAGCAAAGCAGTTATGCGCATGCGCGGCCAGGAAAAGGAACTGCCGAAGATTTCGGAGATCAATCTGGCTGGCGTCCCGGTATTGAAGGTCGAACGCACCACCGGCAGCACGTACTGGGTGGAGCACGGCAAATACGCGGCGAGCGCGAATGAACGATCGGTCTTGGAAGAAGTTATCGCGCGGCTGGAAGGAAAAACTGCGGGTGGCGCTTCGCTGGCGCAATCCGAAGCTTACAAGGAAGCGCAGCCTCATCTAGGCGGCGGCGTCATCGAATTTTTCGCACACCTGCCGAATTTGAAAACGATGGCGCCGGACGCGAGCGCGCAAGGCTTCAAAATCACGCCCATGCTCGAAGCGATGAAGCTCGACGCCATTCACTCGCTATGCGGGCGCGTTACGCTTGACGGCGCGAAAACACGAATGACCGGCGCCATTCTTGGCGAAGCCGCTCCCGGCACGTTGTTTGATCTTTGGGGCAACGGCGAAACATCGCCCGCATCGCTCTCACTTTTGCCGCCGGATGCCATTTCCTACAGCGAAATGCAATTCAATTTTGTGGCTTTGTACGAAATCTTCATGCGCGGCGTGCGCGCCATCCTGCCGCCCGGGCAGCAAGGCGGCACCGCAATGGTAGATTCTCTGGCGCAATCTCGATTGGGCATGCCGTTGCCCGAGGCGCTCGGTCTGTTGTCCGGCGAATTCGCATCTATGCAGCTTTCGCCTTCAATGGATCCGCAAAAAGCCGTATACATGCTGGGAATTCGCAAGAAGCCGGAAACACTGAAATTGATGCACACGCTCTTCAGCGATCAGCTCAGTGCTGAGCATAATGAGGGTGACACCACTTACTTGAAAGTCTCATTAAGCGGCGGCCAGGGCGGCAAGGGTGTGGCGCAATGGAATTTTTATCATCTCGCAGTCACGCCGCAGTTCATTCTCGCGTCCGGACATGCCGAAACCCTTCACGAATTGCTGGCAACACGCTCCAAATCCGCATCCAGCGCAGCCACCGTGCCCGCTGGCTATCAAACGGCGCGCGCCGCCTATCCAGGTAAGCTCGACAGCGTAAACTATTTTGATTTCCATGCCATCGACTGGCCTGGCCTGAAAGATCGCTGGGTGCAGGAAACCAAAAAAGCCAACGCGAAATCCTCCGCTGCTGGAGCGCAAAAAGCATCGACCTCGAAAATTCCCGATCTCCTCAACAATGTCAACCCGCAGGTGTTCCCCAAGCATCTACACTTTACGGCTGGCGCTTCGTGGAAAGATGCCAAAGGAATTCACTTCGATCAGTGGATTGAATAAGCTCGCGCAACACCCTTCCCGCCGTGTATCCGGCGATAACTCGCGCATTGCGGACAACTCCGGGGGGCGTCGCCGCGGCCGCAGCTACATCGCGTCATCAACGGTGCTCCTGCTTCTCACGGTCCTGCTCTCACCGATATCGCTACCAGCTCAGGAATCTGCGCCATCGCCAACTCAGTCGATTCGCGTTAGCGTTGACCGCGTCGATGTCGGAGTCATCGTCACCGACGCACGCGGCAAATTTATTGAAGGCCTGGGTCGCGACGATTTTCACATTTTCGATGACGGCGTCGAGCAGTCCATCACCGATTTCGCGCCGATCGATGAACCCGCGCAGGTGCTGATGCTTGTAGAAGCCGGCCCCTCCGTCTATTTTCTCGAAGCGGGACACATCCAGGCCACGCACGCGCTGCTCGCCGGACTCTCCGCCGGAGACCGCGTGGCGGTCGCAAAGTACGATACCTCGCCGCAAATGCTGCTGGATTTCACATCGAACAAGCAGCTTGCCGAAGCCGCCCTCGCAAAAGTCCGCTACTACATGGGCTTTGGCAATCTCAACCTTTCGCGCAGCCTGCTCGCTGTGCTCGACTCCCTCGCCAAGGTTCAGGGTAAGAAAACCGTCGTGTTGCTCTCCACCGGCTTCGACACTTCGTATCCAGAAGACATCTCCGCACTGCTCGCACGACTCAAAACAAGTGACGTACGCATACTGGCAGTCTCATTGGGCGCAGAACTTCGCAATCCGCCGGCGGCCCCGAAAAAGAAGAAACAACAAACAAGCGACAAAACGACGGAAAAAGCAGTCATCACACAGCAAGGCTTCGCCGAAGCCGACCGCTTGCTCTCCGTTCTCACCGAAGTGTCCGGCGGCCGCGTTTATTTCCCCACTAGTGCGAAAGATTTTTCAGCCGTGTACGCCGAAGTTGCCCAACTCGTCCGCCATGAGTACAGCATAGCCTTCGCTCCGCCCGCGCACGATGGAAGGCCCCACACCATCGACGTGCGCATTTCACGTTCGCCCGAGACGGCTTCACCTTCCGCCGACACCAGTAGCTATCGCATCGACCATCGTCGTGCCTATCTCGCGCCATCACGATGAGAGTTTAAATTCCATCCCCATTCTCGGGGTTTTTACGCAACATCCGGATTTGCCACGCCCCAGCAAAGATTAAGGCCAGACCCGTATATCGCTCGATAGCCCTTCTTGGATTGGCGATGAGAAAGAAGGGATCGATGCCGTACGTGACACGGATTGACCGCTGTGAATTTCCGAATCGATGAAAAGAACGAGCCCCATCACTATGATCAGAGGCCCGGATGTAAGCCACTTCCGAAATTAGTCGGCACGATGCCGCCTGCTACTCAAATTCTTTCATCACGTGAGCCATCTTGCTCAAACGCTCGTTCACCTGCGCAAACACAGTACCGTCCGCAAACGTTCCATCGCCGTTCCGGTGCCCCGCGGACTTGCCCGTCAAAATCTCAATTCCTTCTTCGATTTTCGCCACTGGCCAGATGTGGAATTTCCCCGCCGCCACCGCCTCAAGAATATCCTCACGCAGCATCAAATCTTCCACGTTCGCAGCCGGAATCATCACGCCCTGCGTTCCGCTCAATCCCTTGATCTTGCAAACGCCGAAAAATCCCTCGATCTTTTCGTTCACTCCGCCGATCGCTTGCACATCTCCCTGCTGGTTCATCGAGCCGGTCACCGCAATATCTTGCCGCAACGGCAACTCCGCGAGCGCCGACACCAGCGCGTACACCTCGGTGGAGCTCGCGCTGTCCCCATCCACGCCCGAATACGACTGCTCAAAGCAAATGCTCGCCGCCAACGACAGGGGCTTGTCCTGCGCAAACCGGCTGCGCAAGTAACCGGAGATAATGTGCACGCCTTTGTCGTGGAATCGCCCGCTCAGATTCGACTCGCGCTCAATATTGATGACGCCAGTCTTCCCGAGCGCCGCCGTCGCGGTAATCCGCACCGGCTTCCCGAACGAATACCCGCCAATCTCCAGCACGCTCAGCCCATTCACCTGCCCGATTCGCGTGCCGTCCAGATCGACCAGCAACGTGCCTTCCTCGATCATCTCGCGGATGCGCGTCTCCACCAGATTGTGCCGCTCCATCTTTGAAGACAGGGCCGTGCGCACATGCGCCGCGCGCACCACCGATTCGCCCGCAGCCGCTGCAGCGTAGTGCGCCTCGCGCGCCAGGTCCGCAATATCGACAAATCTCGCCGTCACTTTGTTCCGCCGACCTGCCTGCCGCACGCCATACTCCAATATCGCTGCAAAGGCTCCGCGATCGAATGGCGACAATCCCTCTTTCTCGCTCAACGCCCGCAAGCGTCCCGCGTATTCCGCGATCACGCCGTCGCTCAAGCGGCATCTCTTCATCAAATTCCACGCGCACCTTGAAAATTTTGCGGAAATCCTCCTCGTACTCGTACATCAGCTCGTACATCTGACGGTCGCCGATCAAAATCACTTTCACGTTGATCTGCACCGCTTCCGGCTTCAGCGCGCTGCCACCAAATGGATAAAACATCTCCAGCGGCTGAATCTCCAATCGGTTGTGATTCAACGTGCGCTTCAAAGCGCGCCATACGCCCGTCTCAGAGATCGCTTCCATCGAATACATGATCAAAAATCCGCCGTCGGCGCGCAGCAGCGAACCGCCGCGCAGGTCCATGAAATCGCTGGTCCATCCGCCGCGCGTGTCATAAGCGCGCTGGATGGTCCCGAACAAATTCGCATACGTCGGCGTGGTCTCGAAAATCACCGGAGAAGTGTCTTCTTCGCCATGCGCCAGGATCACATTCACGCCATACAAACGAAACGGATCCCGGTCCGGTCCGCCAGACTGCTTCTGCGGACCGTCCGGAGACGGCGTCGGATCACTATCGTGCTCGCCTTCGCCCTCGCGTTCCTTGAACGGATCCAAATTGTCGAGCAAATGATGCCGCACTTCCTCCAGATATTCCGCCACGCCCGTGCCCGGATATTTCTCCTTCAATTCCTCGACAACCCCATCCACCAGCACCGACGCCGCTTCCTGCTCCAGATAACTCAACTCGCTCGCCAACTCCCGCGATAACGTCAGCGTCTTGCGGTACACCACCGTGAATTCCTGGCGGAACTGCTCGTACTTGCGCTCGATCTCCTCCGCCACCGGCGCATCGAGTTTTCCCTCATGCACCATCTTCGAAATATCTTCAATCGGCACCATCTGCCCTTCGAGCACCGGGAAAATCTCCGGCAGCGCCACCGCGCCAACTTGCATGTGACCGAGCGCGAATTGGTCACGCGCGATGCGTCGCGTGAAATCGTCCATCAACTCCTTCTCGCGCACCGTGAACCGCTCGACGATTCTTCCCTTTTGCCGCTGGAACGGCTCCCCCTCAAAAACCTGCGGAATCCGCCGGCGCAGAAAATCGATGCCCGCCTGCATATCTTTTTTGAATGAATTTGCCTGTCCGCGCGGCAGCGATAGCAATCTCGGCCGGTCGGCAATCTTGAAATTGTTAACGTAGCAGCGATCCAGCGAAGGCTTGGTTGAGGGGTGCAGTTCCTCAATCATCTGCGCAATCGTGCCGCCGCGGCTCGTTCCCGCCAATCCGCAAACGAACACGTTGTAGCCTGGCGCCGAAAGCTCCACGCCCATCTTCAGCGCACGCAGCGCGCGTTCCTGCCCGATGAAGCCTTCGCGCAGCTCCGCCTGCGCCGTGGTCTCAAACGGCAGCCGCGAAGCTTCGCATCGCCAACGCAATTTATCCGGCGTCAATTCCGCATGCGCCGGCGCGATCTTGTATCCGTTATTACTCATCTGAGCCGGGTACTCTAGCACACGCGCACGCCGCCGCACTTACTTTCGCCAAGCGCTTTCCAAAAATTGACAAAGCATGAGCCGACTCTAAGGTGTTTACCTGAAGCGCGTTCCGTTGCGGTTGGAACAGAAGAAGGAAAAAACAAAAGGAAGAACGAGGCACGATACCGCCACAAGTGAATCCGTTGTTTACTGAGAAAAGGTCAACGCCGAGGCGCTCTAGCGCTGCCGCCATTTCTGTACGTCCTCACTTCCTTACTTCATTGCGTCGTTACTCCGCTTCTCAAGCTTCTCTAGCGATCTGATCGCGATGATCCATGTAAACCCGGAACACCGCCATGGCTGCCGCAATAATCGTCGGACCCGCCACCAACCCCAGCAATCCAAACACTTCCAGTCCTCCCAATACCCCGATGAACAAAAGCAATTCGTTCAGTCGCGTGCGATTCCGCAGCAGTAGCGGCCGAATAATATTGTCCGCCACTCCCGCCACGCCTCCGCAAATAATCAGAATCGTTAATCCCTTGCCCCAATGCCCGCTGACCGCCAGAAACAACGCCGCAGGCACCCAGATCAAAGCCGACCCCACCACCGGCACCAGGGAAAAGAACCCGATCACCACTGCCCAGAAAATAGGCGACGAAATTCCACCTATAGTGAACGCCAAACCTCCCAACATCCCCTGCAAACAGGCAATCACCAATCCCACCGCCACGCTCGCAAAGATCAGGTCTTTCGACTCATCGAGCACGTCGCTCTGGATCGCTTCATCGAATGGCAGCAAATGCCGCACGCCGCGCACCACGCTGTCTCCATCGCGAAACATGAAAAACAGCGAAAAAATTAAAATAAACAAATCGATAAAAAATGTGAGCAGGTTCTTTAACAGCTTTCCGAAATTCCCCGCCAGAAACGAAGCCACACGCTCCGCCGCCTGACGCAACGGCTGCGAAAAGTCCCACGACTGCCAGTCCGCTGGCAAATGTGCCCGCACCCAGGTAATCGCATGCATCGGGAGATTGCGGTCTGGATCGGTCAGCGCATTCTGGATTTTCGCCATCGCCTCGATCGCCTGACGCGTCGCAAACATCAGCACCAGTATCGCCGGCACGATCAGCAGCAATGTCACCGCTGTCGTGCTCACAAACGCCGCCGGGGTTGGGCGGAATCTCCGCTCGATGCGTGCATGGATCGGCGCGAAAAAAATCGCCAGCACCGCCGACCACGCCAGCGGCACCAGGAACGGCTCGGTGATCCTGAATACGAAATATCCCAACACTAACAGTGCGCCGTACGAAAGCACGGTGGTCAAGCGGTCACTGGTGGTCGCACGCGGCATCGAGACAGGCTTCATGGCCGTTATATAATCGCACAGGAACGGAGGAGAGCGGCGCACCGCCCAGCGACGCTCAAACCAGGCACCTCCGTAGGCTCAGGTCCGCGCTCGCGCTTACCCATCGTGTCACTCACGCCTAAAATTTCGCTTTCCTCTTACCAACTGCGCCTACTCGCGGTCCTCGCGCTCATCAACTTCGTGAATTTCGCCGACCGCCAGGCCATCCCTCCGCTGGTCCCGCTCATTCGCGACGAATTCGGGCTCAACAGCACGCAAATCTCTTACCTTCAGGTCGCGTTACAAGGCGTCCTCGCGCTGGCCAGCATTCCTTTCGGCTTCTTCGCCGACCGCTTCAATCGTTCGCGGATCATCGCCGGCGGCGTCATCTTTTGGAGCTTCGCCACCATCTTCACCAGCCACGTGCACACGTTTGCGATGCTCCTGCTCGCGCGCGCATTCGTCGGCATCGGCGAAGCCGCCTACGCGCCCGCCGCGCAATCGATGATTTCCGGCGGCTACCCGCAAGCTGACCGCGCCCGTGCGCAATCCATCTTCGCCGCAGGCATGCTTATCGGCGGCACGGCCGGACAAGCCGCCGGCGGCATCATCGGCCAATGGCTGGGCTGGCGCGCGGTGTTCTACGCCATCGGCATTCCCGGCCTGCTGCTTTCCTTCGCCATACTCGGGCTCGCTGAGCCGCCGCGCGGCCCACGCTGCGAAGTCATTCCTTTCGGCAAACTCCTCCGTGTCCCGGCGTTCGCCACGCTCATCGTCAGCGGCGTGATGATCACCTTCGCCAGCGTCGCCTTTCTCACTTGGGGCACCGACTTCGTCGTTCGCTACAAAGACTTCAGCCTCAAAGAAGCTGGCGTCTCCCTGGGTCCAACTCTGCTTGTCTCTGGATTATTCGGCGTGCTCGCCGGCGGCTTCATCGCCGACCTGTTGCAAAAGCGCTTCGCCTTCGGTCGCATCCTTACGGTAGCTTCCGGCTTTCTCATCGCTGCGCCCTTCGTCCTCTGGGCCATCATCGCCGAAGAAAAACACATCATCATCGGCGCGTTCTTCATCGCCGGCTTCTTCATGTCCTGGTATCACGGCCCAGTCACCGCTGTAATTCACGATATGATGCCGCGCCGCGCGCACGCCTCATCTGTCGGCGTGTATATGTTTGCCACTCAGCTATTCGGTGGAATTCTCGGACCGTACGTCGTCGGTCGCCTGGACGATTACGCCGACCTCATTGTCGGCCTGCAAGTCGCCGTGATCGTGATGGTAGGCGGCGCGCTCTTGATGTTCCTGGTGATGTACTTCATCCGCCGAGACGGCCTCTGCCACCCCGAACTAGACGCCTTCCGCGCCGAACCCGGCGACTAATCCTGGCCTGCGGCCGCGAGCTTGCCCCGCGATCTTGCCGTTCTGATCGGCGTGGCGCATGAGCGGGATGATCCCCATCGATCGGTAATTTAGCCCGTCATCCCGCGCCTGCCTGCCGCAGGCAGGCGCGGCGCGAGGGATCCCTCTTCGGTTTCTTCTTGGATCTACCGGCTCGCTTCGATTTCAGGCGCTAACGCCGCGCTACTTAATCCCTACCTGCTCGATCAACCTCAACACCTCGTCATAAAAAACATCATAAAGCGGCCGCTCATCCTCTTCCTCGAGCCGCTCGCGCAAATATTCTGCCGCAATAAAGCTCGCTTCACGATCCGTCAAATCTCGCCCGGTCCGCTCGCGAAACGTCACAAACGCAGGATGCGCCAATCCCACGATGTGCGCCTCGCCATCCACATAAAATTTCGTGTCGATCGTATCCGCATGCCGCGTGGCGATCCCGTTCCACATATGCGAAAAGCGACACTGATACACCTTTCCGGTCAGCTTCGACGTCACATCAAACGCGCCGACAAACGTGCTCATCGCACCGCTGTTCGCCAGCATCGGCCGAATCGTCGCGCTGCTCTCATGCTGCGATGTGTGCGTCACTACTTCGCTCCCGGTCCTCATCCCTCTAGCCTCGCTCCCATCGCGTTCGTCGCCCGCGTCACGCCCATTGCGTTTGCGCGCGACGCTTCCCTTAGTCTTCATCCCACTCTTCCCCGACTTCGGCCGCGGTATCCACATTCGTCCACTTCCTCGACTGCCCCAACCTTCAGGGCGTCATCCGTGCAAGCAACCCGTCGTCATCCCGAGCCTGCCTGGCGCAGGCAGCCGCCGCGAGGAACGCTATTCGTTTCCTCACTCCTCGCGTTTTGTGCGACGGCACAAACACTATTCGGGTGCCGCACCCTGCGATTTTGGGGTGCGGGTTTAGATGTAACTTGAATCTACCTCAACCCGACAAGACACACGATGGCACGCACTCCCGGTCGACAACTAAGCCTTCACCGCCACCGCATTCCCGGCCCCTACATACGACGCCACCGCCGCTCCAACTCCCGCTCCCGACGGCACCCGCACTCCCTGATCCAGCAGCACCTTCTCCAGCGCCGCGAGGAACAATAAGACATACGGCTTCTGGCTGCAATGCCCCATCAAACCCACGCGCCAGATCTTCGCCTTCAACGGCCCCAGCCCGCCCGCAATCTCAATGTTAAATTCATCCAGCAATTGGTTCCGCACCTTCGCATCATCTACGCCCTGCGGAATCATCACCGCTGTCACAGTCGGCAACCGCTCGCTTCGGGCTCTTCACCAGCATCTCGAGCCCCATCGCTTCCAGGCCCGCTACCAGCGCCACTGCGTTCACGCGATGCCGCTCCCACCGTGCCTCCAACCCTTCCTCCAGCACGATGCGCATGGCCTCGCGCAACGCAAAAATCAACGAGACCGGCGGCGTGTGATGATAGAGCCGGTCCTTCCCCCAATAATTCATCGCGGTCGTCAAATCAAAGTACCAGCTCTGCACCTTCGTCTTCCGCGTACGAAACACTTCCTCCGCCTTCGGGCTCACGGTAATTGGTGACATTCCCGGCGGCGCGCTAATCGCCTTCTGTGTGCCGCTGAAACAAATATCGATGCGCTGCCGATCGATGTGCAAAGGCACTGCCGCGAGCGACGCCACCGTATCCACCACCAGCAAGGCGCCAAGCTCATCCGCCACCGCGCGAAATGAATCCACATCGGTCAGCACGCCCGACGAAGTCTCCCCGTGCGCGAACCCAATCATCTTGATCTTCCGCCCCTTGCCAGCACGCCGCACATCTTCCGCATCCACCGGCTTGCCGTAAGGAGCCTCCACCTTGGTAATTTTCGCCGGCGTGTGCCCGCCAATCACCGCCATGCGATCCGAAAACACGCCATTCACCGCAATGATCGCCTCGTCGCCCGCCTCCAGCGAGTTCACCACCGCCGCTTCAATCCCGCCCGACCCCGAAGCCGACAACGGCATCGTAATCCGGTTCTCCGTCTGAAAAATCTGCCGCAGCATCACCTGCACGTCGTCCATGCACCCGCGAAACCACGGGTCGACGTGCCCCACCAAAGGCGTCGCCAGCGCGCGATACACTCGCGGATCCATCGACGAAGGCCCGGGCGTCAACATCAACCGATTCGGCGGATTCAACTCCCCTATCTGCTCTGTCATGGAATGCTCCTACGCGTCGCAAGAACTGTGCGGGACCTCAATTCTCCCGCACGAAGCTCCCTAGCCGCAACGCCCAATTTGGCGGCGAATCAGCCCGCCAGCCGTTGGCCATTATAGCGGCGAGCCTCGCCTCGCCATCCTGGTGTTGGTTTAGATCGCCGTCTCGCAGATTCTTCGATTTCACCGAGAATGTTTACGCATCTCTTGGGACCTTAGAGGTTTGATCTTTTAGGAGGTTGGGCTTCAGCCTCTACGTACGCAGCTCCCCCGCGGCGGGCTTTAGCCCCTGAAGAAAGCCTTCCCTCTGGGCGCAGTAAGACTCTGCCTCTCCAGACGTATTTCCGTATATAGTCTCGACGCCAGGACACTCCATTGCCCGACGCCACAAATCCCGCCGCCAACGAACCGCCGGATCCTCAGCCGCAGTCACCAAATCAACCGCCGCTCGCCCCCACAAAAACCTTCACCCCTCGCGCCATCTTCTTCGGCCCTGACGGCCTCCGCGCCGGCTGGAGCCTACTGATCTTCATCGCCGTCATGGCCGCTCTGCTCATCGGCGTCACTCGGATCGGCAATCGCCTCCACTGGCTCCCCAAATCCACCACCGGCCGCGCCGAGCTCACGCCCGCCTTCGCGCTTGTCGGCGAATCCATCCCGCTTCTCATCACCCTTCTCGTCACCTGGATCATGTCCCGCATCGAGAAGCGCCCCGCCGGCGTCTACGGCCTCGCCCCCAAGCGCGCCCTCCCCAACTTCGTCTCCGGCCTCGCTTGGGGAGTCGCCCTTCTCTCCCTACTCGTCCTCGCGCTCTGGAGCACCGGCCATCTCGTCTTCGACGCTCGCCTGCTGTACGGCCTCGCCGCCCTCCACTACGCCGCCATCTGGCTCGCCGGCTTCGTCATCGTCGCGCTCCTCGAGGAGTACCTCACGCGCGGTTACCTCCTCTTCACGCTAACCCGCGGCCTCGCCGGCATCTACACGTGGCTCTTCAAGACTCCACACGCCAAAGCCTTCGGCTTCTGGACCGCCGCGCTGCTGCTCTCCCTCGGCTTCGGCCTCGGACACGGCTCCAATCCCGGCGAGTCTCCCATCGGTCTGTTGTCCGCCGGCCTCGCCAGCCTCGTCTTCTGCCTGAGCCTCTGGCGGACCGGCTCGCTCTGGTGGGCCATCGGCTACCACGCCGCGTGGGACTGGGCGCAATCCTTCCTCTACGGCGTAGCCGACAGCGGCGTCATGGTCCAGCACCACCTGCTCGCCACGCATCCCGTCGGCGCACCCCTCCTCAGCGGCGGCACCACCGGCCCCGAGGGCAGCATCTTCGTCCTCCCAATCCTCGCGCTCATCTGCGCAGTCATCCTCTTCACGCTCCCGCGCTCCACGTACGGCGTTTCAACTCGGTAGCGGCGAGCGTCGTCTCGCCATCTTGGGGTTGCCTCCTGCTCAAGACCCATTAAAGAAAAATGCCCGGCGGAGAATTCTCCACCGGGCATTCAACTTAGAGCCTCAAATCAGCGTCACATCACCAACCTCAGGGGATCACCAGCTCCATCCCCGCCCGCACCTTGTCCGGATCGGTCAGCTTGTCCCTGTTCGCCTCGAAGATCTTCATGTACTGATTCGCGTGCCCGTAAAATTCCTGACTGATCTTCGTCATGCTGTCGCCCGGCTTCACCGTATACATGCGTGTTCCCGAGGTGGGCGCGCCTCCCGCCGCCGCTGCAGCAGCCGCTGCCGCAGGAGCCTGAATGTCCGCGATCAGATCCGACGCGGTCGGATCCACCAGCTTGATCTGATCCCAGATCTTGTTCTTCACTTCCTGCGACGGCGCGCTCGCGCGAATCAACAACTTGTCCCCTTCCATGTTCACGTTCTGCAGCTGCGTGTTCTGTTGCTGCTGGATAAAATTCAGCACCGACTGATATTTCGCTTTCAACTCTCCAAGACGGTCCGCCATGGATGTTCTCCTTTCAAACCTTCTCTTGCAGCTCTGCTGCACCTTGTGAGCTTGCGACAGGACGTAGGGTGGGAAACGAGCGTCGGCTCCGCAGAGGGTAGCACAACTCGTGCGATCTTGCTTTCGCGCCAAAACAGGGGGCAGGTGCGTCAGGAGGTGGGTGGGCCCACGCCAGATACCAAACACAGAGGCCTAAAAGTCGCGGCGCTAAGTCGTTTATAATCCGCACTTACAGACAAACACCGCGAATTACCCGTTTTTGTCCGCTATAGTCGACCCGCAAGTCGCTTGTTTCCACCACTTACAAAATACCTTCCGCTAAGTTCTTTAGAATCCGCACTTACAAAAAAAGGGGGGGCAAAATCCCGATTCGGCCCGAATCCGCCATTTCAAGCCACCGAAGTCGGACTTCCCGCAGGTCGCGCCTTCTGCACGAACAGGCTGGCGAAGTATTGCCGATACCTCCAGAACAGGAAGAACCACATCAGCGCCACGACCACCGCGATCGATCCACCCATAGGATTGATAAGCAGATGGAAGAGCAGGATGTTCACGATGATCGGTCCAAGGATGGCGAGCCCCAGTGGAATGTAGAGTCCGCTCAAAAGCAGCGCCCCACCAATTACCTGAAAGCCGCTGACGAACAGACCCCAATGCGACTGCATGAACACGGTAATGAACTGGCTCGTCAGACCGGGCGGCGGCGGTGGCGCCGGAATAAAATTCAGAAAACCATTCAACCCAAAGACTACGAAGACGAGCCCCAGCAACACTCGCACTATGATCGTCGCAATTTTCACGTGTTCTCTCCGTCTGGCAAATAGACGCCCAAAAGCTGGTCACTTCGATGTGCCGGGATTATGCCACGTTACGCGATTAGCTATGAATGTGGGAAAACGAAAGCTTCAGCATCTTGGGCAGCGAAACCGATGAAGTTCACGGGACACGGATCACGGGACACGAACCACCCCTGGCGTCCAAACTGCTCGGCGTGCACAGCTTTATGCGGCGAGTTCCGCGGTTTCGGCTTCGTCGGAATGGAGCAGATGCTCGGGAACCTGGCGCAGATCCCATACGAGCCCAAACATGGAGAGCAGCTTCAACGTGTAATAGGTGATGTCGACTTCCCACCAGAAGAAGCCTTGGCGTGCGCTGGCCATGAAGTGGTGGTGATTGTTGTGCCAGCCTTCGCCCAGGGTCAGCAGCGCCAGAAACCAGTTGTTCTTGCTGGTGTCCGTGGTCTGGTAACGGACGGTGCCGAACAGATGCGAAAGCGAATTGATGGTGAACGTATCGTGCCACAGCAGCACCGTGCTAAGCACGAAGGCCCACAGAAATAGCGGCAGCCCGCCGAGCAGGTAGATCGAAACGCCCAGCAGCGTCGGCGGAATGAAGTGATATTTGTTGAGCCAGCGCAACTCGGGAAACTTCGCAAAGTCCGCAATGTAATTCGTGCGCGTATCGTTATAGCGATCGGAAACGATCCAGCCGATGTGCGACCAGAAAAACCCAAACAGCGTCGGCGAGTGCAGATCTTCTTCCTGATCGGAAAAGCGATGATGGTGCCGGTGATGAGCGCCCCACCACAGCACGCCTTTCTGCGCCGAAGTCATCGCCATGAAAGCGATCACGAACTGAAACACGCGGCTGGTTTTGTAAGAGCGATGCGAAAAATAGCGGTGATATCCAGCGGTAACCCAGAACATACGCACAAAAACCAGTGCGAGACACGCGACGAGATAAGACCATTTGAAGGGAACGAAGAATACGCCCAGCGCCAGCACGTGCATGATCGCGAACGGGGTGACGCCGACCAGGGAAATGCGCGCGCCATTCGGCAGAGGAATCGACCATGTTCGTGAAGCTGAAGCCATTCGGCGAAATCCTCCGCAGTCCGGTTGCGCGCCGCGCCGGTTTGTAGATTCACCGTCTTGATCCATCAGGTGAACGGCCAGAAAGCGCGCAATACTGAATGTTTTGTGAGCGGGAAATCGCGGTGCTCAGCGCCACGAATCAGCTTGATCAGTGTACGGAGCCGCGCTCGGAAGGGTCAAGATGTACCGAGGTACAGATGTGTAATAGTTTTGTATGCGCGGGGGAAACGTCAATTCCTCAGGGCCTAAAGGCCTTCGCTGTGATGGCTAATCTTGGGACCTGAAAGTCCGCTCCCGAAACCTTGACTCAAAAAGGCTCGACTCGAAAGACTTTGAACCGATTGCCAAAGATAGGCGATGAACTTAGTGGAATGAAGCGGCGCTCGATGGATGTGTTATCGTTCCGCAGATGAAATTTCGAGCGAGGAAAAATGGCTGAACGGCCGGTTTTGGTGGGACTGATTCCGCAGGTGGTGGTACTCGATCCTGGAGATCAGGTGTCGTGGATTTCTGACGCGGGAAATCTGCGCGTGGAATTTGATGTGAACCGCTGCCCGTTTTCGTCCAACGTGTTTCAGGCGCCCGCGGGAATGCGCCTGCTGAGCGGTCCGCCGCGAACCGGGGCGAAAGCGGCGTCGTACAAATATCGCCTCTGGCTCAACGAGCAAATCGTTGGCCAGGGCGAAGTGATCCTGCGCGATAAGTAGAAGCGATCGGCGAAGGAGCTCGCCGCTCGGTCGGTTTAGCTAGTGACCAGAGCTGCCGGCAGCCATCGAGCGCGCCGCCTGAATCAGCTCTTGTAGCGTGCCGTGATCCGGAACCTGGCCGTTGGGCGTCAGCTTGTCCACCACGCCCGGCAGAACTGACGACATCATCGATGTGAGCTGGCTCGGATCGATGCCGTATTTCTGCGCGATCTGTTGCAGGGCGTCGCAGTGCAGCACGCTGTTGAGTTGATCGTTTGAGATCGGCAGATTCTGGCCGGTGCTGATCCAGGAAGTTACGATACCGCCAAGCCCTTTTTCCTGGAACATGCGCTGCAAGCCGGAGATGCCCCCGACTTGCGGGCTGTTCACGTAATCCAGAATTGCGGACAGCGCCCCGGGATGCTGGCCCGCTACTGCGCCACCCATACCCGCGGCGGATTTGATGTCATCGAAAATTCCCATGTGCCCTCCTGTTGTATTTTTGCGTGGGATGATTTCTTTGTGTTCGCTTTTCCTAATTGCGTTGCGTTGTCGCGTTGCGTTGCGGAGTTCCCTTCGGTTGTGGCGTTTTCTTGTAGTGTCAGCTCGGTACGGCAGGAAACTTTTGATTTGTCGCACGAGTCGTTGAGCTTGCCGAGCTGGGGCGCAGCGGTGCTGCGCCCCTAGGGAACACTGCGCGCGCTATCGCACTCAAGTGGCGCGCTTTACTTTGGCTGCTTGGCTATGATTTTGCTGGCGATCTTGTTGTAGGTTGCTTGCGGGATGATCTTCTTGCGAACTAGATCGGTTTTCTTGGCGTAGGGGCGGCCTTCGATGATTTTTTGCGAATACTTTTCGCCGATGCCGGGAAGCGCATCGAGCTGCTCCTTGGTAGCGGAATTGATGTCGAGCAGATCGGCAGATGCTGCGCTGGCGGAGGCCGCAGCAGTTGACTTCTTGTTCTGCGGCTGAGCGATCGCGAGCGATACTCCAAATATTGCGATAAAGGCGATGAGCAATGCATGACGGAATTGCTTGTTCATTTTTTCTCTCCTTGAACTGAGCTGCTTACTTCAACTGCTGCACTGCAACAGGCAAATTGATGTTCGTTCCGTACGTTACGAACCTTCATAACGACCCACATCAAAGCACAGACTGAATATGCCACGGAGATTGAGACTACTCTCTTTCGGCGGCGCGAAAGCCGGCTTTCTTGGCTTCCTCTTCGGTCATGTATTTTCCCTGTTTGGTCTTGCCGTACCAGCGCGTGCCCGGCTTGTGGTAGACGCCAGAATCGGTGTTGACCCACACGGTGCCGGCAGTATTTGCAGGTGGCGGAGGATTTGAAGCGGTCTTGGTGGATGCAGAGCTGGATTTGGTTGGCGCGCTGGACGAACTTGAACTCGACGGAGCGGGCGTTGGGGTAGCCGTCGGAGTTGGCTTGGAAGTTGTCGCAGCGCTCGAACTTGCGGCAGGAGTCGAGGACGCCGGAGTGGAGGCGGATTCGGCGGAGTCGCTCTTCTTCGTGCGGCTTTTTTTCTTGGTGGCGCCGGAGTCGGACGCGGAAGTATCGGCGGCCGCAGACTGGTCAGCATCGGCAGTTTTCTTAGACCGCTTCTTTTTCGTCGAAGTGTCCGCCGAAGAGTCAGCGGTCTGCGTTGCATCGGCAGAATCCGCAGTCTTTTTTGATCGTTTTTTCTTTGTGGAAGTATCTGCTGCTGAAGAGTCAGAGGCCTGCGAGGCGTCCGCGGAATCTGCAGTCTTCTTGGATCTCTTCTTTTTTGTGGAAGTGTCCGCTGAAGAGTCAGCAGCTTGTGAGGCATCGGCAGAGTCGGCGGTCTTTTTGGACTTTTTCTTCTTTGTAGTGGTGTCCGAAGAAGTGTCGGCGCTCTGAGCCGAGTCAGCATCGGCGGCCTTCTTGGACTTTTTCTTTTTGGTGGTGGTGTCGGAGGCGGCCTGCGACGTATCTGAGGCGGTGTCGTCGGTGGTCTTCTTCTTCTTTTTCTTCTTCTTGGTGGTGGTGTCGGACTGATCGTCGGATTGCGAAGATGCGGACTGGGGCTTGGGAGCGGCGCGAACAGTCGTGCCCAAAGCTACCAGGAGTAAAGCCAGAAGCATCGCCAGGTACGAAGAGGGATGCTGGCTACGATTTCGGATTTTCATTAGCGGATCTTCTCTCCCCCGCGGCGATTCGGGCTGCCACGAACGCGCATTTTCCTATGAGCGGTGGGTGGGCGGAGCCGTGGAAAGCGTCGCGGGCTTTCGTGCAGGAATGCCGGGCATCTTGGCGAAGAAGGGCGCGAAAGTCAAGCCACGCACTTAGTTGCGCGCAGGCCGATAGCCGGCGCGAATGGCGTCGGATTCGGACATGTATTTGCCGTGCCTGGTTTTGCCATAGTGGCGGCTGGAGGGCTGGTGATAGTAGCCGCTGGTAGTGTTCACCCACACGACCGAGGCAGCCGGCCTGGGGGCGGCAGGTCCTGGGCTGTCGTCGGATTCGGGAGCCGCGGAAGGCTGCTGCGACTGAGCAGCGGGACTCGCAGCGTGGGCAAATCCGATCGTTGTGAGACGGAAGACGCTCGCGAGAACGAATGTAATCGAGAGAATGAACATGAAATGGAGAAGCGCGCGGCGTGATACGGGCATAACTCACCTCCGGTGCGCGGCACGTGCCGACACACGTCAATTTGAATTTTGGGAGGGAATGGTTAAAAGGATGGGCGAGCGATGTTGCGATGTCAAGAGAAGTAGAACATGAACCGCGAATCCCAAATGCGAACGTTCTTTAGAACATGAGTAGCGGTGAAGGGCGTTATCGAACGAGTTCGGACGTTTACGTAAATACCTGGAGACACGATGCAATGGCTTCCTTGTTTATTCTAGCCGGCTTGGCCGGTGCGCGCGGCAAGCAGCTTTGTGGCGTTAGCATTGTAAATGCGTTTCAGAGTCTCATCGCTAAGGCCGAACCCATTTAGACTCCAGTGATAGTCGAACTGCTCGGCTTCGTAGAAGTGCTCGTCCAGGGATTCAAGGATTCTGAATGTGACACGGTACATCGGCTTCTCAACACCCATATCGGTCCCATAAACGAGTCGTTCCGCGTATTTTTCATAAAACTTTGAAGCGAACCGCGGAATGGGTGCGGTCTCAGCGTAACGAGCAGAAATGTCAGCATACAGATTAGGATTGCGTTCCAACATCTCGCCCAGCCGCGCCAAATCGTAGTCCAGATTGGCGAAGTGGCACGCGACGAACGTCGTCCTTCGGTGCCTCGCGAGTGTGCGGTCAAGAATGTCGATCATGCCAGCCAAGTTCACGATGTTCGGCTTATTGTCGAGTCGCCAGTGGTAGGCATTCATGAGCCCATCGTTCGTCTTATCCATCCTCTGATACATCCAGATGGGGTCAGCAACGTGGAGGCTGATAGGCATGGCACGATCGGCGCACCCATCCCAAAGCGCATCCATGCGCGTGTCATCGGGATGCATCCCGGGTGCCTTGGACTTGCCTGACACTAGTCCGTCCCCTTTGTCATGGATTTCACCCACGCCGCGAGCGCCGACTTGGCGGCAGCGCTCCAGCTCCTTGATGGCGGCAGGGCCGAAGCCTGGCTTGTTATAGCCGGATAGATCCAAACCACACCACATCTCAAAGCGATCCGGATACTTCGAATACTTACGGTAAATATCGTCAAACTCTGAGCCGGTAGTCATGGTAAGGATGATGGTTTTCGCAACGCCAACCTCATCCATGTTCTTGATCCATTCCTGAATTTGCTGCGGAGTCTTGGCGTATGGATGAGAGTGCATGTCGATGATGGGGTATTTGGCCTTGTCGATCTGGGTGACGGGAATTTTGTAAATCGATTTCGGACGATAGTCTTTGAGGAGAATTGTCTCTGGTGAAGGCAAGTCCTCGGCTTGCGAAGCTTTTCCCGAATGCACGGGACCCGCCTTTTGCGTTGGAATCGGGTCCGCCTTTGCTGCATCTGGAAACCAGGCAGCCAGCCCAATCAGGTTTGCCCATTTCAAAAATAGTCTTCGATTCACTTCAGTCTTTGTTGGCATAGAGTTGAAATCGCGCGACTTTTTACGAGCTAACCGAGTGGTTGATTCCTCTTATTGATGGTCAGTGCAGTCCATCGTGAGTGGATCCCGATGATTATAGTCGGCTAAACGAAAAATAGAGGCAGTCAGTAAGCGATCAAGGCGCTTAGACGATGATGAATTCAATGGCTCAACCGAATGGAGCGGAGCTTTGGCTTGGGAGATTTCGGATTCTGACTTATCGATAGCTGCGTGGGCACGTCTGAGGCTTCGTTTGGACTTGCGGCGTATCCGCAGCGAGCACGATGGGCTTGGAGGTGGGCAGAAGGAGAGTTCTGACGGCGGTGCTGGCGGGCGTTTCGGCCCAATCATAGAGTGCCGGCGATATCAGGACGATCAGGAGCAATACGCCGATATTCCAGTACCTGAAAGGTGGCCGGTAGAGAAAAACCCACATAGGGATGTGCAGCATGCACAGGCAGAAGCTGGACTGACCGAGCGCCACAAGCCAGGGTTGCTTGAAGCAATCGGCGGCGCGACCGCCACGGGCCAAGCTGCAGATGATGAGCTCTGATCACCCGAAGACACAAGATGATAGACAACCACACGCAAGGCCGCGAGGAAGCGGACGCTCGTTAGGCCCCAGCGCCGACTTCGATATTGGCATTGTGGCGGGAGTGCGGATGGCCTAGACCAGCACGGCCTCTCTTGCGGTTCTCACGTTGCCGTGGTTGTAGTTCTTTGCGCAGGAATCGCAGAACAGTGCGCGATAGGTGGCGCCATCTTTGGCGGTGGCGTCCTGGACGGAATTCCATCCCTTGGCCTTGGTGAGCTTGCCGGTTTGCGCCAACGCCTGAGACAAGTGCTGGCAGATGTAGTCCATTCCTTCGGCTTCGGGTCTTTGCGAGTCAGTGAGCTTGTGAATCCAGATCGTCTGGGCCATGTGATACCTCCTGGTTCAAGGTCCACTGTGGCATACGCGCGGAGGCACAAACACCTGACCGGAGGGGCAGATGTGCTCCCGGGGCACCCATGGCACGCGAGGCGGAGCACCGACGAGGGCAAACGTTTAGCCCGCACCTTACGCCAGCCACCGGTGGCGCGAACAGCCCCGTCGTAGCCATCGATTCGTGTGGAGGAATCGATGTCGCGTATGCGGGCGCGACTGACATCTTCTTTACGCGGTCGACAGACGGCGGGTCGACATTCACTCCCTCGACGAATCGATCGAATAGCGTCGTGAGCGAGTTCAACCCGCTCATAGCCATAAGTGGGAAGAACGCCTACATGACATGGGAAGACTCCACCAACGTGTACTTTCAGACGATCAAGGTGTGCCCATAGGGAGCCGCGCCTGAAGAGGCGGTGTTTGGTTGGCTTTCGTGCCTGCAGTCTGGCAAATATAACGTGCACGATTGCGCGGGCGGTTGGTAGAATCCCCGCAAATGTCAGCGACAACTCGCCAGCGGCACTCTGTTCTCGTCCGCGTTACGCACTGGATTACCACGTTATCGTTTCTGGCGCTTCTGGTCACGGGCGTGGAAATTTTGATTTCGCACCCGCGGTTTTATTGGGGCGAGACCGGCAACGTACGAACTTCAGCGTTATTCACGATTCCGATTCCGACTTCCAGGAATACTTTTCACAATGGTTACGGCTACACGCTTCCGGACCAGAACGGGTGGAGCCGTTATCTGCATTTTCAATCTGCCTGGCTTGTCGTGCTGACTGGCGCACTTTACTTAGGGTTTGGAGTGTTGGGAGGACATTTCAGGCGGAATCTGCTTCCCACTTCCGCGGATCTTTCGGTGAGCGGGCTGTGGAATGTGATCGCCGGGCATTTACGGTTCAAGAGGTCCGGCGATGAGGACGCTGGATCGTATAACGTGCTGCAGCGACTTGCGTATCTGTTCGTGATCTTCGTTCTGTTTCCGCTGGTGATCTGGACGGGGCTGGCGATGTCCCCGGCGGTGGCGTCTGCGCTTCCAAGTTCGGTCTCTGTTTTGGGCGGACAACAATCGGCGCGCACTATACATTTTTTTGTGTCGGTGTTCCTGGTGCTGTTTCTGCTGGTGCATGTGCTAATGGTTGGGCTTGGGGGATTTCGAAAGCGGATGCGCGCGATGATCACGGGTGACGGGGCATCGGATCACGGTGAAAGCGCGCCGATGGCCACAACTGCGACAAGCGCTACATCGGATATGGAGCGAGCATGAGCAAGGTTTCAAGGCGCAAACTGATTGTGACGGGAGTGGCGGTTGCGGCAGGAGCGGCGGGCGTTGGTGTCGCTGCGAAGCTCGCAAAGCACTATGGATTAGTCCCGCCGGATGCAGGTGGCTTGTACGGAGCCGGGGAAACTTTGACCTATGCGGCGCAGCGATTGTTGACGCGGCATTCCATGGCGCGTGAGTTTACTCGCAATCAGATTTCGGCGTCTCCATTCGCGAACGAGGTTGCGCCGTTAGGCGAAGGCTTTCAGCGACTGCAAGAAGGAGGGTTTGCGGAGTGGCGGCTGACGGTGGATGGCATGGCCGCGCATCCAATGTCGTTTTCGGTGGCGGAGATCAAGAGCTTCCCGAGTCGTACGCAGATCACGCATCTGGCGTGTGAAGAGGGCTGGTCTTATATAGCCGAATGGAAGGGTGTGCCCCTTTCTCACATCCTCGACTTGGTCGGAGCTTTGCCGCAGGTTCGATACGTCGTTTATCGTTCGATTCAACCGGATTGGTGGGAAAGCATCGACATGGCCGATGCGTTGCATCCGCAAACACTGGTCACGCACAGCATGAATGGCGGCGAACTTCCGGTGGGGTTTGGGGGACCGCTGCGACTGCGCGTTCCGCGGCAACTCGGCTACAAAAGCGTCAAATACATCACCAGCTTGACGCTAACCGACAACATCAAACAGTTCGGTAAAGGCCTGGGCTCAGCCGAACCTGAAGGTGGATATGCGTGGTACGCCGGAATCTGACGGTGTGATGGAAAGGCATCTTCGTCGCGACTCTAGAGCTCTGGAGGAATTCGCAGGATGAAGAGGCGCACATTTTTGGAGAGAGTACCGATGGCAGCGCTGATGTCTGCCGGAATACTGGAGACGGCTGTCCCCGGGACTGCACACGGGAGAGAGGACGCGAT
Organism: uncultured Acidobacteriota bacterium; assembly: GCA_963788725.1. Taxonomy (GTDB): domain Bacteria; phylum Acidobacteriota; class Terriglobia; order Acidiferrales; family UBA7541; genus Acidiferrum. The sequence continues at coordinate 270,547 of CAWBHT010000012.1, read as the reverse complement.
GGCGGGATCGACGACCGTATACGAGTTGCGGGTGTATCACGTGTATCCCGGAAAGCTGGAGACCCTGGTGGCGCGATTCCGGGACAATACCATGAGGATCTTTGCGAAACATGGAATGAAGAGTGTGGCGTACTGGACAGCTCTTGATGAACCGGTAAAAAGCAGCACATTTTTCTACATACTCGAGCATCCGAGCCGTGAAGCGGCGACGGCGAACTGGAAAGCGTTTCAGGAGGACTCGGAATGGAAGACTGTAAAAGAGAAATCGGAAGCCAATGGGAAATTGGTGGAGAAGATCGATTCGACCTTTTTGGCGTTAATAGATTTTTCGCCACGGTTCGGGTAAAGCTGCGAAGGCCAGCGGAAAACAGCCCACCTTCGGTCGAGTGATTTGGTTAGTCCAGTCCGCGTGCAACTTAAAACATCACAAAGGCCCGAGAGAACACGCGCTCGCCAACAGCGCTGACGTCGGCAGCGTGAACCTGATTCCGTCCGCGTGGTTCCCGTTAGCCGATAAATGCGCGTGGCTAGTGGTCGGGCGCGTCGCTGTCTTGTCGCGTTCTTGAAAACATGCCGGCTGCCAGGGCTATCGCGCCAAAGACTCCGGGCAGCACGGTCCTTCGCACCTGAGGGGCGGGGTGCATCTCGGTCGTAACGTCCCTGGCGGCTTTGGGTCCCATCGATAAGATCAACTGCGCGCCCAGTAGCAAAACGCCCAACGCAATCAAGCCGAGACCCCAACTTCTGAAATGCATACGTTTCTCCTGCTCACTTGTAACTTGCCAGCGACCGATGTGTCCGGCGCGGCTGACACGCGATGCTTCATCGTAGAGCGTCTGTGTTTGGGAGCAATCCGGATTTGACGGCGCTATTTGAGAGGCGCTTACCTTAGGCGCCCTGATCCGATTCAGCCAACAGTGCCGGGGCGATGTAGATTTGGGCAACACCTGATCTGTCGCCTTGGTGATTGCAGGAATTCCTCGCTTCAAAGATGCGTTGGTTCAGGTCTCGGTCGAGCTTGCCACCGGAAGCCTGAGTTTCTGCCGAAATTTACCGTCTGCTACTTCGTACGGAGTCGGTCCCAGCGTGCTTACAGTGACCTCCGCATTGCAACAACTGCATTACGGTTCATGTTAGCAAGATGTGATTTTTTTCGATCGCTGTCCAGCACGAGAGCGAAACCAAAGAGGAGGTGAAGGCAATGGATATGAGCACGCAAGGAGCCCAGGAGTTCGACACAATTCAGCCGGACCATCGCATACAGCGGCGCCGACGCGAAGAGGGTGAACACAATGGGAATGGCTACAACTCATCAGCACAGAGACTTGCGAGAGGGTTAGGCTGGTTCAGCATTGGGTTAGGCTTCGCGGAACTGTTCGCACCTAAAGCCGTAGCACGGATCGCCGGCCTGAAGAGCGAGGATACGGGCCTTATACAGCTATATGGGTTGCGGGAAATCGCCAGCGGTGTCGCAATCTTCATGCAGGGCGATCGTCCGGCGGAGGCAGTGTGGTCCAGGGTAGCCGGCGATGCGATGGACTTGGCGAGCCTGGGAGTGGCGTTTACTTCGCCCGAGTCGAACAAGGCGAGGTTGAGCTTCGCCACCGCAAATGTGGTGGCGGTCACGGCACTCGACGTGATTTGCGCCAAAGAACTTAGCTCAGACGAATTTCGCTCAGCAAATGGCGATGGCCGGTCAGAAAGTGTGAGCCGGCGCAGTTTGATCATCGATCGCTCTCCCGAAGAACTGTATCAAGCGTGGCACGACTTCGAGAGACTCCCCCAATTCATGCGTCGACTTGAGTCCGTCCGCGTGACGGGCGGAAATCGCTCGCACTGGGTGGCGATAGGGCCCGCAGGCAAGAAAGTGGAGTGGGATGCCGAAATCGTCGAGGATCGTCCCAACGAGCACATTGCGTGGCGTTCGCTGGAAGGAGCGGATGTCTACAACTCTGGTTTCGTGAATTTCCGGAAAGCCCCTGGTGACCGCGGGGCGATTGTCACAGTGGGAATCGACTACGACCCGCCAGGCGGTGTGATTAGCCGAGCGTTAGCTCCATTGGTTCGTGAAGATCCGGGGCAGTTAGCGCAAGAGGCGCTGCGACGCTTCAAACAAATCATGGAGGTCGGCGAGGTCGCCATCTCCGATGGGGCAGCGTGGGACAACGGAATGCTGACGCAACGGCCGGCCCAGCCTCTGGCGGATGATGAGGCAAATCAGGCGCGAAATCTGAACCAAAGTAACCGTGGCAGAGCAGCTGCCGCGAGAGCGTAGGAGGAAGACTGATGAGAGCGAATTGCTGGTATGGAAAGCACGATGTTCGCGTCGAGCAGGTGCCGGATCCAAAAATTCTGAATAGACGTGATGCCATCGTAAAGATCAGCGCGACGGCGATCTGCGGGTCGGACCTTCATCTATTCAACGGTTTCATCCCCACCATGAAAAAGGGAGACATCCTGGGTCACGAATTCATGGGAGAAATCGTCGAGACAGGGCCGGATGTTAAAAACAGGAAGGTAGGCGACCGCGTAGTCGTCTCGTTTCCCATATCCTGCGGCAACTGTTTTTTCTGCAAGAAAGGCATGTTCAGTCTTTGCGAAAACTCAAACCCGAACGCATGGATGGCGGAGAAGATGTTCGGCCACGCACCGGCAGGCATTTACGGCTACTCGCACTTGACTGGCGGATACGCCGGAGGACAAGCCGAATATGCGCGCGTACCCTTTGCCGACGTGGGAACTATAAAAGTGCCGAGCGGGCTATCGGATGAGCAAGTTCTGTTTCTTTCCGACATATTCCCAACCGGGTACATGGGCGCGGAGATGTGCAACATCCAGCCGGGCGATACAGTGGCCGTTTGGGGCTGCGGACCTGTCGGTCAATTTTCGATCCGGAGCGCATTCCTGCTCGGAGCGGAGCGGGTGATTGCCATCGATCGATTCCCGGAACGACTAAACATGGCCAAGGCTGGCAACGCGGAAACCATCAACTACGAAGAGGCATCGGTTTACGATTCTTTGATGGAAAAGACCGGCGGACGCGGACCTGACGCGTGCATCGACGCGGTTGGACTGGAAGCGCACGGTGCGCACGCCATCATTTATGCGTACGACCGGGTGAAACAAGCAGTGATGGCGGAGACCGACAGGCCGATCGCGTTGCGAGAGGCCATCATGGCGTGCCGCAACGGCGGAGTCGTTTCCGTGATTGGCGTTTATGGCGGATTCATCGATAAGTTCCCCATGGGATCGTTCATGAATCGCGGCTTGACCATGCGAACAGGTCAGTGCCACGTGCAGCGCTACTGGGGTGAACTCCTGCAACGGATCGAGCGAGGTGAGATCGATCCTAGCTTTGTGATCACCCACCGCATGCAGCTCGGTGAAGCCCCGAAGGGGTTCGACACGTTCCTTAATAAAGAAGACGAATGCATTAAGGTCGTGCTGAGACCCTGAAGAAGAGGAGCGTTTTCACGATACAGACACGCTACGTTAAGCTTCGCAGTTGTACTAAGAATGGGCCGCTCCGCATTGCGAGCGGCCCATCGCGTTTCATGTACTCCGCGTGATCAGATTTCAAACCCGCACTTACGATTCGCATTTACTATTCGCCTACCGGTGGGCGCTTCGCTGCTTTTTTGCATCTGGCTTCCCGAACGATGACTCGCCGACACGCTCCAACTTTCCGCTGCCCATCTTCAGGCACGTATGTTTAACGCTCACTAACAACGCCTGTTGAGATCCCTCAATTCACTGTCGCTTGACGTGGTTGGTACCCGGTGCTACAAGCTACGCGCAGAACCGCAAGGTCGGCCTTCCAAGGTACAGATGTTCTGCCTGCAAGGGCACACGTGCAGTGTCCATTCTTTTGCAGCCAAGATCGTCGGTACAGTATTTCGAAAATTCAAGGAGAGAAGCGAAGCTATGAAAAAGCGAGTGTTCTTGTGTGGGTTGTTGATGTTGATGGCGTGTTTTACGGTGGCGGCGCAACAAACGCAGCAAGCGCAGCAGCCGCTGACGTTCTGGTACGAATATCACGTAAATCCCGGAAAAGAAGACGAGTTTTTGACGCTAGTGAAGACCGTGGGACAGCCGGTGCGAGACAAATTGATGGCCGAAGGTGTCGTGCTGGCGTGGGGCGTGGAAGCACCGATGTTGCGCGTGCCGGAGAATGCCACACACATGATTTGGTACACGGTGGCCGATTATGCGGGCTTGGAGAAAGTCGACACGGCATTGCGCGAACAGATCGCCAAGGTGACAGCAGAGCCCGCCAAAACACCGGCGGGAAAGAAAGGCGCGGCGACGGCTGGTAGCGGTCCCATGGCGCACATGCAGGAAATCACCGACTTTGGCAAGACGCACGACTACCTTACTCGAGACTTGGTGTCGGGATTCGCTTCGGCCATGCCTCCAGCGGGAACTTTGCCCTTTATAAGATACGTCTTCGTGAAGGTGAGACCCGGAAAGGGCGCCGAGTATCGCAAGGCCTGGGAGAAGTACAACAAACCGATCTTCGACAAATTGGCGGCTGACGGCACTGTTCTGGCGTTCGGCCTTGCAGTGGAAGATGTGCGAACGGACGGAGACTTTACGCATTACACTTGGATCGCGACCAAGGATCTGGCATCGCAGGATAAAGTGCGAGCCGCGGTTCTTGGCGACCGCGACAAGCGTTCGCCAGAGGAGCAGGACGCAATCATTCAGCTGTTTGCGAACCTGACCGATCCTGACGCTGCGCGGAGCGAACTCAATCGTTCGTTGATCTTCCACCTACCAACGCCGAAGTAGCGCGAAAGTTAAACTAAGGCAGCAGTTTCACGCAATCGCGGCCTCCGATTCCGGTCGGAGGCTGCTTTTTTTCTGCGCGACCGTTTTTCGCTCGTGGGGTGAAGGATTTTTGACCGGCGTGGCTGGCGTGTTTGCCTGCACTCAGGCCCTGCGGTAGACTCCACGGCGAGTGGCAGATACTTCGTCTATTGTCGGCAGAACCATCTCCCATTACACCGTCATCGAGAAGCTTGGCGGCGGCGGCATGGGCGTGATTTATAAAGCGGAAGACACGCGGCTCGGACGATATGTTGCGCTGAAATTCCTTCCCGAAGACATCTCGCAAGATTCGCAAGCCATCGACCGATTCCGGCGCGAAGCGCGCGCAGCGTCATCTCTAAACCATCCCAGCATCTGCACCATTTACGACATTGGAGAATTCGAAGGACGTCCGTTTATCGTGATGGAATTGCTTGAGGGCCAGACGCTCAAGCAGCGCATCTCGAAAAAATCGCTGCCAACGTCGGAGCTTCTGGATATCGCCATCCAAGTTGCCGAGGGTCTGGAAGCGGCGCACGCCAAAGGCATCGTCCATCGAGACATCAAGCCACCGAATATCTTTCTGGTAGATCGGGGTCCCGCGAAGATATTGGATTTCGGACTGGCGAAACTCACCGCGTACAGACAACCTGCGACTAGCTCGGTAAGCGAATCGTCTATCCCAACTCAAACGCATTTTCTGGACGATGAGCTGCAGACGCGCTCGGGCAGCTCGATGGGCACCGTCGCATACATGTCGCCGGAGCAAGTGCGTGGCGAAGACCTCGATGCGCGGACCGATTTATTTTCGTTGGGCGTCTCGCTTTATGAGATGGCCACCGGTTCGTTGCCATTCTCAGGCGTGGTTCCCGCTTTGATCTTCGACAGCATTCTCCATGCGACGCCCGTTCCGCCGACAAAAGTGAATCCGCGCCTGCCACCGGCGCTCGAATCCATTTTGGCCAAGACGTTGGAAAAAGAACGCGACTTGCGCTACCAGACGGCCACCGAACTTCGCGCTGACCTGAAACGATTGCGGCGGGACACGGAATTGAGCAAGTCCGGTACATTCACGGCGGTAGCAAATAGACCGGGAAGCGAGAGTGAAACGCAGGGACGCACACGATCGTATACGGGCGCCCTAGCAGTAAGCGTGGGATTGGCAGCGATCGTCGCAGTAGTTGCTTTTATTCTCGCGCGTCCAGTGCAACCACCGCGCGTGCTCCGCACCGTTCAGCTTACAAACACGAATCGGCCCAAAGCGGACGTTGTGACGGACGGCTCGCGGCTTTACTTCATCGAGAACCAGTCGCACCTTTCGCAGACTTCGGTGAGCGGCGGTGAGACTTATCCGATCGTGACCTCTTTAGAGGACACAGGATTCGCGAATATCTTCGATATTTCTCCGGATGGCGCTGCGCTGCTGATGAATACGGCGCGAGGCACTTCGCTGGATGGTCCGCTCTGGAGTGTACCGGTGCTTGGCGGGACGCCTCGACGGCTGAGCGATCTGGTGGGACACGGAGGAGCATGGTCGCCGGATGGCGACAGCATTGCCTTTGCAAAAGGGAATGCGATCCTTGTGGCAAAGGGCGACGCGAGTGATCCGCGCCAACTGCTGACGTTGTCTGGAACGGCGAGCGATCTGCGATGGTCGCCCGATGGAACTGATCTGCGTTTCACCCTGAACGACCCTCAGACCAATGGCCGGTCGATCTGGCAAGTTGCAGCGAACGGCAGCAATCTTCATCCGCTGCTCGCCGGATGGAACAGCGTACCCAACGAATGCTGCGGCGATTGGACGCCAAACGGCAAGTACTTCATTTTCCAGGCGGTGCGCGACGGAACCGCAAATATCTGGGCTTTGCGCGAGCATGCTGGATTGTTCAGAAAGTCGTCTCGCGAGCCGGTGCAACTGACTACCGGTCCGATGAACGTCGGAGCGCCTGTTGCGAGCCGCGATGGCAAGAAGCTTTTCGTGCAAGGCTGGCAGCCGCGGGGAGAGTTGGTGCGTTACGACGCTAAATCCGGCCAATTCACTCCGTACCTGTCAGGTATCTCCGCGATGGGTCTGGATTTTTCCAGCGACGGGCAGTGGGTCGCCTATAACGACGGCACGGACGGCACGATGTGGCGCAGTAAAGTCGACGGAACGCAAAAGCTTCAACTGGTCATGCCACCAATGCTGGCTTACCTGCCTCGATGGTCGCCGGACGACAAGCAGTTGGCGTTCTTCGGCCATCCGCCGGGCGAGCCGTGGCAAATTTACTCGGTTGGGGCCGCAGGCGGAGCGCCTCAACTGCTCTATCGCAGTGCAACGAATCTGGCGGATCCTACTTGGTCGCCAGACGGCAAGTCGCTCGCGTTTGGAGAAAATTCGCTGAACAATCAGGGGTCGGCGGTCTACATTTTCGATCTAAAGACACGTCGCGCCTCGAAGTTGCCCGACTCAGACGGACTGTACTCGCCGCGCTGGTCTCCCACCGGACGGTATATCGCGGCGATTACGCTGGACTCGCTGAAGCTTATGATTTTCGATGTCAACACTCAGAAGTGGTCCGAAGTCGCCAAGATTTTCGTGGCCTACCCGACATGGTCGCGCGACGGACGCTACATTTACTTCAATGGGGCGCTCAACAACGAAGAGGGCTACTACCGGGTGCAGGTCTCGGACGGTAAACTGGAACGAATCTGCAGCTTAAAGGGTTTTCAGGCGGCCGGTGGAGCCTTCGGAAATTGGAGTGGCATCGCGCCGGACGAGTCTCCGCTGCTGGTACGGGATGCCAGTATTCAGGAGATTTATGCTTTGGATTGGGAGACGCATTGATCGAAGCGTTGCAACAGCGGATCGATCGTCGATACGCCGCTAAGGGTCGTGCTTGAAGTTCGATCTAAAACCCCACCCTTGAAAACGAAGGGTGCGGCACCCCATGCAACCTGAGGGGCCGCCCAGAAAGCAGGGCGCTCCGCCACTACCTCGAAAAAGATTGGAGATTAGTCGCCGGCGGCGGCGACTGTGCGGGTGATGACGTCGACCGATTCCGCTAGGCCGCGACGCACTGGTCCTAAAGCGAAAGCCGGTACTGCACGTTCGGGTGGCACAGTTAGGTTCGCCGCTTTACGCGGGAATTCGGTGCGATTATCGAGACGCATGCCCGCTTCCTTCAGGAATTCAGCGGAGAAGCCCATGTCTTCGGCACGGTCGACACCCCAAAACCACAGCTTTTCTTCATTGCGCTGAAGGAAGTCGAGGGACTCTTCGAGCTTTTTCATAGCGCGATCGAAGGAAGATGCCAAAAAAAATACACCAAGCGACCAGGCATGACGCGGATAATGCACGCGTATGCGAACACAATACTTGCCGCCCTGATTCTTTTCGATACTGCAGCGATAGTCGTTACGAACCACAGTTGTGCGAGCTGGCATGCGAGTTCACCACGTCCTGAAGTAAGTGCGTCGGGCATCATGAGAGTTTACAAATTCGGATTCCCGCCAAGTACCCGAGAAGGAGCCGCTTGGCAACGGCGGCTTGGCCGAAACCCCACCTAGGAGACACAAATAGGGTAGCCGGGCGGTGAAGGAAAGGCAAGAGTGCGGCCGGGTAAAGTTTACAACCTATAAACCGTTTGTTATGTGCTGGTTACACTAGCCGAGATCGCCAAACGTTTTGAGTTTGTCGGGCATGATCCTTAGCTTGCCTTCCTGTTTCAGGCGAGCCTCGAGGGCCGTTTGGAAGGCGCGAAACGCAACGCTGCGCTTGGTTTGCAGCACCTGATCGGTCAATTCCTTCTTTTGTTTCTCGAAATCAGCGGGATTGGGCTCTTGTTTCTCGGCTACACGGTAGACCAGCCAGTTCGAGCCGAGGTTTAGAGGCGCGCCGAGGTCGCCGGGCTTCATCTGGAAGGCGGCAGAAAGCTGTTTGCCGCTGGCGGCGCCGGAAATACTGCCGTTGCGCGCGAAAAGATCGCTGGTTTTCGGGTCGAGGCCGAGCGATTTAGCCGCTGCGTCAAATTTTTCACCGGCTTTGACGCGCTTTTCCAAGTCGAGAGCCTTCTGGCGAGCGAGTTCAGTGCCCTTTTCCTGCTTCAGATCGGCAATGACCTTGTCGCGGACCTCTTGAAGCGTGCCCTGGTGCGTGGGCTGAATATCTTTGACGGAGATGACGACATAGCCGCGTTCGATGTGGATGGGCAGGCTCAGGTCGCCGACCCGCTGGCCGAAGATCGCGTCTTTCACGTCCTTGGAGTTGCCAAGCTCGATGACCGCGTCGGTGGCGCTGACCGGACGGGTTTCGCCGACGCTCAGGTGATACTGCTTCGCCAGATCGTCGAGCGTGACCTTATTTGACTGGCGAATCGCGGCGGAGAGCTTATCGGCGATGCTGCCGGCCGTCTGATCGGCCTTGCTGAGCAGCAGCGGAGCCTTGATGGAGTCTTTTACCTCTTCAAACGGCTTCGTGTGGGCGGTTTCTTTGTCGAGGACCTTAATAATGTGGAAGCCGTACTCGGTCTTCACGAGGTCGGAGATGCTGCCTTTGGGAAGTGTGAAGGCCGTGGTCTCGAATTCCTTTACCGTTTGGCCTTGCGTGACCCAGCCGAGGTCGCCGCCCTTCTCCTTGGTGCCGGGATCTTCAGAGTATTTCTTGGCGAGATCCTCAAACTTGGCGCCGGGCTTTTTGGCTTGCTTGAGAATGTCTTCGGCCTTTTGCTTGATTTCGGCAATTTCCGCGTCGGTCTTTCCGACAGTCATAAGGAGGATGTGTTCGACGTGAACGCGATTGGGCACCTGATATTGCTGAATGTCGCGTTGATATTGCGCCTTCAAGTCGTCGTCGGACACCTGCGTGTTCTGGCGAACCTGATTGGCGTCCACGAGGGCGTAGCGGACGACGCGCTTCTCCGGAACCATATAGCGGCTGCGATTCTTGTCGTACGCGGCCTTGATCTCGTCTTCCGTCGGGGTGATCTTCGCTTCCAGGTCTTCCGGCTTGATCAAGGCATAGTCAAGCTTGACCTTTTCGTTGCGATACTTGAATTCGTCCTGTAATTCCTGAGGTCCGACGCTGATGCCGTCGGTGACCAGCTTCTGGAATTTCTGGACCAGCAGGGACTGGCGAATGGCTTCTTCAAAGGCCGGCACCGTCATCTGCGCGCGTTCCTGAACTACCTGCGCATAACGATCGTTGCCGATGAAGGTGTCGCCGTTGTAGGCCATCGGGAGCAGCTGGCGAATGCGATCCGCGCGCTCCTGATCAGATACGTGAATGCCAAGGCGCTTGGCTTCGTACTCGATTTCCTTCTGGAAGAGCAATTCATTCAAAATCTGGCGCGCGTAAACGCTTTCCATCATCTTGAATTGTGGGCCGGGACTGCGCTGCTCGTATTCGCTGAGGCGCTGGCGGACATCGTTGGCGGTGACTGTCTCGCCGCCAACAGTGGCAACGGCATCGGCGGGCGTGTCGCCGCCATTGCCGGGCATCGAAGGCACGAGATAGAGGAGCATGCCGCCGGCGAGAACGAGAACTACGGCGCCGAGAAGAATGCGCGAAAACGTTTTTTGCTGGGTGTTTCCTGAACCGGCCATTACAGGATGCTCCTGAGATGTTGCTGTAACACCTCATTATAAGTGAAAGGGACGAAGAGTAAAGAAAGGACCGCCAGTTAGTGAGCTTCGAACCGCGCACCCGGTAGCTCGTTCGACCCGCGGAGGGATCGAAGGCTCGCATTCACGTTGCTCAATTTCGATCCTTGGCTAATTTCAGGCGGTTAATTTGAAGCGATGATGCGCTATGATCTCGCACCGTGAGAATCGGGAGAAATCGAATGCCCAATGGTAGCTTTGGGGTTGCGCGTATCTATGGTGCGATAGCTGTGCTGCTTTTGTGCGCGTCGTTGAGCTGGGGCCAAGCCGATCAGGCAGCTAACGCAGACAAACAGAAAACAACGACTAGCCAGGAGAAAAATACGCCGAAGAAGGAAAACGCTGGAGATGCGCTGGCCGCGCTGAGAGGTGGCCCACCAATCGACAAGGAAGCGGCCGAACGCGGGCGCAAGATCTTTGTGCCCACATGCGGCTTTTGTCACGGGAACGATGCGCACGGAAAAAGTGGACCGGATCTAGTGCGCTCGCCGGCAGTGCTGCACGACAACAAAGGTGACGTGATCGGTCCGATCATCAGGAATGGGCGGCCGGAGCGGGGGATGCCAGCGTTCTCCGGGCTTTCCGCCGAACAGATTGAGGACATTTCCACGTTTCTGCATTCGCGAGCGGCAGACGTATCGAATCGATTTGCTTACAAGATCGGTGACGTGATCACAGGCAATGCGCAACGAGGTGCAGCGTTCTTCAGTGGCGAGGGAAACTGCACCAGTTGTCACTCGGCCAGTGGAGACCTGGCCCATATCGCGGCGAAGTACGAGCCGGTGGAGCTGCAACGCCGCATGTTGTATCCCGCGCCAAACCTGCTGGATGTGTTTCTGGGGCGCCCGACGGCGCCGTCTGCGCCTACCAAGGTCACCGTCCAACTTGCTTCTGGCGAGCGAGTTTCAGGGACGCTCGTACATCTCGACGAATTCACGGTGTCCATGAACGACTCGGCAGGTTGGTATCGATCATTCTCGCGTGACGGTGTCACTGCGGATGTGCAAGATCCGCGAGCGGCACATGAAGCGCTGTTGCCGAAGTACACGGATCAAACCATGCACGATGTTCTGGCATACCTGGAGACCTTGAAATGAGAGCCTGGGCCCTCACACTGGTTTTGCTATTCGTGCCGCTCGCGCTTTGCTCACAGGAATTGACGCCGGAGTCGCTGACCAAACCTGGAACCGATATCTGGCCAACCTATAATGGCGATTATTCGGGACGCCGTCATAGCTCACTGGATCAGATCAATACCTCGAATGCGGCGGAGCTTTCGTCAGCATGGGTATATCGGGCCAGCAACTATGGCGCTGGTGGATTCGGTTCGGTGGTCAAATCGACGCCGATCGAGGTGAATGGCGTTTTGTACTTTACGATGCCGGACAACGTGTGGGCTGTGGATGCGCGGACCGGGCGAGAGGTCTGGCATTTCAAAGATCCCCAGAACGAAGGCAATCACATCGGACAGCGTGGCGTAGCCATGCTAGGCGATTGGATTTATACCGAGACGCCGGACTGCTATCTGGTCGCGCTGAATGCGAAGGATGGCAAGGAGCGGTGGCGAAAGCAGATCGCGGACGTGAAGCTGGAGTATTTTTGCACCATGGCACCCCTGGTGGTGGGCAACCATATCATCACGGGTGTCGGCGGCGATTCGTTGGACAATCCTGGATACCTGGAGTCGCGCGATCCGGAGACCGGCGACGTGCAGTGGCATTGGAATACGGAGCCAAGCCCGGGGGAACCCGGCGCGGATAGCTGGCCGGATGCGGACTCGCGCAGTCACGGCGGCGGAATGACCTGGATGACCGGCACGTACGATCCGGATCTGCGATTGATCTATTGGGGCATCGGCAATCCGAATCCGGTGCACGCGGGTGCGGGGCGCAAAGGCGACAATTTGTGGACCTGCTCGATTGTGGCGCTGAATGTGGATACAGGAAAGCTGGCTTGGGGCTATCAGGTCTCTCCTCACGACACGCACGATTGGGACGCGACACAAACGCCGATCCTGTTCGATGGAGAGTTCAAAGGAAAACAGCGGAAGCTGCTGGCTCAAGCGAGCCGCAACGGATTTTTCTTTGTGCTGGACCGGAGCACCGGTGAGCATCTGCTGACCACACCGTTCATCAAAAGCAATTGGACGCTGGGGATTAACGCGAAGGGTCAACCCATTCCCGACCCAAAGAAAGAGCCAGCGCGCGACGGCACGCTGGTTTCGCCCAGCTCAAATGGTGCGTCGAATTGGTTTGCGCCCAGCTTCAGTCCGGCGGATGGACTTTTCTACGTGGTGGCATCGCAGAGCTACAGCGTCTTTTATTTGACGGCCGAGGGGAAAGCGGAAGGCTTCGCGGGGCGCGACGATTTTCTGAATTTTCCTGGGACCATCAAGGCCATCGATTACAAGACCGGCGACATTCGGTGGACGCATGACGTGGGCGGCATGGGCACAGGCCTGCTGACCACGGCGGGCAATTTGCTGTTTGCGGGAGACAATTCGGGTCATATTTTGGCGATGGACGCGAAAACCGGAAAGACGGTTTGGCATACGAAAGTTGCAGCCAATCAGGCCAATGGCGCGATCACCTACCAACTGGATGGCAAACAGTACGTGGTCGTGGGCGCCGGCGACTCGCTGTATGCGTTTGCGCTGGCGGCCGGACCGCGTTAACGTCCTGCGGCGTTGCGCGTTGTAAAGATTGGGGCGTGCGCTACTTTGGCGCACAGGCAGGAGTGCCCTGTGCTACTGCTGGCCAAACTTCTGAGGTAGGAATCCCGATTTCAACGCGGGTACTGCATGCCTGCATTTGATTCGCGCCTGGCTGCGAAGCTGGAGCAGTCCGCACCTGTTCGTATGGTCCTTGCGGCCTGACCTTGGAGCCAAGTTCCTCAGGCGAACCTCGACCGATGTAGTTGCTTGCCGCAACGAGTAGGTCCCCTCATCATAGTAATAGTACCGAGCGGGTACAAAAGCAAAAAAATGGAGGGGATTATGCGTAAACTACTGATGGCGTGTGGCTTGCTGGCCCTTGCGGCTGGTTCCGCCAGTGCCCAAGAGGGCCGCGGGTTTGAAGTTGCTGGCAATTATCAATTCGTCCGGATCAACCCAGGCAGCGGTGCTTCGGGCATTAACTGCCAAGGCGGAGCGGGCTCTTTCGGGGCTTATTTGACCGAGCGTATCGGCATCATCGGGGACGTGGGCGGCTGCAAGGTTACCGGCCTGCCTTCGGGCACTACCTCGCATGAGCTCAATTACCTCTTTGGTCCCCGGGTGTACTTCCCGGCTCATGGACGGGTCTTCCCGTACGTTCAGGCTCTGTTCGGCGGCGAGCAGTTCTCGGCCGGTGCGACCGGGCTCGGTTCAGCCTCGAGCAACGCCTTCGCGATGACTGCCGGCGGCGGCGCAGACATTACTCTGACAAAGCATGTCTCTTTCCGCGCCATCCAGGTGGAGTACCTTTACACCCACTTTGGCGGAGCCAACCAGAACAACCTGCGGATTCAGAGCGGGTTGGTGTGGCGCTTCGGGCGGTAGGAGTAAACAAGCTGGAAATTCACGGGGCGCGCCTGCTATCGGCGCGCCTCTTTTTTCTTGCTGCCGTTTTTGCGAAGGTCGGAACGACTCGAGGATGCCTCGGCGGATCCGCTGTTGGATCGTTTTCGGTTGAGATCCTTCAGCTATCCCCGTCGGATAGCTTCAGGATGGCAGTGAAATGACTGAGCGGCGGTCGTGCAGGTTTGGCGCATGATTACGAGAACGCATCTTGACGCACGCGGGGCAATGGGAGAGATTTCGCAACTCCGGAGAAATGGAAACCCGCGACTCTAACTTGGATGCGACTTTCGGCTCGCTGATTGCGGCGGCGGACAAAGGCGATCGCGCGGCTGCGGATGCGCTGTTTAGCGCGTTGTATGCGGAACTGCACCGGCTCGCGAGGAACGAACTGGCGCGACAAGGTGCGCCGCCCAGCCTGAGTGTCACGACACTCTTGCACGAAGCTTACCTGCAAATGGCCGGACGGGACGGCGTATCGTTTCCAGATCGACCGCGATTTATGGGCTACGCAGCGCGTGTGATGCGCGGATTGATCATCGATCGCGCACGCAATAGACAGGCGGTGAAGCGCGGCGGGCAGTTTGAGATCACGTCACTCGGCACAGAAGCGGGAGAAGATTTGCCGGACGTACGAGAGCTGACTTCGGTAAGCGAGGCGCTGGACGAACTGGAGAAGATTGAGCCAACTCTAGCGGAAATTGTGGACCTGAAGTTTTTCTGCGGCTTTTCATTCGCGGAAATCGCCGCCATGCGCGGAGTTTCGGAACGCACGGTCCAGCGGAAATGGGAGAAAGCTCGCATTTATTTGCACCGCAGTATCCGCGCCGATCTGCCGGTATGAGGTAACACATGAGCCCGCAACCTCCGGATTGGTGGCAACAGGTCACAACTTACCTGGACCAGGCGCTGGAAATGCCGGAAACGGAGCGAAGCGGCTGGCTGCAAACGCTGCGCGAAGAAAACCCGACACTGGTCGCGCAACTCCAGACATTGCTGGATGAACACAGCGCGTTGAAGGAAGAGGGATTTCTTGAAGTTGGCGCGGGACCTGAGTTTCGTCCACAGGTACCTGCTCACCAAACCATCGATGCCTACACGCTATTGTCGCCCGCCGGACAGGGCGGCATGGGCAGCGTGTGGCTCGCTGAGCGCAACGATGGACGCTTCGAGCGGCAAGCGGCGGTGAAGTTTTTGAGTGTCGGGCTGGTTGGACGGGGCGTCGAGGAGCGATTCAAGCGAGAAGGGAGCATCCTTGGGCGATTGGCGCATCCGCACATCGCGGAGCTTGTAGACGCCGGCGTGTCGGCGAGCGGCCAGCCTTATCTGGTCCTAGAGTACGTCGATGGAAAGCACATCGACGAATATTGCGATGAACACAAGCTGGGCGTCCAAGCGCGCGTTAGCCTTTTTCTGGATGTGCTTGCGGCAGTGGAGCACGCACATACGCACCTGATCGTGCACCGTGACCTCAAACCATCCAACGTGCTCGTGAGAAAAGACGGCCAGGTAAAGCTTTTAGATTTCGGCATCGCGAAATTACTGGAGGGCGAGGGAGAGTCCGGCGCAGCGACGATGCTGACGCGCGATGGCGGCGCAGCGCTGACGCCAGAATACGCGGCGCCGGAGCAAATCACCGGCCGACCGGTGACGACCGCTACCGACGTTTATGCGCTTGGAGTGCTGTTGTATGTGCTGCTGACGGGGCGCCATCCTGCGGGAGTAAACCGGACTTCCCCGGCGGAGTTGGTAAAGGCGATCACGGAGACTGAGCCGCCAAGCATGTCGGGAGTCGTTGAGGAGAGGAAGGCAGGTTCGGATTTAGATAACCTTAGCGCGAATGCGGAGAAACGCGGTACCACATCAGCAAAGCTCAGCAAGCAGTTGCGCGGCGACCTGGACACGATTGTCGCGAAAGCATTAAAGAAAAATCCGGAAGAGCGTTACGCATCGGTTGTGGCGCTTGCTGACGATCTGCGGCGGACTTTGCGGAACGAACCGATCAGCGCGCGGCCGGATTCAGTCGGGTACCGCGCGACGAAGTTCGTGCGGCGGAACCGTACGACGGTGACGCTTGCGGCTCTGGCACTGCTCGCGCTTGTTGCCGGAGTGGCGGGCACTTTGCTGCAGGCGCGCACGGCACGGGCGCAGCGCGATTTCGCGTACCGGCAAGTATCGCGCGCCGAAGTGATCAACGATCTGAATTCGTTTCTACTCTCGGATGCGGCACCTTCGGGCAAGCCTTTCACTGTTGACGAGTTGCTAGGGCGCGCGGAACACATACTGGACCGGCAAGCCGGCCAAGGAGACGCGAACCGAGCCGAACTGCTGCTGTCCATCGGGCAGCAGTATGAGAGCCAGGAGGAGACTGACAAGGCTCGCCGATTGCTGGATCAGGCATACGCGATCTCCGGCGGAGTTCCCGACAGATCCGTTCGAGCGAAAGTGTCCTGCGCGTTAGCGAACGCCTTGGCGATCGGGGGTGAAATTCCACGGGCGGAGTCGCTGGTGGCGCAGGGACTTGCGGATTTGCCGAATGAACCGCAGTACGCGCTCGATCGCGTGTACTGCCTTTCGCGGGCAAGCGAGGTAGCGCGTGAAGCGGGGTCCGCTAAACAGGGAATCGAGCGGGTCCAGAGCGCATTGAAGGTGCTGAAGGCTTCGCCGTTCGACAATGAATTCCTGGAACTGCGGGTGCATATGGACCTCGCGGAAGCCTATCGACAAGCCGGTGAATTGCGTGAGGCGATTAGTGAATTCGAGCAAAGCGCTAAATCGATGAGCGCGCTGGGGCGTGACGAGACGCAAACCGCGGGAACGTTGTACAACAACTGGGGAATGGCGCTGTATCAGTCCGGCCGATCCGCGGAGGGGGTAAAGATTCTGCGGCGGGGAGTGGATATCAGCAGCGCGGACGCGAGCGAGGATGGGGTTTCGCCTATGCTGCTGATCAACTATGCGAGCGCCTTGCAGGACTTACGCCGCATGGACGAGGCCGCCAACTACGCGGAGCGCGGCTATGCGGTGGCGAAAAAAGCCAGCCACAACGTGGCTGTGAATCAGGCGCTGCTGCTTCGGGAGAGGATTTATCTGGATCTGGGGCAAACGGACCGGGCGTTAGCGATGCTGGACGAAGTGGAGCCCCGACTCAAGCATGACCTTCCTGCGGGGCACTATGCATTTGCCTCAGTGACTATGGAACGCGGAGCGATTGCCGATGCAAAGGGCGACCACGAAACGGCCTTGCGACTCGCCACGCAGGCGATTGCCATGAATGAAGCGGCGATCAAAGCGGGCGGACAGGGCAAACCAATGATGCCAATGCTGTTCGCGAAAAGATCCAAATTCGAGGTGGAGTTGGGCCGTCCGGATGAAGCCGTCGCCGATGCGCGCCGTGCTCTGGAAATGTGGCAGGCGATCCAAAAGCCGGGGGTCGCTTCCACAATTCTAGGCAGGGGCTACGTAACGCTGGGGCGAGCGTTGCAGGCGCAAGGCAAGGTCGATGACGCGCACGCAGCATTCGGCTCGGCAGTCGAAAACCTGGCCGCAACCCTGGGGCCGGATCACAGGGATACGCGTGCGGCTATGCAGCTCGCCCAAGCGAGTGGTGAGCCTCAGTAGCCCGCCGGCTGGTCAATTTTTCGCACGTAGCTGTCGTCTTTCTCTCGCCGATTCCGATATTACCTATAGAAGGCTAAATAGGCGGACACTCCCCGCAGGCTTTGTCACGCATGAGGGCGCCTAAGCCAAGGTGCCGGCACCCGCAGGCTGGCGCCGCAGCGGTCTGTAACAAGAGCAGCTACGTCTCTAAAGTCCTCGGAGGTCCTCATGTTTGCTATGCACGGTCCGCTTCGGCGGCTTGCGGAGAACTCTGCATCCGATCGGGACACCCGATTGGCCATGTGGAATCGTACGTGGCGAGCGGCCAGCTTGGCGACTGCGATTCTGATCGTCGGTGTAGGAGCGGTAGCAGCCATCGCAGACGGCCCTGACCAGGACGTCGTTCCACGTTATCAGGAATTCTCGGATTCCGAGGGACGGTTCGCTAACTTCAACATCGGCGGCCCGACGAACACGAAGAAGAATGCGTTCTTCGAGGATCTGGGCTCCAACGGGCGGCGCTGCGTGACATGTCACCAGGCAAACGATGCATGGACGGTGACGCCGGCGCACATCCAGGCGCGCTTTGACGCCACACGCGGCACCGATCCCATTTTTCGGACCAACGACGGGTCCGGCTGCCCGACCCAGGACGTCTCGACGGTGCATGCGCGGCGTGAGGCGTACAGCTTGCTGTTGAACAAGGGGTTGATCCGGATTGAACAAAATGTGCCCGCGACCGCCGAATTCACGGTACTGGAGAACGACAATCCATATGGCTGCAACAGCACAACCGCAATTTCGGCGTACCGGCGGCCACTGCCGGCGGCAAATCTGCCATATCTGAGTACGGTGATGTGGGACGGCCGAGAGACTTTCAAGAATTCCGATGGCACGTTTCAGGCGGTGACCGCGGACCTGGCGCACCAGGCCGTCGATGCGACCACAGGTCACGCACAGGGCGCGGTACCTTCGCCAGAGAAGGTGCAGGAGATCGTAGATTTCGAGACGAAGATTTTCTCGGCGCAGATACACAGTCGCGACACCGGCGATCTGGACGAGGAAGGAGCGCAGGGAGGCGTCCGGCACCTGTCCAAAGAGAACTTCTTTATCGGCATAAACGATCCGCTGGGATTAAATCCGACGGGTAAAGCGTTTTCGTCGAAGATTTTTGATCTTTACGACAGTTGGTCGCACATTGATGATCGACACTACAATGAGCGAACCGCAGCACGCCGTTCAGTAGCGCGAGGCGAGAAGCTTTTCAACACGTTGTCGATTCCGATTGTGGGAGTCGCGGGTCTGAACGACGCGTTGAACGTTCCGACGATCAATGGGTTCTGCGGCACGTGCCACGATTCTCCCAACGTCGGGGATCACTCCGTGCCTGCACCGCTGAACATTGGATTGGTGGATCCCTCGCGAAGGACACCGGACCTGCCGCTGGTCACGGTGATGTGCAACGCCACCGGAAAGATCACGCAAGTAACGGACATCGGTAGAGCCATGGTCACGGGAAAGTGCGCCGACATCGGCAAGTTCAAGGGACCGATCCTGCGCGGATTGGCCGGGCGGGCGCCCTATTTCCACAACGGCTCCGCGGCGACGTTAGACGACGCCCTGGACTTCTACAACACGCGATTCAATCTGCAGCTCTCACAGCGCGACAAGGAAGATCTGGTTGCCTTCTTGAAGACGCTGTAAGCCGCCACATTGATAAGTGACGCCCTTAGAGATGCGCCGGAAACGTTGGCGGCGAAAATAACCGTTAGACAGAACAATGCATCCAAAACGGCGGCAGAATTGACTCGTCTGTGACAACTAAGCGAGCCCACGCTGCGATAGTTAGTCCACCTCAAAACGGACGTCTGAGTCGGCCCCAATCGCGTACGTTTTTCGCTTCGTAAGTAATAACCACCGATCACGCCGCTGACCTCGCTGGTGATCGGCGTCATCGACAAAAGCATCTTTCACCAACGCGATCTACGACTGCCTCGAAGGAACGTCAGAAGGCCTAAAGATGAGCACTACTTCGGTCCAGGTTCGACCGGAAGCGCTGATTCGGTATCTTGCGGAAGGCACAGCTTCGCAAACGGGACAGGAATTTCTACAAGCACTAGTACGTTCAGCGGCGCAGGCCATGAACGTTGCGGGTGTGTGGGTTACCGAGTACCTGCCAGAGCGAAAAGTGTTGCGCAGCCTGGCTTTCTGGATGAACGGCGAATTCATTCAGGATTACGAGTACCGCATCGAGAGCACGCCCTGCGAATTGGTGGTGGAGCAAAAACGGCTGGTGCACATTCCGGAGCGGATCATCGAGTTGTTTCCGGATGATGCCGACCTCGTGACGCACAATGCGGTGAGTTACGCGGGCGTGCCTTTCCTGAGACCGGACGGCACCGTTCTGGGACATCTTTCCGCGCTGGACACCAAATCTTTCGAACTGTATCCCGAGCTGGAATCGGCATTCCGCATTTTTGCCGCGCGCGCGGGAGCCGAAGTGAACAGGCTCCGCGCGGAATCGGGCGTTCGCGAGAGCGAGCAGCGCTTTTCGCGGCTATTCGAAAGCGCGATGGATGCGATTTTCGAGATGGACGATGAGTTCAGATTGCAACGCGCGAATGGATCGGCGGCCACGTTGTTTGCGCTGTCGGATCACACCCTAACGAAGCGTAAGATGACCGACCTGCTTACGGCCGCAAGCGCAGAAAAGCTGCGTTTGGTGGCGGAGCGGCTTGATTCGGCCGGACATCCTTTCGCTTGGGTAGCGGGTGGGTTGGATGCCGTGCGCAGCGATGGTTCGACGTTTGCCGCCGAAGCCAGTGTTTCTCGTTTTCACGTGAATGGGGAGCGGCGGTTCAGCCTGATTTTGCGCAATGTGCAGGATCAATTGGCGGCGGAAAACCGGCTGCACGAATTACAAGAGGAAGCCGCATATCTGCATAGTGAGATCCGCGAGCATCGCTACGTCGGAGAGATTGTGGGTACCAGCCTCGCGATTCACGAGGTCATGACATCCGTGGCCCAAGTTGCGACCACGCCGGCTACCGTTCTAATCACCGGCGAAACCGGAACCGGTAAAGAATTGGTGGCGCGCGCCATTCATCAGGCGAGTCATCGTGCCGCAAAGTCCTTCATTCGCGTAAATTGCGCGGCTATCCCCGCGGCATTGTGCGAAAGCGAATTCTTCGGGCACGAGCGCGGCGCGTTCACCGGCGCAGCCACGCGACGTACCGGACGCTTTGAGCTTGCGCATGGCGGAACCATTTTCCTGGACGAAGTAGCGGAGCTTCCGCTGGAATTACAGCCCAAGCTGCTGCGTGTTTTGCAGGAAGGCGAATTCGAGCCGGTCGGCAGTTCGCAGACTCGCAAGGTAGATGTGCGCGTGATCGCCGCGACCAATCGCGATCTCTCCGCGGAAGTGGCCGCCGGACGCTTTCGCGAGGATTTGTACTACCGTTTGCACGTGTTCCCCATTTCCGTGCCGCCATTGCGGGAACGTGGCGGCGATGTCGAGCTGCTGGCGCAAAATTTTCTGGAGCGCAATTGCAAACGCATGGGCAAGGCTCCATTGGAGCTGACCTCCGATTGCCTGCGCCGGCTGCGGTCATATCACTGGCCTGGAAATGTGCGCGAATTAGAGAACGTGATCGAACGCGCCGTGATCATCGCGCGCGAAAATCATCTGAGCCTGCGCGACGTGCTGCCGCTGCACAACATCCCACAACCGGTGGAACGCCGGAGTTCGGACGCGGGTGCCGGAGTCCCAGTGGCTCGTACGAAGAGCGAGCTGCGCGAAATCGAGCGAGAGACGCTCCTGCGTGCGCTGCAAGAAGCCAAATGGAAAGTGGCGGGCACACAGGGCGCCGCCGTCAGGTTGGGAATTCCTCCTTCGACGCTGACGTCGCGAATGAAGGCACTGCGAATCGAACGGCCGAGGTGATTTAACGTTCTGCTGCGCTAAACGCAGACAGGCTTGTGGAACGTTAGAGAAACACGCACCTGAATCTTGAGCGATACCGAAAAATCGAGAACGGCGAAAACTCGCTCGCAAATGATCAAATGTCTTCCTTCAACTAACAGATAACAAGAACCTTAAAGCGCCGCATCATGGCAATCGGTTTGCTTCTGCTGATTTCGGCCGAATTCCTGACTCCTGGGATGGCCGATCTGCGGAAAATACGTTGGAAGTGTTACGGCATTGCAGGAATGACATTCGAGTGGCCACACAAAACAAATGCGAGATAGCGAGTGAAGTGAATTTCGCGAGCGGGCTGACGAGAAATCACGAGCAGCGAAAAGTCGTTAGAACTGAAGGTTGAGAATGCCCGCTAAGCGACTGAAAAGGAAGGACTGATGGGAAATGGTTCATGGCAGTCCGGCTGCCTTCCCTTTCAAGCGGGAACACAAAGATCGACAGGTTCCGAGATCAACTCAAAGGAAAAGACCATGCCAACCAAAGTAGCAGCGACTGTCAATGGCGTCGATGTGTCCCGCCTGACGGACACGGTCGCGGCCGTTAAGGCGGCGCCCGAACTCGGCAGCTTCCATTTTCGCATCAGCAATCGCTGGATCGGCGGGGGTGAGAACCGTTCGGAAGTTCTGCCATTCAGCCACGCCGGCAGAGTGCTGCCGCATAAGACTACCTTCACGCTGGTGGCCGACGAGCCGAATGTGCTGTTGGGGGCCGACAATGGCGCGAACCCGGTGGAGCATTTGTTGCACGCATTGGCGTCGTGCATCACTACTTCCACCGTGTACCACGCCGCAGCACGGGGTATCGAAGTACAAAAGGTGGAATCAACTCTGGAAGGTGATCTCGATCTGCGCGGATTTCTGGATCTGGATCCCAATGTGCGCAACGGGTTCCAGAACATTCGGGTGAAACTGCGCATTAAGGCCAACGCGACGGACGAACAGATGCGCGAGCTGGCGCAGCTCGGTCCGCGTTACTCGCCAGTTTTTGACTCTGTGACGCGTGGGGTCGCAGTGGCTGTTTCCGCCGAACGCATGTAGTTCGGTATTGGCAAACACGCACCATACAGTTCGCTGCCTCTCGATGCGGCAATACCTTCTCCGAGGCGTCGCTCGCTGAGCAGCAACGATTCCCCACCCTGAGAGTACCGGGGTGGGGAATATGTTTTTTGCTATGGCGGTGTCGCGACGTCAAAGACACATGCCCGTGACTTCAGTAAAATCGAAGGCATGAGCAAGAAAAAGCGCTTCCTTCATCAGCACGCACTCAGTATCGCCGCCGCGGCGATTCTTCTTGCGTGGATCGGGCTTTACAGCGTCTCGGATCCCCGCACGCATCTAGGTTCATTTTTCGGGAATGCGATCGCGGACTGGTCCGGAGTTGTCGTCATGGTGCTGGCGACCAAGCATCTCTACGAGCAAGGTTCAGCAGAAAGCCGCCGGCTGCCGAAGAGCGTGCCATTGCGTCCGGCATTGGAGTTCCTGCGCTGCCATTCGTTGAGTATTTTTCTGCTGGTTACCGGCCTGTGCTGGATCGGTCTATACCTGCGTGTGGACTCGGAATCCAAATGGGGGCAAGTGGTCGGGAATATCGTGTCGGAGTGGACGCAAATCCTCGGTCTTGTTTTACTGACCAAGCGGCTGATGGAGTGGCATTCCAAGGAAAGCAAGTCCTAGCCGCGCCCACCCGTAAGTTCCATGCCGCTAATTACATGCAGCCGGATAAAGCAAAAGTAGCGCACCTGCTATTTGCAGTTTGACCAACGCTGGGACCCGCCGTTGTGACGGCCTGCGAAACCCTGTGCTAGATTGCAAAATTGGCGCTATTACTGCGCTGAAACGCGTGCCTACACAGACACCCATGGATACGAGAAGGCCGGATCCAACGGCGGCAGGAGCGCCGCCGAAGATCCATCGGGTAGAGGTGTATTGGACCACCGTAACTTACAAGACCGTTGCGATTTACGTATTACTGGCTGTTGCGATCATTCTGTCCGTCCTTTATATGGCGATGCCGAACTTTTATTCGGCGACGGTAAAGAAAATCAACAGCGCCATCGACAACAATGACAGTGAGAGTTTGGCCACCGCACAGACCCAGGCGAAATTTGTAAACCTGGACGGCAAGGTGCAAATCAAGAAGGTCAACTCGGTACAGTGGGTAGAAGCGGACTTCCGTACGACCCTGGATAAAGGCGATCTGGTGCAGACCGGATCGGACGGTGCCGCGCGCATTACGTTCGCGGACGGCACGTTTTACACCGTGAAGCCGGAAACGCTGATCACCGTGGAAGAAAATTCCATGGGGAACAATCGGCCGACCAGCGTGGCTGTTCGTATCAATACCGGATCCGTGGACTTAGCCACACCGAATTGGAGTTCACCGGACTCCAAGGCCGCTGTGAGCGTCGAAGATTCCACCGCGGAATTGCGGCCCAACAGCCGCGCGGCCGTAAAAGCGGATCCAGACAAGAAGGAAAGCGAAATCGTGATGTCGCGTGGTACTGCGGAAGTTCAACGCGGCGTCGAGCATATCGAACTGACGCAATGGCAGAAGGCTACGTTGCCGGTCGGCGGACCGATTACCAAAGCAGACGTGCTGGCGCCGCCGGATTTGACGGAGCCGCTTAACCTCTCACCTATCATCGGGGAAAATCCGAAAGCGACGACGATACATTTCGAGTGGAAGCCAGTGCAGGATGCTGTTTCCTACACGCTGCGGATCAGCGCGACCGCAATGTTCACCAAGGCCGTGAAGGAAGCGAAGAACGTGGCGGGAACCAGCATCGATCTCAGCGGGCTGGATGCGGGCGACTACTTCTGGAACGTGATCGCCATGGATCAGAAGAAGAAATCGAGCGAAGTGAGCGAGACGTTCAAGTTCACGCTGGTGGCGCAAGGTAAGACCCAGGAAATGGCGCTGGCCATCGATGGCGTCCAGTTGCATGGGCGCGTCGCAGAGATTATTGGACGCACGGAACCAGGCGCGACGCTGATCGTCAACGGTGCAGCGGTCCCGAACATCGCTCCGGACGGTACGTTCCGGCACTTTACGGAGCCTTTGACACCTGGCGAGCACACGATTGTGGTGATCGGACAGAATCGCCGCGGCGGTACTGCGAAGCAGCAGACGTCCATCGTGGTGCCGCGGTAAACGTGGACGATAAAGTGATTCAATCGCGAATCCGCGATGAAGCAACAGGAAGCAAGAAGTAGCGCTCGACGGATTTTGCTTTGCGTTAGCGACGGCACACCTGGAAGTTCGGGGATTGCGGCCGTCGCGTCGGTGAAGAAGAACTCTTCGCCGGGGGGACTGAGGGATGAATAAGAACGGATACAACTTACGGTCGGTGTTCAGTTTGTTTTCGTCCGACCTGGCAATCGATTTGGGGACCGCAAACACGCTGGTGTTCTCTGGCGGCAAGGGCATCGTGGTGAACGAACCCTCCATCGTAGCCATAAACAAGAATAGCGGCGAAGTCGTGGCAGTGGGCCGCGAAGCGAAAGACATGCTGGGACGCACTCCGGGCAACGTGGTGGCTATCAAGCCGATGAAGGATGGAGTGATCGCGGACTTCAAAGTCACCGAGAAGATGCTCACGTATTTCATTCAGAAGGCGCACAACCGGCGCGTGCTGGTGCATCCGCGCATCGTGATCGGAGTACCAAGCGAAATTACCCCTGTGGAAAAGCGGGCCGTGCAGGACTCAGCGTACCGAGCGCGAGCGAGCGAAGTTTACCTGGTAGAGCAAGCAATGGCGGCAGCGATCGGCGCGGGCCTGCCGATTGAAGAGCCGTCCGGAAACATGGTGGTCGACATCGGCGGCGGAACGACGGATATCGCGGTCATTTCCATGAGCGGCATCGTCTATTCGCGGTCCGTGCGCGTAGCCGGGAACGAAATGGATGAAGCGGTGATGCAGTACCTGAAGCGCAAATACAACCTGCTGGTCGGCGAACGCACCGCGGAGCAGATCAAGATGGAGATCGGCTCGGCGTATCCGCTGGAAAAACCGCTCACGATGGAAGTAAAAGGCCGCAACCTGATTGAAGGCGTGCCGCGCACCGTGACTATCGATGACAGTGAAATTCGCGAATCGCTGGCGGAATGCGTGGCCACAATTTTGAACGCCATCCGAGTGGCGCTAGAACGCACGCCGCCGGAATTGTCGGCGGACATCAGCGACCGCGGCATCGTGCTGACAGGCGGCGGCGCATTGCTGAAAAATCTCGACAAGCGCATCCGCGAAGAGACCGGACTGCCAGTATCGATCGCGGATGATCCGCTGGCTTCTGTGGTGCTGGGCACGGGAAAAATGTTGAGCGATTTCAAATTGCTGCGGCAGGTTTGCATCGATTGAGCTGCATCCGCGCGCGGATGCGTGCGGCAGATTTTTCTGAATCACGACTAAGGTAGGCGAAAGGCAGAAGCGGCCACGAGACTCCAATGGTTGCCATCCCTTCTCGACACAAATCGCTGGTGCTGCTGGCAGGAGTGATCCTGCTGCAGATACTGCTGCTGGCCGTGCAAATCAAGCGCGACTCACAAGGGCGCTTGATTCGCGTCTGGACTGTTGGCGCGGTGAGCCCGTTCCAACGCGCTGGAGCCACCGGCATCGGCGGAATTCGCGGCGTTTGGAACCATTATTTTGCGTTGCAGAATGCTTCGCGAGAGAACGAACGGCTGCGCGCCGAAAACGATACGCTGAAGCTCCAACTCAACCAATTGCAAAGCCGAGCCGCGGAAGCAGACCGGTTGGCGCGTTTGCTGAGCTTCCGGCAGGCTCATCAGAATGTGCCGATGCTCGGCGCACGTGTGATCGGCACAAGTGCGGACACCGCCAGCCAAACCGTCTATCTCGATCGGGGCGAGCGCGACGGCATCCGGCGAAATATGGGCGTGATCACTCCAGACGGAGTGGTCGGCAAAGTGATCGAGTCGTACAGCAATACTTCGCAGGTGCTGCTGCTCTCAGATAAAGACAGCGGCGTGGGAGCGATGATCTCGGAGTCGCGCATTCAGAGTCCCGTAGGGGGCGTGGGCGAGCCACTGCTTTCGATGAAGTATGTGCCCAACGATGATGAAGTGAATCTGGGCCAGCACGTAGTGACCAGCGGCATGGACCGGATTTTTCCGCGCGACCTGCCCGTGGGCACCGTGTCGCAGATCAAATCCGGCAATCCCTTCAAGCAGATTCGCATTCGACCGTCGGCAAATCTGGAGCGGCTGGAAGAAGTGATTGTGCTGCTCTCGCTACAGCCGCTGGATCTGAAGAAGGAAGCCGGAACGCCTGCCGCGGAATTGGCGCCAGGCGCAAAGATTGCTGCCGTACCGCCTAAGGCCGAAAAGCCATGAACGAAACGTACGATCTGAGAATCGGCAGAATCGCACATTGAGGTACACAAGTTTCGCGGCGGCGCGATTGTGCTGGCCACGGTTCTCGCTCTGTTCTTGCAAGCATCGGTGCCCGTATATTTCTCGAAATTCTCCGTGCTCGATCTGCCGCTGCTGCTCACCATTTATTTCGGACTTAGTCGCCGCAACCCCTCGACCGGACTCCTGCTGGGGATGACCATCGGATTGCTGCAAGACAGCCTAAGCGGGCCCACGGTTCCGCTGGGCTTGTACGGAATTGCTAAGACAATTATCGGATACCTGGCGTCTTCGATTGGCGCGCGCCTGGATACCGAGCACCCGATTGCGCGATTTGCGCTCACCATGGTGTTTTTCTGTGTTCACCAGGCGATAATTCTGGTGACGCGCCGAATTTTGCTGGCCCAGCCGGATACGCTGTTCACGCTGCACCTGGCGATTGGCGCGGGCGTGAATGCCATCGTCGGAGTTTTCCTGTTCATGGCACTCGATAAGCTGCGAAAGAATTAGCTGCGGTGCCCAAGAGCCACCCACCTCGCCAGAAATCTTGATGCGCCGAGACGCCGGAGCAAGCTCCCTTAGGTTGGATTGTTGTCAAAGCGGGAGCCTGCTCCCGCACTCCAACAAAATTCAAATGCGAGTACATGCCCGCAATTGTCTTCAACCATCTCACTGAAAATTTTTAGTGATCCGAAACATCAAACGGCTACCGTTGCCGGTAGCCGCTCGATGACGTTAGTGCAGGGAGAGAGATCGATTGACGAACTATTTCCGGGACGGATCGTCGTTGGGATTGACGTAGTTGAACTGAAACGGCGCCTGCCCGTGGACCTGCACGATGGTCTCGCCACAGGCCATGGCGAAGTGATGCATGTCAGGATCGAGGAAAGCGAAGCTGCCGGCAGTGAACGCCTTCGTCTTATCGGCTTCGAACTCATCGCCCATGCCCACCCGGAACGTGCCGGAGAGTACCGTCACGTTTTCGCGCAGGGGGTGCCAATGAGGCGAGATGCGATAGCCGTCAGGCATCTTCAGGCGAATCGTATAGTCGCCGCTGGATGCGGTCGGATCGCCTTCTAGAACGGCGAATTGCGCTCCAGGCCGTACCACGGGTGGCGCCGGCACCCAAGGAATAGTGTCGGGAGTGAACGCGTGCTTTTCGTGATGCTGATCGTGCGCGGCCGAAACTGACAGCAGATGCCGGCCAGCCGCGGCAAATATTCCGGCTACCGCGAGTGAGAAAATCAGATATCGCTTCATGTGTGAGCCTCCGTGCTCTGTACAGGAGCGATCATCGGTGAGCACGCCGAGCTTTCCATGAGGCAGGTCTGACGTTTGTATGTCTTTTTCCTGTCGTCGCAAATTGCTGGGGCCTGGGCGATAATGCGCGGCGAGGCACAATGCCAAAGGCGAAAACATCAGCCGCCGAAGTTGAGCTGGACCTGGGGCGATACGAGCTTCGCCGTGGCGGGCGTCCCGTCAAGATCGAGAAAAAGCCGATGGAGTTGTTGATCTTCCTGGTGAGCCGGCGGGAGCAACTGGTCTCACGCCAGGAGATCGTGTCGAAGCTGTGGCGTTCGGATCTGTTTATCGACACCGAGGCCAACATCAACAGCATCGTGCGCAAAGTGCGGCGGGCGCTGGTTGACGACTCCGAAAAGCCGCGCTTCCTCGAAACAGTGGTGGGAAAAGGATATCGATTCGTCGGCCCAGTCAGAGTGATCGATCCGCAGCATCCGCAATCGGAACCAAGTTTGAGTGCGCGGCGTTCGACCGGTGTGAGGACTGCGAGTTCGTGGAGCGAGCATTCGTCGCTGGCGGTTTTGCCGTTGATGCTGGCGGGCAACGAAACCGACGATCAGGGAATTTGCCTAGGCTTTGCGGATGCGCTGGTCACACGTCTCGGAAATCTTCCCGGTGTGGATGTGCTGCCGACTTCCGCGGTGCTCAGTGTGCCCGCCGAAGCCGGTCCCGCAGAGGCCGCGTCACGGCTGGGTGTGCGCTTCGTGGTGCATGGCGCGATCCAAATGTCGAAAGGCGTGTGGCGTCTGTCGATGGAGATGTACGACACGCAGCTGCAGAGCGCGTGCTTCACCAGAAAACGTGACGTGGAACTCGAGCGTCTCCCCGATCTGGAAGACGAAATCGCAAAGCAAGTCGCGGTGGCACTCAACCGGCCCCTCGGTTCGCCAGCAGCGCAAAACCGTCCCCGCTACAGCAAGGATCCCATGGCCTATGCGGAGTTCATGCGCGGCTATCGGCTGAGTTCGCCGAGCGACCAAGCTACGCTGGACGAAGCGGCACAACATCTGAGTAATGCCGTCACGCGGGATCCCGCATTTGCGTTGGCACACGCCACTCTGTCGGTCGTCTGCGCAACGAAGCACTTCGAACTCAGTCCGGCGAGCACTTGGCTCGAGAAAGCGGAGTTTCATTGCCGCCGCGCGCTTGAACTCGATCCGGATTTGCCCGAGGGGCACGTCGCTAGTGCTTTTCTTCTCTGGGGACCATCGCGAAACTTCCAGCATCTGGAGGCCATTGCGGAACTCAAGCGCGCTCTTGCGCTGCAGAACAATCAGCCGCATGCCTACAACCGGCTTGGCACCATCCTGGCGCACGTTGGATTGCTGGAGCACGCTCGCCAAATGTACGAGCGCGGGCGCGCGTTCCATCCCGCAAAGGCTGTCAGTCACAGCATCGTGCAGGTTCACGTGTGGAATCGCGACTACGAATCGGCGCGCGAAGAGATCGCTGCGTGGCGCGCTGAGAGCCCGAGCAATAAGTACGCCGTCTATTTCGCGCCGCAGCCAGCCATGATGACCGGGCATTTGAAAGAGGCCAGAATTCTGATGGAGCAAGCCGTTGAGTTGCTTCCCGAAGAGCCCATGATGGTAAGCCTTCAGGGTGTTTATTACGCGCTGGCAGGCAAAGACGACAAGGCCATGGAATGCCTGAACAAGGCGTGTGCAATTCCAAAAACCTTCGGACATGCGCATCACAGCTACTATCAGATCGCCTGTATCCTTTCGCTCCTAGAACGGCAGGAAGCTGGCTTTGAATGGCTGGAACGAAGCGTCGCCACCGGGTTCGCGTGCTGGCCTTATTTCTTGAAGGATCCCTGGATCAAGAATTTGCGTGATTTGCCCGCGTTCGATGTGCTCGTGAGTTCGCTGCAGGCGAAATACCCCGACCATTTAGGATTGTTGTAGCAGGTGGAAAATTCGCTCCTTTGTCGCGCTAAGTTCTGAGGGAGCGAAGCTCCACGAGCGCGATTTTTTGGCGCGTGTTAGCGCGTGCTTGAGCTCAAGAAGGCGTCAACTCAAGAAGAGCGGCCGATAGCGCGCAGCTCGACCACACCGTGCCCTACTGTTGGGCACCGCGAAGCCCATTCAATCGCGGCATCCAAATCAGCCACATCAATCAGATAGAAGCCGCCAATCTGTTCTTTGGACTCCGCGAAAGGGCCGTCGAGGACCCTAAGTTTGCCATCGGCAATACGGATGTTTTTCGCTTTGGAGCTCGGCTGGAGGCTGTTCTGCGCCTTCAAAACGCCAGCCTGTTCCAACTCTTCCGAGTAGGCGTTGTAAGCGGCCATTCCCTGTTGCTGCTGCTCTTTGCTTAATTTGGGCCAGCCGGCCTCGTCTACATAAAGCATCAACAGAAACTGCATGGGTACCTCCATTTGGCACGAGCAGCCGGATATCTGAGTGGATCGGGCCTGCTATTAAGATGACGAATCGCTAAGGCGGTTTTCGACGTAGCGGTGGTTTTAATGCGGGCTGCTTAGCTGACCACCGTGTCGCTTTAGAAGCTAGTGAGCGAGCAGGAACTCCTTGAAACCCTCGTATTTGCTGGAGATAGACTGCGAGAGCTTGGGGCGCTTCAGGTAGGCGGCCAGGCGATCGGGTAAAGGCGGCGCCACGCCGATGGCGCGCTGCACGACCTCGGCGAACTTGGCGGGATGCGCGGTAGCGAGCACAAGGCCTTGCGCGGGCTCCGGATGCTCCCGCCGGTAGGCTTCCCAGCCCAAGATGCCGACCGCCGTGTGCGGATCGGCGATGTACTGAAAGCGTTGATGAACGGATTTCATGGCCGCGAGCGTTTCGTCGTTGGTCGCGCCATGTCCCCAGATTTCCTTTTGCACATATTCAAGCCGGTTGCGGCAGAGATCGAGTAAGCGCGGAAAATTATTCGGGCTGCCAACGTCCATGGCGTTTGAGAAGGTTGCCTCCGCGGGCCGCGGGCGAAATTCGCCGGTGCGAAGATATTCCGGGACCACATCGTTGGCATTCGTGGAGGCTATGAACCGCGCGACGGGCAGGCCGATGCGCTTGGCAAAAATTCCCGCGGTCAAATTGCCGAAATTGCCGCTGGGCACGCTGACGATCAGAGGCACCGATGCTACTGGAAGCTGCCGATATGCAGCCACGTGATAAAACATCTGCGGCAACAAGCGACCGATGTTGATGGAGTTGGCCGAAGTAAGGAACGCGCGCTTGTTCAGCTCGGCATCCGAGAACGCTTGCTTCACCAGCCGTTGGCAGTCATCAAATGTGCCGGCAACCTCAAGGGCGGTGATGTTTTCGCCCAGCGTCGTGAATTGTTTTTCCTGAGCTTCGCTGATGCGTTTGCTGGGATAGAGAATCACCACGCGAATGCCGGGAACACCCAGAAATCCGTGAGCTACCGCGCTTCCGGTGTCGCCAGACGTGGCGACTAGCACTGTCAGTGTCCGCGTTTCCCCGCGCACGAAATAGCCCATCAATCGTGCCATGAAGCGCGCCCCGAAATCCTTGAACGCTAGCGTGGGGCCGTGAAAAAGTTCCAATATATGAAGGCCCGGCGAAAGCGACACCAACTTCACCGGAAAATTGATGGCTTCGCTCACCACTTGCCAGAGGACTTCTTCGGGAAAGTCAGGTCCTGCGAACGGACGCACCACGCGAAAACAGACTTCGGTGAATGGCAAGCGACGAAATTCTTCGAGTTCCTCCGGCGAGCGGCGCGCGATTTCGACAGGCATGTACAGCCCGCCGTCAGGGGCGAGTCCGCGAAGGACGGCGCCACGCAGCGATGTAAGTGGAGCCTCGCGGGATGTGCTGCGATATCTCAACGGCGCTCACTCGGCTGTATCAACTTCAAGAACGCCCTTGCGGCATCGGATCGTGACGCCGCATCGCCGCCAAGCATTAGCAACTCTGCCACCGGCACCGTGCGGTGCGCCAAGGCTTCGTAACTCTGCCGGCGAGCCGCGATCAGTGATGGATAGCAACGCGCCACGGTTTCCCGGGGCGCTTCGCCCTGCTTAGGTTGAAAGGCGCCGCGCCATAGCACCGGCTTGGGATCTGTCAGATAGCGCTCGATCAGAAGCTGCTGTTCGGCGGGCGAGGCCGCCAGGTAGACGACAGTCATCTGTCGGCGTAGCCGCATCAATATATTGTTGCCGGCGTGGATCACGCTGCCGGTTGTGTCCAGAATCAGGTCGCTAGCGCGGTCGCTCTCTAATTTGCTCAGCACTTCGTCCAATACCGCGATCTCCTCCGCAAGATAGTCGCTTTCCCGCTCCGCATAGGTCCTGCTATCTGGCCAGCCCATCCACGCGGCGACACCATTGATTCCGGCATACCCACCCGCCGCAAGCCGCGATCTCAGCCGCTGCTCAATCTGTTCATCGCAACACACATACGGATGCCCAGCCGCGGCTAAACGCTTTGTCCAGAAGCTTTTGCCCGTGCCGGACATCCCGATCAAGGCAACACGCAGGGGCGAAGCAAGTGGACTGGTCATGATGGCGGTTTCAGTACGATATCGCGCCGTTGGGGCGGCGGGCAAGTTGCCTGAAACGACGTGTGCGCGAGCGGCGCGCCACGGACGAATAAGGTGAGGCGGAGAATGTATGCGAGACCCAAAAGCACGTTTGACAGAAACAT
Organism: uncultured Acidobacteriota bacterium; assembly: GCA_963788725.1. Taxonomy (GTDB): domain Bacteria; phylum Acidobacteriota; class Terriglobia; order Acidiferrales; family UBA7541; genus Acidiferrum. The sequence goes on along the minus strand of CAWBHT010000012.1, from coordinate 237,663 downwards.
TTTCTTCCCCTAAGCGTCTTATGGATGTGGGAGGGCTCATGGCTATCAAGAAGGATCCCGGCGACTTGCTGCAGGGAACACTCGACCTGCTGATCCTCAAATCGCTGGCGAGTGGCCCAATGCACGGCTACGGCGTCGCCGAATGGATTCACGAGAGCTCGCAGGATGTGCTGCGCGTGGAAGAAGGCGCGCTCTATCCCGCATTGCACCGGCTGGAGCTCCGGGGCCTCTTGTCCGCCGAGTGGGGCACGTCGGAGAACAACCGGCGAGCGAAATATTACGCACTTACAGCGACAGGCAAAAAGCAGCTTACCGAAGAGACCGAATATTGGCGGCGAATGTCCGGGGCCGTAGCGCGCGTGTTGCAAACGGCGTAAGGAAGAACGGTAATGAGGGGCAACTGGCTCAACAACTTTTTGCTGCGAGTGAAAGCATTGGTGCGCCGCGAGCAGTTGGACCGCGACCTCGATGAGGAAGTGGCATTCCATCTGGCCATGCGTCAGGAAAAAAATCGTAGCTTCGGCGCGAACACGGAAGAAGCCGACTATGCAGCTCGGCGGCAATTCGGCAATACCACCAGCATCAAGGAGAGGAGCCGCGAAATGTGGACCTTTGTTTCGCTCGAGAGTCTTTGGCAGGACGTTCGATACGGCGCACGCTTGCTGGCGAAAAATCCGGGCTTCACGGTCATCGCCATCCTCACATTGGCATTGGGAATTGGCGCGAGCACGGCAATTTTCAGTGTGGTGAACACTGTGCTGCTCCGCCCACTGCCCTTCAGTGAATCCGATCGCCTCGTGCGCGTCTGGGAAGCCAACCCCAAGCGGGGCTACGCTCGCAATGTCGTCAACCCGCTGAATTTTCTTGACTGGCGCGATCAGAATCGCTCCTTCGGGCCGATGGCTGCTGTAGCCGGCGGCTCCGCCAACATCAATTTGGCCAATGGGCCGGTCACCGTTCCGGCTCTGTTCGTAACGCCCGACTTTTTTTCTGTGTTGCAGGTAGCCCCTCTCATAGGGCGCACGTTCAGCGACGAAGACGGTATTCCCGGCCGCGACGATCGCGTGATCTTGACGTACGAATTCTGGCAAGAGCATTTTGGCAGCGACTCCCGGGTGATAAATCGTCCGCTAAAGATTAACGATCAATCCAAACTAGTGGTGGGAGTTCTTCCCAAGGGCTTCGCCGTTCCGAACATAAAAGCAAGTCTGTGGATCCCGTTTGCCTTCACTCGCGATTCGGATTTCGCCAAGCGTGGACGCTACTTGCGCGTGATCGCTCGCCTAAAGCCCGGCATTACCATGACGCAAGCACAGCAGGACATGGAACGCGTCGCCGGATACACCGCCGAGTTGCGTCCGGATTTCAACGCCGGTTGGGGAGCAATGGTGATTCCGATGCTCAAGGACGTCACCTCCGACGTGCGCACGCCACTTTTCGTACTCTTTTCGGCTGTGGGTTTTGTGTTGCTCATCGCGTGTGCCAACGTCGCAAACCTCATGCTGATGCGCGGCGTGCGACGATCGCGCGAAATTGCGGTGCGCACCGCCCTCGGAGCCGCCCGTTCTCGAGTGGTGCGCCAGCTTTTTGTCGAAAGCCTGCTGCTCGCTACGGCTGGCACGCTCGGCGGCCTCGCCATCGCCAAGTGGGGACTCACCGGTTTGCTCAGCTTGATCCCCGAGGCCTCGCACCTGCCGCGCATGGAATCCATTCGCATCGACACATATGTATTCGTCTTCGCCGTGGTCCTGGCGCTCGCCACTACCATTCTCTTCGGATTGCTGCCGGCTTTGCGGCTTTCTCGTATCGATCTTCACAACACGCTCAAACAGGGCACGACCCGCGGCGGAATTGGCGGCAACCGCGCATTGCGCCAAACACTGGTGGTCGCGGAAATCGCGCTGGCACTGTTGCTTTCGGTGGGAGCTGGGTTATTGATCCGCAGCTTTCAGCGGCTGACCTCCGTCGATCTCGGATTCGACGCCGATCATCTGGTTTCCATGGGCGTTTCCATCTCAGATGTGAAATATAGCGGCCCTGCCAAGCAGGTACGTTATGTCGAGCGCCTGCTGGATGAAATTCGCCAGATTCCGGGGGTGCGTTCCGCCAGCACCACGGATTGGCTTCCTCTCGCGTCCGAACTCGTCTCCGGTTCGTGCTTCGCTCTTGGCACCCAGGAACCTGTCAATAGCGCAACCGCTCCGGGCGCGCAGTTCCTGATCGTCAGCCCAGCCTACTTCGCCACCATGGGCACACCCCTGCTCAGGGGACGTGATTTCAACGAGCGTGACACGCTTACCGCTCCGAGTGCAGCCATCGTGAATCAGTCTTTCGCCTCTCGTTTTTTTCCGAAAGGAGACGCACTTGGACAGCAGTTGGGCGTGTGCTGGACGGTCAAAAATCCTGTTCAGATTGTCGGGGTGGTTGCGGATTCCCGACAAACCAAGCTACGCGACGCGCCGGTTCCGACGATCTACCTTGCTAATTCGCAAGCACCGCTTGGCGGTGCGACTTTCGTCGTGCGTGCCACCGGTGATCCGCAACAGGTTCTGCGTTCCGTTGAGGTTGCCATTCATCGCGTTGATCCCGATCAGCCCATTACCGATGTGCGTACCATGCAAACGGTGTTCTCCGATTCTGCCGCCGATGCCCGATTTCAGGTCGTGCTGCTCGTAATTTTCGCCGGCTTGGCCGTAGCTCTCGCCATCATCGGAGTGTATGGCGTCGTTTCCTATTCAGTCGGGCAGCGCACCCAGGAAATCGGAGTACGCATGGCCATGGGCGCGGCCGCGTCAACCATCGCGCGAATGGTATTACGCGAAGCGCTGCTGTTAGCGGCTTTCGCCGTGGCCATCGGTTTAGCAGGCGCATTGGCATTGACGCGCCTGATGGAAGCACTGCTGTACGAAACCGCTCCGAACGATCCGCTGACCCTGATGGCGGCCGCACTAGCAGTGCTTCTGGTCGCAACCATCGCAGCGCTGATTCCAGCCCACCGCGCCATGCAGGTCGATCCCATGGTCGCGCTCCGCTACGAATAAAGTGGTGGGTGCCGTGATGTATCGCATCGACGCGCTGCTGCAGCGAACGGGATCGCAGTGGGCAACGATCCTCTGGTGGTCGTAATGTCGGGAGGTAAGCCGATTTCAGACCCATTGCAATTCTGCCCATCCTCATATTGGCAAGATGGAACCTGTCCCCCCGTACGGCTTGCAGCCCCTCTCTGGCAAGCGTACCGTTAAAAAGAACTCGCTTCGCATCATGAACAGCGAGGTTTGGTCGGAAACTCGGCATTTCAGGGAATTTTGCAGGCTCCCTGCTGAAGGGCGGACGGGTCACTTCGACTCATTCGCAGCCCATTTCAACCGTAGCTGATCCAGTCGCGGTTGATTTCAGGACGCGAGCGTCCTCCGACGCCATCGGAGCGGGCTGCGAACAGCCCAACAACGCGGCCTCGGACGTAAGCCGAGCCGCGAATTAACAAGGTTTCGCACGGGGATTTCGTGTCGTACTGGTTCCGCAACGATAATCGTTTGCCGCAGGCGCGGCTCGCGGTCGTCTCCTACGTCATCGTAGGAATGATTGGCGTGCTGCTGATCGGTTTCTGGAAGCTCCAGGTCATCGACTCCGACAAGTATTCGCAGTGGGCAGAGCGCAATCGCGTCCGCTCGATTCCCGTGATCGCCCCGCGTGGCCGCATGCTGGATCGCGATGGCCGCGTTCTCGTCGACAACTACCCCTCATTTTCCGTGCTGCTCCTTCGCGACGATCCATCACTTGTAATGAAGAGCCTTCCCATGATCGCCGACGGCCTTGGCGTGCCGATAAATGACCTGATCGATCAGCTCGATAGCGCGCGCGAGTTGCCCAAGTTTCAGCCCATCGTAATCAAACCGCAGGCTACGCCAGCCGATGTCGCTTTCATCGAATCGCACCACGAAGATATTCCTCTGTTAGAAATGCTGATGGTGCACCGCCGGCGCTACCTGCCCGGCGGATTCATGGCCCATGCCAGCGGCTACGTAGGAGAAGTCAGCGAAAAGCAAATCGAAGACAGCAATGGCAAGCTGCGGCCCGGCGACTTCGCCGGAAAATCCGGACTGGAGCGCCAGTACAACGAACTGTTGCAAGGTACCGACGGCATGCGTCGCGTGATCGTCAACAGCGTCGGCAAGGAAGTCGACCGCCTGCCCACGCAGGAAGCCATCCCTGGCAAGCAGATTCAGCTCACAATCGATTACGACTTGCAACAGATCTCCGAGCAATCGCTAGGCACGCGTCCAGGTGCGGTGGTGGCGCTGGACCCACGTACTGGCGAAGTACTGGCTATGGTCAGCCGGCCAACACCGGATCCCAACGATTTTGCGATTCGCATCTCTACCAAAGAGTGGAAAGAACTCAACGACGACCCTTTGCACCCGCTGCTAAATCGCGCCATTCAGGCACAGCTGGCCCCTGGCTCGGTTTTCAAGATCGTCACCGGCACGGCCATGCTCGAAGATAAGAATCCGCCCGAGAGTTTTTCCACCTATTGCCCTGGTTACGGGACGTTTTACGGCCGCCAATTCAAGTGCTGGGTTTATTTCTCGAAGAAGGGCGCGACCTCTCACGGAGTGATGGATCTCCATCAAGCCATCCTGCACTCTTGTGACGTCTTCTTCTACGCAGCTGGCCAGCGATTGGGCATCGATCGACTTTCTTACTATGGCGACAAGCTTGGGCATCGGACACAAAACCGGAATCGACCTTCCTTCCGAGGAAGGCGGGCTTATGCCCTCTGAACAATGGGTTGAGCGTGTCTTTCACCGTAAATGGTACGCCGGCGAAACCATCTCCGTATCTACCGGGCAAGGCGCCGTCACTACTACTCCGCTTCAGCTCGCCCGCATGATTGGCGGAATCGCTTCGGGTGGCGTGTTCAAGCAGCCACACCTGCTCAAGGACGCCCAGAACGTGGGCGAAGAACGATTCGCTATCTCCGAGCCGACAATCGAGAAAATCACCGATGCCATGTATGGGGTCATCAACGAACCAGGCGGCACGGGCACAACACTGAAGCTGACTGGCATTGAGTTCAGCGGGAAGTCCGGCACGGCACAGGTCATCGGCTACGACACACGCGCGCGCTTCGGGAAACAGAAGAAGTTCGAGGACAACGCCTGGTTCGTCGGCTATGCGCCGAAGCGCAATCCTGAAATCGCGGTTGCTGTCCTCGTTCAGGAAAGCGGCCAGCACGGCGGCGAAGCCTCCGGTCCGGTAGTCCGCGACATTATCAAGGCCTATTACGACAAGAAGAACAAGAAGCTCGACGGCACCACCGTAACCGCAAGCGACACCAAACCAAGTGATTCTCCCAAGGCTGCCGAAGAGCCGCAACGCGCTCCGACAGTTCAACGCGGTAGCGCGGCGGCAGAAGCAGCAAAAGCCGGCTCGCGAACAGCAGGAAACCGTTCCGCCGACCAGCGCTCAGAATGATCCGAGCGGGCAGAACAATCCGAACTAGCGTCTGGTGGTGGGTCGTCGCGACCCTGATTTTATGAAGTTGAAGGCTGAAACGAATGAATGACGCACCCGGAACACGAGACTACGACTGGTGGCTGCTGGCCATCCTACTCGCCATCTGCACCCTCGGCGTGATCGAGATCTACTCGGCCACCCAGGGCAGTTCGCTGGCCGGTATGCACATGAAGCAGGTGCGCTGGCTGGTTATCGGCTTCGTGATCATGTTCTTGTTGTCTCGCTTGGACTATCACCTGATCCTCGATCAGGCATGGATTCTCTACCTGATCGGCATCATCGCCTTAGTCGCCGTCCTGATGGTCGGGCACACTCGTTTTGGCGCCAAACGCTGGATCCCCATCCTCGGCGAAGCTTTCCAGGTGTCAGAACTCGTAAAGTTGATTATAATAGTTTGGCTGGCGCGCTTCTTCGCGGAAGTGCGCACCGATGAGCTTTCCCTGCGCGACCTGATTAAAGCGGGGCTCTTGGTAGGCGTGCCACTCGCCCTCATACTTAAGCAGCCGGATTTGGGCACAGCCATGGTGCTGGTGCCGTTGTTAGTCGTCGGCGCGTTCCTTGGGGGTTTGCAGTGGCAGCACGCAGCCGTCATTTCTTTAGCCGGAGCTTTGTTAATCGGGAGTGTTTTCTATCCACCGGTGAGCAAACACATTTTGAAGCCCTACCAGCGCGAGAGAATCACTTCCTTCTTGCATCCTGAAGAAGACGCTAAAGGTTCCGGTTATCAGTTGTTGCAGTCCAAGATCGCCGTAGGTTCCGGCGGATTTTGGGGCAAAGGTTTTAGGCACGGTACGCAGAATCAACTGGGTTATATCCCCGTCCGTTATTCCGACTTCATCATGTCGGCTTGGGCCGAGGAACAGGGATTCAAAGGCGTGCTGCTGGCCTTAGGGCTGTACATGGCTCTGCTGTTACGACTCGTCCAGAACGCCCAACGCGCGAAAGATCGCGCCGGCATGTTTCTGGTTATGGGCGTGGCCGCGGCGCTGGGTTTCCATGTTTTGGTAAATGTGGCTATGGTGATCGGCGCTATGCCGGTTACCGGCATTCCGTTGCCCTTAATGAGCTACGGCGGCTCGGCCACATTGTTCGTTTTTCTGGCCATTGGCCTGGTGATGAACGTCAGAATTCGCCGTTTCGTCAACTAGGCGATTCGCCGGTGCCGAGCGTTCGGCTTGCTTCTTGGGAAAAGCCGCGCCGGTTGCATTTTTCAGGAACAGTAGAGTGACAGCATCGTCCGCCGCTTGCCCGGGATTTTCCCGGCGACGGCTTACCCGCAATAGCACGAGCATCGACAGCAAGAGGAACTACGTCGTTCGTGACCCCGGCCCCGCCGGGCTCCATCCCTCCGGCTTCGAACGCAAAGGCATCTCCCTGCACATCTCGCCTTCGTGTGCCTCGCTTCCCTTCTCGGGGATCGGGCTCCCGCGCTATTCCCGCAATCCGCTGAGCGCAAGCTCGCGGCGATGCGTCCCGCTCGGCCTTTTTCCGGCCGCGCGCATCCAGGACGCCGGTCCATCCGGCGCCTCGCAACACAAGGAGTTTTCATGTCTAAAGAATTGGTTATTTCCGCGGCCTCCCATGAACGGCGGGTCGCGATTTTGGAAGAAGGTCAGCTAGTTGAGATTTACATTGAGCGCGAAAAAGAATTCGCGCTCGTAGGCAGCATCTACAAAGGCCGCGTCACCCGCGTTCTCCCCGGTATGCAGTCTGCTTTCGTTGACATCGGCCTCGATGGCGACGCTTTTCTTTACGTCAGCGACGTATTCGAAAATCTCGAGGATTATGATCCCGGCCATGGTCATGGCGAGCCCCACGCGGTGGCATCCCCGGTGGTGCCGCCTGCCGGACCAAGCCACGTGGAGCTGCTGCCTGGCGAGATTCTGAGCCACGCGCACGCCGGCGACGAAAGCTCGCACGCGCCGAACGGCGAAAGCACTCACCTCGATATCGCTGAAGCCACTCACGAAGAGCACGAGCACGCACAGGCTCACGAGCATGGCGATGAAGGATCTCACGAAGTGCACGATGAAGCGCCCGAGGAGATTCACGCCGAGGCCGGCTCGCCCTCAGCGCCCCGCAACGAGCCCGGCAATGAAGACGTTTCTCCTGAGGACGAGCGCCAGCCTGAATCCAACGCCTCCGCGCCGCAGAATTTCGGCCATCAATACAATCCCACGCAACGATATCCGCAGCGCAATGATCGAGGGCCCGCGGACTTCCGTGGTGGTGACCGCGGTAACGATCGCGGAGCGGATCGTGGCAGCGACCGTGGCGGCGATCGCGGTGGTCGCGGCCGCTGGGGACGTCGCGGCGGACGCCGTCGTGGCGGACGCCCGCAGGGTGCTCCGGGTGGACGCAATCTCCCTCCGTCGAAGTACGCCGCTCCTCAGAGCGGCGATCCGCAGCGTTCCAACGATTCTCGCGGCAACGACCGTGGCAACGATCGCGGGTACGACAATCGCGACCAGCGCGGCGGCGGAAGATTCGAACGCGGGGGCGAGCAACGCCGTGGGGAATCTCGTGGTGCTGATCGTGGACCCCGCCCGAGTGGTCCTCCGCAGCAGAGTGGCAGCACCGAAGAGCCTTTTGTCCTGCCGGGTGAGTCGCTCGCCAAGTATCGCGGCAAGCCTCTCGCTGCTTCTTCAGCGCCGGCGGCCGAACCTGAGATCCACGAGCGCCAGCCTGAAGTGAACGAATCCGCACCGCGCGGTTTCAAAGTCCCTCCGGCCAGTGCGCCGCAGTCGACGAATGTTCCACGACGCTCTTCCGGTGGACTGCCTCGCTGGCTGCTCGCCGAAACCGAAGCTGCCGCCGAAGCGGAATCTGCTGATGGCGGTAACCAGGAAGTCTCGTCCGCCGAGGACACCGACACCGCGCTTCACGATTCCGGTGTGGCCGCGCTACACGAAACGCGTGAGCCTTTCGCTGCCGATCAGGCCGCCGTCGAACCCTCTCTCAGCGAAGAGGAAGTTGACGCCCTCTCTACGAGCCTGGTGGAAGCCAAGCACGACGAGATCCAGGCTACCGCTCCAGCAGACGCGCTGGCTGGCGGCGCTGATTTCGATGACGACGAGGAAGATGACGAGGAGAACGAAGAGGAAGTCGACGCCATCGAGGTAGACGAAATCGAAGTCTCCGACGAAAGCACCGAGGAAGTTCATGCTTCCGAAGAAGCCGAAGCCGCCGACGAAAATCACGAAGAGATCGATCGCGCAGAAGGCGAGGCCCAGGAAGCCGTCGAGCTGAGCCCACGCGAACGCGCCGAGGCCGAAGCCGACGCCGCGCACGACGACGCCCTTCATGCCGCGGGTCTGGCCGATCACGCCGAAAGTGCGCACGCCGAGACTGACCACGCCGACAGCGGTGACACGCACGCCGATGCCGAAGGTTCTCACGAAGGCGACCACGAACACGGTGCTCATGAATCGCTCGCTGCCTCGGGTGAATCCGCATCTCGGCCCGGCGCTGAAGACGATTCCATCCTTCTTCCCGGCGAAACCCGTGCGCCTCGCAGCGCCGGCGCGCCTCGTGAAGAGTTTGCTCCGCGTGATTCCGCGCGCATCGGCGGCAATCCACGCTCTCGTTTCCAGCGACCGTATCGCAGTGGCGGTCGCGATCGCGGTGGACGCGACAGCCGTGGTGGGATCGCGGCGCCGACCGCGGCGGTCGAACTGATCGTGGCGGAAGCGATCGTGGTGGAAGTGGCGGAAGTGATCGTGGCCGTGATCGCGGTGGCCGCCCCGGCGGTCGCCCAGGTGGACGATTCGAACGGCGTCCCGGCGGAGGTCCCCGTCACGACCGTGGCGGCTATCAGCGTTCCGGTCCGCCGCGCCGTCCACAGCTAATTTCCGAAATGCTCAAGGCCGGTCAGGATGTTGTCATCCAGATCGCCAAGGAGCCGCTCGGCAAAAAGGGCGCGCGTATCACTAGTCACGTTGCGCTTCCAGGCCGCTTCCTGGTCTATATGCCCACGGTTCATCACACCGGTGTTTCCCGCAAAATTATTTCCGCGGAAAATCGTTCACGCCTTCGCCGTTTGGTCAGCGAGGCTGGCAACGCCTATTCCGGCGGCTTCATCGTTCGAACCGCCGCGGGTGACGCCACCGATGACGAAATCCGCGCCGACATCGACTTCCTCGGCAAGACCTGGCTGGACATCAAGCAGAAAAGCGAAGAGCGCAAAGCTCCCGCGTTGCTCCATCGCGATCTCGATCTTGTCGAGCGCATGCTCCGCGATTACGTCAGTGACGATTTCTCCGCCATCTGGATCGACAACGAAGAGGAATACGGCAAGGTCGTTGAGTTCGTCAGCCGCTTCCAGCCCAAGCTGGTCAGCCGCGTCAAGCTCTACACCAAAGAAACGCCGATCTTCGAAGAGTTCGGCATCCAGCACGAACTCGACAAAGCGTTGCGCGCCAAAGTCTGGCTCAAGTCCGGCGGCTACATCGTCATCAACCACACCGAAGCGCTGGTCGCCATCGACGTTAACACCGGCAAATTCGTCGGCAAAGGCTCCACGCGCCTCGAGGACACCATCGTCAAAACCAACCTCGAAGCGGTAAAAGAAATCGTCCGCCAGATTCGCCTTCGCGACCTTGGCGGCATCATCGTGGTCGACTTCATCGACATGGAAGAGCGCCGCAACCGCGAAAAAGTTTTAAGCGCGTTGCAGCAGGCCCTCGAGCAAGACAAAGCCCCGTCTAAGGCGCTCAGCTTCAACGAATTCGGGCTCGTCTGCATCACTCGCAAACGCACCAAGCAAGCCCTTGAGCGCGTGCTCTGCCAACCCTGTCCCTATTGCACCGGCAGCGGCATGGTGAAGTCCAGCCCGACGCTCTGCTACGAAATCCAAGCCGAAGCGCGCAAGATGGCCACTGCAGATCACGAAAATCCCAACCTGACGCTGCGCGTTCACCCGGAAATCGCCAAAGCGTTAAAGACCCGCGAGTCCATGCTCATCGACGAACTCGAGCAAACCACCCACAAACACGTGATCATCCAGTCCGACGCCACCCTTCACTGGGAGCAGTACGACATTTACTGACGCTCCGACAAGGATCGTCGTCCTGGTCGAGTCTTCGAATGAAGGATCACTGTTGGAACCTTGAGCTACAATCTCCACCAACTAGAACGGGCCGGCGAATTCGCCGGCCCGTCTTGTTTCTTAAGTGCAATTTGACCAATCGATTTGCGGATCAATTCGGCAGCAAGCCGTACACATCAATCTGCCCAAACACGCTGCCCCCGCCAACCGTATCGTCATTCCCACGGCTTCCTACGTACACCTTTCCATTCGCGACGGTCGGCACCGTGAACTTCACCGCATTCCCAGCCTGATCGCGGCCTCCCGAAGCTTGCGAGCTGCTCCACAACTCGGTCGCGATATTAGTAGCATCGTAAGCGTGCAAGATCGCGGGGCCAGCTTGGGTCGTCGCACCGTTGGTTGTTCCTTTCGCACCGGAATCAAGCGCCCACAGAATTCCGTTCGTCGCGGTAGGTGTAGCCGATATCGACGGCGATGATCCCGGAAATCCGAACGTTGAGGTCGTCTGCGCGGTCGGTGCGATTGCGAACAGCCCAGTCGCCCCGTTAAACGCGAACGCCTGTCCCGCCTGCTGCCCTCCATACTGCGCTCCGAAGTAGTACAAAGTGTTGTTCCAGAACGCCGGGGTCGAAAATGAGTGAGAGGTTAGAGCGAACTCCTGGATCACGTTATCGGTGGCATTGAATCCGCCCATGGCGGTGCGATCCAGCACGAACATGACTTCGCCCTTGCTTCCGCCCACCAGCAATTTTTTGCCGTTTGCGGCATTGATCAGCAGCGCGGTTCCGCTTGAGCCAACGTCCTGATCGTCCGAGTCCAGCGCACTCTGATTGAAAGGTGTGAAGAAATCAGTGACGCCTAGCGAAGGGGTGCTGAGCTTCAGGTAGCTGTTGCTGTAGCTGCCGGTGCCATCGAACGCGCCATTGCCCGTGATCAGATATAGGCTCGTCACATTATTGGAATCCGTATCAGCAGCCGGCGCTCCTCCGGACATCCAGATCCCACCGCGGCAGTACGCCATTCCCGAGACCGAATTCAACGTGTCATTAAACACCGTCGTGCGACTCAGGCTCGCTGCGTCATATCCCACCACCCAACCGTGATAGAACGCGCCAGTGTCACCATGCGAGGCCCACGCGATGTACACCACGCCATTCACCAGCGCCAATCCCGGCCGCTGATTGTGCAACTGGGGATCGAAGGTCATCGTCGTTCCGCCTTCACAATTGCCGTTCGCCGCGATCGTGTTATCCAGTTCCACCGGACTGCTCGCGGCTTCCGCTCCCGTCACCAGATTCAGCGCGTGCAGCCTTTGGTGGTAAACACCGGCAGTCGTCTTGGTTTTCGAAACCAGATAAATCGTCTGCTTGGTGGTGTCAATCACCGGTGTTCCCAAAATTCCGATGTCTGGATAAATGTCTTTCGAACCTAGATCGCTGAAGCTGCCGTAGGTTTCGCCTGCAGGAATCAGCGTTTGATGCCAGTAGGTCACACATGGACTCGCGTCCGCATCGAACACGTACACGGAGTCGCGCATCGTGGCAGCTACGATCACATTGTGAACTCCGCCCCCGATGTTCACGTTAGGCACCCACAAAGGCTGTGCGTAGATTGCGCCGTCGGCAGCGCAGGAAAAGAGTTTGCCAAAGGTGTTGGTATTCACATTCGCGGTTGTCAGCGCGTACTCCTGCGAATTCAATCCGTCGCGCGACAAATCATTGTGATAACTGAGAACTCCCGCGAGGTCGGTCACACCAATCGTTGCCGAAGCACTCTTGGTGCTATCCGCGTTGCTGGTAGCAGTCACCACCGCTGTTCCAGCGCCGCTGCCCGTCAGCGTCGCGGTCGTCGCCGCTTGTGCAGACAACGTGCCCGGCCCAGTCACCGTCCAGGTCACACCCTTATTGGCTGTGTCGTTCGTCAGCGTCGCCGTGAAATTCAGCCCTTGCGACACAACGATGCCCCCGCGTAGCGGCGTCAGGCTGACCGTCACCGGCACTGTGGGTACGACCGCTGCAATCGTGATCGTCATCGATGCTGACTTGCTTCCATCCGCCACGGATGTTGCCGTTAAATTTACTGTCGCCGGGTTCGGTGGCGCAGTTGGCGCGGTGTACGTGACCGACGCTCCAGACGCGCTCGTCGCAGGCGACACGGCTCCGCACGTCGCTCCGCTGCAACCCGCTCCGGAAAGCGCCCAGCTCACCCCCTTAGCGGCGGAATCGTTGGCCACCGTCGCCGTCACCGTCTGCGTAGCGCCGGCTTGTACCGTGGCTGTGGTGGTCGCGACGGTTACAGCAATCTCAGCCTGCGGCGGGGAGTCGTACCTCCTCCACCGGTGTTGCTGGTAACACCTCCAGAGCAGCCCATGCCCATCCACAAGGCCAGGAGGGTAGCGATGCCACTAAGGCAGCGTGCGAGCCTGGTACAGGATCGATTCACTGTGAAATCTCCCAAACTGATGGTGTTGTTTTTAGAGCTTAGCGCCCCGGTGGGTGGAGCGATGGAGCAGCTCTTGGTTCAGATTTATGCCACTTAACACGACCCGAACGTCACGAAGCCCTGGGGAGGATGGCTGACACCTTAAACATTCCCGGCCTCAGGATCAATAAGGCGAAACCCGTACATTCCTACGGTTTTTTTGGTATAAATCGGCCTGCCAAAAGATCGAGACACTTTTTGCGTACGCCTGAATTGTGGATACGCGTGCTTGCTAGTTCGGTAGCAACCCGTAAACGTTAATCTGTCCAAATACGCTTCCGTTGCCATTTGAATCGTCGCTTCCACGGTTACCGATATAGACCTTGCCATTTGCCACCGTCGGCACCGTGAATTTGACGGAATTTCCCGCCGTGTCACGCCCGCCGGCCGCCTGCGAACTGGTCCACAGCTCGCTATTCAGGTTGGTTGCGTCGTAGGCACGAAGCAGCGCTGGACCCGCCGCCCTCGGCCCATTATTGTTGGTACCGAAGGCATTGCTGCTCATTGCCCATACGATCGCCGTTCGCTCGTGCCGGACGACGAAACCGAAGGCGACGATCCCGGAAAACCATAGGAGTCCGTCGATTGTGAACTGGAGTAGTGTTGAATGTCGAGCTACCTGAGTTGAAAGCAAATGCCTTCAACGAACCGGAGCCCGCCAGATACAGGTTATTGTTCCAGAATGCTGCGGTGCAAAGATTCCGTTGCCAAACGGCACGGACTGCACCACGTTGTTACTCGATGCGTTGAATTCCCCCATTTTGCCCGGGTCGCGATTGAGAACAAAGAGGTTGTGATCTTTTCCTCCACCCACCACCAGGTGCGGGAACGGGCCAGTCGGTTGATCGATCAGGACCGCTGCCCCGCCCGACCCGAAGTCTTGATCACCAGTGCTCAACGTGCTCTCGTTAAATGGAGAGAAGAAATCACTCACGCTAAGGCCGCCGGTCGTGCCGAGCTTGAGGAATGCCATGCCGTAATTGCCCACGCTGCTGTCAAAGCTCCCGTTCCCGGTAATCACGTAAAGATTGTTCGAGCTGTCCGCCGCTGGCGCTCCACCACCCATCCAGATTCCACCCAAACCGCCATTGGGAGTGGTGTTGAATACCGTTGGAGCTTGCGCCAGGTTCCCGGCGCTGTAGCCAATGATCCAGCCATGATATGGAGGGTTATCTCCGTGCGATGCCCAGCTGACATACACCACGCCGTTCACCAGCGCCAGTCCCGAACGCTGATTCTCGGTGAGCGGGTTAAACGGCACCCTTGATCCCGAGCCACCATCCCCATTGCCCGGAACGGTAATCGCCGAAGTGATATCTATCGGGCCGTTGAATTTTTCGCTTCCGTCGACCAGGCTCAGCGCGTGAATCCGTTGGTGGTAGTTCGCGGTACCGCTGTCCTTGGTTTTCGTGACCACATAAATCGTGCCCGTCGCTGAATCAATGACCGGCGTACCCAATATCCCAATGTCTGGGAAGATGTCCACGGAGCCAATGTCTCCATTGTTGCCGTAAGTTTCGCCATTCGGAATCAGGTTCTTGTTCCAATATTTCACGCATGGATTCGCGTCGGCGTCAAAAACGTAAACGGAATCCCGCATAGTGGCCGCCACGATGACGTTGTGCGTGCCCCCGCCAATACTGACCTTTGCCACCCACAGTGGTTGGGCGTAAATCGCTCCATCCGCATTGCACGAAAACAGTTTTCCGAAGCTGGACGTATTGACGTTGGCTTGTCGTCAACGCAAACTCTCGCGTGTTGCTGCCGTCTCGATTGTTGTTGTTGTGATAAGTGAAAACGCCGGCTAGATCCGTCACGCCAATGGTCACCGATGCATTTTTAGTGACGTCGGCATTGCTCGTGGCGGTCACCACGGCGCTCCCCGCGGCTGTCCCGGTCAGCGTCGCCGCCGTGAGTGTCTGTCCGCTTAGTGTTCCCGTTCCGGACACCGACCACGTGACACCCGTATTACCAGCATCATTCGCGACCGTCGCCGTCAAGTTTCAGTGCCTGCGACACGACAATTCCGCCGCGCTTCGGGGTCAGTGTTACTGCGATTCCGCCCCCGGTTCCTGCCTGCACTGTAATCGTCGCCGAGGCCGATTTCGTGGTGTCCGCCACCGACGTCGCTTTTAACGTGACCGTTGCCGGCGTCGGCACGGAGCCAGGAGCCGTATAAGTGACCGCAGTACCGGATGCGCTCGTTGCAGGAGCAACCGCACCACAGGCTGCACCGCTGCACCCGCTGCCAGTCACAGTCCAGCTCACGCCTTTATTCCCGGAATCGTTGGCCACGGTCGCCGTAAAAGGCTGGGTTCCGTTCACCGTCACGATGGCGGTCGTCCCTGACAATGTCACCGCGATCGGCGGTGTGGTGCCAGTGATGGTTATCATCGCCGATGCGGATTTCGTCGAATCGGTCACCGATGTCGCCGTCAACGTTATCGTTACAGGATTCGGCAATAGCAATGGTCCTTTGTAGATCACGGCTACACCCGACGCGCTGGTCGTCGCGCTAAGAATGCCGCAGCCGCTGCCCGTACAGCCGGCTCCAGTAAGTGTCCAAGTGACGCCCTTGTTCGCTGGATCATTGACGACCGTGGCCGTAAAGGGTCGTGTGCCGTTTATACTTACGCTCGCCGAGGTCGGTAATACCGTCACCGCAATGGGTCCCGCCGTGGTCGTAACCGTAATCGTCGCCGAAGCCGACTTCGTCGTGTCTGCCACTGACGTCGCCTTCAAGATTACCGTCGCGGGATTCGGCACTGCCGAGGGCGCGGTGTAGCTCACTGCCACCCCGGATCCACTCGTAGCCGGCGTCACAGTTCCGCAAGTCGCACCCATGCAGCCGGTGCCTGTCACTGTCCAGGTGACTCCTTTGGCCGCCGAGTCGCCAGTCACGTTTGCCGTGAAGGCTTGTGTTCCGCCAACAGCTACGCTGGCCGTCGGAAGCGATAGCGCGACCGCTACAACAGGAGCTGTCGTCAATGTAATGGTGGTGCTCGCCGATTTCGTTCCATCTGCTACCGAGGTGGCCGTTAATGTGACCGTGGCCGGGCTAGGGACCGCGGCAGGCGCCGTGTACGTAACCGCCGCACCTGAAGCCGTCGACCCCGGGGCTACCGTGCCACAGGTTGTGCCGCTGCAACCTGCACCTGACAACGCCCAAGTCACGCCTTTACTTCCCGAATCGTTCGCGACGGTGGCGGTGAAAGTTTGCGTAGTCCCAACTTGCACGCTGACCGTTGCCACAGACATCGCTACCGAAATCAACGCAGGCGCAGGTGTGCTCCCGCCTCCTCCGTTGCCGCTGGAGCTGACGGATCCCGCGCAGCCGGAAATCAGAGCGATCGCAAGCAGTGTGACCACAACAATAGAACGGGGTGCGAGACCCGTGCTGATCCGATTCACGGTGGAATCTCCCAAATTCACTGCTTTACTTTTTTTTAGAGCGTTAGCGCTCGGGTGGGTTGAGCAGCTCTTCGTTCAGCTTCATGGCACCAACATCCCCAAGTGCCATGGACCTCTGCGGAGGGGTAGCCCAGTAACGGTACCACACGAAAGGCAAAAATCAACAGAAATTAGGCCATAAGCGGGACCGCTTCTGGCAAACGGGAAGGATCAGGAGAAAAGACGGCGAAAGAAAGCACGAACCCGGTTTACCACGGAATCTTCGGGGTGCGCAGGAGCAGCGGCGGCACGTGCTCCGGCGCCAGGCTTCATGTTTTGCGCGGCTGCATTTTGCGGTTTTGGCGGCGCGTCTTCCACTCGCCCCTGAAAAATCAGGGTCG
This sequence comes from uncultured Acidobacteriota bacterium, assembly GCA_963788725.1. Lineage (GTDB taxonomy): Bacteria > Acidobacteriota > Terriglobia > Acidiferrales > UBA7541 > Acidiferrum. The sequence continues at coordinate 220,827 of CAWBHT010000012.1, read as the reverse complement.
GGCGAACCCGAACCCGCCGCACCACCAGAATCAGTTTCGGATCGAAATTGTCTTTCTGCACCGCAGCCTTGGCGTCGTACGCCAGCGGCGGCATAAACACCTGATAGACCGGCTCTTCCTTGGGCTTTGCAGGCTGCTCGAGAAAGATATCCTCTCGCTTGCTCACTTCCTTCTTTTCTAGGGCCTGCTTTTTCTCAATCTCTTCCGGCGTGGCCAGCCGGCTGAACTCCGGCGCTTTCGCTGACGCCTTCGCCAGTGCTACTTCGCAGCTGCAATGCCCTTGCGTGTTTTGCAACCCGTCCAGCTGCCCATTGTTCACCAACACATCGCCGCCTTGCGGCACGATCACATTCTGAGCTGTGAGTTGTTGCTCCAGCCGAATCGCGCCCGGATCTCGCCCTTACACACATCGCGCCCGGGGTCTCGAATCCGATCAGCGCATCTTGCGGAGCATCCCCAATCGAAATCGGCTTGGCTTGAATCTGCGCGGTATAAATTGTAAGCACCGGCTTGCGCTCGATGTGCGCATGAATCACTCCGGTATCCAACGCCAAGGTCAGCGCGCCCGCTGACTTGAGCACCGACAAATGCGCCGGCCCGCAAATCGCGATCTGTCCGCCTTCCACCAGATCGAGCCGCGCCTGCCCGGACTTCACGCGGATATCGTTTCCGCTCCGCAGCATGGTTTTGACTTGTCCATTGACTACTTCCACGCTCATCGGCCCTTGCAGCGCGATGGAGTCGCCTTCAATGGTCCCGACGGCATCATCCGACGGATTGTCGGAATGCCCCGCAGCCGCCGTCAGCAAACCGCCGCCGATCAGCATGGCGATTGTTGCTGCGAGCCAATATCGTTGCTTCGCGATGTAAACCTGAAACGCCAATCACTTCACTCCCGACCCACTCAGATGCGCAAATCCGAATCCCGGCAGCCTCTCGCCGACCATCGCTATACTATACGACGTCGCCACACCAGGCGCAGCGAGGGTTTCCTTGCCCGAACAGGCTCGCCACGAAGGGCTCGCATCCGTGCGTGTGAATGATGGAGGGACGGGCGCACATAGCGATGACCCGCAAGTCGCGGTTAGCGCTCATTACGACGTTCGGCTGCCGGATCTTCCGTGGTCGCGCCGCATTCAAATCCCTTTGATCGCTGCCGCCGTTTATTCCGTGATCCGAATTCTAGGTCCAACATTGCGCTACGAAGTTCTGGGTTGGCAGCACGCCGAACGCGTTCACGCCACGAAAAAAAGATGCATATGGTCATTCTGGCATCGCGTGATCATTCCGATCGCGTGGTGGGCACGCAATCGGGGCATTGTGGTGATGAATACCACCGCCTTCGACGGTCAGTGGACGCGCAAAGTCATCGAATGGCTCGGATTCGGCACTGCGCAGGGCAGCTCATCGCGTGGCGGCCTGCGAGGTCTCGCCGTCATGGCCAAGCGCTTGGCCGAGGGACTCGATTGCGCGTTTACCATCGACGGCCCACGCGGCCCGCGCTATATCGCCAAGCCCGGTCCGGTCATGCTCGCTCGCAAAACCGGCTGCCCGGTGATGGTCTTCCACATCGGCGTCAATCGCCGTAAAACTTTCGAAAACACCTGGGATCACTTTCTGCTGCCCAAGCCGTTTGCGCGTGCGGTGATACTTTTTTTCCGCGCCGATCTACGTGCCGGAAGATGCCAATCAGGAGATCCTGGAAGCCAAGCACGCGGAAATGCAACGCGAACTGGAGCGCGTCCGCGATATCGCCGAATCGTGGTTTACCCTCAGCGAAGCCGATCGCCGTCGCTATCGGTCGGAATTTTCTCGCTGAACTGCTGCAGCTGCCGCCGTATGGCGCGTTTTATTTCCCCGGCCGCTCCGCCAACTTCACCGGCACATCTATCTTCTTGCCGCCGCGATAAACCGTGAGGGTCATGACATCGCCCGGCCGCTTCCGGTTCAGCGCGATATTCAAATCCATCGGGCCCGACATTTTTTGCCCATCGACGGCGGTAATCACATCGCCACCGATCGCGATCCGCTGCATGCCCGCTTGCACGACGCGATCGCCTCCGCGAATCCCCGCCGCCGCCGCAGGGCCGCCCTTCGCGGCTACTTCCACCAGCAATCCTTCTTGCACCGGCAACTGCAGCGCCTCTGCTAGATTTCCGCCGACCGGAATCGTCTGAATTCCCAGGTACGCCAGGTGCACTCGTCCATCAGTTATCAAGTCGTGCGCAATCATCTTGGCCGTATTGATGGGAATCGCAAAGCCGATCCCAGCCGTCGTTCCCGAGGGCGTATAAATCGCGGAATTAATTCCGATCACTTCTCCGTGCGAATTTATCAACGGACCGCCCGAATTTCCGCGATTGATTGCCGCATCTGTCTGAATGGCCTCGTCGATAAACGTGCTCTGGCTGGTCTGCACCGTTCTTCCGATTGCGCTCACCACCCCGGTGGTCAGTGTGCTCTGAAATCCAAACGGGTTGCCAATGGCCAGAACCTTTTGTCCGACCTGCAGCGACGTTGAATCACCCAGCGGCAGCGTCGCAATCTTCTTGCCTTTCGGATCGATCTTCACCAGCGCGACATCGTTTCGCTGATCGGCACCGATAAATTTCGCCGCATATCGCGACTGATCGCCCAGCACCACCTCGATCGATTGCGCCTCTTGCACTACGTGGAAATTCGTCAAAATATATCCGCGTTCGTCAATCACAAATCCTGAACCAGCGCCCTCTACCGGCACTGGGTCCATGAAAAAATCGTACTCCGTAGCCTTGGTTAAAACGTTCGCCACGGCCGGCGCGGCCTGCCGGTATACCCGCACATTGATCGCTTCATCGTCAGTAAGCGCCGCATCTCGCGCCGCCGCATCCGATGCGCTTTTCACACTGCCACGCGCCGCTCCCGGCGCTCCGCCTCCAACCGAACTGCGCGGTACTGCTTCCACGCTCACCGGCTGCCGCTGCCCCCACCGTGCACCCGCCCAATACGCCCCCAGCAACAGCACTGCGAACACCACGACCAACCGCACAGCGTTCGATCTTCGTCGTGCTTCCATATTCAATTCCTTCCCGACCTGCACCTTGACCCTAGTCGCTTGGACACTAGTATAGTTCCGATCGTCGACTCGCCAGCGGAATGAAAGCGTTGCGTGGATGTCGCATGCCAGTTCGGTGCATGCGACAGCGCAATAGCCGCCGTAAATTAAAAAGCTCTCGACATCGCGAGCGTCGTCACCGCTCTCCGCTTCCGCTGCGTATCCTCTCCGCCAACTCCTCCACCTGCCGCCGCGTCTCCGCCATCAATCCCGAGCAATCAATCTTCTCCGTGGCAAACTTCAGCTTCTCTTCCGCTGGCATCTGCGCCGTAATCCTTCGCCGCGCTTCCTCTTCGCTCATCCCCCGCTCGAGCAATCGCTGCACCTGCTGTTCCGGCCGCGACCATGTCACCACCAATCCATCCAGCTCATCCAGATATCCCGCCTCTACCAGCAGCGCCGCCTCCACAAACGCCACCTTCGCACCATCCTTTGCCAACTCCGCGAATCCCCGAGCAATCTCGCTTTTCACTCGCGGATGCAAAATCGCATTCAGCGCCGCCAGCTTGCCTGCGTCCGCAAACACCAGCATGCCGAGCCGAGCACGATCCACTCGGCCCTCCCCATCTAAAACAGACGCGCCAAATTTGGAAATCACTTCCTGGTAGGCTGCTTGTCCCGGCTCGATCAGCGAATGACTTACCGAATCCGCATCAATTACCGTAAATCCCATTTCGCGCAGCATCCCGGCCACCGCGCTTTTCCCACTCGCAATGCCACCGGTCAACCCCAGCCGCAGCATCGAAGCGGTCACCGCGCTCCAGAGGCCGAATTCACCGGTTGCCGCTCAAGCGCACCGCGCCCGCGCCTTAGCCGTGCCGCCTTCACTGTATTGCTCATGAGCATCGTAATGGTCATCGGCCCCACGCCTCCGGGCACCGGCGTCAGCGCACCCGCCACGTTAATCGCATCTGGATGCACATCCCCTACGAGCACGGAGCCCTTGGCGCGAAATTTCTCCAACCGCGCGGGAAAATTCTTCAGCAGTCGCTCCGCCTCCTCCGCATCCGTCACTTTATTTGTTCCCACATCAATCACTGTCGCACCGGGGCGAATCCAATCCGCCGCGACATACCCGGCTTTTCCCATCGCTGCCACCACGATGTCGGCACCACGCACCACTGCACCCAAATCACGCGTCTTCGAATGACAAATGGTTACGGTCGCATTCGCATGCATCAGCAGCAGCGCCATCGGCTTGCCCACAATGTCGCTGCGTCCCAGCACCACCGCGTTGGCGCCTTCGGTCTTCACTTCTGTGCGCCGCAAAATTTCCATGCACCCAGCGGGCGTGCACGCCACCAACCCCGGCCGCCCGCTCACCAGTTTCCCCAGATTCACCGGATGAAATCCGTCCACGTCTTTCGCAGGATCGACCGCTTCCAGTATTCGCTTCGTATCCACCTGAGGCGGCAGGGGGAGTTGGACTAGAATTCCGTCGACCGCGTCATCCGCGTTCAATTTCTCCACCAGCTTCAGCAATTCTTCGGTGGTGACGCTCGCGACCGGCGTATGCATCCAGCTCGTCAATCCAATCTGCTCGCAAGCGGCGATTTTCGACTTTACATATAGTTGCGAAGCTGGATTCTCTCCCACCAGCACAGCCGCCAATCCCGGGCGCACGCCTTCTGCTGCGAGCCTTGCAATTTCGCCGCTCAATTCCGCGAAAACCGCGTCTCGAATCTTCGTTCCATCTAGTACGCGCGCCGTCATCGCTTCACTCTTTCTTTCCATCGACTGTGCATCACGCATCAAGTATGTGCATTAAAACGTCAGAATATCACACGCTGTCAGCTCTCCAGGAGAGCCGCAAACGTGAACGCCTCAACGTTCGCTGTACCAAACCGTGTCCATCACTTCGTGCATTTTTGCTTTTCGCCCCACCGCAATCGACGTACACAGACTATTAATTTCCCGCGAATACTATTTTTACCTTATGGCCATACGATTCCCGCCGTAGTAACTACCCAGACGGGTGGTTTGTTCCTGCACTAACGCCGTCTTCGCTTCTGCTCACGGAACAGAAGCAAAACAACTCATCTGTCTCGCATAAACGGCCGCTCTTCCTCCAGCTCCCGGCCTGATTTGAAACGTGTGTCCCATTTCATCGTGCTCTTTGGGGGAGAACATGAAAAAAACGTCGTACGTCTACGTTGCGCTGTCTCTGCTTTTTGCAATCATTGCCGCCTCACCATCTCTTTTTGCTCAATCCGATCTCGGCTCCATCTCTGGCTTCGTGAAAGATCCCTCCGGCGCGGTCATTACCGATGCGAAGGTGACCGTGCGAAATCAGTCCGGCGGCGTGGAGCGCTCCGTCAACACCAACGAGTCTGGCTACTTCACCATCACTAATATTCCGGCTGGTTTCTACGCCGTCAGCGTCGAAGCTTCCGGCTTCCAACGCTATGCGTCCAGCGACAACAAACTTGATCCCGCCGCTCATCTCACTATCGACATCCCGCTTGCGGTCGGCTCCTCCACGCAAACCGTTCAGGTCGCCGCCAGCGCCGCCACTCTGCAAACCGAGTCCGCCACCGTGCAGGAAACCATCACGCGCCAACAAATCGACTCGCTGGAACTCAACGGCCGCAATCCCGTTGGTCTCGCCGCGCTGGTCCCCGGCGCTCGCTCCGGCACTTTGTCGTCTCTCAATTTCAATCTTTCGCAAGGTCCCGCCAACTTCAATGGCTCGCGCAATCCGGAAAATCTAATCACCTTCGATGGTGCTCCCGGCACCCGTACGCGCTCCAACGGCACCAGCATCGGCGCTGCCGATGTGGACTCCACACAGGAAGTCCAGATTCTCACCTCCAACTACGCTCCCGAGTATGGCCGCAGCTCCGGCGCGCAAATTCGCATCACCACGAAAACCGGCGGCAGCCAATTTCACGGCGCGGTTTACGAATACCTCCGCAACACCGCGCTTAACGCCAACACCTGGGCGCGCAACGCTATCCCCCTCACCACCGGCGTCACCGCTCCGATCCACTACAATCAATTCGGCTACAACATTGGCGGCCCGCTCTACATTCCCAATCACTTCAACACCAACAAGAGCAAAGTCTTCTTTTATTTCGGTCAGGAGTGGGTTAAGTATCACTTTGAAGAATCCGGCTTCTCCGCTGGACAAGCGGGGCTGCTGCTCGTTCCCTCTGTAAAAATGCGCCAGGGCGACTTCAGCGAGCTACTCGACCCCAGCAATCCCTACTCTCACAAAGTGCAGCCCATTAAGGATCCGCTGCTAGCTGGCGCCTGCACGATTGCTGACCGTACCGCCTGCTTTCCCGGCAACATTATCCCTGCCGATCGCCTGAGCCCCGCTGGCGTCGGCATTCTCAACGCATGGCCCGTGCCCAATCTCACTTCGTTCGTGGGCGGCGGCAATTGGTTCACTGCAAAAAATCACACCTTCGACCAGCGCAAAGACACCATCGGCGTCGACGTGAACATCACCGACAACCATCGGCTGCGCTTCCGTGCTAACAATTTCAAATATCTCGAATACCAGCCGCTGGATGGAAACACAGACCGCACGCCGAAGTTTTTTGATCGCCCGAACAAGACGGGCTCGCTCAACTACGTGTGGACCATCAGCCCCACCAAGATCAATGAAGTGCTCGTCACCGCCAGCCAGGATGTGGTCAAGATTCCCATTGATACCGCAAACTTTTTCGACAAGACTCAGGCGTGCGCCGGTTCGCTCGTACCCTGCAACCTCAACTACCCGTACATCTTCACGGACGGCAAGCTGGTTCCCGAACGTATCCCGACGGTCAACATGTCCCCATTCTCGGGACTTAGCGGCGGGCCCTACCCCTCGCATTCCGCAGGTCCGATCTACACTGCCTCGGATAGCTTCACCTGGATCAAGCGCAACCACACCCTGAAATTTGGCTTCTCCTTCGAACGCGCCGGTGAAAACGACAACGACGAAATCAATGTGCAAGCCTGCCCAACCTGCACCAACAACCAAAACGGCCAGTTCCTTTTCACCGACAACCGAGCTGGCGGCACCGGCGTAGCCGAAGCGAATGCCGCGCTGGGTCTCTTCGATACCTACTCGGAAATTGGACACCGCGCCTACACCATCTTCCGCTCCAACATGTATGAAGGCTTCGCGCAGGACTCCTGGAAAGTCAGCCAGCGCCTCACCGTCAATTACGGCGCACGCTACACCGTCATCGTTCCGTATCACGCCGAATGGGCAAACATGGCGGTCTTTGATCCGCGCTTCTACAATCCCGCTCTAGCCGTTACCGTCGATCCCGCCACGGGCAACATCGTCGGTTCTCCCACCATCGACCAGCGCTATAATGGCATGGTCATCCCTGGGAATGGATTTCCCGCCTCCGCGCATGGCCGTGTCCCGGAAGCCGACTCCGGTCTGTACAATGATTTATTCCGTCACGTCCCCAGCTACTACTCGGACATTCAGTGGGGTGATATTCAACCTCGCGTTGGTATTGCCTATCAGCTCAACAACAAAACCGTCGTTCGCACCGGCGGTGGCCGCTACTTCACGCGTCTGGGAGTCAGCGATTCCATTTTCCTCGGCGGCAATCCTCCGTTCCAGCCAAACGCCAGCGTGAGCAATGGCTCAGCCGATGACCCCGGCGCGGGGGGCGCTGCGACAATCCCGCTCGTGGTCACCACGCAGACCAAAAACTTCCGCAATCCCGAAGCATGGGATTGGAATGTCACGGTCGAGCGTGAAATGTTCTGGAAATCGCTGATCAGCGTCGCCTATGTCGGCCGCCGCGCTCTACATCTGCAGCGCGAGTCCGACATCAATCAGCCGACGGTCGCGACGCGTGCGGCGAATCCCGGCGTCAACATCAACGCGATTCGGCCTTTCCCGGGCTACGGCTCCATTCGCCAGACTGACAATATTGCCGATTCACGATACAACTCTTTGCAGGTAGCCTGGAACCGCCGCTACACCGGAGGCCTCCTCTTCGGCGTCTCCTACACTTTCTCCAAGAGCGAGGACAACGGCTCCAACCAGCGCGACGTCGTTCCAAACACTTACGACACTCGCAACCTGTGGGGACCATCGGAGTTCGACGCTCGCCACATGCTGGTATTCAACTATCTCTGGGATTTGCCTTTCTTTAAGGATAAGAGCCGCTTCACTGGCAAAGTCCTCGGCGGTTGGCAGATCAGCGGGGTAACACAATTCCAGACTGGCTTGCCGTGCAGCGTCGCCGGTGGCTCTGATTACGCAGGCGTCGGTCTCGACTCCAACTTCGGCTGCGGCGTGAACGGTCAATTCTGGAACGTAAATGGCGATCCAAAAATCATCGGCACCTTCGGGCCAACCGGCCAGTGGTTTGCCACCACCAATCCAGATGGTTCGCCTATCTTCACCAAGCCGGCTCCCGGCACTTTTACAACGCAGCACGTTCGCAACATCATCTATCAGCCCGGCTACCAGAACTGGAACCTTGGCCTGTTCAAGGCTTTCCCCATCAAGGAAAACATGGGCTTCCAATTCCGTGCCGAAGCCTTCAACTTCATCAACCACCCCAACTGGTGCGGTGGCAGCGGCTGCAGCGGCGGCACCAATATCGGCTTGAATCCCGACAACGGCGCCACCTTCGGCAAAGTTCTGACCAAAGGCGGCGGCGTAGGCGGCGGCGAGCGCAACCTCCAACTCTCCCTCCGCTTCTACTTCTAATAACTACTTCGCATGGGCAGTACGTAACCGGTAGGGGCGCAGCACGCTGCGCCCCATCTCGGCGAATTCACCGCCTCTTGCCATATCTCCGATTTATCCTTTGCCGTACTTGAAACAAAAACACCAACAACATGACGACCACGCTCGACCGAAAAAACATCCTGAGTGGCTACCCTTTGCGCCGTTTGCAACGGGTGGGTCGCTCTGCACGCAAAGACCCATCGCGAAGCCTCAGTATTTGTACACTAACCTCATCTACCTCAGACTTCCGTCATTCATCCCACTCTGATAAGTTTCTAACTTATTACCGTGTCCCGACACTCGCTTTTCCCATACCCCACCGCTTTCTTAATCCTCTCTCTCCTATCCTCCTGCTCCAAAAGACCTGCCAATTCTGTCTCCATTGGGCCAGTTATGGATTCCTCGATGCGCTTCGAGTATGCCGTCTACCTCCTACCTGCTTCCAGCGCGGCTCCCATCAAGAATCCATCCGCCGTTCTCGACGAACTGCTCGCTGTAAAATATCCTGGCTTGAAGCGGATCGCCGAAATTCCCAAGGAGCCCAAAGAACGCCTCGTAAGCGCATTCACGCAAGACCGCGTATCCGAAAAATACGCTGCCCCCAGCGTCGATTCTATTCTCACCTTCGGTCATGACATCACCCAGCAACAAGCACAGCAACTGCAGAAATCCCAGAAAGCCTTCATCCTTCGATTCGGGCATCCTCGCAACGATGTCTGGTCCGCTCTTCACGTTGCAGATTCATTAGCTGAGGATCTCGCACGCACCACCGGCGGGATGGTATGGGATAACGAGACTCGCGAAATGTTTTCGCCCGACGCCTGGCACAAAGCGAGGCTGGAGCCTTGGGTCGATGCGGCGGCCGTTCCTGACATTTCAAGAGAGATCGTTCTCCACATCTATCGGCATGGCGGTTTTGACAGGGCCATCTCTTTAGGTATGACCAAGATGGGACTTCCCGATGTTGTAGTAACTGGTTTTCCCACCTCCTCCAGCAGCGCGGTAGGCAACCTGATCAATCTTTACGCACAATCTCTGGCCGAAGGTGCTGCACTGGATCGCTCTGGACTCTTCTTGTTGGACCTCAACTCCATCAAAAACTCGAGTGCCCGCACTTGGCCCTCACTGAAGTCGAATGCGACTGGTATTGCCTATCTCACCGTGAAGCGCGGAACTCGCGAGGACGGCGATCCTGGCAATCAGCTCATTGAATTGTCCGCGGACAGGTATCCAGGTAACGACTTGCATCAGAAACAAGACCGAATGCTAGATTGTTTTTTCGGATGGGAGGACAGCATAGCTCGCATTTCCCATACCGACGAACTGCTAGACGCCAGCCGAAGTGCGCTGGCAAATCTGCCCAAACTTCGCGAGGCCTTCAACGCTGGTCTGAAACCTGGTGAATACATTCAGGTAAAGGCCCGCTTCGGCACCCCTGGTGGCGGCAACGAATGGATGTGGGTCGAGGTCATAAACTGGAAGGGAAGAAACATCACGGGCATTTTGAGCAATGAACCCGCAGACATTCCTTACCTGCACTCTGGACAACAATTGGAAGTCCACGAAGAGGACCTCTTCGACTACATCCATGAATTTCCCGATGGAAAAAAGGAAGGCAACACTACAGGTCAGATCCTGCGCAGGGCCGAGGAAGCGGCGCGAACTGCAAAAGAATCAATTCAACCCACGTCCCAACTTTCCGCCTGCAAGCTCGACTAGCTGAGGTACTCGGACGTCACCGTATCGTGTACGACGCTTGCCTGCGGTTTCACCATCTCAGCTTAATTCGACGTCACGGCGAGTGGGTCAGGCTTCCACTTCGATCCCCATCAACGATCTAAGCAAAACCAATCATGCCGACCGAAGCTGTCGCGCGCAAATTCTTTGAGTTCAAATTTGACTGCCAGGTGTCATCCCGTTTTTTCTCCTCGCGTGTCCCTCGCACGACGGCTGCGGAACGGGGGGATCGCGGAATGATCTCTCAGTCCCAAACCGAGGAGCAACTCAGCTGCCATACTGGCTACGCTCACAACGTGCTAAGAAAATCACCGCCGTGCTCTTTCCGAGAACCGCTCGAACATCGATTGCTCCTCGGCCAAACAGCCTTTAACCTTGTTTATCCCCTTTGTTACTTAACGAGAATTAAATCACGTCTTACACTACATTCTGTATTTGGGAGGGCAGGAAAGCGAGCCCTCTGGGTGCGCCCCCAGCCACCCCCGATAACCTTCCGCGTCGCAATCCGTCGTCTTTTCGGCCACAAGGGCTGCCCACTCACAGTGGATTATTCCGTCGCCAACCCCATAATTTCAGAAGAATGGGAAATCTCACAAACTCAAATCTTAAATATCAGCAATATTTTCAATCATTTCCAGACTCTTACGAAATTGACGGGGTATACCCACAACCAAAAAAATACCGCACCGCAACCACCACCGCTGTTCCCGCCGCGCCCTGAGACTCATCCAATGAACCATGCCAACGCAGGTAAACTGGATCATTTGACAAGGAGCTTCTTTCATGATCTTGAGCGGTGATCGCCGTGAACTGGAGAAGAAGGCCAAAGCCGAGGGTCGGCTTCCGCCTGGCCAGTCGCTGACCCTGAAGTGGCCGGTGCTCCACTACGGCAGCATTCCTCGCTTCGACCCGGCGCGTTGGGATTTCCAGATCTCCGGTTTCGTCGAAACGCCCAAGCGTCTTACTTGGCAGGACTTCCGCGCTCTGCCGCAAACCGAAGTCACCTCCGACTTTCACTGCGTCACCCGCTGGAGCCGGCTAGACAACACCTGGAAAGGCGTCCTCTTCACTGATGTCGTCAAACTGGTTGGCGCCAACCCCGAGGCGAAGTTCGCCGTCGTGTTTGGCGAAGAGGACTACTCCGCCAACATTCCGTTGCCCGACCTGCTTCGGCCCAATGTGCTTTTCGCGTTCGATCATGACGGCGAACCGCTTACCCCGGAACATGGCGGACCGCTGCGCCTGATCGTTCCGCATCTCTATGCCTGGAAAAGCGTGAAGTGGGTTCGCGGGTTCAAGCTGCTCGATCACGACAGCCTCGGCTTCTGGGAGCGCAACGGCTATCATGCCTATGGTGATCCTTGGAAGGAGCAGCGCTTCTCCCGCTCCTGACGCATGCGCCTGAATTTCCGCCTTCGATGCACGCTCGCCGCAATTCTCCCGCTGCTGCTGGCGTTCGCCATTGCATGCGCGCGCGCCGAGCAGATAAAGGACATTCATCCCTCCGGCTACGTCACCGATCTTGCTGGTGTTATTTCTCCGGAAACGAAATCCCGGCTCGAAGCACTCTGTACCGAGCTGCAACAGAAAACCGATGCGCAACTTGCTGTTGTGACCGTCAATTCGCTAGAAGGGGAAAGCGTCGAAGATTACGCCGTAAACCTGTACAAGCAGCTGGGAGTAGGGCCAAAGGGAACCGATCGCGGCGTTCTGCTCCTGGTCGCGCCTAAAGACCACAAATATCGCGTGGAAGTCGGCTATGGGCTCGAGCCAGTCATCAACGACGCTCGCGCCGGAGATACTGGCCGGGCGATGGTCCCGCTGCTTCGGCAAAACGACTACAGCGGCGCGATTGAAGCTGCAACCTGGCAGCTCGCGCAATACATAGCCGCCGATCGCGGCGTCACCTTATCCGGCCAGCCTCCGCAGCGCCAGATCAAATCTTCTCCCAATGAAGACAGTAAATTTCCGCTCGGGATGATCATCTTCGCGCTGATCCTGCTGTTCATTCTGATCCGATCGCGCAGTGGGGGATCCTCAGGACGGCAGAATGGGTCCTCGTGGTGGCAGTGGTTGGTGGATTGGGCCCATGATAGGTGGTGGTTTGGGCGGACGCGGCGGGTGGGGTGGTGGTGGGTTCGGAGGGGGAGGAGGCGGCTATTCGGGTGGCGGGGGTTTCGGGGGATTTGGCGGCGGAAGTAGCGGTGGCGGAGGGGCTTCGGGTAGCTGGTGAGAAACGGAAGTTTGAGTCAGGAATGAGCGAAAAGAGATGGCGGCGATTGATACGAAACTTGCGGAGTTTGTGAAGCGCCTGCTCGCAGCGAGCGGCGAAGTGGAGAGCGTAGTTTTATACGGCTCCGCGGTTCACGGAGATTTTCATCAAGCGCTTTCCGATCTGAACGTCCTGTGCATTTTACGAGCGCTTGGCGTAAAGCAATTGGCAGCAATTGCATCGGTGGTCAAGTGGTGGACAGCAACAGAAAAGCAGCCGGCACCATTATTTTTCACCGCGGACGAATTACGCTCGGCTGCCGATGTGTTTGCCGTTGAACTGCTCGACATTCAGAAAGATCATCGCGTTTTACATGGCGAAGATATGTTCGCGAATCTCACGGTGCCCATGAATTTGCATCGCGTTCAGGTGGAGCACGAGCTGCGCACGTTATTGCTGAAGCTGCGGCAACAATATGTGCAGACTCCTGATGACGAGAAGATCTTGCGAGCGGTTTTGGCGAAATCGCATTCCAGCGCGCTCACGCTTCTGAGGCATACGTTGCTGGCTCTTGGACAATATCCGGCAATCTCTCCACGCGAAATCTTCGCGCAGATTGCTTCACTAACCGGTGCGGATGCCCGTGCGCTTGCCACCGGCCTGGAACTTCGAGAGAAGGGCAGCCTGTCGCGAGAGTTGGCTTCTTCGTACGACGATTTGTTGACGGCTCTGGAGAAAGTTATCGTTACGCTGGATCGCAACGTTCCCAAGAGCGAATGGAAACGAAGCGCCGGTGTGAATTCGTGAAACTGAATCGGTCGAGGCATACATGAAAAAAGGCTTACTGTTGCTGGTGGTTATCGTGGTGGTTGTGGCGCTGCTGTTCGGCACCACATATGTCGGTCGCAGAAATCAGATGGCCGTCAAGCGCGAATCAGTCAACGCCGCGTGGGCGCAGGTCGACGTAGTGTTGCAACGTCGAGCTGATCTGATTCCTAACCTGGTGGCAACAGTGAAGGGTTACGCAGCACAGGAACAGGCCGTGTTCGGCGAAATCGCCCGCGCACGCTCCGCTTTGCTCAGCGCCGGCACGCCGCAACAGAAGATCGCCGCGAACGGTCAGCTTGATGGAGCATTGGGCCGGTTGCTCGCTCTCGTGGAAAATTATCCGCAACTGAAGTCCAACGAAAACTTCTTGCGGCTGCAGGACGAACTCGCGGGAACGGAAAACCGCATCGCCGTCGAACGCCGCCGCTACAACGAGACGGTGCAGGACTACAACACGTACATCTCGCTGTTTCCAAATAGCTTGATCGCGGGCATGGCGGGCTTCGCGCGCAATGACGCCTACTTCAAAACCGATGAAGGTTCACGCCAGGCGCCAAAAGTGGATTTCGGCACAAGCCCAGCGCCAGCTCCCGCTCCCGCACCGGCAAAACCATAGTTCGCTTCTGGCTTACGCAATGCCCAAGACGCCATTCAGGAAGCTGACCACGTATTTCCAAACGAGGTAGTAAGCGGCGAGTGCGATCACGCCAAGTACCGGCAGGATCGACAGGAATTGCGGTATCTGAAAATCCAGCGCATGCATCAGCAGCAATCCGAGAGGACCCAGCAGCAGCGGTAGCAGTGCGCCATGCAAGCCGATCGACAGATGCGTCTTTGAGTGAGAGACGAGAAAGAGCATATTCCACAAACCCCACAAATTCGGCACAACCGCCATCGGAAAAATCATCACCCGCTCAATGGGCGCCGGAAAATTGTAAGCGTAGCGCGCGATGCTAAATACGGCTACACCAACGAGCACAACCAGCGTCGGCACGAAAATGCCGGCCATGTACGCGCGAAGATAAGGATGTCGGTTCATACGGAAGCCTCCTCAAAAGTGATACAACAGCGCCGGAATTATTCCGGGAAAAAGCAGGCACGCAGCTCCCAGTAGGGCAGCCAGCGCCCAATCAAACCAGGCCACGAGAGTGGCAGGGTGCCGATCAATGCGTTGAAGCATTTGGGGCCACAGATCGCGCTCGAGCTCCGGCTTTTCCGAGGGATCGACGGACCGTTTCAGTAGCTCGCGCATCTCTTTTTCGTTCAAATCGCTCATGTTTTACCGCCGATCGAAAAATGCAAACATGCCAACTGCTTGCGAAGCATGCGCACGGCGCGAAAAACGCGCACCTTTACTACGGAAGCAGAAACTCCCGCGGCCTGCGCAATATTTTCGTACGACTCTTCTTCGATTAGCGCCAGAGTAGCCACCAGCCGGTATTTCGGTGGCAGCGCAGCAAAGGCTTTGCGAACAGAAAGGCGAGTCTCCCGCGCAATGGCTGGGTCGGGCCGGGGATCGGCCGGAAGATCTTCGGGCAATTCGGTTTCAGTTCGCGTGCGCCGTAGATGATCGAGCGCCGCGTTGGTGGCGATGCGTCGCGCCCAGGCATTGAAGTTGCCTTTAGGATCGAAGCGCGCGCGAGACCGATAAATGCGCCAGAAGGTCTCCACCGTGAGATCCTCAGCGATGCCGGAGTCACGCACGATGCGAACGATCCAGCCATAGACCTCTCTCTGGTGTCCGCGAAATAGCGTCTCGAAGGCGTCCAGATCTCCGGCCGCGAAGCGTTCCAGAAGTTCCATGCATCGCTCTCTGTTTGGTAGTACTACTGGCGCGGCGCAGAGGTTACAAATAGTTGAGGGCTATGCCCAAAAAAGCCAAACGCATGAAACGACTGGAGTGACCAACGCTTATTTCGCGAAATCGCCCATATTTTATTACTTTGGGCTGCGGATAATCTTTCCATCTTTCATTACGAAATTGACGTTGCGGAGTGCTTCGGTGTCATCGAGCGGATTCGCTGGCATGGCGATGATATCGGCGGCGAGGCCTGCTACGACGGCGCCGCGCTGTTTTTCGATACGCAGGAGTTCGGCGGGGCCGCTGGTGAGATAACGGAGCATCTGCGCAGGCGTAACTCCTGCGGCGCGAAAAACCGCAAGGTAATCGAGCATCATGTCGGCCCGCGTGCGATTGGGCATGTCCGTCACGGTGTCGGAGCCGAAAGCGATCTTGACGCCGATTTTATTGGCGCGGCGTAAGCGGTCGATGATGTCCGCGGCCAGCTGGTGCGAATCTTTCAGAATGTCGTTGGAAGGGCTGAGCATCGCGAGATGCGCTTCGGGGAAATCGGTGCCCACGAGGAACGTGCCTTTTTCTTTCATGAGTTTTAGCTGCTCGTCGGTGAGCGCAAAGCCGTGTTCGACGGAGTCTGCGCCACCACGAATTACCGCGTCCGCGGCTGGGCCGCCATACACATGCACGGCGACAGGCCGTCCGGCCGCATGCGCTTCTTGCACGGCTGCGCGGATGTCACTTTCACTGTAAAAGTACGCGCTGTTGTCGGCGGCCAGCTTGATCACGTCCGCCCCGTAATAGATATTTTCGTGAATGGCCTTCCGGATTTCTTCGGGCGTGTCGGCGTCCAGATATTCCCACCGCCAAAAAGGCCCTTGCTCCGGAGAGTAGCCTCCGGACTGTCCACCGAAGGGAGCGATAATTTTTCCGGCGCATTGGAATGTAGGGCCGTCGAACCATCCCTGCTTGATCGCTTTGCGCACGTCGGCGCAAGCGTAGTTGGCCTCATTCCCAACTTCGCGCAAGGTCGTAAATCCAGCGCGCAAAATATCCTGCGCGTAGCGCAAGCCATGGAGCGCACGAAACGCAGAGCTCTGTTGCAGATAGGCGGCCTCAAAAGGAGCCTTGCCGGGAACTTCGGTAAGCGTGACGTGCGTGTGCGCGTCCATTAGCCCGGGAGTGATCCACTCATTAGAGAGATCAATCAACTGCGCGCCGGCAGGCGCTGATGTTCCAGCGCTGATGGATTTGATCTTGCCGTCTTCGATCAGAATGATCTGATCCTTCGCGACGGTGCCCTTGGAGGTGTCGATTACGTTTCCGGCGCGGATTGCGACGGTTTGAGCCGTGACAGAATTCGAGAGCACGAAAAAAGAGATGGCCAGGAATTTCGTTTTCATGGGTGCCTTTCGAAAAACGCCGCGGAGTATATCACGCTGGTAAATTCCCATTCGCGAAGTCGGAGAGCTGCGAATCGAAGTTACATGCCTTGAGTCACAACGCGGTCTCTCGTAGAGCTCTGCGTAGATTCAGGTCTTCAAATTCGGATGTTCTTGTATCAGTTTGTCGCGGGTGGTGGAGCGAGCGGTTTTGCCTGCGGTGCTTTTGACGATCCACTTGGAGGGTTTTAGGAATAGAAAGCGGACGGCTACGCCGAGCTCTGCGAGTATCGCCGATCGAATCTCGCGCTCGATTTGCGTCGCATTGTCCAATAATTCCTCGCGCTCGACTTCGGCGACGACTGCAAGGTCTTGAGTGCCGAGAGCAGGGTTGAAGATTCCCAGCGCGACGGCGCGGCCATCGTGAATGGCTGGATGCCCGCAGACAATTTCTTCGACATCCTGAGGATAAATATTTTCTCCGCCGATGATCAGCAAGTCTTTCTTACGACCGACGACGAAAAGTTCGTCTTTGAAGAGAAATCCGAGATCGCCGGTGTGATACCAGCCATCGATCAAGGCTTTAGAAGTCAGATCAGGGCGATTGTAGTAGCCATCGAAGAGTGAATCGCTCTGGAGCAGAATTTCGCCAACGTAAAGAGGGACCAGCGTTTCGCCCGCTTCGGAAACAATGCGAACTTGATTTCGCGGTAGCAAGCGGCCGGAAGAAGTAAATGGAATCGCGTCGTGTGCGGTGGGCGACACTTCGCTAATTGCATGATCGGCGCGAAAACGATGGCCATCGGCGTGGATTTGAAGAGGTCCATTCGAACCTGATTGCGAAACAGCAAAAACGTTTTCGGCCATGGCATAGGAGGATTGCAGCGCTTCGCGCCGGAGGCCTTGTGATACGAAAGCGTCGTAAAACTCGTCCATGCTCTCTTTTCTAAGCGGCTCGGAACAGTTGATGATGGCACGCAGAGTAGACAGATCGTATTTGGCGCGAGCAGCAGTTGGCGTTCGCCTGGGGATGAATTGGAATGCGAAGTTGGGCATCCATGCCAGCGTGCAATTGTAGTTGGAGATCAGCTTCAGCATCGTCTCCGGCCGGAGAACCCATTCTGCCGGCGACTGCATGACCACAGGAAGATGGCAGACCATAGGCATGATGAAGCAGGCGATCAAGCCCATGTCGTGATACAGCGGCAACCAACTGTAGACACGATCTGCCGCGGTGATTTTTACGGCTTCGATAAGATGACTCAGTTGGCGCAGGATCGCTGCGTGAGATAACGCGACGCCCTTCTGCAGACCGGTGGTGCCGGCGGAGTGCTGGACGAACGCCAAGCCTTGAGGGTGCGAATGGAAATCAGCGGGAGGCGCCTCGGCGAATGAGTCAATAGAGTCGGGGCAACGAATGATATTGGTGGCGCTGGTGGACAATGGAGCGAGCAGCGCATCGGGAAAGTTCAGATCAATGACGACATGCGGCGCTTGCAGGTTGGCGCTGACCCCGCGCAGGCCGGAGCTGTACTTTGCAGAGTCCACCTTTGTGTTTGGGTAGGCGAGGATTGCGGGCAAGGCGCCAAGAGCGATGGAACCGATGAAGGCGGCCATCAATGCGATGCCTTGGGGCATCACGAACACGACGCGATCACCGCAATGAACTCCGCGCTGCTTGAGGAAAGTGGCGTAGCGATGCGCCCGGGTGCGAAATTGGCCGAAAGTGATGGAACTGTGGTCGTCGTGATCATGCCATTCGAGAACGCAGAGGCGGTCGGCAGGCGCGGCCTGCAGCGCTGCCAGCAGCGTGCCATATCGGGTGACGTCGATCATCATGGCTGACGAATCGATTGTGAGGAAAGATGGTGCGGTGGCGAATCACTAATCGGCGGGCAGGGCAGCTTATCCGTTACGTGCGGCCTGTGGAACGCCTGAGCCGAGTATTCGTTGTCATAGCTAAGCGCGTCCAACAGAATTGATTGCAAGCGTTGGCGCGCGGTTTTGAACGGTAATCGCTGGAATTTTCCGCGACTCTTACGCCGAGCAGCCATGCTCTTCAACTCACTCCCATTTCTTTTTCTGTTTCTGCCGGTGGCGCTGATCGGCTTTCATTTTCTGGGCCGCTTTGGAAGAACCGCGGCAGTCGGCTGGCTGACGGTGGCTTCGCTGGTCTTTTATTCCTACTGGAACAAAGCGTTTCTGTTCGTTCTGCTGGGATCGATATTCTTCAATTTTCTGTGCGCGCAGCTCATCGTTCGCGCAGACGTCCGCGGCGCGTGGTCCCGACGAATTTTGTGGGCCGGCATAGCCGGAAATGTAGGACTGCTGGTGTATTACAAATATTGGTTCGCAATTCTGAACAGCCTTGGTTCGCTGGCAACGCCCGAACATTATTTTGGAAGCGTGGTGCTGCCGTTGGGGATTTCGTTCTTTACGCTCACACAAATCGGCTATCTGGTTGATTTGCAGCAAGGCGAAGCAACTTTTCTGCGTATTCTGGATCACTTCTTTTTTGTGAGTTTTTTTCCGCACCTGATTGCTGGGCCCATTCTCCATCATCGAGAATTCATGCCGCAGGTTACGAGGCGGCGAATTTTTCGTTTGGAATGGGACGACGTGGCCGTCGGCGCGACCTGGTTCGTGATGGGATTGTTTAAGAAGGTGGTGATTGCGGATCAGATTGCCGCGCATGCGGACGTGTTGTTTGCAAGTCCGGCGAGCCAGCCATTTTTCAAGGTGTGGTGCGGGGTCTTGAGCTATGCGGTGCAGCTGTATTTCGATTTCTCCGGATATTCGGACATGGCGATCGGTCTGGCGCGAATGTTCTCGCTGCGTTTTCCGATGAATTTCAATTCACCGTACAAAGCGAAGAGCATCATTGAATTCTGGCAGCGCTGGCACATGACACTGACAAATTACCTGATGTTGTACATCTACAATCCAATCGCTCTGGCGATTAACCGGAAACGGCTGGCGGAAGGGAAGGCGATTGGCCGGAAGGGGATTGCGACCACAGAGGGATTTCTGCGTATCATTTGTTTGCCAACTTTTATCACTATGGTGATCGCGGGCGGCTGGCATGGTGCGGGACGGCAATTTCTGGCGTTCGGACTGCTGCACGGATTGTTCATTTGCGTGAATCATGCATGGAGATCATTCGCGCCGAAAGAGATTCTCGCGCGCAGCGCGAGTCGGCTTGGCGGTGTGGCGAGTGTGCTAATCACATTTCTCGCGGTGCTGAGCGCGCAGATTTTCTTTCGAGCCGATTCGGTGCAGGATGCGTTCTCGGTATTGCGCGGGGCCGTGGGCGTGAATGGCGCTGGGAGCATCCCGCACACCGGAAGTGAGCTGCTGCCTTGGGTCTTGCTGGCGGCATTACTTGCGGGAATCTGGTGCTTGCCGAATACGCAAGAAATCTTAGGTGAACAAGCGGAGGAGGGCGGCGAGATCACGGACGCTGATGGATGGTCGTTTTTTCGGTGGCAACCGACTTGGCCATGGAGATTGGCGATGGGCGTCGCTCTGTTTGCGTGCTTCGTAATGATGAGGTCTGCATCGCGATTTCTTTATTTTCAATTCTGAGCGGCTGCGGGCATTTGAGGCTGAGTGCGAATGGCTATGGTGATGTCTTCGGCGATTTTCTTTGAGTTCAAATCGGCGCCTTCGCGAGTGAAATGGTTTTGCTCATTGAATAGTTGAATCGGAAAACGCCGCAAGGGATTGTCGGCGAGTACGGCGAGTTTGTCGGAATAGTAGCGATACGAGGGATCGCATTCGGGGAACGGCGCCGAGTACACGAGGGCACGCGTTCCTCGGCGAGAATATTTAATCCGCAGACCGGTGATGTAAGCCGTATTGGGGATCCTCACCTCCAAATCACCCACGCAGGATTTGAGTGGGCCTCCGGGCGCGGTGAAAAGTCCATGGGCGGTTCGGACTTGAGCCCACGCTTGATCGTAGGCAGCACCTGTCCAATCACGATCGACGAGCGCACTTCGCAGGATGAACCCGGAGAATTCAAGCGTCTGCAACGGATGCCGGGCGAACAGGATAAGAGTGTCGACATCGAGCTTGTGCCTCGTGACTTGCAGAGCGCCTTCTTCAGACAGGCGCCCTTTAGCGTCACGCGGAGCAAAGTCGGGCGCGGTGAATTGGAAAATGATGAATCGCGGAGGGGCATTGTTGCGCAGATAGGTGTCCAAAGTGAAAGTGCCAACGATCGCCAGGGCGGTATTGGGCTGCGCGATGTTGCAAGTGCGGAGATGCGTAGCCGCTTCGATGATTGGCGGAGAGACGCCGGTGAGCGCAGAGGAGTCGCCGTAAATGATCACTTCGCAATCGGCATTTTTTAGAGTGAAGGGATAGTCAGAGATAGCGAGGTAGGAGTTTCGCTGGTGACGGAGGTACCACGAAGATCGCGCGATGAGAAACGAAGCGATTACGGCAAGCAGCGGAACGAGAGCGAGGGTCAGGGAGTAGTAGAAAAACGGCCGGTGGCTGGGCTTAGCTATTGCGGAGCGTGGTTCCGAGGACTGCGACTCTTCGACGGGCTGGAAGACAGCGGGCATCACTTGCTCAACGACGCACTTCAGGAATCTCCCTGCAATTTTGCGCGGATCAGATCAACGAAGCTGCTGACCTTGTGCATGGATTGGAGTTCAGCGGTGCGAAAGCGCACGGCGAATTCTTTCTCCATGGCGGCAACCAGGCTGGCGTTGCTGAAGGAATCCCAGCCGGCGATATCGGATTCAGATGTTTCCGGGCCAAGAGCGATCGAGCTATCCTGGAAAATGTTGCGGAAAATGACCGTCAGCTTTTCGTAGATGGCTTCATCGGTTGGCGTGCGATTTTGGTTCGATGTGGTCATGCGATGAATCCTGCGACTTCACCTGCGAGTGCAAAATGCTCTGAAACGAACCAAAACGATGGTACAGGGGTTAGAGCATTTCTTCCCTCGTGTGCCGGACACTTTGTTCTTTTTATAACGAGGCGGGATAGAAGAGGAAGATCCGAAGTAAAGAAGTAGAAGTGGCGAGTTGGAGAACGAGACGCCAGAATCTGCCAACCGGGACTTTATGTTCAGTTGAAATCTACAGCCGCACCCTAGCGAAAGAAATTGAACCCGGAGCTTTTGTCTCCCCCTCGACAAACGTTCACATGCCTTCGTAATTTGGTCCGCCACCACCTTCGGGGACGACCCAATCGATGATTTGGTAAGGATCGGCGATATCGCAGGTCTTGCAGTGAACACAGTTCGCGGCATTGATCTTCAGCTTGAAGACTCCATTTTCTTTCACAGGCTCATACACGGCGGCGGGACAGAAATATTGGCAAGGATTGCCGTATTCCACAGTGCATTTGTTGGCGCACACGTTGAGATCGTGGACGATCAAGTGGCTGGGCTGATCCTCTTCATGGCGTGTGCCGGAGTGATAGACGTCCGTCAGGCGATCGAACGTAAGCTTGCCGTCGCCCTTGAAACGTTCGGGCGCAGGACGGCCATCGATTTTGTGGTAGTGCTTATAGCCCGCAGTGATGGGCATCGGATCGATCAGACCGCGCCCTCCCGAAACGAACTGCAGCGCGGTGTGAAAAAGACCGCCGTACAATCCGTACTTGAAGGATTGATGGAAATTGCGAACCAGGCGCAATTCCTTGCGGATATAACTCTGCTCGACTTTTTGCGGATAGGCGCTCAGCGTTTTCGCCGAAGCGTCGCCGGATTTTAGCGCGTCGAAAATGGTTTCGGCCGCCAACATTCCGCTTTTGATGGCCATGTGAATGCCTTTGAGGCGCTGTGCGTCCAGGAAACCGCCGGAATCGCCGATGATCAGGCCGCCGTCAACGTAATTGCGCGGCATTGAATACCAGCCCCCCGCGGGAATTGTTTTTGCACCGTAGCGGACGAGCTTCCCGCCATCGAGAATTTTCTTCAGGAACGGATGCGTTTTCCACTTCTGAAAGGCTTCGTGCGGATCGAATTGTGGGTTCGCGTATTCGAGCCCAATCACCAGGCCAATCGACACACGATTATTCGAGAGGCCATAGATCCAGCCGCCGCCATACATGTCCGTGGAGACGGGCCACCCAAGCGTGTGCGCGACGTAACCTGGTTTGATGCGGCCGGGCTGAACGTCCCAGAGCTCCTTGATTCCAATGCTGTAGATCTGCGGGTTAATGTTGTCAAGGTGGTACTTCTCGACCAGCTGCTTGGTCAGCGAGCCGCGCGGGCCTTCCGCGAGAACGGTGACTTTGGCGCGTAGTTCGTAGCCTGGAGTGTAGTTGGCCTTGGGCTTGCCGTTTTTGTCGACCCCCTTGTCTTCGGTGATGACGCCCGCAATGCCTTCCTTTTCGTAAATCAGCTGGGCGCCACCGAATTGGGTAAAGAGATTCACGCCTGACTTTTCAACCAGCGTACCAAGCCACTTGGTGATTTTATTCAGCGAGACAATGTAGTTGCCTTTGTTCTGAAAAGGCGGCGGCGTGATCGGAAAACGCAGAGAGGCGCTCTGGGTGAAAAAAAGCGCAGCATCATCGGTGACCGGCGTGTCCAGCGGCGCGGACTTCTCGAAATCAGGGACCAGTTCGCGGAGGGCTTTCGGATTCATGATGGCGCCCGAAAGCTGGTGCGCCCCGATCTCACGACCCTTCTCGAGCACGTAGATGTTCTCGGTGGAAAGCTCAGGCTTGGCGCCGGATTCGTTATGCTTGGCAATGAGATTTGAGAGATGAAGAGCGCAGGAAAGGCCGGCGGGCCCGGCGCCAACGATCAAAACATCCGCTTCGAGTTGTTCGCGCTGCACTGTCATTCGAGATTATTCAATTTTAGCAGATGGCAACCAACTAAGATTGGCGTCGGCTAGGATTTAGCTTTTTCCAAGGCTTCGGTGAGGGCGGGCATGACTTCGAAGATATCGGCGACGATGCCGTAGTCGGCGATCTCAAAAATTGGCGCGTTCTGGTCTTTGTTGACCGCAACGATAGTGCGCGCGCCTTTCATGCCGACAACGTGCTGGATGGCGCCGCTGATGCCGAGCGCGAGGTACAATTTCGGCGCGACAGTCTGGCCGGAGCTGCCGATCTGCCGCTCCATCGGGAGCCAACCTTCATCGCAGATGGGGCGCGATGCGGCGATTTCTCCGCCGAGCGCTTTCGCGAGCGCTTCGGCTTGCGGGATGTTTTCCGGAGCCTTGATGCCGCGACCGATGGCAACGATCAGCGGAGCCTGCGTCAGATCAACCGCAGATTTCGCCTCTTTGAAGAGATCGAGCGGCCTGGTGCGAATTTGTTCCGCAGATAGCTGCACCGCCGCGGCATTCACTGGTGCCTTGCCCGAGGGATGCGGAGTAACGAGATCCGCGCGGAACGCTCCGGCTTGAAATGAGGCGAACCACGGCGTTGCGCCCTGAAACGTCACGTCGGCCGCAGTCTTGCCCTGAAACATTTGACGCACGAACACGAGTTTGCCGCCTTCGGCGCGATATCCAATGCAGTCGCCGATCATCCCTTTGCCAAGCATGGCGGCCAGTTTCGGAGCAAAGTCGCGCACCTGATATGTATGCGGGAAAAGAACGAGGTCAGGTTTCGCAGATTCGATGATTTGCTTCAGCGCGATGCAGTAACCGTCCGGGGTGTACGACTCCAGAAGATCATTCTCGACAAGCATAACTTCCGCGACGTTTTTTGCTGCAAGCTCGTCCGCAAATGACGCAACACCTTTGCCGATCACCACGGCGGTGATCGCGCCGGAAGTTTCCTTGGCGATTTGCTGCGCCGCAGCCAGAGTTTCGAAGCTGGTATTGTTCCACTTGCCCTGACGCTGTTCGGTGATGACGAGAATTTTCACGTTAGATCACCCGCGCTTCGAACTTCAACTTCTCAACCAATTTGCCAGCTGCTTCTTTGGGCGTGCCGGTCAGGAATTCGGTTTTCTTCGACTTTGTGGGCACGTAGATTTTCTCGACCTGTTGCGTAGGTTCGATGGAAACGCCGAGCGATTCGCGCGTGATGGTGGCAATCTCTTTTTTCTTGGCGGCCATGATGCCCTTTAAGGTGGCATAGCGAACTTTATTGATGCCCGACTGAATCGATAACACCGCAGGCAATGGGCACTCGATGTGCTGAAACCAACCGGCCTCCAGCTCGCGCTTCAACTTCATTTTCGGGCCTTCGACTTCGATGGCCATGATGATGGTGGCGTGCGGCTTGTCGAGCAGGGCAGCCAGCAATACGCCAGTCTGACCAAAACCCTGGTCATCGCTCTGCAAGCCAGTCAGGACGAGATCAAATTTTTCTTTCTGGATCGCCGCAGACAAGCACTGCGCCGCTCCGAGCGGATCGAGCTGCGCGAAATTGTCGTCTGCGATATGGATTCCGCGATCGGCGCCCTTCGCAAGCGCCTCTTTGATGGTCTGCTTGACGCGTTCCGGTCCCATGGAGACGGCAATTACTTCGCCTCCGTGCTTTTCCTTCAGGCGCAGGGCCTCTTCCAGCGCGTAGCTATCCGGTTCGTTCATTTCGAATCCGATGTCGGATTCCTTGATCCAGTTTCCGGCGATCGCAAGCGGCGCGTCTTTGGCGGGAACCTGTTTGACGCAGACGATGATGTTCACGAGGGTTTCCTTACCTGGAGCCCGAATGTGTTTTTGGCATTTGCCTGGGCCACTCAGTACGTTTAGATTCTTCGGCGAACCTCATCGGTTTGCCTCAGAATGACAGGTGTCGGAAAGCTTGCGTCAGCGTCGAAGTTTGTTCGCGCCTGTCACTTACCGCTCCAACGCTTGAAGATCAGCGCAGCATTGGTGCCGCCGAACCCGAACGAATTCGAGAGCGCATACTCGACGGAAGCCTTGCGCGCCACGTTGGGAACATAGTCAAGATCGCACGCGGGATCAGGGGTTTCCTGGTTGATCGTCGGCGGTAAAATCTGATCGCGCAAGGCCAGGACGCTGATGCCGGCTTCCAGTCCTCCGGCGCCACCCAGCAAGTGGCCAGTCATGGACTTGGTGGAACTGACAGGAACGTTCTTCGCGCGATCGCCAAATACACGTTTGAGCGCGATGGTCTCCAACATATCGCCCAATGGTGTCGAGGTGCCATGGGCATTCACATAGCCGATGTCATCAGGCGACAACTTCGCATCTTTCAACGCGGCCTTCATTACGCGATAGGCGCCGTCGCCGTTTTCGGCGGGTTGCGTGATGTGGTAGGCATCTCCGGACATGCCGTAACCGACGATTTCCGCAAGAATCTCGGCGTTGCGCTTCTGCGCGTGTTCCAGCGACTCGAGAATCAAAATGCCGGCGCCTTCGCCGACCACAAACCCATCGCGCTGGGCGTCAAAAGGGCGGCTGGCATGCTGCGGGTCGTCATTACGCGTGGAGAGCGCTTTCATGGAAGCGAAACCGCCGACACCCATTGGAGTGATGGTGGCTTCAGTCCCGCCGCAAATCATCATTTCGGCCGCGCCCCGCTCGATAATTTTGAATGAATCACCGATCGCGTGAGCCGAAGCCGAACAGGCTGTCGCCGTAGCGGAGTTCGGGCCGCGTGCGCCGTATCGAATCGAAATGTGCCCGGAAGCAAGATTGACGATGGCGGAAGGAATAAAGAAAGGTGAGATTTTTCCCGGCCCGCCCTGCACCAATTTCCAGTGTTCGCGCTCGATGATGTCGAATCCTCCGATGCCGGAGGAAACGTAAACGCCGACTTCATCGAGATCGGATTGTTCCGGAGTCCACTTCGCACCTCTGATGGCGAAATCCGCGCCGGCGAGAGCGACCTGGATAAACCGGCCCATTTTCTTGAGTTCTTTTTTTTCGATCCACTGGAAGGGATCGAAATTCTTTACTTCGCCGGCGATCGTGCAATCGAAACCCGTGGTGTCAAAAAGCGTAATCGTCCCGACGCCGCTCTGGCCGGCAAGGAGATTCTTCCAGCTTTCGTCCGTGCCGATTCCCAGCGCGCAGACCAGCCCGACGCCCGTAACAACTACCCGGCGAGTCAACAGTAGGTGCTCCCTGATGAGGTGGTGATACCCAGAGGCTGCTTACTTCCCCTTGGAGTGCTTGTCGATATATTCGACGGCGTCCTTCACGGTCGTCATCTTCTCGGCGTCCTCGTCCGGCACTTCTATGCCAAAGCCCTCTTCGAACGCCATGACTAATTCCACTTGATCAAGCGAATCCGCGCCCAAGTCGTCCACAAATGACGCGGTGGGCGTGACTTCCGCTTCGTCGACACCGAGCTGCTCGACAATAATCTGCTTTACGCGCTCTTCAACGCTGGCCATCCCTGTCCTCCGCGATGTGCAATCGCTTGTGTGACTTCGTGTTTGCGAACGAATTGCCCGGCCCGAATGCTGCCAACACGCCTTTTCAACCCTGTAAGTGCAACCCGAACATTCTAGTTACGCCACATCGCAAGGTCAACTTTGCGCTCTAAGCTCTTCGCGCAGCGGTAATCGGTGAGCACGCTATGCCAGGTGCAGGCCACCATTAACGTTCAAGACATGGCCGGTAATGTAGCCGGCCTCGTCGCTCGCCAAAAACACGATGGCAGAAGCAATTTCTCTGGCCGAGCCCATGCGGCCCAGTGGAATCCGCGTCTTCAGCTCTTCCTTCACTTTATCGGGCAGCACATCGGTCATCGGCGTTTCGATGAAGCCGGGCGCGACGGCATTCACCGTAACGTTGCGCGAGGCCATTTCGATGGCAATTGCTTTTGTTAGGCCGATCAGGCCGGCTTTTGCCGCCACATAATTCGCCTGGCCGGCATTTCCAGATTGTGCAACCACCGAACTCACGTTGATGATGCGGCCGGCGCGAGCACGCATCATGGTGGCCAGCGCCTGCTGAATGCAAAAATGCGCTCCGGTGAGATTTGTTCTCAGCACCGCTTCCCAGTCGTCCGCTTTCATGCGCATTGCCAAGCCATCGCGAGTGATCGCTGCATTGTTCACCAGAATGTCGAGGCGTCCGAATTTTTCGAGAACTTGCTTGAAGCCGGCTTTCACCTGTTCGCCGTCGGCCACATCCATCTTCACAGCCAAAGCGGCGCCTCCGGCAGTTTCGATTTCCGCCACCAGCGCGCTCAATTTTTCTTCGTTGCGCGCAGCGACGGCGACTTTCGCGCCCGCTTCAGCGAGAGCCAGCGCCGTGTCGCGTCCGATGCCTTGAGACGCGCCGGTAACCAGAGCTACCTTATCGTTTAGGCTGAACATGAAATGTGTTGGTCGTCACGCCGCGTCAGCGCGAGCTTGCGCGATTTTCTGAGCGGTTGCTGCCAGGCTCTTCTCGTCTTCGACGTTCAATGTGCCAACCGAACGCTCGATTTGCCGCAGCAGTCCTGACAATACGCGTCCAGGGCCAACTTCGATAAATGTGTTTACGCCCTCGTCGATCAGTTCTCGGACTGATTCTTCCCATCGCACCGGGTTGGTGACCTGGCGAATCAATGCGTCGCGCGCTTCATCGCCGCTGGTTTCGGTATCGGCATCGACGTTGGTAACCAAGGGAAAGCGCAGGGCAGCGAACTCCGTCTTCCGCAGATCCTTTTCCAGTTTTTCTTGAGCCGGCATCATCAGCGCGCAGTGAAATGGTGCAGAGACGGCCAGAACGACCGCGCGTTTGGCTCCCAGTTGTGAAGCGATCTCAACGGCGCGCTTCACTGCATCAGCATGCCCGGAAATTACCGTCTGTTCGGGCGAATTCAGATTCGCGGCGGAGCAAATTTTGCCTTCCGCGGCGCGTTTGCAGGCGTCCAGCACCACTGCCGGCGATAATCCCATGATCGCGGCCATAGCTCCTTCGCCCGCGGGCACCGCTTCTTGCATATAAGTGCCGCGCTTGCGAACGATCTGCACTGCGTCTGAAAATTTCAGCGAACCTGCAGCTACCAATGCCGAATATTCGCCCAAGCTATGCCCGGCCACGAAGTCCGGCGCAATTCCCTTCTCCATCAGCACACGGTGCGCCGCCACCGACACGGTTAAAATTGCCGGCTGCGTGTTGGCAGTGAGCTTGAGATCCTCTTCCGATCCCGAGAAACACATCTGCGAAATCGAAAAACCCAGCGCTTTATCGGCCTCGTCAAAGACGGCCTTCGCCGCCGGATGGTTATCCGCCAGTTCTTTTCCCATGCCCGGGTATTGCGACGCTTGACCCGGAAACACAAACGCAATTTTACCCATCGTAATTCGTCATCTCCGCCGTTAAACGTAAGCGTTTGCGGCCGAGAGCCCCTGTTCGATTTTTTCGTTCATGCGCGCTCGGGCCAGACCCGCGGCAACGCGAATAGCATTCTTAATGGCGTTCGCATTGGACCGTCCGTGCCCGATCACGCACACGCCGCGCACTCCCAACAACGGCGCGCCTCCGTACTCCGTGTAGTCGATCTTCTTTTTCAATCCTTTGAACGCCCCCTGAGACAACATGGCCCCGAACTGCGATACCAGCGAACTCTTCAGCGATTTCTTCAGCACTTCGAAAATCTGCACCGCGAGTCCTTCGCAAATCTTCAGGGCGATGTTTCCGACGAATCCATCGCGACACGATTACGTCCACGTTACCCGAAAACAGATCGCCGCCTTCCACGTTGCCTACAAATTGCACCGGGCTTTTCTTCAGCCGCGTATAGACCTCACGAGTCAGCTCGTTGCCTTTGATCTCTTCTTCGCCGACCGAAAGCAGCCCCACCCGCGGGCGACGATGGCCAAACGTGGCGCGGTAATAGATCTCTCCCATCACCGCGAACTGCACCAGATGCTCAGGCCGCGAATCCACATTCGCTCCCACATCCAGCAAAACCGAAACGCCGCCCTTTGCGTTCGGAAAGGGCGCCGCTAGCGCCACGCGATCGACGGACTCCAGCGTGCCCAGCAGAAATCTCGCAACGGTCATCACCGCGCCGGTATTTCCCGCGCTAACCAGCCCGTCGGCTTTCGTCTCTCGCACCAACCGAGCGGCCACGTGCACCGAACTGTCTTTCTTTCTACGAAAAGCCTGCGCCGGGTGATCGTCCATGGTGATCACCTCGCTCGCGGGCACAATTTCGATGGGCAAACTCGGTCCGGCAATCTTTGCCAGTTCCGTCCGGATCGCCGCCGGCTGGCCTACCAACAAGATGCGAACGCCCAATTCGCGTGCTGCCAGCACACTGCCCTCGATCTCGGGGCGGGGTGCATGGTCACCGCCCATGGCGTCCACAGCAATAGTTATCATGGAGACTCAGACCTGGAAGTTCCGGAAAAAAACCGGGTGGAACCTCTTACGGAAAGCTCTCGCGCGATCGGGACAGGTTTCGATCAGGCCGACTTGTCTTGAACCGCTCGGCCCTTATAGTAGCCGCAATGGGGGCAGACCTGGTGCGGCTGCTTCATTTCATGGCAATGCGAGCACTCAGCCAGCGCCGGCTTCGTGAGAAAGTCGTGCGCGCGCCGCGTGCTGGTGCGCCGTTTTGAGTGGCGCCGCTTTGGATTAGGCATAGCAATACACCTCTGTTCCCGCCAATGGGGCGGATTGTATGGGCTTTCGGCCCTAAAACCTATTGTTTTTTCAGCCAGTCCTGCTTCAGGCGCGCGAGGGGAGCCAATCGCGGGTCTGTCGCGTGCGTCTCACAACGGCAGGCTTCGTGGTTCAAATTCGCGCCACAATTCGCGCACAGGCCGCGGCAGTCGCTGCGGCAAATCACTTTCATCGGCAGCGCCAACAACACCTGCTCTCTCAAGACATCCGCCAGAAAAATTCCTTGGCCCTCGAAAAAACCGATTTCGGCATCGTCGTCTTTCAGCCGCGCCTCTTCGGGCCGCTCGCTTTTGGGTATCGGGCTATAAAACAAATCGAAAGAACGATTCACTTCATCCACTACCGGTTCCAGGCACCGGGCGCAGACCAGTTCCACCTTCGTCTGTATGTCGCCCGCAATGCGAATTTGTCCGTCTAACAGCTCCGCGGTGGCATTCACTTCCAGCGGCTCAACTTGCTTCATTTCCCCGGTCTGGTAATCAATGCTTCCGGGAGCGTAACTCTTCCGGATCAACTGCTTGCGTACGGCAAGTTCCTTAACGTCAAGAAACATGTCTTCAGCGCCTCCGGCGCGCACGCTCATGTCATTCTCATTATTGAGTCGCAGGCTTGCCAAGTCAAGGAAGGGCAAGCCCAGGGGCCGCTCAGTTGCTTGTTGAATTAACGGCAGCCGCCCGTTTCAAGCTCGTACAAACGCAGCCGCGCTTCACGGCTTCCGCGATTGGCAGCGGCTCTCAGCAGGACCTTGGCCTGGTCGCAATTCTTGGCCACACCTTCGCCCCGCACGAAGCGTTCGGCCAGCGATCGCTCTGCGGCAACAGATCCACCTTGCACCGCGCCCCAGAGCGACTCCACGCTTTCGTTCGCATTCCAGACTTGGGGATCTTCCTTGGGCAACTGCGTTCCCTGGCGCTCCAGCATGGATTGTTGCCGCTCAAGATTGCCTGCGCTGGTGTCCATTCGACGCGGTTGTGTTTCGGTCGGCAGCGATGCCTCTGGCGCCTGACGACTGGCAGTAGCAGTTTGCTGCGCCCCCTGATCCGTAGGCTTCTGCGCGGCAGTATCACCGGCGGAGTTCTGTGGCAGAGAATTTGCGTCCGAAGCCGCGGGCGTGGGTGCCGAGTTCACTGGTGCGGGCTTCGTCTCCGGCAATTCCTGCGAGGCCTTGGTTCTCCCTGTCAGCGTCTCTCCCAGCCAAATTAAAGAGGTGCCGACATCGCGCTGGTAGGCAATCACCAGTGCGGCAATTGCCGTAGCCACCGCTAATACTGCGATTCCGCGCCACAAGGCGACCGATCGAGGCCGCGCGGAGCCATAAGACACGTCATCGCGAAAAACCGGGGCTGAAAATTGATCGCCGTGTATAACCGGGGTGCTCGCGGCACGCAAATGAGCCCACGCCGCTGATGGCGGCGCTACTTCCTCCTCGATCTCGCCGCCGCCGCTTCCATAGACAGGCTGTCGGTAATCGCGAGGGCGCGCGGAATCCGCAGTCTCCACATATTCTCGTTCTCGCGAGCCACGCCGCGCGCCATCCAATGGCGCCTGCGCCGCCGGCTCAAACGCTCCATACTCTTCCGGCGCGTTTGTTTCTTCCAGCCATTGCCGGATTTGTTTTCGCGCTTCGAGCGGCAAATTTAAAAATCTGACGCCGCCCATGATGCCGACTTCATCCACCCATACGACTTCAGCCTCACCGGCAATGCGCCGGCCGCCGCTGATCTGAAACGCGAAACGCGTCTCGCCAAGCTTCACGGGAGTGATCGCCTGGAAACCGCAGCCGTCTTCGCTGAGATTCAGCATGACGCCGCCGTTATCGCGCCCCAACTCCAGATACACGAGTTGCTGCGTTCGTTTGCGAACGATTACGCGTTTATCTTTGGTGGATGAACCCACTTCTTCGCTCGCCTCAAGTTCGCGGTCGAAGGAAGACAAAGGGGGGTTGCTTCGCCTGTCGACCACGTCACGCATTCCCGATTCTATCGCGGCACACGAAATCTGACATTGTCAATTTTAACCTACCTGGGGAGTCGCAAGGGGAGTGCGGGTTCCCTGTGCAAAGACTCAAAAGATACCGAAAACATGTCGTGAAGATGGTTGTTAGCTCGTTTCTGCCAGCGATCCACCCCGTTCCGGATGATCTCTTTCGAGCCCGCAAGGTGCCACTTGTATGGTGTAGATTGGGCATAGTATGGCCTCACGTAAATACAGTGTTTCAGGGACCCCCCTGAGGACTTTGCCGCAACCCGGCGAACCCCACGATGCGTGGTCCGAGCCGGAAACACGCGGGAAGATTGTCAAATTCGGGATTCGCCGTCTCCGCCGCGTTGAGCTTCCCTCGGACACAATCGCGATGGCCAGGTTTCTGGTCGGCAAGGTCATTGTCCGTGAACTGCCCGAGGCAAAGCTCAGTGGTCGGATTGTGGAGACGGAGGCTTATCCGCCCAAAGACCCGGCGGCGCACCACTTTCGCGGCCAAACGCCTCGTAACCGCTCCATGTTCCTGCGCCGGGGCCACGCCTACGTCTACTTCAGCTATGGCAACCACTTTATGCTCAATGTCACGGCCGAGCTTCCCGGCACCGGCGGCGGCGTCTTGATTCGCGCGCTGGAGCCGCTGGAAGGCATTCAATACATGGAGCATCGGCGCGGTACTCGTGAAACTCGCGATCTGACTCGCGGCCCCGGCCGCCTCGCCCAAGCCCTGGCAATCGATCGCAGCCTGGACGGCATCGACCTGTGCGCTCCCGGACCACTGTGGCTAGGCGCGCTGAAGCCAACGGATTCCGCGGATCCTGTCACCGCCGCTGCCGCCGCGAAGAAGCTCCTCGGTATCAGCACTCGCATCGGCATAACTCGGGCCGCCGACCGCCACTTGCGTTTCTACGAACGGAACAGCCGTTACGTCAGCGGACCGACTCGTCTCAACCTGTAATGCTTTCAGCCACGTACGCCTCAGCGGCAGACGGGCAGCTCATATATCGGGTTCAACTTCGCACACTACTCCCGCCGCTGTCATCTTGTCCCCGTAACCAAGTGCCGACCTGTCCGAACGTACAGCATTGACATCTAACCTCAGAGGGTAAAATGCTTGAGACTCTCCGAAAAAGTGCGGGGGTAACCTATGCCTGAATCCTGGAAAGAATGCGAAGGCCAGTTGATCAATGGCCAGTTTTCGCTGCTTGAGCACGTAGGCGGCTCAGATCACAGCGTCGTGTTCCGCACGCAGCGCGGCAAAAATCAAGAGAAGGCGGCCATCAAGTTCGTCCAAGTGGATGCCGCAAACGCGGAAGCTCAGCTCGCTCGCTGGAAACAGGCTGCCCAGCTGGCGCACCCAAATTTGATCAAGCTATTTGAATCCGGCCGCTGCAAGTTGGCGGACATGGATTTGCTTTACGTGGTCATGGAATTTGCCTCCGAGAATCTCGCGCAATTCCTGCCGCAACGCGCGCTTTCACCCGACGAGACGCGCGATATGCTCGAACCCTTCGTCGGAAGTTTGACCTACCTTCACGGTAAAGGTCTGGTGCACGGCGACATCAAGCCTGCGAACATTCTTGCGATCGACGACCAGCTGAAGCTTTCCAGCGACTCCATTCGGCGAATCGGGGAAGGTCCGATCGGTGATGTGAAATCAGAGGCCTACACTGCGCCGGAGGCAGCCGACGGAGAATTCTCCAAAGCGGCCGACATCTGGGCTCTGGGCATTACCATTTTCGAATCGCTGACACAGCGGACGCCGGAATCTGCCGAGCTTGCAAGCGGCAATCTGCAAATTCCAGATTCAATTCCTGAGCCGTTCCTCGACATCGTGAGTCACGCGCTGCGCAGCAAACCCGGCGAACGCTGGACCATCGCGCAAGTCTCGGCGAAATTGAATCCGCAAGCCGCAGCGCCTGCTGCGGTTCCGGTCGCCACGGAGACTCTTCCCGATACGGTGATGCCTGAGGCGCCGGCTGAATCCGAAGCGTCGGTTTCCGAAGCATCGGTTTCTTCCGCGGCTCCCATTTCCGACGAAGCCATTGGCAGCGGTCGAATCAGTCCGCCGAAACCAGCGCGGTCCATCGATCCTTTGTCGGTGCCGCTCTCCACCGTAGGACCAATGCTGGGAGGCAGGCGCCCAGTGCTCGATAATCAAGTTCTTTCCGGACCCAAAAAGTCGTCGGGTGGATACTATCTTTTGGCGGCCGTAGTCGTGGCGCTTGCGGTCGGCGCCATGTTTGCCATACCGCGGCTCCGTAGTCATCAGGCGGAAGCCGAGAACACCACCGCTTCAACATCTGACGACGGTGTTTCCCAGCCGCCGGCATCCGCGGACGCCTCGAAGAGTGCGCCGTCCGCACCGGCTAAATCCCAACCAGAGTCACAGCCAGCAGCCGAGCCAAAATCGACGGTGCCGCAGCACTCTCCGTACGCACCTACTACACCTCACTCCAACTCCGCCGCAACGGAAGATTCCACATCGGCGACAGCAAGCAAACAGCCCGGCAAGTCGCAGTTGTCCGCGGGAAATTCAGCTCCAGCATCTTTGAAGACGCCGGTTTCACGCACTGCTCCGGTCACCGCCGCGCCTTTTGTGGCCGACAGGGAAGCGAGTATCAAAGCCGGTGCGGTCACTCCGGGTGAGGTCCTGAATCAGGTTCTGCCTGAAATCTCCAACAAGTCCAGAAACACCATTCACGGCACGGTTCGAACGGTGATCAAAGTCCACGTGGATACGGCAGGTAGCGTTTCAGCCGCGGAGATTGCTTCGGCAGGCAGCCGCTTCTTTGCGAGTGCCGCGCTGGATGCCGCCAAAAAATGGGATTTCGGGCCTGCGAAGATTGATGGCCATGCGGTTCCCAGCGAATGGCTGCTGCATTTTGATTTCACCCCGACGGGCACGAAGGTCACGCCGCTGCCGACGAAGCCCTGACAATTTTCAGCGCGGCCGACTGGCTGCGTTTACCGATTCGTTTACGGGTTAATGCTCCACTCGCTTCGCAATTTTGGCGGATGCAGCAACGTCTGCATCACCACGCAATATTGTTCGGTCTTCTCTTGAAGTGCGCGTAACTGCTCCGCCGTCGCTTGTGGCGCCGCGATTTCGAAGCGTAACCGGATCTCGGAAAATCCTACGGGCACGTCCTTGGATATTCCCAGCGTTCCTCTAAGGTCCATATCCCCTTCGACGGTCGCCGCAATGCGCTCCGCAATAATGCCCATCGCGGTCGCCACCATCTGACAGGTAATTTGCGCGCACGCCGCCAGCGCGCCGAGTAGCAAATCTCCGGAACAAGCTCCGCCGCCTTCGCCTCCCACTCCGGAATGCGCTTGCGCTTCGTAGACCGCGCGCCCTATATCCACGGAACACGTGATCGGCGTCCCAGTTTGCCCACTCTTTGCAGTTAACGTGATCCGAGATGTGGCTGGATTTTCCCGATATTTCTCTTTCAGCGGCTTCTGAATGGACCTGAGATCCACGAATATTTCCTTTCGTCTGCCGTGGCAGTTTTACGGCGGCTATTTTCGAGTTTCCTGCGCTTTAAAAAAGGCGCAAGTTCAGCCCAGACGCCGCTCGGTTCACTCCTGCGATTTCGAATGCTACCATTCCTGAGACCAGTCACAGGAGAGCACCCATGCGCTGGACGCCCGGTGGTGAGAGCCAGGATGTTGAAGATCGTCGCGACGAAGGTGGGGGTGGCGGCGGATTTCAATTCGGCGGTATGCACATCGGCATCGGTGGCGCGCTGGTGCTGCTCGTCCTCAGCTTGATTTTCAAGCAGAATTTCTTTGCGCTTCTGGGTGGCGGGAGTGCTGGTCCCGCGACCACCACCAGCCGCCCCGATGCGTCACGCGATAACGCCGAGCGCCCGCTGGTCCAGTTCGTCTCTTTCGTTCTCGACGATACGCAGAAGACGTGGACCGAAATTCTTCCGGAACAAGCGAACAAACCCTATCACCACGCCAAGCTGGTGCTCTTCCGCAACTATACGCAGTCCGGCTGCGGCGGAGCCGAGTCCGCCACCGGACCTTTCTACTGCCCTGGCGACGAGAAGGTTTATATCGATCTCGGCTTCTATGACGAGCTCAAGCAGCGATTCGGCGCGCCCGGCGAATTTGCGCAAGCGTACGTGCTGGCTCACGAAATCGGCCATCACGTTCAGAATATTTTGGGGATCGAACGCCGCGTGCAGGGCAACTCGCACGGCGCAAATTCCGGATCCGTGCATTTGGAGCTGCAGGCGGACTGTTTCGCGGGAATCTGGGCGCACTCTACTCAGCAGCGCGGATTGTTGGAGAAAGGCGATGTCGAGTCAGCGTTGGGTGCAGCGGCAGCGGTTGGCGACGATCGCCTACAGAAGATGTCCACTGGACATGTTGCGCCCGATTCTTTCACCCACGGCACATCAGAGCAGCGAATGAGTTGGTTCAATAAAGGCCTGAGCAGCGGCGCGATCTCCGCGTGTAACACCTTCGAATGAGTTAGGGGATTCGAACGACGTCGGCGTCGCGACGGCCGAATTGCCTGAGGGGTTGTAGGGGCGTTGCTTTAGCGCGACCTGCCATCGAACGATCCCCACTGCCGCATCAACTCGATGGGCAGCGTTGTGGCGTGTATGACGATTACGAAATAACAGCGGTCTTTCGTGAACCCACAGCGGCAAAATCCAGTGTCAAAAACCTCACGGCAACTGTCACCCACGTGACGATCGCCGTCTTGCACATCGGGAAGCTCGCCTGTACCGCCAGCAGTTCCTCACGCAGATTGACACAACTGGCAGCCGCATAAATGATTGCGGAGAGCTGCATACGACTTCGCATACTGCGCTTGCAGGCTTCGAAGCTCATCGTCGGGTTCCTTCCCTTCCACTCCACTATCGAAAATCTCAGCGCGTCGTACGCTCCACGTTTGCCTCGCCGCTTCGCAATCAGCGACCAGCGCGTCGTACGTCCCGCAAACAGCCAGCTGTGTCAAAGCTGCCGAACTCATCGCATCCTCCGAAAAATTCCTCACCTCGTCAGGGCTGATCGGTAGGTCTGGGAACGGCGCGGGAGGTACATGCAAATCTCGTGCCATCTTCGAGCACGCTTCGAAATGGCCGAATAACTCTGATTTTTCGAGGTTTTTAGAAGATGCCAGCGCGGCGTGACGTCACGCTACAGTGCGTGCGCTGACACTTTTTTGCGCCCGCGCCAAACAATTTTCTAGGCACTTCTGCGTAGAAAAATGTAGCCGATACAGTAGAGAAAATACGCGATCCACAAACCGAGGTATTCCGCGAGCGCGGCTGTTAACCGTGTACGTGGGGTGAAACAGGTCAAGCGGCGATTCTGAAGGGCCGATCTCTGATAACTCTTACGCGGAAGGACTCCCCGGCTTTCCGCTATCCGGCGTCAATTCCGGATGCTGCGTTCCCGGAACACCGGGATCCCGCTGCTTTTCGACCGCCCGCCGGGCGGCAGCTGCCTTTTCCGGGTCAATCCACGTATCCTGCGTGACCGTGGTCGTCTGCGTCGGCAACGCCACGGCGGCGCCGGTGCGCTCCAGCACCTCCATCACCTGCAGCAGCATCTCTTCCTGAGCGAGTAGGTACTGTCCGTAGTCGCGCTCCAGAATATAGGCGTAAATCTCGACTTCCAGACCGTTGTCTCCCAGTTTTAACAAGCGCACCCGCGACGTCGGCTCTTCCACTTTCCCATTTCGCGCCAGCGTTTCCCGAATTTGCTCCAGCGCATAGCGAATGTGATCCGGTGATAAGTCATATCGCAGGCGCACCAGCTGTTTGCTCAAAATTTTGTCGCGAAACCGAAAATTCTCAAGCGTCGCCGTCGCCACGGTTCCGTTCGGAATCGACACGAGGGTACGAAACTCGGTTCGCAATTTCGTCGAACGCAATCCGATATCCTCCACCACACCGCTCTGATCGCCGATCTTGCACGGATCGCCCACCACGATCGCCTTGTCGGTCAAAATCGAGATCCCGCCGAGCAAGTTCTCAAACGTTTTCTGCGCCCCCAAGCCGATCGCCAGACCGCCAATGCCCAAACCAGCCAGCGCTGCCGTAACATTTACATCGAGAAAATTCAGATAGATCAGGCCGATGACCAGAAAAATCAGCACGTTCAGCACGCGCTGCGCGAGTGAAACCAGGGAGCGCTCGGCCAGCCGGCCGCGATCGGTTAGTTGCTGCGAGATACGGCGGAAAATTAACGCAGTGATGTGAGTAAGTCCCCAGTACGCGCCGAATGCCACTAAAAATAGAATCAGCCATCGGTAATACTGTCGATACAGCAGCGAAGTACCGATCTGGAATACGAACGCGTAGTGGAGGAAGACTGCCGTCAGCAACGCTCCGGGCCCGAACCGTCGATGTCTGGAATCCACCGGCACGGGCAAGCCGCGTTTCCGCAGCGCCACGTGCCAAACTCTACGCGCAATCAGCGCGAGTACCCAACCGAGCGCCATCGCGATCGGCACCAGCAAAAGGATCGCCAGCCATTGCCACAACGGCATTCCCAAGGCACGCGTTTTCACCAGAATCGATGGCAGCTTTTGAGCCAACTGCGGAAAACGCAGCGAATCGTACGACGCCGGAACTTCCTCCAACGTCTTCTGCGAAATCAGCCAGATCTTGCCGAAATGCGGATCGTCCACACGCACCAGTGTCAAAGGGAACGATTCCGTGGTGCGCGCACCATCCACAGTGATCTCGTTCAGCAGCCGACCATCTTCTCCACGAACATCCGCATCCCTGCTGATCGCATCCAGGTTAGGAAATCTGGCGTTCAGTACCGCCAGCAAATGATCGACAAGCTCCTGCTGTTCATTCGAATTCGTCAGCCGCCCGTGTGCCGGTTGCAGATACTCCCGTGCCACCTGCAAGTTCCCATCCTGCGCCGCCCGCACAAATCCAATGACCGTCCCGCGTGGAGTCTCGCGCCCAAGCGGATCGGCAAGCGCTGCGGTCTGTGCTGCTGATGACGTTTTTTGCCCCAAAGCGGGAACGTGCGCGGACGAACGCACGGCCGCGACCGTCATCATCAGCATGAGCCCGAGCCATCCCGTGCTCAGCAGGCTTATGCCCGCTCTCATGGCCCTTCGATCCAAAATCTTCCGCCCCGACCGACTCGTCACGTTCCACCATCAGGGCTGAATTTCGCCGCCCATTGCCGCAACAGGAATTGATCCGTCATCCCCGCAATGTAGTCGCAAACCACTTCATGTCGGGCCTCACTTCGCGTCAGCTCCTCATGCGAAGCGGGCATTGAGCCAGGCGACTCCAAATAGTAGACGAACAATTCCTCCAGGCAACGCACTGAGCGATCGCGATCTTCAGTGATTTCCGGTCGATCGTAAATATTCGCGAACAAAAACTTCTTCAGCTCCGCATTTCGCTTAGCCGTCTCGCCGCTGAATCCCGCCAGCCGTCTCGTCGTGCGCCGCACGTCATCGGTTGACTGCAATCTCGCGTTCTTCACTCGTGCTGCAGTCGTCTCAATCAAGTCCGTCGCCAGCAGGTCCACCACATCCTTCAGCGCCTCATTAAAAATTAGTTTTTCTCGCGCTCCTGCATGCGCACCGGCGACTTGCGAGTAGGCGCGATCGAAAATCGGCACCGCCGCGCGCACCGCATGCAGATCGAGCAGTTCCGCCTCGCGCGCATCATCCAGATCGGCGGTGTTGTATGCGATCTCGTCCACGCAATCGATCAGCTGCGCCTCCAGTGGTGGCCGCAGGTCCAGCAAGTATTCGGCGAGTTGCGGATAGTCGCGCGCGGAGTAATCCCGCGAGTGTTTCACGATCCCTTCGCGCACCTCAAATGTGAGATTCAACCCGGCGAAATCCAGATAGCGCTGTTCGAACTGTTCCACGATGCGCAATGCATGCAGATTGTGATTGAAGCCGCTCCCCTGCGCGCGCATCAATTCATCCAGCTTCCGTTCGCCTGCGTGTCCAAATGGAGGATGCCCAATGTCATGCACCAGCGCCAACGCCTCCGCCAGTTCCGTATTCAGCCCCAGCGCTCCAGCCACGGTCCGCGCGATCTGCCATACCTCCAACGTATGCGTCAGGCGATTGCGAAAATGATCGGAAAACCGCGTCGTGAATACCTGCGTCTTCGCTTCCAACCGCCGGAACGCCCGCGCATGGATAATCCTGTCGCGATCCCGCGCATACTCGCTGCGATAAGGATGGGGTGCTTCAGGATGGCGCCGTCCGCGCGAATGCTCTTCCAGCATCGCCCACGGCGCAGGTGTCGCAACTCGATCGATGGAATGAACTCCGCGCGTCAGTGGAAAACCTCGCGCATTGAAAACTTTCGCCCCGGCCCGCAACACGCGGACACAATGTGTTTACGATTTTGGCGCTATCGTGTCCAGGCCGCGATCTGCCTGCTCTGCAATCGTGGAATCCGGAAACTCCTTCTTGACCTGCTGGTACACGTTCGCCGCTTCCTTCGGATTCGTCTGCCTCAGCACTGCCGCCAATTCCAGCAGTGCAAGGGGCCGCGGCACAAACGGTGATGGCTTGTCCGCCAGCGCGCGAAACAGCTTCACGGCATCATCGGTTTTTCCGGTGCGCGCGTAAATAACCGCCATCTGATACTGCGCCATGCTCGCCAGTTCCTTGTCGCCCCCCGAGCTGATCTTCTTCAACTCCTCGAGCGCCTGATTCTGCTTGTCCAGATTTTCCAGGCACAACGCCGCGTAGTATCGCGCCAACCTGCCGGGATTCGTGCTCCCGTATTTGTCCGCCACCTTCGTAAACTTCGCGAGCGCATCGTTCGACTTCGCCGTCTCATCCGGATAAGACATCTCGCCCGGATCAACCGGCTCGCCGGGCGCCGGCGGTCCTACGCGACCGGAATATGCATTCATCGCTGCATTAAACGCCGCAGAAGCAGCCGCAGTCTGGCGGTCGTGGTAAATGCTCCAACCGCCGTATCCCAGTGCGATCACCAGGATCAGCAGCACCACAATCAGCGACACCTGCTTGTGCGAATACACCGCCTCCGCACCATGCTCAATCGCGTCATGGATCTTGTCCCTCTTCAACTCTTTACGCGAAATATGCTCGGCCACGTACGCACTCCTGATTGATCGGGATGCGATTATCCTAGCACACCGAGCACCGCCCATTGCCGCAAACCGCTGCATATCACTCGGTCCTGCATACCGCGGGATAGATGAGCATGCGTCCATCGGCATGCGTCGTTACCCTTCCGGCATCCCTGTACCACGCTACTTCCCCGCCCGCTCCGCAGGCTGCTACCGTCAACCCATGCAGGCCAGCTGTACCCATTGCGGCACGCAGCATGTGCTCAAGGACACCGATGTCGGCACTCACCCGAAAGTGCAGTTCCGCTGCTCGCGGTGCGGGCGCCCATCGATCGTGGAAAATACTCGCCGGCAGGACTCCACCATGGTCATCTCTCCGCTGCCATCCTTCGCTCGCGCCAGTTCTGGCGGCGTGAGCACGCTACTGCTCGAAGAAGATGACACCGCCCAGCTCCCCGCCACCAAGGCTATTGTGCTGACCGTCATCGCCGGACCCGACAAAGGGACTGTACACAAGTTCGCCAAACCTCGCGTCATCATCGGCCGTGAAGGTTCCGACTTCGATCTGCAAGACCACGAAATCTCACGCCACCATTGCATCCTCGAAGTGCGTGGGGATTACGTCCACCTGCGCGATCTCGAATCCACTAACGGCACGTTCTACGAAGAAGAACGCGCGCGCGTCGCCATGCTCTCCAATAACTCCGAATTCCGCATCGGCACCACTGTTCTGCGTCTCACGTTCGAACCAAAGTAGCAGTCGTCATAGGATGTAACACTGACGCTGCCATATCTGCCTTGATGTCCCTGGTACTGAACCCCTACGCACCGCCTGTGAGATACTGCTGCAAGGTCGCATCCCCGATCCGATGATCCGCATCACCGCCTGCATCATCACGCTCAACGAGGAAGAAAATCTGGCCCGCGCCTTGGGCTCGCTCGCCGGTATCGCCGATGAGATCGTCGTCGTGGACTCCGGCAGCGTCGACGGCACCGAACAAATCGCCCGCCAGCACAATGTCAAATTTTTCACTCGCGCGTGGACCAATTACGCCGACCAGAAAAACTTCGCCGCCCAGCAAGCCAGCAATGACTGGATCCTCTCGATCGATGCCGACGAAGAGCTCAGTAGCCCGCTTCACACTTCGCTCTGGAATTGGAAGAAACACACTCCGAAGCTGACCGTATACGAAATGGCTCGCCGCACGTTTTATCTCGGCGCATGGATCGGCCACTCCGGCTGGTATCCCGATTTTCAGCGCCGCCTCTACCGCCGCAACGCCGCGAAATTCTCCGGCATTATCCACGAATCTTTGCGCTTCAATGGCCAGCCCGGGCGCCTGGCTGGCGATCTACTCCACTACACCGTCCGCTCTTTCGCCGAGCACCAGGCCAACGTCGATCGCTACACGACATTGGCGGCGCAACAAATGTTCGCGCAGGGCAAACGCCGTTGGCGTGGCGCACTCTGGTTCGCCACGCCCTGGAGCTGGTTCCAGAATTTCGTCCTGCGCGGCGGCTTTCTTGATGGCTATCGTGGCGCGCTCATCTCGCAAATGGCGGCGCGCTCCGTGCGCCTCAAATACACCAAACTTGGCCGCCTGATCGCCGCTAGCCCTAGATCACAGGGGCGCGCCGAGGCCGGTTCGTGAAGCCACTGCTCGTGGATCTGGAGACCGCCTGGCGTGGCGGCCAAAATCAAGCTCTGCTCCTGCTCAAAGGACTTCGCGATCGCGGCCACCAACCCGAACTGGTCGCCGCGAAAAATTCCGCACTCGGTGAACGTGCGCAAGCCGCTGGTATCCCCGTCCATCACGTTTCACGCGGTATTTTTCGGCTTCTCGCCGCGCAAAACATTCGCCAACTCCTCGCCACGCGCCGCTTCGACACCGTTCACGCCAATGAAGCCCACGCAGTTTCCGCCGCCTGGCTTGCCGGCTCGCACAAGCGCGTGCCCTTCATCATCTCTCGTCGCGTCGGTTACCCCATCGGCAAAAGCCGCCCGGCCCGAGCGCGCTATCAGGCCGCGTCGCGCATCGTCGCTAACTCCCGGTGGGTCGCGGAGCAAGCCGCGGCATCCGGCGCTCCGCGCGAAAAAATCATCGTCATCTACGAAGGCGCCGAAATCCCGCGGCTTTTCACACCACAGCAGCGCCAAGCTGCTCGTGCCCGCTGGAACATTTCGCCTGACACTCCTCTTCTCGGCTGCGTTGGCGTCCTGCTCCCCGACAAGGGACAGGAATGGCTCCTCCGCGCGCTGGCTGAGACTCGCAAAGATTTTTCCAATGCCAAGCTCCTCCTCGCCGGTGACGGGCCCAGCCGCCCTCAACTTGAACAACTCGCGCGCGAGCTCGGCGTCGCCGATGCTGTGATCTTCGCCGGCTTTGTCTCTGACATCGAAAATGTTTATGCCGCCCTCGACGTCTTTCTCCTCCCCTCCTTTTTCGAAGCGCTCAACAATTCCCTGCTCGCCGCGATGGCCTACGAGATCCCCTCGATCTCCTTCAACCGCGGCGCCCTCGGCGAAATTATCGAAGACGGCCACAGCGGTCTCCTCGTCGAAGCCGCCAAGACTCCCGCCCTCCACTCAGCCATCACCAAAATTCTGCGCGACCCCGCCGCCGCAAAAAAAATGGCCGAAGCCGGCCGTCAGCGCATCGTCGAAAATTTCTCCGCCGATAAAATGATCGACGAAACCATCCGTCTCTACGGATCGCTTGCAACACGATCAACGTGAGCTATACCCTCGCCAGCACGATGATCTCCCGCAGGGTGCCGCACCCTACGCATTACAGGGCGCGGGTTTAGATTTCGCTCATTCCATACCTAATGTATGGGGGGCGTAAAGTTGTCGGCGCGGCAGTCAGGCAGGCTCGAAAAGTTCGATGAGGTCCACAATGCGCTTTCTATCGATACCACTAGGACTGCTCAGCGTTTGTTGTGCCCTGCTTTCGGGTCAACAACTAAAACCATCCGCGCGCCCTCCCGATCTCGCCCTCACCGCCATCGGCCGCCACCAACATCCGATCGCGACAAAAAATAAATCCGCGCAAGATTTTTTCAATCAAGGCCTCACCCTCATCTACGGCTTTAACCACGAAGAAGCCGCACGCGCCTTCCAACAAGCGGCCAAACTGGATCCCACTTCGCCGATGCCACTCTGGGGCATTGCCCTCGCGGTCGGACCGAACTACAACCAGGACGTTGACCCTGAGCGCGAGAAGATTGCATTCGAAACCATCACCCATGCCGCGAAACTCGCCAACAACGCGTCGCAATCCGAACGTGACTACGTCTCCGCGTTGGCCGCCCGTTTTTCCGGCGAAGCCAATCCCGACTACAAGAAACTCGCTCGCGACTACGCCGCCTCCATGAAATCACTGTCGCAGAAATATCCCGATGATCTCGACGCCGCCACTCTCTACGCCGACAGTCTCATGGCCCTCAATCCGTGGAGGCTCTGGACTGTCGACGGCAAAGCTGGCGACAACAC
The DNA here is from genome assembly GCA_963788725.1 of uncultured Acidobacteriota bacterium. Classification (GTDB taxonomy): domain Bacteria; phylum Acidobacteriota; class Terriglobia; order Acidiferrales; family UBA7541; genus Acidiferrum. The sequence goes on along the minus strand of CAWBHT010000012.1, from coordinate 176,019 downwards.
CGACGAAATCGTCGCCGTCCTCGAAACCGTTCTCAAGCGCGATCCCAACCATGTCGGCGCCAATCATTTTTATATCCACGCCGTCGAAGCCTCCGCACAACCCGAGCGCGCTCTATCCAGCGCTCGACGCCTCGACACCATGGTTCCGCAAGCGGGCCACCTGGTGCACATGCCTTCGCACATCTATGCCCGCACCGGCTACTACGCTGAAGCCGCTAAAAGCAACGAAGAGGCCTCCAAGGTCGATCGCGCCTACGCCCGCAAAGCCGCGCTGGAAGGCAGCATGTACGACCTGATGTATCACAGTCACAACGAACACTTTCTCGCTTCGGCCGCGTCGATGATGGGCCGCTACGTGGAAGCCAAAGCTGCCGCCGACGGCATGGCCACACGCCTGATGCCGCACGCAAAAATGATGCCGGTACTCGACACTTTCATCATGACGCCGCTCTGGGTCGATGCGCGCTTCAACAAATGGGACGCCATTCTCACGCGCCCCGAGCCTTTCAAGGAACTCCCCGGCACGCACGCGATGTGGCGTTACACCCGCACGCTGGCCTTCGTTGCACGCAACGAAAAAGAACAAGCTGCGGCTGAGCGCGCCGAATTCGCTAAGGAAGCCGCTGCCTTCCCCGCCGACGCCAACATCGGCGAATTCAACAGCGGCAAAATTGTGTTGGAGTTGGCCGGGCACATCTTGGACGCGCGCATCGCCATGGCCGCAGCCGACAAAAACACATCGATTACTCACTGGAACCAAGCCGTCGCCATCCAGGACACGCTGAATTACGACGAGCCACCCGACTGGTATTACCCGGTAAGAGAATCCCTCGGCGCCGCCTATCTAGCCGACGGCAATCCCATTGAAGCCGAAAAAACCTTCCGCGAGGATCTCGTCCGTAATCCCCGCAACCCGCGCACCTTGTTCGGCCTGACGCAAGCCCTCAAAGCCCAAAGCCGGGATGCCGACGCCGCCTGGACCGAGTCCCAATTCAAAACCGCCTGGAAATCCGCCGACACCGAACTAAAGCTAGGCGACCTGTAGCCCTCCGATGCAAGCGCGCGAAATCCGTCGCGACCCTCGCCACTGCTCGTGCTGTGTCTCTCCCCAAAAAGAATGAAGCGCCGTGCGGCCTTCTCTTCCGCGCGGCGCTTCAACTCCTATACTTTTGTTTGCACCAGTTATGTTTCTTCCCTTGTTCCAGGCGTTCCCCTCCTATCCGCCCTGCCGTTGGGCCGAGCCTTTATGATTGAACTACCCATCGCCCCATGGGCTCGAGAAACTCCACGCCAATTGCATAGCCGTCGCCATGCAGTGGTTGGCAGTAGGCCACTCGTGCTGAGGAGCGAAACTCTCCGGTGCGCGATGCGAACGTCAGGGCCGCATCTTTCTCCCAACGGCGCGTGCTGGTTACCCGCGCGCCTCTCGCGCTTACGTTTTCCGTAAATGTCGATTCCGATCCCGGTGTGTCGCGATGTCCTTCCAACACCACCGGAATTTCCATGGGAATCCGTCGTTCCAACCGGTGAAAATTGAATGTGCTCTTGAGTGCCATCGCCGGTCATCCTCACAAGCACGCGGCGATGCGCGTCAGATTCTGAATGTTTCCATTGCCGCCGCGATTCTTCATGCCGTACAGCGCACGATCCGCGGCCCCCAGAAGCTGCTCCGCCGTCTCGCCGTCGTCGGGAAACGACGCCACTCCCGCGCTCACGGACAGGGCTGGCCTTTCCGGCTCAGCTGCGAGTCGTTCGCGAATGCGCGCGACGACGCGCGTAGCAATGTCGGAATTCGCTTCCGGCAGCACCAGCGCGAACTCGTCTCCGCCGTAGCGCGCCGGTGTATCAATCGCCCGGCAGTGATGCGTCAAAATCTTGCTCAGCCGCACGAGAGCGCGGCTTCCGGTCAAATGTCCGTGGTGATCATTGATCTGCTTCAACCCGTCCATATCCAACAGCACCACCGCGAAGGGGCGACGCGTACGATTCGAGCGATCGAGTTCGGTTTCCAGCACGTTGATCAGCCGCCGGTAATTCGCCAGGCCGGTCAGTGAATCGCTGACTGCCATCGAATGTACTTGTTCAAACAGCCGCGCCTGCTCCAGCAGCGCGCCGCACAAAATCACCACGTAGCTCGAGGTCTTGCACACCTCCGCCACAAAAAATGGCCCGTCAAAAAGATGCCGCGAAAAGGTAGCCGCCGCGTGGCACACTACGTTCAGCGTGGCCACCACAAACAGCGAATATTCGTAGAACCCTGAAGTGTTCTTGCTGCGCTTGCCGTTCGGCTCCAGCCGCTGCCGGAAGCAAATCGCCCCCGCGAGGAACAGCAGGCCCGGAAGCAAATCCCAGGGACGCGAGAAAATTTTCGATGCGTGCGCCATCGGCGAAGCGGGCGCGGCCAGGAATGCCGCGGAGGTGAGATACGTCGCCAGCAGCACCACCAGTACGGCCGCCGCTGTTTCGCGGCTCGGTTGCCGAGCGGTGGGGAGGTACCGCTCGACGCCAATCGCCGCCAGCAGCATCACTGCCAGCAGCGTGCGGCTGACCATCCAGCCCATCGGGACTGAGGTCGGCGCCGCGTGCCCTCCCTGCATCATCGAGTTCAGCGTGAAATAGCCGATGGTCTCGATGATTCCAGAGAGAGCAAAGCCGAATGCCAGAATTAGTGCGGTGCGATCGTGCGTGCCGCGGAAGCGCACCAGCGCGTTCGCGGCGTAACAGAAGCTGAGCAGCGTGCCGCCGACTTCCAGGTACAGGTACACTTGTGGGCTGCCGGTTACCCCGGCGTGGCGCAGGTAGAAGATGCCGCCGAAAAACAATGCCACCAAGGCGACGCAAGACACCGACCACAGCTGCGTCCATTCGGGCGAGCCGGCCTGCGTGACCGTCTCAGCAGGAACGTCCGTCGCTCGGCGGGACCGCCCCAGCTTGGTTCGCCCGACAAACCCGATGATTTTGCCCCAACCGCCCAAGAAAGCCCCCAAGACACGTACAAAAGCCTACGAATCCGTAAGGAATGCACGTCGCTCGCCTTTCTGGAAAGGAATGCAGTCGCCTGTAAGTTACTGCAAATGCTGGATTTAAAATAGTGACGGAAGAAGACGCGAAAAGCCGCGAGACAAGATGGGAAGGGCCTTTTAAAGCGAGGATGTCCAGCTATCTATTTCATTTTTGGACACTTAGTACCAAAAAGTGTCACTTACGAGTGAGATTCAGCCGGGTCTCACAATGAGATATGTCTCACTAAAGTGGGAATCGAGCCGCAGCATAATCCGCGGTCGCGTTACGTAATCGCCGTCCTTCCGAGGCGGAGTAAAGCTTATGTAGCGGCCACCTTCCAAGGCGGGCGCCTTTCGCAGCCGAAGCTTCTAAACCTTGGAGCCAACCGAAGCTTCTAAACTTTCGGCTTAGGCGCAGGCAATTCCCGCGCGGCAACGACGTCGGCGAATCCACAGGCTTTATGCGATCCATCGCAGAATGGCTTATTGGCCGACTGCCCGCATCGGCACAGGCCGATTGCGGTGCGCCCAGCCAGTCCAAAGGTACGCCCTTCCGGATCGACGATCTCGAAATCCCCTTCGATGCGGATCGATCCGTTGTGATTCACAATGACTTTGGTTCCTGGCATTCGCGCTCCTGAAATGTTGGTGCCGCTATCCTACATCAATGTGACAGGGCCTAATACTTCGGCACCGATGGATCGACCTGGTCGGACCACGCGAGGATGCCGCCGGTGAGGTTATGAATTTTGCGGAAGCCGGCTTTTTTCAAAAAATCGACAGCTTCCGCGGAACGCTTACCGCTTCGGCAATGCGCCACGATTTCGCGCGAGGAATCGAGTTCATGCACGCGGCGGGGCAGTTCACCCAGCGGAATCAGCTTCCCTTTTAGGTTGCAGATCTGGTATTCGTGCGGCTCGCGCACGTCCAGGATGAAAATGTCTTCGCCTTTGTCGAGGCGCGATTTCAATTCGGTCGGCAACATTTCGGGCACCTTCAGGTCGGGAGCGTCGGCTTCTTCGCCGCGGATTCCGCAGAATTGATAGTAATCGATCAGCTTGGTGATCGTCGGATGCGTGCCGCACACCGGGCAATTGGGATTTTTGCGCAGCTTCAGCTCGCGGAATTTCATTCCGAGAGCATCGAAGAGCAGCAGTCGTCCAACGAGACTGTCGCCGCTTTTCAGGATCAGCTTGATTGTTTCCATGGCCTGAATCGAGCCGACGATTCCCGGCAGCACACCGAGCACGCCACCTTCGGCGCACGACGGCACGAGACCTGGCGGGGGCGGCTCGGGGTACAAGCAGCGATAGCACGGTCCATCGGGCATTCCGAATACTGTGACCTGGCCCTCGAACCGGAAGATCGAGCCGTACACGTTGGGCTTGCCGAGCAAGATGCAGGCGTCGTTGACCAGATAGCGCGTGGGGAAATTGTCGGTGCCATCGACGACGATATCGAAGTCTTTAAACAATTCCAGAGCGTTGTCGCTGGTCAACTTGGTTTCAAACGTGTCGATTTGAATGTCGGGATTCAAACTCGACAGGCGCGCGCGAGCCGCTTCCGCTTTCGATTTACCGACATCGCTTGAGCCAAACGTAACTTGGCGCTGGAGATTGGTGACATCAACGACATCGAAGTCAACGAGCCCGAGTCTGCCGACGCCGGCGGCCGCGAGATACAGCCCCAATGGAGCGCCGAGGCCGCCTGTGCCGATCAGCAGAACTTTTGAGCTCTTCAGCTTGAGCTGACCGTCCATGCCGACTTCCGGCATGATCAGGTGGCGGCTGTAGCGCAGGATCTCTTCGTTCGATAGCGTCGCGGTATTTGCCGCCGGCGCGGATTGTGTCGCCGGTGATTGAACTTTTGTAACCATTTTGCGTTTCCTCAAATCTCGAATTGGTGCGATCGATTCCGATTTGCGCGCTTGATAACGATTAGATGCGGCCGCCGGCGATCGACGGCACAATGCTGATGGTGTCGCCGTCTTTGGTCGGCGTGGCTTCTTTGGACAGGTAGCGAATGTCTTCGTCGTTCACATATACGTTGACGAAGCTGCGGAGCTTGCCGTCTTCGGTGAACAGATGCTTCTTCAAGTCGCCGAATTGGGTGGTGAGTTGGCCCAGCGCTTCGCCGACGTTGGAAGCGTTAACTTCGGTGGAGTCGCGCTTGCCGGCGTAGACGCGAAGCGGTGTGGGGATGATTACTTTGACGGGCATTGCCGTATCTCCTGTGAAACTTGTTTGTTCGCTGGCTCCATGGGCAAAAATTCAAAATCTGAAAGATTGCCGAGATTCTTGATTGGTTACCGCGATGGGACGCAGCTTGTTGCGGCCCTACTATGAAATTTTCATTGCTTACAGAGTATAGAGTCGACAGCGCGCGCTCATTGCGCTGCTACAGCGGAGCCAGAGCTTGCGTTGAAGTGACATTTCCGTGGCGGTCCTATTTTGCGGCGACATCGGCAATTTGTAAATCTTCAGACGTGTAGCCGGTGCGGTCGTCGTCGAGGCGCCAACTGGTCATGTGCTGCGGTTCGCCGTTCGCGACGCTGATGATGATGTAGCTATACCATGGCCAGGCGTGGTCCTGATCGAATTGACTGGGCTTCGCTGGATGATCGGGATGCGAATGATACCAGCCGAGCACGTCGACGCCTTGCTGGCGCGCGGCTTTCTCCGCATCGCGAACATCGTCCGAGGTGACCTGAAAACGATTGCGCGGAGAATCGTCGCGGCGATTGATCAAGGGAAAGAGCGCCGTGATTTCGCGAACGTCGTCGGAGAGTTCTTTGCCCAGCAGCGCGCCGCAGCATTCGTGCGGATACGTTTCGGCTCCATGAGCGCGAATTTTGCTGGCGATTTCGCTGCTTAGCCGCGCCAAGAGGCCGTTCGCTCCTCGTCCATTCAATATCCGTCCGCTCGCCATTGTCAGTATTCGTCCCAGAATCGTTCGCTTAGATATTTTGTGCCGGAATCGGCAAAGACCGTGACGATTACGGCGTGCTGGTCCTTCGGAATTTTCTGCGCGACTTTGAAGCAGCCGATCAATGCGGCCGCAGCGCTGGGACTGGCGAGCAAACCTTCTTCGCGGGCCAGGCGTTTCACCACGCGATAGGACTCTTCGGTGTCGACTGAGAGATTTTCGTCGGCGAGTTTGTCGTCGTAAATCGAAGGCACGATGGCCGTTTCCATGTGCTTCCAGCCTTCGAGTCCATGGAAGGAAGCGTCAGGCTGCAGGCTGATGCAGCGAATGGCGGGATTCAATTCTTTCAGCCGCCGCGTGGTGCCTACGAAGGTACCGCTGGTGCCCAGGCCAGCGACGAAATGAGTGATGCGGCCGCCGGTCTGCTCCCAGATTTCGTTGGCGGTGCCTCGATAGTGCGCCTGCCAATTCGCGGGATTGCTGTACTGGTCGGGGTAGAAATATTTTTCTGGATCGTCGGCGACCATTTTCTTGACGCGATGAATGGCGCCGTCGGTGCCTTCATCGCCCGGAGTGATCACTAATTCGGCGCCAAACGCGGCGAGAATTTTCTTGCGCTCGTGCGATGCGCTGTCGGGCAGGCAGAGGGTGACGCCGTAGCCGAGCGCGGCACCGATCATGGCGTAGGCAATGCCAGTGTTGCCACTGGTGGCGTCGATGATGCGCTTGCCCGACGTGAGTGCGCCGCTGGCCAGGCCAGACTGGATCATGCTGAGCGCAGGGCGATCCTTGACCGAGCCTCCAGGATTGAACCATTCAGCCTTGGCGGCAAACTCGACGTTGGGGTAATCGCGAGCAATGCGCTCAAGGCGCAAGAGCGGAGTGTTGCCAATCGAATCGAGAACGGATCTACCAACGTACTCAGATTTGGGCGCGACTTGTTTGGGGGTGGACATGACTGGCGTGTCAGACGGCTCGGTTCAAGGCCCTCTCCCCCATTTTTTCGTAAGTGCGGATTCTAAAGGAGTTTAAGTCCTGTGTTTTGGAAGTGCGGGAAACAAAGGGGTTATAGGCGTATTTCTCGGAACTGCGGATTGTAAAGAGGTTAGACGACATTTGTAATCGAATAGGCTGCGACGGCTCTGCCCTAAGGGGCGACAAACCGAGGAGTCCATTTATCAACAAGATCTCGTAACCCACAACCACTCCGTGTCAAACAACTTAGTAGTTTGCCGGAAAGGCGACCATTCTACTCCCAATTGGATGCGGGAGGTGGGGCGGGCGATATTTACTCCGGATTATGACTCTCGCCTAGTGTTAAGGCCGGAGGAAACTGGACAGGAAAATGTTGCAGGAAGGCTCGCCGTGGTCCGGCGTGCGGATCCGCGTGAGTTATGTCTGCTGCGAAATGAGGGGAGCGAGCGAAGTGGGGAGTTGTTGTGTGGTGCGGATCCAGGCTTCGGCGGCGATCAGGTGGAGGGTGAAACCGATCCAGAAGGCGGTGCCGAAGAATTCACGCGGGGTGAGATGGGTGAAGCGGCTGGTGGCGAAGAAGATGCCGACGATGGGGCGGATGGTGGCTACCGCCAAGCCGACGGAAAAGGCGCGGATCATCCATTGGCGGTGCAGTGCAATTTCGCGACGACGAATGTGCCAGAAGGCTTTGCAGAGCGCGAAAAGGAAGAACGAACCGAAGAGAGTAGTGGCAGCGGCTTGGTTCACGCCGCCGATCGCGGGCATGGCGAAGCTCATGATGAGTGCGGTGATGCCGATGATCAGGGCGCAGCAGACGAACACCCGGCCGCTGAGGCGATGCCAGCGCAGATGGCGGGCCCGGATGGTGGAGCTGAATTGCAGCGGCCCGAGAATCATGAAGAGGATGCCGGGAACAATGTGAATGAGCGTGAGATATGGATAGCGGGCGAAGATGTTGTCCAAGCCGGCAAACTGCGCGACTACCGGATTGGTCGGCGGTGACGGGGGACGATAGCCGTGCAGGGCGATGGGCAGGACGTGAGTGATGCGGCGAGTGGCTACGGCAACGCCTATGAAGGCGAGGAAGATGACGGCGATCCAGAGGGCGTGGCGCAGGCGACTGCTGTGCTGCATATTGAGTAGTACGGCTGCGGAGGGAATATCTTTCGATTTGAGCGAAGGCAGGATTAATTGTTAGTTGGTACGCGCGCGAAGCTTGCCCGGAATATGGCCGGTAATAGCTAAGTTGAGGCCAGCCGGAGAGAACGGGAGAAAAGCAGGTCCCTCGCTTTGCTCGGGATGACATTTCCGAGGTGTATCGCGGCTATGCGTCGCAGTAGGCATCGCGACTAGGCCATCGCAACTGGGCCATCGCAACTGGATAGGGCAACTAAGCTTTACAGATGGGCGAGGGTTCATTAGGCTATTCGACTATGTGGAATGTTGAAGAGAAGTTTTCGCCTAAGGCGATCGAGAGTTTGGCTGCTTTGGGATTTGCGGTCGGGAGCACGCGCGGTGTGGTGCGCGTGGAGAAATATGGGTGTGGGGCGGAGTTTCGTAAAGGAACGGATGGGTCGTTCCAGATGACGATTTTGCCGACGATCATGTTGAAGGGGCAGTTCACGCGGCTGTGGGACGCGGGCTATCAAAAATTTTTGCTGACGGACGATGGGTTGAAGGTGCCGGCACTGGCTTTCCATCTACAAAATTTGCGGAAGTTCAATGAGGAACTGCGGACGGCGTTAGGCGTGCCGACTTTTTATAACGAGGCGCTGGGGTCAGTGAGCCAGGTGTCGGTTTACGATCGGGTGAAAGGGCGCCCTGGGGATGTGCCGGATAAGACGGTGGGGGCGCACTCCGAGGATGTTGGACATTAAGTAAGCGCGGGGTCTCGCTGGTAGATTTATCGCATTTTTCGTTTTGGGACTTTTTCGCCTTTTACAATCCAGGAGAAATTCTGACGTTGTCGTGTTGCTGCCGACGGAGTTGTGCGCTGGCGCGTCTCGACACGGGTACGCGAATAGAAGTGCGCTAGTCGGCAGGCGCTGCTGGATCAATGGTGGCGAAGGATGGTTCACCTTCGAGCGCGACGTACAACCGGCTGCTGTTTTCGTCCACTGCAAGAGCATAGGGGTTTTTGCCGACGCGGAAGGTTTTCACGGCTACATTTCGAGCGCCATCGATCATGGTGACGGAATCGCCGTGCACGTTGGCGACGTAGATTCTGTTGGATTTGGAATCGATGGCAATTCCCTGAGGGGATGCGCCGACTTTAATGGTGGCGACGGGTTGGAGATTCACGCCGCCGATTGCGGTGACGCTGTCGTCACCGTGGTTCACAACGTAAATGAATCCGGTGGCGGGATTTTGCGCGACCGCACAGGGAATCGCGCCGGTGGGAATCGCGCGGATCGCGCCGGCGTTTTCATCTGCAATCAGCAGTTCGGAGCTTCCTGCTTTGGTGGCGAATACTCTGCCGCTGGCTTCATCGACCAGGGTTCCCCACACGTGCATACCGTTCAGCGGAATTTTCAGCACAAGAGAAGGCTTACTGTCGAGCACGGTAAGATTTGTGCTTTCCCAACCGACGAGATAGGCGCGATCGCGCTTGGTATCGATGACGATGGAATCAGCGGAACCGGCTTTGATGGTGGAGGTGGCGTTGGTGGCGCCCATCGATGAGGGTGATGACATCGCTGAAGGTATTTGAGACGAAGATTTTATTTGTGACCGGATTCACGGCCAGGACATAAGGCAATGCGCCAACGTTGATGGTCGCGATCACGGCATCCGTTTCGCCATCGATGACGTTCACGGAGCCGCTGCCATTGTTGGCGACGTAAATCCGGTTTGTGGCTTGGTTGATGGCCAGCGCGACCGGTTCTTTGCCGACCTTTGTGCGGGTGGTCGTTTTGTTTGCAGGATTGAAAATGGAGACTGCGCCTTGCGAGGTTGCTACCGCGTACGCTTTCCTGGTGCTGGTGTTGAGGGCGATCGCGCGGGTGGCGTTGAGCAGAGATGTTGATGGCTCGGTCGATTGAGGCCGCGATGGAAGGGCGGCGCCGCCCGTGATGAACAGGAGCAGTGGGACAAAAAGTTTGTGAGTGAACGCCGAGAATCGCATTTTTGTTATACGCATTTTGGTATAAACGTTGCTCGATTAATCGCTAGATTTACCGCCACTGTTATCATCGCTAGCGAGCGCGAGGATCATCGAATGCCAAGGAGTGTTTTTCAAGCCCGCTTTCTACGGTTCGGCGGGTTTGCAGCAAGTGCCTGGTTGGTCTTGGCAGCTCTCGTCACGGGGCAGGAGCAGACTCGAGCATTCAACGTAGTGGCGCTAGCGGAGAAAAACAGCATTCACCGGCCGTTTGTGGATGCGGCGAAGATTTGGCTGACGAAGGAAGCCGAGACGGAAAATTTCTCGATCGACTACATCGAGAACACCGACCGGATTGATGAAGCTTTCCTTTCGCGGTATCAGGTATTTCTGCAGCTCGATTATCCGCCTTACATGTGGACAGCGACGGCTGCAAAGGCGTTCGAAAATTATGTCGAACAGGGGAAAGGCGGGTGGATCGGGTTTCACCACGCGGGATTATTGGGGGAATTCGATGGCTATCCGATGTGGCGATGGTTCTCCGATTTTCTGGGTGGAATTCGCTACGAGAATTATATTGCGAGCTTCGTGACCGCGAAAGTGAAGATGGAAGATTCGAGGCATCCGGTGATGCAGGGGCTCCCGGCGACATTTACGATCGATCGCGAGGAGTGGTACACGTGGGACAAATCACCGCGGCCGAATGTGCGTGTGCTCGCGACGGTGGATGAAGGTACGTACGCTCCGGATTCCACGATCAAGATGGGCGGAGATCATCCGGTGGTGTGGACGAACGAGCACGTGAAGGCCAGGAACGTTTACATTTTTATGGGGCATCGCGGAGAGCACTTTCAGAATAAAGATTTTACGAGGCTGTTTCACAATGCGATTTTGTGGGCGGCGCTTCGATGAAGCGTGTTGCTGCGATTTTAATTTTGTGTACTGTGGCAGGCTTCCTTTGTTCTTGCTGGCGTTGCACGGACGACTTCATCTTCCGCTGCATCTCCAACTTCACCTACTGCGCCGGCGCACGTGCTCGCGGTGTACACGGACAAAGGGGAGCAGGATCACATCGACTTTGCGAATGATGCGCGGAAATTCTTTGTGGATCTCGGGAAGCGAAAGAATTTCGGGTTTGAGTCCACTACGAATTGGGATGAAGTTACGACGGAGAAACTGAAGGACGTGAAACTGCTGTTGTGGCTCAACGATTTTCCGCATACGCCAGCGCAGCGCAAGATTTTTGAGGAGTACATGGGGCACGGAGGAGCGTGGCTGGGGTTTCATGTGGCTGCTTATAACGACGAAAGCACGCAATGGCCGTGGTTCGTGGATTTTCTGGGGGGGACAGTGTTCTTTGGAAACAACTGGCCGCCGCTGCCAGCGAAGCTGACTGTGGACGATCGCGGACATCCGGTGACACGAGGGCTTCCCGCGATCGTGAATGCGCCGGCGAATGAATGGTACATCTGGAAGCCTAGCGCGCGGTTGAATAAGGATGTGCGCGTGTTGCTGACGCTGGCACCGGAGAATTATCCGATTGGATTGAAGGATACGATTAGCGGCGGAGACTGTCCGGTGGTGTGGACGAATACGCGATGGCGGATGCTGTACATCAATATGGGACATGGGGATAAGATTTTTGCTGGCGGGGAGCAGAATCGGTTGTTTGAGAATGCGGTCGGGTGGTTGATTCGACGGTGAGTGGGGTTTTCGAGTGACACTGATTTTTGAGCCCTCTGATGGAATGAGATTGAGGTGGAGTTTAAACCCGCACCCTTAGAAACGAAGGGTGCGGCACCCATCCGGTAAGTGAATTGGGACACGGCGGCGCGCGCCGCACTCCAGATTCGGGCGCGTTTGCTTTTTGTGTTGGGCGAGCGAAGAATATTCTTTGTGGTGCGGGAGCGATTCGGAGGTTTCTGTATGGCTGAGGCGGTGATTGTTTCTGCGGTGCGGACGCCGGTGGGGCGGGCTTACAAGGGGTCGCTGCGGACTACGCGACCGGACGATTTGGCGGCGCTGGCGATCCGGGAAGCGCTTGCGCGCGTTCCAGCGGTCGATGCGAAAGAAATTGACGACGTAATTCTGGGTTGCGCGATGCCGGAGGGCGAGCAAGGGATGAATGTGGCGCGGATCGCGGCGCTGCGAGCGGGTTTGCCGGTGGAAACTTCGGCGATGACGATCAACCGATTTTGCTCCTCGGGATTGCAGGCGATTGCGCTGGCGGCAGAACGGATCCGCGGGGGATCGGCCGAGATCATCGTGGCGGGCGGGACGGAATCGATGTCGCTGGTGCCCATGGGCGGGAACAAGATTTCGCCGAATCCGTGGCTGGTGGACCATTATCCGGACGCATACATCAACATGGGACTGGGAACCGAGAATATTGCGCGGAAATTCGGGATTGGGCGGGAGCAGGCGGATCAGTTCGCGATGGAGTCACACAAGAAGGCGCTGGCGGCGATTGCGGCGGGAAATTTCAAGGACGAAACGATACCGGTGGAAGTGAAGATCACAGCGGTGCCCAATGGGCATGGGGCTTCGTCGAAGTCGAAGGCACCGGCGAAGGCGGCGACGCAGAGTTTTGCGTTTGAAACGGATGAGCTTCCGCGAGCTGATACGTCGATGGATGCGCTGGCGAAACTGAAGCCAGCATTTCATGTGAAGGGTACGGTGACGGCGGGGAACAGTTCGCCGATGAGCGATGGAGCGGCGGCAACGGTGATCATGAGCGACGCGCGCGCGAAGGCGTTGGGGCTCACGCCAATGGCACGATTTGTTTCTTATGCGACGGCGGGGTGCCCTCCCGAGGAATTCGGCATCGGGCCGGTGTTCGCGATTCCGAAGGCGCTGAAACTTGCGGGGCTATCGCTGAGCGACATCAGCGTGATTGAACTGAACGAGGCGTTTGCGGCGCAATCGCTGGCGGTGATCCAGCAGGCGGGACTGGACGCATCGAAGGTGAATCCGAATGGCGGAGCGATTGCGTTGGGGCATCCACTGGGGTGCACGGGTGCGAAGCTAACGGCGACTTTGATCCGCGATTTGAAACGGAAGAATGGGCGCTATGGCATGGTGACCATGTGCATTGGCGGCGGGATGGGCGCGGCGGGGATTTTCGAACGAATGTAACGCGAGAGTTGATGCAGAGTGATCGGAGGAATCGCTGTGCGCAACGAGCATGAGCCTTGAAGGCCGCTGGAGGCTCAGGGTTAAGCTAAGCTGCAAAGTCTGTATGGCAATCGAAATGAACCTCAGCGGCTAACGCCGAATGATATTCACCATTTCGGGCACGGCTAAAGCCGTGGCCTTGCGTTGCCACCAACCGCTGCAGCAGGGGTCGCGGGCGGTATGCAACTTCGCGGGCTTGGCGCGCGTTTAACTTGTAGTCCTGCCGTGCGCGTCGTAGGATTCCGTGCCCGTGAAACCAGCGTTCCTTTCTTTATTTGCGGCGATGTTGATCCTTGCTCCTGGCGCGCCATCGCCAGGTGTGAGCCGGACCGCGCAAAGTCCGGCGCCGCAACAGAGTCCTGCCGGGCAAAATCCTTCGCCTGCGGCTTCGGCCGGACAAAACACCGGAGACAATCCGGGTTCGGCGCCGGCCAATTCACAGCAGACCCCATCACTGGAACAACAAGAACAGAAAGTTGAGAGCCGGGTGGTGTCGCTGCGCGACGAGCCGCATCACAGGCTCGTTCTGCAGAACGATTTTGCGAACGTTTATACCGTAGCAGTGCCGCCGAACGATTCGACGTTGATGCACCGGCACGACTTGCCATATCTGGGGCTCACTTTCGGCGGCGCAAATGTCACGAACATGGTGCAGGGACAGAAAGAGACGACATTGAACCTGCGCGATGGACAGGCGGTTTATTCGCCGGGAGGATTCACGCATATCGTGCGGACGAATTCAGGATCGACATTTCGCAATGTGACGGTGGAACTGGTAAAACCGCAAGGCACGGCGCGAAATTTGTGTAAGCAAGTAGTGGAGGGGCCGCTCTCGTGCCCGCAACAGCAAGAACAGCAGGCGACGAAAGGCGGAAGTTCAAAAAAGAAAACAGCGGCTATCGCGGCGGAAGCCGATGATATGGTGCCGTACTTCGAGACGGACGAAGTGCGGGTTGAGGTGGTGACGGTGTCGATGCAACGGGAGTATGTGGACGATTCGCCGAAAGAGAATGCGCTGCTGGTGGCGATGACTAATTCGAATATGAATGCCGACGTGGGGGGACATACTTCGGCATTCCTGCACAGCGGGGACATTTTGTGGATGCCCGCGGGAGAAGCCCGCAAGGTAAACGATTTTCTGGGCACGCGATCGAATTTTCTGCTGGTTTCTTTCAAGGACGCTAACGCCGCAAAGCCATGACCTTCATGGCGGACGTGAATGCCTGTTGCGGTGTTGGAAGATCGATACAACTATGAACGTGGTGGAATTCACGGCGCTGATTTTTGCCGGGTCGGTGGCGGCGGGATTTTTGGGGGCGCTAACCGGGCTGGGCGGCGGCGTAGTGATTGTGCCACTGCTGACGATTGTGTTTGGCGTGGACATTCGTTATGCGATCGGGGCGGCGCTGGTATCGGTGATTGCGACATCGAGCGGCGCGGCGGCGGCTTACGTGCGCGAGGGATATTCGAACGTCCGGGTGGGGATGTTCCTGGAAATTGCGACCACGCTGGGAGCGCTGGCGGGAACCGTGGTGGCGGTTTATCTGCATGCATCGGCGATTGCGATTGTGTTTGGCGTGGTGCTGATCTATTCGGCTTATGCGTCGCTGAAAGCAGGAGCCGCATTCGGTCGCAGATTTGGGGGCGGACCGGTTGGCAACGCGATTGAAGATGGACAGCAGCTATCCGACCGAGCATGGATTCGAGAGCTATCACGTGCGCGGAGTGCCGGGTGGGTTTGTGCTCATGTTTGTGGCGGGCGTGCTGTCGGGATTGTTGGGGATTGGGTCGGGGGCGGTGAAGGTTCTGGCGATGGATCGCGTGATGAAATTGCCGTTCAAGGTGTCGACGACAACATCAAATTTCATGATTGGCGTAACGGCGGCGGCGGGCGCGGGAATTTATTTGAGCCGCGGATATATCGATCCAGGATTGGCGATGCCGGTGATGCTGGGAGTTTTGCTGGGGTCGATTTTGGGCGCGCGGATTTTGGCGGGAGCGCAGGTGCGCGTTTTGCGATGGGTGTTCAGCGGAGTGATTGGGGCTTTGGCGTTGGAGATGATTTATGGGGGAGTGCGGGGGAGATTTTAGAGCGCGGGGAGATTGGCTTCGCGATGCTTGGGAGACTTGGCTTACGCCCGGGAGGGGCAAGCCCCTCCCCTACAGGATGATGGCGAAGTTTCAGGTTTCAGGTGGAAGATGAACTTTACGGAGCTTCTCGGGCAGGCATGTTGTTGGGGTACAGCATTAGAGCGACAGCGGAGTTGAGATGAAAGCGGCAACTTTGCGGACGGATCAGAAGATTGATGAGGTGATGGGACTGGTTTTGCGCACTGGCGTGATTCTGGCGGCCGCGATTGTGTTGACGGGCGGGATTGTGTATTTGACTCAACATCCGGGGACAGTGCGGGATTATCACGTGTTTCACGGTGAGCCGGCGGAGTACAAGTCGGTTTCGGCCATTGCGCATGAGGCGATGGAGTTGCGCGGGCGCGCGTTGATTCAACTGGGGCTGCTGGTTTTGATCGCTACGCCGATTGCGCGGGTGGTGTTTTCGCTTATGGCATTTTTGTGGCAGCGCGATTGGACATATGTGGTGGTGACCGCGATTGTGCTGGGACTTTTGATCTATAGCCTTTTTGGTGGGCACGGGGCAGGATAGCGCGTTACTTTGGCGTCGAGGTTTTGTCCTGAAAGCGGCGCCAGTTTTACAGATTGCGGCACGTTTCGTGAAAGCGTGGGCCGAGGCGTAGAATCGAATCGTCGAAAGTATCGCGACCTCCCGGACAAAATCGATCGAATCGAGCAGAGCGAAGGAGAACCGATGGCTACCGCAACCCTGAATCGGACCGCAGCGAAGGGTGGGAGTTTTCTGCTGGAGGCTCCTGCCGCAGCGGACGTGTTTACGCCGGCGGATTTGACGGACGATCAGAAGTTGATTGGGCAGACGGCGGAAGAGTTTGTGATGAAGGAAGTAATGCCGCACGTTAAGGATTTGGAGAACAAGAAGCCGGGGCTGATGGCGGATTTGGTGCGCAAAGGCGGCGAAGTCGGACTGATGGGCGGCGGGGTGCCGGAGCAATATGGTGGAGCGGGGCTGGACAAGATCGCGACGACGGTGCTCACGGAAAAATTATCGATTTACGGTGGCTTTGCGGTGACGCACGGGGCGCATGCGGGAATCGGAACATTGCCGATCGTGTATTTCGGTACCGAGGAGCAGAAGAAGAAATATTTGCCAAAACTGGCGACGGCGGAAACGATCGGGGCGTATTGCTTGTCGGAGCCGCAGGCGGGATCGGACGCACAGAATTCGCTGACGCGCGCGGTGCTGAATGCCGAAGGCACGCACTACGTGCTGAACGGCCAGAAGATGTGGATTACCAACGGCGGATTCGCGGACGTATATGTGGTGTTCGCGAAAGTCGATGGAGAAAAGTTTTCGGCGTTCATCGTGGAGCGGACGTTTCCGGGGTTCAAGCCAGGAAACGAAGAGCACAAGATGGGGATTCACGGGAGTTCGACGACGCCGATCTTTCTTGAGAACTGCAAAGTGCCGAAGGAAAACGTGCTGCATGAGATCGGGCGCGGGCACATTGTGGCATTCAATATTTTGAACGCCGGCCGATTCACGCTGGGAGCGTCGGCGGTGGGCGGATCGAAGCACGTGT
Organism: uncultured Acidobacteriota bacterium; assembly: GCA_963788725.1. Taxonomy (GTDB): domain Bacteria; phylum Acidobacteriota; class Terriglobia; order Acidiferrales; family UBA7541; genus Acidiferrum. The sequence continues at coordinate 159,172 of CAWBHT010000012.1, read as the reverse complement.
TGATGACGTCGGCGAAGTACGCCAAGGAGCGGAAGGCGTTTGGGAAGCAGATCGGCGACTTCGGGATGATGAGGGAAAAGCTGGCGGAGATGGCGATTCAAATCTTCGCGGTGGAGTCGATGGTGTATCGCAGCGCGGGGAATATTGAGGCGGCGATGTCGGCGGCAGCGGCGGCCGGCGGAGACAAAACGCAGAGCACCATGAAGGTGCTGGAGGAATACGCGATCGAAAGTTCGATCGCGAAAGTTTACGGCAGCGAGATGCTGGATTATGTGGTGGACGAGGGCGTGCAGATTTTTGGCGGCTATGGATTCCACGAGGACTATGCGGTGTGCCGGGCGTACCGCGATTCGCGTATTAACCGGATTTTCGAAGGCACGAACGAAATTAACCGGATGCTGATCATCCAGATGCTGATGAAGCGAGCCATGGGCGGTCAGTTGGCCCTGATTCCAGCGGCGATGAAACTGGCGGACGAGATTCTGGCAGGACCATCGTTCGAAGAGGCACAGGAAGGCGTCCTGGCAGACGAGGCACGCGTGGTGGCCAACGCGAAAAAAATGTTTTTGCAGGCGGCGGGCGGCGCGGTGCAGAAATTCCGGGAGAAATTGGCGGAAGAGCAGGAGCTGATCGGCGCGCTTTCGAATATGGTGATGGAGATTTATGCGATGGAGTCGTGCCTGCTGCGGGCGCAGAAGGCGGCGGGGAGCAAGGGAGAAGCCGCAACTGCGACGATGATCGATGCAGCGCGCGTGTTTATCTCAGACGCGATGGAACGCGTGGAGCACGAAGCCAAGCGGGCGATCGCAGCGGTGCATGAAGGGGATATGCTGACGACGCAGATGGCGGTGTTGAAGCGATTTGGCAAGCGCGGGACGATTGATACGATTGCCGCACGGCGACGCGTTGCCGCAGCGGTGCAGGCGCAGGACCGCTATCCATTCGAAGGAAGATAAACGCGAAGAGTTTGACGTTTACTGAGCGCAGGAGAGCGCGGAGAGTTCGGCCTGAAGGCGCTTGCGTTCAGCAGGATCGGTGGCTTCGACGAGCTGGTCGGTGAGTTCGAAGAAGCGCTTGTGCTGGCTTTCCTTAGTTTGCAATCCAGTTTCAATTAAATCCACGAGAACACGGCTGGCGCTGGTGTGTCGCGTTTCGGCCATGGCGAGGACGCGCTTGGCGATGCGGGTGGGGATCGAAACGCTTTTGCGTACGGAGTTGTGCGTGCCGGGCATGAAGTTATTGTGCATGAGATGAGACCTGAGTAGATTCGCGCGTAGACCAAGAGTAATTAGCGGGCGCGAACCACGCCAAAAGGACAGGTTAGCTTTGCGGTAACGACGCGAGCGGTAAGCAATGTTCTGCGAGGCTCTCACCCCTAGAATTGACGTGCACTTCCCTGTGTACGGAGTCAGGAGCGGAACGAATGGGCGGAAAAATGCCCATATTAGCGTTGTTTATTGTGGGGCTGGAGGTGTGCGGGATTCTAATCCTCGGCACCTCGCGCACCGGATCACTGGTGGCGAATTCACTGCAGATGGTCGCGTGCATTTTGGGCGTGGCGACGGCAGTGGCGGCTTCGCGGCGGGGTCGCGGCTTGAGCCGGCCGTTCTGGTTGATGATCAGCGCGGGGCTGGCCACCTGGGGCATCGCGAACCTGGGATGGATGTATTACGAAAATTGGCTGCATCAGGATATTCCGTCGCTTTCGATCACGCGCGTTCTATTCGACAGCGAAGGAGTTTTTTTCGCGGTCGCGCTGTTCCTGGATAAAGATCGCGACTCACCGCGTTTTGACATCGAGACAGCGCTGGACGCATTGCAGGTCAGCATCCTTTTCTTCTCGGCTTTCTTCGGCATGTACTACGTGCAATTGCTCAGTGGAACCGTTAATCCGTACGCCGAGCAGTTCATGACCTGGAGTTATCTGGCAACGAATCTGGCGCTGACTACTCTGGCGCTGATCATCGCTTTCAGTCTGCAGACGGCGCGGTTGCGAACGTTGTATGGCGGACTGGCGTTATTTTTGACAATCAATACGGTGTTTTCGGGCACGGCCGATTGGATGCAGAGCGTGAACGGCCTGCCGACCGGCACGTGGTATGACCTTGGCTGGAGCGTACCGTTCCTTGTGTGCGCGGTGTGGGCGGCGCAGTGGAAAGAGGCGCCGGAGGAATCCAGCGCCGCACACGCGCCGAGCAAAACGCCAAGAAATGTGGCGTTCAAAAATGTGGCGCTGGGTCTGGCGCCAATGATGGTGTTGTTGCTGGTGGCGCGATTGGGCACGGAGTGGCGTGGGTTTGGATTCGTACTGGTCGCCGTGTCGATTGCCTGCTACGCAGCACGCCTCGGACTGGTGCAGTATCGCGAAGGCAAAACCGCGGCGACAATTCGGCGGCATCAGATGGCAATGGATTCGGCGATGGACAGCATGGCGATGGTGTCGCCGCAGGGCAAATACACGTATGTAAACGAATCGTTCGTGCGGATGCTGGGATATGCGAGCGCTGACGAGATCCTCGGAAGATCGTGGGACGAGGTGAACGATCCGAGGGATTTGTCGTCGGTACGTAATGAAATGAACTTTGCGCTGGCCGAGAAAGGGAAATGGTTTGGCGCATTGACGGTGCACAGCAAGAGCGGCTTGATCCCTCTGGAAGCGGCAGTGACGCGACTGCCCGACGGCGGCGTGGTGACGATCAGCCGCGACGTGTCCGATCGGCGGCGCGCGGAAATATTCCGCGCCGAAGCAGAGGCGAAGTACCAAACGCTGGTCGAACAAGTTGCGGCGATCAGCTACATCGCAGAGCTGGGGATGGATGGCCAGTGGCTTTACGTCAGCCCGCAGGTCGAGGCGATGTTTGGATTTCCTGCCGATGAATGGCTGGCGCAGTCGCGCGACTGGGTGCAAAACATACATGCGGATGACCGGACGATTGTCGAAGCGGCGGAAGAAGCGAGCCTGCGCGGCGAGAGATTTCAAGCCGAGTATCGAATTATTCGAAAAGATGGGCGAGTGATTTGGGTGAGCGATACGGCGGTGGTGGTGCCAGGCAGCGATGCGCACCCGCTGATGGAAGGCATCATCGTAGATATCACAGACCGCAAGCTGCTCGAGGGACAACTGCAGCAAGCGCGACGCATGGAAGCGGTGGGGCGACTCGCGGGCGGCATCGCGCACGATTTTAATAATTTGCTGACGATCATCAAGGGATACACCGAGCTCGGGTTGACGCGCGCGAAGGCTTCTCCGGAAGTTCGCGCGGACTTGGAGCGTATCGAGGATGCGTCCGAGCGCGCGGGTGGGCTGGTGCGGCAGCTGCTGGCGTTCAGCCGGCGGCAGGTCCTGCAACCGAAGGTGCTGGATTTGAACGCGATCGTCGAGGGGCTCGACAAATTGTTGCGGCGATTGATGGATGAAGCGATTGAGATGAAAACGGTGGTGGGTAAGGATCTGGGAAGAATCAAGGCCGATCCCGGACAAATCGAGCAAGTGATCATGAACCTGGTGGTGAATGCGCGTGACGCGATGCCGGAGGGCGGGCGCTTAACGGTTGAGACGGAGAATGTGGAACTCGACAGCGCGTATGCGCGGGATCACGTGACGGTGCGGCCGGGGCGATACGTGATGTTGGCGGTTACCGACACGGGCATGGGCATGAGCCCGGACACGATCGCGCATATTTTCGAGCCATTTTACACCACGAAGGAAAGCGGGCGCGGAACGGGGCTGGGTTTGTCGACCGTGTACGGAATCGTGAAGCAAAGTGGTGGATATATCTGGGTGTATAGCGAACCGGGGCATGGAACCACGTTCAAGGTGTATCTGCCGCGAGTGGAAGATGCCGTCGAGAGTTTGCCTGCGGAGAAAATCGATGGAGTGGATCGCAATCGCGCGGGCACCGAAACGATTTTACTGGTGGAGGACGAGCCGCAGTTGCGGGAGCTGACGGCGAGCGTCTTGGTGGCTCGTGGATATTCGGTGGTAGAGGCGAAGAATTCAGACGAGGCGGAGCAGCTGGCGAACAAGTATGGCGCCAAGATTCAGCTGCTGCTGACGGACGTAATCATGCCGGGGATCAGCGGCCGAGAGTTGGCGAAGAAACTCCTGGTGCGGCAGCCTTCGCTGCGCGTGCTGTATATGTCCGGTTATACGTACAACGTGATCGCGCAAGGCGGAACGTTGGAACGCGGCGTGGCATTTTTGCAGAAGCCGTTCACGCCTCGCGTGCTGGTAGAGAAAGTGCGAGAAGTTTTAGATGCGATGGTGCCTGCGCGATAGATTTCGGCTTAGACTCTTCCCTGCCCGGGTTCCTCTTACTTTCTGATGCGAATCATTTTCCCTAAGGCTGCTGATTGGCGTGCGGCATCGAGGATCTCGGTAACTACGAGATTGGTTTCCAGCGATGATGGCCCATCCGGCTTCAGACCATCGACCACAACAGAGCGCAGATATTTCAACGGATCATCGTAAGGTGCGGGAACGGCCTTGGCGTTCTGGAGTTGCTCTTCCGCGTTTGGCAAGCGCACGCGAATGTCGTCGCGTTTTACGGTGATGGCGTAGCCGGTTTCGCCGTAGACCTCCATATCTTTGCGATCGAAAGGCCAATTCCAGGAAGCCTGGAGGATAGCGACAGCTTTTGGGTAAGCCACGACGACGGTGGCTTCATCGTCTACATGCGGGTAAACGTCAGGCTGGAAGTGTTGCGAGACGGCGGTGACGGAGTCAGGGCGCTGGCCATCCATGAGCCACGTCATCAGGTCCGCGCCGTAACAACCGAAATCGAAAAGGGCGCCGGCACCTCCGAGTTTAGGATCGGTGAGCCAGGCGAAGAACTCAGGTTGCACGTTGATTTTTTTGGGGCCGGGATGTCCATCGTGGACGACAACTTTGCGGATTTCGCCGATGCTGCGATCGTGAACGAGATCGTAGGCGGCGCGATTGCTGCGATACCAGGTGGTTTCATAATTTACGAGGACAGGAATTTTCGCGTCGCGAGCGGCTTGGGCGATTGCGTGAGCATCTTCGTTGCTGACGGCGAGCGGCTTTTCCATCATCACCGGAACTTTGTGTTTTGCGCAGATCTCGAGGGCCCGACGGTGGTCATATGTATTGGTGTAAATGAGGACGGCCTGCGGGTGCGTGGCGGCGAGCATTTCATCGAGATCGGCGTGGTAAAGGTTGGCATCGAGGTGAAAATCGGCGGCGTAGCGGTCGAAGAGTTTACGATCAGGCTCTGCGACGCCGATGATTTCCACGTCGTGACGGGCTTTAACGCGCTGGAGGAAGCCGGAGGTGTGACCGTGGGCCATGCCGGCAACGGCAACGCGGAGAGGAGCAGCGGTCTCTGCTGGAGTTTGGGCTCGGGTGGGAGAGATAAAGGTCAGCAGCGTGGTTGTGAATGTGAGAGTAGCGAGGAATATCGAGAATCGCATCGAGCCTCCGGGAAAGGTCGATGCTAACACCACGAGAGGAGGAACAAGCTGAGGTTTTGCGAACTGCGGCTGCCGCGGCGGAAGCCGCTATTCGGGTTTGGGAGTCGGGGGCGGCTCGCCAGCGTTAGATGGAGAATCAGCTGCGCCTTTTGGTTTGCCGACCGCGGCGATGCTTTCGACGTTGAAGCGTTTGTAATCTGAGTAGCGGGTGATGGCGTTGACCTTGAAGCCCTTCACCAGCAGGACGCGAACGCCAACGTGGGCTTCTTCGTAAGTTGGGAGCCAGACTTCATTGTTGATGTAGGCCTGTTCGAATATAAAGCTGGTGCCTTTCTGTAAATTGGCAACGAGGCCGCCGGCGAATCGGAAGTCGCCGGTGAAATAGGCTTCGAGCCGCGCGACGTCGCGAGCCTTTTCATCGATCCAGATCACCCCGGCGAGCTTTTGAACGATTTTCTCCACGAGCTTGTGCGCCTTGTAGTCGGGATTAGGCTCGAAGTCGAAGACCAAAACGTCCTGCCCACGAAAACGCTCGCGGCGGGGATTTACGAACTGGCTGACGCGCAGGAAAGTCTCGATGCCCACATCATCGTCGTCCTTGCCTTCTTTTCCTTCCTCTTTGGCTTTCTCTTCCTTGGCTTCCTTCTTATCGTGAGATTTCTGAATGTCTTTGATTTCTTTTTCCGTTTTCTCGTTTTCCTTGCGTTGCTCTTCTTCGCTGAGCGGCTGGCCGTCTTTTTTGGTTAACGTAGAGATTTCGCTGCCATCGAGGTAGAAGAAGTTGTACTCCTTGATTTCGCGCTTGTCGATTTTGCCGGTTTTGTCGTATTCGGTTTCCTCTTCGTAGCGGGCCCCCGCGTAGTTTTCTTTTAACTTGTCGATGGCTTTTTGATTGGCGTCGATTTCCTTGAAGAGCGCTTTGAGGTCGGGGAGCTCGACTTGTGATTTCCTGGGGAAATCGAAGATACGCTCGCCTACCGGCTCGTTGACAGCGATACGCGTAACCGTGATGTCGTAGACATGTTTGCCGCGGTGCAGCTCGATTTTATAGGGGAACTTCACGCTATTGAGAGGACGGTAGTCGTCGTAGAGAACTTCCTGCTCGATGCCGCCAATGACGGCGACTTCTTTGACGATGAGGTGAGAATTGGGATCAAAGAAGACGTGGCGTTTCACGCCAGTGGGCGTGGTGAGTTCCAAATCGTAGGCGTCTTTGCCACGAACTTTGAGCGTGGCTGCGAAACCGATGCCGAGTTTGCTTTTTCTGGCGTTGACTAGATGCGAATTGTAGTACTGACCGGCGGCTTCGAGTTGTGCGCCCTCGTTGCCGAGCAGAGTGGCGATTTCGCCGGATTGCGTCTGGTGCCACGCCGATTTTCCGTTGTAGGCCTCGATCACGTTTTGATCCGCGACGATGAGCTCGGAGTAATAGCGATTGGGGAGACGAGTGTCGAGAGTGTAGGTGCCGGTTTTGCCGTCAGGCGTGGTGAAGGTACCTTCGACCGTAAGAGTGCGAATTTTGGAGACGGCTTTAGAACCGCCGACGGCTTTGATGTACTGGTCGACGATTTTCTCTGGATCCTGGGCATGCGCAGGCAAGCACGTAAGCGCAAATGCCAGGCTGAGACCGGCGATCACGTGGTGTGGGCGCATGTGCTTATGGGTAGAAACGCAAAGCCAGGGGAAAAGTTTCGCTCAGTTCGCGAAATAGCGAACCTTGTGTGTGAAGACGGTTATCACGAAGGGGCGCACACACAAGAGTGTCTGCGCTACTCGTAGCGCAAGGCAATGATGGGGTCGACGCGCGTGGCGCGGCGAGCGGGGAAAAAGGACGCTGCCAACGCCACTGCCAACAGGAGTACGGTGACGCCGACGAACGTAAGCGGGTCGGCAGCGCTGATACCGTAAAGGAAGCTTTGGAGCAGGCGGGTCAGGAGCAGTCCGGCGACGATCCCGATGCAGATACCGATAAGCGCGAAGCGCAGGCCTTCGCCGACCACGGTACGGAAAACGTCGTTGGGTTGCGCGCCTAGCGTGACGCGAATCCCGATCTCGTTCGTGCGTTGGGTCACTGAGTAGGACATGACACCGTAAATGCCGACGGCCGCGAGCATGACCGCAAGCGCGGCGAAAATGCCGATCAGCCAGGTGCGGAACCGCGGTTGCGCGACTGTCGATGCAATGTTGTCTTCCATGGTGCGGACTTTGACGAGCGGCTGGTTGGGATCGATTTCCGACAAGGCGGAGCGAAGTGCGGCGGATTGCTGCAATGGATCGCCCGAGGTGCGCATAACAATCGAGAGTTGAAAAACCGGGAGCACGCCATCGGCTTGTCGATAGGGCAAATACATTTCTGCTTTGGGATCGACGCCGAGCCCCTGAAGAACATCTCCGACTACGCCGACGATTTCCATGTTGGGGACGGTGGGGTCGGGATCGGGCGTGGCGCCGACCTGGATTCTGTGGCCGAGCGGATTTTCGTTAGGGAAATACGTATGCGCCATCGTGGAATTGATGATGACGACCGCGGGGCTGCGCTCGTTGTCGTGAGGAATGAAGAGGCGGCCTTGCAGCAGAGGGATACCGAGCGTTTCGAAATAATTTGGCGTTACTGTGCGATAGCCGGCGGCTATGTAATCGTTCGGCGATTTCGGCGGTCGACCAGCGATGTTGAAGTGGAGCAGGCCGCCTCCGCCGCTGACGGGAAGGAACGATGCGGCGGCGGCGGAACGGACGCCGGGCAGGGTTCTGGCGCGGTCAACGACACGATCGAAGAATTGGAAGCGCTGCTCGGGCTTGGCGTAAGCACTTTGCGAGATTGGGAGATCGGCGACGAAGAGGTGATCGGGCTGGAAGCCGGGAGGGATTTCCTGAAGGCGCGAAAAGCTGCGAAGGAGCAATCCGGCGCCGACGAGCAGAAGCAGAGCCAGGGCGATTTCCATGGAGATGAGCGAGCCGCGAAGACGATGATGACCAGGGCCTGCAGTGGATCCGCGCGAGCCTTCATTTAGGGTGCCGCGCAAATCCCGCTTGGTAGTGCGCATAGCGGGAGCGATGCCGAAAATCAGCCCGGTGATGACGGAGATCCCTAAAGTGAAGGCGAGCACTGCAGGATCGAGAGTAACGTCAAAGACGTTGGGAACGGTGCCGGCGGAAAGTTTGAGCAAAGGTCCGAGCGAGGCCCACGCGATCAGCAGGCCGAGAATTCCCCCAGCCAGTGAGAGCAGCACGCTCTCGGTGAGCAATTGACGGACGACACGGCCGCGACTCGCTCCCATAGAAGTGCGGATGGCGACTTCCCTGCCCCGCGATGCGGCGCGAGCGAGGAGAAGATTGGCGACATTGGCGCACGCGATGAGAAGCACGAAGCTGACCGCGCCGAGTAACAGAATGAGCGCGGGGCGCACGTTTTGCACCATCTGCTCTTGCAGAGCGACAACGTCGGCGCTGGTACCAGTGTTGTAAATGGGGTACTGCTCTTCGAGGCGCTTGGTGATGCCGACCATTTCGGTGCGGGCTTGTTCGAGAGATGCGCCGGCTTTGAGACGACCGATGACGATGATGCCGGGGTGCCAATTGCGATCGTCGGGAAGAGTATGGGCCCACGGATGGAACGGAAGAAAGACGTCGGCGGGCTGCAACAATTCGAAGCCGGCGGGAAGAACGCCGATCACGGTGTAAGGCTGCGCATCGAGAGTGATGGGCTTGCCGAGAACGTCGGGCGATCCGCCAAAGCGACGCTGCCAGAGGCCGTAGGTGAGAACAGCAACGGGCGTTCCGCCCGCGCGATCTTCGTCAGCGCTGAAGGTGCGGCCCAGGCGAGCATCGACGCCGAGGAGCGGAAAGAGCTTGGCGGTGGCCATTCGAACGTTGAGATTTTCTGGCTCGCCCGAACCGGACAGAGTCATGGCGGTGCCACGAGTGGCTTCGAGCGATTCGAAGGAATGGCTTTGGTCGCGCCAGTCCTGATAATTCTCGTAGGAAGTGCTGATGGTGGGGTATTTGCTTTTTTCGGCGACGAGGACAAGCTTGGCGGGATCGCGAAAGCCCAGCGGACGAAGAAGCACAGCGTTTACCACGCTGAAAATGGCGGTGTTCGCGCCGATACCGAGCGCCAGCGTAAGGACAGCGATCAACGTGAAGGATGGGCTCTTCGCAAGGAGGCGAAAAGCGTAGCGCAGGTCTTGCAGCAAAGTTTGCACAATTCACCCCAGAGAGCTGCGGTATTAGGCCTTTCGACGCATGGTGCGCGCAAACGTTTCGCCGGAAAGTGGGCGAGATTTGTGCAGGTTTTGCGGCGCTATTGCCCCTTCGGACGATTCGAATATTTCTCGAAGAGCGCCTTTTGCTTGTTGTCCGTGGACGTTAGCTGACCGTTGATGAAGAGATAGCGGAGTTCGGTGGTCAGCTCGAGAGGGTCGCCATTGGTGACAATGATGTTGGCGGCTCTGCCGGTCTCGAGAGTACCGATCTGGTCGGCGAGCCCAAAAATCTGCGCGGGGTACAAGGTGACGGCCTTCAAGGCCTCGTCATATGGCAATCCATGTGACACCGCATTCGCGGCTTGTTGACCGAGACGGCGGGCGAAAGAGTTGTCGAAGCTGCCGAAAGCGAAGCGCACTCCCGCAGCGGAAAGTTCGGCGGGCTGCGTCAGCAGACGATCGTAGGGATCATCTTCATCCGTAGGCTCGGTCAGTGTGGGACGCAGAATCACGGAGATGGCCTTGGATCGCAGAAGATCCTTCACTTTGTAGGCTTCCGAGCCACCGGCGAGGATCATTTTCAGTTTTTGCTTGTCGCAGAACTCGACGGCGTTGCGGACATCGCGCGCTTTATCGGCAAAAACGAGAACCGGAAGCTCGCCCCGCGTGACCGGTATGAGCGCTTCCAGTTTCAGATCGCGCTGGAAGTCGGCGCGGCCGCCGTGTCCTACCGCCAGGGCGTAGTGGCGTGCGCGATCAAGCCACTCAGTCAGTTCGTTAACGTGCTTTTCGTACTCCTCTTTTGCTTCGGGATAGGGCTTGTGTTTGATCGCGAAGGTCGAGAAATCGAAGGACTGCGTTTCGATCGTCGGCCAATTCAGAACCATGGCGACGCTCTTTTTCAGGAGCATGTCGTTGATGGTCCACCCCGCGAGGCGAATAGCGGAGGCCTGACCACCGAGAATTCCCGAAGCTCCTCCGGAATCGAAGCCGCCGCTGGCCGGCACGGCGAGCACTTCGGTGATGCCTGCCGCACGAGTGACCGGAATGTGCTGACTCGAGGGAAGGACGGCATCGGCGGCGACAACGTCGGGATTGAATGCACCGGTTTCACTCGTATCGACGGTCGCGCTGACTGCGGAGATTTCGCTCAGGCCCATTTGAGTGATGGAATCGAAAAGTCCGGGATAGACCTGGAGGCCTTTGCCGTCGATGGTTTGCGCGCCTGATGGGATTTCCGCGTTCGCGCCGACGGCGGAGATTTTTCCGTCACGAATGACGACCGTGCCGTCCTCAATGGGCGCACCGCTCAAGGTGAAGACTTTTGCGTGGGTGATGGCATAGGTCGTCGGCTTTTCCTGAGCGGATGCGGGTAAAGAAATGCCGAGGGATACGACGCTCAACGTTACAGCACTTAACATCGCCAGGCGGACGGTCGCCAAAATCGAGATCCTCACTTGGCACCTCCGAAAGCACCTGAGGCTTGCGGCGGCTTGGGTTTCTCTTCAGGCTTCTTCTCGCCGGGTTTCGCTGCGGGGGTCTCCGGCTTTTTCTCCGCAGCTTTCTTCTGCTTTTCGAGCAGGGCCTTCTTTTCGTTCTCGAGATTCGCACGCTCAGCAATGTCGCGATCCCGATCGAAGTACACGCGGCCATCGATCAGCGTTTTCTGCACGACCGCATAGGCGCTGAGCGGGTCGTGATTGTAGATCGCCAGGTCCGCATCTTTACCTGCATCGATGGAGCCGACGCGCTTGTCGATACCCAACTGGATGGCGGGATTCAGTGTCACCAGCTTGAGCGCTTCATCGCGAGAGAGTCCGCCGAATTTGATGCTCTTGGCGGCTTCCTGATTCAGATGTGTCGCTTCCTCAGCGTCATCGGAGTTGATGGACACCAGAACTCCGCGACGGGTCATCAGCGCGGCATTGTATGGAATGGCGTCGTAGGCTTCCACTTTGTAAGCCCACCAATCAGAGAAGGTCGAGGCCCCGGCTCCCGCAGCTGCAATTTCGTCGGCAACTTTGTAGCCCTCAAGAACGTGCTGGAAGGTGCGCACCTTAAAGCCGAACTCCTTGGCGACGCGCAACAGCATCAGAATTTCATCTTCCCGATAGCAGTGCGCGTGAACGTAGCGCTTGCCCTCGAGGATTTCGACAAGCGGCTCAAGCTTGAGATCGCGTCGAGGCGGAATGACATTTTTCTCTCCACCGGAAACGCGTTTGTTGTAGGCATCCCATTCGGCCTTGTAGTCGCGCGCTTCGACGAAAGCGCCGCGGATGGTTTCTTCCACGCCCATGCGGGTGGCGGGATATCGGGCGTTCGCGCCTCGGCCGCCGAAGTTGGAGTGCTTGGGATTTTCACCGAGCGCAAACTTGATTCCGGGTAACGCGCCTTCGAATGGCAACCTGGCCGAAGGCTGGCCCCAGCGCAGCTTGATAACGACAGTCTGGCCGCCGATCGGATTGGCACTGCCGTGAAGGACATTCGCGGTGGTCACGCCGCCGGCGAGATCACGAAAGATTTCGATGTCTTCGGAATTCAATACGTCGGCGATGTTGGCGATCGAAGAGACAGCGATGCTGCCTTCGTTCACGCTGCCATCCACGGCGATGTGCGAGTGACAGTCGATGATTCCGGGAGTGACGAACTGGCCGGCGGCGTCGATGACTTGCGCGTCTTTCGGAGCTTTGATCGACGGGCCGACCTCGGCGATCTTGCCATCCCTGATGAGAATGGAGCCGTGCTCGATGGTGCCGTGTGAGACGGTGAGAATCGTAGCATTCTGGATCAGGATCACCGCAGGAGCGTCGGGAACGGCATCAGCCGTACGGTCGGCTGCCGCGGTGCTGCGCTGCGCGAATGGTGATGTTAGTAGCAGAGCGACAGCGAAGAGCAGAGCCAGCGCTTTACCTGGCGACATGGTCCGTGCGCGATTCATCGAACGTCTCCTTCCACTCGGACCTGCGATTGTTCTGCAGCGGCGGTTTGCGCGCCGGGTTTCGCTCCGCTGAAATCGATTTCAATACCCATGCCTGAAACGCTGATGACGCCTTTAAGAGTTGTTCCATCAAAGGTGCCGGTAAAGATGACGTCTGTAGGCGAGCCTTCGATAGGGATATTTACGGTGAAGCTGAACTTATCAGCGCTCAGCCATCCTCTGATGATATTCGCGGTACCTCGCTTGCTCGTGGTTGATCCGGATAGTGATCCATCGGAGGCCATGGTTAAGTCCAGCGAGGATTCCTCCGGCCCTTCGGGAGTGGTGTAGGTCAGCTTCCACTTTCCGGTCATGTCACCCTTGGGAGGGTCTTTAGGCTTTTCGGGTTCGCGAACGGTGAATCGCTGGCCATCGACCAGGACATATTTAATTTTCGTCTTCTCGTTGAAGAGATCGCCGTCAGCGATCACGAGATTCGCGATTTTTCCCTTTTCGATGGAGCCGAGACGATCGGCGACGCCGAAAATCTCGGCTGAAGATAACGTCAGAGCGCGCAAGGCTGCATCCGAAGAGAGGCCCGCGTCGATAGATTTCTTTGCGGCTTTCACAATGTCCTTTGGCGAAGTGATGCCGCCGGAATAGAAGGCGAATTTCGCGCCAGCTTTGGCGAGCGCCGCAGGAGCGGAAGGTGCGCGTTCGCGGAAGCGCAGGGTGCGAAGCGACGGAACGTCATCGGGATCGGAATCCTTTTCCGCCTCGGGCCATTTCAGGTCAACCAATACTGGCAGTTTTTTGGCGGCAATTTCGCCAGCGACTTCGTAGCCGGCTTGGCCGCCGTAAATCACGCCGTTCACATGCCAGAGTTCGGGCAGGCCGAGAGCACGCCGCAATTCGACAGGATTGTTTGCCGGGATCAGCACCAACGCGTGCTCTTCAAGAGCATCGGCTAGAGCGGAATTTGTGCGGTCGTAGCGCGGACGAGCCACGTTACGCGGATTTTTCTCGTAGATCGCTTCCGCTTTACCGCTCCATTCGGTGTCGAGCCATACCTGGTGCACGTAACTGAGCGTGCCCATCAGGGAACCCGGAAAACTGGCGAAGTTGCCGACAATGTGCAGCGAAACGGGTATCGCGACGGGGGATTTCACAACCATGTCGCCGTTGCGTTCGCCGGCGAGATCCAGAACGGCGGCCTGACCGGGAAAGACGCCGCCTTTGGGCGCCGAGACGACGGTGGTGAACCCTGCGTCGCGCCATGTTTCGACTCGTTTGTCACCCAGGGTTGCTTCATCGGCAGCAACACGCCACGGCGTTGCGCCGGGACGATCTTCGGGTCCCCGGGAGACTGACCGCTGTGCGCGGGCATTGTCGTCGTCGCCGCCGTGGCCGGGTGACGGAGCGGGCGTCGCAGTGAGACCGACGTCGGTGAAGGCGTCGATCAGGCCGGGATAAACGGTCAAGCCGGTGCCGTCGATCACCCAAGCCTCTTCGGGAATGGCCGAGTCCTTGCCGACGGCCGAAATGATGCCGCGCGACACGACTACGGTGGCGTTTTCGATGCGAGGACCGGAGACTGGCACGATGGTCGCGTTCCGGATGGCAAAGTAGCGCGGCTCGCCGCCCTGCGCGCGGGCGGGCGGCGCAACACTCAAGAAGAAAGAGGCGGCGGCGCCCAGCGACAGCGCATACGACAACCCTCGTCGAAAAAGATTCATGCATGACTCCTGGTTGGATGGCGCGGAAGGACGCGATCCACAGATTTCTGCTTTGGTAGACGGATGAGGCTAGTGGGAAGTTGCGGAAGTGTCAAGAAGCGGCGTGCGACAGCCGCTCAACTTTCAGCCGACCAGGTACACCCATATGTTGTGACAAATCGGGTGCTAGCAAGAATCGATGGTGGCTGGTTACGGCTTCTTTTTCTTGAACAAGCCACCGAGTTGGCCAAGCGCACCGGCGGCACCTTCGGGCGTGTTAATGGGGGCCCCGGTGGCCTTGCCAGCCGCTCCCGCGAGACCACCAGCGCAGCCGAGTTGGGACTTCAACATTCCGGCCGCGAGGCCGCCAACATCGGGAACAAATTTAGGATCGGACGTAGTGCCCTTGATCTGAAACGGTACCGTTGTGCCCGACTTGCAGCCGCTGGCACCGCCCGCCGCTCCGCCGCCCATCACTTTGCCAAGCAATCCGCCAGCAGCGCCGGCAGCCGTTGATACCGGGCTGCCCGCAGCGCCGATTGGATTTGTCAGCGTCGCCGCCATTTTAAAGTCCAACTGATTCTTGGAGTCTATGGTGCCGCCGCCCACCATCGTGCCGAGCGAGGGAACAACGGCATTAAAGTTGTCGGCTTGGAGCCCGTCCGGCGCGACGCGGACATTGGTGGTGAGTTTCTCGATGTTCAAGTCGCCGCCGGTTTTTACGCCCGTCAGTGCGGAGACTGCCGAGAGTTTCGAACCGAGGTCGAAGCCGGCAAGTTTTGCTCCGAAAAGGCCAACCGTGCCGGTAGTCACAAGCTTGTTTGTGGGACCGGCGAGATTGAGATCGGCATTGAGCGTTCCGCCCTGCAGCGATGCACCCTTGGGCACATTGATGCCCAGCGCTGGAAGGAATTCCTGCAAGTCCTTGGCCGGCATGTCCTGGCTTTGCACCTTCATCTTCAAAATGGCGCCTTCGCCGGGGATTTCGTAGGTGCCGGAAAGGTGCGCCACGGCGCTGCCGATCTTCAGAGTGGAGGGCTCAAGGATGCCGGCATTTTTCGCGAGATTGTATTTGGTGCTGAAGTCTACGGTAACGGGGACGTTGGCGGGGGAACCTCCAGCGACCAACAATGCTTTGGAGAGCTTGGCAGAGCCCTTCGTGGCAGCTTCACCGTTTTGCGAGCTGACGGTGGCGTTGAGATCGAGAATTCCGCCCAGACCCGCGGATGGATCTACGAATCCTGTCGAGGCAATGTTGAGCGAATTAACGTTTATCTTCGCGTCTAGCGGTGTCAGCTCAGTTTTCGCCTGATTCACCGGCCCAGCGGTGCCGTCAAGCTTGAAGTTGCCGCCGCCAGGAAGACTTGCGCTGATCTTCACGGGAAACTTTGAGGTCAGTGAAACATTCGAGGCGACCACGCTGACATTGTCATAAGTGCTGCGCTTTTGCGAGTTTGTGGAACCAACGACGATGCGCCCATTCTTCAATTCCAGTTTTGCTACTGAGAAATCGTTTGAGGAGGAATTGGACGCTGGAGCGGAGGAAGGGGCCGGCGTGTTCGCTGGCTTGGTGGGAGCTTGCTCCTGTGGCTTCGCCCCAGAGCTGCCGATCGAAGAGTAGTTCCATTCTCCAGCCGCATCGCGAATGAGAGTAACCTGCGGGCTATCGATTACGATGTCCTTGACGTTGAGAGTCTTGGAGAGGATCAGCGGCATGATTTCGACGCCGACGCTGACGGACTTGGCGGTGAGGAAAGGGGAACTACTGAATTTGGGATCGTCGGCAATGGAGAGATTGTCAGCACCGAGGCCGCCTTTAAGTAGCGACAAACTGAGGTTGCCGACTTGAACTTGTCGGCCCAGAGCGGTGGAAGCTTTGCCTTCGATGGTGGAGCGAAATTGATTGACGGGAATGAGGAATGGCACAACGAGCACAATCACGATCAAAACGCCGATGATGATGGCTAAAATTTTCAGCGTGCGTCCCATGGGGGACCTCCGTCATGGCAGGGCTGGATCAGGTGCGGTCGGCGCGATAATAGCATAGCGCCCGTCGACGAGGGGCTACAGCGCATCAGGTATGCGGGCGGAACGGTTCAAGTAAAGATGCAATGTCAAAGTGTGTCAAATCATTAGAGTTGCGCATCCAACCACCGTTCCCGTGATCGGACCAAGCCGTCTAGCACACGCAGTGTGGAATCGGACCTGAGCGGATCGCGTCGCAGTCGCAGCGAAACCAAAACGAATACGCGCAAGGAGATTCTGCCGGTGAGGAGTGTGGAGACCAAAAACCTTGTGGTTGGGGCTTCATCAGTACTCTTTGCCGCGCTCCTTTTCAACAATGGTCCCTTGTTAGCTCAAGGGTTGGCCCAGAGCACACCAAGCCGCCAAACAATGCCCGATGCGCCAGTGCCGAAGCAGCAGACCCAAAATGGCGAGGAAGAAAGAACGCAGGGCGGTTGGCGAAAGCGAGTGGCGATTCTGGGCAGGCAGTCGCTGTTCTTTCCTGAACTTGCGCATCAGACAGGATCGTTAAGTTCCCGCCAAAAGCTGCAGCTGGCTGTCGACGAAACGCTGGCGCCATCCCACTTCGTCAGCTCGGCGTTCACGTCGTCGATCAGTCAAGCGCGTAATTCCTTGCCCGGCTATGGCCAAGGCTGGGACGGCTACGGCAAGCGGTTCGGAGCATCGGTGGGGACCAATGCGTCCAGGCAGGTATTCGGTACATTCCTGCTAGCTTCATGGCTGCATCAGGATCCACGCTACTTCGTGAAATTGCATGGCCCGGCACGCAATCGAATTCTCTACGCGGTTTCGCGCGTAATCGTTACGCGAACCGATGGAGGAGGTCACACCCTCAACTTTTCGAAGTTGGGCGGCGGGCTGATCGCCGAAGGCCTGGCGAATACTTACCTGCCCGACAATGAACGCACCACAGGTGAAACCTTTGGCCGATTTGGAATCCATGTCGGTTGGAGCGCCTTCGGCAATGTGGTGAGGGAATACTGGCCGACAATTTTTAAAACACTGGGGCTGCGTAGAGTTGTGCCGGACTATGGCGCTGATTTGGCGACGGACAAGCCAGATTCAAATTCTCAGAAGACGGACCACAAGCAGTAACAAATGGAGGCTGTGATGGCAGCCAACCTCGCGAAGCGCTTGCCTTCTCGGTTGAATTCCTTACGACGGTCAAGTGGCAAGATTCTGTTATTCACCTGCGCTGTGACGGCCGCTCTTGTCAGCGACGCCAAAGAAGTATCTCCAACAAAAACAAAGCAGCAGGAGAAGCAGGCGCCCCAGAAGCAAAAGGAAGCGCCTGAAAATCAGGGGCCCGCCAAAAAAGATGCGCCCGTCCGCACACAGATGCGCAACGTGAAATTCCGCTTCGCTGATAACATTTCGGTGCAGATCAAATCCCTGACGGGGGCGCTGGCACCCATCGGCGAACACGAAATGCCGGTGATGGACGACAAGAACTCCTTTAAGATCCGCATTGACGCGGCACACATCCTGATCTATCCCACGGACCTTGCAAACGTGCTGAACAGTTATGTATTCGCAAGACCCAAATCTCCGTTGGGTGGCGTCACCATTTCGATCGACAAAGGCCAACTCAAGATAAAAGGACGGCTTCGTGACAAAGCCAACATTCCGTTTGAAACCATTGGAACGCTGAGTGCGACGCCAGAGGGCAGAGTGCGACTGCATGGCGAGAAAGATAAAAGCCCTGCACGTTCCGGTAAAAGGATTGATGGATGCTTTCGGGATTGAGATAGACGACTTGATCAAAAATGGGAAATTACCGGGCGTGTCCACGGAAGAGAACGACCTGATTCTCGATCTGCAACAGGTCTTGCCAGCGCCGCATATCGAAGGATCCGATTACCGACCATTCGAATCGAAGGAAATGCCATCGCCACCACGTTCAGCAAGGCCCCTGCAAGGCGACTTGCTAATGCTCCAGCGAACGGCAACTTTATGGCGTTCGAAGGCAACCGCATGCAGTTCGGGAAGTTGACGATGGTGGACGCGGACATGATGCTGATTGATATGGATCCAGCCGATCCGCTGGACTTCTTTCTGGAACATTATCGAGATCAACTCGCCAGCGGATACACCAAGATCAGCACGAATTTTCAGCTACGGGCGCAATATCAAAGATTACGAAAAATTGAGCCGCCAAGCCACGCGCAAAAAGTACGGCGCCTGCACATTAGCGCTAACAAGCACTAACGCATTCGGCAGTTGACAACTCGCCCCGCAAGCTCTATTTTCAACGCACTTCGGTAAACGATTACTCAAGCATTCAGGGCGGTTCGCTCATAGGAGGGCATTCTCATGTCCGGGACTTCCAGGCGTCGGTTTCTACAGCAGGCGGGGATTGTCGGCGCGGCATGCTCCGCGGACCTACTGACCGGACAGTCGCTATTCGGTCAGGCCAAGGTCTCGCCGACCTCTGCGGCACGCGTGTACGTCGACACCCGCCGGACGATTTCGCCGATCGACCCCAATCTCTTCGGTTCATTCCTGGAACAACTGGGACGCGCCATCTATGAGGGCATTTACGATCCCAAATCGAAGCTTGCAGATGAAAATGGCTTCCGCAAAGACGTGGCGGACGAAATCAGAAAGCTTGGCGTGCCCATCATTCGCTATCCCGGCGGCAACTTTGTCTCCGGCTACAACTGGCTCGACGGCGTAGGACCCAAGCAGGATCGTCCGGTGATTCTCGACAAAGCATGGAATTCGTTGAACTCCAACCAGTTCGGCACAGACGAGTTCATGGCCTGGTGCAAAATGGTCGGCACCAAACCATTGATGGGATTGAATCTGGGAACCGGCACGACCGAGCAGGCTGCTGCGTTGGTGGAATACTGCAACATCGAAAAGGGCACAAGCTGGAGCAACCTGCGCCGCAAGCATGGGATCGCCGAACCTTACCGCGTGGAGAACTGGTGCCTCGGCAACGAAATGGACGGCCCGTGGCAGATCGGCCACATGACGGCTACCGAGTACGGGTTGAAAGCGCAGGATGCCGCGCGACAAATGCGCTACGTGGATTCGTCGCTCAAGTTGATTGCCTGCGGATCAAGCGGCCCGTTTATGCCCACATATCTGGAGTGGGATCGCGAAGTCCTGGAACAGTGCTACGACTACGTTGACGGGTTGTCGCTGCATCGCTATTTCGACAACTCCGACACTACTGGCGGCGATTCGTCTGCATTTCTGGCGATGAACCTGACCATGGACAAGCAAATCGCCGAGACGGTGGCGGTGTGCGACATGGTTCGCGGACACAAGCGATCGCCGAAGAAATTATGGCTATCGTTCGACGAATGGAATGTCTGGTATCGCGAACGTCATGGTGACGCGGTAGATGGCAAGAAGACCGAAGCGCCGCACCTGCTGGAGGAAATCTACAATTTCGAAGACGCGCTGCTGGTCGGAGGTCTGATCAACACGCTAATTCGCAATTCCGACCGCGTTAAAATCGCGTGCCTCGCGCAATTGGTGAATGTGATTGCACCGATCATGACGAATTCGAATGGATTGTTCCGGCAAACTATTTTCTATCCGTATGCGTGGGGCATCCAGTATGGGCGTGGCGACGCGTTGAACGTCCTTGTAGAGTCCTCAAGCTACGAAGTAAAGAAAGTGAAGGGACTCGATCAAGCGCCACATATCGACGTTGCCGGCGCGAGAAATTCCTCCGACGGCAGCATTTCACTGTTTATCCTTAATCGCGACTTGGCAAAATCACATGAAGTTGAAATAGTTTGGGAAGACCAGGCACCAACAAAGGTGCTGAATGCTTCGGTACTTACTGGAGATGACCTGAAAGCGGTGAACAGCTTCCAATCACCGCAGAAGGTGGCGCCGCAAGCTTTCACAAAGCCTGCGCTGTCCGGCAGCCACACCAAATTCGAAGTGCCGGCGCGTTCCTATACGGTGATCCAATTCGGGGCGTGAGCACACGTCGAAACACCCATCGACCTACGACAACATTCGCAAGAATTTAACTGGTGGGGCTAGTCGGAATCGAACCGACGACCTAGGCGTTAGGAGTGCCTCGCTCTATCCATCTGAGCTATAGCCCCTGGAAAATAGACTACTACACCTTCGCAGAATTTCACCCTGAGCTGTTGTGCTCAATTCACAATCAAATTTGATGCAGATATTGACCACCCTTCTTTTTTTCGCGCGCCAGTGCGTCATAATGGTGCGACCCACCCATAATTTAGCCGCACCCTAACACTTAGGAGATTCCGTTTTCATGAACGGCCACCCAAGCATGCGCCCGTGGTTTCGCATTTTTCGGCTCGCCATCGCCGGCCTTCTTTGTTGCTTCGCGGGCGTGCAGCTGAGCGGTCAAGACCAGCCGGCCATACAACTCGATCGCGACGCGTTGCTCGGCCATCTGAATACTGTGATCACCTGGTATCGCGATATCACGAGCAAAGTGCAGCCCACTGGCCTTCCCAGCGATGCGATCTATCAGGACAATGCGCAAAATCTCGGCGGGCAGGTCGTGCGCCTGGCATTTCAGTCTGCTCGCGCGGAAGCAGACCTGGTTCCAAGCTCGGCCAAGGCTGCGCCCGTGAAGCCAGGCACAGGGAAAGGCTCATCGAAATCCGCTCCCATTACGAAAGCAGCCCCAAAGGCGCGCACAAACGCGGATTCAAATCCAAGTCCCAGCGCGACTAGCAATCCGAACGCCGACAGCACTCCGGCGAATGAGGGAACCGTACGCCGTCAAAATCTTGCGCAGACGCTCGCGCGAGTCTCGTCACAAATCGATGATGCTCAGCAAAAATTGGATGAGGTGAATAAAGCTCTGCCATCGGCTGGGACAGCAAAACGCCGCGACCTGGTGGCGCAGCGCGAACGGTTGCAAGGGCAGCTGGCGCTGAATAAAGCGATGCTGGACGCCATCCAAAAATTATCCGCCTTTATGGAGGGCGGCGCAGACGACTCCGATGACCTGGACAGCGCCATCGATCAACTCGCCCGGTCCGTGCCCGAAGTTCTTGGCAGCGCGGACGACAAGAAGTCGCTTGCAAAGGCTGCGCCTCAGTCTGCGCCTGCGCCCGGCAACTCTTCCGGACTAATTGGCCAGTCTCTGACCTTGTTCGGTCAAATACGCAGCATGCATGACATCGATCAGGTCGTGGGCGAGACGAACAATCTGCGGGACACGGTGAATCGTGTTCGCAAACCGCTGCGCGACACCCTGACCGCTACGATCAGGCGCGGACGTGAGCTGGCCTTGCAATCCGATGCCACCAGCGCGCAGCCAGATGTCAGCCCTCAAGAATTCCAGACTCTGACGGCACGATTCAAAGAGTTGTCCGCCGCAACCCTGCCGCTGGCTCAGGAACTTCTGGTGATCGAGCAAATACGCGTCAATTTCCAGCAATGGCGAAAATCTATTCTTGACGAGATGAAATCGACCGTGCGTGCTTTGGCTACGCGCGTCCTCGGAATCGCGCTAGCGCTCGCCGGCGTCTTCGTTCTGTCTGAAGTATGGCGCCGATTGACGTTTCGATATGTCCACGACGCACGACGGCGCCGCCAGTTTCTGGTGATGCGCCGATTTGTGACCGGATTTCTGGTCGGCGTCGTCTTGATCATGGGTTTTGTCAGTGAATTCAGTTCCCTGGCTACGTTCGCAGGCTTCGTAACCGCCGGCATTGCCGTAGGCTTGCAAGGCGTTCTGTTATCGATCGCCGCGTACTTTTTTGTGGTCGGAAGGTATGGCATTCGCGTCAGCGATCGCATCAGCGTTGCGGGCGTGACCGGAGATGTAATCGACATCGGGTTGGTTCGCTTATATCTGATGGAGCTCGCCGGCACCGGCATCGATCTGTACCCGACCGGGCGCGTGGTGATGTTTTCGAACTCCGTGCTGTTCCAGGCGGGCATGCCACTGTTCAAGCAGATTCCCGGTACCGAATACGCTTGGCACGAAGTTGTCGCCTCGCTGAATTCCGGCAGCAACTACAAACTGGTCCAGGATAAATTCTTCAGCGCGGTAAACACGGTGTATGAAAAATATCGCGCCGGCATCGAGAATCAGCTCGGTAGCATCGAGCGGCGATTGGAAGTGCAGCTCAAGGCTCCCGTACCTGAAGCCAAGCTGCAGTTCGCGGACGCGGGCTTGGAATTCGTAGTTCGCTATCCTGTCGATATTCGCCGGGCGTCAGAGATAGACGATCAAGTGACGCGCGCGGTGCTCAAATTGCTCGACGAAGAGCAGGAACTGAAAGTCTCGGTGATGGGCTCGCCAAAAATTCGCGCGGCCATTAAAGGCTGAACCGATCCTTAGTTCTGGAGAAGTTGGCTATTCGGTTGGCGAAATCGTCACAAGTGCGCCGCAACACTCTTAACTGTGCGACCATGACACTTACAGCGGCGATTACCTCGCACGGATACTCTCGCTTTTAGGTCGCGCTTGGGAGACAAGATGGCAGACGTCGACTTGCGGCCGATGAGCCTCGGCGAAGTGCTCGACCGCACCTTCAAACTTTACAAGAACCATTTCTGGCTCTTCACCGGTATTACAGCGCTTCCCTTTTTTCTGGTATTGATCGCCGAAGTCGCCATTGCTGGCCTTGCTTATGCAAAGCGGTCGGGTACTGCAATGCCACCACTCTCTCCTGGAGCGTTGGGAACAGCGATTGGCGGCGGAGCTGTCGTGGGAATTCTGTATCTGGTGATGTTCGGCGCCGCGCATGCGGCTACCGTCTTTGCCGTGTCTGACGTCTATCTGTCCAGGCCGGTGTCGATACGCGGTTCCTTCGCACGTGTGGGATGGAAGGCTCTACGGGTTCTGCTGGTCTACTTTCTGATTATAGTGGTTGCCGGAGGCGGTTTCCTGGCAATCGTTGTTGCTGGCGCAGTGATGAGAAGCCCGGTGATTATGGTCCTGGCTTTTCTGCTGTTCCTGATCCCAGTTTTCATGCTTGTCTGTCGCACCGCGGTGGCCGTGCCCACCGCCATGCTGGAAAATACCGGAGCAATCCGATCCATCGAACGCAGCCTGGCACTCACCAAGGGTCATGTGATGCAAATTTTTGTAATTTTCCTTCTGGTGCTCACGTTCAGCTATGTGGCCATATTAATTTTCCAGGTGCCTGTGATGGTCTGGGCGTTCGCCGCGATGGCCGCTCACCGAACACCTAGTTTCGGATTGCAAGTGCTGCAGCATCTTGGCGCATTTATTTCTCAAGTCTTGGCCGGCCCCATCGGCACAATTGCGTTCTCCCTGATGTATTACAACCTGCGCGTGCGCAAGGAAGCGTTCGACATTCAACACCTGATGAACTCGATGGACACAACGGCGAATCCCACACTCGGCTCTCCCTCAACGGTGTAGAGAAAGCGGATGCCTAGATCCTGCGCCATCCGTGGATTCACGCTGCTGGTCTTCTTGATTGCCGCATGCGCATTTTTTCCGGGACCGCCCCTGTGGGCGCGAGCAGGCGCAGGCGCCCGCCAAACTTTTGTTAGATCTCGACCTGTCCACTTACAAGGCCGAACTCGATCGCATCTCCGACGGAATCAAGGACCGGGCAGATATTCCGCAGCTTCGCCAATCCTTACCGCGCATCTGGCACGTTCGCGCAAGCGACGGTGCGGTCGATGTTTCCACGGTTTGGCTAGCTTCCGAGTTGCTAAAGCTGGAGCAGGAGCCCCCGAAGTACGACGTAATCGCGAGCGGCGTTAGATCGCAACTGGCCGCCATGCGAAAGTCTGCAACCGAACTGGAGGCAGCGTTACAGCAACCCTCCTCGAGCGGAGCCCGCGAACACCTCGATAAAATCCTGGATCGCCGCGAGTTCGCAGGGGAGCGGGGCCCCAGTCAGATGGAGCTGTTCCAAGCTCGAATGGCGCGATGGATCGAAAGGCAACTATTCAGATTGCTGTCGCGACTGCATCTCGGCGCGCAAGCCGGTAATGCTGTCTCCTGGGGGATTGTCGCAATTGCGTTCTTCGCTCTGTGCTACTGGATCGTTCAGAACCTCGCGGGGCGATCCCGATTGCAGCAAGCGTCACCGGAAGCTGCCGCCCGCTGGAACGACTCGCGCGCATGGGCGCAAGATGCGCTGGCCGCGGCAGAACGTGGTGACTATCGCGAAGCTGTTCACTGCGCTTACTGGGCCGCTATCGTGCGTCTGGAAACGCGTGGCATGCTCAAGAGCGATCGCGCGCGCACGCCGCGCGAATCTCTGCGCCTGTTGGACCCGCATCCTCGTGAGCAAAAACTCCTGCGCGAATTTACTTCATTATTCGAACTGGTCTGGTATGGATATCGCCCAGCCTCGGCCAATGACTGGTCCAACGCACGAACTCACATGGAGAACATGGGATGCCTCACGGGCTCGACAGCGGCGATCGCAAACTCCTGATCGTTGCCGGCGTGTTGCTGGTATCGCTCGTGGTGGCCAGCGCTCTTCTTTCTCCCGTGGAAACGGGCCGGGGATCCTCTCCATTTCCATCCAGTTATTCTGCGAAATGGGACGGCGCGAAAGGCGCATTCCTGTTGCTGAAGGACCTGGGCTATAACGTGGAGCGATGGGAACAATCGCCCTTGGAGCTCGGCGACGAAGAATCGGACGTCCTGATTCTGGCGTCGCCCATTCAGCCCGCGACTTCGGAAGAAAAAACTGCCGTCGCCGATTTTCTGCGCGCGGGCGGACGCGTAGTTGCCACCGGATGGGCCGCATCGCAGTTGTTACCGCAAAACTCTCATCTGACGGAAGGCTTCTCCCTGGGGGACTCGGCGAAATTTCCGGCGCTGATTCCCTCTCCCATTGCTCGCGGCGCTCCGGAAATCAGCATGATTCCCCCAGAACGCTGGCGTCCCGAGTCCGCGTCCGAACTCGTTGTGTACGGTACGGATGACACCGCGGCCGTGATTACCTACGATTTTGGCAAAGGCAAGGTAATTTGGTGGGGCTCATCTTCGCCGCTCACCAATGCGGGTCTTCGCCAATCCGGAAATCTTAATCTGTTCCTCAATTCCGTGGGATCGCCGGCGCACACGCGTGTTCTGTGGGACGAATATTTTCACGGCTCTCACGGTTCGCTCTTGGACTATCTCGCTCGCACGCCGTTGTACTGGGGCGCGCTGCAATTTCTGCTGGTTTTTCTGGCGATCGTCGTCACGTTTTCCCGGCGGCAAGGTCCCATAAGCATTCCGCTGAAGCCTTCAAGGCTTTCTCCGCTCGAATTTGTCGAAACGCTTGGCGACCTGTATTTATCGGCGCACGCGGGATCGGCAGCGGTGCGGATCGCCTATCAGCGCCTGCGTTTTCAGTTGAGTCGCCAATTGGGACTGCCACCGAACGCTTCGGATAAGGATCTCGCGAGCAGTGCCGCCAAATCGCTCTCCTGGGATGAGCACGACTTTTCCGCCACGCTCGCCCGCGTAAACGAGGCCACGAAAGTCGCGAAATCGAACGACACTGAAACTCTACAGATCGTTCAGGAAATTTTTGACTACACCGGCCGCCTCGAAGTGCGCCGGCCACAATCTATCGAGAGGCCCCCTGCATGAACAAAACCACCGAACTCGCCGCGCATGTTCGCGGTGAGCTTGCCAAAGCGATCGTCGGCCAACGCGAATCGCTCGACCAACTCCTTCTCGTAATGCTGGTTGGCGGACATGCGTTGGTGGAGGGTGTTCCCGGTCTCGCGAAAACTCTCGCCGTTAAGGCTCTAGCACAGATCTTTCAGCTGAAATTCCAGCGCGTGCAATGTACCCCCGACTTGATGCCCGCTGACATTCTCGGCGCCAACGTCTTCAACCTGTCGACCAGTGCGTTCAACTTGCACCGGGGGCCCGTTTTTACCGATCTGCTCCTGGTTGACGAAATCAATCGCACGCCGCCGCGCACGCAATCCGCGTTGCTCGAAGCCATGGAAGAAAAGCAGGTCACTATCGATGGCACGCGTTACGAACTCTCAAAATCTTTTGCTGTTTTCGCGACACAAAATCCTATCGAGTTCGAAGGGACTTATCCGCTTCCGGAAGCTCAACTCGACCGCTTCCTGGTCAAAATTCGCATCAGCTATCCGGACGCCGAACAGGAAGCTCAGGTGCTGCAAAATTATCAGGACGGTTTCGATCCGCGCGATCTGCAACGCTTGAATTTTTCGACTGTTCCGTTGGAAATTCTTCTCGCGGCGCGCCAGGAAGTGGCTGCCGTCCGCGTCGAGCCGGCGCTATTCCGCTACATCGTGAGTCTCGTCGCGCGTACCCGCAACTCCACGGCGGTCAGCCTGGGCGCCAGCCCCCGTGCTGCCATCAGTCTTATGCTCATGGCCAAAGCCGTGGCGGCAACAGAAGACCGCGACTATCTAATCCCCGATGACGTAAAAATCGCGGCTCCTCCGATTCTGCGACACCGTATCGTGCTGAAGCCGGAAGCCGACCTTGAAGGCATGACCGCTGATCAAGTCGTTCGCGAAATCGTGCGCTCCGTGGAAGTGCCGAAGTAGTTGACGCAAGCATTCGATCTGAATGAGCGAACTCTCGCATCTGGTACCGTCCGAAACACGCGGCTTCGGCAAATCTGCCGGCCGCATACCTTTCGCGTTCGGCCGCCGGTTCTTTCTGCTATTGCTGATTGGAATCGTATGGCTGGGCCCGGCATGGAACGATCGCCGCCTTCTTTACGCGATGGCACTGTGGGATGTCGCCATGCTGGGAGTTTGGGTTTGGGACCTGCGCCGCCTTCCGCGGCCGACGCAACTCGGCGTGAATCGCTTGTGGACCACTCCGCCGCAGCTCGGCGTGGAGTCAAGAGTTACCCTGGAGCTGCAAAACTCCGGCTCCATTCCGATATCGGCTCAACTGATCGACGATGCGCCATCGTCTTTCCGAACCGGGACGCCTGAGCTGGAAATTTCCGTGGCTGCCGGAACGCAATCCGGCGTCACCGGCTACCTTATTCATCCCGGAGAACGCGGCGACGCTCGCTTCGGCAATATCTATCTTCGATATCAAAGCGGATTGCGAATCGCCGAGCGATGGGCGGTGGTTCCACTACAACAAACGGTCCGCGTTTACCCGAATCTGGACGAAGCCAAGCAGGACACCATCTATCTGATCCGCAGCCGTCAGATCGCCATGGAAAAGCGCCATGTTCAACAGCGTGGCCGTGGACGTGAATTCGAAAGTCTCCGTGAATATCGCGAAGGCGATGAGTGGCGCGACGTCTGCTGGAGCGCAACGGCGCGTCGCGGCAAATTGATCAGCCAATCGTATCGAGTGGAACGTAGTCAGACGGTCTGGCTCGTTCTCGATGCCGGACGCCTGCTACGCACAAGAGTCCGCGGCCTCAGCAAGCTCGACTACGCTGCTGGGGCGGCATTATCTCTGGCGCAAGTCGCGCTGTATTCCGGCGACCGCGTGGCCATGCTCGCCTATGGACGTCGCGTGCAGCAGCGCATCGCCGCCGGCCGCGGTTCGCGTCACGTACGTTCATTGCTGGAAGGTCTCGCCCAAGTCAAAGGCGAGGAGTTGGAAGCCGATCATCAACGCGCCGCCGAATCCCTGCTGACGTTTCAAAAGCGCCGCAGCCTGGTGGTCTGGCTCACCGATCTGTCCGAAACCGCCACGACACCGGAGGTGATCGAAAGCGCCTCGCGCCTGGCTCATCGTCACCTTGTTTTGTTCACAGTGATTGGTCAACCTGAATTGCGCGAGCTCTTGCGCCAGCGCCCGGAAAATCCGCGGCAAATGTTTCACTATGTGGCCGCGCAGGAAATTGTGCATCGACGCGATGTTCTACTTCGAACGCTGCGGCAGCAAGGTGCCCTGACTCTCGAGGTCGAGCCCAGCCGTCTCTCTTCGGCGATCGTCAACCAATATCTCAGGGCAAAAGAGCGCAGCCTGATCTAGAACGTTAGGCGCTGCTGCGCGAGAAGACTGAAGTCGCAGCTTCTTCCCTCTTCCATCCGCTCATCAAATACAAAACCAGCAAAGTCCCCAACGCCGCAGCCAGCAAAAACTTCAGCCCCGCCGGTAAACTGGTCGGCGATACAAATCCCTCCACTACTCCCGCGATCAGCAAAATAGGGATGGTCCCCAAAACCAAACGCACGCTTTTTGCGCCTGCTTGCACCAGCGACTCTTTCCGCGGCAATACACCAGGAAACAACAATCCCTTCGCGATCCCCAATCCCGCTCCGCCCGCAATGAAAATTGCCGGCAACTCCAGCACGCCATGCGCGGCCACAAAACTCCACAGCGGCAAACTCATTCCTTCGCGCCAACATGCCACGGCGACCACACCCATCATCAATCCATTCATCAGCATCATCCACACCGTGCCGATGCCGGTAATTCCCGCCGCAAACGCGGCAAATGCCACGGACATGTTATTCGTCAGAATCCCGCTGGACGCCAACGGCTTCACCGTGACAATCGAATCCGTCCACATCTTGTGATTTTCGATGGACTGCATCATGTGCGGCCCGAGGAAGTAATGAGAGAAACCCGGATCGGCGAAGCCCATCAACAGGCCCGCAACCGCCGCTACAAAAAACAACAGAAACGCCAGGAAAGTATCCGCGAACGTCTCGCGAAAAATTCGCGGATAAATTTCCTTGTAAAATGTCCAGATTCCTCGCTTGTCCGAGCGACGTCCCATATAAATCAGGTTATGCGCGCGCCCCAGAAGTTGATTCAGGTAAGCCGCAAGTTGTGTGCTGGTTGGATCTTCGCGCACTGTAGAAAGATCGGAGGCGGACTGCCGGTATAATAGAGCTAACTCCTGAAGCTCCGCAGGTGTTAGCGCTGTCACACTTCTGCGTCCGCTCGCAGCCACAAGCTGCTCAAGCCGGTTCCAGTGTGGGCGTCGCTTCTCGAGCCAGCGCGTGGAGATCACGGATGGATCCTCTCGACAAGCTTACCATCGACACTCCGGAGCAAACCGCGCTGGAGTTCCCACTTGCCGGAGTCGGCAGCAGGTTCGTGGCAATGCTGGCAGACACCGCGATCCAGGTTCTGATCGGCTTCGTTCTTTTCTTTGCGCTCACCTTATCAATTCCTGCGCTCACCCGCGTAGCTTCCATCGCCTCGCAGTGGATCATCGCCGCCATGATCGTCAGCTTCTTCGTGATCTATTACGGCTACTTCGCCATATTCGAAGCGCTCTGGAACGGCCAGACTCCCGGCAAACGCTACACCCAGCTCCGCGTGATGAAAGACGACGGCCGTCCCATCAGTCCTTACGACGCGATCGCTCGCAACCTCCTGCGCATCGTCGATCAGCTTCCGGTTTTCTACGGCGTTGCCATGATCAGCGTGTTCTGCAGCAAGCAGAACAAGCGCCTGGGCGATTTCGTCGCCGGCACTGTCGTAGTACACGAAAAAAATGTCGAAGCCGCTCGTCCGTTTCAGGAAACCCAAATCGATGCCGCGGCGCCCGCCTACAACATCGCCCTGATTACCATCGACGAGCTACGCCTCATCGAAACTTTCCTGCAACGCCGTGACACCTTCGATCCGGCGCTGCGTGGCTCCATGGCCGCGCAGATCACCACACGCATCAGCACAAAATTAGCCGTCGAAGTTCGCGGCTGGCCCGCCAACGAAAAATTCCTCGAAGCAGTACATTCCCAATACCGCGCCACCAATCGTTTTTCGCACTAACTGAACTCTTTGCGATGATGTGACGCACGTCACATCCACCGCATTTGCCGCCATATTAAAATCCACACCATTCGAGTGGGGATACTTAGCTTTGCAAATCGATAACGTGAGAGAATGCGCGCAACGCATTCTGTCGGGCCCCTCCTATCGCCCGATTCCCGTTTTAACCGTCTGAGGTGAGGAGATGGAGCAAGCATTAAACGTTCATAGGCTGCATTTTGCCTTCACGGTAACGTTCCATTACATTTTCCCGCAGCTGACCATGGGCCTCGCCTTGCTCATCGTCTATCTCAAGACCAAATTTCTGCGCACCAACGACGAACGCTACAATCGCTCTGCGAAATTCTGGGCGCGCATCTTCGGCATCAACTTTGCCGTCGGGGTCGTCACTGGCATCCCCATGGAATTTCAGTTCGGCACGAACTGGGCGCGAATTCTCCAGATCCGCCGGCGGCGTCATCGGTCAGACCCTGGCGATGGAAGGCGTCTTTTCCTTTTTCTTAGAATCCAGCTTTCTCGGCCTCTTTTTATTCGGCGAAAAGAAACTCGGACGCATCGGGCACTGGTGGGCGGCATTTCTGGTGTGGCTCGGCTCATGGCTCTCCGGCTACCTGATCGTTGCGACGGATGCCTGGATGCAGCGGCCCACCGGCTACACGTTGGGTCCCCACGGCGAAATCCAGCTCTCCAGTTTTTGGCAACTCCTGATCAATAAATGGTCCGTCTGGCAGTACGCCCACACCATGCTCGGCGCCGTGCAGACCGGATGCTTTGTAATGGCCGCCATCGGCGCCTTCTATCTGCTCACCGATCGTCACGACGATTACGGTCGCATCTTTGTCAAAGCCGGCGTACTTGTCGGCGTCGTCGCCGCACTGCTTCAGCTTTTTCCCACCGGCGATATGCAAGGCAAGCTCATCACCCAGCACCAGCCGGTTACGCTTGCGGCCATGGAGGGCCTCTTCCACACGCAGACTGGCGCGCCGCTTGCCATCCTTGGCCAACCAGACGTCCAAAACCGCAAGCTCGATAATCCTCTCGAATTCCCCAGGATGCTCAGCTTTCTGACTTATCGAGAATGGTCCGCCAGCATCCGCGGACTGGATGCCTTTCCAGAAGAAGATTGGCCGGACATGATTCCGCTGCTTTATTACAGCTATCACGTTATGGTCGGGCTCGGGACGATCTTCATCGCGGTCATGGTCATTGCGGCGCTGCTCCTCTGGCGCGGCAAACTGTATACCTTCCGCCCCATGCTTTGGATTCTGATGATTTGCGTTCCGCTTCCCTACATCGCCAACACCGCCGGGTGGATGACCGCCGAACTTGGCCGCCAACCATGGCTCATCTATGGCCTGATGCGCACCGCTCACGGGGTTTCGCCACGCGTGGGTGCCGGCAACGTTTGGTTCACGCTCATTGGGTTCATGGGCATTTACGTCGTGCTCAGCGTGCTCTGGCTATTTTTGATCTATCGCGAAATTGAACAAGGGCCTGAACCTGAAGACAAGCGGTCTCCACGCGAAGATGCTGTAGCGGTCGCCGCAGACTGAGGAGCGTACACGCACATGGGCACAGTCTGGTTCTGCCTCGTTGCCATCATGATTGCCGTTTATGTTCTTCTGGACGGCTTCGATCTCGGCGCAGGCGCCATCCACTTTCTGGTCGCCAAAACGGATTACGAACGCCGCCAGGTTTTTGCCAGCATCGGCCCTGTCTGGGACGGCAATGAAGTGTGGCTCCTCGCGGCTGGCGGCACTCTCTATTTTGCTTTCCCCGCGCTGTACGCCAGCGGATTCAGCGGATTCTATCTTCCGCTAATGATGGTTCTTTGGCTGTTAATCCTTCGCGGCATATCCATCGAATTTCGCAATCACGTTCACAGTGCTGTATGGGAACCCGTGTGGGATTTTCTCTTCTGCTCATCGAGCCTGCTGCTCGCCGTCTTTTTTGGTGCGGCGCTCGCCAACGTGGTCCGCGGAGTTCCGCTCGATTCCTCCGGCTATTTCTTCGAGCCTCTGTGGACCAATTTCGCCCTCGGCGAAGAAACCGGAATCCTTGACTGGTACACAATCCTTGTTGGCGTCCTTGCACTGGCGGCGCTGGTGATGCACGGCGCCGTCTGGGTTCACATGAAGACCACCGGCCCCGTCGCCCAACGTTGCGCACGACTCACCCGACAGGTCTGGTGGGCCGTCGTCGCGCTAACTGCGCTGGTAACGGCTCTGACCTTCAAAATTCAGCCGCAGGTAAAGGAAAATTTCACCACGTACCCATGGGGATTTATTTTCCCCTTCCTTGCGGTTGCCGGACTCGCCGGTGTCCAATTCGAGATCATTAAGCGCGACGATCGCAAAGCCTTCTTCGCATCCTGCGCGTATCTGACCGGCATGCTCACCAGCGTTGTCTTTGGCGTTTACCCCATGGTTTTACCCGCGCGCAATCCCGTTTACTCGCTTACGGTTGCAAGTGCCAAGGCCGCCGACTATGGCCTGAAAATCGGACTGATCTGGTGGACTTTTGGCATCATCCTGGCCACCGGGTACTTCGTGTATGTCTATCGCAACTTCGCCGGCAAAGTATCGGTTGAAAAGGATGGACACGATCACGCCTTTGAAAGTTGACGGCACGCATCGCGCAAGGTAGCGTTGAGTTTGAACATGCTGGACCGCAACCAAAAACTCGCGCGACCTGCCATCGTCACCCTGACGATCTTTGCGCTGTTCCTGGCACCTCTATGCGGTACGCTCTGCGCCGCACCTTCCCATTGCGCACAGGCGAGCGCCATCGCTCACGCTGAAACCGAAGATTGCCATCACCTCGCGATCTCCGCTGATGATTCGGACGCCATTGTATCTCTCGCTGGCCACACAAACTGCGCGCAGCCTGAAAACGTCGCCATCCTGTTCGATGGGACGAAAAAGCAGCTCTCGAATTCCGGATTGCTCTCCTCCACACAAGTCGCACTAGTAGCGGCAAGCACTCTTCCGCTTGGTGCTGACAGTGGAGCCGCACCTTTGCCCGATCCCCTCCCATTTCTCGCCACCGCTCCAATCTCCACCACAACTGTTCTCCGCACCTGATTCCCTAATCCAAGCTCGCAACCTGTAGACGTGCAGTACCGTGCAGATTGGCCCCAAGCCGAAATGCGCATGCCCGGCGT
This sequence comes from uncultured Acidobacteriota bacterium, assembly GCA_963788725.1. GTDB lineage: Bacteria > Acidobacteriota > Terriglobia > Acidiferrales > UBA7541 > Acidiferrum. The sequence continues at coordinate 126,078 of CAWBHT010000012.1, read as the reverse complement.
TTAGATATAGCTCCGCCAAACCCAAATTCGAACAGTCCGGTTATTACTTGTAGTCCAAAATTGACGACCAAAGTCTCACGAGGAAAAACATGAGTCTGATCAACTCCCGCCGCAAATTCTTCCAGGATGCCGCCATCCTCGGTGCAGGTCTCTTCGGCGCAGGAAGCAGCGCTACGCTCTCAGCACAGGAAAGTCGCAGCGCCACGGCGTACGCCGCCCATCCTCATCGCGATTCCGCACCACTGAAACCGCAGCCCAGCGCCTCTCCTGGGCCGCCGATGATCACTCCGGACGTGGCCGATCTCCCGCACGAACTCGATGGCACCATCAAAGTTTTCCATCTCGTCGCCGAGCCGGTGCGCCGCAAAATCGCGCCCTTCAAAACCATTGACGCATGGGGCTACAACGGCTCCTGCCCCGGCCCCACCATACAAATTCAGCAAGGTGATCGCGTTCGCGTTATCTTCGAAAATCGCTTGCCTGAATCCACTTCGATTCATTGGCATGGTCTGGAAATTCCCATCCAGCAAGATGGCGCTCCGTGGATCAGCCAAAAACCTGTCGCGCCCGGCGAGAAATACACCTACGAATTCACCGTCCACCAGGAAGGCACCTTCTTCTATCACGCACACGGCGCCATGCAGGAAATGATTGGCCAGATCGGTTTCCTGATCGCTCATCCGGCTACGCCGTATAAACCCCGCGCCGATCACGATTTCGGAATCATTCTGCAAGAGTGGGCTGTTCTGCCGGGCAACACCGTCCCCAATACCGCGAACATGGAATTCAACTGGCTCACGTTCAACGGTCTGTCCGCTCCCGCAATCACGCCGATGATCGTTCGTCTGGGCAGTCGCGTTCGTCTGCGTATCGTGAACATCGGCATGGACCATCACCCGATTCATCTACATGGCAACCAGTTCGTGATGACGGGTACCGAAGGCGGCCGCGCTCCCGAATCCACTTGGTACCCAATGAACACCATCCTCGTCGGCGTCGCCCAAGCGCGCGTCGTCGAATTCGACGCCAAATATCCCGGTGACTGGATGCTCCACTGCCATCTGCCCCACCACATGATGAACAACATGATGGATCTGCTTCGCGACCGGCAGATCGAAACCGCCGATCAAACGGATTCCAAAGCCCTGAGCCAGATGCAAACGCTGGCAAACACTGTTGGCTTCGAACATGTCCATCACTCCCCCATCGCCGAAGACGCCAACAACGTAAAAGGCTTCCCGCAGGACGCCTTTATGGAAATGGGCATGGACTCAGTCGTTGCCAAGCCCGAAACCCACGGCCTTCCAGCCAACTGGAGCGCCGGAATGATGGGCATGATGAGCCTCGTTCGCGTGCTACCCGACGACAAATTCAACGAAATAATGCGCCGCAAAACTTCCAACATCCGCGAGGAGCAGCCCCAACATGAACATCACCACAACTCCTGAGCTCACCACCAGTAGCACAGGCACTCCTGTCTGTGCCCACGATGCCCACGCCGAGGCTGCATCCGCTACTGCAAAACGACGTCCGCACTATGTCCGTGACTTGCTCGGGGCTCTCGGGCGCGGGCGCGCTCCGGAATCATTTCATCTCCGCTCGGCAAAATTTCTGCTTCTTTCTTTCCTCGTCCTAACTCCCATCGCCCGCGCTCAACAACCAATGCAAATGCCACAACAACCCGCCGCGCAAACCGAACACCACCATGGCAACATCCCGCCCGTCGAACCTCATTTCCCGCAGATGGGACGCAGCCAGTCCGCCGCAGCATCGGCACTCGTCACCCTCGAGCAATTCCAAAGCCTCGCCCGCGAGCACAATCCCACGCTCAAACAAGCGGAAGCCGAGATACGCGCGGCCAACGCCCGTCGCCAGCAAGCTGGCCTTTATCCCAATCCTTCGGTTGGCTATACCGGCGACGAAATCCGCGGCGGCTCGGTCGGCGGCGGCAAACAAGGCTTTTTCGTCGAGCAAACCATCGTCACCGGAAGAAAGCTCCAGCTCGCCAAAGATGTTCTCGCACACGAAACGCAACTCGCCACCATTGAAGCGGAGGAGCAACGCATTCGCGTGGAGAGCGCCGTGAAGATGGCTTACATCCGTGTGCTCGCCGCGCAGGAACTCCTCGATACGCGCCGCGATCTTTACAACATTTCGCAGGATCGCGCGGAAACCGAGAGACGCCTGTTCAACACCGGCCAGGCGGATGAAACCGAAGTGCTCGACGCTGAAGTCGATGCGCAGCGCATGCGCACAGCCGCGCGCATGCAGGAAAACACATTGCGCGAAGAATGGCGTTCTCTCGGCGCCGTCGTTGGTCAGCCGGATATGTCGATGGCCGTCGTGGCCGGTGATCTGGAAAAAGATTGGCCGCAGTTGAACGAAGAAGAAACAGTTGAGGCCATCGCGAAACAAAGCCCCGCAGTCCGCATAGCGGGTTCCAATGCCGCTCGTGCACAAGCTTCTTTCGCACGCGCCCGGCGCGAATCGATTCCCGATATCACCGTGCGCGGCGGCATGGAATACAACGATGAGCTGCTAGGCTCTGTTCCGTTTGCAAAAGGCTGGGAAGGCATCGCCGAATTAAAGGTCGAACTTCCCTTCTTCAATCGCAATCAGGGCAACGTCGCGGCGGCTTCCGCTGACATTGAGCGCGCCAACCACGAAAAAACCCGCATCGCCCTAACCCTCCGCGATCGTGCCGCTTCCGCAGTCGACCAATATGCGAATGCTCGGCTGATGGCATCTGAGTTCCGCGACGAAATGCTTCCTCGCGCTAGAAAATCCTATGGCCTGATGGTGGAAAAATATGGCTTGATGCTGGCGAGCTATCCGCGCGTCCTCGAATCGCAGAAAAAGCTCTTCGAGCTTCAGCTCGAATACATCGGCGCGCTCGAGGGCGTCTGGACGAACGGCATTGCGCTGCAAGGTTTCCTGCTTACTGATGGGCTCGAAGCCCCGGCTACGCCCGGCGAAGTCGATCGGCCAATACGTGAAACCAACGTGCCAACTCCCGAACGCACGATGTCTCCAGGCGAGTCGATGCCAAAGCCGTAGTCGACAGATCGATCGAGCAATAAATGCAACCGATCGATGGCGCGAAGCAATACCTCGCCGGGCTCTCTGCAATTTCAAAAAGTTTGACAGCGGGCTCGAAGAACGTGGATGGCGTCACAGCAGTTTGCAATTCGGAGAATAGTGCTGGGCGGCAAATCGTGCAAAAAAATAAGGGCCCCGGCTTGGGATCCGGGGCCCCAATGAACGCGTTTCGTTGCCGGTGTCGTTTTCACACCAGCGCGTGGGGTCATCCATCCTAGCTTCCCTCTCAGAGGCAGGTGGGACGATCCATAAAGCAGCGACGAGCAAGCCCCTTCCCCCTCGCTTCGTCACTTCTCTTACGGAGCGCCAGTGAAACGCGCCCACGGCCTTGACCAATGCAAGCTGCACGCCAAATATTGAAGCTACGTAACTAAAACCTAAACCTTCTTAAGTCAGCAGTTTAGCCTACATCGCGTAGCCCATTGCATCGTTCTTCTGCTCGGCTCAATTCACTTCGGAACGAGGGGCAATCTAAATCGGGAACTCGCCCCTTTTCTGGACCATCGTTGTTTGCGATCTGTCTCGACTCTTCCGATCTGTCTCGGTCTCTCACATCAAGATGGTCCTATTACCGGAGTAATGCCTCGGGCTAGACGCTCGGCTCCATAGGTTTTTTTTTCGAGCTGGCCCAGACTCGCGTCATGGCTTTCCGTTCTTCCAGCCGCTCCTCAAGAAAAGTCACCTCCGGATTGGTCCTTATACTTGGCTGGCTGGTCGGAACAAGCGGTGCCTACGCGGACAGTTCCGTCCCCTTCTCTCGTAAAGGCCCCGCCACCTGCTATTGCCATTGTGCTGTTTCTCAAGCGCAAAGCGGTTGCGCCAAGATGTGCGAAACAGCGAGATATGCGTCGCGCTGGTGGGCCACTTCATGCGCCAAGCCTCGACGTAAGCAGAACCCGAACCCGGCCAAAGCAGGCCCGCGCCTACCGCACCCGGATCGCGCCGAACACGCGCGCGTGGAACGGCAACAGCAGCCCGCCAGCGCTTCGAGCGCACTTAGCCGCTAAATACCTGCAGACTGGTTTCCGTCAAAGGGGGTAAATGCTGGCCGCCGCGTTAACCCTTTTATTATCAACACTTACGTATCCGTATGAAAATGAAGGCCTTTAAGTGGCTCGGAATGAGCAGTTAAGAGAAAACGAGGATCTTTCGGGGTCTAGTCGGAGCTGCTGCGGTCACGCTATTTTGAAGTGGCAGCAACCGTATCCGCTCACCGGGCGGATTCAACAACTGAACCGAAGAGAATGGCTAGCCGATCTGCCCTTGGCTTAGCTCGCCGTGCGGACTGAGTCTCCACTGCGTTCATTTTGCGAGCGACCGCCATTCGCGGTCGGTGTCTCTCCCAAGAGTTTGCTCAGAATCTCCGGTATCTCAAAGACCGCCCGGTTCTTAAGTTCGGCGACATTCTTCTTGAACTTGGCGAGCCGGCCAGCATCCAGCATCTGCTCAACCCCACTCACTACCTCTCGGAAGCTGTTCAACACGATTCCGACTTCCTTCTCCACGACCCATTCGGCGTTGTAGCGCTCTTGCGGGAGAGTCCAGGCATTACACTCGATCAGCACCGGAAGCTGGCGGACCATCGCTTCGGCGATGCTGCCGGGTCCTGGTTTGCCGATCAGAAAATCCGCGGCGCGCATCAGGCGATGCACTTCCTTCGTAAAGCCAATGACATTCACGGGCATGCTCCACTGTTTGGCTCGCAGCTTGGCGGCAAGCTCCTCATTGCGCCCACAGATCAGAATTAATTGCACCGGGACTTTTGCGGCGTCCAGCCGCTCGGTGATTTCGTACATCACTTTGGAGCCGTGACCACCGAACAGGACGATCGCGCTTGGCACGTCCGGCTTCAACCCAAGTTCGGCGCGAATCGTCACAGGGTCGCTATCATCGGCAGCATAAAAGTCCGGTCGCAAAATCATCCCGGACGTCGCAAAGATGTGGGAGTCATCGTGTCCCAAGGCTCGAGCCTGCTGGACCGCCCTTTCCGTACCGGCGATCACGTACTGCTCGGGAATCGACTCGATCCAGAAGTGTGGCGGGAAGTCCGCCAGATCCGTGATGATGGTGACGAAGGGCCGGCCGGGATAAAGCTTGGTCCAGCTCTCGGCGATCTCGCGGTTGAAGTGCGGGATTACCGAGATCAACAGATCGGCGGGCTTGGCGCGCCAGAATTTCTCCAGCAGTTTCACCAACGGACCGTGGAACACGCGAATCGTAAACTGAAGAACGCGCAGCAGGTACACCGCACCCAAGGTCCAGCCATTTTGCAGTAACTTATTATATTGTTCCTGGATCCGAATCCCCGTCACGCGCCGCAAGACATCGAGCCGGTCGGTAAGTTCCTGAAACTGGACCAATTCGACCTGCCATGGGCGCTGCTGCTGCTCAATAACCGCCTTCAGGGCCACCGCTGCGTTGCGATGGCCGCCGCCTGCGTCGTGAAAGAGTATGTGTACCTTTTTCATGAGCGAATTGTTACATGCGTGGTGAGAACCTCAACGAGGAGCAAGCTACATGCCATGTGGATAACGGCGTAAGCGACTTGTGTTCAATGAGTTCCATGAGCACATTCACGCAGATTTCGCGACTGTTTCATGGACTGTTCATATCTGTACTTCACAATCGCTTCATGCGTTGCGACCTTCACGTTCACTCGACCGCATCGGGAATGTGCAACACTCCCGGTTTAAGGCGCGTGTGCCGGGAGTCCTACAATGATCCCCTTGAAGTCTACGATCGGCTGAAGCGTTTGGGGATGTCCATCGTCACCATGACCGATCACGACTCCATCGACGCCGTTGAGGTCTTGCGCCGTTTCCCCGACTTCTTCCTGAGCGAGGAAGTCACGGCGCAAATGCCCAGCGGAACCGAAATGCATCTGGGCGTGTACCGTATCACCGAGCGTGAGCACATCGAAATCCAGCGACGCCGGAAAGATTTCATCGCTCTTTTGATGTATTTGACGGAGCGAAAGCTTTTCTTTAGCGTAAATCATGTGTTCTCAGGGCTTACCGGACGGCGAGAAGAGGATGACTTCAACTGGTTCGCATCGTATGTGCCGGCATTTGAGGTGCGCAACGGGCAGATGTGGCCGGCCGCGAACGTGGCGGCAGAGCGCCTGGCAAGACGCCTCGGCAAGATTGGCATAGGCGGTAGCGACGCGCACACCATTTCGGGGGTTGGATCGACTTTTACCGAAGTGCCTGGCGTAGGCACGGTTGATGAGTTCATGGCCGGGCTGCGATCCGGCTCCGGAGTTGTTCACGGAGTTCACGGGAGCCTCGCAAAACTTACAACTGACGTTTACCGCATTGCGCTGGCGTTTTTTGGCGAGCAGCCGTGGGCGCTGCCGGTCCTGCCTTTGACCGCGCTGGTGCCGGCAATTACCGCCGGGCACTGGCTGAACGAGATGCGCTTTTGCCGTAAGTGGTCCGCTGCGCTGGAAAGCGAAGGACGGCGTCCGCGGCTGTTGTGGAAACTGGATCCGGGACTCGAGGCCAATCTGGCCAGCTGAGCCACATCGCAGTTTCTCAGGCTATGGAAGCCCCGCTCGGCAGGCTGGCTTCACGTGGCACGGAGTTTGAGGCAGGCACCACGCAAGGCTCCGGCAATCGGAAGGTGAGGAGGTGTCGCGATGGCTATCGCACGCAACCTCTGGGGACACATCGAGCGTCGCGATCACCGGGTGATGCGGCGGTTGAATCGCTGGCGTGCGCCACGCTGGATTCGCTATTGGATGATCGCGGCCACGCGTATGGGCGACGGATGGCTGTGGTACGGATTAGGCGCGATGCTGCTGATTTTCGGAGGCGCTTCGCGCTATGCGGCGGTTGGCGCTTCGGCCTCCGCGGGCGTAATCGGCGTTCTCGTTTTCAAAACTCTCAAGCTGCTGAGTCAACGTCCACGGCCCTGCCAGTACGAACCGCACTGCTGGTCCAAGGTGTTGCCGCCCGATCGGTTTTCCTTTCCTTCAGGTCACACCATGACCGCGTTTTCCATTGCGCTGGTTGTTAGTTACTTCTATCCCGTGTTGGAGGGCCCGCTCTTCTTTTTGGCGTTGAGTATCGGTGTTTCTCGCATCGTGCTGGGAATGCATTTCCTCAGCGACGTGCTGGCGGGAGCGGTACTCGGCGTGGCGATCGGCTGTGGCTCGATCACGACCTTTGCTTCGTTTGGCTGGGCGTAGATCGCGATTTAGGCGCCGATCGCCTGACGCTGCGCAGGCAGGAGTGCCTGCGCTACCAAAGCGCCGCTCCACCATTTCATCCAGATACGGATCAGGCCTCTTGTCGCTGCCGTAAAGTCAGCAGAGGGTGCACTTCAATTTATAGCGGCTTGGGGTGCGCTGCCAGCGCCTCGCGATAGATAGACAGATTGCCCTTATCCACTATCACAGTTCCGGTGTCGACCCACGACGGGAGCGGCGCAGTCGGAGCGGTACGCCAGTCTTTGAATTCGTGCACCGCGTTGTGGTGCAGATCATCCAGAAATTTTAGTCCGTAGTACGCCATTACATAGGGCTTTTGCGCAACGGTAGCATTGATGCCGCCGCGCGAGATCCACTCCAGTGTTTCCGGATCGCTGTCGAATGAAACGATGGCGATCTTTCCTTCCATATCCACGCGGTGCAGGGCGTCGGCGACACCGGGACCTCCAGAAGCTTCGAGGCAAATCACTCCATCGACTTTGGTTTTCTTGGAAAGCAAAGCGGAGATGCCATCGTAGGCCTGACGCGAGTCGCCTTTATCGTCGATGGTTTGCGTCACTTTCAAGCCGGGAAATTTTTGCAGCGCATCGTTCACACCGCGAAGCCGCTGTTCGAGGTTAGGCTGCCCTGGAATGGTGACCACCGCCAGTTGGCCTTGTCCTTTAAGGATAGCGGCCATGCGCCGGCCGCTTTCCTGACCGGCGCGGAAATTATCGGTACCCACAAACAGCACGCGGCCAGATTCTGGCGCGTCAGAATCGATGGTGACAACCGGTGTTCCCTGCTGCACCGCGGCGTCGATTGGACCTTTGAACAGATCCGGCCTGCTGACGGAAACCATAATGCCCGCGGGATGCAGCGCGACGGCCTTCTGAAAAGACTCCACTTCTTCTTGTGGCGAAAGCGTTGCCGGACCATCCAGTTCCGCTTTTACACCCATGGCCTTGGCGGCATCCAACATGCCAGCCTGAGCTTCCTGCCAATACGGCAAATTGATATTTGCCGCTATCAAATAAAATTGCTCTTCTCTCTGGTGATACGGCTCCTGGCAAGCCAACAGTGATGCAGTGACACCAACGCACAACAGAAACGAAAGCTTGTGAAGAAATTTCATCTACGGTCTCCTTTGCTCATCGCCGGCCCAGGGATGGCAGTGGCCAAGAAACCGAGCGAGACCCGGTTGTCTGGGTGGAAAGACTATCACAGGGAGTGCGAGAAGGACTACGATCTGGCGCGCGTTTGAGCGAAATTTCGCGCCGCGAAAAAATACACTCTATGTCAACGTTTCGTTTCTTACTTCAGGTCTCGCGGCCAGGATTGTGGAGCACGACGGCGCTGTTTTATCTGATGCCATTGGGACATTGGACTGCGTTTCGATCAACCTCGTTCTGGACTGGTCTGTTCTACGTTTTGTTCCCGCTCGGACTGGTGCTGTACGGGGTGAACGATATCGCAGATGCCGAAGCGGACCGCTACAATCCGCGCAAAGGCACTTTCTTATTCGGATCGCAGGGTGCCGCCGAACAATTGACAGCTTTGCGATGGCAGATCGCAGTGGTACAGCTTCCGTTTTTGATTTTCTTTCTAATCGCAATCGGTCCGCGGATTCTCTGGTGGTTGGCGCTTTTACTCGCCGCCGTCGGATTGTACAACGCGCCAAGATTTGGATGGAAAGCGCGCCCACCACTCGACGTCTTGATTCAGGCGAGTTATCTGCTGATTTTCGTGCTCAGCAGCTGGCTGAATGGCATCGCTCAGTTGCCGTGGCAGACGTTCGTCTTCGGCGCACTGTTCGCGATGCACTCGCATTTATTTGGCGAAGTGATGGACATCGCACCCGACCGCATTGCCGGGCGGCGCACGACGGCGACGCTCATCGGCGCGGTGCAGACAAAGGTCGTAATGAGCGCGATTCTTAGCGTTGAGGTCGCACTGGTTTTCTTTGCGTTTCACAACGTGCTGATCGCAGTTTTTCTCGGCGCCGGTGCGCTGTGGTTCGTGTTGGATGCAACTTTGTTGTGGAGAAACCATGCCTACAAACCCGGAGAGATGCGGCTGTTCATGTGGGCGTGGAACGCGGCGTCCATTGCCGTCATTTATTGGGATTGGACCGCAGCTCCGCTCACGCGCGTACTCACCTAGGCAACGGTCACGTCACGCATCACGAGATGAGGCAAACCTTCGTACCTGCAGACTCATCTGACCTCAGTACATTCAACTCCTGAAAGTAAAGCAGTCTCAGCACGCCACTGGGTACCCGCGTGAAAACATCACGACAACTGACGCACGCCACGATTACAACTGTGTTTGCGGGGGTATCAATCTTTTTTGCAACTCCGACGGGCGCTCACGAATCGGCGCGCGAAATGCCCGGCTGCGTCACCCTGGAGTGCGCGGCTGCAGCACCAAAGACGTATTCGTTCGAACAGCCACTGGACGATCAGCCTTCCAGTCAGCAGCCTTCAGGCCAAACGGAAGCGCCGCCCAAGTCTCCGGCGAATCCGAATCATGTGCGCGAAGGGGTCTGGCGCAAGTTGCCGGGCAATTTCGTGCAGGATCAAAAAGATATGTGGGTGACGTACCCGCGAAAGCTGGTGACCGGCCACTATCTTTTACCAACAGCATTGGTGGCCGCCGGAACAGCGGCTTTCATTGCGAGCGATCACCAAACCGCGCCTTATTTCCGACAGACCGATTTTTTTCAGGACTCCGATCGTGCGCTGGGCAGCAAAGTTTCTGGCGGCGTGATTGCCGGAATCCCGACTGCGTTCTATGTGGTCAGTTTGCTGCGGCACGATTCCTATGGGCAAGGCACGAGCTTGCTGGCTGGCGAAGCCGTGGTGGATGACACGATTCTGATGATCGTAACCAAGGCGATCGCACGCCGGCTCAGGCCGTCCGATGTTGCGCTCAATGGGGATTATGCCCACACCTTTTTCAAGAGCAATGCCGGCCCGCTGGGCAAAGCGAGCAGTTTCCCCTCCGGCCACGCGATGATGAGCTTCTCGATCGCCACAATCTTCGCGCACAGGTACCGCGAACATCATTGGGTGCCCTGGGTGGCCTACGGTGTGGCGACGGCCATCAGTTTCTCTCGCATCACCACCGGCGCGCATTTCCCGTCGGATGTGTTTTTCGGAGCCGCGACCGGATTCGTGATCGCGCGCTACAGCGTCCTGCACGGTCAATAACAGTCTGTTCTGAAACGTACGAGCAAACCTGACCGCAAAAAAGAGCGCAGGGAAGGCTGCGCTCTCGAATCCGTATTAGATGGCGAAGTCAGGCTTTTTGGGCGGCGCGACGCAGGAACGTGGGCACATCCAGATCGTCCACGGGCATTTCGTTGGGGACCTCTCGGACATTCTGCTGCACCTGATGCACCACGTTGGGCGGCGGCTCGGGAGCGGCGACCGCGGTGGCCGGCTCGGAAATTTCAGGCGCAGCCTTCCAGGCCTTCGGCAGGAATGTCGGCTTTTCCTTGACGGTCTTCTTGTTGGCGTCCTTGAAACCTGCAGCAATGACGGTGATCTTGATGTTGTCCTTCATCGAGTCGTCTTGGACGGCGCCGAAAATGATGTTGGCGTTTTCGTGCGCGGCCTTCTGAATTACGGATGAGGCCTCGTGGACTTCATGGAGCGTCAGGCTGGAGCTGCCAGAAATGTTGATGAGGATGCCCTGAGCGCCCTGAATGGAATTGTCTTCGAGCAGCGGGCTGGCGATGGCGCGATTGGCAGCGTCGACCGCGCGGCTAGTGCCGCTGGCAAGCGCCGTGCCCATCACCGCGTAACCTTGGCCGTGCATGATAGCCTTCACGTCGGCGAAATCGCGATTGATGATGCCCGGCACGGTGATGATGTCTGAAATTCCCTGCACCGCTTGACGCAGAATATCGTCGGCAATTCGAAAGGCGTCGAAAAAGCTGGTGCCGCGCTCGACGGTTTCCATCAGGCGCTCGTTGGGAATCACGATTACGGTGTCCACCGCGCCGATCAATTCCTGTAATGCTTGTTCGGCCTGCATCATGCGGCGGCGGCCTTCGAAGGCGAACGGCTTGGTGACCACGGCAACGCTCAGTGCGCCGAGTTCGCTGGCCAACGATGCAACCACAGGCGCAGCTCCGCTTCCGGTGCCGCCGCCGAGTCCAGCGGTGATGAAAATCATGTCCGAGCCTTCGAGCGACTCGATTATTTTCTCGGTGTCTTCGAGAGCGGCCTTGCGCCCGACTTCGGGATTAGCTCCCGCGCCCAGACCTTTGGTGAGTTTGGCGCCGAGCTGAATCTTCGTCGGCGCCTGCGATAATTTCAGCGCCTGCAGATCGGTGTTGGCGGTGATGAACTCAATGCCTTCAACCTTGGCACGGATCATGCGGTTGACGGCGTTGCACCCGCCGCCACCCACACCAATCACTTTAATTTTCGCTGGCGACAGCTCTTCACTGAAGCTCATGCGGATTCCCATATCTTTACTCGTCATGCTTCCCTCAGATTTCTCCAGTTCACCGAGTCCTCGTGTCGCAAACGCGCCGCAGCGCGCCGCAGGCGGGGTCACGAAGCTCCAGCAAACATGGCTTTCAGTTTCGAAACCAAATTTCCCGAGCGTTGCGGGCTCGAACGCCGCGCCTTCGCTCCGAACATCACCAGACCAACAACGGTTGCGTACTCCGGCTGAGCGACTTGCTCGGGCATATCGACAAGGCCCTTGGGCTCGGCAATGCGCACAGGCAGATGAAAAGATTGTTCGGCAAGCTCGATGAGGCCATAGAGGCGGGCGCCGCCGCCAGCCAACACGAAGCCGGCGGGAATTTGCTTGTCGAGGCCGGCGCGGCGGAGATCGTCGCGGATCAACGCGAGAAGTTCGTTGGCGCGAGGCTCAAGTATGTCCGTGAGCATGCGCGCAAAAATAGTGCGCGGTGGGCGATCACCGACGCTGGCGATTTCGATCGCGCCGTCTTCGTGAAGCATGGACGCGGTGGCGCAACCGTGGTGGCGCTTGATGCGCTCGGCTTCGGGAATGGGAGTGCGCAGGCCAACGGCAAGATCGTTGGTGAAATGGTCACCGCCGATGGGAACGGCGCTGGTATGGCGAACAACGCCGCCACCGAAAACGATTAGTTCGGTGGTGCCGCCACCGATATCCAGCAGACAGACACCGAGATCGCGCTCGTCTTGCGTCAGAGAGGATTCCGCCGAAGCCAGCGGCTCGAGAACGGTGTCGCTGATCAGGATGCCGGCGCGATTGGCCGCGGTAACCAGATTTTGTGTGGCGGCGATGGAGGAGGTGACCAGATGGACGTTGGTTTCCAGGCGCTGGCCGATCATGCCCACGGGATCGCGAATGCCTTCCTGCGCGTCGACAAGGAACTCATGCGGCAGCACGTGCAGAACTTCGCGATCGTCGGGAAGCGAAATGTTGCGGGCGGCGTCGATGGCCCGGCGAACGTCTTCGCGTTCGATGTCGCGCGGCCGGTGTCCGAGGGTAACTCCGCCGCGGCTATTCACCCCGCGAACGTGGCCGCCAGCTACGCCGATCAGCGCGGACTCCACCGGAACGTTGGCCACACCTTCAGATTCTTCGGCGGCACGGCGAATCGAGCTCACCGTGGAATCCAGATTGACGATCAGGCCTTTGCGCAGTCCTTTGGATTCCGCCGCGCCGAGCGCGAGAAACTTCACTTGCTCGTCGTCGATTTCTGCAATCAGCACCGACGTCTTGGTGCTTCCGATGTCCAGTCCTACTAAAAATTTGTCCTTCTTTGCCAAGCTTGCTCCTGCTCCCGAATTATCTCGCTCGCGCGACCGTAGCTGCGGCGCTGCTATCGGTGTTCAAAATCACTTGCCGCGAATACTGCAGATCGATGGAGCGCACCCGGCCATTGCTGGCCTGCCATTGCGCGAAGTTGTCCACCACCATGCGGTATTTGCCGGCAAAATCGTTCTGGCCGAATTGGATGCTGACCGCTTGCGAATCGTTGGGCGAGGCGATGCCCGTCATCACCACACGCAGATCGCGCGGATTACTGAGATCGATTTCGCTCACGCGGTCGGACGAGCCGCCGCGAACCATGTCGATATCGCGCAAGAATTCCTGGTAGGTCTGCACGCGTCGTCCGCGTTCATCGCGCGCCATGTTTTCACTCAAGCCCGTAACAATGGGAAACTGGAAATTTTCGCCGCGCGGGCGGTCGAGAATAACGCCGTGGACGTCGATAAGAGCAAGCTCGGTGCCGTTGCGCAAGAAGGCGATCGGTGTACGCTCCGTGATTTCCACGCGAATACGATTCGGCAGAATGCGCTGCACACTGGCGGACTCCACCCAAGGCAATTCTTCGAGGGCGCTGCGGCGAGCATCCAGGGGAATGCGGATCACGCTGCGATTGCGGTCGCGCGCAAACTGCTGGAGTACCGCCTCGCGGCTCACGATGCGGTTGCCGGTCAATTCGATTTGGTCGGGCTTGAGCAGCGCAACTTTCGGCGAATACAGCAGAAATTCGCCAGCCACACCCGCGGCGGTGAAGAAACCAATTCCGACCGCGCCGACCACCAGCATGCGGCGATAGAATGACCAGCTCTTGCCGCTGAATTTTTTGCGACGAATCTCCAGCGGCTTCTGCCGGCGAAGATAGCGTGGCTCATCTTCGCCAAGCAGCTCCGGGCGATAGGAGTCGGCGTCCGCCGATGACGCATTCCGTGGCATGGACTTCACACGGTCCAAAACACTACCTCGTTCTCCAACTCAATTCCGAAGGAGGCGCGCACTTTCTCGCGCACCTGTCCCACGAGTGTAAGCATGTCTTTAGCGGAAGCTGTGCCGGCATTCACGAAAAAATTCGCGTGGCGATCGCTGACGCGCGCATCGCCCACGTTGCTGCCTTTGAGTCCTAGTTCGTCGATCATGCGTCCGGCGGAGGCACCAGGAGGATTTTTGAAAATGCAGCCGGCGCTTTTCTGACCAAGCGGCTGACTGGAACGCCGCTTCTCGTTGCAGATACGGATCCCTTGAAGAATTTCCTTGAACGGCTTGGAGGGAAGTTCCAGCGTCACCGCCAGCATCATATCATCGGCCGCGAATGAGGTGTGCCGGTATTCAAAGGAAATTTGATCGCCCCTGAGGATTTCTATCTTACGCGCGGCTGCTCGATAGAGTTTTACCTCGCGAACGTAGCTTCCGATCTGCATTCCGTAGGCGCCGGCATTCATTCGCAGCGCTCCGCCAACTGTGCCGGGTACGCCGATCAAACCTTCCATGCCGCCGAGATCATTCTTGGCGCAGTACGTGACCATCCGGCCGAGATCGGCGGCGGCGTCCACGCGCGCGAACTTGCCTTCCAGCACGACGTCAGGCTCAGGCCGGGCAAGCTGCACCACTACCCAGGGCAGTTCGCCATCGCCGACGAGCAGGTTAGAGCCTCCGCCCAGAAACCGGTGCGGAATCCCGTTGGAGTCCAGCAGGTTCAGAAGGTCCGGGATGCCCTCGTGCTTCTTGATGCGAAGGAGATCGGTGGTTCCGCCGATTCCCAGCGAAGTCAGTTCGGACAGCGCGGATCCGCTGCGGAGTTCAATTCCCAGCTCCGGCAGCGCCGAGATTACCTTGGGATTATCAATGCGCATGTTGCGTCGTGTTCTCCGTCCCGAGCAGGACCATAAGCTCGTTGCTGGCGCGGCTGACATTGCCGGCGCCGATCGTCAGGATAGCGTCGCCGGGCTTGGCTTCGCGCAGCAGAAACTCGATGCTTTCCTGCATCGAGCGAAGGTAAAACACATTCTTGTGCCCTGCCTCTCCAACCGCTTTGGCGAGTGCCTCGCTGGTTACCCCGGGGATGGGCTGCTCGCTCGCAGCGTAGATGTCGGTAAGCACGAGAACGTCGGCGAGATTGAAGGCGCGGCGGAAGTCCTCCCAAAGGTGCTGGGTGCGGGAATAGCGATGCGGCTGAAAGAGGACGAGCAGGCGGTTGAATTTGCATCCGCGAGCGGCTTCCAGCGTGGCTCGGATCTCGACCGGGTGGTGACCGTAGTCGTCGATCACCGTAATGTTGTTCACGACGCCTTTGACATCGAACCGGCGGCCTACCCCCGCGAATTTCGCCAGCCCTTCACGAATCAATTCGGCTGGCACGCTGAGGTACAGAGCGACAGCTACCGCTGCGGCGGCGTTGCGCACGTTGTGCATTCCCGGGGGATGCGGAAGCTGAAAGATGCCGAGGTCTTCGCCTTTGTAGGTCAGCCGGAACTCGCTGCCCAATCCGGCGAGTTTGATATCTGTGACGACCAGGTCCGCTTGCGCGGAAACGCCATAGGTAATGATGGGGCGCTTCACCTTGGGAATGATGGCCTGAACGTTGGGTTCGTCGAGGCAGAGCACCGCCGCCCCGTAGAAGGGCACGCGATTCACAAACTGGATGAAAGCGTCCTGGATGTCCTCAAGCGAGCTGTATTGATCGAGATGCTCGCGATCGATGGTGGTGACCACGGCGACTACGGGAGCCAGCAGCAGGAAGCTGCGGTCGCTCTCGTCGGCTTCCACGATGAAGAAATCGCCTTTGCCAAGACGAGCGGTGGTGCCCGCCTGATTGACGCGCCCTCCGATCACGAACGTGGGGTCGAGGTGTCCCGCCGCAAGAACTGACGCGACGATCGATGTCGTGGTGGTCTTTCCGTGAGCGCCGGCTACTGCAATGCCATATTTCAGGCGCATCAGCTCCGCGAGCATTTCGGCGCGCGGGATCACCGGAATCTTGTGCTTGTGGGCTTCGGCAACTTCGGGATTGCTGGAATTGATCGCCGACGAGGTAACCAGAACGTGAGCGCCTTCGACATTGCTGGCGCGATGGCCCTCGTAAATCTTTGCGCCAAGATTCTGCAACCGCTCGGTGATCGGCGATGGCTTAGTATCCGAGCCGGAAACCGAATAGCCCAGCGTAAGCAGAACTTCGGCGATCCCACTCATGCCGATGCCGCCGATGCCCACCATGTGAATGCGCTGGAAATTCCGGAACGAGACCATGATCAGTTCACCTGCACCGGCCGTGAGTGGGCCATGCCTTCTATAAGGTTGACGATTTCGCGCGCCGCGTCAGGCCGCGCCAGGCTGCGTGCCGCCGCAGACATGCGCGCAATTTGCTGGGGCTGGTCGAGCAGAGAGAAGATCTCCGAACAGAGGCGGTCGGCCGTCAGTTCAGGCTCGGGAATTACGCAGCCCGCTCCGGCGCTGGCCATTTCCTGTGCATTGCGCAGTTGGTGGCTGTCGGTAGCCGCGCCGAACGGGATGAAGATCGCTGCGCGTCCCGCGGCTGCAAGTTCGGACGCGGTGATGGCGCCTGCACGACAGACAATCACGTCGGCCCAGGCAAAGCGCTCCGCCATGTTCGTCAGAAACGGAACAACTTCCGCAGTGGCGTACTCTCGACGCGCGTAGGCGGTGCGGACAGCGTCGTAATCGCGCTCGCCGGTCTGATGCACGATGGCGAGCTCACTTTTGCGCACGGCGAGTCTGTCCATAGCATCCACAAAAGTGCGGTTGATCGCCAGCGCACCCTGACTGCCGCCGGTGACGAGCAGCCGATAAGGCTTTTGCAGTTCGCGTGGCACGATGGAGAAAAATTCCTCACGGACTGGGCAGCCGGTGACGATGGCTTTTGGTCCGAGCGCGCGGGCGGAGCGCTCATAGCCTGCCGCAATTTTCGTCGATACGCGTGCGAGTACTCGATTCGTGAAGCCCGGCTCGGCGTTCGGCTCGAAAATCATGTTGGGCACGCCATTCATCCATGTGGCCAGCATCATCGGCCCGGCGGCATATCCTCCCACACCGAATGCGGCGACCGGCCGATGCTTCCGCAACACCCGAACGGCATCGAGCAATCCCGGGCCTAGCATGGCGAAATTCTTGACCAGTGTCGCGCCGCCTTTCCCTTTCAGCCCCGCGACGCGCAGCGTCTCCAACGGCAGCCCGGCCTGCGGCACCAGCTTCATTTCCAATCCGCGTTGTGTTCCTACTAGCACGACGTCTCGATCCTTGCCTCTCGACAGCCACTCTTTCGCAATGGCGATTGCCGGGAAGACGTGCCCGCCCGTGCCGCCACCTGCGATCAATAATTTCAACGCCCAGCTCTCCCGCGCCTCACCATTGTGGCTCGCTGGCTTGCTGCGAAATATTCAACAGCACGCCCGTAGCCAACAGCATCACCAGCAAACTGGAACCGCCATAGCTGACAAACGGCAACGGAATTCCCTTTGTCGGCACCATGCCAAGTACCACCGCAAAATTAATGAGCGTCTGGCTCAACACCATTGCGGTGATTCCCAGTGCCAGTAACCTTCCGAACCCATCCGGCGCCGAAAATGCCGCTCGCATTCCGCGCCATCCATAAACCCCAAACAGAGCGATCAGCAACATCGCCCCGATGAAACCGAATTCCTCGCAGATTACCGCATAAATAAAATCGGTATGCGCTTCAGGCAGATAAAAGAGCTTCTGCTTGCCCTCCATCAGGCCTGCGCCGGTGAATCCGCCCGAGCCCACCGCGATCAAGGATTGCAGCAACTGAAAACCAGCGCCCAGCGGGTCAGCATCGGGATTCAAAAACGCCATCAACCGTGCCTGCCGATAAGAAACATGGCTGATCAGCAGATAAAGCATGGGCAATGCCGCAGCACACCCGATGGCTAACCATTTCCAGGAGAGTCCGGCGACGAACAGAATGGCGGTAGCAATCAGCACAATATCCACGGACGTGCCCAGGTCCGGCTGCAACAGAATCAATGCCACAAGAATCAAGATCGGACCAATCGCCGGGAGGATCGTTCGGAGAAAATCATCTTTGCTGAATTCCATCCGCGCGGCACTGCGGCGCTTCAAATCAAGGAACCAAGCGAGATACAGAATGACCGCGAGCTTCGCCAACTCAGACGGCTGAATGCCCAGCGGCCCAAACTTGATCCAGCGATGCGTGGCGTGAGACTTATCGAGAAAAAACGCTCCGACCAGCATCAGCAGCACCACGCAAATCACGGTATACACCACTGCGGGCTCGCGAAGCCGCCGATAATCCGTGCGCATCAATGCAAACATTCCGAAAAGTCCGACAAGGAGGAACGCGGCCTGTCGCACCAGGAAAATGTAGGATCGCCCATACTGATGATCGGCGGTCACTGCGGACGCGCTGAACACCATCACCGCGCCTGCCAGGCACAGCGCAATGGTTACGCCAAAGAGCCAGCGATCGTTTTCAAGCCTTCGTGGCAATTTCCATTACCTCCGAATCAAGTTCTGAAAGCACGCCTATCCTCGCCCCGCATTGGCACGATCTGGCTTTAACGCGGCTGTTGCGGCCGACTGCTCTCGCAACCGCATCACCAACTGCTTGAAAACCCGGCCGCGATGCTCGTAATTCTCGAACTGATCGAAACTTGCGCACGCCGGGGCCAACAACACCACATCGCCGGACCGCGCCGCGCGTGAGGCGAATTCCACCGCGTGAGCGAGTGTTCCGGCGCGTTCAATTGCCACGCTGCCGGCGATCTGCTTCTCGATCTTTTCCCCCGCCGCACCGATCAGCAGCGCCAGCGTCGCTTTCTGGTGAAGCGGCTGCTGTAATGGGCGATAGTCGCTGCCTTTGTCCTTGCCTCCGAGAATGATCAGCACGCGCCCGGGAAATGCGTCGAGCGCTTTCAGTGTGGCGTCTACATTCGTGGCCTTCGAATCGTTGTAGTAGCGCACCCCGCCCATTTCTGCGACAAACTCCAGCCGGTGCTCGACGCCGGCGAACGACTTCACGCCTTGCGCAATAGCTGCAGGTTTCGCGCCGGCCAGCCGCGTAGCGGTGACCGCGGCCAGCACATTTTCCAGATTGTGCTCGCCAACCAGCGGAATTTCGCTGCGTCGCATCACCTGCTCGTCTTTTCCGCCGTTCCGCAACACGATCTGCTCGCCGAGCACTATCGTGCCCTGCTTTACCTCTCGCTTGCGGCTGAACCAATAGACTGGAGTGCGCTTGGGCGCATACGGAAGCGTCGCAGCATCATCCGCATTAACCACCGCGGCGTCCTGCTCCGTCTGGTTCTCGAAGATGCGCGCCTTTGCCGCGGCGTAAGAATCCATGGAGCCGTGCCGGTCCAGATGATCGGGCGTCAAATTCAGGAACACGCTGATGTTCGGTCGAAATTCTTCGATCACTTCCAGTTGGAAACTGCTGAGCTCCGCGACGGTGATCGTCGTCGCTGTCATGTCGTTTACGCACGAAATCAGCGGCGTTCCGATATTGCCTGCGAGAATGGTCTCGAAATGCGCCGTCCTCAAGATGTGTTCGACCAGCGAAGTCGTAGTCGTCTTTCCATTCGAACCGGTAATCCCGATCAATCTTCCCTGCAAGAACCGATATGCCAGCTCGATCTCGCTCCAAACCCTCACACCCTTTGCGCGCGCCAACTGTAACAAAGGAAAATCAGCCGACACGCCGGGGCTGGGGACAATCAGATCCTGTTGCACAAACGTCTGTTCCTGATGGCCACCGAGTTCCAGTGTTACCCCGACGCCGCGCAATTGCGCCACGGCATCGCCAATGTCAGTTTCGTTGCGGGATTCGGTCGCAGTCACCTTTGCTCCGCGCGCGGCACAGAACAAGGCTGTCGCCACGCCCGTTCGCGCAAGCCCCACAACCAGCACGCGTTTGTTCTTTAAGTCCATGCGAATTTCGAACTGCTCCGATCTCCCGCTACCTCAATTTCAAAGTCGTCAGCGCAAACAGCGCAAAGACCAGCGCCATGATCCAGAACCGCACGATCACCTTCGATTCGCTCCATCCCGCCAGTTCAAAGTGGTGATGGATCGGGGCCATGCGAAAAATGCGCTTGCCGCGCAGCTTGAATGATCCCACCTGCAAAATTACCGAAAGCGCTTCCAAAACGAAGACTCCGCCCACGAAGAACAGCAAGATCTCTTGTTTGATGATGACGGCAATCAAACCCAGCGTGCCGCCTAACGCCAGTGAGCCCACATCACCCATAAAAATTTCCGCGGGGTGCGCGTTGTACCAGAGAAAGCCGAGCGACGCTCCCACCAGTGCGCCGCAAAACACGGTGAGCTCGGCAACGCGCGGGATGTAAGCGATATCGAGATACGTCGCCCAACGATAGTTGCTGCTGACGTAGGTCAGCACCGTCAAGGCGCCCGCAGCGATGACCGTGCATCCGATCGCGAGGCCATCAAGCCCGTCTGTCAGGTTCACGGCATTCGACGCGCCGGTGATCACGATAGCCACAAACAGAAGGAACGGCACGAAGGCCAAGGGCCAAAAATGCGGCGTGGACAATAGCGAATGAATCACCAGATTCGGATGCACGCGCTTGAAGAACGGCAGCACCAGTTCGGTGGAATATTCCGCGCGCGTCGCCAGCGCCAACAAGCCAATCGCCACCACCGCGCTTACAAGCAGCTGCAGCAAAAATTTCTTTTTGCTGGTGAGCCCCAAATTCTGCTGCTTGGAAACTTTGGCGTAGTCGTCCACGAATCCGATGGCCGCAAACGCCAGCAACGCAAACATGGCCAGCAGCACAAACCCGTTCCGCAGATCCGCCCAAAGCAACGAGGGCACCAGCGTGGAAAGCACGATCAGCACACCGCCCATCGTCGGCGTTCCGGCTTTTTTCTTGTGATCCTGCGGGCCTTCTTCTCGTATGTACTGCCCGATCTGCAATTCGCGCAGCCGCTTGATCAGCCACGGCCCAAACACAAACGCCAGAAACATCGCCGTCAAGCTGGCATACACGGTGCGAACGGTGATATAGCGAAATACATTCAGCGGGCTGAAGTATTTCTGCAGCACCTCATAGAGAAGGTAGTAGAGCATCTAGTGGCTGACCTTCTCCCTTACTCCCGAATCTCCTGAAATGGCGTAGCGCGCAAGCAGCAACTCCACTACGCGCTCCATCTTCACGCCGCGCGATCCCTTGACCAGCAACAAGTCGCCGTCCTGCACAAAATCGGACAGGAATTTCGCCGCTTCGTCCGACGAAGCAAAAAACTTCGTCTGCGCCTTGGGAATTCCCGCAGCGACGGCTCCTTCTACAATCTGCTCAGCATCGCCTGCCACGCCGATCACGCAGTCGATCTTTCCGGTTTTGGCAGCAAATTCACCAGCTGCGCGATGCAATTCAGCTGAAGTAACGCCTAACTCGCGCATTTCGCCGGCCGCCAGGATTCGCCGCCGGTATCCAGGAGTTGCTGCCAGCACTCCGGTCATCGCCTGCAACGCCGCGGGACTCGAGTTGTAGCTGTCGTTGATCAGTGCCGCTCCATTCGAAAGCTTCATCAACTCGCCGCGCATCGACGGAGCGCGCATTCCGCACAACACCGCCTGCGAATCCTCCGCGTCAATTCCCCAGACGCTGGCAGCCGCCAGCGCTCCCAACGCATTTGCGATCACATGCCTTCCGGCGAGCGCCAATTCCATACGCACGCGCTTGCCGCCGCGAATCAAATCGAATGCCGAGCCCAGCGCTCCGCGATCCTCAATGCCTTCGGCACGAAAATCCGCAGGATGGTCGATTCCGTACGTCAACACACGGCCCGGCGCATGCGTGGCAAACGCCGCAACCAGCGGATCGTCCGCATTCAGTACCGCCACCGACTCAGTGCCGTTTAATCCCTCGATCAACTCGCGCTTGGCCAGGGCAATCTCTTGCACCGAAGCAAAAAACTCCAGATGCGCAGGCGCCACGCGCGTTACCACCGCCACATCCGGCAGAGCGATCTCCGCGAGCCGCGAAAGCTCTCCGCGGCGCGACATGCCCATCTCCAGCACCGCGGCTTGATGCGACTCATCCAGCTTGAACAGTGTCAGCGGTAATCCGTATTCGTTATTGAAATTTCCCTCCGACTTCAGGACTCGCAGCCGCGCGCCCAACAGCGCCGCCAGGATCTCTTTGGTTGTAGTCTTGCCGACGCTGCCCGTGACCCCGGCAATCTTCCCGCCCCAAGCCTCGCGTACCGCGGTGGCAAACCGCTTGAGCGCCTTGAAGGTGTCGGCCACGGGGATGCACCGGCTATGTACTTCGTCGGAATATCGCCCGAGCTGCGCTTCGGCGACCACTGCGGCGACAGCTCCGCTCTCGAGCGCACCCGCCACGTGATCGTGTCCGTCATGACGCGGTCCGTGGATGGCGATAAACAGCTCTCCCGCTCCCACGGTTCGAGAATCAATCGAGACGCCGGCCACCCGGGCCAGGGGGTCGAGTCCTGTCCCCGGCCGAGAACCCAGCGCGCCAGCCACCTGTGCAATCGTCCACCGCATAAATGCCTCAAAATATTCCGCTTACGCAAATACCACACGGACCGGTTTGTGTTCACCGTTTTGAGGGCTCCTCCGTACAAAGGGTAACTACCGCCCCGAGCGCCTCGCGAACGCCTGCAGCTGCGTTCTACCAAAGCGCGCTAGGTGCCAAACCCTCGCCGCCCTACGGCGTGTCGTATCCGCGCTGGCGCAGTGCTCGTCGCGCCTGGTCGCGGTCGTCAAACTCGATCGTGCGATCCGCCAGAATCTGGTAGTTCTCATGTCCTTTGCCGGCCAGCAAAACGATGTCGCCGCTCCGCGCTTCATCGATCGCTAAGCCAATCGCTTTCTCGCGATCGGGCTCGATCAGATATTTGCCGCTGGCTTTTTGCAGGCCTACAACGACGTCGCTGATAATTTTTAGAGGATCTTCGGTCTTCGGATTGTCGTTGGATAAAATCGTCAAGTCACTCAAACGGCCGGCGACTTCACCCATCACCGGGCGTTTAGTGCGATCTTTCCATCCGCCGCAGCCAAATAAAGTAATGATGCGGCCCTTGGGATTCAGTTCCCGCGCGGTGCGGATCAGATTCTCCAGCGCGTCGTCGGTATGCGCATAGTCCACCACCACGAAAAATTTCTGTCCGCAATCAATGTTCTCGAAGCGCCCGGAGACGCTTTGCAGATTTCGAATGCCGGTTTCGATCACCTCGTTGGATAAGCCCAGCGCCTGCGCCGCGCCAATTGCCGCCAAAATGTTGTAGACGTTGATGCGCCCGACCAGTCGCGACGCCACCTGCACTTTTCCTTTTGGCGTCTGTGCGGTGAACTTCAAGCCCGTCGAATGTCAGTTGGAATTTTTTGGTGGTCAGCGCTGCGCCCGATTCCAGGCCATACGTCACGGCATTCTTCATCAGACTGGCCAGACGTTTTCCGTATGCATCGTCGACGTTCACAATCGAATTGTCCGGAGCGTCCGCGCCTGTTCCATCAAACAGCTTTTTCTTGGCGCTGAAATAATCCTCAAACGTTTTGTGATAATCCATGTGCTCGCGGGTCAAATTCGTGAACACCGCCGCCGCGAAATGGCAGCCCCACAGTCGATCCAGCGCCAGTGAATGCGAACTTGCTTCCAGCACCGCGTATCGGCCTCCCGCATCGCGCACTTCCGCCAGCGCGCCTTGCAGATCCACCGATTCCGGCGTGGTATTCGGCGCCGGATACTCCCCGCGAGGCGTTTGATACGCGATCGTGCCGAACAAACCTGTTTTCGCGCCTGATGCTTTCACGATCGCGTCGATCAAAGAAGTGGTCGTCGTTTTTCCGTTCGTACCGGTGACCGCCACCATCTTCAGCGCATTGCCGGGATGCTCGAAGAAAGTTGCAGCGGTCAGCGCAAGCGCCTTGCGCGCCTCGCGCACGCGAATCCACGCCACCTTCGCGGGCAAATCGGCGGGTGGCGCCTCCTCACTGGCAATCGCCGCGGCGCCGCGCTCCACCGCTTCGCGCACGAACGTATTTCCGTCCGCTTTTGCTCCATGCAGAGCAAAAAATAGCGAGCCCGCTTGCACTTTGCGCGAATCGCACGCTACTTGACGGATCTTGATCTGCGCGCTTTCGGCCGGCGCATCCGCCTCCACTCCATCGAGCAGCGCTCCCAACTTTACTTCCGTATTCGTTGCGCGTTCCGCCGACATCGCCACAGAGCTTTCCCGCACTCCGTCAGTGCTGCTCTGCGCCGCTATTTTTTCTTGAATCTGACTCATGACCCTTCCAGACCGCCACCTGACTCACTATCTCTTGTAAACTTTTCGGACTCGAGCAACTTTCGGGGCGCCGCCCATCGACTTGTTTGCCTGCTTCATCAGTGCCGGCATGCCGAACTGCACCGTCACCTTCGTGCCGCGTTTCACGGTCGCTCCGGCTGCCGGCGTTTGATCCGTTGCAAGATTGCTGCCAACGAGGACTGGATCAAGTCCCAGCCGCACACACATTTCGGAGACTTCGCGCATCGTCTTTCCGCTGAAATCCGGCACCTCAATGTCCCCGCCGCTCTCCTCTACCCTGGTCACCGATTGCGGCAGACGCTGTGGCGGCGCAGGGGTCGGCGCGGTCACCCCTTCATTCGATTCCTCCAACAATGCGTCCGGCTGTCCAGAGAAATCCGTGGCCGTGAAGTCTTCCAGCGATTCCGCATCCGCAGCTTGCTGTTTCTTGTAGGCCGCCTGAATCAGCCGGGGGTTCAGCTGCACGTCACGCGGCACTTCCAGATAGGGCAATACTTGCTCGGCGATCCGTTTAAATACCGGCGCCGCCACTGGCCCGCCTTCATGCAGGCCCACTGGAGAATCGATCGACACCAGGATCGTCACCGCCGGATTATTGATCGGCGCAAACCCTGTGAACGACGCTATGAAATTTCTCGGCGAATAACGTCCCGTCGCAGGATCGATCTTCTGCGCTGATCCGGTCTTTCCCGCCGCCGTCCAGCCATCCAGTCGCGCCAGAAATCCTGTGCCGCCTAAAACCACACCTTCCATCAATCGCCGCAGACTAGCCGCCGTTTCGGGTCGAATGACGCGGCGCGGCTCAACTTCCGCCAGCGGTCCCTCCGCCGGCAGCACCTTCGCGCCACGCCGCAGTTCCTGCACGACGTGTGGCCGGTACATCGTTCCGCCATTCGCAATCGCGGACACCGCGGTGATCAGCTGAATCGGCGTTACGCCCACTTCCTGCCCCATGGACACCGAACCGATCGAGATACCACTCCAAGCTTCTGGCCGGTGCAAAATTCCTCTGCTCTCGCCAGGTAAATCCACCTGGGTCATCGCTCCAAAACCGAATCCTCTGATGTAGTCGTAAAATTTCTGCGGCCCCAGCATCAGCGCGATCTTGATTGCGCCCACGTCGCTCGATTTCGCCAGAATGTCCGCCACCGTCAGCAAACCAAACCGCTTATGATCGTGAATGCGGTGTCCCGACAAGACAATCGATCCGTTCTCGCAATCGAAAACGTCTTCGCCGCGAATCAAACCCTGATCGAATGCCGCGGCCAGCGTCACCAATTTGAATGTCGATCCCGGCTCGTATACCGCGCTCACCGAACGATTCATCCGCGCTTCCGCGGGAACACCGGTCGCCACATTCGGATTGAACATCGGCCAGTTGGCCAGCGCCAGAATCTCTCCGTTGTTCGGGTTCATGACGATGACGCTGCCGGCCTGCGCGTGCGTCTTTTCGATCGTCGCTACCAGTTCACGTTGTGCGATGTACTGGATCTTTTCGTCGAGCGTGAGCACGACGTTGGCGCCGCGTTCGCGCTGCGCCTCGCTGCCGTCAAACCAGCGCTGCCGCGCATCCGCCATCACAATAATTTTTTCGCTCTTCCCGCGAATCTTCCCGTCTAGCTCGTATTCGATCCCCCCGAGCCCCTTTTCATCCGGATCCACAAAACCCAGGACGTGCGACGCCAGATCGCGCTTGGGATAAAACCTCTGGTTCTCCTCCTGAAAATAAATCCCCTTCAGATTCAATTTCTGCGACCGCATCTGCCTTCTCCGGTGGCAGCTTGCGCGAAACCCATGCGAACGATCGCGACGACTGAAACCTCGCCTCTAGCACGTCCGGCGGCACATTCACGATTCCCGACAGCAACTGCGCGGCCAGCGACTCATCCTTGATTTCCGCCGGCACCGCGAATGCCGACTTCACGCCGACGCTCATCGCCAGCGGATGCATATTCCTGTCGTAGATCACTCCGCGTTGTGGCGTGATCTCAATCGTGCGCTGCTGTTGCCGCATCGCTCGCGCCAAATACTCGCCGTGCCGCACCAACTGTAAATACCCAAGCCGCAGAAGTACCGCGGCAGTCCAGAACAGCGCCACGCCCGCTACGATGAGTAGCCGTTTTGCCGTTTCCTGGCCACTGGCAGCGTGCGCGCGTCTCTGTCGCATCGATTTAATCCAGCAAGTGCTCGGGTTGAAGGTTGGTAGGAACTGCGGTGAGTGCCTGAAACAAAATCTGGTTGACCCCGGGCTGGACGGGGTCTACCTGGGGCCGTGCGGGGACAAAAAACTCGCTACTCGTGGTTCGACCGGGCATAGCGGGCCGCCACTTCCGCTCCCGCCGGTGCTTCATACTCTTGCACCTGCGTGGGCAAAGGCTGTGACAATCCCAGCTGCCGCCGCGCGATCACGTCAATCCGGCGCGGATCGCGCAGCGCGGCGATTTCCAGGCGCATCTCCGAGTTCAATGCGGCCGCCTGCGTCTGCTTCACCTTCAAATCCTCAAGCTGAAAACTCAAATCGATGCACCGGAAGTGCTGGTAGATGTACATCATCAAGCACATTGCGATGATGCCGCCCAGCCCTGCCGTTCGGTAGAGTCCTCGCAATTTCGCCGGCTCCACGTTGCGCACCAGCCGCGAATTATCGATCCTCTTTACCGTGTGAAACTGCGTTGCAACCCGTTTCCTCGACGCCCTCGACCTCGACTTCATCGCCCTACACTCTTTCTGCGCACCGCAGTTTCGCACTTCGCGATCTTGGGTTCGCACCCACCTCGATCTCCCCAGGCTGGATAACGTGTTTGGTCAGCACTTTCAGCGTTCCCAGACGCTCGCTCTCTTGAAATGCGCGCTTGACCAGCCGATCTTCGCCGGAGTGATAACTCAACACTACCCAGCGTCCTCCTCGATTCATTGTGGCGGGGGTCCGAGAAAGAAACTGCCCGAGTGCCTCCATCTCTCGATTCACCGCTATCCGCAGCGCCAGAAACGTTTTTGTTGCGGGATGCAGTCTCTGCCTTCCCCATTGCTTTCGGGCCCCTGCCACAATCGTTGCCAGGTGCGCGGTGTCCCGTACGGGTCGCGCTCTTACGATCATCCTGGCGATTCTTCTGGAATCGTGTTCTTCCGCTCCCTGATAGAGCGTGTCGGCTATCTCTTTCTCCGACCAACGATTCACAATCTCATCCGCCGTCAAGTCACCCTCGGCGTCCATCCGCATATCCAGCGGACCAGCCTCGCGAAACGAAAATCCGCGCTCGGCCTGATCAAGCTGCATGCTCGAAACCCCCAAGTCGGCCAAGACCCCGTCCACCCCGGGAATCCCCAACTCGTGCACGACCTCCGCAATCCTCGAAAACGAGGACCGCACCAGCGTCACCATCGGTCCAAATCTCTTGAGCCGCTCCGCCGCCAATTGCAGCGCCTGTGCGTCCCGGTCCAGGCTGATCAACCTTCCGGATTTCAGTCGCTCTGCGAGCGCTCCCGAATGCCCGCCGGCTCCCAGCGTTGCGTCGATGTACGTTCCATCCGGCTTTACGTCCAGCCATTCCAGCACCTCGTCCAACATTACCGGCGTATGTGGCACCGCTCCGTTCACCACAATCGCCCCGCCCTTCATCCGGGCACACTTCGACCCCTGCGCAAAATCACCGTTTTGCGCCTCTACACTGTTTGAATTTCGTTTACTTGGCCCGACCTATATACGCTTAGACCCGACCTATATGCCCAGAGATGCCCAATCCTCGTCCGTAAACGGCTGATTCTTCAAGTCATCCAGGACGCGGGTATGGTTCATGACTTCGAGATAATCCAGGGACCCGAACACATCCACTTCGCCTCTCATAGTCGCCGAATCCCGCAGCACCGCAGGAAGCAGCAACCGTCCTTGCCCGTCCAGCTCCACCGTTTGTCCGAAGTAGCTGGTGCGTAGCAAAAATTTGCGCTTGGCCGGGCTTGACGTCGGCAGCTTGGCCAACCTGTCTTCTAATTCCACCCAGACCTTCATGGGATAAATTCGCGCTGATTCCCCAGTCACGCTCGTGATATAAAACTGTGTGCCGTACTCCTTCAATTCTTCGAGAAACACGGCGGGCACCTTCAAGCGCCCCTTCTCGTCCACCTTCGCCGGACAGTTTCCCCGAAGCTTCATTCCGCCTGCTCATTTGGACCCCGCGCCGTCGAATCTGCCCAACCAAAGCGGCGTTTGGGTCTCCGTCAAAGAAGTAGTGGTATCGAATGCCCCGTTGCACCACAGCCCTCTAAACTCGTCTACTTTGTTCTACTGCCGACCACTTCACTCCACTTGCGACCACATATTAAATTGCTTTCCAATGTTGTCAAGCGAAATCCGCCTGTTTTGAAAAAATATTTTCCTGAACGCATCTTTCGGCGGTGGAAATTTTCACTACCACTAGTTGCGCTCAAAAATTTTCGAGATAACTACATTTAGTGGCTCTGTTACAGCCTGATTCGCAACCCAGTAACCACTCGGCGAACATCACCGGTGAGGTAATCAGTACAACACGAGACAGAATCCGTTCGTCTCCTGTTCGCCTCACGACCCAAATTTATGGATCGTTGCCGAGAACATCTAGCGGCCGCCTTCCGGGGCGGGCGCCTTTGCGCAGCTTAGCGTCCGCGGTCGAGACATTCTGCGCAAATGGCTCAGCTCAGCGAGAGGCCCGGTACATCCGCCACTTCTCTCCCGGCATTACTCTGAGGCGTCACAATCCTCTTTTTTCCCACTTCCCCTCTATGCTATGCTCGTCCCGTAGCCGAACTATTCTCCAAGGAGCCACAACCATGGAATGGGTCACGCCGCAACACGAAGAGATCGATCTCAACTGCGAAATCAGCTCGTACGCGAACGCCGAACTCTAGTTTCCTGATATCAGGAAATTCTTCGAGCTCCCGCTTTCGAGTGGTCCAGCCTTGCATCCACCACTCTCGAGGGCGGGTGCTTTCGTTTTCAGACCAGGGGATGCAGACTTCCACCTTCGATACTTGCCTCATCGTTCGTCCCGGCCAGGCTTCTCATGCGCATTAAGATTCTCGGCTCCGCCGCTGGCGGAGGTTTCCCCCAATGGAACTGCCACTGCCGCAACTGCGCTGGGCTGCGAAATGGCTCCATTCATGCGCATGCTCGCACACAAACCCAAATCGCCTTTACGGTCGATTCGAAAATCTGGTTTCTCATCGGCGCGTCGCCTGACCTTCGTACTCAGATCCTTGCCACGCCAGAACTAACACCGAACGGCAACTCCGCAACGGCTTCTCCCATCGGCGGCATCTTTCTCCCCTCCGCCGACACCGATTCCCTGATGGGCTTGCTGCACCTGCGCGAATTTCAAAGCTTCTTCGTCTTCGCCACCGCATCCCTGCAAAAAATCGTGAAGAAGGAAAACAGAATCTTTAGCGTTCTCGATCGCGCGGATCCGCCCGTTCAGTGGCAAACACTCTCCGCCCGAGGGCGCCTCGGCTGCCATCTTTCAGAAAGCCCGGGCGAAGCTCCCGCGTTCATCTGCGCCACGTTTCCGCTCGGCGACACCTATCCCGACTATGTCAGCGCCGAACTCGTCCGCACCATGGCTCCCGAAGAGGCCACCATCGGCTTCAGCTTCGAACATGCCGGCAAGAGTCTTCTCGTCGCGCCATCGTTGTGCGGCCGGAATTCTGACTGGACCAAACTCGCCGCTTCCTCGGACGTCACGCTGATCGACGGCACTTTCTGGAGCGACGACGAACTTCGCCGGACCGGCCGCAGCAACAAAACGGCTCGTGATATCGGCCATCTTCCGCTGTCGGGCACTGCCGGCCTGCTCGAGCAATTCCCGCGCAACGCTCGCGGACGCCACATCCTTATTCACATCAACAACACCAATCCGATTCTCGACGAAGACAGCCGCGAGCATAGCGCGGTGCTGGATGCCGGCTTCGAAATCGCCTACGATGGCATGGATATAGAACTATGACTTGCGCGAAGTACACGATCGGAACGACCAGTCCGCAATGAACACGATTTCAGCGTCACGTCTGAGTAGGGGCGCAGGACTCCTGCGCCCTATCTCGGCACAATGGCAGCGAGTTAGGCGGTGGAACTAGGTTTTATGGCGATAGACGCAAGCCACGAGCACTCACCGCTCTCCGAAGAAAACTTCATCGCCGGTTTCCACCAGATCGGCGAAGAGCGCTATCACCACAAGCATCCATTCCATTTATTGATGCACGACGGCAAACTCACGCGCGGCCAGCTGCAGGCCTGGGCGCTGAATCGCTACTACTACCAGAGCCGCATTCCCATCAAAGATGCCGCTATCCTCGCGCGCAGCGAAGATCCCGCCTTTCGTCTCGCTTGGCGCAAACGCATTATCGACCACGACGGCGATGGCATCCGCCCCGGCGGCATAGAAAAATGGCTACATCTGCTAGAAGCCACGGGCCTCCCACGTGAACAGGCGGAAAAGGGCGACGGTATCCTGCCTGCCACGCGCTACGCCGTGCAGGCGTATGTTGATTTCGTTGCCACACGCTCGCATTTGGAAGCGGTCGCTTCTTCCCTCACTGAAATGTTCTCGAAAAAATTGATCACGCTGCGCGTCGATCGTCTGCGCGAACACTATCCCTGGCTATCGAGCGGCCTCGACTATTTCACCGGCCGCATGACTCAAGCCCCCGAAGATGCCGACTTCGCCCTCGCCTATGTCGTAAAGCATGCCCATACGCGCGAACAACAAGACGCCACGCACAATGCTCTCCGCGCAAAGTGCGACATCCTCTGGGCCCAACTCGACGCCCTCTATTTTTCCTACGTCAATCCCGGTTGGCCCCCACCAGGCGCCTTCGTCCCCGCAAAGGAATCACAGTGAAAGTGGCGGGCGCCCGGCGACTTTTCCGATGGCTGCCGGGGACATTGAGTGATCTGTCCCCGCAAGCAAGTTCATGTGGGGGCGCAGCACCGCTGCGCCCGAGGTCCGCAAAATATCGGCCGCTACACTCAACTACCACCCGCAGCACACAAGGGCACAACAATGAGCGCCACTCCCAATCTTGATTCCCGGCCCCGCCTAGCCGCCGGCGTCCGCCTCGGCCAAAATAACAACCAGCAAGTCCTGCTGATGCCCGAACGCGCGCTGCGCCTCAATGGTCCCAGCCTCGAAATTGTTCAGCGCTGCGACGGCAATCACTCGGTCCAACAAATCATCACCGAACTGCAATCCCTCTACTCCAAAGCCGAACCCACCAAAGTCGAATCCGATATCCTCGGCTACCTACAGCTCCTGCAAGATCAACGCGCCCTGGATTTCGCCTAACGCCGCCGCCAAAACTCCGCATGTAGCGGCCGCCTTCCGAGGCGGGCGGCCTCCCTGGGTGCCGCACCCTTCGTCGTCAAGGGTGCGGGTCTCAACTTCAACCGAACACCCATCCGTGAACCAAAGCTCGCAACCCCAAGCCTGATTCGTCCACCCTGCGATGTTAAACTTGAAGGTCACGCTATGTCCGCCTCCCTCTCAAATCCGCTCGCCCTTATCGCCGAACTCACGCACCGCTGTCCGCTCCACTGCGTCTACTGCTCCAATCCCACCGAACTCACCGCCCGTAGTGAAGAACTTCCCACGGAAACCTGGTCCCGCGTCTTTCTCGAAGCAGCCCAACTCGGCGTACTGCAGGCCGACCTGACCGGCGGCGAACCCCTCGCACGCCCCGACATCCTCGATCTCATCCGCTCGGCACGCGCTGCTGGCCTCTACGTCAACATGATCAGTTCCGGCCTTCCTCTCGACGAGCAAAAACTCGCGCAACTCGTCGAAGCCGGCCTCGATCATTTCCAACTCAGCTTCCAAGGCGCCCGTGAAGACACCGCACACGAAATTTCCGGCACAAAATCCCACGCCCAAAAACTCCGCGTCGTCGAATGGCTGAAAAAAGTTCGCGTCGCCGTCACGCTGAACTTCGTCGTTCACCGCCGCAACATCGACCAGATCGAAGAGATGCTGCAAATTGTCGAGTCGTCGAGCGCGACTCGGGTCGAATTCGCCAACGTGCAGTACTACGGATGGGCTTTCGCCAACCGCGAGCACCTGCTGCCCACTCGCGCTCAACTCGATCGCTCACTGGAAATCGTCAAAGCCGCCGAAGAACGCCTTCGCGGCAAAATCCGCATAGAATCCGTGGTGCCCGATTACTACGCGAAATATCCCAAGCCATGCATGGGCGGCTGGGGCCGTAAACTCATGCTGATCACGCCAAACGGCGAAGCATTACCTTGCCACGCCGCAAAAATTATCCCCGGCATGCAATTCGACAATGTGAAACAGCATAGCCTTGGTGAAATCTGGGAAAACTCCGCCGCGTTCCAGAAATTTCGCGGCCAGGACTGGATGCAGGACCCCTGCAAATCCTGCGATCGCCGCAGCATCGATTTCGGCGGCTGTCGCTGTCAGGCTTTGTTGTTAGCCAGCGATCCCGCCGCCACCGATCCAGTCTGTTCGCTCTCACCCAATCGCCCGAAGGTGGATACGATTCTTGCTAACGTCAACGGTTCAGTTAACATCAACGCGCAAGTATCGTCCGCGGCCCTGATCTCCCAACCCGCCGAAATCGCCGCCACGCCACTCACCCGTCCCGACTGGCTCTACCGCCCCAATCCCGCTTGATGCTGACGCAGTCGGCGGTCTCTGTGCACGACCACGGCAAACTTGTCATCCTGAGGCTACCCGCCGAGGGGCGGAGAAGGATCTCAACGTCAACTTCAGGCAAAATCCCAACTACGCTTTCCGAAGACCGCGCCGGCAAAATGCGAAACCGGCTCCCGCGCTATCGGTCAATCCGCAGGCGTAGGCACCGGCGCCCTCGGCACTCGCGTCACCACCTTCATCGCAAACACCAAACTCGCGGCCAGCACCAGAACCCCAAAAATCTCCAGCGTCCGCGGCGCACCCACTCTCTTCGCCACTCCGCCCGCCAATAATGAACCAATCGGCTGCACGCCCATGAACATCGTCGCGTACACCGCCATCACCCGGCTTCTCAGTTGATCCGGCACGCGATTCTGCACCGTCGTGTTCGTAGCCGCCATTTGCGAGGTGGCCGCAAATCCAATCACGAACAACAGCGCCGACGACAACCAGAACGAGGTTGACTGCGAAAACGCGATCAGACATGCCGCGCAAATCACCGACATCAGCGCGATCGACCGCGCCAATCCCTTGTAGCTCGTCCGTGCCGCAAACTGCAGCGCTCCCAGCACGGCCCCAATTCCCGCCGCGCTCATCAACAGCCCGAATCCTTTCGCATCGTGATGCAAAATGTCGCGCGCAAACACCGGCAGAAAGACCGAATACTGCAATCCGAATACGCTCAGCACGCTCAACAATAATAATGTCGAGCGGATCGGCCAATCGTTCATCGCAAACCGAAATCCCTCCAGAAAATTTCGCAATGGCGAACTTTCCGGCTTCCGCGTTTCAATCTTGGGAATCCGCATCGCCAGCAGCGCGAGGATCACCGCGATGAAGCTCACGCCATTCAGAAAAAAGCACCAGCCCTCATGAATCCACGCAATCGCAAATCCCGCGATTGCCGGACCAACCACGCGCGCGCCATTGAACATCGACGAATTCAGCGCAATTGCGTTTGGCAAATCCTCTTTTCCCACCATCTGCACCAAAAACGCCTGCCGGATCGGCACATCAAACGCGTTCACAATGCCTACCAGGAACCCGATCACGATAATGACCCACGCTCCTCGCGCATCGTGAATCGTTCCGCTCAGCGTCAGCCCTGCCAGCAAGAACGCCAAAATCATCGATGCCGTTTGCGTCCAGATCACTCCGCGATGCCGGTTGTAGCGATCTCCGACATATCCGCCAACCGACGCCAGCACCAAAATCGCTATCTGATTCGCGAATCCAAACACGCCCAGCAACGCCGCCGAGTTCGTTAATTTATAAACGAGCCACAACTGTGCTGTTGATTGCATCCAGGTGCCAATCAACGAAACCAGTTGCCCGCCAATGAACAGTTGGAAGTTGCGATGCTTCAGCGCACGAAAACGCGTGGACACGACCCGCAGGCCTTTCCGCTACCCAGCCCAGACATTTTACGAGGTTATAAGATCGAAACCATCAAACCATTCGTACAAAGCCGGCGTCTCTCCGGCAAATTGGCCTGCGAAGTGATCGACTCCTTCCGAACTGTAGGAGCAGACTTCAGTCCGTCCCTGCCACGCGAGGAGACATGCCGTCAACGCCAACTCGTCAATCGAAAACCGATCGACAGGATCTCTGGCGCATCAAACAACTCCGTCGGTACAACGCGCGCGTGCCAAAAAAAAGGCGGGATGCAATCTGCATCCCGCCGCAAAATCTTTTGGAACGTGACGAATAGATTGCGCTATTCCCCCGGAGGTTCCGGTCCGCCACCCACATGCAGATGGCTCAAATCGCGCAGCGTAGATCGATCTTCATCACTCATCCCGCGTGTAAAGTTCGGATCACTCAATCGCCGGTTGCGCGCCGACTCCGGCATATTCTGCAGCACGCGCAATCGTTGCTGAATAGCTTGACGCCGATCCGGCGCCATTTCACGCCACTTCGGGAGCACATCGTTGCGCACGTGATCGCGCTGCTGTGGCGTCATTCGCTGCCACACCTGCGCCCGTTCTCGCAGCATCTGTTGCTGCGCCGGTGGCAGCCGCCGCAACCGCTCTTCATTTTGCGAAAGCCGCTGCTTCTCTTGCGGCGTCATGTTCCGCCATCGCTCTTGTACATTCGGCGGCGGCCCAGCCGTCCGCGGCGGGCGATTCGGGTTGAACCGTTCTGCGTTGCTTCCATTGCCGCTGGGAGCCAGATTGTTTCCGGGCCGATTTGCAGATCCATTTGCAGGCCGGTTCCCAGACCGATTGTCATCCCGGCTCACCACCGGTGGTCGATCGTTGCGTCGTGGTGCGGGCTGCACCTTGCGTTCCGCCGCGGGTGGCCGGTTCGGATGCTCGTTCGGCTTTTGCCTCGCCTGAGTCACGCCGGGCGACACGAGTAGCACAAGCGCAAGACTTAGCCCGGAAGCGAAGTGGCGCAGCCATTTCTGGCTGTGCTCCTGTAGCCGCCAGTGGGTCCCGCCAGCGCCCTGCCATCCACCGAATTGGTGCAATCGTTTCATCTCACCTACATCTGCTGATTCGTATCCTGCTGACTGTCATCGTCGTTCTGAATCGGATCCGGCAAATCCGTCAGCGCCTCAAAATTTGCCAGTACGTCGTAATTCTCCAGTACCGGCATATCGTTCGCGATCGCTTCCGGAGCCGCTACTGTGGTGTTCGCCGCATCCTGCACTGCTGGCTGCCGCGGCCGCGTTCCGACATACGCAATCGACGCCACCAGCATCACCGCCGCGAAAACCACTCGCGGTGACGGCGCCAGCCATGCCCACCAACTCTGCTTCACCGGCTCCGCCGCCACGCGCGCGCGTACTCGCGCATCGAATGCTGGCGACGGCTCAATCATCGGCAATTCATCCAGCAGGCCTGACACCGCGCGAAACTCATTCACGCGCAGGCGGCACGTCGCGCAGGTCTCGAGATGTGTCTCGACCTCACGCGTGTCGCTGGCCTTGAGCCGGCCATCCACATATCCCAGAATCCTGCTTTCCATCCGTTCACAGCTCATAACAACCTTCCTTCAATGCAAAATTCCGCTCACCGAACTAACTCACCGACCCATCACCGACCAATTTCTTTTCTTCTTTGCCTCTTTATTTCATTACTTCTTACTTTGATTCGTCTCTACTTCGCCGCGCCCGCCACCAGCGGCGCCAGCTCCACTCGCAAACTCTCATACGCCCGGAACAACAAGGACTTCAACGCACTCTCGGAACATTCCAGAATCTTCGCGATCTCGTTGTAGTCCAATTCTTGATATTTGTGCAGCAGCACCGCCGCTCGCTGCTTCTCCGGCAATTTCTCGATCGCGTGCCGGATCATCTTCTTCCGCGCTTCCTCCACCAGATGCTGCTCGATGTTCGGATGCTTGTCCGCCGCATCCAGCGTCTTCTCGTCGCCGTCCTCAGCATCGGTGGTGATCGGTGCATCCAGTGAAATCTCCGCCCGCTGATGCCGTGTGTCTCGCACCGAGTTCAATGCCAGATTCGTCGCGATTCGGAACAGCCACGTCGTGAACTTCGCGCTCGGCACGTATTCCGCGCGTGCCCGGTACACTCGGATGAACACTTCCTGCGCCAGATCTTCCGCTTGTTCGCGGTTCCGAACCATTCGGTACAGGAAGTTGACAAGGGGGCTCCTGTAGCGCTGGAGTAGAAGCGCGAACGACTGTTCATCGCCCGCCTTCACGTCCAGCATTAGTTGGACGTCGGACCTGGCCATAGCCGCCACATCATATCGAACACGCGTCGTATCAGAAAGTTGCAAGTGGAAAGGACTGATCTGAGGCGAAATTAAGACGAAACCCACAACTCTGCGTCAGGTTAGTTTATTACTTGCGGCGGCGAACTACCGCTATCACTCTGAACCCTTAGACGTGGAACAAGTTCTGCAAAATCAATAAACTGGCGACCCCGGCAAACACCAGCAAAGCGACCCTCCAGTTCGGCTCACGGTTTACCTCAGGCAGCAGATCGGTCGCCGCCACGTAAACTGTCACCCCTGCCGACAATGGCAGCGCATATTTCAGCTGGCCCCGTAAAAGGCTGGTCAGCAACACTCCAAACAACGTCGCTACGCCCAAAGCGCCCGCCGCCCAGATCGCCCGCTGACGTCCTTGTCCGCTAGCCAGCGCCACCGACGCAACCGTAAATCCCTCCGGGAGCTTATGCAAAAACACGGCCACAAAAATTACCAGTCCGAGCCAGGTGGAAACCAGAAATCCAGCGGCAATCGCCACGCCGTCAAAAAAGGTATGAATCGCGAGTCCCAGCAAAATCGTCGTATATGATCGGTGATGCATCTCCTCCAGATGCGTCTCTTCGCCAAAATGAAAATGCGGCGCCAGCGTGTGTTCGAACAGATGCACCAGAAAATACCCGATCAGCACAAACAGAAATGCGCGCTCGCCGCCGATGCGCACCGACTCTGGAATCACGTCGACAAACGCTACCGCCAACATGTATCCGGCGCCTAGCGCCACGAAATAGTTCAGAAATCGCCGCGGCCAATCTCGCCGCACCACAAAATACCCGCCAAGCAAATTCCCCGCCGCCGCGATCAATCCCAATCCCGCAGCCATCCCCACCCGAGTTGTCTCGTCGTGTACCATTTTCAGAGAAAATTCAGATCATTTTTCGGATCGAGTACAACGCCAGCTCAATAGAGGGTGCCGCACCTTACGGGTTTCAGAGTGCGGGTTTAGATTTAACTTCAAGCACCACGATCGAGTCGCCAAAAAAACTGTCATCCTGAGCACATCCGACAAGGATGGGCGAAGGATCTCAGCGTAAGCATCCCCCAACCTGTTCGCCACGGGGTGCCACACGTACCTGCAATCCAAGCAGCACCGACCCGTTTCGCATTAGAACACTCCGAATCTTTACCTCGTTACTTTGCCACGTCTTTACTTCGCTTCTCGCCTCAGCCGCTATGCCGGAATAAAATTACATCGCCTTCCTGCACGATGTATTCCCTTCCCTCCAACCGCACCTGCGCTTTCTCTCGCGCGGCCGCCACGCTCCCTGCCGCCAGCAAGTCATCCCAGCGCACCACTTCCGCGCGAATGAATCCCTTTTCAATATCGCTGTGAATCGCCCCGGCGGCCTTCACCGCTGTCGATCCCTTATGAATCGTCCACGCCCGCACTTCCGGCTCGCCCGCCGTAAAAAACTGGATCAATCCCATCAAGTCATACGTCGCGCGAATCAATCGATTCAACCCCGGCTCGCTCAAGCCGTACGAAGCCAAAAGCTCCGCCGCTTCCTTCTCTTCCATCTCCGCGAGTTCCGCTTCCAGGCGTCCACACACCGCCACCACCGCCGTATTCGGCTTGCCCTGCAACGCGCCCAAATTGTGCCGCTCCACCGCTGTGGCTAATTCCCCGGCCTCGTCATCTCCCAAATTCAGCACGTACAGCATTGGCCGCTGCGACAAAAACAAAAATCCGCTGATCGACTTTCGTTCTTCCGCCTTCAACTCCAATTCGCGCAGCGGTTTCTCCGCCTCAAGATGCGCCTTGCACTTCTCCAACGTCGCCTTTTCAATCTCCAGCTGCGGATTCTTCCCCTTCTTCAAATCCTTCTCAAGGCGCTCTAGCCGCCGCGTGATCTGATCCAGGTCCGACAGCAACAATTCCAGCTCAAGATTGACGGCATCGCGCAACGGATCGATGCTGCCCTCCGCATGCGGCACCGACGGATCGTCAAAGACGCGAATCACATGCGCAATCGCATCCACTTCGCGCAACTGCGCCAGCGCATCGCGCATGCGGTCCTTCTGCATCCCGCCCAGATCGACGTACTGCACCGTCGCATACGTAATTTTCTTCGGCTTATAGAGCGTGGCAAGTTGCTGCAACCGTGGCTCCGGCACCTTGGCGATCCCGATCTGCGTCGCCTGCCCGCTCTTGGCGTCGGCAGCCGCCTTCGTCAAAATCCGGAACAGCGTGGTCTTTCCAACCTGTGGTAGTCCAATAATTCCCGTCTGCATAAACTTCGGATGGTAGCACAGCCGCGCCTTTTGTCCCTGACCACAACCAATGCAATTTGGGAGTGCGGGAGCGCGCTCCCGCTTTCGAATCGCAAGCCAGACGCGAATCGCCCCAGCAGCGGCGCGCCGCCGCATACGCAAACTCTACGACGCTCCGCAGTCATCCTTCTTTTTCCCAAACTTTATTTTCCTACTTCATTGCGCATTACTTCTCGACCCTGCTCTGCTAAATTCAACTTCATTGCCATGGGCGAGAACACCATCCACGCCGTCGAAATCGTCTTTCTCCTGCTCCTCCTCTTCGTCGTCTTTTTCGGCGCGCTGGCTCGCAAACTCAAGCTCCCCTACCCCATCGTCCTGGTCGTTGCCGGCCTCGTACTCAGCTTCATCCCCGGCATCCCGCACATCTCCTTGAACCCTGACGTGGTCTTCCTCGTCTTCCTGCCTCCGCTGCTCTACTCCGCGGCCTGGTTCACTTCCTGGCGCGACTTCAAATACAATATCGTCAGCATCCTCTTCCTCGCCTTCGGCCTGGTCGGCTTCACCGTAGCCGGCGTCGCCATCTTCGCTCCTCATATTTTCGGCGGATTTGACTGGCGCCTCGGCTTCGTCCTCGGCGCCGTCGTGGCCACCACCGACGCCATCGCCGCCACTTCTATCGCCAACCGCGTGGGCCTCCCGAAGCGCATCGTCGACATTCTCGAAGGCGAAAGCCTCGTCAACGACGCCAGCGGACTGCTCGCTCTCGAGTTCGGCGTCGCCATGATTCTCAGCGGCGAGACTCCCAGCGTCGCCGTCGGCTTCATACGCATCTCTTACCTGATCGGCATCGGCATCGCGGTCGGCGTCCTCATCGGCCTCATCATCGAGCGCGTCGAACGTTATCTCGACGACGGCCCGATCGAAGTCACACTCAGCATCATGATTCCGTATATCGCGTATCTGGCCGCGGAGCGCATCCATGCCTCCGGCGTTCTGGCCGTTGTGGCTTGCGGTCTGTACCTCAGCCGCCGCAGCACGCGGCTGTTTTCCCCCGCGGTGCGCCTGCAAGCTTATGGATTCTGGAACGCGCTGAACTTCGTCCTGAATGGACTGGTTTTCGTGATGATCGGTCTGCAGCTTCCTTTCGTCCTCGCCGGCATCCGCGAGTACCACATCTCCGAACTCCTTCTCTACGGCGGGCTCTTTAGCGCGCTACTGATCGCTCTGCGCGTGATCTGGCTTTACCCCGGCGCCTTCTTCGCTAACATCATTCGTCGCCGCGTCTTCCACCAGAACGAGCGCTATCCTTCGCGCAAATCGATTTTCATCGTGGGCTGGACTGGCATGCGCGGCGTCATAGCCTTAGCCGCGGCGCTCTCTCTTCCCGAAAGACTTTCCGACGGGACGCCATTTCCCCAGCGCAACCTGATCATCTTTCTCACGTTTTGCGTGATTTTGGTCACCCTCGTCCTGCAGGGACTCACGCTGGCTCCATTGATTCGCTTTTTAGGCTTGGCTGGGCAATCCGAACCGGAAGAAGAAGAACGTGAAGCGCGCCGCATCATTCTTGAAGAAGCCTTGAAGCACATTAAAGCGCAACGCCAGGAAAACGAGAACCATCACCTCGCGGCGGCCTTTGATGACGCCATAACTAAGTACAAGCGGCGTCTGTCCGCCGTCACCGGCCAATCCTACGAGCAGCACGGCATCGACGCTGAAGATCACGCTCACATCGTTGATCTCGGTCGGCAGCTCACTCAGATCGAGCGCCAAACCGCCGTTCGTCTCCGCAACGAAGGCGTCATCAGCGACCGGGTCCTTCGCCAAATCGAATACGAACTAGACCTCAGCGAAACTCGCCTCAATCCCGTCATCTCGGACTGAATCTCGTCGCCCGGCTCAAATCCTAAAGTTATCATCCCGACCGAAGCGGCCTCGGCTTTTTCCTGCACGCGCCGTCTGCGTGCCGGGCGGCGCAGTGGAAGGACCCCGGTATGATCTCTGGCTGAACCACGACCAATACGACGAGCGCCGGATGCCGCACCCTTCGAAGTTAAGGGTGCGGGTTGAGATTCCATATCAAGTACCACATTCAAGCCGTCTCCATCGCACTCACAACCTTCTCTACCCCAGGCGCTCTCCGCAACAACAACTTAAACAAAGTTGCATTCGCCAAAATCGTCACCAAGGATGCCGCCAAGGTCGCGTGATAAACCTCCGTTGTGATCAACCCCGATCGCTGCGACACCTGCGCCAAGATAAAAGAAAATTCCCCGATTTGCGTCAATCCAATCCCCACGCGCACCGCGGTATCATTCGGATAGCCGAACAACCGCACAACACCAAACCACACCGCGAACTTCCCCACCATCACCAGTCCAACGATCACCAGAATGATTTTCCACGAACC
Source organism: uncultured Acidobacteriota bacterium (assembly GCA_963788725.1). Taxonomy (GTDB): domain Bacteria; phylum Acidobacteriota; class Terriglobia; order Acidiferrales; family UBA7541; genus Acidiferrum. Next base: position 84,684 of record CAWBHT010000012.1, on the reverse strand, counting down.
CACCCATGTCCGCGGATCGATCAGCATCCCAATGGTCACAAAAAATAGCGCCACAAACGCATCTCGCAGCGGCATGGTCTGATGCTCCAGCCTCTTCACGAACTCCGAACTGCCCAGCAGCATCCCACCGAGAAACGCGCCGAGCGCCAATGACAATCCCGCCGCCTCCGTCAGGGCTGCAATCACCAGACACACGGTCAGCCCCAGCAATAATGTGATCTCATCGTTCCCGGTTTTTTCCGCGCGCGCCAGAAGTCGCGGCATCAACTTCCACGCCGCCAGCACAATCGGAATTAACAACAGCAGCGCCTTGCCGATGCGCCACGCCATTTGCCCGTAATCGGCGCCGTTCGCCGTCGATAATCCCGGCAGCAGCACGGTCAGAATCACCACCACCAAGTCTTCAACCAAGGTGAGCGTGATCATCACGTGACCGGAATCCGATCTCAGTTCGCCGCGATCGATCAGCAGCCGCATCAAGACCATGGTGCTCGCCACCGAAATGATGCAGCCCACCGCCAGACTCTGCATCATCGGCCAACCCATCAACGTACCGACGGCAATCCCCAACCCAACCGACAATAAAATTCCCAAGGGCGCGCCAAGCAGCGCCACCCACTTCACCTTCAGCAAATCCGGAATCGAAAACTCAATGCCCACCGAAAACATCAGCAGAACAACGCCAACTTCCGCCATCAACTCAAACACATGCACATCGTGGACCCGCGGGCCGGGCGTCAGCGGACTCAAAATCAATCCCGCCACCACATAGCCCAGCAAAATCGGCTGCCGAATCCTCCAAGCCAAAAATCCACACACCAACGCCGCCGCAAAAACCATCGCAATATCCCGAAAAATCAATGTGTGCTCAGCCATGACTCCAAGGTCCTCGATTTACTCGCACGCAGTGTATCGCTGCCGAACCTTTAGCGGCTCCGCGCTCTCGTGCGGACGTGTTTGTGCCCTCTTCGTCAACTTTCCCCTTTCTCCTCCTCATTTCTGTTCTCTTTTCTTTCGCCTCGCCCTGAGCTAATCTACCGCCATTATGTCCACGCTGCCCTTCGACCTCACCGCCGCCATGGCTCACCTCTCAGCCAAGGACGAAAAGCTCGCCGAGCTTATCTCCGCTACCGTCCAGTTCGCCACTGACGAAGCTGCCGCGCAATCGCCCTACGAAGCGCTCCTTGAGGCCATCGCCTACCAATCCATCTCTGGCAAAGCCGCCGCCACCATCTTCGGCCGCGTAAAAGCCCTCAGCGGCACCGACCGCCCGCCCACTCCCGAACAGATGCTCAAGCTCCGCAAACCTGCCTTGAGAAAGGCCGGTCTTTCCGCCGCAAAAGTCGCCGCAATGAAAGATCTCGCCCAGAAGACTATCGACGGCATTGTCCCTACGCGCGAACAAGCTCTGACCATGTCCGATGATGAACTCGTCGACCGCCTCGTCTCCGTCCGCGGCATCGGCGCGTGGACGGTCGAAATGTTCCTGATCTTCAACCTGGGGCGCCCGGACGTCCTACCCATCCACGACCTGGGCGTAAAGAAGGGCTGGTCCGTCGCCTACGGAAAAAAGCACATGCCCACACCAAAACAGCTCCTCGAATTCGGTGAGCGCTGGCGGCCCTACCGCACCGTCGCGAGTTGGTATATGTGGCGAGCCTTCGAGCGCGCCGGCTCCGCCATTACCCTGAAAATCCGCCCACCTAAGCTTCGTAAACGCCGTGCCTCTAAGCGACGCGCTTCGGAACTCCGTTCCAAGTCCCGGTCGGCGTTAGCAAGCCACGAGCCCATGATGCGCTGGGTCGAATTCGGTCTTTGAGTCGACAATCACGGCTGCTTCGATCCGAAAAAACTGGGGGGTTGCCGCACAGATTACCCTATTTCGAAACAGCTAACTCACTCACCATGAAGTACATAGCTGCAATTCCTGCGAGTAGTACTCCGCTCTCAAGCATCACCGAAACGCGATGCAACCGCCCAAACTCCGCCAGCAATGGATTCCCTTCAGCCGTCGCCTCAATCGACCCCATCTGCACCCGCAATGTCGCCATCCGCGGGCTGACCGCATGCTGCGACACCACCGTCAACGCGATCATCAGTACGACGCACAGCACCACGGGGCTCAGCAATGCTGGAAGCGATCTGCACCCGCACCACGCGCGCCACCAGCAACACCACACCGCAGACCACCCCGATCATATGCATCCACCACAACCCGTACCCCACCATCGCCCCGGCATGGTCCCTGCTCGCCAGAATCCGAAACGCTCCGGGCGCCACCACAAAACTCAAAAATACATCGCTACCCAGCCACAAACTCAAAGCCAGAAACTCTAAAGTTCGCAAAAAATTGGTCATTGAGAGCTCCGATCGAAAGACCCGCTTGATAGTATTGATTCACCGCCGGTCTCGGAAGTCTTGCTCTTCATGCACAAATTTCTCTAGGCCTGCGGAACCAGATCGAGGAAAATCCGCCCCATGAAAAAATGTGCGCTCGTCTTCGCGCTGTCCGCTTCCATCCCCATCTGCTATTCCGCCAACGCCCAACGGATTCCTGCATCAGTAACCGCCGATCCCGCTCCCGACAAAGATGCCCCCGCTTCCATGGACTCACCCGACATCATGAGTCACGGCGCGCGCCTCAACGCCATCATTTATATAGCCGCTGGCTCGGGTCCGCATGGCACAGTTCTGCTCATGCACGGATTCCCCGGCAACGAGCAAAATCTCGATCTGGCTTACGCTATCCGCCGCGCCGGCTGGAACGTGCTGTTCCCGCACTATCGCGGATCGTGGGGTAGCGCCGGCAACTTCTCCTTCACTAACGCGCTTGAGGACACGCAAGCGACGCTCGAATTTGCTCGCGATCCGGCGAACGTCAAGAAATATCGCATCGACGCGAAGAAAATCGTCCTGGTTGGCCATAGCATGGGCGGACTGATGGTCTCCTATACGGGCGCGCATAATCCCGACGTCGCAGGTGTAGTCATGATCTCCGCCTGGAATCTCGGCGCGTTCATCCAGCGCCCCAACGACGAAAAGAAACTGAACACCTTTCACACCGCGTCGCCGCGCTTGGCCGGCTCCACTCCCGAAGGCTTGATCAACGAAGCCAAGCAAAACGCCACGAAGTGGAACTACGTCGACTACGCGCCAAATCTGAAAATGCGTCCAGTCCTGGTTGTGGAATCAAACGATGGCCTGGGGCCCGACAACAAAGCGATGGTTGAGGCCCTACGCAAAGCCGGCGACACCCAGGTGACGGAAACTCATTTCGACACCGACCACGTCTATTCCGACAAACGCATCGCCCTGCAAACTGCGATCATCAACTGGCTGGAGCAAGTCGCCGGAAACCGTCCGAACGGCCAGTAAATAGCGGTTTCAGCACAGCCAGCCGAAGCCGGTCGGCATACAACTCCGCCTGATGCGAAACTAGAGTGCTCGGAATTTGTGGAAAATGGTGGGCGACAAAGGACTTGAACCTTTGACCTCTCCCGTGTGAGGGGAGCGCTCTAACCAACTGAGCTAGTCGCCCTTGGCCTTGACTGCCGCCTGTGGCGCGAAAATCCGCATCTCAGCAGGCAGCGTTGAATCAGTTGTAACAGGAAGGGCCCGGGTTTTCAACCATGACGGCGGTAACCTCTCACATCGTCACGCAGCTGCAGCGCTCCATTGCGCGCGCGATTTACGGCAAGGAAGAAGCCATCCAACTCGCGCTGATTACGCTGCTGGCGCGCGGCCATTTGCTGATCGAGGATGTGCCCGGCGTCGGCAAGACCACGCTCGCCCAAGCCCTCGCCAAGTCTTTTCATTGCACCTTCCAGCGCGTGCAGTTCACTTCCGATCTACTCCCCAGCGATGTGATCGGCGTCAGCGTCTACAATCCTGAATCGCGCGAGTTTGAATTCCGCTCCGGACCAATTTTCGCCAACGTCGTGCTCGCCGACGAAATCAATCGCACCACACCGCGCACGCAATCGGCGCTGCTGGAAGCCATGAACGAAGCGCAGGTCACCGTGGATGGAAAAACTCTGCCGCTGCCCCAGCCGTTCCTGGTGATTGCCACGCAGAATCCGGTCGAGCACCACGGCACCTATCCACTCCCGGAGTCGCAGCTCGATCGCTTCTTGATGCGCATCCGCATGGGCTACCCGTCGCACGAGACGGAACGTGAAATCCTGCGCAAGCGCACCGGTGAAGATCCGATTCACTCACTTGAGCCGGTCGCCGACGTACACGACGTGATCGCGATGCAGACCGCGGTAGCGCAAGTAAAGGTCGATGTCAGCTTGCATGACTACGCGTTGGAAATTGTCGCCCGCACGCGGCGCAGCGAGCAGCTTTCACTCGGTGTCAGTCCGCGTGGCACTCTAATGCTCCAGCGCGCCGCGCAGGCACGCGCTTTTCTTGACGGCCGCGAATATTGCATTCCCGACGATTTCAAGCAGCTCGCCGTTGCCGTCTTCTCGCATCGCGTAGTGGCCAGTTCACGCCACGCTTCGCTGCAGAAGAAAACGGAAACAACGGAAGCCGTGCTGCGCGACATCGTCGAATCTGTAGCCGTACCTTTGTGAGTGCCCTGCGATATGCACACGACGCATGACCGATGCCCGCACCCATGAGCTGAGCCGCCACATTTTGGGAGTGCGGGAGCGAGCTCCCGCTTTCGAGCCGTCAGATAAGGCTCGATCAAGCCTGCGGCGGCGCGCCGCCGCAGGCGAGATTTTGCGATGCTGCTGACATTGTAAAAGCGGGAGCTTCGCTCCCGCACTCCAAGGATTCACGACGCACATGAGTTCGCTCCAAACTACGATCGCGTCAATGTGGGCCAAGGCCGATCGGCCCGGCGTTCGCGCATTTTTTCTCGCGATGGCCGCGCTCAGCATCGCATTGCTGCTGGCGCTTTATTCCGGCGCAGCAGGCGAGCTCGGCCACTTCGGGCTCTCGGTAGCGTCTTCGCTGACGGCACTACTCGTCGCCGCGTGGGTTGGCGTGACCCTGGTTCCAGTCCTCGCCAAGCGCACGCCGCTGCGCTGGCTCGGTTACCGCATGGAGTACAAGATCACCCGCGAAGGCTGGATCTACATTGGCGGAATCGTTGTCGTGGCGCTCGCCGCGCTGAACACCGGGAACAATCTGCTCTTTCTGATTCTCGCCAGCCTGATCGCCATCATTTTGATGTCCGGCATTCTTTCGTCGATCACGCTTACCGGGATGGAGCTGCGGCTGGAGCTGCCCGAACATATCTTCGCCGGGCAGCCAGTCCGCGCCCAGGTCGAGCTGGAAAATGAAAAGTTGACGCTGCCGTCGTTCTCGCTTCGCGTGGAAGCAGCGGAGGCAAAGAGGAAAAATTCTCCGTCGGCGGCGATACTCGAGACGCCCGTCTATTTTCCCTACATACCAAAGAAAGATTGTGTGCGGCAGGTTGTGCCCATCACGTTCCCCCGACGCGGCGCTTACCGGCAGGATGCGTTTCGCATCGTCACGCGGTTCCCTTTCGGTTTTTTGCAGAAAGCGCGGCGCCTGGAATTACAAACCGAAGCGCTCGTTTATCCGTCGGTCGAGCCCACGCATGGCTTCCTTGAAATTTTGCCTGCGTTGCAAGGAGCGCTGGAGAGCCAGAACAAAGGGCGCGGACAGGATTTGTATGCGCTCCGCGGCTACATTCCCACAGACAACGCGAGGCACGTCCACTGGAAGGCTTCGGCACGATTGGGATCGCTGATGGTGCGGGAATTTACGCGCGAAGAAGACTGCCGCGTACTGCTGGTGCTGGATCCGCACATTTCTTTGGCGTCTGTTGCCAGCGGCGCATCGGTGCAAGTTCCAGCGAATGCAAGCGAGCGCTTCGAGCACGCCGTTACGCTGTGCGCGGCAATCGCGTGGCATTTCTTTGAGCGCAACGCGGAAATGCAATTCCGCAGCGCCGGCTTTGAGACGCCTTTGGCAGCTGCCGATCAGAATATTTTCTCAGTTCTCCGCCATCTGGCAGTGGTACAGCCGTTGCCGCCAGACCCAAAACATACGCTGCTGGAAGATTTGGCGGCCTCACCCGATCTCTTCAAGGTAATCGTCACCAGCCAGCAGCGCGGCTCGATCCCGGCAAACCTCTGGCATTCGTCCTACGTGATTTTTCTCGACGACCTGATTGAACCTGAAGGAACCGGCTCCAAGACGCCCTGAGCCAAAGTCGGCGGCCGTGAGTCTGCGTTCCATGCGAGAATGGCCGCATTCTCATGCGCAAGGGCCGTGAAATTATCGATTTTCGAACACGATTGCTGAGCTGGTACCGCCAGTTTCAACGTGATCTTCCTTGGCGCCGATCCAAGGATCCCTATCGCATCTGGCTTTCGGAAATCATGCTGCAACAAACTCGTGTGGCGGCGGTGATTCCCTACTTCGAACGATTCCTGGAGCGATTCCCCACCGTGAAAGCGCTCGCCGATGGCCCGGAAGAAGATGTGCTGCGGCTGTGGTCGGGACTCGGTTATTACAGCCGTGCGAGGAATTTGCAGGCCGCGGCGAAGCAGATCGTCGCGAGACACGGAGGAATGTTTCCTCACGATGCCGATGAGGCACTCGACTTGCCGGGAATCGGTCCGTACACAGTTGCGGCAATCCTGAGCATCGCCTATGGCGCGAAGCTCGCGGTGCTGGACGGAAATGTCGCGCGGGTGATTGCGCGGATCGAAGCGATTCGCGGCGATTTGCGCGAAGGCTCGCGCTGGCAAGCGTTACAGGCGAGCGCGGATGCGCTGCTCGCGCGAGAGTCCGCAGGCGACTGGAATCAAGCCATGATGGAACTGGGCGCGACGATCTGCACGCCACAGGCACCGCAATGCCTTCTCTGCCCGGTTGCGAAATTCTGCAAAGCGCGGCAACTCCGCCTTCAGGAAGTAATTCCGGAGAAGAGGAAAAAGCGAGCCACGGAGGAAGTGACTCTTGCTGCATTGGTTTTTCTGGATGCGCGCGGGCAAACATTATTACTTGCGCCGCCGAATTCTTCCGGCAATCATTCGACGCACGAATCTGTTTTGCCGCTGGTGTCGAAGATGTGGCATTTCCCGACGATTTCGGTACGCAAAGATGCCGCCGAAGAATTACGCGGCGTTCTGGCCAGTACATTCGGACAGGCGTTGGGAAATGGGATCGTGCGCCTGGAACCAATGAGGAAGGCACGGCATGCGGTGACGTTTCGGGCGATCACATTGCTTCCGTTTCGGGCTGTCATCGATGAGTTGCCCCAGATGGACGGAGCGCAGGCAATTTTGCTTTCGAAACTGATGACGCCGGGGACGTTGGCGGTATCGAATCTTACGCGCAAGATTGCACATGCGGCGCTGAATGCGCCTGCGGCGGTCGGTTCTGCGTGTTGATGCGTGTCGGCTGCCGAGATCTGAACTTCTACGAATCGCGCTGCCTCAGCAATGTGCGGGAGCGATCCTGGTTGATTTCATGCTCGTTGAAAGCGGAAGAGAACGGCACCTCGTTGCCCGCATGGTTCGAATGGGTTGGAGTCGGATCTAAACCCGCACCCTCAACACCGGAGGGTGCGGCACCCCACTTAGAAACATCCGTTACGGATTCGCAGCGTGCACGAATCGCCTCCGACAGGCGGTGCTAAAATGAGGATTCCACCATGGAATCCGCTGCCGCATCTACGAGTGTCCCTGCGCTGCCAGCGGAGCGATTTTTCCGCGGATCGTTGTTTCTTCTCATTCTTTCCTCCATCGCGACGCTGATCGCTACCGGAAAGCTGGATACGCCGAGCTGCGTGCTGGCATCGGCGGCTATTCTGTTCAAGGGTTACCGCTGGATCTTCCACAAGCCAACCGAAATAACGCAACGCGCTGCGACATTCCTCGTGCTCGGATACCTCGCAGTCTTCCCGTTGGACATATTCGTTTTCTCGCGTGCGTTGGCGGCCTCATCGACAAATCCGGCGTTGTACGCGGCGCTGCTCGCTGCTGTGCATTTTTTGCTTTTCGTGATGTTGGTGCGGTTGTACAGCGCCACCACCGATCGTGACGCTTTCTTTTTGGCCATGCTGGCATTTGCGGCCGTGCTGGCAGCGGCAATCCTGACGATCGACACGTCGTTTCTGATTCTCTTCTTCGTTTTCCTGCTGTTTGGCGTTTCCACTTTTGTCGGAATGGAGATGCGTCGTGGCGCAACCGGCAGTATCACTCCGCAATCGATGCAACCCACGCAGGAACAGCGCATGTCGCGCGCCCTGTCACTGGCAGCGCTCAGCGTCTCCGCTGGAGCGATCGTGCTTGGCGGAACTTTGTTTTTCTTCTTTCCGCGATTCAGCGCGGGATACATGGGCCGCACTAACCTGCAGCCATCGCTGATGACAGGGTTCAGCGATGATGTGGAGTTAGGCCAGATCGGAGAAATCAAGAAGAACGCAACCGTAGTAATGCGCGTGAAAACCGGTCAACCGGTCGGATATCCGCTGCTGCGATGGCGCGGCATTGCTCTCTCCACCTTTGATGGTAAACGCTGGACCACGCAGAATCACCACGCGCAGGCGCTGCTGCCGGATCCCACCGGTTGGATTTACGTGGGCGATCCCGCACAGAGACAGGACGCGCCGGCAATCGGTCTGAACTACGAGATTTTTCTTCAGCCGATTGCCACGGACACGGTGTTTGCACCGTCGAACGCGGTTTCGGTTCAAGGAACCTTCGGCGGCGAAAATCTCGGCGCCGGATGGATGTCGCGACGCTCGTACCTTTTCCGCGATGCGGGCGGATCGCTCTACAATCCTTTCCGCAACTACTCGCCGGTGCGGTATTCCGGTTTTTCACGCCTGCCCGCCATCGATGTCGTGCGATTGCGCAACGCACCGGATTACTATTCGGTGGAGATGCAGACGCAATATCTGCAGCTTCCGCAGCTCGACTCGCGGATTGCGGCACTCGCAAAGTCAGTCACGGCGCAAGCGCGAACTCCCTATGACAAAGCCCGGGCCATCGAAAATCATTTGCGCAGTCGCTATAGCTACACTCTGAATTTGAGCGGCAAACCAGGCGACGATCCGCTGGCACACTTCCTGTTCGAAACGCGCGCGGGCCATTGCGAGTATTTCGCTTCGGCAATGACGGTGATGATGCGAACGCTAGGGATTCCGTCGCGCGAAGTAAATGGATTTTTGCCGGGCGAATACAACGATCTCGGCGGCGACTATATCGTGCGCGCGAGCGATGCGCACAGTTGGGTGGAGATTTACTTTCCCGGCGAAGGATGGGTGACGTTTGATCCCACGCCGGCCGTTGCGCCGGGCTCAGCAATTTTCTCGCGGCTGGCGCATTACATCGACTGGCTGGAGCTTTCGTGGAATGAGTGGGTCATCAACTACGATTTCGCGCACCAAGTGCAGATGGCGCAGATTCTGCAGCGCAATGGCCGAAGCTGGAACGATTCGGTGCGCGTGTGGTTCAAGCAGAGGCAGCGGGGGAGCAAGCTCTGGCTGCGAAGCTGGCTGAAGCGGCGCGGAACGATCACCTTTGCGCTGCCGATGACGTTGATTTTGCTGCTGGTTTTGGCGCGGTATGGAGTATTGGGCGTGGCGATTCGGCGCTTGCGATTGTATCTGCACTTGCGAACGCCAGCCGCGCGTGGAGCGAACCCGCAACTTGCGTCGCGAATGTATGCGGAGTTGCTGCGGATCTTGGAGCGACGTGGATTCACACGCAGAGCGTCCCAGACGGCGTTGGAGTTTGCGGCTGCGGTTAGCGAGCCGGCGTTAGCGGGCGTAGTGCAGGAGTTCACGCGCATCTATGGAGACGCACGGTTTGGCGGGGCACGCTGCGACGCAACGCGCTTGAGTGCGTTGCTGGAGCAGGCGCGCTTGGCGCCGCGAGCTAGATAGCCTTTAGTAGCATCAGTACTCGCTTGAGCTGACGTTGAGGTTCTTTGGACGTCCTCCGCAATGTGTCGGTTTTTGTAGCGGCCGCCTTCCGAGGTGGGCGAATTTGAGTCTCGCGGCGCCAACCCCACCAGCAACACCCGCAACCGCAACTCATCGCAAATGCACGCTGAAACGGCATCGCTGCGCCTTAGTAAACCATCTGCTTTGCTTCGCTCAAGATTCGCCGCTGGCTTGACCGGGCGCACAGCCAGGACTGCCTGCGCAACTATGGCGCGTGTTACACTAGAGGATTGCGGAAGGCCGCAAAATCCCTGCGTATGACTAAAGTTGGATTCATCAGCCTGGGCTGCCCGAAAAACCTTGTGGATAGCGAGGTGATGATGGGCATTCTGGCGCGCGAGGGCTATGAATTGACGCCGCGCGCTGACGAGGCCGAAGTGTTGGTGGTCAACACGTGCAGCTTTATCGAACCGGCGCAAAAGGAATCGGTGGATGCGATTCTGGAGATGGCCGAGCACAAGAAATTCGGCGCGGCCAAGAAATTGATCGTGGCGGGATGCCTGGTCGAGCGATATCGAGATCAAATTCTGGAGCAGGTGCCGGAAGTGGACGCGGTGGTGGGCACCGGTGAAGTGGAACGGATCTTGGAAGCGGTGGAAGGCGATTTGCGTGTGCTGCCCGCCGAACCGCCGGCGTTTTTGTATCACGATCTGACACCGCGCGTGATCACGACGCCGCGGCACGCTGCGTACATCAAGATCGCGGAGGGCTGCGATCATCCCTGCACGTTCTGCATCATTCCGCAATTGCGCGGAAAGTTTCGCAGCCGGCGATTCGAGTCGGTGGTGCGCGAGGCGGAAAACCTTGCGGCAAGCGGCGCGCGAGAGATCACGCTGATCGGGCAAGACACCACCTCGTACGGTGAAGACTTAGGCTTGCGAGATGGGCTGGCGCAGCTTCTGGAGAAATTGGCGGATGTAGACGATTTGTTGTGGGTGCGATTTCTTTACGCGTACCCGAATCGCGTGACGCAAAAATTGCTGGACACGCTGGCGGCGCATCCGCGGCTGGCGAAGTATATGGATATGCCGCTGCAGCATGCCAGCCGGAATGTTCTGGCGCGGATGAAGCGCGGTTCGCACGGCGACGCGTTTTTGAAATTACTGGAACGCATGCGGACAACGATTCCGGGCGTTTCGATTCGGACATCCTTCATCGTGGGATTTCCGGGCGAGACCGAGGCGGACTTCGCGGAGCTTTGCGATTTTGTGCGTGCGGCCAAGCTGGACTGGATGGGCGTGTTCGAATATTCGGACGTCGACAACGCCGGAAGTTTTGGATTGGACGCGAAAGTGGACCCGGAAACGATTCGCGATCGGCGCGATCAGCTGATGGCCATCCAGAAGAAAATTTCTCGCGAACGGCTGCGAGCGTTTCGCGGAGAGGTTGTGACCGCGCTGGTCGAGGGAGCATCGAAGGACAATCCCCTGGTGTGGGAAGCGCGAATCGAGGGCATGGCGCCAGACATCGACGGTAAACTTTACCTAACCGACATCGAGCTGCCCACCGGACAAACGGCGAGCGCCGGTGATGTGGCGCGCGTAGAGGTCACCAAGACGGATGCCTACGATCTGATCGGGCGCGTGGTGGAGATTCTGCCAGCGCGGATCCGCGACAACCCGTCGCAGATTTCGCCGATGCCTCCAGCAGAACGTTTGACGCGAATTTCAACCGGAGCGCCTTTGCGGGTGTTGGGATAAGATTGCGAATGTCACCGCTTGCGGTTTGAGACCGCAGCGGGCGGCCACGGGCTCGCACTGGAATTTTTCGATGCAACATCGTTGCCCAATTTGTAAGACTCCGACGGATTCCGAGAAGAACGCCGATTTCCCTTTTTGCAGCGAGCGGTGCCGCGACCGGGATTTGGGAAATTGGGCGACAGAGAAATATGTCGTGTCTGAACCGGTTTTCGACGAAGATGACGAAGAGTTGATCGATCTGCCCGATCCCGATGACCACAACCACCGAAACAACTGACATTCCCGCTCAGACACGAGCGAAGCCGCAAGTTGCGTACGCTCTGGCGACGGCATTTGGCGTGGGCCACTGGCCGAAGGCGCCGGGCACGTACGGATCATTGGTCGGCGTGATCACCATTGTGTTGAGCGCCGTTTTTTTTCTGCGGCCAACTTCGCTGGCGGGTTTATCGCCATTGCATGTGCTCTCCGATGCGCGCTTCATGGACAAACATTTTCTGGTGCCGGGCAGCGACATCTACGACACGGTGTTGTGGCTGCCGATCTTCTGCGCGATCGGATTGATGGTGATTCTGGCCGCCATCGGCGTATGGAGTGCGGGCCGTACGGCAGAATATGCGGGCATCAAGGATCCACAGTTCGTAGTGATCGACGAAGTGGCGGGGCAACATTTGACGTTGTTGCTGCCGCTCATACCGATTGCACTGCCGAATCTGCGGTCGCATATGGATTTGTCGATGTTCGCCATTTTTTTCTCGCTGAGCCTCGTCAACTGGAAATATTTACTGCTGGGATTTGTATTCTTCCGGATTTTCGATGTGTGGAAGCCGTTCCCGGTGCGCTGGCTGGAGCGACTGCCGGGCGGCTGGGGCATCATGTGTGACGATTGGGCGGCGAGCGTGTACGCTGCCATCCTGCTGCGGCTGGCGTTACACTTTAAGCTGATATGAAATTTGGATTTGGAACCGGGTCAGAGAAGAACGGCGGGCCGCGCATTGATCGTGTTGCGCCCTCGGCCGCGATTCCTGGAGGCGAGGTAGCGATTTACGGGAGCGGGTTCGCGTCGCGCACCGGCGCGCGTCCCGTGGTCCATTTCGGCGAGGCGGAAGCGAGCCTGATGCTCGCTACAGATAATCGCGTAATTGCCCGCGTGCCAGACAATGCCAGTGCTGGCGGCGTGCGCGTGGCCAACGCGCAGAGCGAGAGCCAGCCGCATCCCGTCTCGATCGGATTGCAGATTGCCGACAATTTGCATCCGGTGGCGAATCCTGCGGTGGATGCCGACGGAAATATCTATGTGACCTTCAGTGGCCCGCGCGGGCAGCGTGTGCCGGTCTCGTTGTACAAGATCACCTCGAACTACAGCGTGAAGCCGTTTGTGACCTCGCTGATCAATCCTTCGGGATTGGCGCTGGATCACGACGGGAATTTGTATGTCTCCTGCAGGAATGACGGCACCGTTCACCGCATCACCCCGGATGGGCGCGCCGAGCAGTGGGTCGAGGGCATGGGCACCGCGACAGGCATCGCGTTTGATCGCGATGAGAACCTGTACGTCGGCGATCGCAGCGGAACGATTTTCAAGATTAGCCCGACGCGCGAGATTTTTGTATTTGCGACGCTGGAACCTTCGCTGGCGGCATACCACCTGGCGTTTCATCCTTCTGGCGATTTGTTTGTTACCGGGCCGACCACTTCGAGCTACGACCGCGTATATCAGATCACTCGCGGCGGCGACGTGAGCGCGTTTTATCGCGGGCTGGGAAGACCACAAGGATTGGCGTTCGATCGCGATTCGAACCTCTACGTCGCTGCTTCCTATAGCGGCCGGCGCGGGATCGTGCGTGTGACGCCGCAAGGTCACGCTGATGTGGTACTCAGCGGATCGGGACTGGTTGGCTTGGCGCTGCAACCCTCAGGACGCGCGATTCTCACTACAAACGGCGCGCTGTTCACACTGGACTGGGACGTTCGCGGCCTGCCGCTTTTTGGATAATCCGAACAATGAAAGCTGAGATCATCGCGGTTGGTTCGGAATTGCTGACTCCGGACCGGCTTGATACCAATTCGCTTTTTCTCACCGAGGAGTTGAACGGCATCGGCATCGAGGTGGTGCGTAAGACTGTTGTTGGCGACAATCGCGATTTGTTAGCGGAGGCATTTCGCGACGCGCTGCAACGCGTGCCGCTGATCATTGCGTCTGGGGGGCTAGGACCAACCGATGACGATCTAACGCGTGAGACCGTCGCAGATTTGCTCGGCCGGAAGTTGCGGCACAACGAAGAAATCCTGCGGCATATCGAGGGGCGATTTCGCAGCATGGGCCGCGATATGCCGGCGGTTAATGCGCGTCAAGCTATGGTGCCCGAAGGTGCGGAGATTTTGCGCAATCCGCTGGGGACGGCGCCAGGACTTTGGCTCGAAGATTCCGGCCACTTCATTGCGTTGCTGCCGGGTCCGCCGCGAGAGTTGAAGCCGCTGTTTCGCGGGGAGGTTTTGCCGCGACTGGAGCGGCGCGTTTCCGGAGCGCGACTTCATCACCGAGAGATTCGCGTTACCGGACTCGGCGAATCGCATGTCGAGCAGCGCATTTTGCCGATCTACAGCCGCTATCCCGATGTGCAAACGACGATTCTAGCGGCTCCTGGCGAGACCCAGGTTCATTTGCGCATCTGGACGCAAGACGCCGCTCACGCGAAGAAAACACTCGACGAGATCGTCCAGAGCTTCCACATCGCGCTCGGCGATCGGGTCTTCAGCGAAGATGGGCGCGGGCTGGAACAAGTGGTGGCCAACGAATTGACGATGAACCAGGCGACCATTGCGGCAGCGGAAAGCTGCACAGGCGGTTTGCTGGCGCAGCGACTGACCAGCATCGCGGGCAGCTCGTCTTATTTTCTTGGCGGCGTGGTTTGCTACAGCAATGAATTGAAGACCGCGTGGGCGGATGTTCCGCCGGAAATGATTCTGGCGCGAGGCGCAGTGAGCTCCGAAGTGGCGGTCGCGCTGGCGGAAGGGATCCGGCGGCGGGTAGGTTCGACGTTTGGGGTAGGAATTACTGGGGTTGCCGGACCAGGTGGCGGATCGGAAGAAAAGCCCGTGGGCACGGTGCATGTTGCGTTGGCCCACGCCAGTGGAACGAAAGAGCGCGGCGTGCGATTTCCGGGCGATCGCGAAATGATTCGATGGCAGGCCTCGCAACTGGCATTAGATATGGTGCGCGTGCACTTTCTTTATAACAGTCAGAAGGCTGTGCCCTCGGCATCGAAGCGAGCGTGAGCCGTGCGCTTGTTTGTCGCGCTGGAAATTCCCCATTCCGTTCGGGAAGAGCTCGCGAAGTTGATTGAGGAAATGCGGGCGATCGCTCCGAAGGTCAAATGGGTCCGACCCGCTAATTTGCATGTGACACTGAAGTTTATCGGACACACAGATTCCGAAAAATTAGACGCGATTATCACTTCACTGGAGACCGTGCGATCGGATGCGGTTGTGGACATTGTGGAGATGGAATTTCGCGGCTTGGGCTTTTTCCCGAGCGAGAAACGCGCGCGCGTCTTGTGGGCCGGCGTAAAAGCTTCAGCTAATTTGGCGACACTCGCAGGTGAGGTCGATCGCGCCGCGACCACCTTGGGTTTTCCCGCGGAAACTCGCGACTTCAAGCCGCATTTAACCTTGGCGCGATTCGATCCCCCCGGAATGCCTCCGCTGCTGGCCAAAATAGTGGAGGGCAATGCCACGCACGACTTTGGAGTGTTGCGCACGGGAACATTTCATCTTATCCAGAGCAGGCTGAAACCTACGGGCGCAGAGTACACTACGCTGCGATCGTTCCCGTTTACAGCCGAGGCCTAGCAGCGCATGCGTCAAATCTCGCTCAGTCTTGTGTGGATACCGGTTGCCGCATATCTACTGGGCTCGATTCCGTTTGGGCTGCTGGTCACCAAGTTGTTTGGCGCTGGAGATGTTCGTGCAGCGGGGAGCGGTAATGTGGGCGCGACGAATGTCACGCGCGTCGCCGGCCCATTCGCTGGAATTCTGACGCTGCTGCTGGACGCGGCGAAAGGCAGCGTCGCGGTGTGGCTGGCGGCGCACTTCTCTGGCGAGCTCTCCGGTTGGATGGTGCTCGCGGGTCTGGCCGCGCTGATCGGCCACTGTTTCCCGGTGTGGCTGCGATTTCACGGCGGCAAGGGCGTCGCAACGGCGGCGGGAATGTTCTTGATGCTGTCGCCGCTGGCGTTGCTTGGTTCGGTGCTCCTCTTCATCGTCGTCGTCGTGATTTCCCGTTACGTTTCACTGGGTTCGATTGCTGCGGCCGCCGCGATGCCGCTGCTCATTTATCTCTTCTGGGCGCCGCACCATGCACCGCCGCTGATCGTCACATTTGGCGCGTTTGCGGCGGCGATCCTGGTCGTCTATAAACATGACGCGAACATTCAGCGGCTGGTGGAAGGACGCGAGCCGCGCTTTTCGTTCGGGAAGAGCAAGGACGCCAAGTGAAGCGAATCGCGATTCTGGGAGGCGGAAGCTGGGGCACGGCGCTGGCGCTGGTATTGTCGCGCAGCCGCCAACATCACGAGATTTCGATGTGGGTGCACGATGCGGCGCTTGCCACCGAGATCGAAGCTACACGCGAAAATAATAAGTACCTCCCTTGCTTCAAACTTACCGAGCAAGTGCGCGTCACGCATGAACTCAACATCGCGATGAAGGAAGCCTCAATCGTGGTAGGCGCCATGCCTTCGGCGAACGCACGCGAGATTTACAGCGCCGCCGCCAGCCATGCGGCAGCTGGCGCGATCCTAGTCAGCGCGACAAAGGGACTGGAGCCCGCGACGCACTTGCGCACCAGCGAAGTTATCGAGCAATGCGTGCCAGCCGAGCTCTCGGCGCGAGTCGCCGTTTTGTCGGGACCATCGTTCGCTCAGGAAGTCGCTCATGGAGATCCCACAGCGGTCGTCATTGCATCACGCGACGCGAATCTTGCCTCCGAATTACAGGAAGAGTTTGCCACGCGCAATTTTCGGCTCTATACGAACGATGACCTGTTAGGCGTGGAACTGGCCGGCGCGATGAAAAATGTGATCGCCATCGCCGCTGGCGCCAGCCAGGGACTCGGAGTCGGAGCAAACGCTTTAGCGGCGCTAATCACGCGCGGATTAGCGGAGATGTCGCGGCTTGCTGTGGCGCTTGGAGCGCGACCCGAGACCTTGAGCGGCCTGGCCGGCCTTGGAGATCTCGTTCTGACGTGCACCGGTTCGCTGAGCCGCAATCGAAAAGTGGGGATTGAGTTGGGTAAGGGACGCGCGCTAAATGAAATTTTATCCGCCATGCACTCGGTGGCAGAGGGAATCGGCACGGCGGCTGCGCTGCTCAAACTCGCTCGTGAAAATAAAATAGAGATGCCCATTACGGAGCAGGTGGATTTAATTCTGCAAGGGCACAAGAAGCCGGCTGACGCGATCCGCGGAATCATGGAGCGTCCACTGCGGCGCGAATAGCAGAACGAAAATAGAGCGATGACCAGGCAATTCGCACGTACGCCAGCTCGCCAGCAGAAGTGCGTCACCCTACTAGATGCGGTGTCCAGCTCTGGCAGTTCAATCCCACGCCACCATGCGGTGCGTATAAGTCACTTTATTACAGCGACTTACAGCCACTAGTACTAACGGGCCAGTTGTAACTCCGCGTCGCCTGTACCTCCAGGCTATGCGACTCAGAAAAACTTTCCCCTAAAATTGTTCTGTGACGATGTCTGCCGACTTCGCATCTTTGTGGGCCCGCCTCCGCACCGGCCGCGTGCGCATCTTGTGGCTTGTGCTGGGAGCGCTGCTGCTGGTCAGCGCGGTGCCGATCGGGTTGTATCACCTGCAAGTACTTTCGCTGAGTGAAGCGAAGCTGATCGACACGGAGTTGTTGCAGCAAACCGAGCTTACGCGATCGCTGGCCCGAGAAATTCAGCTGTTTGAAGGTAATTTGACCGAGCAATTGATGAGCGAACGTCAAATTCTTGCCCTGATGAACTTGAGCGATAACGTGGAAGACCCTGCGGCGGAGCCCAAAGTCGCACACCTGCTGGAAAATTTTGCCGATAGCAATCGTGACACGTTTCTGTACCTGACAGCGGTAGGGAAATCCGGAAAAGGTACGGTAGCGTCTCAAGGAAATTATCGCGCCGATCAGGATCCTTTTGTGGCTAAAGCGCTGCAGCGAGCGTTTGCGGCGACCATGCAATCGGTCAAATTTCGCAGCGACCCTTTGGCGCTGGCACCCGACAACCGTCCGGCCTTTGTGATTGCCGTTCCGTTGAAGGACATCAACGACAACTTTACAGGCATGTTGGCAGCAGTGGTTTCGCTGGAGCCGATTTTGCGGCGCTTGCAGGATGCCAGCGTGCGCAACCGAACGGTGTTCGTAGCCGACCACATCGGTCACATTGTGGCGCACCCGGATTCCAAGAATTTCGTTCCCGGCACGGATGCGGCGGTGAGCTCATCGAAACTGGTTGAACAGGTACGCGCTTTACCCCCGGACTTGCGCAGCACTGCGACAATCCGTTTCGTCAGGCGGGAGAACAAACGTTCCGTCGAAATGATCGGCACCTACAGCACCCTTCCGGAACTGAATTGGGCGGTGATTGCGGAACGCAGTGTGAAGCAGGCGCGAGCCGACGCCGGCGTGAACGAACTGAACCGTCAGGCTCTTGCGTTCGTCACCGTCGTGGTGGTAGCCGCAATTCTGCTTGGATATTTCTTCGCTGTAGGCATCAGCACGCCGATTCGCGGTCTCGCTGCATCCACACGCGCCATCAGCCGCGGAGAATTCCATCAACGATCGCCAGTGCGAGGCGCATCAGAAATCAGCGAGCTGGCTGAAAATTTCAACAAAATGGCCGGCGACATCGAAGAGTATATCGAGAAGCTCAAGGAAGCCGCGGAAGAAAACCGCGAGCTGTTCGTCGGATCGATTCGCATGTTGGCCGCCGCGATCGACGAAAAGGATCCGTACACCCGTGGTCACTCGGGACGCGTCGCCAAATATTCGACGCTGATCGCCCAGGAATTACAGTTATCTCCGGGGGACCTTGATACGCTCAGAATTTCCGCGCTACTGCACGACGTCGGAAAAATTGGCGTAGAAGATCGCGTTTTGAAGAAGCCCGGCGCACTGACTCCCGAAGAATTTGCGCTCATGAAGCAGCACACCATCAAAGGCGCCAATATCATGCGGCCGGTCTCACAGTTGAAAGACATGCTGCCGGGCATCGAGTTGCACCACGAGCACATGGACGGCCGCGGATATCCCTACGGTTTGACCGCGCCGCAGATTCCATTGATGGCGCGCATCATCGCGGTGGCCGACACGCTGGACGCCATGACCACCAACCGTCCATATCAGTCCGCGATGGATCTGGACTATGCACTGGACAAGATCAAGAACCTCGCCGGCGCAAAATTCGATGCCGTGGTTGTGAATGCGCTGGAGAGCGCGGTGACGGCCGGAAAATTGCGACTTAGCGCCGTTGAAGTTCAGGTGTGATGCCGGTTCGCCTGCTCACGATCACTTACCCAGACCTGTCACTCGCGTCCCATCAAATTTCGTAAAAGAAAAGCCCGCGAACGATTCGTTCCAGCAGCTACCCATGTCTCGCAACAGAGAAATCGCGACCGCTTCACCGAGCGGAAGCGAATCTGTGTAGTCATACCGCCAGTGAACGGCCGCATGCTTGCGGCCGAGTCCGATGTTCGCCGCCAATTTATTCATCTCGCCGCCAATAGTGAGCTTGTCGCGGTCCGCTCCGCTGTAAGGCACCAGCGCAAATCCGTCTTCGCTGGGCTGCGAAATGTTGATCCCTGCAATCGAACTGAGCGGAGCATTGTCATCGAACCACGCCTTCACGATGGTCGCGCATGCTCCGGCAACCGTAGAGTGTCCTTGTCCATACGACGGATGTTGCGGGCAGCCTTCGGGAAAAGCGTGCGGCATGAAGTAGGTTCCATACTTCTGGAAGGTGTGATCGACGGCTTGAGAATTAAGCACGTCCGCATGAATTGGATAGCTGGCCTGCTTCGTTTTCGTCATGTGCACAAGTCCGCCGTACGCTTCCGGCCGCAGATGGCGGTGCACAAACCATTTCATGTACCAGACCGCCTTCAGTGCGCGCTGCGAAGCTTCCGCGACGAGCGCCTTCAGATGCGGCGAACCGAAGGTGCCGAATCCCGTTTGGGTGCGCGAATTGTTGTAAGGATTGCCAGGATCGAACGGCGCGTTCTGATCCACCAGAATCAGGCAGGCATTCAAGTAGGCTTCAAAGAGCACGTCGAGATGCACGTAAGCGCTCAGTCCTCGACCATTCCGCATGTGCTGCGGATTCGCATCGATCTGATTTTTGCCGAAAGGTCCCTGGCCGTTCTGCACGGCGAGCCACGAGGCCTGATCGGTCATGTAGTCCACATTTGGAGCGTAGGTGGTCAGCAATTGCGTGACAGGAACCGCACCGTAGTCGAACGGCTGCAGCAGAAATTGCGAAACGTAAGGGCCCACCGCATCCCCAGCAGTGAAACCACGAAATAGATTCTGCGGCGTCACCGGGCTGGCACCGTGAAACCCAGGCAAAGAATTCAGTTCGGCGATAGCGGCGGTCGTGAGCGGCTCGCTGCCGTATTGCGTGAAATTGATGTCCCGGCACAGCGCCATCCAGTAATTCTCAACAGCGGCAGCGGCCATCTCTCGGCTGGTTACCGACGGCGGCGTCCCGATTGCCAGTTGATGTGAATCCGTGCCTTCGAGATCAAATGCGAGCCCGGATTGCGGATTGACGAGCGGAACGTTGCCGCCCATCTGGATTTGCTCGAACAGCCGATGATCGCCACCGTTCACAGCATTAAGAAGGCTGGCGTAAGAGGCGGCATCGACTTCGCCGATCGCGTTGTGCACCAGTCCTTTGGAATAGTTGCCGATACGATTCGAGAAGCGCTGCTCGTCCCCATTTGTGACTTCGTTGGGAATGCGCACATTCAATTCCGCCTGCGCCGCGCTGACGCGATTGTTGAAACATTTCAGAGCGCGCACACGCGGGTTGCTGCTGGAATCGATGGCGCTGATTCCCTGCCCTGCCGCGGCCTGAGCGGCGCCACCGGTTAGCGCACCGGCCGTAACCGCCGCCGTCAATCCACCCACATGCCCCAGAAACGCGCGACGGCTCGCCCCTTTTGTTTTCGCCCTGTCAGCGCTCGAGACATTCTCCATGCGCGCTTCCGCCTGTTGATTTGTACTCATCGTCGTGATTTCCCCCGGGTTTGGCGATCAACGCAGCTCTGATCAAACTCTGATCAAACCTTGATCAGCTGAGATCAATGTGACGCTGCGGAGATGAAGAGGTCGAATCAGCGCGCGTCGTGTCTGCTACCGCCTAGAAAGACGGCGCTGTCGTGCGAGTTTTGGGACGACCCCATAGCTGGGAAGCTGTCTGAGCTTATGCGCGCGTGGAGCGAGTCGCTACTGTCCTATCGGGCAATTCTGGAGCTAATACAGGTACTACAGTTCACGCTGGAGGAGTCCTGACAGGCGCGAAGAGCATTTGCCGCCCGATTCCGTGCGATCGAGCGGGTTCTGCTACAATTTTGTGTCGCGCTGTCTGCGGATTCGCTTCGTCTGACTTCGCTTCGACCTTCCTATGATTACACTGTTCGGCAAACCGGAACCTACGCTAGCGGAACGCCTGAAGGAATCAGTCAGTAAGACGAAAGCCGCGCTATCTCAGACAGTCGATGCGATTTTCCTGGGCGGCGCGAAGATCGATCCGGCGCTGCTCAAGCAGTTGGAAACCGCGCTGCTCTCTGCGGACCTGGGCGTCCGCACGACGAGGGAGATTCTTGATGCGGTGCGAGAAAAAGTGGATCGCAACGCGCTGTCAGACTCGGCGCAGTTGAAGCGCGAGATCAAGGCCCACATCGCTCGAATTCTAGATGCATCCGGCGGAGCTACGCCGCTGGCGTCGGCGAATGGCCACGGTCCCCGAGTGATCTTTATCGTAGGCGTGAACGGCGCCGGGAAAACCACCAGCATCGGCAAACTCGCCAACCGGTTGCGCAAAGATGGATTGCAGGTGATGCTTTGCGCTGCGGATACATTTCGAGCCGCGGCGGTGGAGCAGTTGGAGATTTGGGCGCAACGCAACGGCGTAGAAGTGATCAAGCAGAAATCCGGCGCCGATCCCGCCGCGGTAGTGTACGACGCAGTTGCCGCAGCTAAGGCTCGCAACACCGATGCGGTGATTGTCGACACCGCTGGCCGCTTGCACACGAAATCCAATCTCATGGCTGAGCTGGAGAAAATGAAGCGCACCGCGGCGAAAATTATTCCCGGCGCGCCGCATGATGTTTTGCTGGTGCTCGACGCCACCACCGGACAGAACGGCCTCGCGCAGGCCCGCGAATTCACCTCCGCCGTCGGAGTGACGGGAATTATTCTTACCAAGCTGGATGGCACCGCCAAAGGCGGCATTGTGGTACCGATCTCGCGCGAGCTGAATCTGCCGATCCGCTTCGTCGGCACCGGCGAACAGATCAACGACCTCGTTCCCTTCGATTCCGAAACGTACGTCAACTCGCTGTTCGACTGATTAGTGGACGCGCACGACATCCGCTTCATGCAGCACGCGCTGTCACTGGCGCGTAAGGGCATTGGCTTGGCCAGTCCCAATCCGATGGTTGGTTGCGTCATTGTGCGCGACGGTGAAATCGTCGGTGAGGGCTTTCATCAGTACGAGTGGCGCGATCATGCGGAAATCGTCGCGCTCAAATCCGCAGGTGCAAAGGCTGCTGGTGCCACTGCGTATGTCAGCCTGGAACCTTGCAATCACAGCGGACGAACTGGTCCTTGCTCCGAGGCTTTGATGGCGGCGGGCATAAAGCGTGTCGTTGCGGCCATGCAGGATCCGAATCCGAAGACGGCTGGTCAAGGGTTCGAACGTTTTCAAAACGCGGGCGTGGAAGTTGTCTCCGGAATCCTCGAAGAAGAAGCGCAACGATTGAACGAAGGATTTACTTACTGGATCAAAACGAAACGTCCCTTCGTCACGTTGAAGTCGGCGCTGACGCTTGACGGTCAGCTGGCGCTGCCACCACAAAAGAGAGGCCATCGCCCGGAGTGGATCAGCTCGGAGGAATCGCGTGCGGAGGTGCAGCTCCTGCGGCACGCCTCCGATGCGCTCCTTACCGGAATCGGCACGATCCTCGCCGACAATCCTCTGCTGACCGATCGCAGCGGGCGATCCCGCCGCAGGCGCCTTCTCAGAGTGATCCTCGATTCCCAGCTGCGCCTTTCGCCGCAATCGCGCATCGTGAAAACAGCGGATGATGATTTGCTCGTATTCACCGCCGCGTCGCTAGCTTCAGCGAAGGCTCGGAAGCTGCAAAATGCCGGAGTGGAACTCGTGCGCACGCGGGCGCAGAAAGGTCGCCTCGATCTGAAGGCTGTCCTTGCCGAACTCGGCAGCCGCGATCTCCTCAACGTGCTGCTGGAAGCTGGACCCTCCCTAAACGGAGCCGCTCTGGAAGCGGATGTGATCAACAAGTTTGTTTTGTTTTATGCGCCGAAAATTGCAGGTGATGGCAAAGTACCGTTTGCTCACGCGCGCTGGCTGAACCGAAATGCGTTGGAGAAGGTACAGGCAACACAGATTGGACCTGACTTGTGCGTGGAGGCATATGCACGCGCGCAACGCCCCTGATCGCCGATTAAGATTTCCGATTTCTGAATCTTCGAGCAGACATAATCGATAGCTTGGAATTTCGGTTTTCAGCCAGGCCGGGGCGAAAAAACATCCGCATGTGTGTTCTGCGTCATCCCACGGGCCGAACGATACAGCGACACCCCCGAGCGGCTCATGCGACATTGCGATTCAATCGCGCTCCCCGCTGTCAAAGTAAATCTCTTCAGCGTCATCGCCTCGTTCGAACCGGCATGCAGCGGCAAACGATTGCGCCCAGGATTTACGCTCACACCAAATCGCAGCCCGGCATCCCGAGCAGCGGCGACAATCTCGGGCGTTTCATAGCCATTCGGATATGCAATCATCCCCGCGCTTTGCCCGGTCATCGCGAGAATGTCGTCCTGTGCGCCAAGAATTTGCGCGCGCACCTCAGCCTCGGAATAATTCGATAAGATTGCGTGATCACAGGTGTGATTTCCCAGCGAAACGAGCGGATGCCGCGCGAAATCTCGCAACTCAGAGGGGGTAAAAGGCCGGCTGAGATCTCCGACCGGCGCTAAAGCACTCGTGCCAAATTCCTTTTCGACCCACGCTTCGGCATCGGCCGTTCTCAGCTGTTTGAGTTCGCTGAAACGCCGATCGATCTTGTCCTGCGCAATGCCACCTCTGCGCATTTCTCGATGCGCAGCGTCCCACCAAAACGCCTTGCCCTCTTTCACGTGACTCGTGGACACGAAAAACACTGCGGGAACATTGAACTCCGTCAGCATCGGCAACACTCGGATGTTGTTGTAATACCCGTCGTCAAAAGTCAGCAGAACATATCTGCCATTTGAGCCCAGCCCTCGCGAAAGATCCGATGGCGAAACAAAAACATATGCGTGCTTCTGGAAATGCTCAATGAAGGCGCGAAACATCTCCACGGTAGTTCTTTGCTGTGGATCCATCACGCCGCTACTCGCTTCTTCGGCATCGAGAAATAGGCTATGGAAAATAAAACTGAGCAACACTCCGTCTTCGCGCCCAAATGCCAGTGATGCCGGCGCGATCAGTCGATCGATGGCCATCAAAAGAGATCGGACACGTTCGTACATCGTCGCAGCGTAGGATGCCATTTCAGGGACGCAAGTTCCCTGCAAATTTGCCACTCTCCCGCTCAACCGAGTTTGCCAATATGCCGCCAATCTGCGCAAAATAAGCAGCACCGCAGACAAAATCATGTTCACCGGAATCGTCGAGCATATCGGCACCATTGAAGCGCTCACCGCGGAGAGTGATGGCGGCCGTGTGACCATTCGCGCCACCAGCATTGCACCTTCGCTCGCAGTCTCCAACAGCATCGCCGTCAACGGATGCTGTCTCACCGTCGTTGCGCTCGACGGCGATCGCTTCTCCGCCGATCTCTCCGGCGAAACGATTCGCCGCACTTCATTCGGAGCCAACGCCGCTGGCTTAAAGCTGGGATCGCACGTGAATCTCGAGCAACCGCTAACGGCCGGCAAGGAATTCGGCGGACACTTTGTGCTCGGCCATGTCGATGGCGTCGGCGAAGTCGTAAGCCTCGCGCCTGAGGGCGAGAATTGGTGGTATAGCGTGCGCGTTCCGCACGAATTCCTGAGCTATGTCGTGCCGAAAGGTTCGATCACTATCGATGGAATTAGTCTCACTGTCGCCCGCTCGTCCACCGTTCCTTTTTCTACGGTCGACATTGCGGTCGTCCCGTACACCTACGAGCACACCAACATCCGCGATCGCAAGCCGGGCGACGCAGTGAATCTGGAAGGCGATATCCTGGGAAAATATATCGAGCGCCATTTGGAGGCTCGCAAGGCAAGCGCCGCAACATCCGCGCTAACGATCGAGGCGCTGAAGGATCAAGGCTTCTGATCCGACCGAAATCTCGTCGGTACTAATTCCCCGCGTTCTCCATTCGCTTCGCGCGCGCGCCGCGCCAATAAAGAATCAGCCCCAAAAGTATGGCGCCGATCGTCCCGACGAGCAGCTTTACCTCGAACAGAAATTTATTCGCCGAATCTCCCGGCGGCACAGCGGAAATCAACATCGCGCCAAAAACAATTACGAGACCAACTCCCGCAGCCAGCCACACTCCGAACTTTCCGCCAGGAATCAGTACCGCATTAGGATTTGCCAGCCGGTCCGGCCGATTCGCCAGTTTGATCACCGCCGCAAACATATATAAGAACGGAATAAAATAAATGATGATCGTGATGTCCACCAGAGCCTGATACGCGCCATGCACTGTTTCGCTGACCTGACTGACCAGCAGAATGACGCCTGAAATCACCGCCTGCACGAGAATGGAAACCCACGGCGTTCGCCACTTCGGGTGGATCTTGCCAAATGCCGCCGGCAGATATCGATCGATCCCCACGATGAACGGAACGCGAGCGATTCCTGCCACCGTGCTGCCCACGCCGCCGGCATTTCCCACCGAAACCAGGAGCGCCGCAACGATCCCGAGAAACGCCACACCCAATGCCGTCGATCCCAGCGTCACCGCATGGAACACGCCGCTCGTTGGCGAAACATCTTGCGCCGGCACCAGCATCAGCACCGCAATCGTTCCGACGATATACATTCCCGCGATCAGCACGCTGGAGCCCACCAACGCACGCGGAAGCGTTCGCTGCGGGTCGCGGATTTCCTCGCTCATCGCGGACACCAGCTCCAGTCCAGTAAATGCGAAAGCGATCTGCGACCAGAAATTTACGGTGTCCCAATTCCACGCCGGCTTCATGGTCGCCCACGTGAACTGCGTGATCGACCCGTGCCGCAGGTAGACCAACACCGCAATCACCACCAGCATCAGCAAAGGCGCATACGTCGATACTCCTCCGACGTTCTGTAGCCATTTCCCGATATTCAGCCCGATGATATTCAGCGCCACCGCAATGATCAGCAGCGCGAACGACACCACCAGCAGAAATGTCCGATTCTGCGCGAGCTCGCCGCCACCCGACCCGATGATATAAGCGCTCATCGAAGCGCTGGCCAGCAGCAATCCTGGAAAATAAAAAAACGTATAGATCCAGTAGTTCCAGCCGGCAACAAATCCGTGGAAGTCTCCAAAAGCTTCCTTGGCCCAAACGTACAAACCGCCCTCGACCGGAAAACGCGACGAGAGCTCATTGATTACCAGGCCGTACGGAATAAAAAATAAAATCGCCGTGAGTACCCACAAGCTGATCGAAGAAGGTCCGTTGTGTGCCGCCGCGGCAACCCAGCGCGGACCTAAAACCGTAGCGATGTTAAATAGCAGAACGTCCCAGAAACCCATTTCACGTCGTAATTGTTTCTTCGGATCGCCGGCCGTGGCGCCGGCGGTTGGTTGGCTCACAGAGTCACGTCCAGCGCGGGAATGAGCTCGTCTTGTTGGAGAAAATTATGCAGAAACGGATCTTTCGAGTTCTGAAATTCCGCCCACGATTCAAACACGCTGCACGTGCCATCCTGCAGGAACACTACTTTGTCGGCGAGCTTTCGCGCCAGATGCGTGTCGTGCGTGACCACGATCGACGTCTTGTGAAACGTCTCTTTGAGTCGGGCGATCAAGTCTCCCATGTGCTGCGCCATGATCGGATCGACCATCGTGGTGGGCTCATCGAACAAAATCGCTTCGGGATTCTGCGCCAGCGCACGCGCGATCGCCACCGCACGCCGCATGCCCGTCGAAAGCTCACCCGGCAGTTTCTCCAGCACGCTTTCGACTTCCAGCACTTGCGCCAACTTGTCTACGTACGCGTCCACATCTTCCGTGGTCAAACCCGGCTGATCTTCCAACGGAAACGCGATGTTGTCGGCAACCGTGAGCGAATCGAACAGCGCGCCCGACTGGAACACCATCGTCACTTTGCGGCGAACCTCCGAAAATTGCTCCTCGGTGAAGTGCGTAACATCCTCACCATCGATCAGCACGCTTCCCGAGTCCGGCTTCAGAAATCCCATAATGTGCTTCAGAGACACCGATTTCCCCACGCCGCTGCGGCCCATGATCACGCAGGTCTGCCCTTTCATCACCGTAAAGCTCACGCGGTTCAAAATCACGCGGTCATCAAAGGACTTGCACACATCGCGAAATTCAAAATAAATTTCCGAGCTGGACGGCGCCGTAGCAGGTGGGCGCCGCGCCTCATTCGCCGACAGCCCCTCTCCTTCCCGAAGATCGCTCACGCTCGCTCCGCCTCCATCCATCGCCGTGCTTGTTCGTGATCTGCCGGAGTGTTCATGTTCCAGAACAGCCTTCCCGCGCTATCAAATCGTTTCCAATGCGTCTCGTCAAGGATTTCCACGCGCAGCTGTTTCATGGCCTCGCTCACCTTGCGCGTTCCTCCATCAAATGCCTGCCGCAGAGTCGCACTTGCATCCGTTCGCCAGCACGCGCACAGAGGCTCCAGGCCGTAGCGTGATTCCGGCACCACCACATCGTGACCACTCGCAAGCGCACGCTGAACGAGAAATGTCAGCCAATCGCGGGTAAGAAATGGCATGTCGCAACTGATAATCAGGTTCCACGTTCCCGGCGCACCCGCAGTAGCTGAATTTCGCGCGCTATCATCGAGCGCCGTGATGATCCCGCCCAGCGGCCCTTCACCCGGCCACTGATCCTGTATGCATGTCACACCGACTGCGCCGTATTTTTTCCCATCGCCGATAATCGCAACCGGCGGCGCTACTTCACTCAAGATCGCGCATAACCGCGCGAGCAAAGACTTCCCGCCAAGCTGCGCCAACCCCTTGTCGCTCCCAAATCGCGAGCTAGCGCCGCCCGCAAGCACGTACCCCGCGCACCCTCCCGCAATCGTCACCAATCACCCGTCACGATTCACTTTCTTCCACCGGCTCGCGACCCGGCCGCCGAATCCCTAGCTCTCGCAATTTTTCCTGCAAGCTCTGCCGGTGCAGCCCAATCGTCGCTGCCGTTCGCGAAACATTCCATCGATGGCTCACCAGTTGTTTCGTCAGGTAAGCGACTTCGAACTTGTGCTTGGCCTCGCGAAAGTCCTTTTCGCTGAGTCCCGCGTCCGCGCCATTGTGCGAGGCCTTGTGCGCGATAGGCTCGCCACTAGCCACCTCCAGCGGCAAATCGGCGACTCTAATTTCATCGCCGTTGCACAACACCAGGCTGCGTTCCAGTGCATTTTTCAGCTCGCGAACATTCCCCGGCCAATCGTAGCGCTCGATCGCTGCCATCGCCTCGCGACTCAGTCGCGCCGTCCGGCCCAGCCGCGATCCGTGCATCTGCAAGAATGCTTCTGCCAGCACGGAAATATCTTCCTTGTGCGCGCGCAAAGGCGGCAAATCGACCGCCACCACTCTCAATCGGTAAAATAAATCCTCGCGAAATTTCCCCGCGCGAATCTCTGCCGGTAAGTCGCGATGCGTCGCGCTGATCACCCGCACGTCCACGGGAATCGATTGCGTGCCGCCCAGCCGCTCGATGGTCCGGCTTTCCAGTGCCCGCAGTACTTTCGCCTGCGTCACCGGATTCATGTCCCCAATCTCATCCAGAAACAACGTGCCACCAGACGCCAATTCGAATTTTCCCTTTTTCTGCTGCGTGGCCCCCGTAAAAGCTCCGCGCTCGTAACCAAACAATTCCGACTCGATCAAAGTCTCGGGCAGTGCCGCGCAATTCACCGCCACAAACGGCTTGCCCGCTCGCGGCGAACGCGCGTGGATCTCCTGTGCCAGCAAATCTTTTCCTGTGCCACTTTCGCCCAGGATCAAAACTGTCGAATCCGTCGGCGCCACTCGATCCGCAATCTCGAACGCTCGCCGCATCTCCGCGCCGCGCCCCAGCATCTGCCCGAAGTGCCCTTCCGTGGTCAACCGCCGCCGTAACGAATCGTTTTCTTTCTCCAGCGTCGCCAGCTTCAACAGGTTCGCCACCCGTTGCCGCAACTCTTCCAGCTCAAACCCTTTCACCAGATAATCCGCCGCGCCCAACTGCAGCGCCTCCACCGCAGTCTTTGCCGTATCCAGCGCCGACACCATCAGCACTGGCACTTCGCTTCCCTGCTCGCGCATCCACCGCAGAAATGAAATCCCGTCCTGCCCCGGCATGATCACATCCAGCAAAACGAGATCCGGTTTCTCACGAGGCAAAGCTTCGCGCGCCGCTTCCGCCGACTCCGCCTCCGCCACGCGATATTGCGACTCCAGCGCTCGCCGCAATCCGTACCGCGCCGCCGGCTCGTCATCAACAATCAATATTGTCCTCATCACGCGACCCGCCCTCTCCCGCTCAAGCTTTGCTTGCGTTTCAAATTCACAACGCACCGCGTGCCTCGGCCATTCGCGCGAGGGCTGACAAATTCCAGCTCGCCGCCCGCTTCCGCAATCCGCCTGGCCACGATGCTCAATCCCAATCCCGTACCTTGCGTCTTCGTAGTAAAAAACGGCTCCAGCACTTTTTGCTGCAGCTCTTTCGGAATTCCGGAACCGTCGTCTTCAATCGAGATCCCGCACATCACATCAACCGCGTTCATGTGAACGGCCACCCTGCCGCCTCGCGGACTTGCTTCCAGTGCATTCAAAATC
This sequence comes from uncultured Acidobacteriota bacterium, assembly GCA_963788725.1. Taxonomy (GTDB): domain Bacteria; phylum Acidobacteriota; class Terriglobia; order Acidiferrales; family UBA7541; genus Acidiferrum. The sequence continues at coordinate 54,773 of CAWBHT010000012.1, read as the reverse complement.
AAATTCGACAACACGTCGTGCACCGCCTCCATGCCCATCGCCACTTCGATCGCCTCCGCTCGCGCGTCCACATCAAATCGCACTCCGCGACGATCCGCTTCGTGCTGCAACACCTCCGCCACCTGTTGCAACACCGCGCGCGCATCGCAAGTCGCGCCGTTTTGACTGCCCAGGACCGTCGGCCGGCTGAATTGCAATAGCTGATTCAGCTTGGCCGAAAGCCGCCCGACTTCACTCAATACGATTTTCGTTTCTCCGCGAAGCGACTCCGGCAGCTCTGGATTTTCCAGCTGCACCTGCAAAATCGTCTTGATCGACCCCAGTGGATTTTTCAGATTGTGCGAAATGCTCGCCGCCATTTGGCCCACCAGCGCCAGCCGCTCGCGCTCCGACAATTCCCGTTCCAGCCGCAGCTTCTCTTCGATCAAAACGCAAAGATCGAGCGCATTTGGCAGCTGCTCGCACAGATTCTCCAGCGCCGCCGCCGTTTCTCCGGACAAGAATGCCCCGTGCGGCTTGACCACCAGTCGCCCCGCGACGTGCTGCCCTTGCCCGATGCGAAATTCATTCGGCGAATCGACCTGATCCTGACGCTCGTGCTCCTGCTCGTCGCCAATGCCGACAACGTCGCCCATCACGCCGTCGCCCGTCACAGCCTCAGCCACACCCCCCATTCGCGCCGCGAATCGCGCCCCCAAGATCACGCGCGCCGATGCCAGCTCGAACTCTTCCTTCAGCCGTCGCGCCACAAATCGCGCCAGCACATCAATCTCTCCCTGCTTAGCTTGCTGCTGGATCTCCGCCATCAGCCGCTGCACCCGTTCCATTTCGCGATGCGCGGTCTCCTGCAGAGTCCGCCCCAGCACTCGCTGCAGCGGTTCGATGAAAATCACCAGCACAAACAACAGAATCGACGCCGAAGCTTCGGGAGGCAGCTCTGGTTCGAGCCAGCCGCTCACGCGCCGCACCAGGCTCAGGTACAACAGCGCCAGAAATGTCGCCGACACCGCCCATACCAGGTTCTTCTGCCGCCCGATCTGCAAAAAATTGTGCCGCCACACCAGATAAATCAGCGCGGCGAGTGGCACCACCGGCGACAACGCCAACGAAACGCCGACAATCTCGCGCGCGGATCGGCTCAAAGCAACATCGACCAGATGCAGCAGCGCGATGGCCGCAAACGCCAGCCCGAACACCACCCCCAGAAATCCGTAGTAGCGGCGCTCCACTTTGCTCGGAGCGTTTCGCCAGAATCGAAACTCCCATGTGGTGCACCAGATCAGGCTGTACGAATAAATGTGTGCGAATCCTGCTTCCAGCGAATCTCCCGGCAACACGAAATCGAAGTTCCCTGCTGCGATCTGCACCGGGATGTTGTGGATCATCTGGTGCAACGCCGCGACATAGAAAAACAGCGCCACCACCCACTTCCATCGACGGTTCTTCAGCAGCCCGCGAGTCTCCGCAAATTCCATGTGCATGTGCATCAAGAACGCGGGGAACAGGCACAGCCCAGAGATGATTATGGCGATCGCGAATCCCCGCAGCCCGATCGGCGGCTGCCCGTAATAAATCTGGGCATTCAGAATCAAAAGTGATCCGCTGTAGAAGAGAAACAGCGCCAGGCACAAGAAGAAAAACACGCGTTCGAAGTTGCGCTGCCTTCGATAGCCGGCGATCACCACCATCCAGAACAGCGGCAACAGCGTGCCCGCGGTTAGCCCGATCAGCCGGATATATAGGAGCGAAGCCATGAGTTAAGGTCAGCACAAATCCTAAGCCTCAAGACGAGGCACCGCAATGGCCAAGTGTCACCTTTTCCTTGCACCCCATCATCTCATTATAAATAAGAGACTTACGCCAGGTAAGCAGCACCCAGAGGACTTACCGCCATGTCGGCAATTCCCTTGACATGCCAATTCTTTCTGTCTATATTAGCACTCGACTTTGAGGAGTGCTAATCCCTCTCCCACTCAGAGTCAACTCAGCAGTCACTCACTTATGGAGGTTTTTAGACGATGGCAGTGAATCTCACGCCGCTCCACGACCGCGTGGTCATTCGGCGCATTGAAGAGAAGGAAAGCATCAAGGGCGGAATTATCATCCCTGACTCGGCTAAGGAGAAGCAGCAAGAGGGCGAAGTGATCGCCGTCGGCTCCGGCAAGCGCGAGAAGGGCGAAACGATTCCTCTGGATGTGAAACCCGGCGACCGCGTGCTGTTTGGCAAGTACAGCGGCACCGAAATTAAGGTCGACGACGAAGAGCTGTTGATCCTGCGCGAGGAAGAAATCCTGGCCAAGCTCAGCGGCGCCGCCAAGGCCGCTGGCAGCAAGAAGTAACTGTACTGGCGGGTTCTTTAGACCCGTCAGGTAATAGTCGGCTCCCCAGCCGAAGGTCCCCAAGGTCGGCATCAAGAAATTAGCGGTAGCAACAATCTCAGGAGGAAATACCAGTATGGCGAAGCAAATCATTACAGGTGAGAATTCCCGTCAGGCGATTCTTCGCGGCGTGAACGCTCTCGCCGATGCAGTCAAGATTACCCTGGGCCCCAAGGGCCGCAATGCGGTGATCGAAAAGAAGTTCGGCGCGCCGATCATCACCAAGGACGGCGTGACCGTTGCCAAGGAAATCGAACTCCGCGATCCCCTCGAGAACATGGGCGCGCAGATGGTTCGTGAAGTTGCTTCCAAGACCAGCGACGTGGCCGGCGATGGCACCACCACCGCCACCGTGCTCGCTCAGGCTATCTTCCGCGAAGGCGTGAAGACTGTCGCCGCAGGCGCCAGCCCCACTGCCCTCAAGCGCGGCATTGAGCGCGCCGTCGAAGTTGCCGTCGATGAAATCAAGAAGCTCTCTCGCGATGTCAAGGGCGACATGATCGCTCAGGTCGGCACCATTTCCGCTAACAACGATAGGCAAATCGGCGGCATCATCGCCGAAGCCATGAAGAAGGTTGGCAAGGATGGCGTGATCACCGTCGAGGAATCCAAGACGATGGAGACCACCCTGGAAGTCGTGGAAGGTATGCAGTTCGACCGCGGCTACCTCTCGCCCTACTTCGTCACCGATCCGGATCGCATGGAGTGCATTCTCGAAGACGTGCGCATCCTCATCCACGAGAAGAAAATCAGCTCCATGAAGGATCTGCTCCCGTTGCTCGAGCAGACCGCCAAGATGGGCAAGCCCCTCTTGATCATCGCCGAAGAAGTCGAGGGCGAAGCGCTCGCGACCCTGGTGGTGAACAAGCTCCGTGGCACCCTGCAGTGCGCCGCCGTCAAGGCCCCTGGCTTTGGCGATCGTCGCAAGGCCATGCTCGAGGACATCGCAGTGCTGACCGGCGGTAAGGCCATCACCGAAGATCTCGGCATCAAGCTCGAGAACGTAAAGCTCGAGGATCTCGGCCGCGCCAAGAAGATCACCATCGACAAGGACAACACCACCATCGTCGAGGGCGGCGGCAAGTCTGTTGAGATCGAAGGCCGCGTCAAGCAGATCCGTGCGCAGGTCGAAAACACCACCAGCGACTACGACAAGGAAAAGCTCCAGGAGCGCCTTGCCAAGCTCGTTGGCGGCGTTGCGGTCATCAAGGTGGGCGCGGCTACCGAAACCGAGCTGAAGGAAAAGAAGGCTCGCGTTGAAGACGCCATGCACGCCACCCGCGCTGCGGTCGAAGAGGGCATCGTAGCCGGCGGCGGCACTGCTCTGATCCGCTGCCTCGCGGCTGTCGAGAAGCTCAAGCTGCACGATGACGAAGCTGTCGGCGCAGGCATCGTGAAGCGCGCTCTCGAAGAGCCCGCTCGGCAGATCGCGCACAACGCCGGTTTCGAAGGCGCTGTCGTGATCGGCAAGATCCGCGAGTCCAAGGACGACAACTTCGGCTTCAACGCCGATTCCGGCGACTACGGCGACATGGTCAAGATGGGCGTTATCGACCCCGCCAAAGTCACCCGCCTCGCTCTGCAGAACGCGGCTTCTATCGCCGGCCTGATGCTCACTACCGAAGCCCTGGTGGCCGAAATCAAGGAAGACGACAAGAAGAGCGCGGCTGCCGGCGGTCCAGGTGGACCCGGCGGCATGGGCGGCATGTACTAAGTTTTCCAGCTTGCCCAATACCTCAATCGATGTGGGATAGGCTTCAGCCTGTCCCAAAAGGGCGGCCCTCACGGGTCGCCCTTTTTTTTGCGTTCAGGTTCGGTTCTAATCCGCCAAAAAGGCAAGATCTGCGGTGTTCATGAGTATCGACCTTGACTGCGGACACGATTTTAGATCGCGTCTGAATGACTAGCGCGTAAGGACCGGCGGTGAGACCGGCTTTGACTTCGCTAAATTTCTTTTGATGAATTCCCCGGATCACAACCCATTTCCACTGGGCCGCTTTTTTCCGCCTTAGGCGTGTTCTGCGAGCGCCAAGGCATGTCCCGCTTCCGCCAGGTTTACTCGATCCGTATCGAATTCGAATTCCAGCACCGTTCTCGATTCCATGCTCTGCCTTGCGAAGCCTCGCACCGAAATATGATTGGAATTCTTCCTGTCGTCGCTCAACGTCATTTGTAGGCGCGGCTCGTTCGGCTTCAGCACTGCCGTGCATTTCAACCCTTCACATAGACTGCTGATATCTTGCCCAAACTTATGAAGTTCCCCAGCAATGAAAATTCCCACAAAGTGGCCGCTCCACGTGCCACATCGGATGAAGATTTCAGCTTCAAATCGACCCGACACCATCTTCGCATGCGGCTCGATGTGGACGTGATCTGCTCCGTGCTCTCCGATCAGCACCGATACTGGTTTCTTCCCGAACATAATCCCTAGTTTCGGCTCGGCCCACTCAGTTCGCGTGTTAACTTTTCCTAATTTTCGCACCACGTTTCTTTCCTGTTTCCTGCACCATAAACGAAGCGATCATCGCTTTCACTCCACAGCCACGCTCCCCAGACTGGCGCCGCCTCGCCTTGCCTCCATCATTCCCCTCCGCTACACTGCCCCTGCCTTACAGACTCTTCAGGGAGAGTCCTCCAACATGCCGGGACTTTTGCAGCGATTGCTGCCTCACGAACGCGGTTTCTTCGACCTGTTCGACAGGCAGGCCGAGAACATTCATGCGGGCGCCAAAGCGCTCCTGCAGATGCTCGATCACTACACTGGGGTGCCCGAGCAGGTGCAAAGCATCAAAGCCATCGAGCACCACGGCGACGACATCGCCCACACCGTCCTCACCAAGCTCAACCAAACTTTCATTACCCCGTTCGATCGTGAGGATCTTCACGAACTCTGCAGCCGTCTGGACGATGTCATTGATCTCATCGACGCCGCCGCCAGCCGCTTCGTTCTCTATCGCGTCAGCGAAGTTCGACCAGGCACCGCCGACCTCGTCAAAGTGCTGGTCTCCGCCACCGCGGAAGTGGTTTCCTGCGTCAAATCGCTCTCCAGCACCGATCGTGCGCTCAAATTCGTCATCGAAATCAATCGCTGCGAAAATGAGAGTGACCGTCTCTGCCGCACGCTCATCGCTCAACTTTTTGACGAAGAAAAGGACCCCGTCCAGATCATCAAGTGGAAGGAAATCTTCGAGGTCATCGAAACCGCGGTCGATAAGTGCGAAGATGTCGCCAACGTAATTGAAGGCGTCATTCTTAAGAACGCCTGAAGAAGCCATCGCTCGCCACCTCCTCCATGTCTAGTTTCTCGCTCCTTCTCATTGTGGTTGGCCTCACGCTCGCCTTCGAGTTCTCGAATGGCTGGCACGACGCCGCCAACTCTATCGCGACCGTCGTCTCCACGCGCGTCCTCACACCGTTTCGCGCCGTGCTGTGGGCCGCCTTCTGGAATTTCGTCGCCGCTTTCGTCTTCGGCACCAAGGTCGCTTCCACTCTCAGCAAAGGCCTGGTCCGTATCGATCTTGTCGACGAGCGCGTGCTTCTTGCTGGCCTGCTCGGCGCCATCAGCTGGAATCTCATCACTCTGATCCTCGGTCTGCCCACCAGTTCCTCGCACGCGCTGATGGGCTCTTATGGCGGCGCCGCCGTCGCCCACGCCGGCTATCGCGCGCTCATTCTCTCCGGCTGGACCAAACCAATCCTCTTCATCTTTCTTTCCCCGGTCATAGGCATGATCGTAGCCATGCTCGTGACTATCGCCACCAGTTGGCTGGTCCGCAAAACCCGTCCCCGCAAAGTCGATCGCTGGTTCCGCAGGCTGCAACTACTCTCCGCTGCGCTCTACAGTCTTGGCCATGGCACCAACGACGCGCAAAAAGGGATGGGCATCATCACCGCTGCGCTATTGGTTGGTGGCTACGTCGGCACTCATGAAGTGCCCTACTGGGTCATCATCTGCTGCCACTTGGCCATGGGTGGCGGCACCATGGCCGGCGGGTGGCGCATCATCAAAACCATGGGCCAGCGCATCACCAAGCTCACTCCGTTTGGAGGCTTCGCCGCGGAAACTGCCGGCGCGCTAACGCTCTTCACCACCGCGCGGTTCGGCATTCCGGTGAGCACCACGCACACCATCACCGGCGCAATCGTCGGAGTCGGCGCATCACGTCGCCTCACCGCGGTGCGTTGGGGCGTCACTCGCCGCATTGTGTGGGCCTGGATTCTTACGATTCCCGGCGGTGCGCTGATCGGCGCCGCCGTGTATCACCTGGTTGCGCGCCTGCTGCCTGCATAAAACGACATCGCGAACGAAGATCCTGAACTTGCTCGACGAAGCGGCAGTCATCCCCCCGGCCATAATGCTAACGGTGCCTGACCTTCACGCGATCTTCCCTTCTAACTCCGCCCAGCGCGCATACAACCCATCAATCGCCTTCTGCGCTGCTTCCATCTCCATCGACGCCGCATGTAGTCGCGGTCCATCGCTCATGATCGCCGGATCGCTCAGCGCCTCGTGCTTCGCCTGCAATTCCTTCTCCGCATCCGCAATCCGCTGCTCGATCGACTCGAACTCCCGCTGCTCGATATACGAGAGTTTTTTCTTCGTCACCACACCAGCCGCAGTAGCAGGCGTGCCGCCATTCGCCACGGCGGAAAGCGGCGCAGCCGCCGCGCGCGATGCTTCACGAGCTGCGCTTCCCCGCTCCGCCGCTCGCTCCCTCTGCCACTCCTCCCACTGCGCATAATCCGCAAAGCGTTCCGCGCCGCCCATCCCATCCAGCCCCAGCACCACGGTCGACACGCGATCCAGCATGTACCGGTCGTGTGTCACCAGCACCAGCGCTCCGCGATACTCCAGCAGACTCTCCTCGAGAATTTCCAGCGTCGGAATATCCAGATCGTTCGTCGGCTCGTCCAGCAGCAACACATCCGCCGGCTGCAGCATCAACTGCGCGATCAATACGCGTGCCCGCTCGCCGCCTGACAATCTCCCGACCGGCTGATTCAATTGCTCTCCCGTAAACAAAAATCTCGCCGCCCAACCTGCCACGTGGATCACGCGATCCTGATAAATCACCGAATCACTGTCCGGCGCCAACGCCCGCCGCAGACTCACATCCGGATCCAGTTCGCGATTCTGATTGAAATAAACGATCTGCAGCGCATCCGCCTGCTTCATCTTTCCCGCAGCCGGTTTGATCTCACCCTTCAGCAATCGCAGCAGAGTTGTCTTCCCACTGCCGTTCGGCCCAACCAATCCAACCCGCATTCCCGCGGTCACTATAAAATGAATATTCTGAAACAGCGTCCGCCCGCCAATCGAATAACTCACCCCATCTAACGTGATCAGCTGCTTCGTCTGCCGCTGTGACGCCGAAAAATCGATCTTCGCGCTAGTCGACCGCGTTCGCGTGCTCATCTCCGCCAGTTCGCCGATCATCTCGTGCGCTTTGTCGATTCGCGCCTTCGATTTCGTCGTGCGCGCCTTCGGTCCGCGCCTCAGCCACTCAATCTCCGTGTGCACGCGATTTTCCAGCGCCTCCTGCCGGTTCCTTTGCGCGTGCAGGTACTCCTCCTTCTTTTCCAAAAATGTGCTGTAGTTCCCCGACACGCGCAGCGCGCCATTTTCATACGCCGCATTCAGCTCCATCACCTCGTTCGCCACATTCTCCAGAAAATATCGATCGTGACTCACCACCACGCACGCAAACGCCGCGTTCCGCAGCACGCCTTCCAGCCATTCAATTCCCGCAAGATCCAGATGGTTCGTCGGCTCATCCAACAGCAGCACGTCCGGCCGCTGCACCAATGCCTCCACGATTGCCAGACGCTTGCGCCATCCGCCCGAAAGCGTCGCCGCCTCCACTTCCAGATCCACAAACCCGGCGCGCCCCAGAATTTCTGCCGTTCGGCCCAGTCGCTCGCTCTCCGCAACCCCGCCGCGATCCAGCGCCCGATCCACAATCACGCGCACCGTCTCGCCACTCGCATACTCCGAAACCTGCTGCACCAACGCCAGCCGCATCCCTTTGCGGATCGCCACATCGCCGCTGTCTGGTGTCACGCGCCCTTGCAAAATCTCTAGCAGCGTCGACTTCCCCGACCCGTTCGGCCCAATCACACCAACGCGCTCTCCTTCGGAAACCGTGAACGAAATCTCCCGAAAGAGTGGCGCAACCCCATATCGTTTCGACAATCCCTGTACGCTAATAATCGGCGGCACGCTAGCTCACAAATCTCCCGCAAACAACAACAAGAATAACAGCCGAGATCCCATCCATGAGCGCCATTTGATCCCGGGTGCCGCACCCTTCGCATCTAAGGGTGCGGGTTTAATCACAACTTCAAGTCCACACCAATCGCCAACGCGCAGCTCCGTACGGGAGGGGCTAGCCCCCTCCCGGGCGCAATCACGATCACAATCCCCACGCGCGAGCCGCGCGACCCTCGCAAAAAACAAAAAGGGCAGGCCCGCAACCGGGCCCACCCCGAAATCAATGTAAATGCCGCAAAATTCGCCGCTTCGTTATGCCATTAAGTCGTTCTTCTCCACTTCTTCACCTCGCTTCTTTACATCAATACTTCTTACTTTGCTCCTCTCTCTCAAGCCTTCTGCGCCTTCGCACCCGCTCCCGAAACCTTCGCCGCCAAAAGCTCCACCTTATGCACCGTCGGGTCCTTCGCAAACAATTCCTGCGATTTCTCGAACAACGCCTTCGCTATCTCGCCGGTCAAATGCGCCTCGCGCCCCTTCTCATCCTCAAACGTATCGAAAATCCCGAATCCCGATCCGCCCAGTTTCATTGCGTACCACGTAACCGTTCCGGTTTCTTTCTCCGCCAGCGCCTGCGCCGACTTCAAAAACTGCGCCACTTCCCGCTCTTTTCCCGCTTTTGCTTCCATCTGCGCCCAAATCGCAAGTTTCGGCATGGCCCGTCCTCCAGCCGATAAGATGCATTTCCCCACACCTCGGTTCCGACTGCGGAAGAGTTACCTCGCACTCACCGTGCCGTTACGGCTGCCGCACCACCGATCCCGCCACCACGCGGTTTGTATCCGTCCCCACCACAAACATCGTATTCGCACTCACCACATAAGCCGTGAACGCCAGCGTCCGCGCAGGTGCTGTCCCCAAATTTGCAGTAAACGGATTCGCCCCCGCACCATTCCCGTTCAGCGCTAAAGTCCCATTCACCGCCGCGTCAAACGTTTGCTTCCCGGTTGCGAACTCATTCAGGTCCGCCAATCCGCTGAAGTTCCCCGCCCCGCTGCTCAGCGTGAATTGTCCGATGTAATCCTCTTCATCGGTACTCGTTCCGCTCCAATTAAACGCGTAATCGCCCGCCAGGGAAGCCGTCGTAATCGGGCTGGTCGTCTGCGCAAAAAAGCTTCCGTCGCTCGTTAAATTCGAATCTGTCTCCTGGAACACCGCTTGCGTGGGCGAAATCAGATAAAAAATAAACGTGAATGTCCCCGAACTGCTATCCGTCCAGGTCAGCTCCCCGCCGCCGAACGTATTCGTATCCACCGTGTACGTCCCCGTCACCGTTCCACCGGCGCTCGGCAGTTGCGTGATTCCACCCGCGTTATTCTCATCCGTGATCACGTCCGTCAGATTCCCACCGCCATCCGCGGTAAATCGTCCGGCGCTAGCCACCGACCCGCTCGTGCTCATTCCGCCCAGCAAAAACGCATATCCTCCACTCAACGATCCCACATTAAACGCCACATTCTGCTGCGCAAACGCATCGCCCACCAGCAACGACGGGAAATCCGTCCCAATCATCTTGAGCCGCGTGGCATCCACCACGTAAAACGCATAGTTCCGCCCGCCGATATTCGCCGTACCACGCCCAAAGTTTGTCCCGTCGCTGTTCGCATCCACCGCGTAAAATGCCCCCGCCGGAAAAACCTGCTGTCCGGACAGCACTCCCGCTATATTCGAATCGAATAATCCGTTGGTGATCCCTCCGCCGTTCGCGTCAAAGCGCCCGATAATCGACGCCGAGCTCGTCGTCATCGCCGTCGCATCCACATCCACGCCCTTGAAATCGAACACGTAGCCGCCGGCAATAGCCGCGGTGGAAAATGCCGACGCGGTCTGCCGCTGGAAATCCCCGCTCGCCGTACCCGTCGCGTCGGTCTGCACGATGTTGCCTTGCGACGCCGTCGATAAAACGATGCTGTACGTCGTGGTCCCGCTGCTGTTAATCAAACTCATGCTGCCGCGCCCATCCGCATCGATCGCATAACTTCCGCCGGTAAAATCGATTATCTCCGCGCCGCTGCAGCTGTTGATGTCCTCCACTCCGATCGTGATTTTTCCCTTTCCATCCGCGGTGAAGCTCCCAATCCGTCCGAACGTGCTCGGGCTCACGGTTCCACCGGTGCCGCAATCTTCCGTGCCGCTCATCGAAAAAGCATACTTGCCGCTCAGTGTTGCATTAGAAAATTTCGCCGGCGGCGGTGGCGGCGGATTCCCTCCACCACCCCCAGACGACGATCCACCTCCACATCCCACCGTCGCCAATCCCAGCAATACCAAACCTAGCACCCCCGCCCCACTCACCCGCCGCCTCACCCCCGGATTGCGCCCCCACCATTGGCGCCCCCATCCTCCCGTACGGGAGGGGCTAGCCCCCTCCCGGGCGTACCCACGACCACAACTTATCCGCGCAGCCCCCCGCATCGCCGTCGCGAGGCCGAGCCGGATCCGCCCACTCATCGCGCACCGCCATGCCGCTGACTCTGCGCTCCGTCACGCGCTGCCTGCGCCCGAGCCGCACCGTTCGCCGCCAAAGCTCCCCGCGGCGACCGCAATGCCAAGGTTTCTCCGCCTCGCTCCACCGTCCGCGCCAGGAATACGCTGCCCGTCTTTCCCGTCGCCGCTACTCCCACAAACCGCACCGCATCCCCAGCCGCCAACGAGAATCGACGCGCCTTCAAATACGACGCCGGCCCCAGATGCACATCCACAATGCCGCCCGCCGTCTGCACTTTTGCGTGCGCGCCAATCGGCGACGTAGACGAAGCTTCGTGATACTCGATAATGGTTCCCTGCACCACCGTTTCGCGCGACGCCGTATAGGCCATCGCTCGCGGACCCGTAGTCGACTGGCGCGTCACCGCCACTGCCTTCGCGTGCGCCGCCCTTTCCTGCGCCGCGGCGATATGCGCATCCGTCAGCACAACACCGAAACACACCACCACACCCGCGGCCAGCAGGGAAATTCCTGCGCTTCCACCATTTCTCTTTTTCACGGATCCTGGATTTCCGAGCCACCTGCCGGCCATCGTGCGCATGACGTACGCACGCATCACTGCGCCTCCATCGGCGCCGATCAGCCCAAAACAGGTCACTCCGTCATTTACCGCTCAATGTCTTCGATGCACCAACCGCAATAAGAGTCGGCCTCGCACCAGTCGCGCCATTTACTGCAGCTTTGCGTACTCCGTCTTCGCCTGCACCAGCACCGGCAGGTCCGCATCCGCATCTTTCCACTTCGCCAGCAAGTCCTGATAAGCCGTTCGCGCTTTCCCCGCATCACCCTTCAACACATATCCCCGCGCCGTTCCCAATTGCGCCATCGGCGACAGATCGCTCAGTCCCGCACGCCCGGGAAAATCCAGAATCTTCTTGAACTCGCTTATCGCCTTGTCTCCGTCCTTCATGTTCAAATACGCCAGTCCCCGCACATACACAGGCCAAAACACCGGGTCTCCCAGATTCACTCCCGTTTCGTAAGGTCGAGTTTTCTCCAACACTTCTACCGCCTCCGCCGCTTTCCCGCGATGAACTCGGTTGATCGCCGTCACCACCGGAATTTGCAGTCCGTGGACCAGTGCGTTCTCCGGCACTTCCTTTCCAATCCCCTCAATCAATTTCTGTGAAGCTGCCTCCTCGCCGCACTGCGCCAGCGCGTATGCCGCGAACAGGCTGTTGTCGCCGCTTGGCAGCTCCACCAACGATTCCCGAACCGCATTCTTGGCCGCGGTGCAATCCCCGAAGTTTGCTTGCCGCAGCCCCCAACCCGCTTTGATCGACGCTTCAAACTCCCTCATCTGGTTTCGCTTCGCGCTTTCCTCGGCGTCGCGAAACATCCCTGCCGCCACCTTCCGTTTGCCGGCCGTCGCCGTGGCGTTGGCTTGCAAGATCAGCAGGAACGCTTCATCAGAGGTTCCCCTGACGCGTTCGACTTCTCTTTCCATCGCCGCCTGGTCTCCCCGCACGTACGCCAGAATGAACAGCGCCCGGTGCGTGCTGACGGTATCCAGCTTTTTCGCCGAAGCCTCTTCCACCATCGCTCGCGCTTCGTCAAACCGATTCTGGAACATATACGCGCTGGCCATGCGATCGTAAGCGAAACTGTCCTTGGGGTCGATTTGCATCGCCGCTCGGGCCACGCTCAACGCTTTCTCGTACTCTCCCAACGCGAAGTACGACAGGCAGACGTTATCTAAAGGCGTGGTGTCTCTCGGATAAACCTGCATCCACTCCTCGTAAACCCCGATCGTTTTCTGCAGATCTCCGCTCACTTCATCGTGAAAATGCGCTTGTATGTAGAACCTTTCTCGATCCGTCGCCCGGTCCTTCAGCGCAAACGCCTTCTTCAGGCTTTCCGTGGCCGCTTTTTTTTCCACATTGTTTCCGTACGCCACTCCCAGTGTCGCGTGCGCCAGTGCAAAATTGGGATCCAGCTCAGTCGCCTTCTTCAAATGTGGAATAGCTGCACTGTCGTCCAATTTCAAATGTGACGTCTGGCCCAGGCTGAATTCCTTCAGCGCTTCCAGTGACGATGTCGTCGCCTGCTCCAGCGGCTTCGCAAAGTGCTCCACCGAGCCCAACGACTCGCCTAACTTCTGTCGGAGTTCCGATGCCGCGCCATCCAGCGCCTTCAGCACTTTTTCCTTGCTCTCCGCCTGGGCCTGCTTACTCGCCAGTGTATCCCCCGTTTGCGCGTTCACCGCGTTCAACGAGATCACATAATTGCTGCCCAGTCCTGCGATCGATCCCGTCAGCATCGCCTTGATGCCCGCACGCTGGCAGAGCTCCCGTCCCACATCCGCCGTAATCCGGTCACCCGCGGGACGCCCCATATATTTCAGCGCTTCGTCGATCTTCGACTGCGGCACAATATTTAGATAAGGCGACTGCTCCAGCTGCAGTGCCAGTGCCTGCTTCAGCGTTCCGTCGAACACGGAATCGCCCGTCGTATTTACGAATTCCGTCAGCAGGATCGAATCTTTCTCCGTCAATGCAGTTGCCCGCCGGGTAAAAAGGAATCCCCCAATCAACGTAGCGACAATCACCGCTGGCGGCACCAATCCACAAAAGACTCTTCCGCGATTTCGCGATAGCAGGGTGACTCCGCGACTCTGCAGCACCCACTTGCGAGGAAGCCGCTCTTGAGCCGCTTGCCGATCTCGCCAGAGCACCCGACCCAGTCGTCGGCCCACCGCTCGTTGAAATTTCCTCTACGTTCGGTTCTCCCGTATGTTCTGCCGCCGAAGTTTTCCCCGAATCGATCGCCCGCTTTAGGCGCTTCAAATCTCCGCGCATCTCCGCGGCAACCTGGTATCGCAACTCGCGATCCTTCTCCAAAGCCTTGTTGATGATCCCTTCCAGCTCCGCCGGAAGATTTGGATTCAGCCGCACCGGCGCTGTCGGTGCGCGGTTCAAAATCGCATCGAAAATCACCGCCGTCGTATTTCCGAGAAACGGCTGCTTCCCCGTCGCCATCTCATAAATCACCGCGCCAAATGAGAACAAGTCCGTTCGTGCATCCAGCTCTTCGCCGCGCGCCTGCTCCGGCGACATATACGCCGTCGTCCCCACCGTGCTTCCCGGACTCGTCAAATGTGCCGGATCGATCGACAACGTCGGCGCGGATGTGGCATTCATCTGCCCTGGCTCCGGCAGTCCCTCCGCCGTCTTCGCCAGACCAAAATCCAGTATCTTCAGTTGTCCACGTTTGGTAACGAACAGGTTCGCTGGCTTGATGTCGCGGTGCACGATTCCCGCGCCATGCGCCATATCCAGCGCATCCGCGATCTGCACCGCATATTCCAGAACTTGCTCAACCGAAATCGGCTTCCCTTCGATCCGGTGCTTCAACGTCATACCGTCGAGATATTCCATCACAATGAATGGAAAGCCCTGATCCTCGCCGATGTCGTAAATCGTGCAGATGTTCGGATGGTTCAACGCCGAAGCTGCTCGCGCCTCCCGCCGGAATCGCTCCAGCGCCTGCGGATCCGTCGTCAATTCCTGCGGCAGAAATTTCAATGCCACACGCCGGCCCAGCCGCTGGTCCTCGGCCTCATAAACCACACCCATCCCGCCGCCGCCCAGCTTCTGCACAATCTTGTAATGTGAAATTGTTTGCCCGATCACCGGTAGGTTGGCTCCGTCGTGCCGACATGGTAGGTGCCACCGCAACTCAAGTCAACGCCACACACCGTCCACGGAGCAAGAAGCGCCGCATCCTTGGCGGAAGCACCACCGTAAGCACCCGCCAATACTCCGTAGGGGAGGGGCTAGCCCCTCCCGGGCGTACCCTTCCATCACCCTGCACCGCGCAGCCTCAATGTTTTTAGAGCTTCTGTTCATTCGAATGTTCCCTATTCAGTTAAGCGTATCTCTTTGGTTTACTTTCAGCCGGTTCCATGCTAGCATTCCCCATGTTCGTCTTCCGCCACTCCGGCGACCGATCCCCCCTTCTCGCTGCCTCCCGGTTTCCAGTCGGTTCCTGCACTCTGCCCTCGCCGTTTTCCGAATACCAGGGAGGGCGATTCGCCGCGTTCCGGTCTCCGAGGGCGAGCCTCGCCGCGAGGCACCGGCGCGACAAGCATTGGGGAAAGAACTTGCGCAAGCACGACGCTCTTTTGCAGTCTCGTTTTTGGCAAGCCTCACCGAATCAGCCACATACGTGCTCTTTGTTCCGAAACACCCGGGGTGGGGGGTATCTGCACTCAGCACAAGGTGCCCCAAGCTTCCCAATCGCCCACTTCTTGGCGCAAGCCGTTTCCCTTCAGGGGCTTACATCATGCTCGCTTCACACTCCAGCTCAGTGGCGTCCACTCACTCGCCTCACCGCTCGACGGAGCAACCCGTGAGTCGTAAAATCATCCTATCCGCAGAATCGACTCGCGTTACGGTCGCACGCAGGAGCACGTATGAGTGACACTCAGAACTTCGCCTCCGTTGAAGAGGCCGTCGAAGAAATCCGCCAGGGCCGCATGATCGTCCTCGTCGATGACGAGGATCGCGAAAACGAAGGCGATCTGACCATGGCCGCCGAAAAAATCACGCCCGACGCCATCAACTTCATGGCCAAGTTTGGTCGCGGCCTGATCTGCCTGCCGCTCACCGAAGACCGCTGCGACGAACTCCATCTGCCGCTGATGTCGCCGATCAACACGTCCGTTCACGGCACCGCGTTCTGCGAGGCCATCGATGGCCGCCTCGGCGTGACCACCGGCATCAGCGCCTCCGACCGCGCCATCACCATCCTCACCGCCATCGATCCCAAAACGCGCCCGCAGGATCTCGCGCGTCCCGGCCACATTTTTCCGCTGCGCGCTCGCAATGGCGGCGTTCTCGTGCGCGCCGGCCAAACCGAAGCCAGCGTCGATCTCGCGCGCATCGCCGGCCTCAATCCCAGCGGCGTGATCTGCGAAATCATGGGCGATGACGGCACCATGTCCCGCGTGCCGCAACTTCACGAATTCTGCATGCAGCACAATCTGAAAATGCTGACGGTTGCCGACCTGATCCGCTACCGCATGCAGCACGAGCGTTACGTTCGCCGCGTCGCCGAAGCCGTGCTGCCCACGCGCTACGGCGATTTCCGCATCATCGCTTACTCCAGCGACGTCGATCAGGATCAGCACCTCGCGCTGGTTCGCGGCAACCTCGAAGGCGCCACGCCTCCTCTCGTCCGCGTTCATTCGCATTGCCTGACGGGCGATGTCTTCGGCTCCATCACCTGCGATTGCTCGGAGCTGGTCTCGCGCTCTCTAAGCACCATCGCCAAGGAAGATCGCGGCGTCTTTCTCTATCTCCACCACACCGGCCGCGGCTTTGGCATCGACACTTCCGACGAGCCCGGGTCGCTTCCTCAGATCCATTTTCACAAGCGTGGCCAGCTCGATCGTGAACCCGCCCGCCAGCGCATGGTGCAGCACGAATCCGGTATCGGCGCGCAAATTCTGATCGACCTTGGCCTCAAAGATATTCGTGTGCTAACCAATCATCCGAAGAAAGTCGTCGCCCTCGAAGGCTATGGCATCCGCATCGCCGACCAGGTGCCGCTGCGCATTGAAGCCCCGCGCGCCACAACCCACCAAACCCTTTAGATGCCCATCAACACAAACATCGTACTGTCACAACGCAGACAGGTTTGCGCGTCGCTTAAAAGTTTCGATAAGCGATGCCCCGGCTCAACCTGCTTCGCTTTCGCACTATGCAGCATCGTCGGACGATCTCAATTCCGCCGAAGGGAGTCCGTGGGTGGCCCATCCTTTGCGCCTTTTGCAAAGCGTGGGGCGCTCGGCAGCCGCAACTCACGCCAGAAGCAACCTCACTCCGGCTCTTCGTCTTCACTTGCAGCGGCGGGCTTCACCGAGGGGTTTGCAGCTTTGGCTGGTTCGGCAACATCTTTTTTCACCGCGACTTTCGGTCGAGTCGCGACAGCGGCGGATTTCTTTGCCGGCGATGCGCGCTCGCATCCGGGACATTTCGCGGGCACCGCGGAATTCGCCGCTGCCGGCCCTTTCGGCACTGCAGCTGGCTGCCTCCCCGCGACCAGATACTTGCGCATTTTCTCGAGCCGCTTTGGCCCGATACCGCGAATCGCCAGCAGATCGTCCACGCTTTTAAATGCCCCGTACGATTTGCGCATCTGCAGGATTTTCTCCGCGGTAGCCGGCCCGATCCCGGGAACCTGCTGCAACTGACCAGCACTGGCGGAGTTGATGTTGACCGGATGGGCCGGCGGCTTCTTGGAAGTGGCATTCAGCGCGGCGACGCACAGGAACATCGCAAGAAGTAAAAGACTGCAACGTTTTTGGGCGATGCGCACACGAAAATACGGGCTCATGGCCCCATCAATATAACAGCGTTATGTTACCGATGCAATAACATGCCGGACAGACCAGACACGATCAGGACAGGTGCTTGCCTTGGGCGTCGAAAACTTCGATGTCGCCGAACAGATGTGCCTGCTCTTCGATTTGCGTGCGATCGCCAACCACAACGATCTGCATGTTCGCGGAGTCGAGGTATTTTCGCGCAGCCGCCAGCAAATCGGCCGGCGTCAGTGCACGCACTTTGTCGCGGTACGTTTCCAGGTAGTCGTCGGGAAGTTCGTTGAGCGCCACCGTTGCAAGTTGCGAGAGCAACCCGTCCTGCGTGGCGAGGCCCATGGAAAAGATGCCACTCAAATAATTTCGCGCATCGGCCAATTCCGGCTCGGGCACTGGAAGCGAGCGCAGTTTGTCGAGCTCGTAGAAGATTTCCGTCAGTGACGCCGCAACAACATCATTGCGCACTGCGGCGGAAATCGAAAAATAACCGTATTGCCGCAGCGGATTCAAACCGCTGCGCGGACTGTAGGTGTAACCCTTGTCTTCGCGAATGTTCATCACCAGTCGCGAATTGAACGCGCCGCCATACAGGCTGTTGGTGAGGCCAAGGCGAATCCAGTCTGGATGTTTGCGGATGATGGCATGGCAGCCGGCAAGGATCTGCGTCTGCACCGCGCCAGGAACGTGCACGAGATGAACTTTGCGTCCGTGCGGGTGCGCCGGCATAGCCCCCACCGGCACCACGGGCTTCTTCCCTGCCCAGGTGCCGAAAACTTTTTCGATGATCTTCAACATCGAAGACGAATCGAAGTCGCCGACCATCAAGAGCAATGCGTTTTCCGGCGTGTAGAAATCCTGATAGGTCTGCAGCAGGTCGTCGCGTTTGTAAGCCGCGACTTGGTCCTCGCTGGGAGAAATCTGGGCGTATGGATGCGCGCCGAATAACACTTTGCGCAGCCGTTCGCTGGCGAGAAAACCTGGTTGCGTGCGTTCGAGTTTCACTTCTTCGAGTTTTTGGCGGCGTTCGCGCTCGAACTCGGGTTCGGGAAACGCAGCTTCGCGTGCCAATTCATTTACGAGCACCAGAAGCGGCTCGGAAAGTTCGGATAAGCCGGCAAAGGAAATCGCGCTGGTGTCGGAGCCGGCGCTGGAGGAAAGATCGGCGCCAAGACGCCGCAAATCTTCTTCGATCTGGCGGCTGGCGCGTTTCGTGGTTCCGGTGCGCACCACCGTCGCCGTCATTTCGGCCAAGCCGGGTCCGCGCTGGATGGCCGCGGCATTGCCGGATCGGAACGAAAGCTGGCCGTGAAATTTCGGGATCGAATGCGATTCCGCCAACACAATTTCGAGGCCATTGGCCAATCGTGATTTAGTTACTTTCGGCCAGGTCACGGCCCGCTCGGCAGAAAGCGCCGGAACTGTTGTGGGAACTTCAGCGGCTCGCGTGGCCATTTACGCAGCCTCCTTTTTCGCGGCCGGTTTGCGGAAGACGATGGCGCGATTTTCGGTACGCAGGATTTTTTTGGCGACGGCCTGAATCTCTTCGCGCTTCACGGCGAGAAAACCATCGAGGATGGTATTGACCAGTTGCGGCTCGTTGTCGAAGAGCGTGAAACATGCGAGCAGATGCATCAAGCCATAGCGAGGCATGCCGCCACGCCCGCCTTCCAACGTAGAAAAATAATCGGAGCGCCATTTGACCTTGAGCTGATTGAGTTCATCTTCGCTGATGCCGGAGCCCTGAATTTCGCGGATGACTTCATCGAACGCGGCGAGCGTCTTTTCGCTGGAGTATTCCGGCTTATGTAGCAGGCGCGTGACCATCTGCGTCGGGCCGTTGTAGCCAAAGATGTCGTCGATGCCCCCGTCGACTTCGACGGCGATCTGCTTTTCGAGAACGAGATCGCGATACATGCGGCCAGCGCGCCCGCCATGCAAGGCCTGATCGAGGAGCGCCATAGCATGCCATTCGGTGGTGCGGCGTTTGGGAACGGTGTAGCCGATGGCCATGGCCGGAAGGGTGCCGAATTTTTCGTCGACGTCACCGCGGCGTTCTTCTTTCTGTTCGGGCTCGCCCGGATCGGCGAATGGCGGAGTCGGGCCAGCAGGAATGTCGGCGAAATATTTCGTGGCCAGCGCGAGGCCTTCTTCGGCCTTGACGTCGCCGAGGACGAGAAGCACGGCGTTGTTGGGGACGTAATAGGTCTTGAAAAAAGATTGCACGTCGGCGAGGTCGGCAGCGTCGAGATCGGCGAAATCGCCGTAAAAATTGTGGGCGTTGGCCCAATTGCGGAATGCGACGGGCGGCAGGTCGAGCCAGGGAAAGCCGCCATAAGGCTGATTCATGACGTTGACGCGGACTTCCTCTTTGACGACGTCGCGCTGGTTGCGGAGATTTTCGTCGTCCACTTTGAGCGCGCGCATGCGATCGGCTTCCAGCCAAAGCACGCGTTCGAGGCGCATTCGAGGGCACGGATTCGTAATAATTGGTGACGTCGTAGTGCGTGGAGCCGTTGAGCACGCCGCCGCTGGAATTGATCAGCTTGATGTGCTGCATCTTGGGAGCGTTGGCGGAGCCCTGAAACATCATGTGCTCGAACAGATGGGCGAAGCCGCTGCGGCCCTTGGGCTCGAGACGAAAACCGATTTTGTAGTACACGCCGAGAGTTACGACCGGCGCGGACGAATCCGGCGCGATGACCACTTTCAGGCCGTTCGCCAGCGTGGTGTTTTCGATGGGAATTTGCAGTCGATTCAAGCTTTGCCCCCTGTGGCTTGCGCCTTCGATTTTCTGATTTCCTTGCCATTCGCGGCAGACTCGCGCTCAAAAACGCGCTCGGCCAAATGATTCAATGCTTCGTACGCTTCCTTGTATTGCGGCGAATAGTCCTGCAAAACATTCAGATGCTTGGCGACCACTTCGTAGTCGCCGCGAGCAAGCGGCCCGGTCCAGGCAGCGCGCGGTCCGAGACGTTCGTAGTTTTGAAGCATCTGCCTGGTCATCGGCAAAAGAGCGCGAACTGCCTCGGTGCGTTTGATACCGATGGACATCAGTAACTGAACCGCCGATTCCAGAACGACCAGTGAGTGGCCGGCTGCGAGCGCACCCGCAGCGTGATACAGCGGCTTTTTGGCGGGCTCGATCGGAGTGGGCGCGGCGCCCAAGTCCCTGGCGATCTTTCTTGCGGTACGCACGGCCATAGCATCACCTTCGATGGCGAAGAGTTTGCCTTCCAATGGAGGAACCGCAACGCCGCTGAACGTTTGCAGCGGATGCATCGATCCAACGGACGCGCCAAATTCACGAATCGGGCTGGAGCACGCTGGCATCCAGCGCGCCACTGGTGTGCAGGACCACGCGTCCTTGCAACTCTTCCGCTCCGATGCGCGCCAACTCCGCGGCGACGCCGGCGATCTCCGCATCGGGAGTGGCAATCAAAATCAGCGAGGACTCGAGGACGCGACGAGACAAGCTCGTCTTGCGGCGCGCCGCCACCAATGTAGCGCACCGCGCTTCTCGCGGAGGTCTCGCTTCGCGTGACCACCGGGCCGATTTTCCAGCCCAGTTCGCGAAGTCTTCGGCCGAGAGCCCGTCCAACACGTCCTGCACCGACGATCGCCACGGACGCATGCATCACTCATGCTAGGATAACCCGAGGCTCGCTTCCGACACCACTCGCCATGCACTTTCTAGTGCTTTTTCTCCTCGCCTTCGCGGCAATTTTCTGGATATTTTCGGGACTTCAAACGGCGTGGGGACTGCTGCGGCTTCCCTGGATGAAAGATTTTGCGCCCGCAAAGGACGAGGACTGTCCGCGAATTTCGTTGTTGTTTACGGCGCGCGATGAAGAGGAGAAATTGCCGGGAGCGCTGGAGCGGTTGGCGAAGATCGATTATCCCAACCTGGAAATTGTGGCGGTGGATGATCGATCGAGCGATGCGACTGGGAGGATTTTGGATGAGTTTGCGGGGAAATATAGCGCGGGTGAGTACGAGGAAGTAAAGGAGTGGCAAGACGCAATGGAAGGTGCCCGCCTCCCTTCGGAGCTCAGGGCAGGCGGAAGGCGGCCGCTACATCGGGTGCGGATTGTGCATATCGCGGAGTTGCCTGCGGGGTGGTTGGGGAAGCCGCACGGGTTGCAGAAGGCTTATGAGAGCTCGAGTGGGGAGTGGTTGTTGTTTACGGACGCGGATGTGCGATTTGCGCCGGACTCGTTGCGGCGCGCGGTGACGATGGTGCGAGCGCAGAAGGCGGATCATCTGACTTTGTTTGGTGATGTGTTGATGGAAGGATTCTGGGAAACGGTGCTGCTGACATTTTTTGGATTGGCCATGCACGTGGGGAATGAGTCGCACCGCGTATCGAATCCGAATTCGCGCGCGTACATCGGAGTGGGTGCGTTCCAGTTGATCCGGCGATCGGCGTACGAGGCTTGCGGGACGCACCAACGGCTGGCCATGGAAGTTGTGGACGATATGAAACTGGGAAAGATGGTGAAGCTGGGCAAATTTCGGAGTTGCATTGGCGTGGCGCAGGAGTTTGTTTCGATTCGTTGGCAGGCGGGCGTAGGCAATCTGATTCGCGGTGTGACCAAGAACTTTTTCGCGGCGCTGGGGTATCGCTTGCCGCTGTTTCTAGCGGCATTGTGTGGCATGTTGCTGACGAATGTAGCGCCGTTCGTGGCGATGATATTCGGGCATGGATGGGTGCGCGGGCTAGCGACGGTTTCGGTGGTGATTGCGCTGGGATTTCATGCGGGCGTAGATGTGACCATGAAGGTTTCGCCGCTGTATGCGTTGACGCATCCGGTTGGGGCGCTTTTGTTTTGTTACATGATGGTGAGATCCGCGGTGGTGACGATGTGGCGGGGTGGGGTGGAGTGGCGCGGGACGTTTTATTCGTTGGAGGAGTTGCGGAAGGGCGTAGTGTAGCATCAAGCTGTAAAGCGAGTTCGCAACAGCTCCAGTAACTCCGGTGATCCGAATGGCCCTTGCTCGCCGGTGAGGTCGAGTAGGAATCTGGCAGCTTCAACGGCCTTCGAACAGTCGTCCTTTGTTTCCAAGGAATTCACCACTATCGGAAGGACTCGAAGGTCGTGCCTCTTCGCTAGACCTGCCATGGCTTCTTCGCGCACGTCTACGTTGCGATCAGTCAGCTTGCGAAACAGTGCGTCTCGAATCTCAGTGGAATCGGTGCTTCCCAGAACGCCAAGACCGAATGTAGCCCAGTCGCGGACGGCATCGTCCGAATCCTCCATAAGGCACAAGAGCGCAAGCACGCTCGCCGGCTCATCCGGGAAACAACCCAAGGCAAACGTTGCATCGAAACGCAGCCGGGCGTCGGCATGGGTCATGAAAGGTGTAATCAAAGGAATCGCGCGCGGATCACGCAGATGTCCCAAGGCAGTGATCGCGGAGCGTAAGGGAAGGAAGTCCTTCTCGTTTGTTAACACTTCGCGAACGACAACATAGACTTCGTCCGCGAAATTGGTCTTCCTGTTTTCAATTGACCGGCCTAACTGCGCCAGCACATCCAATCCTCTCGCACGCCACAGGGGTTCGGGTGAATTGCATAATGCCGCTGCGCGCACGAAGATTTCTCGGGTACCAATTTTGTGCAAAGTCGCGACAGCTTGCCAACCTGACTTGTCTTCGTAGTCGCCAGACAAGGCTTGAGTGAATAGGGCACCAAGGGAATCCATAACGCCGCTAGTTTATCGCGGAGTTGCGCAAAGTTGAAAATAAGCCATGCCCTCCGCTCCGCGAACTCTTCGTACATTGAGGTCGGTGCGAAATAATCTCATCGAATCGTGCCGAGGCAAACGTCACGCCACGGTCGCTCCACTGCGTGAACCCTTCGTACCTCAGGGCAAGCCCGCACGCAAAAAGAATACCGGGTGCAGGAAAAAGCCGGTCACTTCAGTTGCGCTAAAAGATTTTGCCCTATTGCAAAGCAGCGGTCATGTTGACGCCCGGGGGGCAAGCCCCGCCCCTACATGTTGACGGGGCGATCCTTCGCCTATATAACTAACCTATTATATTTACTGTAAACTATACAGATCCTGAGCCGCGACGGAAGGTATTGCGTCTGGCTGGTTGCGATTCTTCGCGGCCGGGAGCGTATTTTTTGACGGTTTGCACGCGTGGAAAGAAGTGCGTGCTTGGGACCGTGGAATCGCGGCGAGTTCGCGAGTCATCGGTGGGGCTCATCGTTCGCGAATGCTGGTTTGGGTTGGCTCGGCGGTTCCCTCGGGTCGTTTTGGATACTTTCCTCTTGATGCCAAATCATGTGCATGGGCTGATGTCTCTTGTAGGGGCGGGGCTTGCCCCGCCCGGCGTTCACACCGGCGCGGACCATACCACGGAGCACGATCGAACGGCTGGCCTCCCGGAGATTGTCGGCGCATTCAAATCGATTTCGACGCGCAGAATCAATGAGGTTTTTCGGACGCCCGGATCTGTGTTTTGGCAACGCGGGTATTACGAGCATATCGTGCGTGATGGGGAGGATTTGGCGAATATTCGGCGGTACATTTTGGAGAATCCGGCAAGGTGGAGTAGGAAGCCTGTTGCGGTGGAGAGAGAGGGATCGGGTAGGCACGGCGAGGCTCCGCGGGGATTTGGGTGGTTGTGTTAACGCCCGGGCGGGGCAAGCCCCGCCCCTACATTCGGAGCGGCGGATTCAGGAGTTTGTGGCGGCGGTGGCTTCGGGTGGTGGCTCGGCTGGAGTTGAGCTAGCGGCTTCGCTTCTCGTACTGGAGAAGAGGCCGGCTAGGTCGCGTTGTTTTAGGGTGCGGATGCGGTCGCGGAGTTGGGCGGCTTTTTCGAATTCGAATTTTTTGGCGGCTTCGCGCATTTGCGTTTCGAGTTGCTTGAGGAGCTCGGCTAGCTGGGCTTCGGTTTTTACGCCGGAGGCGGCGGAGTCGAGAGCGGCTTCGTCGATGGGAATGGTGACGTAGTCGGCTTCGACGATGCGGGCGAGTTCCATGTCGACGGATTTGACGATGGATTCGGGGGTGATGTTGTTTTCCTTGTTGTAGGCCATCTGCTTTTCGCGGCGGCGATTGGTTTCGCTGATGGCCTGATTCATGGAGTCGGTGCGAACGTCGGCGTAAAGGATGGCGCGGCCTTCGAAAGATGGCGCGCGCAGCGGCCGATGGTCTGAATCAGTGAAGTGGCGCTGCGGAGATAGCCTTCTTTGTCGGCGTCGAGAATGGCGACGAGCGAGACTTCGGGCAGGTCGAGGCCTTCGCGGAGCAGGTTGATGCCGATGAGGACGTCGAATTCGCCGCGGCGGAGATCGCGCAGGATTTTGATGCGGTCGAGAGTCTCGATTTCGGAATGCAGGTAGCGGCAGCGCACGCCAACCTCGGTGAAATATTCGGAAGGTCTTCGGCCATGCGCTTGGTGAGCGTGGTGACGAGGACGCGTTCGTTTTTCTCGGCGCGGATGCGGATTTGCTCCAGCAGATCGTCAACCTGGCCCTTCACCGGACGAATTTCGACCTCAGGATCGACGAGGCCGGTGGGGCGAATGACCTGCTCGACGAATTGCGCCGCCGGATTTGGTGAGCTCGTAGGGGCCGGGCGTGGCGGAGACGTAGATCGACCTGATTCGATGCGGTGTTCGAATTCCTCGAAATTGAGCGGGCGATTGTCGAGGGCGGAGGGCATGCGGAAGCCGTAGTCGACGAGGATTTGTTTGCGCGAGCGGTCGCCGCGCCACATGCCGCGCGTTCTGCGGAACGGTCTGAGTGCGATTCGTCGAGGAATAGCAAGTAGTCCTGGGGAACGTAGTCGAGCAGGGTTGGCGGCGCTTCGCCGGGGAGGCGGCCGCTGAGATGGCGCGAATAGTTTTCGATGCCGTGGCAGTAGCCGACGGTGCGCATCATCTCAATATCGAATAGCGTGCGTTGCGTGACGCGCTGGGCTTCGACGAATTTTCCCTGACGCTCCAGTTCTTTCTTCCACCATTCGAGTTCGGCGTAGATGCTTTGGATGGCGCGCTCGCGCTGCTCGGCGGGCATGACGTAGTGCGTGCTGCGGGTAGATGGGGACGCGCGTGAGATCGTTCTGGCCGGTGCGGACTTCGCCGGTGAGCGGATCGATCTGGCGAATGGCATCGATCTGTCGGCCCCACATTTCCATGCGATAGGCGTTGTCTTCGTAGGTGGGATAAATCTCGATCATGTCGCCGCGAACGCGGAAGGTGCCGCGGCGGAGATCTTCGCTGCGCTCGTATTGGATGTCGACGAGGCGGCGGAGCAGATGCTTCGCGTGAAGTCTGCTGCCTTTTTCGAGCATGACGAGCATGCCGTAATAGGCTTCGGGCGAGCCGATGCCGTAGATGCAGGAGACGGAGGAGACGATGATGACGTCGCGACGCTCGAAGAGCGAGCGAGTGGCGCTCATGCGGAGCTTGTCGAGCTCATCGTTGATGGTGGATTCTTTTTCGATGTAGAGTCGGCGGAGGGGACGTAGGCCTCGGGCTGGTAGTAGTCGTAATAGCTGACGAAATATTCGACGGCGTTTTGCGGGAAAGAAGGATTTGAATTCGTGGTAGAGCTGGGCGGCGAGGGTTTTGTTGTGCGCGAGAACGAGCGCGGGGCGGTCGACGGCTCGATGACCTTGGCCATGGTGAACGTTTTGCCGGAGCCGGTGACGCCGAGGAGCACTTGATGCTTGTCGCCGGCTGCGAGGCCGTGAACGAGCTGGTCGATGGCGGCGGGTTGGTCGCCGCGAGGCTGGTAGCTGCTGCGGAGTTTGAAGTTCATCGCGGGCGTCTCCTGCGCATTCGGCGAGGGGCGGTTGAAACTTACATTATACGACGGACGGCGGGTGGGTGCTTGGGGTTGACAGAGGGCGACGATGGCGTGAACCGGATTGTTGGTTGCAGTGGGGGCGTGGTGCGCACCTACATGGTGGTGTCGGCGCGTTGAAGAAGTTTGGCTTCGCGATGGGCTTTGCCGGTTTTGACGCCCGGGAGGGGGCTAGCCCCTCCCCTACGGGAACGGCGGATCGCTCTCGCTGGCTTCGCTGCGCTCGGATCGCTTCATGACGTCGGGATGGTGAGTGCGTTATCGCGAGTGGGGCGGGGTGTCGGTTACTTGCTGGATTTCGGCGGCGCTTTTTGCTTCTACGTCGTAGTGGAGTTGGTTGGAATTGTCGAATTTGGCGATGGTGACGGACATGGATTGGTCGGCTTCGTCGGTGGCGCGAACGACCAGGCCGGTGGTCAGCGAGATATAGAGGATGGTTTTGTTTTGGCCGCGGGCGGCGCCCGTGGTGTGGAGTTGGCGCACGCGGTATTCGTCGGGGGTCGCGTCTTTGGGCTTCGATTGCTGCTTGAGCGCGGCGGTGGTGAGGATGACGGCGCAGGTTTGCTGAGGCTGATCGGAAGTGGCGAAGTCGCCCTGCTCGTTCATGCGCAGCGGGCGGCAGGGCTCGTTGCGGACGTAAGTGGATTCGCGAAGCCAGATGAGGCCGGCGAGTGGGGCGGGAGTGTGCTCGGGCTCTTGCGATTTCCATTTTTGCGCGGGCTTCAGGCCTTCGGGTGGGTACGCGGCGGATGCTGCGAAGCGGGCGGCCCACTGCTGCCAGGCATGTTGCAGCGCGGGAGTGAGGGCGTCGAGGCCGGTGATTTTGTCGAGGCGGCCGTCGGGGAGGATGGTGAAGTCCACGGGCGGGAGTGTCGCGGTGGTGCCAGCGTCGGGTGAAGCGGCGGCATTCGAATCGAGCGATTGAAGTTTGGCGCGGGCGTGGATGGTGGCGCGATCGCCGGATTTGGATTTGCCGGCCGGGGCGGTGACGTCGAGGACGTCGAGGAAAAGAAGCGCTCGAACGTTTAGCGTGGTTTGTCCGGGAGAGGCGGCGAGTGTCACGCGGCTTCTGGTTTTGGTCTGCGTGTCGCTGTGATAGGTGATGACGTACGTGAGCGTCTGGCCCGCGTGGAGTTTGGGAAAGAGATCGACACGCGTGGAGGCGTTTGTGGCGGCTGATGAGAGGAGGAGTAAAAGCGCGGCGAAGAGTTTTGTCGCGTGATTTTTCGGCGAGCCGAGTTGTTGACTTGGGGACGTGACGGTCATTGCGAGTGTCGCTAATTTGGTTGCGCGGCTTTGGCGACGGGTTGCTGCTTGAGCTTGCGGTCGAAGAAATCGGCGGTGGCTTTGTAGCCGGCGAGCCAGTCGCGATGGAGCAGGAAGTCGTGGATTTCGTCGGGGAATATGAGTTGCTCGATCTCGACATTGCCTTTGGCGCGGAGGCGAGCGACGAGATCGACTGTTTGCGTGAAGTAGACGTTGCGATCGTCGTCGCCGTGGATGAACAGGACCGGGGACTTCCAGGTGTCGACGGCAGTGACAGGCGAGGACTCGTGCGCTAGTTTGGTGAGCTCGGGCGAGATATTTTTGCCGTCCCAGTTGTCGGTGGGCCAATCGTGGACGCCGTGGAAATCAACGCCGGCGGCGAAGATGTCGGAGTTGCGGCCGAGACCTAGCGCCGTGAGATAGCCGCCGTAGCTGCCACCCCAGAGTCCGACACGCTTGGGGTCGACTTCAGCGCGGGACTGCAGGAATTTTCCAGCGGCGACGACGTCCTGATATTCACTGGCGCCGCGACCCGCACGGCCGGGAGCTTCGCGGAATTCGCGTCCATAGCCGATGCCGCTACGATAGTTGACGGAGAGAACAACGTAGCCGCGGCTGGCGAGGTACTGGTTCATGGCGTAGGCGTTCGCGTAGTAATACATGTAGTGCCAGCCGAGAAGCATCTGGCGCATGGAGCCGCCGTGCATGAAGACGAGCGCGGCACGCTTGTCTCCTGATTTAGCGCCGTTAGGGAGGAAAAGCTGGCCGTGGATTTCGAGCCCATCGGCGGCTTTGAAGATGACTTGTTGCGGCGTGACGAGTTGGGCGGAAGGAAAATCGTGCGGCTGCGTTTCGGGTGCGATCGGTTGTGGAGCTGCGCCGTGCCCGAGCGTGGAATGAAAGACGCGCGGAGCGTGTGTGGCGTCGGAAGCGATGTAGGCGAGCGTGGCGCTATCGCTGAGCGCTGTCGGACTCCACTCGATGCTATCCCCGCGAGTGAGCGGCCGAGGATTTCCGGTGGCGACATCGGCGATCCAGAGATGGCGGCGATCGATGTCGTCGCAATTGGAGTTGAAGAGGACGACGCTGCGTTGCGCGGCGAAGGACCACTGCTCGACTTCGCAATTGCCGGGCGTGAGGAGTTGCGGCGAGGCGTGGCCATCTGCGGAGAGCGAATATAGATGCTGCCAGCCGTCTTGTTCGCTGGCGATGACGAGACGATCGTTGGCGGCCCAGTTGAGAACGCCGCCGCCGGTTTCGTCGGCCATGTAGGGAAACGAGTCCTTCGGAGTTGTGCCACTGTGCCAGATTTCGCGGGCGTTGCCGGTGGTTGTTGCTGCAGCGTCGGCGATCCAGACGGCCCAGGGATGTGGGCGGTCCGGCTCGATGAAATAGCCCTGCGGGGTGTCGCGCGTTTGCGCAGGGCGGCGGATGAAGGCGATGCGGGCGCCATCGAGCGACCATTGCGGATCGGAGTCGCTGTCGACGCTGGGCGCGAGGAAGGTGACGGCTTTCTCCGCTACGTTATATATGCCGATGAAGGCGTGATCGCCGCGGCCGGAGACGAAGGCGAGGCGCGAGCCATCTGGTGACCAGGAGTGCGAGTGGTTTTGTCCGCGAACGACTATTTGTGTCGGCTTGGCGCTGCCGTCAGTCGGCGCGAGCCAGATTTGACCGTCGCGGAGATACGCGATCATTCCCTTGGATGAAATCTGTGGAGAATGACCGGCATCGATTTTTTTCGGTTCACCGCCGGACCAGGCGACGCTCCAGACCGATTGTTCGACGCCGGCAGGATTGCTGGTGGGATTGGGATTTTGACCGGTAGAATTTTTGTCGCCGCCGCGCGTGTAAAGAACGATGTTGCCATCTTCGGAAAGAGTGAGGTCGCTGAGTTCCTGGCCGTCATCGGTGTTGTAAGGGGTGATTTGACGCGCGGTGAACTGCGGAGCTTCGGCCACCCAAACGTTGCGCTTGCCCTCTTGATTCAGCGTCCAGGCGATACGGTTGGTCTTTTTTGCCGCGGTGAGATCGGCGGGAAATGGTGCGCTGAGAATCTGCTCGAGTGTGAAGGCGCGCGGCGATTGCGCGGTGAGGTTTGCGGTCCACAGGAGCAGACTGCACACCAGTATCGCTACATATTTCACGATTCGAATCATGCGTTTCTCCGACCGACCGAATGTACGAACTAGTCCGCCGGCTGGCGGGTCAGTGTTGGTTCAACTGACACGCGCGGCACGTCTAACGGACCGGAAATTTTCAGAACGCGGCTTGCTTCCGAGGCGCGGATTTCGCGGCGGCCATCGGTGGAAGTTTGTACGGTAAGGTTGGCGTCGCGGCCGAAGCTTACGGTGCCCTTCACGAATGTAGATTCGCGACCGGAGTCGAGCCGGAGTCCGGCAAGCACGATAACGCGTTCGCGCAGGGCGAATGTGCCTTCTCCGGTGGCCCAATGCGATTGACCGATGCGGGGCTGGCCATCCGCGACGCTGGCGCTCACATCCCAACCGCGAAATTCGATATTGCGCACGCGGACATCGCCGCGACCAGCGAGATGTTGTAGCAATTCATCTCGACCGACTCCCTGAGTGGTCATGTGCAGCGTTCCGGAAGCGGAACCGGCGAAGCGCTCGGTGATGTGTGGAAGCGCAGGCAATTTGGCGAGATCGACACGGTCGAGATCGGCGGTGAGGTCATAGGAAGGCCGCGGCAGAAACTTCGCGTTCATTCTCGCATGGACGTTTCCGCCTGCCCATTGTGCGGAGGCGTCGCGAATATCGAGGCGCAAATCGTGAAGGGCGCCGGCGACGATCACCTTTTGCAGCGCGAGATTTTCCATCGTGAAGTCATCGATGCGCAGCTCGCCTTCGGCATTAACGCGGCGAACCAATTCACTGGCGGCGGATGCGTGGGACAGCATGGGCGTTGCGCCAAACAGAGAAGGCAGCAAGCGCCGCAGCCAGCTTGGCCGCGCACGCGGACCGATCCAGCGATCCAGGTCAGCGGCATTCAGATGATCGGCGTGCAACTGGAAGCTCCATTTGGCGGGAGTGTCGAGATCGACGGAAACGGGCCGCGACGCGATGCCGGTCCATGTGGCGCCGAATCCTTCTATCGTGCCGACGTCCGCGAATCGCGCTCCATCCTTCCACTCGATGCGTGTTTTCGTAAGCTGCAGCGGCTGGTTCAATCCGGCAGCCTGAAGTTCGCCCTTCGCCAATTCCACGTGGCCATTCCAACGAGGGCGCAGCAATTCCCGGCTCCAATCACAATGCAGTGAAGCGGCGACGGGACCGGTTAATTCCCATCCCTGATTCAGGGTGCGGCCGAAAGCTTGCGCGATTTGCAGGACATCTTCCACGCGGTCGGCGTGTCCATCCACGCTGATGCCGCCGGCGTGCTTGTTGAAGTCATGGGTAAGAGCGATATTGGCGGTCGCATGGATGTCAACGGCAGTGCGTCGTTTCGTTGCAACGGTGGTGGGCGTAGCGGGTTCCATTCTTGCGGGCCCTGCATACGAAACGCGCACCGGATCGATTCGCAAGACACCGTGAAGATTGCCGCCCTCTACCGCGCCAATGCGCACGGGCGCCGGCAATTGTGCGACACGCGCTTCGCCTCCTTCACTGGAAAACGCGGCCTCGGTCAATTGGAACGGCCAGCCGCGGAGGGTGACCGCTCCCGTAAAATACTGGTCGATTGAAATGGAATCATCGACGCCGGGCTGAAAGGCGCGAAACCAGGCGAGGCCATCGGAGGCCTGCGCGCCGGCGGAATCGACGCGAATCTCCCACGACGGATCGCGACTGATGGAAGCGCGTGCGGTGCCGCGAAGATTTGATTTCGCGGTTTCCACTACGACACGCGTGGCTTGTACATCGCCGCTGCCGATATTCAATCGCCCTAGCAAGCTCACGTTGACGCGGGGATTGTCTGAGCGTTCGTTGAGATCCCAGCGATGGATCTGCGCTGCGCGCGCCTGCACTGAATATGACCAATCGCCGGGCTGACCTTCTCGCGGCGGTGAAGAGCCTTCGAGCCCACCGCTCTTTGCGACGGCGTCGAGGGCGAACGTGCCGCGCACGCCGTAATCGCGTCCGCGAAACAGGCGCAGCAGATCCGCGAGCGAGCCGCGATCCCAATGCACGCGGATTTCAGCGGGCTGTAAGCGTGCGGAAGTACCGGCGATGTCCCCGAGCACGCTGAGGGTGCCTGCGGATTGCAACGCGGCTCCGCTGCGCCACGGCTCGGCGGCGAGTCGCAATTGCCAGCGCCCCGCGGAAACCTGATCGACGCTGCCGGAGACGTTGGTAAACGCGAAGGGCAGCTTCTCGTCCATAATTTTGAAATTGATGCGGCCGTCTTCGATGTCGATGCGATTCAGGCGATTCGATGCAGTGATGAATGCGGGACCATACGAGCGCGCACTAGTGTTGGCCGGCGGCAACCAACGCTCCAAATTCCAGCGGCCTTCCATGTTGCGGACCAAGATCAGGCTGGGCCGAGTTAACGAGAGCGCGTCGAACTCAACGCGGCCGCGCAGAAGACCGATCCACCGCAGGCCAGCGGTTAAGTGGTCAGCGCGCAAGAAATATTCGTTTCCGAACGCGGGATCTTCGCCGATGGTGACGCGGTCGGCATTCAATTGGGGAGTCGGCAGCAACAATACGTTGAAGTGCGCGACTTCGACAGAGCGGCCAAACGCGCGCTGCAGGTGACGCGTCAGGAAGCGGTGCACGCGGCGCGTGTGTGCCAGAGCGGAGACGCCGGCTTGCGAAACCACGACGAGGGCCAAAACGGCCAGCGCCGGCTTCCACCATGTACGTAGCCGGTTCATGCTACGGAAAGTTTCGCAGAGTGGTCCGCAAATAGAAAGCGAGCGGAGGCGAGCAAGCTCACTTTAGGTCTCAGTGTACGGTGTGAAGCATGCGCGCCCAGCGGGTTCGCGAAGGCAGATGGGCGATGGTTTCGAAAATGCCGGCGAGCCGCTGAACGAATGTGCTGGGGCTGTAGTCCGAACTGCTGGCCTCCACCGACCAATAGATGAGAAATGGGCGACCCATGATGGCGTCGCGATCGACAAATCCCCAGTAGCGGCTGTCGGAACTCTGATCGCGATTGTCACCCATGGCGAAATATTTCCCGGGCGGGACGACGATCTCGTCGCCCCGGATATGGTTCTTGATGTCGCGGGCCCATTCGGGAACCACTTGCGAGGAATACAACTGGTTGCCAATCGGAGGAAAGGCGTAATTCAGCGGATCGTAGGCCGCGGCTGGATCGTGCACGACGTATGGCTCATTTAACGCTTTGCCGTTTACGAAGACGCGCTGATCGACCAATTTGACGCGGTCGCCGGGCAAGCCGATGACGCGCTTCACATAGTGCGTGTGATCTTGATACGGATATTTGAAAACGATGATGTCGCCGCGTTTGAGGGCGCGATACGGCAACACTTTTTCGTACCATGCGCCATGTCCGCCGAAAATGAACTTGTTCACCAGCAGGTGATCGCCGACCAGCAGAGTGCCTTCCATGGAGCGCGATGGAATCTTGAAAGCCTGGAGTATGAAAGTGGTGGCAAAAAGCGCGAGGATGACGGTGACCAGCAGCGATTCAAAATATTCCGATAGTGTAGTGTCGTCGTGATGGTGATGCGGGTCTGTCGGAGGTGGTGCCTGGTTCTCGACAGGTGAGGCAGGCACGCTGACTTCGCTGGTTGCGGCCGCGGCAACCTGAGGCGCGTCGATCCCGCCGGTTTCGGTCAGCTCGTTGGGGTTGCCGTTCACTCGTTTGCCGCCGCAGCGGCTGCTCGTTCCAGCCGCTCCAATCCAGTATGCGCGGCGCGTTGTTCGGCTTCCTTCTTGGTGCTGCCCTCAGCACTGGCCAGGCACTCACCGCCTACCCACACTTCAATCTGGAATTTCTTCTGATGATCGGGCCCGGTTTCGCCCGCGACGCGATATTCCGCGGGAGTCTGGCCACGACCTTGCAGATATTCCTGCAGCGCGGATTTACGGTCGGAGTCGGCAATGCGCTCGCCGCGTTCTTCGAGCGCTTTTTCAAACAAGGAATGCCGCAATACTTCGCGGGCGGCAGACAGGCCGCCGTCGAGGTACACCGCGGCAATCACGGCTTCAAAAGCGTCGGCCAGCAATGCCGGCTTGTCGCGGCCGCCGGTTTTCTCTTCGCCGCGACCCAGCCGAAAATGCTCACCGAGCCGCAAACGTCGAGCCGCAAGCTCAAGGGCACGCGCATTCACGAGGCGCGCCCGGCTCTTGGACAACTGACCCTCGCTCCAGTCTGGAAAGAGCGAAATCAGGTACTCGCTGGCGAGCATGTCCAGGACGGCGTCACCAAGAAACTCGAACTGCTCGTTATCTTGAGGCAGATGTTTGTCTTGCGGCAGGTTCCCGTCTGCGGGCAGCGACCCCTGCGGACGCTCGGCAGCGTGCGCGGCGCGAAGTTCCGGAATCGCCGAACTGTGAGTTAGAGCGCGCTGCAGCAACTCAGGCTTGGAAAATTGATAGCCAAGCCGCTCCTCGAGTTGCTCTCGCGTACCAATCATCGTCAGGGCGATTCCGGCCTCCCATATCGTTAACGCTACTTCAGTTCGGGGCACTCATCTGCGTGGAGCCCGCTTTTTTCGCTTCGTCTGCCCCAGCTTTGCAAGTTGGCTGGAGTGAGCTCTGAATCGACGCGCACTTGTTGAATGCGGCCGCGGCGGCATCGTAATGCGAAGTCTTGCTGTGCGCCATGCCCAGCAAGTAATAGTTTACGGGATCCTGCTGTGGATGCGTGTCGGCCTTGATCGATTGCTCCAGCTCGGGAATGGCCTCTGCGAATTTCGCTTTGCGAATGTATACGAGGCCGAGGCCGCCGTGGGCCATTTCCAACGTGTCGTTCTTGGCCATGACGAAGGCGTCGTCGGTTAGGTTCGGAGGTTTCGGCAGCGTCGGGGTGATCTCGATCGCCCGCTTTGAATACTGCTCGGCTTTATCGAGCTGCTGTTGCGCATCGGGCGCTTTTCCGTTGAAGCTTCGCGCGATGGTTTGGGCGACGACCGCGAGGACCGGCGCGTCATTGGGGTTCAGCGCGAGCTCTTTGTCGCCGGCATCGAGCAACTTGGGCACCTGATTGGTGGCGAAATAACCGGACACCAGCCCTTGATAAACGGCTCCGCGATATTTGCTCTGCGGATATTTCTGAATGAACTCTTCACCGAGCTGATCCTTTTTCGCGGGATCGCTGACTGGCGCGTCCTGGAACGCTTTGAACGCGGCTTCTTCTTCGGGAGAAGACTGAGCAGCGGCTTGCTGATCCATGGAGATGGGGGCCGCTTCCTTGTTTTTGTCTCCCGGTGGAGTGTTCTTATCACCCGGGGCGGGCTGTTGTTGAGGAGGCTGCTGCGCGGCGGGCGGATTTTGCTGGCTGCTTTGCGCGTCGCGACTTGCGGCGGCAGCTACGCCGGCGCCGGCCAACAACGCTGCAAGCGCAGCCGCGGTGATCACTGTGCGAAACGTGGCTCTCATCGTGTTCTTCTCCTAAGAAATGATTTAATCATTGGGTTCGCGTGCGTTGGGACTCGCAGCGTCAACCCTGAATTTCGGATCCCAGGCAGCTATTGCGTACCTAAATCAGATGGTTTTCAGGGGCGTTCGGACTGCTTATCCGTTGCGAACGCCGCGAGCCCTTTCTGTGCCGCCTGCCGAGCCTGCTCCGGGCCGCCGCTTACATCGAGCGCGGCTTGATATTCGCTCTTGGCCTGCTCGTGCTGGCCTTCATCATCGTAAATGCGCGCGAGGTAAATGTGCGACCACGTAAGCACCATGGGATCCTGCGTCGCGGCATGATCTCCGGTAGTGAGGCGTCCGAAAACTTCCTTGGCTTTGGCGCCATCGTGATCGAGAAGCGCGACCAAGCCCAAGCCATACCAGGCACGCGGCTGGTCCGGATATTTCGCGAGCACACGCTGGAAGGAAGATTCCGCGGCGCGCGGATTTTTCTCGGCGATTCGGCGCTCGCCTTCGGTCAAAGCGGCGATGGCTTCGTTGTCGTTGGGAATCGTTGACGGATGTGATTTGCGCTGGCGTGCGACTTCTTCCGCCGCGGTGGGCTCGGCGGTTTTCGGGGCCGATTCAGCCGTCGCAAACTGCAGCGTCTGCACGCGTTTCAACTCGGCGTTGGCGTCGATCTTGCGAATCATCTCGGGGAAATATAAGCGCATGGACGGCTCGGAGCCTTCAAAGCCGGCCAGCGCTGCAAAGAGCGGACGCACCAGGACGTAACCGTCAGCATCGTCTTGAGTAATTGCGGCTTCGCGCTCGCCGGGCGACATTCGCCGAAGCTTTAGCTCCACCGCGCGTACCAGGCATTCGGAAAAATAGGATGGCGGATCGTCCTTCAGGTCGGCGGCCAGGCGCGGCGCACGGACTGCGGCGTCAAAGAGAGGCTTCTTGACCGCTATGACATGCGGATACTGCAAGGGCAGCGGGTCCAGCAGGAAATGGAGATAGGCGTGGCGCACGACGTCGATGGGCACGTCGCTGGCACCGCTCAGCACGATGGAATAATGATCGCCGGAATTCCGCACGTTGGTGATGCGACCGACGAGTGGCTCGACAATGATCATGAAAGTGCGCGGATTGGCTGGATTGGAAAGTTCGCGCAGGTAATTCGTGGCCACGAAAATGATTTGCGACACGGCTTCGTGCAGCTCGTCAATTTCGCGGTTGTAAACGGGTTGCATGGACCGCCACAGATAGCCGATCTTCTGTTCCTTGTAGTAGGCGGACAGGACCTCGTTGAAGCCTTCGAGCGAGATCACTTCGGGCGGCAATTCGTCGCGGCGGAGAGTGAGCGCAAAATTCGGGGAAGGTCCGGCGACCAGCGCGAACCAGATATATTGCGAAAGCATGGCGCCGGAATCGGCGAGCGCGTGCTTGTTGTAAAACTCGCGTACCGCATCGACGGCGGGACCTTGTTGCTGCTGCATGCGTTCACGCAATTGCGAGCGCATGGGCGACCAATTCTCAGAGCTAACGTTGGCCTCGAAGCCGGCCGCCAGGAGTGCGCACATGGTGGCGAACATGGCCTCGTTGCCGTCGACGGTAACGTTGGTGACCGGGGCGGCTCGATATTGACGACGCGCTGCGTCGGCGGGGGCGACATTTGCGGGTGGCGGCGCAGGTGCTTGCGCCGGGGTCTGCGAGGCCGGCGCGGACTTTGGCGGCGTCTCTGGTTTCTGCGCTTGGGCTCGTGCGGCCGTCGTGAATGCTGCGGTCACACACATAGCCGTGAATACCGCCAGCGCGCAGGTTGGGTTGGCAATTTTTCGGAAGATGCTGGCCATGTAGCTTGTCGAAGTCCCTCTTAGTTCCCGCGAAAAATTAAACCGGTTCGGCCGATTCGTCGGTGTTCAGGTCGATGCCGGTGAACGGGAACGGCCCGGCTCACAGATTTAGCGGTTCAAATTTTGCTTTCGATGACGTCGGCGCGCCGTGCAGTCAACATACAAGGCGATCACGCATCCCGTCAAGGAATCGGAGTCGCTTTGCAAGGCTGCAAAACTCCTATTTGCGGCAGTGAAGCTCATCGGCCACCGGCCAACGCTTGCCTCTTCCCGCGGCATCTGTTAACTGTGAAGATGCCGTTGAAGGGCGCAAGGATGGATGGCTCGATGAGTAGAATTTCGCTGCGAATGCGCATGCTGTGGGTCTGGGCTGCACTGTGCGCCGCGGCATGCCCGGGAATCCTGCACGCACAATTGGTGCGCGATGACCTTTCCTCAAAGAAGCAGGCTCCAGCGGAAACGGCAGCAGCGCCTTCGCCGGGAGTGCAGACGTCACCCGGCAAAAGCCGGCTCTCGCAGGAGCTGCAAATTACCGGGGATCAGTTGTGGTCGGACACCGGCATTGATGTGAAGCCTGGCGAGCACGTGGTGATCAGCGCCAGCGGCAAGCTGCGCTACTCCGATGCGCAGGAAGACAATGGTCCCGAGGGACAAGCACGGAGCTTTAAGGATTTGCTTCGGATTCTTCCCTTCCCGAATGGTGGGCGCGGCGCGCTGATCGGGCGCATCGGCGACAAAGATATTGGGCAGCCGCTGTTGATCGGCGCGCACCAAGACGTGATTGCACCGGTTGGTGGGCGGCTTTGGATCGGCATCAATCAGATGAGCAATGACCTTGGCAGTGGCACTTACAAGGTGCGGATTGAGGTGAACGCCGCGGATGCAGGATCGAACTACGCAGCCGTCAAAGTGGTGGAGAAAATACCCGGCATCGACAATGAGTTGTTCACCAAGATTCCGCGACGCATCGGCGATAAAGAAGGAAATCCCGGCGACATGGTGAATTTTCTGATCATCGGATCGGAAGACAACATGAAGAAAGTTTTCACCGCGGCCGGATGGGTTCACGTTGACACCGATGTGCGAAACACGGTGCTGCAAGGATTGATTGTCAGCCTCTCAAAAGAGTCTTATCTGACGATGCCGATGAGTCCGCTGTATCTATTTGGCCGGCAGCAGGATTACGGCTGGGCGCACGCCGAACCGATCAGTGTGGTGGCTTCACGCAATCACCTGCGCGTGTGGAAAGCGCCATTTGAGGTCAACGGCCAGGTGGTGTGGGTGGGCGCGGCCACTCACGACGTCGGGTTCGAGCGCGACAACCGCAATAATGGCATCACTCACAAAATTGATCCGGACATCGATCTGGAACGCGATTACGTGGAGAAAACATTATCGGCGACCGGCGATGTGGTTGAGGTTTCTCATTTCACTCCCGAAAACCCGATGAAGGAAGCGAAGACGGCCACCGGCGGGAGCTTCCATTCGAATGGGCAGGTGCTGATTTTGAAGCTGCGCGACAATGTTAAGAGCTTGTCGGCCACTTCGGCGAGTCACTCGTCACGCTGATTAAGGTTAACCCGCTTGATGAGCGGCGATCGTGCAATGCACTCGCCGATTGCGCGCTTGAGGATCAAACTTCAGCCTACAACGTTCGCCAACGTTCCAATCCCGTCGATGGCGATCTGGATTGCGTCTCCATTTTGTAGCGTGAACGAGTCGGGCGGCACGATTCCGGTGCCCGTCAGGAGGAAGCAGCCATCTGGAAAAGAGTTGTCGCGGTACAGGTACGCGGCTAAATCTGCGGGGTTCCGCTTCAGACTTGCCAAGGTGGTCGCGCCGGAAAACACGGCCTCGCCGGCACGCACGATGGAAAGCCGGATCTCCGTGGAAGGCGGCAGTGGCGATGACGAGACCAGAATGCCGGGGCCCAACGCGCAACTGCGGTGATAGACCTTGGCTTGCGGGAGATAGAGCGGATTCTCGCCTTCGATGTCTCGCGAGCTCATGTCGTTGCCGATCGTGTAGCCGGTGATTTTTCCTTTCGGGTTGATCATCAACGTGAGTTCTGGCTCAGGCACGGACCACGATGCATCGCTGCGAATGGCCACCTTTCCGCCATAACCGACCACACGGTGCGCGCTGCTCTTGAAAAATAGTTCAGGACGTTCTGCGCGGTAGACGCGATCGTAAAAATCACCGCCGCCAGCGGACTTGGATTCTTCCATCCGGGCATCGCGGCTGCGGTAGTAGGTGACGCCTGCGGCCCAGACTTCCTGCTTGCCGATAGGCGCCAAGAGTGATTCAGGATTCGCGAGCGGACTTCCCGCGGTGACGCGCGGCCCCTTCAGAGCATTTTGCAGATAGGGCTCCAGATCGTCCATGGCCGTTAAGGCGTCCCAGGATTCGCTTGTGAGCAGAAAAAAGGCTCCGTCCTGCTCGAGAACACAGCCCTGATCGGTCCGATAGAGTCTCATCGCTCTCCCAAGTTACAGCCCAATGGTCGCGATTGTAATACTTGCGGCAAACGGGCGCATCATCTCTGGTGTCCGATCACCTTGTGATCGGAAAATCGCATTCTGAGGAATATTGCTTAGTCGTCCTATTCGGGCGCTTGCTGTCGTCAGCAGCCGAATTGCCGGAAATGATGATCCAGGTGCAGATAGGCCCAGCGCATCCAGTCCGCGTCCGTCATGCGTGGAAACATTGGATGCCGCGCCCAAGTAAAATCAGGTGGTTGCGCAGTGAATCTCGCGAACAAATGTCGGAGCTCCTGCACGTCTCCGGTGAACTCCGCCGGCCGGGTGCCGCCGACCAGCTGATCCATTTCCGGCATCGTCGGCAACCCATGTATCCACGGTATCCGCGAGTACAAGGCCATCCATTTCACTGCGGCACTCGCAAAGTTCTGTGGCTTCATGGAAAGCGGCTTTTCTCCCATCACGCCTCGAAATGAATCCGCCAGATGGCACACCATCTGGTGCGCGGACATCTTTCCCCAGCGTCGAGGGGAATCCATGCGCACGCGTTCCATTCGCGCCAAAACTTCCACGCGATCCGCATTGTTGGCCAGGGTCTTCATGTACACGTCTCCAGCGGGATTTTCGTTTCACTAATTTTCGCCGGCACGTCCAGGCACATGGCCGCAAACTGGCGCGCCCTCTGCCCATCGTGTACGATAAATTTACACCAGCTAAGGAGAGCTAATGAGCCGTCCCGCAGGAACGTACGCCGTGTTCGAAACCTCGCAAGGCAACATCGTGATCAGGTTGCTCGAGAAGGAAGCGCCGAAGACGGCGGCTAACTTCATCGGCCTTGCCGAAGGCACGCAGGAATTCAAGGACGCGCGCACCGGCCAGAAGAAGAAGGGCAACTATTATGATGGGTTGGTCTTCCATCGAGTTATCCCCGATTTCATGATTCAGGGCGGATGCCCGGAAGGCAGCGGCCGCGGCGGGCCGGGTTACACTTTTGGCGACGAATTCCATCCTTCTCTCAAACATTCGAAGGCCGGCAAGCTTTCGATGGCGAACTCCGGGCCTGGCACGAATGGCAGCCAATTTTTCATCACCGTGGCGGCTACGCCGTGGCTCGATAACAAACACACTATTTTTGGCGAAGTAGTGGAAGGGCAAGACGTCGCCGACAAGATTTCCAAGCTGCCGCGCGATTCCAGCGACCGCCCCCGCACTCCGGTGACAATGAACAAAGTGCGAATTGAGCGCGTCCAGTAGCGTCGCACTCTCGATTGCTGGACCAGCCACGCTGAGATGGCAAGTTAGAGCAGACTTTAGGGTGCTCTGAACCACTCACTGGCAAACCCGAGACCCGGGTGTATTTTTGCGAGTGACGCATTCATGCTCACGCCACAAAGTCTGCTCCGCATCATGATCGAGCTGATCTTCGTACTGCTCGGCGGCCTGATCGTGTGGCTCGGGCTCGCCGGGAAGATTTTCTTCGTCGCCAAACCAGTCTCGTGGATGATCGTCAGCATTGCTCTTATCCTTTGGGGGCTGCGCGCGCTCTACAAACCGGGTCGGCAATGGGCGCGGTGGGAAAACTGGACGCGCGGGCTATCGCTGACGCTGCTTGGCATAGTGATGCTGGTGATTTCTCGCGCGCCGTTTCACTGGATCGGGTACCTGATCGCTATAGCGGGCGTTCTGCTGGTGACGCGCGGACTGATTGGCTCGTTTCTGGTTTTGCGTCCCCGCTGATCTCGCCGCCGCTACCACCGTAGGGGACTAGTGGACTGCTCAAATTCGCTATTGGCGGATGCCGCCGCTTGGATATAATGCGCCACCTGCGGCCCCGTCCCTCCTCAGTCATCGTTTTCAGGGCAACCGCGTACCCGAGATCGGTGTATTCAAGGAGACGCTCATGCTCAAAGAATTCAAAGCCTTCGTAATGCGCGGCAACGTGCTGGATTTGGCCGTCGGCGTAATCATCGGCGCGGCTTTCGGAAAGATCGTGTCATCCCTCGTCGACGACGTGCTCATGCCTCCCATCGGCAAAGCCCTCGGCCACGTGGACTTCTCGAATCTATTTTTGAACCTTGGGGATAAGCCCTACGAAACCTTGGCCGCAGCGAAAGCGGCGGGCGCCCCTACTCTGAACTATGGCGTGTTCCTGAACACGATCATCAATTTCCTAATCGTGGCGTTTTGCGTCTTCCTGGTCATCCGCATGGTGAATCGCTGGTTTATGAAGCCCGCTCCGGCAGGCGCACCAAGTACAAAAGATTGCCCGCAATGCGCGATGACGATCCCCATCACCGCAAAGAAATGCGGTCACTGCACGACTCAACTTGCGTGAAGACACAAAGCGGAAGGAATTACGATCGCTGGAAAAACGGTCAACTAGCCTTTTGGCCGACGCTTCTTCTGATTAGCCTCGAGGTGCGCGCGTAGCCGGCCAACCACCGCATCTTCTTCGCCTTCATCAATTTCCTTTTGCACTTCTTCCAAGGCAAAGTGCACCACGTCATGATGGTGCAACTCCTCACCGGCCAAAATTTCGCTGAATCGTAGCCACAGGCGGTGCAGCAGCTGCACTTCATTCGCGGTCAAGTTTGGAGCATGGGGCCCGAGGACTTTGTAAATCTTGTCCCCGTTTGGCATGTGAATTTCCAGGTTGAACTGCGGCTTCTGATCGCCAAGCTTTTCCCATGCCTCGCCGACTTGCCTGGCCTGCTCCTCGGTCTGCTCCTTGGCAGAGTGTCCGACTACGATGGTGCTGGATTGCAGCGACGTCGCCGCGCGCAAAATACCGTCCCAGAGGTCGTTCGCCGCTACGACCGCGAGGCGAATCGATTTCCCGCGTTTCTCCGCCATGGACAGCGCCTGGGTAAACAGCCGCTGCTCGATGCTGCCAAACAATTGATCCGCATCCAGCTCGTTCTCACCAGAGGCTGATCGCTGTAACAAGCGAACGTGCAACAGCACGACGTCGCGTCGCCCAGGTTTCACGCGGTCCAGCACATTTCCCAGGTGATACAAATTAAAGTGATTGCTGACCGGCACAAGAATATTGCCGGGACGCGCCCCTACCGCCGCGGGACTCAGCTCGCTCTCTAATTCGAGATTGAACTGATCCATGTCGACGTGCGAGGAGCCGCCCGCTCGACGTTTGGCGCGTTTTTCGGAAATCGTGAATACCGCGTAGAGGATCACCGAAAAAACGCCGCCGGCCATGGTCGCGATCGGCTTAGTGAAGAGGTTGGTCACTGCGATCACGAACAAGGTCAAGGTGATGAGCCCAAGCCCAATCGGCACCTGTACGCCACGGATACGCAGGTTAAAAGGCACCTGGAACTCGCGCTGCCCCGGCACGGTGTAGCGGAGCACCAGCACCGCCAACCCGTTCATCGCGAAGCTCCAAATCACACCGAATGCATACAAGTTCGCGAGGAAAGTGACGTTACCGCGGCTGATCAGGATGGTGGTGATCTGCAATGCCACCACGATGTTGATGATGCGGTAGCTGGTGCCGAACCTAGGATGCGGTTGCCGGAACCACTCACTCAGCACGCCATCTTCGGAAACGCGGTTTAGCACGCCATTGGATCCGACGATCGCGGTGTTCACGGCTCCGGCGAGGATCAACGTGCCGACCACGACCACAAAAGCGTGAAAAATCAGTCGCGCGTAGATCGGCCCGGCGAGGTTCATGGCCAGTCCGCCGATCAGGTTCTCCAGGAATCCTTGACGCACGTCGTCGGGAATGATCATCACCGCGAAAAAGGAAACCAGCGAGGTGAAAAGCAGGCTGTAAACGAAGATAACCATGCCGGCTTTTTTCAGATTCGGGAGCTTCGGACTTTCGATTTCGCGGTACACCTGGGCGAGAGATTCTTCTCCGCTCATGGCCAGAACCGAATGTCCCAGCGCGACAAAGATGGCGACGACGCCAAACATCTGCGGCAAATTGCTATGCACCAGCCATCCCAGTGCATTCGGCGTCAGATGAATATTTCGCGGATATGGAAACGGCGGCAGCGAGGAATGCCGCAACACGATCGTATAAACGCACCAGATGATCAGCACCACCACCATGACCGTGACCAGCTTCATGATGTGCAGAGCTTTTTCGCTGGACTCGTGAACGCCCTTGGTATTTTCCCACCAGAAGTAAACGGTCACCACAATGGCAAAGGCGGTGGCAATGCGGGAGATGC
The DNA here is from genome assembly GCA_963788725.1 of uncultured Acidobacteriota bacterium. GTDB lineage: Bacteria > Acidobacteriota > Terriglobia > Acidiferrales > UBA7541 > Acidiferrum. The sequence continues at coordinate 11,199 of CAWBHT010000012.1, read as the reverse complement.
CGGCCTCAGAAAATGATGGGCCGAGGTGAAGGTAGACGGTCAGCTCGCTCAGCAATCCGCCGAGGTATTGGCCCGCAGATACGCCGCTGATCGGGCCCGTCAAGATGTAGTCGAACATCAACGCCGAAACGCTGAATTTGGCCAGCGTTCCGCCCAAGGACTGCTTCACCGCGCGGTACACGCCCCCGCGCACGAACATGCTGCAGCTTTCCACGTACACGGCGCGGACCGCATACGAAAACAGCATGATCGCCAGGATGAACCACGGCGCGGTCTTGCCGATGAAGCCCTCAGCTTCGCCACCTGCGTAATACGCCGAGGAAGCCAGGTCGTTCAAAACGATCGCCGCCGCTCGCCAGAACGAAATGAAGGTCAGGAGAGCCGTGGTGGCAACAATGACGCGCGGAATACCGTTGCCGCGACTGCCTGTGGCAGCAGGGCTAGTTGGAGTGCTACTCATGTCTGGGTGATGGTGATCTGCAGACTAAAATGCTCGCATTTTTTCGAGGCGAAGTCTAGTTGCCGCGGATTAACGGCAATGCAGATGCCTTTAGACGAACGTTCTTCTGGCTCGTTATTACCCGGGATCACTTGAAGCTTCGGTGATTTCGGCGCCACTTCCTGGGTTGCGCTCAGCTGCGGAAGGCTGCGGCGCAATCCGGGCAAGGGCAAATCGTGCGCAGTTGATCGTAGCTGTAGATGCCGGTGGCGTGGCCATCGTTGAAAGTGATCTGGATGGCGTAGTTCCCTACTGAAGTTGCAGCGTTGGCAGTGGCTTTGGGCTTGAACATGGGCAAAACGGCGGTGCCAGCGGACGCGGGACCAGCCGACGCAAATTCCTTCTTCTTTTCGCGTTCGTCGTTGCATGTGGCGCAGGGACACAGGTCGCGCAGGTAAGGGAAATCGTAGTGACTGGCGTGGCCATCGGCCCAGGTTATGTCGACGCCGGCTCCGGTAGTGACGTGGATTTTAACCGCGGCGGGCTTTTTGCGAGGATCGATAAAAATGGGCATCGGCGGAAAGTAGATCGACTAGGACTTGTGCTTTCCGTTGCAGCAGTCACCTGCGGGGATGGGATTCCCATGCGGGCAAGTTTTGGGATGTCCCAGGAAGGTGCAGATGCGCTGATCGAGCTCCGGGCTGATGATGTGCTCGAATTTGCAGGCCTGGTTGTGGGCTTCGGAATCGTCAATCGAAAATGTGTCCTTGAATAGACGCTCGGCAAGGCGATGACGCCGCACCACGTCTCGGGCTCGGCGGCTACCGTAATCGGTCAGGCGGACTTCGCCGTGGTGCAGTTCGACGAGGCGGCGGTCGGACATCCGCGTAAGCAGGCGAATCGAGGGCTCTTGAGGCAGCAGCGGGAGATGGCCCGGCGGCACATCGTGCGCATACAGGTGATTCACCTGCGCCGGCTTGCCTTCTTCGCCGCAGATCCAGATTTGTTCCAGCAAGTGGTCGTAGCGAATTTCATCTTCCGCGGTCGGGTTGCAGCAGTCTTCGGTATCCGCCAGCGGACACGCCAACGGATGTTGCGGACCGTGTTGAGCGGTATCGAAATGGAGCCGGCCATGCGCCAATTCGATGCGACGGTCTGCCCGACGCGCGATGTCGGGATCATGCGTGACCATCAGGATGGTGTGCCCGGTTTCGTGCAGCTCTTTGAAAAGCTGCAGGACGATGGCCTCATTGGCTTCGTCGAGATTGCCGGTAGGCTCGTCAGCGAGGATAAGTTTTGGCTGATTGATCAGCGCGCGCGCGATGGCCACGCGTTGCTGCTCTCCGCCAGAAAGTTGTGTGGGGAGATGCGTGAGCCGGTCGCCAAGCCCGACGCGGCGCAGTGCGTCGGCGGCCTGCGATTCATCGGTAACGCTGTGGAAGTATTGCGCGAGCATCACGTTTTCTAGCGCACTCAGATACGGCACGAGATGGAATTGCTGGAACACAAATCCGATTTTTTCCGCGCGATAGCGGACCATCTGGTTTTCGCCGAGCTTCGCGAGATCGGTGCCGTCCACCATCACGCGACCCGAAGTCAGCTTGTCGAGGCCGCCTAAAATATTAATCAGCGTTGTCTTGCCGGAGCCGGAGGGGCCCATGAGGGCGACCCATTCACCGGCGTTGATGTTAAAGGAAAGCGAATCAACGGCGCGGAGCGCGCCATACTGCTTGGTCAGCGATTCGATGGTGACCTGAGAACTCAAGCCTCACCTCGAAACACCGAGGCGGGACGCATCGAGGCCAAGCGACGGAGCGGAAGCGCCCCGGCAATCGCGACGATGATGGTCAGCACCACAGATACAGGATACACAATCAAGCGTGGCCGCGCCGCGACTCCGAACACGGCTTGACCCAGCCAGATCGATAGCAATATTCCGGCAGCGGCGCCGAGCACTCCGCCGATCAGGCCGAGCACCGCGGCCTCGGCCAGGAATATGCGCATCACGCGGCGAGTCGCTCCGCCGATGGCCTTCATCAGGCCAACGTCATTCTTGCGTTCCATTGCGGCGTTGGTCATCCCGGCCATGACGCAGAGCGCCGTCAGTACGAGCACCAGGACGACGGTCGCGGTCAGCAGACCGCTGATGCGGTTGTAGATTTTGCCTTCAGCTTCGGTGAACTGGCGGATGGGGCGAACGTCGGCATCGGGGAGACGCTTCTGAAGATTCGCGATGTAGCTTTCGATTGCAGTAGGAGTGCCCGGTGCGGCGATCTGGAGCACGCTGATCCTGCCCGGCAACGCCGCGAGCCGCTGCGCTAGGTCCAGTGGGACGAGAATCTGATCGTCCTCGGGGCCGCCGGTGGATCGAACGTAATCGAGGCGGCAGGCTTCTTCTCTTCCATCACTGCGTAGCGTAAGGACAGTGGGCGGCTGCACATGCAGCCGATCGGCAACCCTGACGCCAGCCCAGCACGCGGGCTTATCGGCGAATGTCGAAAGCGCCGCAACCTCATTAGCTTGTTTCTTGTCAAAAATCTCCGCTGACAGGTCGCCTTGTTCGCCAGCAGCGACAATGTGCACCGGATTACGGGAATCACTGACGGAAACGTCAGCCGCTACGTAGAGGATAGACAGAACACCGACCTGCTGCCCTTCCAAGTCGCTCGGAACTTGCCGATGAGCAGATTCTTCCAATGTGCGGCTTACGGCGCCTGGCACGTCGCGGGGCGCAATCACGATATTCGCGCCGAACGCGCGGAATTCGGTGGTGAGGCGGCGCTTGGCATCGACCTGAAGGTTGAGCAGGGCGGCGGTGATGGCGGCGCCCGCGCCTAAGGCGAGGAGGAGGACCAGCAGGCGGCTGCGGTTCGCAGCAAGCATGCGGCGGACGATGCGCCAGAACATCGTGCGATTGAGGAGGCGCGGATCCGGCATCACTCGCCTCGCAGAATCGGCGCGGGCTCGTAGCGAGCGGCGCGGCGCAGCGGGACAGCGCTGCCAAGCAGTGTGACGATGCGCGGCTAGCGCGAGTATGACCAGCAGGACGAGCAGTGACGGCGACGGTGCGGCGCCGAAGATTCGTTCACCGAACAGTCGCGCGAGAAAAATGCCGAGTGCGTAGCCGATTCCGCCGCCAACAAAGGCGAGAAGCAGTTGTTCGGCCGCGAGCAGGAAGCCGACGATGCCCGAGCCAGCGCCGAGCGCCTTCATCAGGCCGATTTCAGTGCGGCGCTCGATCACCGAAGCGGCCGAGGATGCGCCTACGGCGAGCCCTGCCGCGAAAAGCGCCGCAAACGTGACCAGCCAGAGCAGCGTGCGCACTCGAGTGAGGACGCGACCTTCGCCTTCTGCGACACGGCGAATCACGCGCACATCAGAGCCGGGCAAAACCTGCTTGATCGGAGTACGGCAATGGAGGAAACGTAAGGAGAGCAGCTCCAACGCTCGAGTTCCTCTGGATTCATGGTCGCAGGATTGCGGCGTCCGAAGTCGTCTTCCGGCTTGGTGAGCGCGGAAACATAGAGTTGTCGGTACCGATCGGGCTGGTTGGAGCAGCTGCTGCGCGATTTCCAGCGGAGCGACGATTTTGTTGTCCTCGGATCCACCGGTCTGACAAGGATACCGGCGACTCGCAACTTCAAATTGCTCTCACCTCGACCTAATCTGCGAGATCATCGCCGAGCTTCCCGTTCATGCGCTTCAAAAGCTTAGCGCCGACCGACGACACTCGTCCGCGTCGTCGGCAAACCACCGACCGTCATCGATTTTCCACCAGGGATTCGTTTTGCTCATCCCGGTCAGAAAGGAACCACCGTCGGACAAGGACACGCGATGAGCGATCCAAGTTCCGATTAATGAAGCGTGCGACGTCGAAAGCTGGTGCGCTGAGGGTCTGCGATGATCTGGTCCACGCATGCACACGTACTTCCAGGATCGGCGCGAAGGCGATGATGTTGTTATGCCAGAAAACTGTTTTGATTTTGGGAAGATCGGATTCGGGAAGGTAGGCTCCGGCGTTTGCGGGGCGGTAGTCGACCCCGCCGATTTCCAGCGGCAAGGAGTCGGCTTGCGGAGTCACCAGCAAATTTGCGCCGAGGCTGCGGAATTCGCGCGCGAGGCGATCGCCGACGTCGAGCGAGACGCTCAGTGCCGCGGTGGCGACAGCCATGCCTAGAGCCAGCGCGGCGCCGGTCAGCAACTTGTGGCGCGGGCGGCGGCGAAACGAATCGGCGACTAGGCGGAGAAACATGGGCGATCTGCGATCAGCTGCGGATTGTTCCCTTCTTAATTTGAACCAGCTTCACGGAGCAACCTTGTCTTGTCCGGCGCGGCGCACAGCCAGAAATGGCTGTGCCACCAGCTACTTCGGAATCTCCTTGGTGGCCTGCGTCAGCGACGAAAGATTGAGCACGAGATCGGTGCCATCGACATGGGCGGGAACGCCGATCGGGTTGCAACCGCCGGCTTGGCCGATGGAGGGCACATAGATTGCCGATCCACAGTGACGGCAGACCACGTTCTGCCCGTCCTGCCGATAGCCTTCAGCGCCGCAAATGCGGCAGGCGTCGAGCGCAGTGCCCCAACCCTCCGGCTTCTTGATGATCATGAAGCGCACGGTCTGTCCGCCGGCGATTTCCGCCGCGAACAGATGCATCGCGCCGTCTTGCACCTGCGCAAGCGGCACGCGAAGCTCATCCCCGTGTGCAGCAATGGCAGCGACGGCCGGAGGCGCGGACCCAGCGCGCGCGTAAATGAAGTCAGCGGTCAGCATCAAAATGACAACCAGGCAGGCCGACGCCGCGGCAATCATCCAGTTGCGCTGACGGCGATTCTGCGCCTCCAGCAGCCGACGCTCCGCCTGACCGGTCACCTGCTTTGCCGCCGCCGAATGCGAAGCCGACTGCCACTCGCGCAAAATCAGCAAGGCGGCAGCCCCGAAAATGAAGACGAAGAAGAACAATTCATTCCGCACGATCGGGCCGATTACGGCCATTTCCGTCTTGCTGGACGGCAGCCACTGCGCCTCGCTCATTTCGTGCAGCCCGCTTAGCGCTAATTGAAACGCCACGAGGATCAAAATCACGCTGGTCGCCGCGAAAAAGCGATGCAGCGGAATGCGCAGCGTTCCCTTGAAGAAGAACAGGCCGACCGCGACCGCCGCGGCGATTCCCGCCAGCGTGCCCACCCAGATTTGAAGTCCTTCGGTCGAAAGCTCGACGGCGCGTAGAATCAGCGCCAACTCCACGCCCTCGCGCAGCACCATCAGGAAGACAAACAGGAAAATGCCCCAACCCGCGGCTTTTCCAGCGCGTGCCGCATACGCCTCCACCTTCTCTTCAATATCTTTTTTCAGGTGGCGCGCAACGCGGTTCATCCATACGATCATCGTAATGACGAAGCCGGCGGCCAGCAGGAACATGAGCCCCTCGAAGCCGTCCTCGTTGATTTGCCAGCGCTCCAGCGCAATGGCCACGCCCAAGCTGAGCGCCGCAGCGGCTCCAACGCCATACCAGACGAAGCGTGCCAATTGCGCGCGACCGGTCCGGGAAAGATAGACAAGGATAATGCCGACCACCAGCGAGGCTTCCACGCCTTCACGGAGCGAAACAAGAAAAGCCGAGAGCACGAAAACTCCAGTTGTAATTCATTTGCAACTGCAATTTAAGCTTACGCTTATTAGCTACTTACGTCAACCGGACCAACCTGGTCCGATATCTTCCCGGTAGAATACCTTGAGCATGGCTTCGCCACAAATCACGCGAGACGCGACCGCCCTCTTTCTGTCGGCGCTGCTGATTTGCGCGCCACTTTCGGCACAGCAGCCGAGCCAACCTTCAGCGCAGTCGCAGCGTCAGACGCCGAGCCAGGTTCACGCCACGGCGCAATCTCTCGCCGCCTTCGCGCCTGATCCTAAGCGTGCGCAAAAAGCCGTCGAGAAGGGAGAAAAAGCCGAGGCGGAAGGCCGCCCGGACGAAGCGCTCGCGGCATATGACGAAGCGGTGCGATACGCGCCGCAGAATATAGCCATCGTTGCGAGGAGCGCGACGCTCCGATCAAAGCTGGTGCGCGCGCACATTGACCACGCTGAGCAACTCGGGCTCGCCGGCAACGTCGCGGAAGGTATCGCGGAATTGCGCGCCGCTCTGCGCGTCGACGCCACGAACTCGGTGGTCCACGAACGCATCGAGCAGATGGAGGCGATGAAAGCTGACGATCCCCTACCCCCGCGCCCCGAACCAGTCGAGGGTCTGCCGGAGGCGAAACCGCAGGGCGGCAAGCACACGTTTGATTTGCGTGGCGATACCAGGACGGCGTACCAGCAAGTCGCCATGGCCTACGGATTGAAGGCGTCGTTTGACCCAGACCTGCAGTCACGCACTGTGCGGGTGCGCGTGGAAGACGTGGACTTCAAAACCGCCATGGAAGTTTTGGGCCAGCAGACTGGAACGTTTTACCGTGCGCTTGATCACGGACTCATTTTCGTGGCTGCTGATACGTTGGAAAAACATCGCGAGTATGGACTGCAAGCCGAACGATCGTTCCTGCTGCCCGCTTCGGTGAGCCCAGAAGAAATGACCGAACTGCTGCGCGTGCTCCGTGAAATCACCGGATCGGCGCGCATCGAACTGGATTCGCACAACCGCTCCATCACGCTGCGCGATTCGCTTGAACGCATCGACTTGGCGGGCCAGGTGATCCGTCAAGTGGAGCAGGCGCGCGGAGAGATGATGCTCGACGTGCAGCTGCTTGAAGTGAATCGCGACAAGGCTACGCAGTTGGGCATAACGCCGCCATCTTCTACGCAAGCTTTTCTGATCAGCCCGAACGACACGCGCGCGTTGTCGCAAGCGGCAGACTTGTCGAACGCGCTCACCATCGTCGGGCAACTGTTCAGCGCCAAGGGATTTTCCAGCGTGCCGGCGTTTACGTTGTTGGGGGGCGGCGCTTCAACTTTTCTTTTAACCCTTCCCGGAGCAGCGGCGAACTTTTCCGACGCCTTGAACCTGGTGCAAAGCGGAAGACAAGTGCTGCTGCGCGCGCAGGACGGCAAGCCGGCCACGTTCTTTGTGGGCGATCGCTACCCGGTGACTTTGTCTTTGCTGTCGGGAAGCGTAGGGACCGGGACGGGCACCGGTACAAGTGCCGCTACCGCGCAGTCGCTGACCGCGATTCCGACATCGACGACGTTTCCGGAAACCACATTTGCGGTGGGCAACAATCCTTCGGCTCTGGTCGCCGCCACCTTCAGCGGCGGAACCCTTCCTGACTTGGCGGTAGCGAATCAGAATGACAATACCATCAGCATTTTGCTGAATCAGGGCGGAGGCAATTTTGCGGCTCAGGCGAATTCACCGTTTGTGCTGGCTGCAAACGAAACCGGTCCGGTGGCGCTGGGCTCGGGCGTATTTGGAAATACAGTAACGAACTCTGATGGCGTGGTGGTCTCGCCGCAAGGGCTGGTGGTAGTCAACTCGACATCGAATAATGTAGGGGTTCTGCTGGGAAATGGAGATGGCACATTTACCGAAGCAGTGGGTTCCCCGTTCGCGGTGGGAACAAATCCCAGCGCGGTGGCGGTTGCCGATTTTAACGGCGACGGCAACCTCGATTTCGCTGTCGCCAACAAAGGCGACAACACCATTTCCGTTTTCAAAGGCGATGGCAAGGGCGGATTCGCGCCTTTTCCGGCTTCGCCTTTCGCGCTGACAAACACCAGCACGACTTCCGAGTCCGGGCCGGTGGCACTGGCTACTGCCAATTTCCGCAACACCACCATCGGCACCAATTCGACAGTGTCAGAAATCGATCTGGCCGTACTGAATCAGACCTCCAATAACGTCTCGATTTTGCTGCCATCGGTGGACAACAACGGCAACATCACATTGACCGAGCAGACCAGCTCGCCAGTTCCCGTCGGCACGAATCCGGTGGCAATCGCGGCCGGAGATCTGGACACCGACGGAGTTCCTGATCTTGCGGTGGTAAACCAGGGCGACAACACGATTTCGATTTTGATGGGAAGCAGCAACGCGGATGCGACATTCACGCAGGCCGCGGGCTCACCGTTGCCTACGGCCACGACGCCGGCCGGTATCGTGATCGCGAATTTTACTGGTGGCAACGTGCCCAGTCTGGCGGTGACCAACAAAGGTGTGAACACGCTGGGTATTTACATTGGGCTTGGACAAGGCACCTTCTCCAATCGCTTGGAAATTGCAACCCCAACGAGCCCTTCAGCGATTATCAGCGCCACTTTGACCAGCAGCGGATTGCCGGACGTGGCGTTGACGGCGCTCGGAGATACCGCATCCCAGGGAGTGGTCACCATCATTCAGGATTCCTCGAGCTTCGCCAATGGAGCGACGCCAACGCAAACGCCGTATCCGGGCGCGGAATATGTCGATCTAGGTGTAAAGGTGAAGGCCACTCCAACGCTGCATCCGAATCACGATGTGACCTTGCAGTTGGAATTTGAAATTCGCGCGCTGGCAGGCAGCAGCTTGAACGGCATTCCGGTTATTTCCAATCGCACATTGAGCCAGACGATTCGACTGAAGGAAGATGAAACTTCGCTGATCGCCGGCCTGCTGGATGACGAGGAGACTCGCGCTATCACCGGACTGCCGGGGTTCGCAAATTTGCCCGGGCTAAGTTATGCGTTCAGCAACCACAATAACACCCACAACCAGACGGAATTCCTGATTCTGGTGACGCCGCGACGACTGCGTTCGCCCTTGCGGCAGGGGCAGACAATATTTGCAGGACGCGGCGATTCCACCGGGCGGGCGTCGATCGGTGCGGGAGCTGTGCCACAGCCGGCGCCTCTGCCGCAGCCCGCGCCATCCCAGCCGCAGCCAGCTGAGCCGGGCCAGCCGCCGGCAGGCCCTGAAAAGTAGGGTGGCGCACTTCAGGAATAATCCACATAGCACAGCGAGACCCTGTGAACGACCGGGCTCGCGTTTCAGATTCAGTTGGCTTTAGTGAGTGAGTGTCCGGCGAGATTTTCGAGGATGCGTAGCGGCGATAATTCCGGCCGAACCATCGCGTCACGCGAGATGATGAACGTTTGCTCCAGCGCGTACTGCCCTTCCAACACCGCGTGACTCACGAAATCCGTAAAAACGATCCACGTGGAGTGTGGCGGGAATTCCCAGCGCTGCTTCGGGCAAGTCTGCTGAAATTCGGAATTTTCTTTCATGGCGTTGTGGCAGTTATGCATGAATTCATCGTAAGGCGAACGGCTGGCGCCCGGCACGTGAGCGGCTTTTGCCAGCGAGCGAAACATTCGCGCCATCGCGCCTGATCCTTCGGCGCGCGGAAGGCCGATCGCCTTTGCGAAGTGCGGCCCGACCACATCAAACGTCTGGCTGGTGATCCACACGCGATTTTGCGCTGGATTGATGTTGGTGAAGAGGCGCAGGATACGATCGCCGTTGGTCGGTCGGGTGGGAAAAGCGTCCACATGCGGAAGATCGTTGCGCGCCCGCAAGCGCGCGGGGCGTCCGCGTTCTTCGAGCGGCCGATAGCTGGCGTAATCGAGCTTCCATTTACCCTGATAAGGCGTGAGGAGTTCATTGAGGAACTTCGAGGAGCGCTGCGAATATCCTCGCACGATGGCGCGAAGCCGCTCGACACCGGGACCGGAGGATTCTTCGACGCCGCTGATGCGATCAAGCGCAGGTCGGTAAGCGATGTTCTTGTGCAGCGCTGTGTCAGTCTGCTTACGGGTGAGCAGAAATTGAACATCTTCTTCGGGGAAATCGAACGGTGTCCGCGGGAAATAGAGGATATTGCCGGCTTCCAGTTCGCCGCAAAGAACGCGGCCGCGATTCGGGCTCGGTTCGTCCGCAACGTTAATGAGCCGGCTCATGCCGCGCGCTGCGTTTTGCGTTGTGGAAGAAGTGGATGAAGCTGTTGCCATCTGCTCTCCGCGAGGAACTATAGTCGGTGCGATACGGTGTTACAAGACCGCGACCGCCTCCCTTACGGCAGCGGCTCGAATACCACGACGGGTTGATATGTTCGAGGCACCACCGCTTCCGCGATGGCGATCAGACTTCCCTGCTGATTGAAAACGCGCAGCCTCGGCGCGCGAACTTCGCCGCCATCGAGTTCGGATGTTGCACCTGGAGGCGATTCCAGCCGTCCCGGTTGAATTTGCGAGACCATGACATTGAATTTTGAACCGTGGCGCACGCGGTGTTCGACTACAGGCAGCACGCTGGCGCGCGGAAAACTGGGCAGCAAATGTTCCAGGCGAATCATGCAGTCCGCGAATTTTCCCGCGCGTGCGGCTTCCGCCAGTTCTTCGAGTTTAATGGCCTGATCCAGCGAAAATTCTCCCACCGCCAGGCGGCTGATCTCGGCAAGATGCGCGCCACAGCCGAGTTTTTGCCCCATCTCGTGGGCCAACGAGCGGATATAGGTGCCCGATGAGCACTCAATCACGAAGCGCGCGATGCTGCCTTCCACTTCGGTGAGTTTGTACTCGAAAACTTCGACTTCAACGGCCTTCAGTTCCACCGGCTGTTTCTTGCGCGCGAGCTCATAAGCTGGGCGGCCGTGGATTTTTTTGGCGGAAAAAATGGGCGGCATCTGTTCGAAGCGGCCAACGCGCTCGAGAGCAAATCGCTTGAGAGCTTCCGGATCCAGTGCCGGCGCGGCGTCGGAGCCCTGCGCGTCGCCGTCGGAGTCGTAAGTATCCGTCGCAAAGCCGAAGCGAAATCCGGCGGAGTAGCGTTTGCGGCGACCGGAAT
>CAWBHT010000011.1:0-109183 GCA_963788725.1 uncultured Acidobacteriota bacterium | reverse complement strand
GCTGGTGAACGGCAAGCCGGTCAGGAAGTTACCGCGTTGCTTCGCTTGTTCCCGACCCTGCCGGAACCAGTAGGTGAGGTAGAGGACAATTCCGGGAAATAGCCAGCTTCGGCAAGCCCGAGAAGAAAGCGAAGTACATAAAGCTGGGTCAGATTTTTGGACGAAGCCCGTCAGAGCTGCGAGAAGTCCCCACGTGATGATGATGCGGGTCAGCCAGACGCGAGCACCAAATTTGTGCAGCAGAAGGTTGCTGGGAATTTCGAACAGAAAGTAGCCGATGAAAAGATTCCGGCCAGCAAGCCGAACTGTTGGGCGGTGATGCGAGATCGCGGTTCATGGTAAGCGCAGCAAACCCAATGTTGATGCGATCGAGAAATGAAACGACGTAGAGGAGGAACACAAAGGGAAGGATGCGACGCTGAAGCTTGCGAATGGTGGAGGTCTCGATTGCGGCAACAGTCTGTGTCGTGGCTGGTGCGGTGGCCATGCTGATCTCGCGAACGAAGCGATCGAATTCAAGAGGACGCTCTGCTAACAGCAGGCGAACGACGTACGGCGATGCGCAGGAGACTGTAGGTGAGGAGTCCACAGGCGTCAAGCCGGCCGGTTTCCATAAGTTTCTGCAAACCGATTGCGACCGCGAGACTACGCGCACCTTCGGCGATTGCGCACCATCCAATCGGCAGGATTTCCGGGACACGGCGGATTTCCTTGAATTCGGAGCTGCTGATCAGGAGGGACAAATGCGGGGCAATGGCGATCGATTACTGAAATGGGCTTTGTGTGGCGCGGTTTCGGCGTGCGCCGGTAACTGCGCGACAGTGCTGGGATCGCAAAGTGGACAAGATCCGCGAAGGCCGGATTCGTATGACAACAGTGCGCCAGAGAACCGCCCTCGCCCGACGAAACCGCGGCGTCGAAAATGACACCGGCCGATCATCAACTGGTTCAGAAAATCCAAATTGCCATCAAGGCCGACGAGAAGCTGTCCGACAGCGCTCACAAAATGCAGGTGACGGCGCGTGACGGGAAGGTAACCTTGTCGGGAGTGGTTGCGTCGCAGGCGGAGCGTAATGTAGTGGTGTCCAAAGTAAAGGATCTGGCCGGTGCAGGGAATGTCGTGAGTCATTTGAAAATCAAGACTGGTTCGGAGTGATTGGCGTCACGATGAAGCTATCATCCGAACCTATCTCGACAGAGTAAAGAGAGTCGAACCCCTCGTCCATGCTCGGGGCTTGCAGCTTGCGGAGCGTAGAGGCGATTGCGGGGACCGGAACTTTTTGTTTGCCGGTCCGAAGATTGTTGCGGTGCAGGGCATTTTTCAGATTCGTAGAGAAGAAAAAGCCTATCACTGAAATCCAGCCGCGCGAGCGCGGCTTGTGTATCTTGCCCGGTCAGCAGGGAGCGGGTTGGTATTGTCGACCACGAAGGATTTTCCGTCTTTGAGGCAAGCGGCGAACTGTTGTTCCTCGCGCGCACGCGTGCGCTGAACGTCGAGGCTGATATGTACATGCGAGTCCGCAAAACGTCGCCGATAGAAGGTGGTCTTTCCGGAAGACCTGTACGCCGACAAAGATGACCGCTTCCATTGCGATGGACCTTAACTCTTCCTCGTCTTTTTTTGTTTTGTCTTTGTGCCGCCGCGCTGCCGTTCGGGCGATTTGCGCGTACGAGAATTTCTCGCACCATCCCCACGACGGGCGAATAGTGCAACTGCACAGCCTCGCGAACGCAGCGCAACATCAGCGCGCCGCGACTCATGTCGCCAATTCCCTGAAAATCAGCGGGATACATGAGCCGAGAGCCGAAAACGAGGGATAAAGGCTCAACGTATTTTGGTGTTGCGATGCTGCCGAGCAAGACGGCTTCGCAGTTTTGGCCCATGGCATCGCAAAGGATGCGCGCGTCACGTTCGAGGGGGATGCGGTATCGCGGATTGTTGGCATCCACCGGCGCTGACGAGATGTCGATCAAATTCTGCCGGGTGACGATTGTTTCAGGCGACAACAAACCTTGTGAGGCCGTGATCACGACAACGCCTGGAATGTTGGGTGGAGGATTCGCGTTGGAGCGCGCGTATGCAAGTTTTCCGCGAAAGTAAAGGCCGCTGATGAAACTGAACACTTCACCAAGTGGAGCGCCTTGGGATCGAAGTCGCTGTGCCAGAGGAAAGCCAGCGGACTCGCGCAGAAGTAGCTTGGCCCGCTCGCCAGATATGTTTGCGGGGGAGAGAAGGAAAATGCGAAACCCGCGAGCATCAGGCGCGAGCTGAACACTAGATACATCAGGTAAAGGCGTGTGGCCGACCAGGGTTATCTTCTTGCTTGGCATCAAATCTGTTTCAAATTAGCTCACGACAAAGTAGCGACCAGTGCCGCCAAATGTTCATTGCACTATTCGAGCCGTCAGAAGCGCGCTCGTGGATCACAACAAGGATAGCGCAGAACGGTTTTCGCGTTTTACTTGATCCATCGTGCAGGAGCGCGGCGCTTTATCGGGACGCCAGCGAAGGAATTTGGTTCCATGACGAAAGCGTCCACCCGTGAAATGATCGAACTGCACTTCAACTATGAGCTTATTGTCCAGAGGCTGCCATTCCATCGATCGCTTGGTGCTCCACCGGCTGAGGCCACCCGGAGCTTTGCCGGAAAACCCAGGAGGCTTGATCAACTTTTCGAGCTTTTTGGTGACAGCGGCGCGTTCCTCGTGGTGAATGGACGAAGTGAAACCGACATGATCGAGTTTTCCTTCGGAGTTGAAGAGCCCGAGGAGCAAGGAGCCCACCTGCTTCTTCTTTGCGAGGTAACGGAATCCCCCCACGTACAATCTGCGGTGCGCTGTACCTTGATCTTTTGCATTCCGGTGCGTTCGCCGGACTGATAGGGCAGTTCTCTGTTTTTGGCCACGATACCGTCGAGCCCGACCCCCATGTGGAACCACCCACGAGCTGCGGAGATATCGTCGGTCGTGGGCGACAGGCGAAGTAAGCCCTCGTTCTTGAAATGTTTCTGTGCAAAACCCTCCAGTCGTTTGCGACGCTCTTGCAGCGAAAGCGTGACCAGATTATTGCCTTTTTCATCGACCAGCAGATCAAACACGATGGAAACGGCGGGAGTCGCTTGACTCAGCCTCTGGATCCGGCTCGCGGCCGGGTGAATGCGCATCAGCAAATCATCGAAGGAAAGGTGGCCGTCGATGGGAATTACAATTTCCCCGTCCAGAACGAATGTGCGCGGCGGCAAAGCAGTCAGTGCCGCAACCACTTCAGGAAAGTAGCGCGTCAGCGGCTTCTGGGATTTTGATTGCAGTTCGAGGTCGGGGCCATCGCGGAACGCAACACAGCGGAAGCCATCCCACTTTGGCTCGTACCGCCATTCCGAACCTTCCGGCAGAGTCTCCGCCGGCTGCGCCTCCATAGCGGGATAGGTTTTCTTGATCGGTAGAGTCATAGCAATGATTTCAGATCGACGCGACCGCGTTCCGCAAGCAGCGGCTTCCACAGGTCACCAAGCTTGTCTAAACGCGCAGGCACATTGCGCATGGTGAAGTCTTCTAGGCGCACGCCACGTTCGACCTCTTCCCAAGTGACGGGCGTGGAAACGGTCGCCGCGGGCTTGGGCCGGACGGAATAGACGGAGGCCAGTGTGCGATTCCAGGCGTTCTGATTGTAGTCAACCAGCACACGGCCAGCGGGGCGCTTGGCAACGCGATATTCGGCGGTAATCACTTTCGGATTTCGTTTCGCCAGTTCTCGCGAAAACTTTTTCGCGAATGCCCAAACCTGCTTTTGCAGAGGACCACGAACGATGGGCACATACACGTGAATCCCCCGTGATCCTGTTGTTTTTGGATAACACGCAATTTTGAGCGCGGCCAACGCGTCGCGAACGATGAGTGCGGTCTCTAAAACTTTACGGAAGCTCGTGCCTTTCACTGGATCGAGGTCGAAGTGCAAGAAGTCGGGCCGGTACACGTCGTCGCATCGCGCGTACCAAGGATTTAAATCGATGCAGCCAAGGTTCACCAACCACAGCAGGGAAGCGAGATCCTGAACAACAGGAAAACCGATGATGTTGCCGGAGGCATGCTCGATAGAGCAGATAGAGACGGACTGCGGCCGTGGTTCTGGGGCGCGCTTCATGAAAAAGAATGGGCCGTTGATACCATTCGGATAGCGCTTCATAACCATGGCGCGGTCTTTCAAGTGCGGCAATATCCATCGCGACACGTCGAGGTAATACTGGAGGAGGTCCCGCTTGGTAAGTCCGAGGCTCGGCCAAAAAATCTTCTGCAGATTGGTCAAGTGAACGGAACCTCCGTCGACGAGAATATCCATCTCCGCGACGTCTTTCGGTATCGAGAAGCGACCAGCGGCGACATTCTGGCGACGGGCAGGCAATGGCCTAGTGGATGCTGTCGCGCTTCGGAGCTTTGGTTTCACGTCTTTTAGATGAGGCGGACGAGCATCCAGACTCGGGGCGTCTGGGGAGACGGATAAACTGGCCTTGCTGATCGTGACAAACCGATTAGAGTCAAGAAATTTGACGGCCAGGCCGTCTCCTTGGTCCACCACATACCTGAGCGCCACACCAAGAATTAGTGTCGGCTAACAATTCCGAATCGTTTTCTCCTTTCTCGGTGAGTAGGGTTAAACTCTCGCGCGGAACAATCCGCACCTCCAGAGGTACAGGAACGATGTCATGACTCGAGTCTGTTTCGTTCTGCAGGTAAAGCCAGAGCGGATGCAGGAGTACAAGGAGCGCCATCGCGCTGTGTGGCCGGAGATGCAAAATGCTCTGCGAGAGACCGGCTGGCACAATTATTCTCTGTTTTTGCGTGAAGACGGTCTGCTCGTCGGCTACCTGGAAACCGAAAGCTTCGAACGTGCGCGCGCTGGGATGGCGGGCCGTGAGATCAACGAACGCTGGCAGCGTGAGATGGCTGGATTTTTTGTCCAATCGGAAGGGGTCTTGCCTGATCAGGCTATGACGCCGCTCGAAGAGGTCTTTCATGTCTGACGCAGCCGCGAGGGTCCTGTGATCCCGAATCCGGCTTTGGGTGTTTTCTTCCACTGGCTCGGCGGCTTGGCATCGGCGAGCTTCTACGTGCCCTATCGCGGCGTGAAGCACTGGTCGTGGGAAACTTATTGGCTGGTGGGCGGTTTTTTCAGTTGGATTATTGCGCCCTGGTTTCTTGCAAGTTTGCTTACCCGCGATCTGCGCCAAGTCCTCTCAGAAGCGCCAAGTCAAACGATGTTCTGGACGATCTTCTTCGGACTCCTATGGGGCGTCGGAGGGCTCACTTTTGGCTTAACGATGAGGTTCCTCGGCTTATCGTTAGGCATGGCGGTGGTTTTGGGCCTGTGCGCTGCATTCGGTACATTGATGCCGCCAATTTTCAGCGGTGTCTTCTTTAGCCAAGTCGTCGGCACGAACTCCGGCAGGATCATTCTTGCTGGAATTTTCGTCTGCCTCCTGGGAATTGCCTCGGCCGGCGTTGCGGGCATCTACAAAGAACGTGCCATGTCTATGGAACAGAAGCAGGCAGTCATCAAGGAATTTGACTTGAAGAAGGGGCTCGCCGTAGCGATCCTGTCTGGCGTGATGAGCGCGTGTTTCGCTTACGGGCTCGCCGCGGGCGCCCCAATCAAGGCGCTGACGTTGAAGCATGGCACGCCCACTCTTTGGCAAGGTTTGCCGGTACTTGTGGTCGTGCTGATCGGCGGATTCACCACCAACTTCATTTGGTGTGTCGCGCTCAATATCCGAAACAAAACTGGATTTCAATATTTCTCGGCAAATGCCAATAAGTACAGGGCAATTGAAAATGAACCCATTTTAGAAACCGCCATTGACGCTCCGAGCCGCGAAATAGTCGCTCAGCTTCACTCTCCACAAACTGAAAGCAAAGGCGCAGTGCCCATGACTGCAAATTATCTGCTCTGTGCTCTGGCCGGAACCACCTGGTATTTCCAATTCTTTTTTTACACCATGGGCGAGACTCAGATGGGCAAGTACGGTTTCTCCAGTTGGACGCTGCACATGGCTAGCATCATTATTTTCAGCACGCTCTGGGGCTTAGGTTTCAAGGAGTGGAAGGGCGCCGGTGCACCTGCAATGCGTTTCCTCACGCTCGCGCTGATCTTGCTGGTGGGATCGACCGTGATCGTCGGCTACGGCAATTTTCTCGGCTCGGCGGGCGCGCGCTGATTCTCGTACAGCGCGCAGCCGCAAACAACAGCCCACACACCGGCCGGACAAAAAGAAAAGGGTTGCTCTGGAGCGAGCAACCCTTTTTGCTTTCAGCTTCTAAATTTGGTTGCGGGGGTCAGATTTGAACTGACGACCTTCGGGTTATGAGCCCGACGAGCTACCAGGCTGCTCCACCCCGCGTTATAGATAATACGCCACTGGCGAGTGTCTTGCAAATTAGCTGGCGGCGTTCCGCCAGATGTGGACCACGTATGCCACCAAACCAAACGCGAGTACGGTTGCGGTGCTCACTAGCGCGAATACCATGTGTGTGACCTCGGGCAAGTGGATGAAATCACAGCGCGTTTCGATGCAAAGGATCCAGCGGTAGGTATTAGACGAAATCACCGCATCGGAGTCGATACGGCGAAAACCGTATGTGCCATATTGGTTGACTTTTTGAGCGGGTCTTTCCAGCCCGTATATCCACACATTAAACGCTTAACGTACTTGGCGGTTGGAATCGGGCTGATCTCGGCGCCGCGAAGTGGCAAAAACTGCAATTCCTGCCACCAACGAAACGGTACCGATTATCGCAGCAAGCGGACCTAGCCGATGCACATCGCGCGGCGGTTCAGTGACAGCGGAGGGCTGCCCCCGCGGCGGAACGTTGCCTGGACTTCCGGATCCAAGCTTGAACTGAACACCAATCAGGATTATCCCGAGAATGATCAATGCGATGCCTTGCGTTTTGCCGAATTGCATGGATCCCCCTGATGAGTCTCAGCAATCAGATCATTGGAGGTGTCCAGGAACCATCAGGTATTCGCTGCACGCCTACGAGGCGAACTAGCAGGATTCGAATCGGTCCGCGTAAGCCCGCTTTTGTAACTTGGGTCTTCAGGCCCGAGGGTTTAGACAAACCACGAACAAAGTCAATAAGGTCGTGCGAACACCTACAATCAAATTTGCTTTTTTATGTTTGGCAATCTCGATTGTACGAGCGAGAAAAAAGCTTTTAAGAGCTGACTACCAGGTGTTGTACGGTGTGCCGTTCGAACCAGTCCCGCTGGAGTTCGAATGCACGTCCACAATCCCACTAGTCGATTGATCCGGACTCATCACGGTGTCCCCAAATTCCAGATGCCAATCTTTCTGCTGTGTCATCGGGTCAACCGGAACCTCGCGCAAATACGGCGTCTGCGCACTTGTCAGATCTTCCAGTGATTGTGGAGCGGCTTCTTTATCCAGCGTGTAGTTGTCGATCGCCTGACGCATCACCTGCAGATCGGTCTTCAGCGCGGCTTCGCGTGCGTGATGCACGGAGCGGTCATAGCGCGCCGCAGCCATTCCCAGCAAGATGAAGATGATGGTGATCACGATCATCAATTCGATCAGCGTGAATCCGGCCGACCGAATCATCCTGCCCGCGCCACGTGATCGCCAACGTATCTGAAGACTGATTCTGTTCATTACAACACCTTGTTTCAATGATGCGAAGCTCACTACCAATCGGCGTAACGCGTGCCGTCGCTGGCAGTCCCTGTAGACTTCGAGTATACGTCGAACACGTTCTTGCCACCCCAGCTCGTTGAGTCAGGGTCGTCCTGAACGGCACGCTGGCCCCATTCCGTCTGGCCGGTCAGCGGATCCTTCGGAATTCGCCGCAGGAAGCGGATCTTACGGTCATTCCCAGCGCCTAATTGCACGCCTTTGACCAGCGTCTCCAGATCGGGCGGATAGCCTTCCGTCCCGACTTCCACGCGAATCAGGTTGCGGTCGGCTAAATCCTTGTAGCGATCGATAGCATCCCGCATCTGACGAAGGTCGTAATGCAACTCCGCTTCGCGTTTGTGGATGATCGTGTATCGAACGATAGGCAGCGCCGCGGATGACAGCACCACAAGAATCGAGCATGCCAGAATCAGCTCGAGCAGGGTCATCCCCGCTTGCCTGGATTTTCTGCGGCGATTGTAAAGCTGGCGGTGTTGCATCATCGTTTTCCTGTTGCGATATTTCGGAGCTGGGCTTGCTCTCCGGATCGTTTTACCGCGATCAGGGCTGCACGGTCACCGACGCCTCACTAGTTACCATCGGAATAGGCCGCTGCTGCGAATCCTTGGCGTTGATCTGCACGATGGACAGATTGGATGTTCCTGGCGCGAGCGCCTTGATCACGATGCCCATCATGGTTCCTGTGCCACTCACGCCTGGCGTATTCGGCTGACGAGTGGCCGAGATTATTGCCTGACCACGCTCCTTGTCGACCCGCTGCGCGATGGCAATCGCTTGATCTCCACCTTGCAGGAAGCCGCCGTGTTGCACTTCCTCAATGCTAATTACTGCGGGGTTGTACTGCAACAAGAAGGGAATCGAGTACAGATCGTTGACATTCTCGACGACCACACCCACAGTCGCGGTTTGTCCGGCCTTCAGTGAAAGCGTTCGCGGTTCAAAGCGAACAGTCGCGGCCTGTCCGCTCTGCGGCTGAGTTGCAGGCGGAGTAGTTGCTGGCGCGGCCGCAGTCGGGACTTGCCCGGCTGGTTCCTGTGGAGTGGTGCTCGGCGTTCGGATATCCACTTCGCGTCGAACCTGAACGTTCGACTCCGACCCTGTATACAGCGAACTCTTATTGGCGCGCGTCCATTCTGGCATCCGCACAATATGCGGCGTCAAAATAATCAGGATCTCGTCATCTTCATAGTTCTTGGTGTCTTCGGAAAAGAAGTAGCGAAGCAGCGGTACTTTTGCGAGGCCCGGCCAGCCCGTCAGGCTCTTCGTATCTGTCTTGGTGATCAAACCGCCCAGAATGTTTGCTTCGCCTTCTTTCAGACGAATGTCGTGGTCGATCGTCCGCTGACTGATGATCGGCTGCGTGATGCCACCGATGTTCGTGTTGCCAGTGACGGACGATACCTCTACCTTGACCTTCAGGCTTACCTCACGATTTGGATGGACGCGAGGTGTAATGTCCACGTTGACGCCAACTTCCTGATATTGAAACTGGGTGTTGACCAACGGATTGACGAAGCCCGTTCCCGCAGTCGAGCCAACGCCGACACCCGCCTGGAAGCTTCCAGTGGCAATTGGCACCTTGTCACCGATACGCAGCTTGGCTGGCTGGCCGTCCACGGAGCGAATTTCTGGGTTCTGAATGATTTTGGTGGTCGAATCAGTCAGCAACGCGTTAGCGGTGAAACTTGGCAGAGTTATGCTGTAGTCTGAGCCAGTCAGATGACGTAGATCCTGCAATGTCAGAATGTTCGTCGAACTGTTGGAATTCGTTCCGTTGTTATTATTATTGTTGTTGTTGTTCGAGGTTGTGGTCGTTCCTGGCGGCACTACCTGAATCGATGCGGTTGTCCCAGGGTTGACGCCCAGATTGCGCACCTTATCCAACCGCGCCTCCAGCACCTGAACCTGAATCACCACTTCCGGCTTGGCACGATCAATATCCCGAATCATCTTTTCGGCTATCGCCAATTTGTCGGGCGTATCGCGCACGATGATGGCGTTCTGCGAGTTCAACGCCTGGATGCGCTTCAGGTCCAGCAACTGCCGCAGGCCGGTTACGATCTCGGTGATGTCTTGTGCCAGCACCGTATTTGAGAGATAGAAAGTGCGAACCACCTGCTCTTCGTAGTCGCGGCGCTTCTGAGGCTGGTCTGGAATCACAAAAATTATGTTCTCGGTTACCGGTTTCCAGAATGCTTTGCTCTCCAGCGCCACAATGTCCAGCGCCTGTTCCAGCGTCACATTGTTCAATTCACAAGGGATGCGCCGGGCAGGGAAGTCCGGGTCGTAGATAACGGTCAAGCCAGCGAGCTTAGCAATCGTGTCGAACACGATCTTCGCATCGTTCGACATATGCAGATTAATAGGAGCCCGGGAGGGCGGCTTGATTTCGGGGGGCAGCGCCGCAAGCAGTGGACTGCCGTTATCGGGTGGTGGTTCAGCGGCGGCATCGGCTGCTCGATTCTTTTCGCCGATCATTTCGGCGGTCTTGCGGAGCTCCTGCTCCGCAATCGCGCTCGACGGATCGACCGCCACAGCGTGCTGAAACTCGGCGACTGCACCTTGCAGGTCGCCGCGGTCGCGCAGCTTTAAGCCTTGTTTAACGTGAAAGGTGGAGGCGTTGAAACGCGCCTGATTGAACTTGATCTGGTACTCGGCGTTGTCCGGCTCGGCCTTTAGCGCCTTCTCGTAGAAGTCGTAGGCTGCGTCGTAGTCTCTGAGGGTCTCGGCCTTGCGGCCCTGCTGGTAGTCAGGTTTGCCCTTCGGGCAGCCACCTGCAAGCAGCCCCATCCCTACGCATAAAATTAGCCTACTCCATCCTCGCATGTATTCTCCACGGCGTGGGCACCGAACGCGATTCACTGTAGCATCGTGTTTAGAGGCCGGGCAAGCTGCTGAAGGTTGGCTGTCTTGCATGTGTTACCCCCAGCCAACTAACATTTAATGCTAGAGTCACAACGGGTTACACGACGTGGCGCGAGAATCCAAGAAGGCCGACAAGCCGAAAGAGTTGATCGTGGCGCAGAATCGCGCTGCCTCCTACAACTACCACCTGTTGGAGAAAATGGAGGCCGGGTTGGTGCTGCACGGCACCGAGGTGAAAGCGCTTCGCGAAGGGAAAGCGAACATCCGCGACGCTTTCGTGGACTTCAAAGCCACCGGACCTTGGCTGGTAAATGCGCACATCGCGCAATACATGCCTGGCGGCCCTTGGAACCATGAGCCGCTCGGCTCCCGCAAACTGCTGTTGCATCAGAACGAGATCGACAAATTGGCAGGTAGGGTTGAGTCCAAAGGTTTAACCGTCATCCCCCTGCGGATATACTTTCGAGACGGCATCGCGAAATGCGAGATCGCCCTGGCGCAGGGCAAGAAAACGTGGGACCGCCGCCAGGACGAACGCAAAAAGGAAGCCCGCCGCGAAGCTGATGAAGCCATGTATCGCAACCGGAGGCGATAGAGTCACATGCAGATCACGCTGGACACCAAGCCGTTTGTCACACTCGAGACCGATGCCTTGGTCTCCTATCTTTTTGAGGACGCCGACCCCGTGCAGGGGCGCATCGCAGAAATCGATCAGACAGCGAACGGCCTACTGAAGAAGCTAGCCAAGAGCGGCGAATTTTCAGGCAAGCCGTTGGAGATGACATTAATTCACGCGCCAGCCGGACTAAAGGCTACTCGCCTGCTCCTCGTCGGAGCAGGGAAGCGGGACAAATTCGACGTCGCCGCCTTGCGCAAGATTGCTGGCGCGGCTCTGCGTTATCTGAAGTCCCGCTCGGCCAAGCAGATCGCTTTTCTTGTCCGTGAAGGCGATTTGAACGATTCCTCCGCCCAGGCGATTGTAGAAGGCGCAATGACTGCCGACCTCGAGACGGATAAGTACAAAACCGACAAGAAAAACGACAAAGCCATCGAGTCTCTGGTGATCGTCGGCTATGGGGATGCTGAACGCGCCGGCGGCGACAAGGGCATCGCTCGCGGTCGCACGATCGCGGAGGCGCAAAACTTTACGCGCGAACTCGTCAACGAGCCTTCCAACAAGCTGACTCCCCGGATCTTGGCCGACAAGGCTGCGGCCATGGCAAAAGAAGCAGGCCTTGCCGTTGACGTTCTCGACGAAAAGAAAATTGCCGACCTGAAGATGGGCGCGCTCCTCAGCGTCTCGCAGGGCGGCCCGGAACCTCCGCGCGTTATCGTGATCACCTACACGCCGGCGAACCCGAAAGCCGGAGCACCGGTGCTCGGGTTCATCGGCAAAGCCGTCACCTTCGACACCGGCGGCATCTCCATCAAGCCTGCCGACGGCATGGAGAAAATGAAGTACGACATGGCCGGTGGCGCCACCATGATCGGCGTCATGCGCGCTCTCGCGACTTTGAAGCCCAACGTAAAAGTGATCTGCGTCGTACCCAGCACCGAAAACATGCCCGGCGGCACCGCGCAGAAGCCCGGTGACATTCAGACCGCCATGTCCGGCAAGACGATCGAAGTGCTGAACACCGACGCCGAAGGCCGGCTGATTCTTGCAGACGCCGTGCACTATGCCAAGCAACTTGGGGTCACGCACATGGTGGACGCCGCCACGTTGACCGGCGCTATCGTGGTCGCGCTAGCCAATGTCAACGTCGGCGTGTTTGGCGGCGCGGATCAGGCTTGGACCGACAAAGTTCTCGCCTCCGCGAAAGCGGTCGGCGAAAAAATGTGGCAAATGCCGATGGACGACGAATACCGCGAATTTATCAAGGGCAGCTTCGCCGACATCCAGAACATCGGCAGCGGCAAGGGCGGCGGCTCGATTACCGGTGCCTGGTTCATCCGTGAATTTGCCGGCGACACGCCGTGGGTCCATCTCGACATCGCCGGCACCGCCTGGAACGACGACGCCAAGCCTTGGCTGGCCAAAGGCCCAACGGGCGTAGCGGTCCGCACCCTGGTCAACCTGGCAATGTCATATTGAGCGTACCTCGGTGTTGTAGGGCCGCAGCATCGCTGCGCCCGTCCTACGCCGCGCCTACATCTTCTCCGGCGCCGCAATTCCCATCAGCTCGAGCGCTCTGACCAGCTGTGCTTCCACTCGTTCGGTCAGCGCCAGTAAAAACGCGCGCTTCTGCGCGTCCACTTCCGACAAGATGTGATGCTTGTGATAAAAATTATTGAACGCCTGCGCCAATTCGAACGCATACTTCGCCAAAAACGCCGGCTCCTGCGTAGCGATGGCAGCGTCGACGGCGTAATCTAACGCGTTCACCTTCAATAGCAATTCCCACAATCCATCGCCTTCCGCTCCAGCCAAAAGCGCGGCCGCCGTTTCCTTCGTAACGACGACGCTAGCCGTCTGCGCTTCCGTGCCTTTCCTGCGAATCCCACGGATACGCACCACCGCATACTGACAGTACGGGCCCGTCTCGCCCTCAAAACTCAAGGCATCCTTGAAATCAAATGCAATCACCGCCGTTCGTGTAAATTTCAGCAGAAAAAAACGCAGTGCCCCGATAGCAATCGCATGCGCAATTGTCAGTTGCTCTTCAGGCCTTACGTCCGGATGGCGCTGTTGCACCTCCGCTAAAGTCGCGGCTTCCAATTTGTCGATCAAATCGTCTGCTTTAACGCCAAGGCCCTTGCGCCCGCTCACCTCCACATACGGCTTCTTCGCATCTTCCGCTGACAACTCATATCCCAGTTCCGCGGCGCATCGCGGAGTCAACGCCACAATCTCGTAGGACAAATGGATGGAGTGCTCCGCCTCCTTCACATGCCCCAGCGCCCGCAATCCCGCCGCTACTACCTTTTGCGGATATGCCTGCCGCGAATCGATGACGTTATACACTTCAGCGGCGGGCTCGCCGAAGTGTGGAGCATCGGGAGCGCTCTGCTGTGTTGTAGTGGCCCAAACCTCTTCACCCTCGGGCGCGTTCGGCCATTTTGCGTAATTGAAATCCTTCCCGAGCAATCCAAACTTCCACAATTGGTACGCGATGTCTTTCCCGACGTAAGTAACCGTCCCATTCGAACGCACAATAATCTTGTCCTGCGTATTCTCTTCATCCGCCTCTGCGTTCTCTGCGCCCTCCGCGGTAATTCCTTTCGCCTGCCCATCTTCGCGAAACGGCATGACCCAGCAACCCGCCATCTTCCCCGCGTTCGCGTACTGAATCACATTGCCGTTCCGAAGCTTCTCAAAAGCGGCGTCCCAAAAATGCAGGTGCAAAATCTCACTCTCCCTCGCCACCAGGTCGTAACCAATCCCCAGCCGGGCCATGGTTCGCAAATGCGCCCCCACGATCGCATCGGCAACCACCTGGCCGACTTCGGCCTCCTCGCCGCGCCCCTCCTCAATCGCTTTCAATGTCGCGCCGCGCAACTTCGCAGCGCGCTCCTTGTCTTCCTCGAAAAACTGAGTCGCCCGCGCATACAGATCCCAGCACAAATAATCGAAGCGCGGCTCCAAGGCCATCATCTTCACACTGACCGGGGTGCGCTTTTCCATGTCTAACAATCCGATCACTACGTCCGCGACCTGCACGCCAGTATTGTCGATGTAGTTTTGGACCTGAACGTTGTGGCCGACGTGGCGAAGCGTTCGCGCCATGGTGTCGCCCAGCACCGCATTCCGCACGTGCCCGATGTGCGCCGCTTTATTCGGATTGATGCTGGTATGTTCCACGATAATTTTGTCGCCGAGTTGTGCCATGCCACCGGATGTCGGACCTT
Source organism: uncultured Acidobacteriota bacterium (assembly GCA_963788725.1). Taxonomy (GTDB): domain Bacteria; phylum Acidobacteriota; class Terriglobia; order Acidiferrales; family UBA7541; genus Acidiferrum. Next base: position 94,763 of record CAWBHT010000011.1, on the reverse strand, counting down.
TAGGTCCGATATTAGAACGAGGCAAAGACGTGGGCTTCAGCCCTTGAGGAATCGCAGTTTCTTCTACCTCGCCGCTTTTCTCCCAAAATGTTGCGCGATCGAAAAACGCATTTAAGTACCCGCCACCAGCAACTTCTATGCGCGAAATCCCTTCGATCGCGCCAATCTCCGCCGCAATCTCTTGCGCAATCTGTCGCGGTGCGCGCTTCAACCGCTTCGCCAGTTCAAACGAAACCGGCGAAGCCGCCTCGCCCATTGACAGCTTCGGTGGCCGCTCCAGCGGCACTCCCAACTCCACCCCGTATTTTTCGCGAATATGCCGCGCTAGCGCCTCGCGCAGCCGGTTCATCAGTGTGAGATACACGCGTCCTCAGTTTCCGATTACTGGTGTTATTTACCTGGAAAAACAGAGTATAAGTGTCGTCGCGAAATCCTCAAAGAAGGGAACTCGCGGCGTTTTCGATCTACGATGACACCCATCTGGCGTCTTCACCGATCGTGGCGTCCAGTGTACTGCGGACCAGGAGCCTTTTAATGCGTTGCGCAATCGCAGTTGTATTCGGCAGTACTGTCCTTGCATCTCTGCTCACGCTCGGCTTCGGCGGTGCGACCAGAGCCGCTGAAAAAACAAACGCGGTGCAATTGGCAGCGTTCGCCAAATCGGGTAGTCCACAACTGCGCGACGCCATCACTGCCACCTTCGACGCTAAAGACTTGAAGGAAGGCACCGCCTGGGCCGGCCAGGGGCCCGACTTCTTCTTCGCCACCGAGTCCGCCTCCAAGCCTGAGCTGCACATCGACAGTGCTTCCGGACCGCAGATGCAGCAACTGGTTGGCAGCAATTTGTGGTACGCCGCCGCGCGCATCGAGCAGCTCGGCAAACTTCATTCCTTCTACTACCTCGTGAATGGCGCCAAATTCGGCGGCAAACTCGATGTCCCCGCGTTTGGTCCGCTCTCCTACCTGCAACCCGGCGTCCCGTCCGGCACGCTTTCGGACAAAAACACTCATGTCAGCAAAATCTACGACGGCATGAAAAGCGAATACTGGATTTATGTTCCCGCCCAATACAAGCCCGAAACGCCGGCGGCCGTCATGGTCTTTCAGGATGGCGGCGGCTACATCCATCGCGACGGCAACAATCCCACTTTGAACGTAATCGACAACCTTATCGCGCAAAAGAAAATTCCGATCATGATCGCGGTCTTCATCAATCCGGGCGATATCACTGACTCACCGGGGACGCCCACATTTCAGTTCGTCAGAGGCTATTCGGACAAATGGCAGCGCACCCTCAAAGATTCCATGCGCAGCACGCTCTACGACACCGTCAGCGATCGCTATGTCCGCTTTCTGCGTGACGAAATACTCACGGACGTCGCCACAAAATATAGTCTACGCAAAGACAGCTACAGCCGCGCCATCACCGGTCTGTCCTCGGGTGGCATCTGCGCCTTCAACGCCGCGTGGCAGATGCCCGATCAATTCAGCCGCGTCATCTCCTGGATCGGCAGTTTCTCCAGCATTCAGTGGCGCGAAGATCCCGCAATCCCCGACGGCGGCCAGGATTATCCTGACAAAGTCCTGCGCGAGCCGAAGCGCAACATTCGCGTCTGGCTCCAGGACGGCTCCGAGGATCTGGACCTGCGCTACGGCAACTGGCCGCTCGCCAATCTGCGCATGGCCAATGCTCTCAAAGCGAAAGAGTACGACTTCCATTTCAGTTACGGCAAAGGCACGCACAATTCCGCGCAAGGCGCCGCAGAATTTCCCGCCGAAATGATGTGGCTCTGGCGCGACTACGACCCCGCGAAGACGTCGCAAACTTACGAAATCGAACCGTCAGAAAAATCCAAGCCGATCTTCCGCGTCTCGGTTACCAATCGCGACGCCGAATAGTTCGCAACAACGCCGAGTCGCCGCGCTTCACCGTGCTAATTGGCCGTCATGGTGTGTCCGTGTACGGTCGGCGCTTTAGCGTGACCTGCGATGACGTCCCCCACGCCCAGATGACACCTCGATAAGCCCCGACGTCGGCGTCCATGCATTCAAATCGAACCTGCTACAATACAAAGTTGCTCGCGTTATTTCACGACCCATGAAACTCGCATATTTTGACTGCTTTTCCGGCATTAGTGGCGATATGACGCTCGGCGCTCTAGTAGACGCCGGCTGCCCCATCAATCATCTGCGTACGGAACTCGAAGCTTTACGGGTTCCAGGTTGGGAACTCTCCGCGGAAAAAGTCTGGAAAAATGGCATGGCGGCGACTCACGTTAAAATCCGCACGGAAGAGCAGCACCAGCATCGCTCGCTTACCGCTATCCGCGAAATCCTGAACGAGTCCAAACTCGCGCCGCCGGTCCGGGATCGCGCCGCAGTCATCTTCCAAAAACTTGGCGAAGCAGAAGCTCGCGTTCACGATGTTCCGCTCGAAAAGATTCACTTCCACGAAGTTGGCGCCTTGGATGCCATCATTGACATCGTCGGCGCCTGCATTGGCTTCGCAGCGCTTGGCATCGACAAATTCGCCTGTTCGCCGCTGAACGTAGGCGGCGGCACTGCCAAAATGGCCCATGGGATCCTGCCCGTTCCCGCTCCGGCGACTGCGGCCCTGTTGCAAGGCAAGCCGACCTACTCCAATGGCGTGCAACGCGAACTCGTCACGCCAAGCGGCGCCGCAATCGTTGCTACGCTTTGCGATTCCTTCGGACCACAGCCGCCCATGACCGTCAATGCCATTGGCTATGGTGCGGGCACCGCCGACCTCGAAGGCCAACCCAACGTGCTCCGCATGATGATCGGCGAAGCCGCGGAAAAAGCTGTTCCCGGCTACGACGAGGAAATCGCCGTGATCGAAGCGAATCTCGATGACATGAATCCTCAGATCTATGGCTACGTGCTCGAAAAGGCGCTAGCAGCAGGCGCTCTCGACGTCTACACCACGCCCGTGCAAATGAAAAAAAATCGTCCGGGCACACTGTTGACGCTTCTTTGCCATCCGCAGGACACCAATGCGCTGATGTCGCTGGTCTTCGCCGAAACGACTACATTCGGCGTGCGTACCTATCGCGCTCAGCGCCGAACTCTGCCTCGCGAATCCGTCAACGTAACCACGAGCTATGGCGACATTCGCATCAAGCTTTCCCGCGTAAATGGTCGCATCCTGCATGTCGCGCCCGAATACGACGATTGCCGCAAGCTCGCCGCAGAAAAAAATGTGCCGTTACAGCAAGTAATCAGCGAAGCCCTCCACTGCTACAAGGGAGGCTCCTCGTAGGGGCGCAGCACGGTGCGCCCCATCTCGGCAAAATTACTGCGTCTTGGCGCTTTCCGGTTTTTAGTTCTTTGACGTATCCTTGCGAACCGCAGAACTCAAAAAGGAAAAATGGCTCCCGCTCAACCCAAATACTATCTGACCACGCCGATCTACTACACCAACGGCTTGCCGCACATCGGTCACGTCTACACCACCATCGTCTGCGACACTGTCCGCCGCTTTAAGCGCATGCGCGGCTTCGACGTGGTCATGACCACCGGCACCGATGAGCACGGCGTGAACGTCGAGCGCGCCGCCCAAAAAGCTGGGGTGCCGGAATCCGAATTCGTCGCCCGCATGGCCGAGACCTGGAAAGCGCTCTGGGAAGAACTCGGCATTCCCGCCGATGAATTCATCCGCACCACCGATCTTCCCCACGTTCGCACCGTCCAGTGGCTTTTCCGGCGCTGCCGCGAGAACGACTACATCTACAAAGGCCACTATGTCGGCCAATACTGCATCTACGACAACGCCTACGTCGATGTGAAGCCGGGCGAAAACTGTCCCGATTGCGGCCGGCCGACGGAAACCGTTACCGAAGAAAACTATTTCTTCAAACTTTCCGCTTTCCAGAAGCCGCTGCTCGACTTCTACAAAAAGAATCCCAACTTCATCCAGCCTGAATCCCGCCGCAACGAAATCATCAGCTTCGTCGAGGGCGGCCTCAAGGATCTCAGCATCACCCGCACGACGATTCGCTGGGGCATTCCCGTTCCTGGCGAAGAGCCGCACGTCTTCTACGTCTGGTTCGACGCGCTCACTGCCTATCTCAGTGCCGTTGGCGGCCCCGAATACGAACGCCGCGGCTATTGGCCCGCCGATGTTCACGTCGTCGGCAAAGACATCATTCGCTTCCACGCCGTCTACTGGCCCGCATTCCTGATGGCCGCGATGCTGCCCGTTCCCAAGCAAGTCTGGGCGCACGGCTGGTTCCTGATGGACCAGTCGAAGATGAGCAAATCCAAAGGCAACGTAGTACGCGCAAAACCCATCGTCGACGTTCTTGGGATGGATGCGCTGCGCTACTTCCTTCTGCGCGACACCGTTTTCGGCCAGGACGGCAACTTCAGCTACGACGCGCTGGTCACGCGCTACAACAGCGAGCTCGCCAACGGTCTCGGCAATCTCGCCAGCCGCACCGCCGCTCTCATCGAGAAAAACTTCGATGGCAAAATCCCTAGGCCCGGCACACTCGCCCCGCAAGACGAAGCCGTCGCTAAACAAGTCCAATCGGCCATCGGTGAGATCCTCGAAGCGTACGAGAATTTTTCCTTCTCTCGAGCGCTCGAGCAAATCTGGTTACTCATCGCCGCAGCCGACAAATACCTGACCACAGAACAACCGTGGGCGCTCGGCGATTCCGATGCCGACAAGCAGCGTAAAGCAGCCGTCCTCTATACCACCGCTGAATTGCTGCGCGTCATCACCGCGCTCGCGCATCCCGCGTTGCCACAAAGCACCAACCGCATCTGGACGCTCCTCGGACAGCCCGGCAGCGCCGACTCGCAACATCTCGACGGACTTCGCTGGGGGCAACTCGCTGCCGGCACCGCTCTTGGCAAATCTCAAGCATTATTCCCGCGAATTGACAAAGCTGAAGCATTGGAGAGAATCGAAGCCATGCAAAACGAAGAACAGAACGCACCATTACCTGTTGGAGGCGCCGCTCAGCCATCCGCTCCCAAGCCTGCTGCGGCATCAGCCGCTGCCAGCGCTGCCGCCGCTCCGGCCGTAGCACCGGCTAGCACGGACAAAATCGCTATTGAAGATTTCGCGAAAGTCGAAATGCGCGTCGGCCAGGTCAAAACCGCCGAGCGCATCGTAGGCGCCGACAAGCTCCTCAAGCTCACGGTAGACATTGGCACTGAAGTTCGCCAGATCTGCGCAGGAATCGCCCAATATTACGAACCGGATTCCCTCATCGGCCGCAAAGTGGTAGTGGTGGTCAATCTCGCCCCGCGCAAACTCCGCGGCGTCGAATCCAATGGCATGATCGTTGCCGCCAGCGTCGGCCCCGAAGGCCGCCCAGTCCTGGCCGCCTTTGCCGAAGACGTAGAAGTAGGCGCCCGCCTCAAGTAGCACAGGCACTCTTGCCTGTGCCAACGTCAACAGCAGGCGGTCGTGCTGATAATGTACGCATGACGCTAAACTCGCTTTAACATTGACCCATGCAGCTCATCGACTCGCACGCGCACATCGACTTCCCCCAATTCGACGCCGACCGCGACGCCATGCTCGAACGCGCCCGCGCTGCGGGCGTTACCACGCTCCTTGCGATCGGCTCCGGTCCCGGGCCCGAAAAACTCGACGCCGCCATCCCCTACGCTGAACAACACGACTGGATCTACGCCTCCATTGGCACCCATCCGCACGAAGCCAAGGACTTCACACCTGCTCACCTCGATCAACTCTCCAAACTCGCCGCCCACCCAAAGGTAATCGCCTGGGGCGAAATCGGGCTGGACTACTTCTACGATCACTCACCGCGCGAAACCCAGGCTCAAGTCTTTCGCGACCAGCTGGCCCGCGCCCACCAAGCCGAACTCCCCATCATCATTCACTGCCGCGACGCCTGGCCCGACACTCTCGCCATCCTCGACGAAGTCTGGCGTTCCACTGGGCTCGGCGGTATCCTTCACTGCTTCACCAGCACCCTTGAGGACGCCCAGCGCGGTCTCGACATGGGTTTCCTTATCTCCTTCGCGGGCAATTCAACCTACCCGAAAGCTGCGAGCATCCGCGACGTTGCAAAAGCTCTGCCGCTCGACAAGATTTTGATAGAAACGGATTCTCCGTTCCTCGCGCCCCAAGGCTTCCGCGGCAAGCGCAACGAGCCCGCGCATGTCGCCGAAGTAGCAAAGGCCATCGCCACTGTGAGAAACTTGAGCCCAGAAGAAGTGGCCGCCGCGACCGCCGCAAATTTCCGCCGTTTTTTCGCTCTTTGACGGAGAGCCTGTACGGTTGCCACGCAAACATGCGCGCTTGACCGCTATACCCTCAAACGCGATACTGTTTCGTTCATCACACGCTCGAATTCGCCGCAGGTCTGGAGGAAGGCCATCGCGCTGCTGACAGTCAGGGAGATCTTTGATCTCGTCAAGGATGACCTCGTATTGGTCGAAGAGGAACTGACGCGACAGAGCGCCGCCGCTTTCCCCCCGGTTTCCGAAATCACCAGTTATCTTCTCGGTGGGGGCGGCAAGCGCCTTCGCCCCGCGCTGCTTGTTTTGTCCGCACGTTCGGCTGGCCACACTGGCCGCAGCGCTATTCGACTCGCCGCCGTCGTCGAGTTGCTTCACAGCGCCACGCTCATCCACGACGATGTCATCGACTCCGCCGACACTCGACGTGGCCGCCCGTCCGCCAACTCTCGCTGGGGCAATCATCGCAGCGTCCTCACCGGTGATTGGCTCTACATGCAGTCCTTCCAGATGGCCGTGGAAGAGCGCAACTTCCGCATTCTCGATATCCTCATCGATCTCACGCAAAAAATGGTCGAAGGCGAACTCATCCAGCTCGCGAAGATCGGCCGCATCGATGTCACCGAAGAAGACGCGCTTCGTCTCGCCACCCACAAAACCGCATGTCTCTTCAGCGGTTGCGCTCGCTTGGGTGCTGTCCTCGGCGGCCTCGAAGGCGAGGACGAAGCTCGCGCTCGCCGACTACGGCCGTTACGCCGGCCTCGCGTTCCAGCTCGTCGACGATCTCCTGGATTTCACCGCCTCCGCGCAGCAATTGGGCAAGCCCGTCCTCAGCGACCTCAAAGAGGGCAAAGTCACTCTCCCGCTGATCTACGCCATGGAAAACGGCCACCGCGAAGCCCGCGAACTGGTCGCCCGCGTCCTGAAAGAAAAAGAATTCGACTCCGTCCGCCCCGAAACTCTGGTAGCCCTGGTCAACGAGTCCGGCGCCCTCGACCGTACCCGCAATCTCGCCCACGACTACGCCACCCGCGCCAAAGCTTGCCTCAACGGCCGCAGCAACTCCGAGTACGGCCGCGCCCTCCTCACGCTACCCGACTTCATCCTCGACCGCGAAAACTAGTCTTCCTCGACGGCGAAACTAAGTGTTCGCTCAATCCGACACAGGCCATCGCCTGGCTCCGCTGCGCTTACGACTGCGTCGTTGGCCGCTTTGCGTCTTCGCCGCTTTTGCCTCTTCGCCGCTGCGCGCCTTCTCGGCCGCGTGAGTCGCCGCCGCGATCCTTCTCCACTTCCTGTACGGGCGGGGCTCGACCCCGCCCGGGCCGCCGCGTCTTGCCGTCAAATCAAACAACGCATAACCTGTATCTGGATCGCCGGCCAACCAACCCATGCTCCCCTTCAAGCTCATCTACCATCCACGGTACGACCTCAACCTCGGCACGCACGTTTTCCCCTCGCAAAAATTCCGCCTGATCGCCGAAACCCTTATCGTCGAAAAAATCGCCGACTCTCAAGATTTTTTCGAACCGCAACCCGCCTCGGACGAAGACCTTCTCCGCGTCCACACTCCCGAATGGGTCACCAAGCTAAAAACCGGCACGCTCACCGCCAGCGACATCATGAAGCTCGAAATCCCCTATAGCCCTGAACTCCGCGAAGCCGTCTGGCTTGCCGCCGGAGGTTCGATCCTCGCCGCGCAATCCGCTCTCCGCGCTGGTTTCGCCTGCAACATTGGCGGCGGCTTTCACCACGCTTACCCCAACCACGGAGAAGGCTTTTGCGCCATCCACGACGTTGCCGTCGCCATCCGCCGCCTCCAGCACGACAAATCGATCCACCGCGCTATCGTGGTCGACACCGACGTCCACCACGGTAACGGCACCGCCGCCATTTTCGCCAACGATCCGACAGTCTTCACTCTGTCCATCCATCAGAAAAATAATTACCCGGCGCACAAGCCGCCTTCGACCGTCGATCTCAACATGGACGATCGCGTCGACGACGCCGAATACCTCGGCGCGCTCCTCCCCGCGGTCGAAAAAGCTCTCAACGAATTTCGCCCCGACATGCTCTTCTACATCGGTGGCGCCGACCCGTTCTGCGAAGATCAGCTTGGCGGCCTCGCACTCACAAAAAAAGGCCTGCTCGAACGCGATCGCCGCGTTTTCGAACACGCCCGCACTCGCAACGTCCCGGTCGCCACCACGCTGGCCGGCGGCTACGCTCGGCGCGTTGAAGACACCGTTCGGATCCACATCAACACGATCGTCGCCGCCCGCGACGTCGCCATCACATTCCCGAAGTCCGCAACCGCCACAAACTGATACTCTCAAGCGGTTTTGTAGCGGCCGCCTTCTGAGGCGGGCGCTTTCTTGAAGCAGCGCTCAGTCACAACTGATAACTAATCATGCGTCGGCATGGAGGCCTTCGAATGTTTAACCTTATGTCGCCTAAGGCGACGAAATTTCTGACGTTTGCGTTTGTCGGCGCTGTGACCCTGCTCGCCATGCCAAAACTGCCTCCCTTCGTCTCGGCCTCCGCTCCCGCCAAAGTTAAAATCTACATCTCCGTCGACATGGAAGGTATCGCCGGCGTAGTCACCGCCGACCAACTCGGCCCGGCCGGTTTCGAATACGAACGTTTTCGCCGCTTCATGACCAACGAAACACTCGCCGCCATCCAAGCCGCGAAAGATTCCGGCGCCACCGAAATCGTGGTCAGCGATTCTCACGGCAACGGACAAAATCTTCTGATCGATCTCTTTCCGAAAGACGTTCACATCGTGCGCTCCTGGCCGCGCCACGGCGGCATGATGGCAGGACTCGACTCCACCTTTGACGCCGCGATGTACGTGGGCTATCACGCCTCCACCACCAACCCGCACGGCGTCCGCGCGCACACTTTCTCCAGTGCGCATCTTGCACGCGTGGGCCTCAACGGCAATGCCGTAACCGAGGGCGAATTCAATGCCGCCTACGCCGGATCTTTCAGTGTTCCTGTAATTTTCGCGTCAGGAGATGACGCTGCGATGGCCGAACTCAAATCACGTTTGCCCAATCTCGAAACCGCCGAGACCAAAAAATCCCTCGGGTTCCACGCCGCGGAAACCCTCACTCCCGAAGCCTCCTGCGAAAGAATCGCAGCCGGAGTAAAAGCCGCCATGTCGCATCTTCACGACGCTAAACCCTTCGTAGTCAAGCCGCCAATCACGCTCGAAATTACCTTCAAAAACTACACTCCAGCGGAAGCCCTCTCGTTCCTCCGCTCCATCCAACGCGTCGACTCTCACACCATCCGCTTCGTAGCCAAAGACATGCCCGAAGCCCAGTACTTCATCGATTTCCTCGACCACTACAACCCCGACATGACTCCATAGGGCTCCTCGTGCCATCGGCTTCAGCCTGTGTTGGTAATCTCAGCCTCAAGAGGATTGCGGATTTCAGAAATGCGGGTGTTTACCCAAACCTCAAGCAATTAAACCGTGTCCGCCGTTACTGGCTCGCCGCCGCGGCAGTCGTCGGCGACAACGCCCCTCGAATCGCCCCCGTCAAAGACTCCTCAAACGAGTCCTCCCCAAATCCTTCCGCGCGATAAACAATCTTCCCCTCACGATCGATCACCAAGACAGTAGGGAACGAGTTCACCGCAAACACCCGATCCAATCCATCTGCAAAAACCACCAGACTCCGCGGCTTCACCTCGGCCAGATAAGGCGCCACCAGGCTTTCATCCTCATCGCAGTCCGCATTGAGAAACAAAACATCGTGGGCCTGATCGAATTCTACGGCGACCCTATCGAACAAAGGCTCCATCGACCGGCAAGGTCCGCACCAGGTAGCCCAGAAATTCACGACGAGAATCTTTCCGCGCTCCTGGGCCAGCACCAACGGCGGCCCATCGCCAACCCGCCGCAACGTAAAATCGTATGGATCCTTGGCCCCTGCATTCCTTTGTGCGTGCGCTGCGCCCGGCCTGGCCGTCAACTCGTCGTAAGTACGCAAAAGATAGTCGCCCAATCCATCGTCGGTTCCATGCGCTAGCCGCCACACGTTTCCCAATTTCTGCCGGACTCCGCGGCGTTCCGCGCCGCTCCTGGCGTTGTCGCTCAGCGCAAACGCTCGGGCGTACTGCTGGATGGCCATCAGCGATTCTTTGTTCATCTCCGCAATCTCGCCCAGCCGTTCCGCAGCCTCCGCATTCGGCGATAAAAAGTATGCTTCCTGAAAATCTGCCTGCGCTTTGGAAGTCTCGCGCAATTTCAAATACAGCCGCCCGCGCACCAGCAGCACCGACATGCGATCGCGATTCCGATCGCTTTCCCACTGCTCCTTGGAAAGCTTCGGCGATTTCTCCGCGCTGTTCCGGTCGACAAATTCCAGCACCCGCGAAGCGTAGTTGCTCGCGCGCCGGATCCCGGCCTCATCCCCGTTCCGCTCCAGCAACTGAATCGTCAGCAGCGTGATGGACATGTCATCCGGCGACAAAGCCACAATGCGTTCCGCATATTGCATGGCCCGTGCGGAATCCCGCAGCTGCAGGGACGCTTCCACCAGCGCCCGATAAATCCTCGTGCGCTGCGACGCTTCCGGATACTTTTTCAGAAATGCTTCCAGGTTTCGAACCAAAGCGGCGCGATCGTTACCCGCCGAATCGATACCCTGCTGCAACTCCTCATCCGCCGACGGGACCTTCGCCACCTGCGTCTGCCCCTGCTTGGGACCCTGCGCCTGTTTCGGCGCTACGGCATCCTTCTTGTCGCCGCGCTGCTGCCGTTCACTCGCGGCACGCACACCACCAGATAACAGGCAAGGGACTGCGCAGAGAACGACCAACGATTTGAGCCAAACCGATCTCACGATCCCATTCTAGTCAAAATTCCACGTACGGCGCGCAATTTCAGAACAGATGCAACTTCTGAGCCGCCCCAATTTAACGGAAGTGATGCGAAAGAATCGTCGACAGCGGGTGCCGCACCCTGTGCTTTTCAGGGTGCGGGTTTAAGTCCCAACGCTTACCACACGCAGTGCAACCAAAACTGTCGGGTTGTACGGTGCAGCGACCACGGCTTGGGCTCGTCATTCAGATCGATGGGAGAGATCGCCGAGGTCAACGAAGTCAACCAAGAGCCTCGCGGCACAAAATCTTCTCTTCGCTTCTACGATTTGCGTACGCGAATCTCGCCGGATACCGTATGCACTTCCACGCGCCCGCCGCCATTTCCCACTCGCGCGCGCAACGAATGCTTGTCCTGTTCTTCGATAATGATCGGCACATCCGCCTTGATCTGACCGGAAATCGCCTCCGCTGACAAATGGAAATTCGCATCCGTAGGAACGCCCAGTTGCACAAGTCCGGAGACCGTCTTCAAGTCCCAGTAGCTGTTTGATCCGGGATTTCCATTCACATCGACGCTCCCGGAAGCCGCGCGAGCCTTCACATCGCGCATCGCTCCATTCACCTGCACCGAACCGCTAGCGGTATCCGCATCCACGCGCCCGCCCGCCGAACTCACGTGCGTGCTGCCGGAGAGGGAGCTGATCTTCACATCGCCTTTGATATTCGATACCCGCACGCTGCCGGATGCGCTGGATGCGCGAATGTCCTCTCCAATATTTTTTGCATCGATCGATCCGCTCATGGTCGTCAACTGCGCCGATCGTTCGATGTGGTCCGCGTTGATCGATCCCGAAGCCGCCTCCGCTTTCACCGGGCCGCGAACATCGCGAATCATCTGCGATCCAGATGCAACCATAGTGCTCACTTCAGTCTGGCGCGGCACTTCAATCACGTAGGCAATGGAGATATTTCGCACCCTCGTCAAATCTTTGCCGATGCGAATCACATCGCCCTTTTGTTCCACCGGTGGATTGGTCACGATTTCGTTCAAGCGATCTTTTGGACTCCCAAAACCCATCCCGTACGACTTCACATCACCATGGACGTGAACCTTTCCGTCGGCGCTCCCGGTAATCGACACGTCGCCCGAAGCGTTGCCCACCTCCAGCCGAATAGGCGCCGTTACGGTGAGGGTCCGATCAAAACTCCCGCTGACCGAAGGCCCAACCGCGCAACCCGCAACCAACATCGCGCCGATCAGCGTGCCAACAAAACCGAGAGTAAGGCCCGACCCACGATGCCTCATGCAACCTCCGCAGCGCCAATGACCAATTCCGCGTCCACACCACAGATACGCAAAATCAAACAAAATGTTCAGAAATCCATGTAGCTCAGGCCCTGCCTGTCGCAGGCAGGCTGCAGGCATGAGGCTTTAGATCCAAAATAAGTACAACCGACCCGAAACATCACGGCGTGCTACTCGAGGATCTTCCCGGCACTCCGACCCCAATCACGATCTCTGCCGCTTCCGTAAACCCAAACTGCGGCCGCTGCTCCTACTCCGTCTTCTTCACCGAAATAACTTCGTTCAACGACCCCTGCCGGTATCCATCCAAATCCAGCGCGACAAATGTAAATCCAGCTCGCTTCAAATCGCGCGAAATCGCCGCAGTCATCTCTGGCGCAACCGCTCGTGACATCTCTTCCGGCGCAATCTCCACGCGCGCCAATTTATCATGCAGGCGCACGCGAAATTGCCTGAATCCAAGTTCGCGCAAAGCTGCTTCGGCGCGTTCAATTAAGCCAAGCCGTTCAGGCGTAACTTCTGTTCCGTAGGGAACTCGAGACGCAAGACAAGCCGACGCCGGCCGATCCCAGGTCATCAGACCGGCTCGCTGAGAAAGCAGCCGAATCTCCGCCTTGCGCAATCCCGCATCCAGTAGTGGCGCCATCACGCGATGCTCGCGTAGCCGCGCGATGCCCAGGCCGAAAATCCAAAGTGTCGTCCGCATTTACACCGTAAGCGGTCGCCGCGAATCCGCGCTGCGAAGCAATCGGCGTCCAGCACCGAAAACAGTTCATCCTTGCAGTAAAAACAGCGATCGGAAGCGTTCGCGCGATACGACGGATTCTCCATCTCATGCGTGTCGACAAATTCATGCCGCACGCCTGTGCCGCGCACAAATTCTTCCACCGTGTTGCGATCGTGTTCGGAAAAACTCGGAGAAATCGCGGTAATCGAAAGCGCTCGCTCGCCCAGCGCACGCTGCGCTGCCCACGCCAGATAAGCGGAATCAGCGCCGCCAGAAAGCGCCACAATCACAGACGACAGCTCACCCAAACGCCCAAGCAGCCGCGCCTCTTTGACCTCCGCCGAAGAATCGTCCGGCGTCACCGCGCGAATTGGAACAAATGCCGTCATCTCAATTGCCGAGTATATCGCACAACACTCGCGCCACTTCCTCTCTCAACCCCTCGCGCCAAACCAGATTCTGCACCGAGTGGATTCTGCGGTCTTCGTGAGCAGGATCGTCACTCTACCTTCAATTGGCATCCTGAAGCGATCCGACAGGGACCGCTGAAGGATGTCAACGTAAATCTATCGCGAGATATAAGCAACAAACCTACGCACCATCACTGAAAATCCAGCAACACATCCACTTTGCTCTGCCCCTCATCTCGATTGAGCCAGTGCGACACCTTGTCGTAATGGACCGGCAAAGTCCCAAAAATCTCTTTGGGGTCCGACTCCAGCTTGGTCACAAATTCCTCAAACACCGCTTTGTCGAAAAGCTCGCCGCCCTGAGGAAAAGGCCACGCCTCCCGCAAATGCTTCTCCGCGGCCACAGATAAGCCCGTAACTGTCAGCGCTCCGAATTTGTATGGCTTGCCTTCTTCAATCTGCACTTTGTACGAAATCGTGTGCGCGTTGTCGTCATACGCCGGCGTGGCATCAACCTTAGCGTCGAGATAACCAACATGCGCATATTCCTCGCGAACCTTGTCGAATCCCGCTTCCACCTTCATGCCGTCCGCAACGTCGCCGGGCTTCAGCCCGAGATCTCCAGTCAGCGTGATGGTCGACAATATGGAATTCCCGTTCCACTCCACGCTTTTCCAGTGATAAACCGGCCCCGGAGTAATCGGCACAAACACCGGAATCTGTTCGGGTAATTTCTGATTCGGATTTCCCGTCAGTCGGATCTCTGGCGGCCCGAGCTTGGCGCGAAGATATCCTTGTTTCCAATACACCGGACGCACTTGCTCGATCAGAAAGACATCAATGGCCATGCGCGAGTAGGGCTTACCCTTCAGCTCCGAAAGACTTTGTTGGATCTCATTCGAGTTATTGAGCACTGGATCGCTGAATTCCAGATGCGAAATCTTCAGCGAGCCGCCTTCAATGTGGAAGTCCTGAACATTTCCTTCGCCGTTGGGGTTGGCGATCGGCTGATGTTCCACCGCAGCCTGTAATCCGTGCGCGGCGAGAAACTCGCTCACCACAGTTGACGCTTCTTCGACGACGTTTCCGGCTCCAGGCAGGGTTCCATCGTAGAACGAAATTTTCTTGCGAATCGCATCGTTGAGTTCGCCATCGGTAAACCACGGGATGTTGTCGAAATAAGCCGGAATGCGCTGCGCTTCCTCGACGTGGAACGTGACCACCAGGCCATCGACCCGCGTCTGAAAGTTGTATTTCACATGCGCGAACAGGCCGCTGGCAACCAACTTGTCCGCCGCAGCTTGCAGATCGTCGCGTCCTGCCACTGCGCCCGATTGCAATCCGGTCAGTGCGACGACGGCGGGCTGAGGTAGAGACTTCAAGCCTTCCGCACGAATTTCGCGCAACGTGGCCGTGCCGACCGCGGGCGAACCGTTGGAGCTTGGGGCTGACTGCGCACTCGCGAAGGAAGATGTCAGCGCGGCGAAAGCGGCAAATGCGAGAAGGCATGCACCAGAAACCTGCAACATATTCTCAGTCTACCGAAACCGTCTTCCAGGGTCACGCCCGCAACAGCCACGCCAATTGTTCGCAGCTCGGTGCGTTAGCGATCCGCTTCATGCGCGCAACTATTCGACGGTGACCGACTTTGCGAGGTTGCGCGGCTGATCGACGTCGCAGCCGCGGCGCAGCGCGATGTGATAAGCGAGCAATTGGAGCGGCACAATCTCCAGCAACGGTGCCAGAAGTTCTGGCGCCGGCGGCACTTCCAGCACGTGATTCGAGGCTTGTCGAGCCATTTTGTCGCCGGCGGTGACAACGGAGATGACGATGCCGTCGCGGGCTTTCACTTCCTGAATGTTGGAGACGCTTTTCTCGTAGCGCGTCACCGAATCTGGATCCGAATCGTCATGCGTCGCCAGAACCACGACCGGAAGATTTTCGTCGATCAGCGCGTTGGGGCCGTGTTTCATTTCTCCGGCAGGATAGCCTTCCGCGTGGATGTAGGAGATTTCCTTCAGCTTCAGAGCGCCTTCCAGCGCGATCGGGTAGTGGATACCGCGGCCCAGATACAAGAAATCTCTCTGGCGGAAAAGCTGGCGCGCGAGTGACTCGAATATCCCGGATTCTTCCTGTTGCAGAATCATTTCAATTTTGTGCGGGATGCGTGTGAATTCCTGCATCAGTTCTCGGGCCCCGTCCGGCGAAAGCTTTTCGCGAACCTGTCCAAGATGCGAAGCCAGCAGCAGCAGCGCAGTGAGCTGCGAAGTGAATGCTTTGGTGGAGGCCACGCCGATTTCCGGGCCAGCGTGCGTCAAGATCGTGCCGGCGGCTTCCCGGGTAACCATCGAGCCCATCACATTGCAGATCGCAATCGTAGGCGAGCCCTTCATCTTGGCTTCCCGCTGGCCGGCGAGAGTGTCGGCGGTTTCACCGGACTGGCTGATGCAAACCGTCAGCGTCTTGTCATCAAGGATAGGATCGCGATAGCGAAATTCGCTGCCGTAATCGACTTCAACCGGAATGCGCGCGAGGCGCTCAATCATGAATTTCCCGGCAAGCCCCGCGTGCCAGCTGGTGCCGCAGGCTACGATGCGCACGTGCTGGAAGGTGCGAAACTGTTCCGGCGTAATATGCATTTCGTCCAGAAAAACTTTGCCGGTATCTTGCGAAATGCGGCCGAGCAGGGTGTCGCGAACGGCGCGGGGCTGCTCGAAAATTTCCTTCTGCATGAAATGCTTGTAGCCACCCTTTTCCGCCATGATGGGATCCCACGCGACGTGCTGCGGAGTGCGAGTTACCGGGCGCCCGTCATGATCCATCACCGCGACGCCTTTGGGCGTAAGGACAGCGATGTCACCATCGGCCAGAAAGAAAATCTTGCGCGTATGTTCCAGCAGGGCCGGGATGTCGCTAGCCACGAAATATTCGCCATCGCCGAGGCCGATCACTGAAGGCGGTCCCATGCGTGCAGCGACGATTTTCTGCGGCTCTCTGGCCGACAGAAAAACCAGCGAATAAATTCCGCGAAGCTGTTTCAGCGATTGGCGTACGGCTTCCTCCAGGCAAACGCCGTTGGCGCTGTTTTTCTCCACCAGGTGAGCGACGATTTCAGTGTCCGTCTCGGTTACAAATTTGTGTCCTTCGGCCTGAAGTTCATGCTTGAGTTCCAAATAATTTTCGATGATTCCGTTGTGCACCACCACGATGTTGCCGGAGCAGTCGCGGTGCGGATGGGCATTTTCTTCGGTGGGGCGCCCGTGAGTGGCCCAACGGGTGTGGCCGATGCCATAGGTGCCCTCGATCGGCGATTTCTGCAACGCCTCTTCGAGATTGCGAAGCTTGCCCGGCGCGCGGCGAATGTCGAGCTTGCCCTCTTTCGTAACGACCGCGATGCCCGCGGAGTCGTAACCGCGATATTCCAATTTCCGAAGCCCCTCAATCACCACGGGGACAACTTTCTTAGAACCGATGTAGCCGACGATTCCGCACATGCGCGGGGTCTCCTGACGGAAAAGGTTTGGATGAAAAGCGTAGCACGCAGGACGTGGAGAGCAGGGGTGACGTTGGTACCGAGGTGCTTAGGCGAGGCGTACTAGCAAAGCGCATTTGGGTGATCACCAATGAGCGGGTATCGCGCGTTGGTCCTTCACTGATCGACCCCGTCTCCAGTGCTTGTATCCACCTGAAGACACTGGACTTACTATGGCGCCTTATTTCTGTAAACAACCGGCATGCCAAAATTATTTGTGGCAGTTTCGCGGGATTCGGCGGGTCCAGGGCAAAATTCGTCTTGACGATGTCGAGTACTTTATTTTATAAAGTAAGCAGGGGCGCCAATTTGAGATCGCTGCGCCGAGTGCTGAAAAGTTTTGCGTCGCTGGCCTTGATAGCTCTGGCCGGGATGGCCGCATTGCTGCTGGCGTTGTGGGTGGAACATGGCATCCCCGCTTGCGCTGCCGATCCCGACTGGGCAGTTCGCAGTGGGGCGCGAAATCTATGATTGGGTAGACGAGACGACTCCAGACAATTTATCGCCCGTGCGGGGAGCAAAGCGCGAACTGCTGGTATGGATTTGGTACCCGGCAGATGCTGCGGAACGGGTGACAGGCGAGGATTATCTTCCGGCACCGATGCGGACGGCCATCGAACAGGGGAGAGGCGTACTGATCAACAAGTTCCTGACTCGGGATTTGGCGAAGGTAAGGACGCACAGCCTTCGTGATCCCAAAGTGGCCGCAGAGCGGCAATCCTATCCGGTGGTGTTATTCCGCGCGGGAGGGTCCCAGGAGGTGGTCAACTACTCCGCCTTGACGGAGGACCTGGCGAGCCATGGGTACGTCGTGGTGGGGTTCGACGCTCCGTATCGAACATTCGCCGTCGTATTTCCGGACGGCCGGGTTGTAAAGCGCGTGCCGCAAAACAATCCCGAGCTCTGCGCCGAGAAGAGCGGAGGGGAACAGGACGAGTGCGCGGCCCCGTTACTGAACGCATGGACCCGGGATGCCTCGTTCGTATTGGACCGAATGCAGACGATGAATGCTGCAGGTGAGTCGGGCAAATTCGCTGGGCGCTTGGACATGACGCGGGTCGGGGTATTCGGCCACTCGTTCGGCGGAGCGGTAGCCGCGCAATTCTGCCAACAGGACTCGCGATGCAAGGCGGGCATCGATGTCGATGGAGCGCTGCACGGAAGCGTGATTCACACCGGTGTCGAGCGGCCCTTCTTGATCTTGCTCAGCGATCACAGCCAGGAATCCGACGCGG
This sequence comes from uncultured Acidobacteriota bacterium, assembly GCA_963788725.1. Taxonomy (GTDB): domain Bacteria; phylum Acidobacteriota; class Terriglobia; order Acidiferrales; family UBA7541; genus Acidiferrum. The sequence goes on along the minus strand of CAWBHT010000011.1, from coordinate 76,474 downwards.
AAACGCGCCCGGTCAAGCGGGATCTGCAATCGTTTTACGATCGCTTGCCCGCGGAGTCGCGGCTGTATTTGGCGATCCGAGGCGCCAATCATTTCACGTTCAGCGATGACGGAGCGCTATTGAAGAGCCATTTCGTGCGCGGGGTTTTTCGCGTGTTCGGGATGCTGGGAATGGATGGCGCCCGTCAGATTGCGGTGACGGCATATTGCGTGCAGACCTTTTTCGATCACTATCTCAAGGATGAAAGTATTTCACCGTCGGAGTTTTCATCTTCGCTTTATCCGGAGATTGAAGTAGTTAGATGAAACGCGTTCTGCCGAAGAATTACCTTTTCACTTCGTAGTTTAAAAAAGGAACTTTAGGGCTAGTTGCACTACCCGCGGCGGTAGGGCCGCCTGGATTTGGTTGAACGTCGGACTGCTGACGTCGCTGTCTGGGAGGCGGAAGTTCGGATGGTTGAGGAGATTGAAGAATTCGGCGCGGAACTGGATGCCTCTGGATTCGGTAACGCGGAAATTTTTGAAGATGGAGAAATCCCAATCGGAGTAGCGCGGCCCGACACCGATGTTGCGTCCGGCGTTGCCGAATTGCTGGACTGGAGAATTCGGATCAGGAATGACTTGCGCGAACGCCGAAGTATTAAGCCAAGCGGTTGTGGTTCTTGGTCCAGAGTTTGGATTCAATCCCGCGACAACGTTCGGGCGGTTGGCAGAGAAGCCGGAGATTTCGGGAGCGCCGCCCTGATCGGAGACATCCGTGGAATCGAAGATGGTGAACGGTGTTCCGCTCATCAACGTGGCGATGCCGTTGAGCTGCCATCCGCCGAGCACAGCTTGCGTGACGCCGCCGGATTGAAGGAAGAACGGAAGGCTCCACTGATAGCTGAACACGAAGCGGTGGCGGGCATCGAACAGCGAGGGGCCGCGCTCGGCGCCAAGGTCGAACGGGTTTTGCGCCAGGTCATTTTCTCCCGCGACAGGTTTCGCGGCGGAACCGGTCATGTTAAAGGAGGAAGCGTCGTCGATGGCTTTGGAGTAGGTGTAAGACGCCAAGAACGAAACGCCATAGCTAAAGCGTTTTTTGACGCTGGCTTCCAGCGCGTTGTAGCTGGAATTGGCGATGCCGGCGATGAGACCGGTTGACGAAAATTTGCAGGCGGTTGGCGAATCGGCGAGGGTGCATCCGGAGTAGGGCCGACGCTGATCGGCATTATCGGGTGAAGAGACGCCGGGGATATAGATCGCAGGGTTGGCTTCGATGAAGCGCGGAAGTTTAGTGCCTTTGGTACCGACATAGCCGACTTGCAGGAGCAGATTGGCGCTGATGGAACGCTGGATGTTGAGGTCCCAATCCTGTGCATAGGGAAGCGGGAGTTTCGCATCAAGCGTGAGGTTGGTGAGCGGAGTCGCAAACTGACCATTGACCGGCGGATTTCCGTTGAAAGGATCAGCGAAGTTGGGCGTGCTGATCTGCTCGGTCTGCAAGTAGGGAGGCGCACTGATGGGCGCTTGCAGTGGACCACCCTGCCCGGTGTAGTACGGCTCATAGAAAATACCGTAGGCCGAGGTGACCAGCCATTTTGAGCTGCCGGTGGGATCCCAAGCGAAGCCGATGCGCGGTGCAAATCCTTTTTTGAAGGTGGGAATGAGTCCCGCGGGCACGCCAGCGTCCCCGGGATAAAGCAGTCCGGCGGGCGCGTCCGGCACGACAGTGGATTGGCGGCCGGGTATGAAGAGCGTCTGGCGATTTTTGACTTCGGTGTAGGGAAAAGGCAGTTCGTAGCGAAGGCCGAGATTCAGCGTGAGGCGCTTGTTGACGCGATAGGTGTCTTGGGCATAACCGTTGAGGGAATTACCGCGGATGCCTCGTGCGAAATCCCCACGTCCTTGCAGGAAGAAGATGGGCTGGCCAAATAAAAAACTGGCGAAGGCGTTCGGCACGACCGGAAAGGGAACGAAGACGAAGAAGCCATTGCTAGCGATGCCTTGCAGGACGTTGATCTGTAAATGCTGATAGCCTCCGCCGAATTTCAGTTCGTGGCGGCCGTGAACCCAGCTCAGGGAACCGGAATAATCGAACGCATTTTCGTAGCTGTTGCGCGGTCCGGTAATTGGATCGCCGATGGCGGTGTAGCCGTTGACCTGAATGAACGGAGGGCCGACGGCGAGATCCAAGCTGGGCGTGTAACTGAATCCGAGGCTGGCTGGCGTGGTGTGATTGGCGCGCTCGCCATACAGAAATTTATTGCGAAGGAAAGAGAACCGCAGCACGCCGATCAACGTGGGATTGAATGTGTGCGTTTCCTGCGCGACAAAATTTTGCGAGCGCTGGTCTTGCCCTACCGGGAATCCGGGAACGCTGGCGCCGGACGTGGGAATGGGATTGAACTGGTCGCCCTGGTTGAACATGAAGCGAAAATTGAGCGCGTCGCGTGCTGAGAGATAGTGATCAAGTCGAATGCCGAACTGATCGTAATTCTGGGTGACGATTTGTGTGGAGGTGAACAGATTTGCGCCGGTGTTGGGTAGCGGAAACAGGCTCAGAAGGCCGGTGGATAGAGGATTAATGTCAGTGAGCTGGTTATTTGGATATGGCTTGTGAAGGAAGACGTTGAAGAGCTGATGGTCAGGATTGTTGCAGAAGCCGAAGGAAAAACCTTCCGGGCACGCCGAGGAGAAATCGCCAGACCGCTCCGCCACTGAGGGGACGGTGGAAGATTGCGTTTCGCCCTGATGATTGCGGAAGCCTTCGTAGAAACCGAAGAGGAATGTTTTGTCTTTGCGAACGGGGCCGCCAAGTGAAGCACCGAACTGGTTTTGCTTGAGCGGCTCGGTTTCAGTGGCGAAGAAGTTGGTGGCGTCGAAAACGTCATTGCGAAAAAACTCCCAGACGGCGCCGTGCAATTGGTTGGTGCCGGAACGCGTGACGATGTTGGTGGTTGAGCCGAGGCTATTTCCAAATTCGGCGTTGGAGTTGTGAGTCAGAATGCGAAATTCAGTGATGGCATCGACAGGCGGCTTGAGAACGAAACCACCATCGACGCCGTTGAAATTATTCGCGCCATCTATCAGGAAATTGTTGGACTCAGGGCGCTGGCCGTTGACCGCGTAAGCTTGGCTCGCGCGCAGGGAGCCTCCAGCTTCGGCGAGACCAGGGGTGAGCGGAACGACGCCCGGCTGGAGCAAACCAAGCTGCGTAAAGTTGCGGCCATTGAGCGGGAGATCGAGGAGTTCGCGTTCGGTGACCACGGTACCTAGGCTGGTGGTGGTGGCATCGATGAGGTCGGCGTCGGCGTTGACTTCGACTTTGTCGGTAGCCGTGCCCACTTTGAGGCTGACGGAGATGGCGGCGGCTTCGTTGACGTTGAGAGTGATGCCTTGCTGCAGATAGGTCTGGAAGCCACTGCGTTCGATTTGCAGCTGGTAGTGGCCAACTGGCAAATCCAGCAACACGTAAGCACCAGCGCGATCCGTGATCGTCGCACGCGTCAGACTTGTTTCTGATTGCTTCGCGCTAACACTGGCGCCTTCGACGATGGCTCCGCTGGAATCCGTCACCGTACCGCGGATGCTGCCCGTGATTTGCTGCGCATAGGTGATCGGCGCAAACAGGAAAGCGGCAAAGCACACCAAAATCTTCGCAAAATTCATGCCTTGAATGCCTTTCAGTTGTGAAAATGCGCGAAAGAGTTCGGGCCACGGTAAAGAAGATGGTTGAGAGTGACAATCGTATAAAAGGATTAGAGCGGGAACATTGCTTGCTGTGCTAGAAACATCGCCCATGACTACGAACGTGGTGACGCGGAGCAGCGAGACTGCGGCAGGCCTTACCGAATTTGATCTTGGCTACTATGGCTGGCGCGTTGTGCTGGCGGCATGTTTCGGCGTGATGGCTGGATTCGGGTCGCTGTTCGTGTACACATTCACAGTTTTCGTGAAGCCACTTAGTGCCGCATTTGGCTGGAACCGGGAAAGCATCTCCCTTGGGTTCGGGCTGGCGGCGATGACCGTGGGCGCGTCTTCGCCGCTGATTGGACGATTGATCGATCGCGTCGGGCCGCGGCGAGTCATTCTGCCGTGCATGACGGTGTTCAGTTGCGGAATTGCGGCGTTGGCGCTGCTGCGCGGCGGACTCTGGCAGTTCTACGCGATCTGCGTGGTGATCGGCATTGTGGGGAACGGCGCGGCGCATCTCGCGTATTCGCGCTCCATTTCCACGTGGTTTCAGCGGAGATTGGGAACGGCGCTGGCGTTCGTGATGGTCGGTGCGGGATTGGGTGCGATGATCCTGCCAGTCGTGGCGCAGGCGGTCGTCAGCCGTTTTGGTTGGAGGGCGGCGTATGCGGTGCTCGGTGTTTTGGCATTGTTGTTGGGATTGCCGCTGAGCTGGCGCTATGTGTTCGAACGAAGCGACAAAGCAACACCGGTGGCTGTGCCGGTCCAGCATTCCGGACTGACGTTTCGGCAAGGTCTGGGCACGTATGCGTTCTGGATCATTGTGGCGGTTCTGTTCGTGAGCTCCATCAGCATGAACGGAGCGATCACGCACTTATCGGCGTTGCTGACGGATCGCGGAATCACCGCAAGAGATGCGGCATGGTGCGCAGCGGTCCTGGGCGGCTCCAGCGTGCTGGGTAGAATCGTCACCGGTTGGCTGCTGGATCGATTTTTTGGCGCGCGCGTGGCGTTTGCGGTGAGCTTGATTACCGCCGGCGGAATCTTTTTGCTCGCACATGCGAATAATGTTGCGTCCGGATGTCCTGCGGCGGCACTGATTGGCGTGGGCGCCGGCGGAGAAGCTGCGATCACGCCGTACTTGCTGACACGCTATTTTGGGTTGCGAGCTTTCTCAACGCTGTACGGCTTGACCTGGACGTTCTATGCCGCCGCAGGGGCAGTTGGGCCCGTGATCCTCGGGCGTGCTTATGATTCCACTGGTTCATATGAATCTCTGCTGGTGCTGCTGGCGAGTGCGCTGGCGCTGGCAGCGGCGATCAATCTTCTATTGCCGAAATATTTGTATGCGCCCGAGACGGCTTAAGCGGTTTGCGCTGATGCTATACTTTTGCCCATGAAAGCACATGTTTGGGTGATGCCGAAGAGGACGGTACTTGATCCGCAGGGGCAGACGATTCAGCACGCTTTGTCGGGCCTGGGCTATGCCGAGGTAAAGGATGTACGGCAGGGGAAGTTTTTTGTTTTGAACCTGGATGGCTGGAATCGTGATGAAGCACAGAAGCAGCTGGAGAAGATTTCGAAGGAAGTGCTGACGAATCCGGTGATCGAGGAATACCGGTTCGAGATTGTGGAGTAGTCTGCAAATCCCGTACGTTCCTGCCTAAGTCATTTGCGTCGCAACCCACCAGGTGTTTCCTGAGGGATCTTTGAAGCCGCCGCGTTTGTCGGGATCGCCTTTTTGGACCGGCTCCTGAACGGGAGTGCCGCCGGCCTTTAGCGCAGCTTGGTAGGTGGCATCAACGTCAGGAACATAGACATGCAGCCACACGGGAAATGCCGGGTGCGTCGGGCCCGAGTCGGCGATCATCACAACAGTATCCGTGACGCGAACTTCAGCATGCATGATTTTGCCGTCCGGATTGTCAAAGCGACGCAGTTCTGCGGCATCGAAGGTCTTCTTTAAGAAATCAATGATGGCCTGGGCGCCGTTGGCCACGATGTAGACCGAAACGGCGTTGTAACCCTCGGGTTTGAAGTTCGGCATTCTGTAGTTCCTTCCAGTTGCAAAATAGCTGAGCAAGGTGAAAATTGGCAAGTCTTCTGATGTGGGGAGCGGGTCATTTTGAATTGGGATTTGGTGCAGCTAGAGTTTGCGCGACCCCATTAGCCGGTGCTGATCGCCTGGTCATGCCGCGCGAACGCATGAGCGAAGCTGGACTGGACGACCTGCGCGAGTTCCGGTTCGGTGAGCCCCATTTCGTGGGCGTTGGCGTATTCCTGTTGCAGCGTGGTGTGGAACATCGCGGGATCGTCTGTGGAGAGGACGATGGGGATCCCGTGACGCAATAGTTGCGGAAGTGGATGATCGTTGATGCTGGCGTGTTTGCGCGAGAGCTGAAGAGCCAGTGCTCCGGTGCGAATGTTACTCGAGGGGCAGAGTTCGAGCGGGATCTGCCGCTCGGCTAGCAAATCCATCAGAGCGGGATCGCGGATAGCGGCGATTCCGTGGCCGATCCGTTCGACTTCCAGGAGTTCTATGGCTTCGCGAATTTTGTCGGGGCCGCCAACTTCGCCGGCGTGGATCAGCCGGTGGAGGCCGAGACGTGCGGCTTTGTCATAGGCGGGGCGAAACTCCTTTGTGTCTATCCGGAGTTCGTCTCCGCCGATGCCGAAGGCGACGATCGATTTGTGATTGCAGAGCACTACGGAGTCAACAACGGCCATGGCGGCTTCGGGACCGAACTGGCGGACGGCGTCGAAGATCCAGTTCAGGCGGAGACCACGCCGTGCAAAAGGTTCGGCTGCGGCGTTGATAGCGGCGAAGTTGGCCTCCACCGATTGCTTGCGGAGGATCATGATTCCGATCGAAAGCGTGATTTCCGCGTAGACGACATTTTGCGTGAGGAGATGTTCGGCGAGGTCGCGTGTAATCAGTGCGTAGTCTTCTGGGTCGCGAAGGTAAGAGGTGACCCACTTGAAGGCCTCCAGAAAGCCGAGGAAATCTTTGTAGGCGTAAAAGCGGCGGATTTCGTCTTCGGTGACGACAACGCCGTGACGACGAGCGAGAGCTGAGGCGGTGGCGGGTTGGACGGAGCCCTCAAGATGGAGATGCAGCTCGGCTTTAGGAGCGCTGAGGATGGACGGCGGCAGGGTTGCCATTTGGGAAGGGTAGCAGAGGAAGTGGCGAGCGGGTAAAGAAAGACCGTTGTACCGCAGAGGACAAAGAGAACGCGGAGATCGGACAGGAACAGCGAAAAACCCCATTCGACTTCTTAGACGGAACTTTGGATCTGAAGCCGAATTAGTGCGGGAGTTGCGGTTTGCCGGCGTTGATCCAGGCGGTGAGCCAGTAGGAGCCGACGTCGGTGGCCGCGCTGGAAAGTTGGTGGATCAGCGTTGGCGCCGCCTGATTGTAGAAGCGATCGAAATATTCGTCGTCGTAAGGTTTGGTGCCCAGGCGCGCATTGTGATCTGCGAGCTGGATGATCTCGATCCACGCATGTGCGCTGAGGCAGGAGTCAAACGCATGATCCGTGGGATCAGAGATGAAAGCGGCATCGTTTGGGCGCATGGGGAAAAATGAGGCAAAACGATCGACCAGCGTTGCGCCGAAACGTTCGTTGATGCCATTTTGCAGCGTTAGATGGCCGTCAAAGTTTTCGGTGGTGTTGAAAGGATCGTGGGTTTCGGCGACGTAGGAGGCGAGAATGGCGGCGTCAAGGCGAGCCTCATCCCATTTGCCAAGTTTCAAAGCTTCAGTAAGTTTTGCGCTGTAAACGCCGACTTGCCATGGCAGCAGACCTGTTGATTCGAGTTTTGACTTTCCATATTTAGCGACCGCGGCTTTGTAGTTCCGCGGCAGTTGCGTAAATGGGAAGCGGCCGTACTTATCGAGAAAGATGAAGTGGTTGTGTTTCTCGGCAGGCTTCTTCAGTTCTTCCTCGAGTGGGTCGGTGACGTGCTGGATCATCGTGGCGCGGCTGTTATCGAAGAATGCGCGAACATCGGGAGGCATAGTGTCGATGGACTTGTTCAGGATTAATTTTTGGGCGTTAGGGCCCCAGGCTTGGGCGGGCGGGATTATCAACCCGAGTGCGAACAGCATGATCGAAAAGTGATAAAGGCGGCGCTTCCTCGACGCATTCACGGAATCACGCCTTCGCTGGTTGCCACCTTTCCGAACTGGGGCGCGGCATGCTGCGGCCCTAGGGGGACGGTTGCGGCACCTTAAGCGAATATCGGTGAGTGGGATTTGGTGTCCCATCGCGGAGTCCTTGGCTTCTCCATCCTACGCTTGATTGGCGGCTCGCAGAGTGCTGCGCTTGCGCCCGTAATTAAAGTAAATCACGAGACCGACGGCAAGCCATACAAAGAAACGGATCCAGTTAGTGATGGGCAGACCCGCCATCAGCAGAAGACACGTCAGGATGGTCAGGATAGGCGCAAGCGGGCCACCCGGCGCGCGGAAAGCACGGTGACGGTTTGGCTCACGATAGCGCAGGATCAGGACGCCGCCGGCAACCAGAGCGAAGGCGAACAGCGTGCCAATATTGGAGAGGTCGGCGAGCGTGCCGATATCGAGAAGTCCCGCGGGTATGCCGACAACGAAGCCAGCGATCCAAGTGGAAAAATCTGGAGTGCAGAACCGAGGATGCACACGGCTAAAAATTTTGGGCAGCAGGCCGTCGCGTGACATTGCAAACCATACGCGCGCCTGACCGAGCTGGAACACCAGAAGCGAAGAGATCATGCCGGTGAGCGCGCCGAGAAGAACGATCAGGCGAACGCTGCCGAAGTGAAGCTTCTTTAGAGTGTTGACGACCGGCGCGGCATCATCAACGAGCGTTTGCCAGGGAACCAAGCCGGTGAGGACTACGACGACTGCAATGTAGAGCACGGTGCAGACCACTAGCGTTGCAATAATCCCGATGGGGAGATCACGCTGTGGGCGTTTGCACTCTTCGGCGGCGGTCGAGACAGAATCGAAGCCGATGTACGTGAAAAAGACAATCGAGCCGCCGGTGAGAATACCGGGCCAGCCGTTGGGAGCGAAGGGATGCCAGTTGGCGGGATGAATGAAGCGAGCGGCAGCGGTGACGAAGACGAGAATCGCCACGATCTTGAGCAAGACCATAACGTTGTTGGTCTTCGCGGATTCGCGGATGCCCCGGACGAGAATCACAGTCAGGATCATGACAATGATGAACGCCGGCCAGTTGAAGCCGAAGTGCCACCCTGGACTGTAAAGCATGTTGCCTTGCAGATCGGATAGGCCGGACGGCAGATAGGCCGGAGTGATCCAACGTAAATCCGGGTGAAGGCCGAACCAGTCGAGCAGGTCGACCAGGTGGGCGGAGAAGCCGACGCTGACGGCCATGTTGCTGACGGCGTACTCGAGGATTAAATCCCAGCCAATGATCCACGCGATGAGTTCGCCCATGGTGGCGTAAGTGTAGGTGTACGCGCTCCCGGCAATCGGGATCATCGCCGCGAGCTCGGCGTAGCAGACCGAAGCGAACCCGCAAACAATGGCGACGAGAACGAACGAGAGCGCAATCGCTGGGCCGGCGCCGGGGCGACCGAAAGATGCGGAATGATGGATCAGATATTCAAGAAGGGGCGCATTCAGAATCGATTTGACTTGCAGGGTTTGGCCGGCGATGGCGGTGCCAACTACCGTGAAAATTCCAGAGCCGATGACGGCGCCAATGCCCAGGGAAGTAAGGCTCAGCCAGCCCAGCGATTTTTTCAGCCGAACTTCGGCATTTTCGGAGTCGGAGATGAGTTGGTCGATACCCTTGCAGTTGAAGAGCTGAGATGCCACTCGTTGGTCTCCGATCGCGCCCGGAAGACTGCGAGAAGCACCCTGCCGGATACGTGCATGGTCGATGCAAGCGTGCCTCAATTTACCTTGAGAGGGGGCACGGGGCAAGCCGCCCGATGGACTGCGGCCTGGCTTTAGGGGATGCGCACTACGCGCGGATACTCTCCATGCTGAGTTGACGCGCACGAAGGCGAGGTATAGCGTGGCTGCAAACCAAGTGCAGTTCCCGCTTTGGTTACTCGTAATGGTCGGAAATTCTGAGGGGAGAATATGAAGAGAATTGCCCTTGTATTATTGGCTGCTGTGGTGTGCTTGACTGCTTCCGCGATGTCTCGCGCGGAAGACAATCCGTTGATTGGAAAGTGGAAGCTCAATGTTGAAAAGTCGAAGTTCACGCCTGCGAGCGTTACGCCCAAGAGTCAGACGCGGACGGTGGAAGCGGACGGCGACAGCGTGAAGTACAGCTTCGAGGTGGTCAGCGCCGATGGCAAGTCCGGCTCGTACGGATTCACTGTCAAGTACGACGGGAAATTCTATGCAATTACCGGAACCGGAGCGCCTTATGGAGCGGACGAAATTTCGATCAAGAAAGCCACCTCGCATTCGTATAACGCGACCCTGAAGCGTGGCGGGAAAGACGTGGCCACTTCGCATCTTGTCCTTTCCAAGGATGGAAAAACTGCGACGTTGACGGGCAAAGGCACGGACGCCAGCGGCAAACCGGTGAGCAGCACGTCGATCTACGATAAGGAATGAGCCGTTCGGTCGTTGGTTCCGTGAGTAGCGACTGACGAATCGAAAAAGGCGCGCCTGCAAGTCGGGGCGCCTTTTTCTTTTGGAATCTAGGCTTGGGTGAGTTGCGCGTACCGCTCTACGAACTTTTTTGTGCCGCGGCCGGGGAAGCTTACGGAAACGCGGCGGTCGTCTTCGTCGCCCTCCACGCCCACTACAGTGCCCACGCCGTATTCGGGATGCCGAACCTTGCGCCCGAGCATCGGATCGCCGTTGCCGCTGTTTGGCAGCGGAGCGGCCAAACGGATGGAGTGGAGCTGGTGGTCGAGCGGCGCGGAGCTGCCGGCGTGTTGCGTGGCGGCGGCGTCCCGCGGACTCGGCGAAGGAATTCTTCGGCGGAGTAGGAGTATTCGGGATCGGGCTCATAGCGGCGCGTCTGGCCGATTTCGGCCATCGAGCCGCGCACCGTGTCCACGAGTTCGCTGGGGATTTCTGCGAGAAAGCGCGAAGGCAGCGAAGCGCGGATCTGTTGCTCGTTGCCGAAGACGCGGCGATAAACGGCGCGGGTGACCGTGAGCGATTTGCGGGCGCGGGTCATGCCGACGTAGACGAGGCGGCGTTCTTCTTCGATTCCTTTGGGGTCATCTCGCGATCGGCTGTGGGGACAGATACCTTCTTCCATGCCGGTCAGGAAAACGTGATCGAACTCCAGGCCCTTGGTGCTGTGAAGGTGATCAGCGTGACGCCGGGTTTGTCTTCGTACGATCGGCGTCGCTGACCAGAGCGGCAGCGTCCAGGAAGTCGGTGAACTCTTCGCCAGACTCTTCGCTTTCGGCGATGGCGCGCGAGAGTTCTTCGAGATTTTCGATGCGGGCGACGTCTTCGGGCGTGTTGCGGTCCTTGAGCATCTCCATGTAGCCGGTGTCTTCGAGGACGCTGCGCAGAAATTCGGGCGGGTTCAACTTCAGAAAATTTTCCTGCAGCTTGGCTATCAGATCCTGGAAAGCGCGAAGCGGCGCGACCGCGCGGCCGCCGGATTCGCCGGAGACGAATTTGTTGATGGCGTCCCAGAGAGGAGTGTTGTCGGTGCGCGCGGTTTCGCGGAGCGCGTCCATGGTGGTCTTGCCGATGCCGCGCGGTGGAACGTTTAGCACGCGGAGGAGAGAGATGTCGTCTTCGGGATGGAGCGCGAGGCGAACGTAGGCGAGCGCGTCTTTGACTTCGGCGCGATTGTAGAAGCTGAAGCCGCCGACGAGTTTGTAGCGAATGCCACGGCGGCGGAAGACTTCTTCGAAAGCGCGGGACTGGAAGTTGGTGCGGTATTCGACGGCGCAGGTCTGGGAGGAATCGTCGTCGAGGATTTCGGTGAGTTCACCGGCGACGAATTCGGCTTCGGCGAAGGCGTCGCGGCCTTCGAAATATTTCAGATTGAGGCCGGGCCGGTTTCGGCGCTGAGGGATTTGCCGAGGCGATCGGGATTGTTGGCGACGACCGCACCCGCAGCGTCGAGAATATTTTGTGTGGAACGATAGTTGCGTTCGAGCTTGATGACTTTGGCGCTGCGGAAGTCGCGCGAGAAGCTCATCAGGATGGATACGTCGGCGCCGCGCCAGCGGTAGATGGATTGATCTTCGTCACCGACGACGCAGAGTTTTGCTTTGGCGTCGGCGAGCAGAGCGCATCAGCTCGTACTGGACGCGGTTGGTGTCCTGATATTCGTCCACGTGGAGTATTGGAAGCGGGCCTGCCATTTTTCGCGGACCGATGCGGACCGTCGCGAAGCATTTGCGCGGTACGGAGGAGGAGATCGTCGAAATCGAGCGCTTTGCTTTGGTTTGAGCAGGCGTTCGTATTCGGCGTAGATGTTGGCGACTTTGCGTCGCGTCCCTGTCGATGGCTGCGGCGCGAAGATTTTCGGGAGTGTGCGCGTGATTTTTGGCGTTGCTGATGGGCTGAGGACGTTGCGCGGTGTGAGAGTCTCGCGTCGATGTCCAGCTTGGTCATGGCCAGCTTGATGGCGGCGAGTTGGTCGTCATATCGTAGATGGCGAAATCGTGGGGAGGCTGCGCGGGGCGGCTTCGCGGCGGAGAAGGCGGGCACAGAGGGAGTGGAAGGTGGAAAGCCAGGGCTGCGCGGGCGGGACGCCGGCGCGGAGCAGAAGATCGGCGACGCGGTTGCGCATTTCCTCGGCGGCTTTGTTGGTGAAAGTGACGGCGAGAATGTATTCGGCGGGAGTGCCATTGGCGATCAGATTCGCCATGCGAAAGGTGATGGCGCGCGTTTTGCCGGTGCCTGCACCGGCAAGAATGAGGACCGGGCCTTCGGTGGTTTCGGCGGCACGACGCTGTTCCGGATTGAGTTCTGCGAGCAGATTGAGCATTTGTCTGTTGGAGTGGAAGGTGTTTGCTCAATCATGTTAGCCGAGCGGCGAGACGCGCGCAAATTTGCGCAAAGTGCACAGTAAAATCGAGGCGCGCTCGTGAGAATATCCTGCGAACGACGATTTGCTACTGCGGGCCCCGGCGACTCAGGTCAATATCAAAGTAAGTGAGAGAACGATTGCCTTGCATCGAGGCGATGTCCGGAACATAAAGATGCGCGGATTGCAGGAGATCGTACTGAGCTTGCAGATCGAAATATAGGAGGCCTTGCACCGAACTGTGAGCGCCGATGACGCTGGAAGGGACCTGCGCCTCTTGTGCCTGCTTCTGAAGCTCCGCCCAGTGTTTATCGCGACCACCACCCTTCCCGCCGCCGATAGGAATAGGAAGCCTCGAGCGCTTAGTCGGATCCTTCACGGCTGGCTTCATGACCGCGTCCGCAAGCTGCTCGGCGTTTAGCGATTGCACTTCCTGGCGATTTTCTTCGCCGAGCTGCACGGTGAGGCGAATGCGGTCCAGATTTACGCGCAAAGCCTCGTTCGAATCGTTGCGAAACTCGACCTGTATCGCCAGGACGCCGCCTGCGTATGGCGATTTCTTGGGGAATTTTTCTTTGTACTGTCCGGGATCCATCCACGGGAGCGCCGATATAGTGAGTCCTTCGTGAGATTCCAGCGAAGCGGCCTTGATGGCGCCTTGCGGGAGTGCGTTAGGACTGGTGCCCGGGAGCGCCGCCGATACAATCGCGACGATAAGCACGAGCAGAACGCTAAGGAGCGGAGTTCGCATCCAGTTATAATAGACTTTTCTCATCTCGACGCCTTCGATTCCTGAGGGACGTTCAGGGTTGCCCTGCGTTTCATGACGGTGCGTGTGCGTGCGCCGCATGTTGGGACCGGAGCCATGCTTCGTGTATTTCATCTACAGCGTACTCATGGGCCTGGCGGCAGTCGCGCTGCTTCCGTACTGGCTTGTGCAGGCCCTGCGTCACGGAAAATATCTATCGAATTTAAGGGAGCGTCTGGGACTTTCGTTTCCTTCGTTGCAGAAGCTGCCAAGCGATCGTGCCGGAGCGATCTGGATTCATGCGGTATCGGTTGGTGAAGCGCTGTCCAGCGTGACCCTGGCCCGTCAACTGAAGGCAGCATATCCAAACCGGCCGCTGATTGTTTCGACCACCACCATCACCGGCCAGGCACTGGCCCGAGAACGCCTGCCCTTTGCGGATGCCATCGTTTATTTTCCGCTGGACTGGGCATGGTGCGTTCGGCGCGCGTTGGATGCCGTGCGACCCGCCATTGTGGTGATCCTGGAGACCGAGATCTGGCCGAATTTTTTGCGAGAGGCCGGACGGCGACGAGTTCCCGTCGTGTTCGTCAGCGGGCGAATTTCCGATCGCTCATTTGCGCGCTGGCAGCGCCACATTGCGCGATTTGGTTTTTTGCTGCGGCCGCTGCTGCTGGACGCGTTGAGCCAGGCGCGCGCTTTCCTGATGCAAAGCGAGAGCGATGCCGAGCGCATTCGGACTTTGGGAGCGCCGTCCGGGCGCGTGCGGGTTAGCGGAAATTTGAAGTATGACCAGGAGTTGCCTGCGGACACGCCGCTGGCAAGTTGGCTGGAAGCGGAAGCGAAGGCGCGTGGCCGATATCCCGATTATCGTTGCCGGAAGCGTAGTGGCGACCGAAGAGCCGCTGGCGCTGATCGCGTTCGGCGTGCTGCAAGGCGATTTCGCCAAAGCGCTGCTGGTTCTGGCACCGCGCAAGCCCGAGCGATTTTCCGCGGCGGCGGAATTCATTCAAGAGTCGCAGAGAAAATTTGTGCGCCGGTCGGAGCTGGGAGTGCCGGCACCCGGCACGGCAGCGGTCAAGGCCGTCGTCGCGGTAGGGTCAAATACAGATGTCATGGCGCGTGTTGCTGAAGTTGAGGGCGCGGGCTACAGCAACGCAGCGATCCCCGATGATGCGACGGTCTTGCTGGTGGACAGCATCGGTGAATTGAGTTCCTTGTATCGCCTGGCGGATGGTGTGTTCGTGGGCGGCTCACTCGTGCCGTCAGGTGGTCACAATATTTTGGAGCCTGCGGCATTCGGAAAAGTGGCGGTGTTCGGTCCATCGATGGAAAATTTCGCGGAGATTTCTTCGCGATTTATCGCAGCAGGCGCAGCCGTGCAGGTAGAGAGCCCGGAAGACGCGGGAGTTGCCTGGATCGAACAGCTGCGCGATCCGGAACGCACGAGGCATATGGGCGAGACCGCCAAGAGATTGGTGGATGCCAGCCGCGGCGCTACCGCCAGAGCCATCGCGGAAATTGCGAAGCAGCTCGAGAGTACCGCGCGGTGAACATTCCCAGGCCGATCGCAATTCTGCTGTGGCCGCTATCCTTGATTTACAGTGCAGCAGCGCGGATTCGCGCAGCGATGTATTCGCGCCGATGGCTGCAACAAAAGCGGCTGACGGCGCCGGTGATTAGCGTCGGAAATCTCACCGTAGGCGGCACGGGCAAAACGCCGATGGTGATCTGGCTGGCGGAAAGGTTTTTGTCCAAAGGGAAGCGGGTGGCGATTCTGAGCCGAGGTTACCGCGGCCAGAATGGCACCAGCGACGAGATCGAGTTGATGAGAAGCAGATTGGGCAACGCGGCGCTCTTTGGCGTTGGCAAAGAGCGGTATGCGCAAGGTCTCAGGTTGGAAGCGAACGGCGTCGACATATTCATTCTCGATGACGGATTCCAACATCTGCAGCTCGCGCGCGATGTAGATGTTGTGCTGGTGGATTCCACCCGGCCGCTCAATCACGAGTTTGTCATGCCTGCAGGCCGCCTTCGAGAGCCAATCTCTGCGTTGGGACGGGCAAATGCCGTGGTCTTCACGCGAGCGGAAGGGGCGCTGTCCCCGCCATCGTTCGATCCGCAATTCCCGCACCTCCCAACTTTTTCCTCCCGTACGAAGCTGCTCGGATTTCGGCGATACGGTCCCGAGGGTGTTGCGAAGCCTGTAGCAGATACCTCCAGCAGGCTCTTTGCGTTTTGTGGAATCGGAAATCCATCGGCTTTTCTAGCTGATTTGAGCCGGTGGAGAGTAAAGCTGGCTGGCTCACGGATATTTCGCGATCATCATCGCTATTCGAAGACTGATGCAGAAAGCATTGAAGGCGCTGCGGTAGCCGCAGGAGCAAACGCGCTGGTTACGACAGAAAAGGACGCCCAGAACATTCAGCCTGGATTATTTTCGAAATTACCGCTCGAGATTGCCGTTATCGCTCTAGAAATCTCCGACGAAAATCAGTTCATGCGCGAATTGCAAGCAAAGTTGGCGCCGGCAGCCGGAGCTCACGCGTGAAGATTCTCGTGCGGGCCACGAATTGGGTGGGTGACGCCATCATGGCGCTGCCAGCGCTGCGCGCATTGCGCGGGCGCTTCTTGGACGCGCAGATCTCGATTGTGGCGCGGCCCTATGTTGCAGACATATACCGCGACCAGGGCATTTGCGATCGACTGGTTGCCTATGACCCGCGCGGAAGTCACGCAGGGCTAGCTGGACGCGAACGGCTCGCTGGAGAATTGCGTGCCGAAAAGTTCGATCTCGCCCTGCTGCTGCAGAATGCCTTCGACGCTGCATGGCTTGCCTGGCGTGCAGGCGCTCGTGAACGTATCGGGTACGCGCGAGACGGTCGCAGCATCTTGTTGACCAAGGCAGTTCCCGTGCCCCGCCCTGGAGAAACTCCCGCTCACGAACAGTTTTATTATCTCGAACTCTTGCGGCGCGCAGGTCTGGTCGACAACCCAATGGCCGAAAAGTTCATCTCGTTGAATGTGAATCCACAGGCCAAAGAACAAGCACGTGAGCGCCTGGCTGCAGCAGGAGTTCGGGCAAGCGGTATGCGAATCGCAGTTGGAGCCGGCGCTTCGTACGGATCGGCAAAATGCTGGCCGCCCGAACGCTTCGCGCAGGTTGCCGATCAGATGAAAGCGCAATTCGATGCCGATGTAATTCTGTTCGGCACCGCTGCGGAAACACCGGTGACGTCCGCGATTGCATCAGGCATGAAACACGCGCCCATCGATTTGGCCGGCAAGACCACGATTGCCGAGCTACCCGCGTTGCTTTCGCAATGTCATCTGTTCATCGGAAACGATTCCGGCGCCATGCATGTTGCCGCTGCCGTCGGATTGCCAGTGGTGGCGGTATTCGGACCAACCGATCCTGACGGCACGGCACCGGTGACGCCGCAACGCACCATCGTGCAGGAGAAGCCGTACTGCAGCCCGTGCTTCCTGCGACGGTGCCCGACCGATCATCGCTGCATGACGCGAGTGACTCCGGACTCAGTCGCTACCGCCGCTCATACGTGGTTGAAATCTGCGGAGGTGCATCCTGCCTGAATCCAGGGTGCCGCGCGCCGCGGTATTTCTCGATCGCGACGGCACCATCTCCGAAGATGTAGGCTACTTGAAGGATGCTAGCCATTTTTGTATGTTTCCTTTCGCCGCGGATGCCATTCGCCGCTTGAATGATGCAAAACTCCCGGTAATCGTGATCACCAATCAATCGGGTGTCGGGCGCGGATTCTTTTCGGAATCAGCGGTGCGCACGGTTCACGAACTCATGCGCAAGCAACTGCTTGAGGGCGGCGCGCGGGTAGATGCAATCTACTACTGCCCGCACACCAGTGACGACGACTGCGAATGCCGCAAGCCAAAACCCGGTATGCTCGCGCAGGCTGCACGCGAACACGATCTGGATTTGTGTCGATCCTTTGTCGTTGGTGATCGCTATGGGGACGTACAGGCCGCCCACAATGTTGGATCTCGAGGCATTCTGCTCCGGACAGGATACGGGGAGGCCGAATTAGCGTCTGATGCAAAAAAGTGGCCAGCTCCGCCGGATCTGATCGCGGCTGATCTGCGGGCGGCAGTCGATTGGATTCTGAGGGAAGTGAAATGAAGGGCTCGCGGCAAGTCACGAAGGCGGACGACCGATCGACCTCGGTGGATTTGATCGCGCTCGCGGACTTCGTCGAACAGTTTTCGAATAAAACCGTGGTGCTGCTGGGAGACTTTGTCGCCGACGAATTCCAGTACGGCGACATTTCCCGCGTATCGCGAGAAGCTCCCGTTCTGATCCTGCGGCATCGCGAAAGTCTGCTTGTTCCTGGCGGAGGCGCGAATGCAGCGAACAATCTCGCGGCTATGGGCGCCCGAGTGCTACCGATCACAGCCGTTGGCGCTGATGCAACAGGCGACGCCTTGATCGCCTATTTCAAGCAGAAGCGCATCGACACCTCGGGTATTGTCCGCGCAAAAGGATGGACGACTCCCACGAAACGCAGATTTGTGGCCGGCTGGGCGCACACGGTGGGGCAGCAAGTGCTGCGCGTGGATTACGAACCAGGCGCTGGTTTGCCTTTTGAGGCGCGCAGCAAGATCGAGCAGCTCTTCCGCACGAAATCGCGATCCGCGGATGCTATCGCGGTGTCCGACTACGGATTTGGCGTGGCGACTCCGGAACTGGTGCGCGCAGCCGCGGCCAAAAGAAAGGCCGTTCCGGTGACGCTGGACGCGCGTTACAACCTGACAGGCTACGCGAAGGCAGGAATTACATCGGCAACACCCAATGAGGCGGAGTTGGAAGCAGCGCATCAAATTTCAATTGGCCAAGATCTCGATGCTTTAGCGCGCTTCGGCCACGCTACGCTTTCCGCCATGAAATTGCGCGCATTACTGGTCACGCGCGGTCGCGACGGCATGACGCTGTTCGAGTCCCCGAAAAAAGTAACGCACCTGCCGATTCACGGCAGCCCGCAAGCAGTGGACGTGACTGGCGCCGGCGACACAGTGCTCGCCGCCTACACGCTGGCGCTCGCATCCGGCGCGTCCGCTTTGGAAGCCGCTCATATCGCCAACATTGCCGGCGGCCTCGTCGTGATGAAACGCGGCACCGCCACCATCACGCGCTCAGAGCTGCTCGAAACGATTCGCCGCGACGCGGTTGGTGCGAGCGCCTGACGCATGCGATCGGCTTCTTCCAAAATGATATTGCGTGACGTCCTGCGCGAGCAGCTTGCCGAGCAGAAGCACCGCGGTAAACGCATCGTCTTCGCCAACGGCTGCTTCGATACCCTGCACGTCGGCCACGTGCGTTATCTCGAAGGCGCGCGCAGAGAAGGCGACATTCTGGTCGTCGCTGTAAATGATGACGCCAGTATTTGTTCGCTGAAAGGTCCGGGTCGGCCGATCCTGCCGGCGTCGGCGCGCGCGCAACTCGTCGCTGGTTTGCGTGCCGTGGACTACGTCGTTTTGTTTGGTGAGCCGAATGTGCAGGCGCTGCTCGAGTTTCTGCGCCCGGATGTGCACGCCAAAGGCACCGATTACAGCGTTGATACGGTTCCGGAACGCGCGACGGCTGCACGGCTCGGCATTCGCGTCGCCATCGTGGGCGATCCCAAAGATCACTCCACCCGCGATTTCCTGGAAGCCGTCCGCAAGGCTCCGCATGTCTGAGCGGCGCTTTCTGGTTCTGCGCCTCGGCTCGCTCGGCGACATCGTTCACACTTTTCCCGCAGTGGCGGCGTTGCGGGAGAAGTTTCCTGCTTCGGACATCGTTTGGTTGACGCACCCACGCTGGAACATGCTGGTGAAGAGCAGCGGCCTGGCTTCAGAAATTCGCAATATCGAGCCGCGCGCGCTTCGTTCTTTGCGTGCCGCCATCGCGCAGATTCGCGCCAGCAGTTGGGACGCGGCAATCGACTACCAAGGATTGTGGAAGTCGGCTGCGTTGCCTTTTTTTGGTGGTGTGCAACGCAGAGTCGGATTTTCTTCCAGCACCATTCGTGAATTCGGCGTGCCGGTGTTGTACACCGACCTTGTCACGCCAAAGACGACGCACATCGCAGAGCAAAATGGAGAGTTGTCTGTTCGCGTGGGAGCGGAAAGAGCGGCCGCCCCGTTTTCCTTGTGCGTGCCTGTAGAAAACGAGTCGGCGGTGCGCTCCCAACTTAAACGATGCGGCATCGATCGTTACATCGTGCTGAGTCCCGGCGGGGGCTGGCGCGCCAAATGCTGGCCAGCGGAGCGTTTTGGCCAACTTTGCCGCGATATTCGCGAGTCACTCGGCCTGCGCTGCGTCGTAAATTATGGACCGGGCGAGAACGATCTGGCCGAAACCGTGCGAGCATCCAGCGCTGACGCTGAGCCACTGCTATACGATGGCGAGCTCGGTGAATTGATGGCGCTCTTGCGCAACGCAATCTGCATCGTCGGTGGCGACACCGGACCGCTGCATCTGGCGATCGCGCTCGGTACTCCCGTAGTTGCGCTGTATGGACCGACAGACCCCCTGCGCAATGGCCCATATCATGTGACTGCCGAACGCGGCTCCGTTACGGAGACAAGCACCACTCATTTTGGCCAAGACATCGTCTTGCGCGAAACAAATGCGGCCACCAGCCACTCTCGCAACGATCAGACCGATCCTTCCATGCTGGCGATAGATGTTGACAGTGTGTTCGCCGCCATACGCCAACGCATTGGTGCGGCAAAGTGAGTGCGGCGTCGTTCTTCGCGCGATGGCGCGTTCGTCTGAGCTATCCGCTGGCCATCATCGTTCTGATTTTCGCGCGACCAACTCCCAAAAGCATAGTCATCGGCGCGTTGGCTGGCGCACTAGGTTTGCTGGTCCGCGGCTTGGCCGCCGGCCATTTGCACAAGCAAGCGGTCCTGACCATGACCGGACCGTACGCATATACGCGCAATCCCCTTTACCTCGGCAGCGCCATTCTGACGCTCGGCGCGGCGATCGCACTGAACTCCTGGATTTCTGCGGCGCTCCTCTGCGTTTACTTCGCGGTGTTTTATTCCATTGTGATGCGCCGCGAAGAAGGTGAACTGCGCTCTCAGCATGGCGCCGCATTCGACGAATATGCCCGAACCGTGCCGCTGTTTTTTCCGCGCTGGATCGCGCACCGTGTAGCGAAGCCTGCCGCGAGCGCCGCATTCTCGTTCGCACAGTACAAGAAAAATCGTGAATATCGCGCCGTCGTTGGATTTTTACTGCTGCTCGTGCTGCTGCTCGTCATTTGGCGATTGCGTTTGCCTTAGCGCCTCCCTCGTCGTCAACGCAGGGCAAGCAACAAAACAGGACACCGTCAGGGATTCGCCGTCGGTGACAACGCGCACCGCACCGTCGCGATCCGTGCGGTAAACCGAAACGCCAGCATCCTGCAGCCGAGCCAGCAGTGCGGGGCTGGGATGACCGTAAGGATTTTCTTCGCCCGCAGAGATGATAGCCATCTGAGGCCTGACCGCAGCCAGGAAATCGGGCATCGTGGAGTTCTTGCTGCCATGATGTCCCACCTTCAAAACGTCCGCGCGTAGCTCCTCGCCGGCGTCGTCAGCCAACATGGTTCGTTCCGCATCTTTCTCAGCGTCGCCCGGCAGTAAAATCGTGCGATTTCCGTAGCGCAACCGGAACACCAGCGAATCATTGTTCTTCGCGGTCGAAGCGATTTCGTCCGACGAAGCTCCTGGCCAGAAAAACGCCGCCTCTGTGCCGCTCCATGAAAATGTTTGCCCCCGCCTCTCATGCTCGATCGGAATGTGCTTGGCTCGTGCAAATTCTTCAAGCCTCGCTAAAGCTGGCGATATGGCTTCTCGCCCGATCCATAACCGCCCGACGCGAAAATTCTCCAGAATCGCGGTCAGCCCTCCAAGATGATCCTGGTGGGCATGCGTAAGCGCGACTACGTCAATTTTCTGAAATCCCCGCGACCATAGATACGGCGAGATCGCATCTTCTCCCGGATCCGTTCCCCCGTGCTCTGGATGTCCCGGAAATCCGCGAAACGCGCCTCCCCCGTCGATGAGCAGACTCTGTCCTTGCGGTGAAACGACGAAAATAGCGTCGCCTTGACCAACATCGAGAATCGTAGCCTCAAGTTTTCCCGGAGACCATTGCGGTGAAAAAGGGAACCACGCAACCAGACCTGTGCACACGAGCAGCGCGCACGTGAGGGCCGGAGTGGCACGGCGCTGCCACCGAGCAGTCGCTCGCAGCGCAAATGCCAACAGAATCGCCACAACAAAGAACGCCAGCATGAGCCAAGTGCGCGGCCCGGGAATCCGATAACTCGCGCTCGGAAAATGCGCGAACCATGCGATGGAATGAAGAATAAATACCGTGAGCCATTGCAGAGGTACCGACAAGAGTCTTCCAACGGCCGCAACAAACAACGAGGATGTCACGGCGATAAATCCCAGCGGCACAATCAAGCCTGTCAACGGCACAGCAATGAGATTGACCAGCGGCCCCGCCAGCGTAATGCGATGGAAATCTCGCGCCATCAGCGGCAGCATTCCAATCTGCAAAACCAGCGTCAGCACAAACAGCTCCCACGATCGGAAGCCCAGACGCAAAACAGCCGCGAATGCATTTTCGATCGAGACGCCGAGACGCCGCGGAGATTTGGAAGAGATCCAATGCAACGATCTTCGCAAGTCAATGCGGAACTGCGCAGCACGCGGTTCGTGCGCTGCATCTCGCGTGACGTCGCGCCATCCTCGCATGGCTCGCGCGTACGGCTGCGCAGTACGCGCCAACCACGGCAGCGCCAGTCCTCCAATGCACCCAATCGCAACAAATGACAATTGGAAACTGGAGTCGCGCAACGCCGGCGGACGCGCGACCAGCAACAATATGGCCGCCAAAGCCGCCGAATTCAGCAACTCGAGCCGCCGATAGAAAAAGCCGCCGACCACCACCGCTGCAGCCATTAAGCCCGCGCGCAAAACCGGGGGCCGCTGTTCCACCACGGCGATATAAAGCGCCAACGAAGTCAGAATCAGCAGAATCGTCCAACCCGGCGATAGCCTCATCCTTCGGCCCGCCCAGAACAACACGACCGCGAGGGCACCGACGTGCAATCCCGCGAGCACAAGGACGTGAAACACGCCTGTCTTCTGAAAGTCTTTCGCCTCGTCGCGATCGATAAACGAACGATCGCCAAGCAGCATCGCTCGCAGGACTCCGGCAACCTGTGGTGTGTCACCAAATAATTTATCGAGTTGCTCGCGCAAGCGCCGCCGCAATCGCGCCAACAATGATGCTGCGGTTACCGGCCCGGGCCGCACCAGATCCAACAGAGATGCGGCGCGCAGCGACGCGGTCAACTCGATGTTTTGCGCCGCCAGATACGCGCGACGGTCGAACGCCCCTTCGTTGCGAAACACTTGCGGCCGCCTGGCTTGCGTGAGCACAGAAATCTCGTCGCCAGCGTGCAAATCAGGCGCCGCGGGTTGTTCCGGACGAAGCGAGTAGCTCAAGCGCAATCCGCCTCGTGCTGGCACAAATTCTCCAGCCGCCTCAACGCCAATCAGATCGATGTCGTACGCAACGCCCCAAGGCAACACGCTGGGCTCGTCCCGAAGTAGACCACGCCAGCGCAGCGGCGAGTGCAAATCGATGCGATGTTCTTCCACGAGCCTGAGAATGTGATCGGGCGGCAGCGGTTGCTTGGCGATGCCCGCCGCAAGCACCCCCAAAAGGAGCCAGCAAAACATCGCTGAGACAGCACTGACCACCAAACGTTGCGCGACCACGGCCGCGATGCCGCAAGCGATCAGGGCGAATACCAGCGCGAATCCGCAAATCAGTAGGGAAGACGAGACTCCGAAGTGCACAACAGGCGCCCAAAGGCCGAGCGCAATGCCGCAGCAGAACGCCGCGGCAATGGCAACGGCCGGCAACTTCACGGAGTGCGCCTCAAGCGCACCAGTGTCTCGATGTGAAAAGTTTGCGGGAACAGATCGAACAGATGGACTTCCGCGATTTCATAACGATTTGCATTTGCGCTCGCCGCATGCACGGATTCCACGCCCTTCTTCGCTGAGCCGGTCAACACCGCCAAGTCGCGTGCCAGCGTCGAAGGATCGCACGACAGATATCGGATCTCCGGCGCGCCGAGTTCCGCCAATTTTGCTGCTGCCTCCGCTCCGAGTCCCGAACGCGGCGGATCGAGAGTCACAAAATCCGGCTTCTCCTGCGGTTTGCGGAGAAATTCCTCTACGTGTTCGTTATGAGAATGAATCGTCACCCCTGCGGCTTCCGCATTCGCATAGAGATCGCGTGTAGCCGCCAGGTTTGCATCCACGCTGATCACCTTTTTGAACGTGCGCGCCAGCGGCAGAGTGAAAAAGCCCACTCCAGCATATAAATCAAGCGCCAATTCGCCCTGTGCTCCGGTTGTCATGGTGCGCAGCAAATCCTCGATCTGGAAACGATTCACCTGAAAAAATGAAAGGTGACTGACGCGAAACTGGAAACCACCCGCTTCGTGAAACAGAAATCCCGGCCCCGACAGCTCGAACCGATCCTTGCTTTGATCGAGAAGCAGCAAGCTCTCCACCTGCGGCAGCGCACCACGAATCGCGGCCACAAGCGATTCCGCCGGCTTCGTGAATCGTTCGAACGCCACGTTCAACGAAATCTTTTCGTCCCTGGAATCCGCGAAAGCCTCAATCTCCAGTACTTTCTCCGGCAACGTTGCCGAGCGCGCCATCTCCTGCAATGCCGCAAACGTTTTCGCCAGTTCCGGCGACAGCACCGGGCACTCGTCGATCGGCACGATCACCGAACTTTCCGGTAGGAAATACCCGATCGCCCGTGGCTTAGCCTCGCGAACCGCCCACTGCGCCCGATTGCGGTACCCATACGGCTCCGCGGAGTGCTCCTCAATCGGCCCGTCCCAGGAAATCCCGCCCAGCCGCGATAATGTTTCGCGCAGGATGTCCTGCTTGAGCTTCAGTTGTTCGGCGGCATCGATGTGCTGATAATGGCATCCGCCGCACGTCTGAAAATGAGGGCAGCGAGCTTTCACTCGATGCGGCGCGGCCGATGTAACCTCCGTCAGGGTCGCCCATGTCAGCTTCTTTTTCTTGGACTTGACCCCCGCGCGCACTTGCTCTCCGGGCAACACGTACGGAACGAAAACCGTGCTTCCTTCGGCATGCGCCAAGCCGTCACCACCGTAGACAAGCTTCTCGATCGATAATAGTAACTCATCAGGCATAATAATGCGATCCAGTCTGCGATAATTCGCGTGGAAAGAAAAAGTCTTAGGAAAAGTAGAACAAGCTCAGCCGCGGCAGTGCGAATTCGTCGAGTAGCCGCTTTTGCAAATATTGCCGCTCCACCACCGCCAGTTGCTCCGCCTTCATCTTGCGCCGATACGCGGCCAGTTGCCCATCGACCTCGCGGCGCAGCCGCAACATCAGCTCTTCGCTGGCGCAACTCGTCATCGTCGACTGCAGCTTATCGTCCAGCACCGTCAGCCGCCGCTCAAGATCTTCTACATCCAGCGTACCCGGAATATCCAGCAACACCAAATTCGATTCGAGCGATTTCGCGACCTCGTCGAGCTTGGCGGCGAGTTCATGCTGCGATTCGCGATTCTTGCCGGCGGCAGCGCGCAGCTGCGTAATATTCTTCAGGAAATATGCTCGCAGCTCATCGCGAGAGAATACCTCGGCGGCCGCTCGCCCGTTTTTCGGTGCGATCCCCGCCGCTGCTTCCTGAAGTTCCGCCACAGCATCCAGCACGGCGTCCGTGCAATACGCCAGGCTCTTCAGCGGCTTGCCTGCGCCCCGCCGCGATCGCCCGTAGCTTTCGAATGCGCGATCAATCCCCTTGAGCGCCGCCTCCAGCGGCACGCCCGCCTTCTGCCACGTTTCCATAATCGCCCAATCGAGCGGCGAAACCAGCAGGTGCGCGCCACGCTTCTTCCAGAAATATTCTTCGATTTCGGTGAAGTAGTTGAAGTAGTTCCAGCCGTCCATATCGCGGCAGGGCGCGCTAGCGCTCGGCTTTCTTGGATTCCGCTGGCATCCGTGCCGCACGAGAGTCGCCGCTGCCCGAGCTGCCTTTAGCTGCTTCCGCCGGCTGATTCTTTTCCCAGATCAATCGAAGCCCGACCAGAGTTAAGAATTCATCGGTGTGCTGAATCTGCTTTGATCCGCGCGCCACTAATTTCGCTTGCCCTCCGGTTGCCACCACGGTCGCCTTCGTCCCGAGTTCCTGCTTGATGCGCGTCAGCATCCCGTCCACCATGTCGATCGCGCCGTAGTAAAGCCCCGCCTGCATGTGCGTCACCGTATTCGTGCCGATCACTTTCCCCGGATCCTTGATTTCCACTCGTGGCAGCCGCGCCGCTCTTGCAAACAGCGCTTCCGATGCCGTTCCCAATCCTGGCGCAATCGATCCGCCCAGATATTCGCCCTTAGCCGAGATCACATCGAAGGTGATCGCCGTGCCAAAATCCACCACGATGCAGGGACCTCCAAATTTATGGAACGCCGCGACGCCATTCACGATTCTATCTGCACCAACTTCCAACGGGTTATCGACCAGCACCGCCATCCCGGTTTTCACGCCCATCTCTACAAACAACGCTTTCTTCCCAAGATAAATGCGCGACATCTCCGCCAGCGTCCAATTCACCGGCGGCACCACCGAACTGACGATCACGCCACTGATACCTGAGCCGTCCAGGCCCGCGATGGTGAACAAATTTCGCGTCAATACGCCATATTCATCCACGGTCTGCAGCCGCGCCGTCGTCAATCGCCAGTTCGCGATCAATTCTTCGCCGCGAAACACTCCCAACACCGTGTTCGTATTTCCGACGTCAATGGTCAGTAGCATTGTTCCTGCACACTTAAAAGTTGACTGCGTTGATCGTGAAAAACTGAGTCGCGGTCATCGCGACGCTTCCGTCACATCCCCCGCGATCACGGTCACCACCACGCCAGTGTCCTGCTTCACCAGCAACAACCCCTCCGGTGCCAGCCCTGCAGTTACGCCGGTAAAACTCTCTTTGCCGTTCGCAACGCGCACACGCTTCCCATGCGTGTAGCTCGAAATTGCGGCGAATCGCTCCACCACGCTCGACGCGCCTTCCGCTAGAAAGCGATTGTAGCCGCTCTCGAATTCTCGCAGCAACCGCACCAGCAACTCCATCCGCGAATGCATTCGCCCGGTTTCCGCGCGCAGGGAAGTGGCGATCGTGCTCAGCTCGTTCGGGAATTTCTCCTGATTCACATTTAAACCGATCCCCACGATCACGAATTTTATCTGCGATGGCTCGGCGTGCATCTCCGTCAGAATCCCGCCAATCTTTTTCCCATCGATCAATAAATCGTTTGGCCACTTCAAATCGACTACAGCGCCTGTCTGCGCCTGAATGGCCGCGTGCGCCGCGAGCCCAGCCATCATCGTAAGCAGCGGAGCCTGCACCGGCGAAAGCTTCGGCCGCAATAGCACCGTCACATAAATTCCCGACGCGCGTTCCGAATGCCACGAATGACCGGCGCGGCCCCGCCCAGCAGTCTGTTCTTCCGCAACCACCACCGCGCCTTCCGCTTCGCCACCGTGCCCCAGATCCAGCGCCACGCGATTCGTGGAGTCCACTTTAAAAAAATGATAAATCCGCTTTCCGAACAGGCTGCCCTTCAATCGCTGCCGCAGCATATCCGGTGTCAGAATGTCTGGAACTTTCTCCAGGAAATATCCCGTATGTTGCTGGCCTTTTACGCGCACGCCCAACTCGCGCAGGCGATTCACCCAGCGCCACACGGTTGAACGCGATACCCCGATCTCCCGCGCAATACGCGCCCCGCTCACCACTATCGTGGCGTTTTCTGCGAGCAACGTCAGCAACGATGCCAGCCGCCGGTCAGTTGTTCCTGGAAGCGATTCGGATTGTGCTTTCGTTCGCCGCGCCACGCGCCGTCACCCACGATCTACGGATTGCCCGCCACCAAACGCAGCACCTGTCATTCTGAGTCGATCTGACAAGGATCGTCGAAGAATCTCCACCTCAACACGACTAAATTGCGTCTGTTGGTTTCAACAAATTCAGGTTCATCTTGAGTCGGCCAAGCTTACTTGTCCTCCAGCCGGTCCACAAGCAGGCTGAAGTCCGCTGCTGGCGCCGAATGCGTCAACGCACCCGACGAAAGAAAATCCGCCCCGGTTTCCGCAAAAGCTCGCGCATTCTCCAGCGTAATACCGCCAGAAATTTCCACTACGCAGTCCTTGCGCGATGCGCGCACGATTTTGACGCAGCGTCGCGCCTCATCCGGCTTCATGTTGTCGAGCAGCACCGCCTGCGCTCCAGCGTCCAACGCCTCGCGAAGCTCTCGCTCGTCGCGCACCTCGATCTGCACGGAAAGGGAAGTAGCATCGATGCCGGACGCCGCTTCGCCAGTCGCCTCGTACGCGCTCATCTCTCGCATTACAATCTGCGAAGAGGCGTAAGCATGCGCCTTGTCGAGCGCCGCCTTCACTCCCCCTGCCATGGCGATGTGATTTTCCTTCAGCAGAATCGCATCGAACAACCCGACGCGATAATTCGTTCCGCCGCCCATGCGCACCGCATATTTCTCCAGCATCCGCAGCCCGGGTGTGGTTTTTCGCGTATCCCGAATTCTGGCAGTAGTGCCCGCAAGCTTTTCCACAAACCGCCGAGTAAGCGTCGCAATCCCGCTCAGATGCGCCAGAAAATTCAGCGCCGTACGTTCACCGGCCAGAATTGCCCGCGCGTGGCCCTGGCAGCGCACCACATCTCGCGGCTGTTCCACGCAATCGCCATCCTTAGCCAGAAATTCAAGCACCATCGCGGGGGCGAGTTCGCGAAACACAATCTGCACCAACGGCAACCCGGCGCACACCAGCGGAGAGCGCGCGAGTATCCGAGCGTGACCCGCCGTTGTAGTCGAAACCGTCGCCAGAGAAGTTGCGTCGCCCGGTCCGATATCCTCTTCCAGCGCTCTGCGCACCAGATTAAGGATAGCGGCGGAGTCCCACTTCATTCCTGTCAACGCCATTGGTGAATCGATGATGGACATCAGTGGCCGACGCGAAAGCGCCTACGCTCCCCGCTCCAATTGCTGCAACCGCTCCGATGACTTCCCAAGCTCGATGCGCCGCTCTTCCAATGTGGCCTGCATGCCCTTGATAATTTTCTCCGGCGCGCGACTGCGGAACGTTTCGTCCCCAAGTTGCCGTTCTTTCGACGCGATATCCTTTTGCAGTCGCTCAATTTCCTTGCGCAGCCGTTCCGATTCCGCCGCAACATCCACCACATCCGAATACGCAATCTGAATATCAAATTGCGCAGTCGACCGCATCGCTCCGCCCGCGGACGCCAACGGCTTCGCGGAAACTTTCAGCTCCGACAAGATCGCTAGCCGCTGGATGCCATCCATGTTCCTCTGAATTGCCGAGCGCAAATCTTCGTGCGAACTGTAAAATTCCGCAGCCACTTTCTTCCTCGGATCCAGTTTCATCTCCGCGCGAATATTCCGCACTTCGGAAATTACTTCCTGCGCGAGCATAAACTCCTTCACCCGTGTCGCCTGCCCACCCGTGGCCCTTTCTTCCGGATACGTTTTCAGCGCAATCGACTTGTCGCCCTCCGCCTGCGGCAGTTGCCACCACAATTCTTCGGTGATGAACGGCATAAACGGATGCAGCAGCCGCAGCGCTGCGTCAAACACCGCGAACAGGTTCTTCCACGACACGGCCGCGCGTTCGCGGTCCGCATTCAGCAAATCCGGCTTGATCCACTCAATGTACCAGTCGCAGAAATCTCCCCAGAAAAATTGGTAGATCACCTGCGCGGCTTCATGAAACCGATAATTCGCCAGCGCCGCGTTCACGATCGCGATCGTGCTGCCCAGCCGATCAAAAATCCATTCGTCCGCCAGCGGCACGCTGCCACTAAACGCGTACGGCGCCTTGCTCCCGCACTTCAGGCGACGCCAGCTCCTCAATTGTGGACCCGCCCTCCTCGAACTTGTCGAGGTTCACAAACAAAAATCGCGACGCGTTCCAGATCTTGTTCGCGAAATTCCGCGCACCCCCCAGACGATCGTCGGACAGAACGATGTCGGTGCCAGGAGCCGCCATCGATGCCAAACAGAACCGCATCGCGTCCGTGCCATACTGTTGATTCAATTTCACCGGGTCCAGTCCCGTGCCCTTGGACTTCGACATCTTCTCGCCGCTCGATGTCCGCACCAGCGAATGCAGGTACACCGCGCGGAACGGAATCTTGCCTGTCATGCGCATGCCCAGCATGATCATGCGCGCCACCCAGAAAAATAAGATGTCGTACCCGGTGATCAGCAAACTCGTCGGATAGTATTTCTCAAAATCCGCCGTTTTCTCCGGCCACCCCAAAGTCGAAAACGGCCACAATCCCGAGCTGAACCACGTGTCCAGCACGTCCGGATCCTGCACCAGCTCGCTGCGATCCGCACTCCCGGCATTTCGTCGGCGCTTCTCGCGCCACTGTCAAATGGCCGTTCGGCTTGCAATACCACGCCGGAATCCGGTGTCCCCACCAAAGCTGCCGAGACAGCGTCCAGTCGCGAATATTTCGCATCCAGTTGAAATATTCCTCGCGACGGTTGTCCGGCACGATGCGAATTTCGTTCCGCTCCACCGCCGCAATCGCAGGTTCCGCCAGCGGCTTCATCTTGCAGAACCATTGCGTCGAAGCGCGCGGTTCCACCACCGTCCTGCTGCGCTCGCAAATTCCCACCGCGTGCGTGTGATCGGTTATTTTTTCCAGGCAATCGTGCGCCTTCAGGTCTTCAATAATTTTCTTGCGCGCCACAAAGCGATCCATCCCCGCATAAAGCCCCGCCGCGGCGTTCATGTGCGCGTCGTCAGTCATCACGTCGATTTCCGCCAGACCGTGCCGGCGCCCCACTTCGAAGTCATTCGGATCGTGTGCCGGCGTGATCTTCACCGCTCCGGTGCCGAACTCGCGATCCACCATGGTGTCCGCGATGATCGGAATTTCGCGATTGATCAGCGGCACAATCGCGCTCCGCCCCAGCAGATGCTTGAATCGTTCATCCTCCGGATGCACCGCCACCGCGGTGTCGCCCAGCATCGTCTCCGGCCGCGTCGTAGCCACCACCAGAAACTCGCGGCTCCCCGCCACCGGATACTTGATGTGCCACAAATGCCCCGGACGTTCCTCGTGCAAAACTTCCAGATCGCTCAGCACCGTCTGGCACACCGGGCACCAGTTGGTCATGCGCTTGTCGCGGTAAATCAATCCGTCTTCGTACAAGCGCACAAAAACTTCGCGCACCACCTTCGACAGTTCCGGTGACAGCGTGAATCGTTCCCGCGACCAGTCGCAGCTGTCCCCAATCTGCTTCATCTGGCAGGTGATCGTCCCGCCGCTCTCTTCCTTCCATTGCCAAACGCGCTTCTCGAATTCTTCTCGGCCCAGCGTGCGGTAGTCGATGCCCTGATCCGCCAGCAGCTTCACCACCACGCGCTGCGTCGAAATTCCCGCGTGATCCATTCCCGGCAGAAACAGCGTGTTGTACCCGCGCATCCGATGCCACCGGGTCATGATGTCGATCTCGGTGTGGTCCAGCATGTGCCCGATGTGCAGCGATCCGGTCACGTTCGGCGGCGGGATCACGATGGCATAAGGCTCCCCGGGCGCGGCCGGATCGGCCTGGAACAGCTTTTCGTTCACCCAATACTCAGCCCAACGCGATTCGATCCGCTGCGGTTCGTACGCTTTAGCGATTTCCCGAGCCATCCCGACCCATTCTCCTCATGTTCCGCCGCGATATTCCGCCGCGCACGAATACACGTGCGCCCATCGCGTTTTCCGTAATCTTTGACTATACGGGAAAAACGAAAGCCGTCAATCAACCGCCAAAGTGTTAGTTTTTTGCGCTAATTGGCAGATCGGCGATCAAGCGTGAGCTCCAGTAGCACAGGCACTCGTGTTTACCCTGAGCCTCGAAGGGCCTGTTCGCGATGCAGCCCACAACACAATATCTCCGCCGGCAAGCACACACCAACGCAATGCCCACGAATCCAACGCTAGAAATAAATGTGAAAGGGAACTAAACGATCAGCGACAACTACTTCCTCGAATTCAATTCCTCGCGAATCACCGCTTCCACCACCGGCTTCAAAATGTCCCGCGTAGCATCGGTTAGCAATCCAGGGCTCAAACGTCCCAACACCTTGGCAACGATCGCGTCCATATCCATATTCGCCGTTGGGTCGTGTAACGCTCCGTTGGAATCCGCTGAACTCCCATTCAAGTCCGCGTGCCGTTCGATCTGTTCGGCAGCATTCGAACTTTCCTCGCGAACAGTCTCCGCCGCGGCGGACACAATCTGTGAGTCCGCACCCGCCACCACTTCAATTTCGTCGGGCGCCCCGGTGGATTCGAATGCGACGTCGCCGCGCGTGCCAGTGTCAGCGTGCGTCGGCGCGGCAAGCCCGGTATCCCACGCGGATGCCAACTGGTTCGCCTTCCGTGCCTCAGCCTCCCACGGATTCGGAGGCGGCGTCGAAAACCACGAGTCAATCGCAGACCTCTTCGGTGCCTCCGCGACCGCGGGTACCTCCTCGACGACCGAATCTGCCGCCGCTTCTTGCTCGACATGCTCGACTTGTTCCGTCGATGCCGGTGCCGGTTCTTCCGCAACCACACGCTGGGTAACGTGTCCGATCAACTTTTCCAAATCCGCTGCATGAACCGTCGGATGCTCTTCTTCCGCGATCGCCGTTTTCCGGCTCGATTCCGTATCGATCGCCGCCGCCCAGGCTTCGCCCGCAAATGGCGGATGCGGCATATCCCGCCGATCCATCATTCCTGCCGGCACGCCTTCCGGCTCCTGCTCCGGGATATCGCTCTTCTCACGCGTGGGCGTCCACTCGGCCGCTCTGCCCGCATGGCGAAAATCGTGCGCGCTTCCCACGCCCGCGCCTTCGTCCTCGGCCGCAGCCTCGGTCACAAAACTCGGTTCTTCTTCTCCGCCGCCGTCACGCCGCCACGAACCCTTTCCGCTCGCCTCTTCCTCTTCTTCTTCCTCTTCCGGCTTTGCCGAACGCCAATCCCGTTCCATCCGCAATCCCGCCGGAGCTGGCGCCAATTCCGGCGCATCTTCCTCGCTCGTGGCATCAGCAGTTCCCAACAGGTTGCCAAACGCCACCGGCTGCTCGCCCGGTTCGATCTTCACATCCGCGGCGCGCGGCGGCACTTCATCCACAAACGAGCCCATATCCTCCGGCTCGACCGGCTTCGGCATCTCAAAAGCCGATACCGGCGGCTTCGGTGCAGCCATGACAGGCGCAGGTTCCGGCTCGGGCGGAGCCGGCGGCTTCTCCGGCGTAAACCCGGCGTGCGCCACATTTGCGCGTACCAGCGCGGATTTCACCATCGAAATCAGTGGATCGGGCGGGACGAAAGGCTTCTTCAGGACGCCATCGGCGCCCACCGTCTGGGCTTCCTGCTCGTCCAGAGGATCGAAAGCGCCAACCAGCAAGATCACCGGGATATGCTTCAGCGCCGCGTCATCCTTCACATATTTGCAAACTTCGTAGCCGTTGCGCACCGGCATGAACACATCGGCCAGCACCAGATCCGGGTGAATATCCGATATCTTGCGGACTGCGGCTTCGCCATTCCCAACGGCCACAACTTCAATTCCGTGGTCCTTAAGCGCGAGGCCGACCATCTTCTGAATATTGCTGTTGTCGTCCGCAACCAGGATCTTAGCCACCGAACTTCCTCCAAACGCATTGCCCAGAGCACGTTACCAGCTGTTGCGCGCCCCACTGCTTAATCTAAATCCTTGCTTAATCGGGCGCAGCCTGCCAAATCGCTTCCGCGCGCACCCACAACTCAGCCGCACACACAACGAGGCTTATCCGTATTGGAGCACCGCGCCCCTACCCCGTCAACGCAAACGGCACCGCATGTGTGGGAATCAGATAATGGAGCGTCCGAACAGTAACCCGAGTACAGGTTCGACCAGTAGGCTGCAGGTAGGACGCGGCGTCAGCCCGATAAAATGTCGCGGCGAAGTTACTGAAGCCTTTCCTAAGACTAGCTCGCACCCTAATTCGCGGTGAACGCGATGACCCCGGCCCATTAGTGCGCGGTACCTCGACTCACTAGGAGTGAGACATCGCCGGCCGCGCCTGAATAATCGGAGCTGCTGCCTCCAGAATCGCTCGTTGGTCACCCGTGCGCGGCGGGTAAATTCGCTGGCAATTAATTGTTTGCTTCACTCGCTTCGCCTCCGCCCCTTTCAGCACCACGTGGCGATCCCAGCCTTCCGTATAGACCGCACCCCACGGGCCGAGGTCCAGCACCGTGACATACCAGTCGATCTGCAGCGGCAGCATCGGTTCCCCGACCAGATCGGCAACCACGTTATAGCCAGCGAAGCGGCCCATGGGGCGGGCATGCTGGCAGGACATCACCGATGTGTGCGTGCCATCAACCAGCAGGGAAGCGGAATCGCTGGCCGCGAACTCCGCTCGCAGCCCCTTCACCTTCAGAAATTCATCAACCGGCAATCGGCCCAAGGTGTCGTGCAACACCGGAAAGCTCGCACACAAAGGATGCGCACGCATGCCGCCGCACCAGATGACGGTCGCCGCATCGATCCGCTCGCCCGTCGCCAACTGCGCCCCTTCGCTGTCTACTGAAACCAGCGAGCTGCCGGCACGCGCCTCAACCTTCAAAGTGTTCAGCGCCTCTTCTATGACGCTGCGAGCCTCCTGCCCCATGTCGGATCCGATCCACGGCGCATGGTCGGCGAGAATCACGCGCACATTGCCGAGCGGCGCCAGACGGTCCGGCAATTCCGTGGCGACCTCAATGCCAGTCAACCCCGCACCGACAACCAATGCCGTACTGCGGCTAACTGACGCAGGCCGCGCTGCCAAAGCCGCAAGATGATCCTGCAATCGACGCGCGCCTTCGTAAGTATCCACATCGAAGGCGTGCTCGCCGAGCCCCGGTATCGCTGGCTTGGCGAGCTTGCTGCCAAGCGCAAAAACCAATCGATCGTACCCAATTGCTTCGGCCAATCCATCAATCACCACGCATCGATTATCGAAATCAATCTTTAAAACCTCGCCTCGCAATCGCCGCACCCCAACGGGCAAAAGCACTTCATCGAAGCGAACGCGCACGTCATCAAGATCTCTCTCGTAATTGCGCACGCGAATTGCGTGCCAATCCGTCCGGTCCACCAGCAGAATCTCGATCTCATTCGACGGAATCCCCAGTTCGTCAAGCCGCCGCGCAGCGCCCACCGCGCTCCACAACCCCGCAAATCCGCCACCAACAACAACGATCCTCTTCATCGCGCTCCCAAATCGATCGCTTCAACTGCCAATCGTTGATGCTCCATACCACACGGACCAACGCGCCAGGGCGAACTCCCACTTGTAAACGCCAGTTCGCCGTCATTCCTTGCCGCATTACCGCAGCTTTACTATGGCGGCCACCAGTCAACTTGCAACCCCAATCCTCTCAAAATCTGATCCGCTTCCTCTCTATTGCTCTTGATTACTGCGTCATCCACATGGTCGGCTGCTCGCAATCCGTTTTCTGCCCCTGCTATGACCCGCCCGTAAGGCCATGCTGAATCGGGAAGGCCCGCCACAGTTCGAGCGAGCACCGGCAACGGACCAGCAATCCGCTCTCCTTGGAAATGAAGATCAAATCCCTCACGTGTGATCGTCAGAAAAGGGTTTTTCCAGGACTCAGCATCTTGCACCTTCCGATATTTGGCAGGCTCCCGTTCTGGGATGCGTGCGCGAAGCTGCTCTTGAAGCGGCAACGTAGGAGCCGGACAGCTCACCGCGTGAGGCGCTAGCGAGGGATCGAACGTGAACGAAGATGGAGCGATAAATTCAACGTGTAATTCTGCAGAACGAATCTCGTCCGCGTCTGAAATATCTGAACGAACGATGGTAAGCCTCAGCAAGCCTGTGCGGAGTTTCTCGAGCTCGCTGAAGTATTCGTCGGTCGTATCAGTCGGATTAGGCGCATTGTAAGGCCACAGCGCATGTTCGACATGGGGCCAGAACACGTCGTAATCGCCTTTGTTCAACAAGAACCGCAGCTCTCGTCCTGAGCTCAGCGATTCTCTCGCACTATTCCCATAGCCGGCGCCAAGAGTCTGAGAAGGGTTCAATCGCAATGGCGGATTAACAGGGTAAATAAAATCGCGACCCCCAGTGTCTTCGAGCGACACCGTCCAACCGGGAGAATCCAGCGGCTGCAGTTTGAATACTAGATCGCCGATCGGTTGCTCAAAACTTGTCCCTGCTTTTAGTGCAAAGGAAACCGAAGCCTCCACGCATTGCGGCAGCGCACTTCTGTCTTGAGCCACCAATGTGCCGCCCAGAAACGTGCCGCACACGAACACGAGCAAAAACCGACCCGCAACTCTCATGCAAATAAGACTACCCCCGAAGCTCAACTCTCGGTAAGTCGCATGACGTACCATGTTCGTTTAGTATGCACATTGTCCAGCTTGCCCTTCATCCCGGTCCGGCACCGTAATTCTCCGATCGCCGAGAAGCCGCTCGTTGAGTTTATGAAGCCTGCGGCGTTAGTCGGCAGCGACACGACTTCGCCAAAAAATGACTGTCCCCGCCCGGGATTTTTGCTGGAGGAAATGTGACGGTGCTGCGTAAAGACGGAATGCGAAAGCAAAAATTGCAGACACGACCCACAACGGAATTCCTGCGGTTCAACGGCGCTGTCGAGCACGATTCCACCATCGACGCTTGGATGAAACGACATGCTGGCGCCTTGGGATCAATCGCGCATCAGTGGTTTGACATCATGCGAAAATGCGGCGACGAAGTCCGCGAGCTAGTGCATGACGGGTGCCCGGTCGCTTGTCTGGGAGATGCGCCCTTCGGCTACGTCAACGTGTTCACTTCCCACGTGAACGTAGGTTTCTTCCACGGCGCAGCCCTGCCCGATCCCGCACGCCTGCTGCAAGGCACCGGCAAGCACATGCGCCACGTGAAGCTGCAACCCGCCACGCCCACAAACGCCGCGGCATTAACCAAGCTAATCGATGCTGCGTACTCGGACATTAAAGCCCGCGTCGAAAACGGCTAGCGTCAGAGAAGCCAAGAGCGACGCGGAATCTGAGCCACTAGGTTGGTAACGAAAACGTGTAGTAGCCATCGCTCAACTGATTTAACCGCGTGAGCAGAACTCTCTTCGACCAGCCGGCTAGGACCTTGTGCAAGCTCACCGCCGTCTGAAGCAGCCTCGAGAAACCCCAATTTGCAATGTGAGCTTCGCAAAAACAAAACGGGCGCGGCCTTCGCCGCGCCCGTCAAATCTCACCACGCCCGATGCACTACCACCGCACACTACTACCAGGGCACGACCTTTCGCAGCCCCTTCTTCTTTTTGCTGCTGGATTCCTTCTGCCCCTTCGAATTGTCCTGCGATCCATCCGCAGGCTTTGCCGTAGCATCCGTCGTCGCATCAGCCGCCGGCGGTGTTGTCGCATCGGTCTTCGCGTCGCCGCCAGTACCCGTCGTCGTGGTCGTATTCACCGGGTTCGTGGCCGCATCCGGCGCCGCCGGTGGAGCTGGTGGCGTTGACGCTGCCTTTGGATCCCCCGCTGCACCCGGACTCGGTGGCGACCCTTCATTAGCCGGCTGAGCGCCATCGGTTCCACCATTAGCATTACTGCCGTTCGCGTTGCCGTCGCCGCCCGACGTGGTGCCAGAGGTTGAACCGCCAGTTCCAGGCGTCACCACCTCAACCACCGCGCCCGTTCCCGCTCCCGTGCTACCACCCAGTTGCGATCGATTTCCCGGTGTCAAAATATCCGTCGCCGAAGTGTTATCCGCTTCCGGCGCCAGGTTCGGCTCGCCAGTCCTCGCTGCCGCTACGTACTCCGCGTGCGGCGCAGTGCGCACCAGCGCCAGCGGCTTCTTCAAGAAGTTTTCCTTCTGCCGCGGCATATTCTGCTCCGCGGTCATCCATGCCACGGCCTTCGGATCCGCTTGCGGCACCGGCACCTTATAGGAGACCAGCCGGCTCTTGGCGTCCGGCACCAGCGGCGACAACGGATAATTCTTGATGATCTGTCCGTAGTAAACCGACGCCACTTCCTTGTGCTCGCTCTTCTCAAAAATGTCCGCCAGCATCCATAGCGCCTTATCCGACTTGCTGTACAGCGGATACCGCCGCGTCAGCGCGATCAGCCGCGCCGCCGCCGCCCGCTTATCGCCCTTCACGTAGTAGAAGTACCCGATACGGTAATCGCCCTCGGCAATAATTTCCTGCACGTTCCGCAGCCGTTGCTCCGCCTTCGGCGCCAACGGATCCTTCGGATACTTCTGCAAAAATGTCTGAAACTCTTCCTCCGCCAGCTTCGCCTCGGTGCGGTCGCGATCCGGCTTCGCAATCTGCTGGTAATGCGCGTTGGCTACTTGCAGCTGCGCGTACGAGGCCTCTGGCAAGAAAGGGAAGAAGATCCCGAAGTCCTTGTAGCCCTGAATCGCCTGCGCCAGCCCCGCCGATCCGCCCTCTTTATAGTAAGAGTCCGCAATCGCTAGCTTCGCCTTGGCCAGGTACTCGCTGTCCGGATAAGTATTGATCAGCGTCTGCATGCTCAGACGCCCGACCTCCTGCCGCCCCTTCCGGATGTCCTCTAACGCCCGTTGATACAGGATCTTATCCGGCTCGGCGGTGTTATCCGCGGCCGTCGATTTGTTTACCGCTTTCTTTTTCTTGTGAAGAATTTGGGCGTCGGTGCTGGCGCTGAGGAACATCAGGCCGCCCATCAAACTCAGACCTGCCAACCGCTTAGCGGTTGTCCATGAAGCTAGCCGCAAACATCACCTCTCAAGAAAGAATTAGAGGCCCGCGCATCCATCTGCCGTTGGGCCGATTCGCTGGGCTAAGCTCTCGACCTTTCGAGTATACCTGAACCAAAGGACAGGCCAACCCAAAGTTCCATTCCGTAGCTCAGGTCAGTAGCTCGGGCCTTGTAGCTCAGGTGTTGTAGCTCAGGTCTACCAGACCTGAGGCCCTTTCCCTGCGTCTTGGCAAAATTTCATCGGCTCAGCCACCAACGCCGCCACACCCAATCAGACTCCCTACCCGTCTCCACAGGTTGCCTTGCCAACTCCGCGCCACCCCAACACTTTTTTAACAAACTGTTACACACCTCCGTACCCCTCACATTAAAATGCCTACGCTCGCCGTCAGGGCTGGCTTCTCGAAAAAATGGAAAAACGCAAATTTCTCTTTGTATCTCTGTCTGCTCTCATCGGCGACATCGCCTGGCAGATCGTCAAAGAAGGCCACGAAGTTCGTTACTACATCGAAGCACCAAAAGAACGCGACATCGCCGACGGCTTCGTCCCGAAATCCACCGATTGGGAGAAAGACGTCCCGTGGGCCGACGTCATCGTCTTCGACGACACGCTCGGCCAAGGCGCCAAAGCGCAAGCCCTCCGCGCCCAGGGCAAAGCCGTCATCGGCGGCACCGAATACACCGACCGCCTCGAAGACGATCGCTCCTTCGGCCAGGAAGAGCTGAAGAAAGCCGGCGTCAACATCATTCCTTACGAGGACTTCGACTCTTTCGATCCCGCTATCGAATTCGTCAAGAAAAATCCCGATCGCTACGTCATCAAACCCAGCGGTGAAGCCCAGAACGTCAAGCGCCGCCTCTTCGTCGGCGAAGAAGAAGACGGCGAAGACGTGATCCGCATGCTGGAAGCCTACAAGAAAGCCTTCTCCGAGGAGATCAAGGTCTTCCAGCTCCAGCGTCGCATTGGCGGCGTGGAAGTCGCCGTAGGCGCGTTCTTCAACGGCAAGCGCTTCATCACGCCTATCAACATCAACTTCGAGCACAAAAAATTATTCCCCGGCGAAGTCGGTCCTCCCACCGGCGAAATGGGCACCGCCATGTTCTGGAGCGAGCCCAACACGCTCTTCTACCGTACGCTCCTCAAAATGGAGCCCAAGCTTTCCACCGAAGGCTATGTCGGCTACATCGACCTCAACTGCATCGTCAATAACAACGGCATCTACCCGCTGGAGTTCACCTCTCGCTTTGGCTATCCCAGCATCTTCATCCAGCAAGAAGGTATGCTTACGCCGATCAGTGAATTTTTCTACGAGCTCGCCACCGGCGCCGACCCCAAATGGCGCACTCGCAGTGGATTCCAGATCGGCGTGCGCATCGTCGTCCCGCCCTTTCCGTTCGATGACGATGCCACCTTCGAATCTTTCTCCAAGAACAACGCCATCGTCTTCAAGCGCGGCACTCCCGAGCAGATCCACATCGAAGACGTGAAGCAGGTCAACGGTCAGTGGCTCATCGCCGGCACATCCGGCGTCGTCCTCGCAGTTGTCGGCACGGGCCAGACCATGAAGCAAGCGCAAACCCAGGTCTACAGCCGCATCAAAAACATCCTCATACCCAACATGTACTACCGCACCGACATCGGCGACCGCTGGGCCGAAGACTCCGACAAACTCCACAACTGGGGCTACCTCCGCTAGCACAGCCACCCGGCCCAGGCACCCCGCCATGCCGAACCGACCCACCGTCCGCGCCACCGTCAACCTTAGGGGAGGGGCTAGCCCCCTCCGGGCGTCAACACGACCGCCATGCTTCGCGAAGCCCAGCCGCTCCTGGCGGTCAACACGGCCGCAAAGCATCGCGTGACCCCGAGCCCAAAGCTGTCCTCCCGAGCGCCGCGCGAGGGACCCCTCTTTGGTTTCCTCTTGAATTTCCCAGGCAAGTAACGCAACACGCCGTATTGAAGTGCTCTTCGGAGATGCTAGCGGAAACTGTGCGCTGGGATGTTAAAAGTCCGCTCCATTTCCTGCAAAGCCAATCCCCTCCATCAGCAACCCTTTGACTCCGCCACCCAAAATGTCAGAATATCTACTCATGAAGACCACGCTGGAAATCCCCGACAGCATCGTCCGCCGTGCCAAGTCCAAAGCCGCCAAACAGGGAATGTCGCTCCGTCAGTTCGTCACCGAAGCCCTCCGCGACAAACTGAAGCAAGCCTCCATCGCTACCCGGCGGCCCTGGATCAAGCAAATCGGCAAGCTCAGCGGGGTGCGCAACGTCAGCCGCCAGGTCGACGCACTGATCGCCGAAGTCTTCGATCAAGCCGAGCCGCAAATCGGTTCCGCCAGCAAGCAACCGCAGCCCTGATCCCGTTGGCCTAAGAACCGACACCCGAATCCAGCACCCTTCTTCTCGGTTCCTCGCTCGGTCTCCCTGCCTACCGCATGAAGTTGCGGGTGTTCCGGTAAGTGCAGTATTCCCGCCATACGGGCCATTCGAATATTCTCTAATCGAAATCTACTCTTACCGCGAGCAGCTCTGAGCTGCCCCTTTTTGTTTCTGTGTTTTTCTCTTCCCTCGTTGTTTTCCGTTTCGATTTCACGCACTATGTCAACTGAATGTAAACTTATCCTGGTGTGAAACGCGGCGGCGCTCTGCCACATCTAAGTAGTACCAGCCAAGCGGGCGCTCTCCTTGAGTGTCAAAGAGCACATTCCTTGGCCGGTGAAGTTCGCTGCCAAGATCGTATTGTCTCGCCTGCCTCTGGACTACCAAGCATGGAAGAGAGCGGGCTTATTCGATCTTGGGGAGATGCAACATCCCGAATATGCGTTGGAGATCTTCCAGCGTCATTTCACTCCGGCAAATTTCGAAAAAAAGCATCAAGCCTTCGTCGCCTTGGAGCTGGGTCCCGGTGATTCTCTGTTCTCCGGGTTGATTGCTCGCGCCTTCGGAGCTGCTCATACCTATCTTGTTGATATTGGCCCGTTCGCTTCTGTGAGTCTCGACGATTGCCGCCGCATGACTGCGCATCTGCGGTCCGTAGGCTTGCAACCTCCCGCGATAGAAACCTGTTCTACGCTCGACGAATTGCAGGCCATTTGCGGCATTGAATATTTGACCGGCGGCCTGAACTCGCTGCGAGCCATTCCCAGCGGTTCCGTGGACTTTGTTTGGTCCCATGCGGTGTTGTCCCATATTCGCCGGGATGACCTTATGTCCACGCTACTGGAGTTGCGGCGAATCCAGAGCCCCAACGGGATAGCCGCGCACCATACCGGCTTCGGCAGCGTTCTCGGTGGCGGCATGAACGATCTGCGTTTCAGCGCACGAGTGTGGGAATCATCGTTCATCGCCAACTCCGGCTTTTATACCAATCGCATTCACCACCATGAGTTAATGCGCTATTTCGTTATCGCAGGCTTCACTCCCCAGGTGGTTCGCTCCACGCAGTGGGCCGCCCTTCCGCTCAAGCGACGGCAAATGGCTGCGCCCTTCGCAAACCTGAGTGATGATGAACTCCAACTGGCAACCATAGACGTTCAGCTGCGTTAGAGATGTTCTTTTCCGAATGGCATGCGGAAACGCTGCAGGAAGCCTCTGTACGCTTGAGGCCTGTGCCGCCAGTGTAGGCCTACAGGACGGCGAACTGAACGATTGAAGGGTTATGTCAAAGCGAGCTGTTTCCGCCGAGGCCTTCACACCAAAATGCAAGCCCCAGTTCGCATAAGCTGTGAATTCGGTGGATAACTTCGCAGGTTAAGCGTTTTTTGGGGTATTCGCTGTATTGTGCTGGCTGAGCCGTAGTAGCTATTTTGATTGCATCATATATTGAAGCTTTTTTAGTGGGGGCCGCTGTGGATCACCATCCGGTGGCCCCTGTCCATCTCAGTCAGAGCAGGTGTCCCATGCAAAGTTCAAGATTGATCTGCAGTCAGTGCAACGATCCGGCGGACTCAGTTTCGCCCTACAACGGCAGCACCCTGCTGGCGAGCACTTCGCAAGGCGAGATCATCGTCGCCCTCCACAAACGCTGCGAAGCAGACTGGGCCGAAAGGCACAACTGCCGAACCCTGGTCCCATTAAAGAAAATGCATCGCTGGAACACAATAGGCCTACAACCCGCCCTTGTTCACTAGGCGCGACGCCTCAGGTTCTGTAGCTCAGGCGTTCACGCCTGAGGGTTTAGATCCAACCCCAACGCCGAACTTTGCGGAACAACGGGGCGGCCGCCCCATCCCGGTTTCTGGGTCGCCCATAGACGATACGGCCCCCGCTGCTCGAAGCCGCTACACGAAATTCCTACGAAAAGCGGCCTACCGTCCACCGGCCCTAGGCCAAAATCGACCAGGCGATACGCATCCAGGTCAACGACGCCTCAGGCACATGCAGCGCGGATTGCGACCTTGCGAATGGCCCATTCAGCAACCTCTTTCTTTTGATGATCATACGAACTGCCGGGGGGTACACCCCTGAAAGCGAAGTTCCAGCGAAAGTTCGCCCCTCCGAAGGTGCACGGGGCAAACGCCCGCCACCCAGCGCTGATTTTGGGCGCCAAAAGACGGCCGCAACGCGAATCGACCGTCTCACCCCAGAGCCACTCTGGACAGAAGAATGACAAATTTCCCATTTCCAGAGCCCGCCCTCTCCGCGTATCCTCATCCTGCTCGCCGCCCCCACAGTAACCAGGAAAAAAGTAACCAGGAGAAAAGTAAACGAGAGTTAGTAATCAGGAGAAATGATGAAACGCATCCTCGCAGCTAGCTTGCTTCTGGCCTCCACGCCGGCACTCATGCTGACTTCGGCGCCCACTCACACGCAGAAAGCTGAAGCCGCACCGCAGGTATCCAAGGTCTCGCTCAAGGTTGGCGAAATCGCTCCCGACTTCAGTCTGCTCAGTGACCAATGGAAAACCGTCAAGCTCAGTGACTATCGCGGAAAGAAGAACGTGATGCTGGCCATCTACGTTCTTGCTTTCACCGGTGGTTGAACCAAGCAACTCCAGGCGGTCCAGTCTGGAATAAGCGCAGGAAAGATCGACCCCTCCGACACGGAAGTTTTTGGCGTGAGCATGGATAGTCCCGCAGCCAACGCCGCGTTCGCCAAGCAAATCAACATCAAGTTTCCGCTGCTCAGCGACATGAACAAAAAGATGCTGCGTGAGTACGGCATTCTGAAAGGCTACGACGTTCAGAACGAAACCTATCAATGGGCGCAGCGCGCCAACATCGTCATCGATAAAAATGGCGTGATCCAGCACATCGAAGAAGGCGACAGCGCGGTCGATCCCAACACCGCAATGTCGGTCTGCACCGATCTGCACAAAAAACAGTCGGCAAAATAGAGGATAGAACGGGACCACGGTAGAACCGCTTCGCATCCCAGGTGAAGTTTCACTCCGCGCTTCTTTGCGTTCAAATGTTGAAACGGACAGCGCTGAAACGTTTGTTGCAGGTCTAGAAGTACTGCCACTCTTTAAGCTTTTGCCGGAGTTGTCCAAAGCATTAAACACTACAGTCTTTCAGGTATGGCGACCCATGCAACAGCCGCTTACGATGTGGCCTGACGGAACCAGGACTCAGTTTGAAACCGCAGACGGTACCTTCGGCCCGGGCCAAATTCGCGCTTGCGAATTGTTCGCCGGTTCGATGGTTTCTCGCAATCTGCCCCA
Source organism: uncultured Acidobacteriota bacterium (assembly GCA_963788725.1). Lineage (GTDB taxonomy): Bacteria > Acidobacteriota > Terriglobia > Acidiferrales > UBA7541 > Acidiferrum. The sequence goes on along the minus strand of CAWBHT010000011.1, from coordinate 32,491 downwards.
CAAATTATGGCAAAATCTGAACCAGAGGAATCCGCAGGACGTCGCGATTTCCTTGCCAATAGCGGATTGCCTCCAGGCGGAGTTTCGCTTTCCCCAGCCACGGTGACGAGATTGCTGAACGCAGGAAACAACTGTGAGCATTCGAGCAATGATTCGAGCAGCGAAGCGCCGAGAGAGCAAATGACGTCCGCTGATACCGGTGCGAAACACGCACAATCCATACCGCTGGACAGCAGCGACGCTTTCCGCTTGCTGGTCGAAGCGGTGCAGGATTACGCGATTTTCCTGCTGGATACGCAGGGTTGCGTGAGCACCTGGAACATGGGCGCGCGACGCATCAAGGGCTACAACGCGTCCGAAATCATCGGCGAACATTTTTCGAAATTCTATCCGCCAGAAGACATTGCGTCGAACAAGCCGGAGCGCGAACTGGAAATTGCCATTCGCGATGGACGGCTGGAGGACGAAGGCTGGAGGCTGCGCAAGGACGGCTCGAAATTCTGGGCCAACGTGATCATCACTGCGCTGCGTGATTCCAGCGGCAAGCTGGTGGGATTTGCCAAGGTTACCCGCGACATTACCGAGCGCATGCGGGCGCACGAAGCGCTGCAAGAAGCCAACAGAACGCTGGAAAAGGAAGTTCAGGAGCGCAAGAACGCGCAGTAATTGTTAGCTGGATTCCGAGCAGTTCGCTTGCGATTGTTGTCGCGCCATTTGATGCGTTCTCAGGACGAAGAACGTAAACGGATCGGACGAGAGCTGCACGACAGTGTCGGGCAATATCTGGCGGTGCTGAAAATGAATCTGGATTCGATCCGATCTTCAGGGATGGCGGACCGGCAGACAGTGGCACAGCAAGTGGGCCGATGCAGTGACCTGGCCGAGCAGTGCATCAAGGAAGTGCGCACGATCTCGTATCTTCTGTATCCGCCGATGCTGGAGGAGATGGGGCTGCGCTCGGCGATGCTGTGGTATCTGGACGGATTTGGGCAACGCAGCGGGATCGAGACGCGCGTGGATATTCCCACAGATATGCCGCGATTGCCGCGCGATGTCGAACTAGTGGTGTTTCGTGTGCTGCAGGAAAGTTTGACGAATGTGCACCGGCACTCTGGCAGTCCCATCAGTGTACGTTCGCGCGGAGGTAAAGGACGACTACGTGGTATTGGAGGTTAGAGATCAAGGCAAAGGAATTCCGGCGGAGAGCATGAACGAATCAGGCTACGATGCCAGAACGGCTTTGGGAGTAGGGCTGCGAGGAATGACCGAGCGAAGCAAACAGCTCGGGGGAAAACTGGAAGTGTCTTCTGGACCGCAAGGGACGACCATACGAGCGATCATTCCTTGCATGCAAGAGGACGAAGTTGCAACGCCGGCAATCAGCGCCAGCGCTGCGGCAGCCGGCCCAAGCGAAACAGAGCAGTCCCAGGGAGCGCGATGACACCTCGAATCCTGATCGTGGACGACCATGAAATCGTGCGTGAAGGCATACGCACGCTGTTGAACCGTTCGCGGCCCGAATGGGATGTTGTGGGCGAAGCCATCAATGGGAAGCTGGCGATTGAAGCGGTGAAGGATCTGAAGCCCGACGTGGTGATCCTGGATGTAACTATGCCGGTAATGAGCGGGCTGGAGGCAGCCCCGCGAATCATGGCGCTGAATATGGGCGCGCGGATACTGATTTTCACGATGCACCAGTCGGAGACGTTTGTGGCGGAAGTGCGGTCCACTGGCGCGCAAGGATATGTTGTGAAGTCGCAAGCATCGCGGGACCTGATCCTGGCGATTGACGCGCTTCTCGCGGGCGGGACGTTTTTCAGTCCGACCGACATACCTCCGAATACAGCAACGCCATCCTCGGGTGGAATGAGCGCACGCACGATTTGATCCTCGCGCCGCAAGCTCGCCCCACTGCACTTTGCAGCCGTCCATACAATCGGCAAGACTCAGGCCGTATTAAATGCGGACCCCAGCAGAGAGCGGTGTAGAAAGATCCATGGCCACTAAAGCAGTGCGGTCTCTAACGCGCGAAGTACCTCGGTCGATGGACTTGAGCAACGTCAAGCTGCGCACGCATGTGGCGCAGTTCTACTCCAGCGACACATTTCTGCTTAACTCGTTGAGTGCGGTCATCAGGCCGGCGTTGCGCGCGGGTGACACGGCGCTGGTGGTGGCCACTCAGGCGCACCGCGAAGAGTTGGGACGCCGCTTGAAGAGCGCGGGCGTGAACCTTGCAAACCTGACCAAGCAGGGACGCTATATCAGCCTCGACGCCGCTTCTACACTGGCTAAATTCATGGTGGACGGAGCGCCAGATACGGCTTTGTGCAACAAGGTGATCGGCAGGCTGGTGGAGCGCGCAATCGGCAAAAGCCGGAAAGGCCGGCGCTTGTTTGTATTTGGGGAGATGGTCGCGCTGTTGTGGACGAGCGGAAATACGCAGGCAGCGCTACGCCTGGAACAGTTGTGGAACGAACTGGCGAACAAATACGATTTCTCTTTGTATTGCGGGTATCCGACGAAGGCGTCGGGTCGCGAAAATGACCGCGAGATGTTCCTGAAGATTTGCCGCGAGCATTCCGGCTTAGTGTCCGGAAGCAACCACATAGCATTTTCGACCGAAGAGGATTGGCGGCGCAATATCGCGCACCTGGAACAGCGCGCCGAGGCTTTGGAAAACGAGATTGCCGAGCGGCAACGGGTAGAGCAGGAACTCACGCGAGCGCGCAATGAACTGGAAAATCGCGTAGCGGAACGCACCGCGGAATTGTGGGAGAAGAATCTGCAAATCCAGCAGCAGGCGGAAACGCTGGCCCGGGCGAATCAGGGATTGCGGCAACTATCGGCACGATTGCTGCGGGTGCAGGACGAGGAGCGGCGGCGCATCGCGCGCGATTTGCACGACAGTACCGGCCAGATGGTGGCAATGCTGAGCATGAATCTCTCGGGATTACAGGCGGCAGCGGCGCAGATCGATGAGGGCCTGGCAAAATCCGTAGCTGAGAATGCAAAGATTGCGAACCAAGTTACGAGTGAACTGCGAACGATTTCGTATTTGCTGCACCCGCCGCTACTGGACGAGATGGGGCTGGAGTCAGCGTTGCGGTGGTTTGTGGAAGGATTTACGCAGCGCAGCGGCATCCAGACCGAGCTCGATCTAAGTCGCGGATTCGGGAGATTGTCACCGGAGATGGAGACCGCGGTATTTCGTGTGGTGCAGGAATGTTTGACGAATATTCATCGCCACTCGGGAAGTGCCACGGCGTCCATTCGGTTGACGCAGGAAGCTGGTCGCGTATTGCTGCAGATTGAGGATGCCGGCAAAGGCATCGCACCTGAGAATCTGCGGCAGGTGACATCGTTCGCGTCGTCGGGCGTTGGCCTGCGAGGGATACGCGAACGCATCAAGGATTTTGAAGGGGAGTTGGAAATTGCGTCTGGCGAAAGCGGGACGCAGGTACGCGTTTCGATTCCGCTGAGCGCGCCGCCAGTAAATTCCTGACCATGCTGCAATAATTTAAAAAAGCTGAAACAACTTTAGCAAAACGTTTCAAGGTGAGAGCGGCTGCGCGCTCTCGTTCGCTCGAGCTATGGCCAAGCTATTGTTTGGCTGGCTGCGCTGCGGGCGGTTGCGCCGAAGGCGGCAGGATGCCGTTGAGGCGCAGGTAGATCGCTTGCGTGCTGTAGTGATCGAACCAGCCATCGCTGAGACCGATCAGCGCACCGGCGCGGCTGGAGGGACGATTGCCGAAGAGCACCAGCGGATCGCTGAGCTTGGAGTCATCGACGCTGGCCAAGGCGGTGCCGCAGAAATCGAAGGAAGCCTTGAGAGCGGCAACCAGTTTGTCCTTGGAATCCGTCTCGGTGAGTTTTATATCTGGCGCGGAGGCGGCGGAAATCTTGGCGCAAAGGAAATTGTTGGTCTGCGCGATATGAATCACCAGGTGCCCGTAGCTGTTCATCTCCGGACTGGGCTTGAAGGAGAATTTTTCAGCGGGCATGGCGGCCGCGGCGTCCACCATGTTTTTGGCGAAACGCGGCATTTGGGCTTTCACGACGGTGGTGACGGGATTGCTGACCTGAGCGGAATCGGCCGGCGTGCCTTGCTGGGCAGCCAAATTTGCAGCGGTGAGCAATGTCAGGGCTAGAACGGACAGCAGCAGCGATTTCATGAGCAGGCCTCCGAAGATTTGGCGCGCCAAAGAATACCTGTTTGAGACCGCGGCAACAAGTTACCCGACGACTGAGTAGATCCTAATTCGAAGATGGGCACGATGCTGGATGTGGCGAGCAGCGCGCTCCAACCGCTTATCAGGCGGCGTTCGGTTGCTCATTGTGGAACGGAACCTTCTACTCCTCGCTGCGATGGCACTCCACGACCATGAACTCGCTCCAGGCATTCCCCTCAGCCGACTTCTCGCCTCTCCAAGTGAAATGCGTATCGGAAACTTTAGTGTACGTGGCGCGGGTATATGCATGCGCGCTATCGAGTGGCGCCGTCTCTTTGAATGCGTAGATCATGGATTGGCCCTCGGACCTGACCGAGCCCACCTCCGAGGGGGCGAGATCCATCCATGTTCCCGTAAGCGCGTTCAACCATTTAATGTTCCAGGCTTTGTTGCTTGCGTCATACGTGCGCAGATTTAGCCCGAGCACAATCAGCTTTCCGGCCGGATCGGTCATCCGGTATTCGTCCGAGATCGCATAGCCGTCGAGTATGAAGCGGCCGTGCCACGTTCCTTTGAACGGATGCCATTGCCCGTCGCGCGGTTTTCACTTTTGCTTCGAAGGTCCAATTTCCGATGAGAAAGGCGAACTGCGAGAGTTCGATGGGTGCATTGGGATTGAGCTTGCCGAACTCCTGCTTGGCCTGCATGGAACGATCCTCCGTTGCGGCGGCTCCGGGTCGCGTTGGTGCGATCAGGAGCAATATTGCGATGACTGCGCCCATGAACTTTTTGGTCCTTATCATCACATCCCCTTCGCTGGACGTCGTGCGACGGCTCTTCCCGTCATTCTAGCGTGGGCAGCTTCGGTAAGCTGAGGTGCTTGCGACCTAGGACACTACCCAGTGCCGCAATGGCGTCAGCGCGGGCTGTTGTGGCGGAATTGCAGGCGGCACAGCCAGAATGACTATGCCACTTTTTTGTGCACTACTTTTTGTGGCGCTACTTTCTTGTGAAGAGAACGCAGTAGTCGTTGCTGGGCCAGTCGTTGACGATTTTTTCGACCTGTAAGCCTGCGGCGGTTAGCTCTTCGATGACGACTTTTTGTGGGATGCCGTGGCCGCCTCGATTTGCGGGGACGCCTTCGACGGGTTCGAGTCCTGAGCGAGCGGGGAAATCGATGATGGCCAGGCGCCCGCCGGGTTTGAGGGAGCGCACCAGATTGGCGTCGAATTCGGCGGGCTTGGTGAGGTGATGGTAGACGCGTCGTAGAAAGATGGCGTCGCAGCAGGCGGTGGGCAGGGCGGTGTCGGTTTCCTTGCTTTCTTCGACGACCACGTTGTCGAGATTGCGTTTTTTGATTTCCGAGCGGAGATTGGCGATTTTGTCGGAGTCGATTTCCGTGGCGATTATTTTGCCCGAGTCGCCTACGTGGCGGGCGGCGGCGAAGGAATAGGTGCCATCACCGGCACCGATGTCGGCGACGACCGTGCCAGCTTTCCATTGCATGAGTGTGGCTAGAGCGATCGATTTCGGAGACGGCGTCGGCCTGGGCGAGGGAACAAGGTCAGCCTAGGGCGGCGAGCAGCAGCACCAGCGCGAACCATACAGATTTCTTTGGCGATTGAACTCGCGTCGGCTGGGTCTGACGTCGGCGGCAGGGCGCGCCAAGGCGACGCCCCTACAGGGAAGTGGCGCTGGCGCGCCTTCCCGCAGCCAGGATATGTCGCAGGGCGACCGAGAATATTTCGAATGGATGAGAACGTTAGCCGCGATATTCGGACGCGATTCACGGTTGGTTAGACTCGCCCCGGGTGTCAAAAGGAATCAGTGGAACGGGGAAAGCGCTTGCGGCTCAAGAACCCTGAACGCGAACGATGCCCGGGAGAAGGGCTAGCCGCTAGTTGGCGATGGTGAGATCGACTGTGGCGCCGGACGGGACGCGGGCGCCGGCTAGCGGGGACTGGTCGACCAGAGTGCCGTGGGGCCACTGTGGAGCGGCGACGTAGTTGACTTTGCGGCGGAGGCCGGCGGCGTCGAGGCGGTGTTGGGCCTCGGCTTCCGGAAGTCCGACGAGGTGAGGCATCACAAAAGCGAGATCGCGGGGTCCCTGCGAGATGAGCACGTCCACGCGAGGTGTCGCGGCGCCAGCCCCCGGGCGCGGATTTTGCTGCACTACGGTGTCGACGGTCTCGTCAGGAATGTTGATTGAGGAGATTTCGCCCACTTGCAGCCCGGCGCGAAGAAGTTCGATGCGCGAGACACGCAGGGAATTGCCCTCGAGCAGTGGAATTTCCAACTGGCGTTGTCCAAGGCTGAGCACCACGTGAGCTTGCTGGGAGACCTTCATCAGCAAACCGGCGGGTGGAGTCTGGCGCACTACGAGGTTTATGGGTGAGTCGCTGTACACACGATCGGCGACGCGCAGCACGAGGCCGCGCGAACGCAATAGGGAATTGGCTTCGCTGACATTTTTGCCGACCAAGTTGGGCATAGTGACTTCACGGCCGTGAATGGCAATGCGCATGGCGGTGATGGCGCTTAGAAACGCCGCGGACGCCAGGATGAAAATGAGTAGCGCGGTCTGGCCAAGCGCTTCGAGTTTTTCGCGCAGGCGATTGGGAGGCGCAGGCTCCGGCGGCGGCAGTGGTGGTTCAAAGTCGAGCGCCATAGGTCACTTTTTTGTAGATGCGGGCGTTGTGGATACCGATGGGGGCGGCGGATAGTCGGGCAACTTGTCTTTGCTGGTGTCGGCGCGCTTCACTTCAAGTTCGCCGAAGAGCAGAGAAGGCGAGATGACACTCGTGGCAATGCCACCGGCGCGATTGCTGACCAGCGGGTCGTCGCCAACGGCGAGGAGATCGCTGCGCAGCGCACGCACATCGAGTTCGCTGAAGACAGCGCCACGCACAAGCTCTTCGCGACCGTCGGGATAGATGCGATAGAGCAGGCGCGGAGTGCTGCCAGGGCCCATGGTTTCGACCCGATAAGCGTATGGGCGATCCTGGTCCTTGATCATCTGCACAACGCGCTGCTTGAGAGCTTCGGGTGATTGTGCTTCGCTGCTCTTGAGCAGGAGCACGCCGACGTTCGGGGCGGGGAACGAACCGGCACCGGCGCGGCCATGGCCATTGGAATTGGGGAAGTCGCGAATGGGCTGACGGCCGACGAGGTAGTTGATGAGGGTGCCGTTTTGCACCACGGTGACCGGCTGCGCTTTCACGCCGTCGTCATCGACATCGTAGCTGCCGACGAGACTCTTGCCCTGGAAATCCTTGAGGGTGGGATCGTCGATCACGGACAGGAAATTCGGAAGCACGCGGGTTTTAAAGCTGGAGGCGAATGCGCCGGTGGTGCGGTTGGGGCGGCCGAGCTGCGGCTTGCGGCCCACAATGTTTACTCCGATCAATGATGAGATCACGTCGTTGGCGGCGTCGGGAGCGAAGAGCACCGGTCCGCGATAGTCTTCTTCAACAATGGGAGCCTGGCGCAGCGCGGCCACCGTGTCGAGCATCTTGCGAGTTTCGGCGAGCAGCTTCTCGTGCGACGGGAGTTCTTCGGCTTTCGCCACCATCCAGAAGGGATTGCGACTGAGGCGCATGCCGTCGGCGGCCTGCGCGGTGCTGTTGAGCTGCACGCTGTACATGCGCTTGCCGTTGCGCGTGACGGTGCCCTCGGAGTTGACGAGGTACTCGTTGACCGCGGAGAAGCGCACGGAGGCGCTGACGGTTTGCACGTCGGGATACTGGCGATACAGGCCGCTGGCGTCCTCGATCGTTTTGCGCCACGCGGCTTCGTCAATTTCGAGTTTGACGGTGGGCGACAGATCGGTGACGACCGGGGCTTTGGCGAAATCGTCGACAGGATTCGCGTCGGTGCTGAATTGTTTAAGCGCGGCCTGTTTTTCGGTGAAGGCCTGGCCCGCGGCTTTGTAGGCCTCGTCGGTCGCGAGCCAAATCTGATGGCGGAGCGCGATGGGATCGTCGTCAAGGGGAAGAACGTCGGCTTCGCCCATGCCCCCGCTGTAGTAGGAGTCCTGTTTGTAATCGCCGATACGCACTACGACGCGGAGAACGCGGTAGTGCACGCGCTGATTCTCGCGCAAGGCGCCAAAGGCGGCTTCGGCAGCGTAGTCTTCCACATCATTGACGCGATACTCGATGTAGTAGGGAGGCGCGACCTGATCCATTTTGAGCTGCGCGCGTGAACGGTCTAGCTCGGTGAGCAGCGATTCGAGCAGAACGTCGCCGTTGGCGGCAGCGTGTGCAGCGGCGCTGGCAACACTGAGTGAGGGCTTGGCGTCGTCAGTGGCCGGGTTCGCGGCTTTGCGTGTAGCGCGTGCGCCGACGGCGACCTTGCTTGACGCTGGCGAAGAGAATGCGGCAGCGATCAGCGTCGCGGCCAGTGCGCAGGAGAAAATTGTGCGCGGTGTGGTCATGGCTTCACCGCCTGCGTGGCATGAGAGTCCTGCGCAGTGGTGGTGGTGGATTCAAATCCAGGAGGAGGCAAGATGGGCGGGCGCTCGTGTGAGTGGCCGCGCTTTTGCACTTCCATCTCGGAGAACAGCATGGCCGGAGCAATCGCGGCGACCGGGACGCTGCCGCTTTCGGCTCCGCAGACACCGTTGAAGACGTGTTGTTGATCTCCAGTGGTGATGATGCGGGTTAATGCGGCCAGCGGAGTTCCGACGATGTCGACGCCACGGACGAGTTCGTCAGGACGTCCATCGGCGTAAACGCGATAGACGATCACGGGGAGAACCTGGAAGGCTTGCGGCAGCGAACGGGTGGTCAGCGTGAAGCCGCCCTGAATGTCATCGAAATACAAGCCGTAGGGCTTGCCCTGGCGCTTCACTTCATCGACGAGTTTTTGGCGCAGCTCTTTTTCAGAAACCGATTGCGTGGAGGTGACGATCAAATTTCCCTGGCGGCCAGTGGGCATGAGGCCGGGTTGATTGCGACCGTGGCCGTTGGAGATGCCGAAATTTTTGATGGGCATGCGCGACATCAGGAAATTTTTCAGGATGCCGTCTTGAATCACGTCGACGCGCCGCGCGGGCGAGCCTTCGTTATCGAATTCGTAGGCGCCCATGAGTTTGGTGCCATTCATTTCGTGAATGGTGGGATCGTCGGAGACGCTGAGAAATTTCGGCAAAACTTCCTGACCGACCTTCTTGGTGAAGGTCTGGCCTTCGTCCTCGTCGCGCTGGCGATGGCCCTCGAGGCGATGGCCGAGAACTTCGTGGAAGAAAACGGCGGCGGCGCGGCCACTGAGCATCGCGGGGCCGTCGTAGGGCTCGGCGACCGGTGCTTTGCGGAGGGCGCGCAAATCTTCGGCCATCTTGTCGATTTTGGCGGCGAGGTCGGCTTCGGACGGCAGGCCGCTGGCAGATGGCGCCTGAAAGGTTTCGACGCGCAGCAGGTCCATGCCATCGTCGGCGCGTGTTTGCGCTTCGATGACCATGCGCGTCGAGGCGCTGGGCGTAGCAATCGCGGCGCCTTCGCTGGATACCAGGCGCGATTTCGAATTTTGCAGTTGCAGTGTCACGGAGGCGTAGTACACGTCGGAGTATTTGCGGAATTGGCCCGAGAGGCGGCGGATCTCGCCCTGCCACGCGGCGCGGTCGAAACCGGGGACGGAGAGCGGCTCGCCGGTGTGCGTTTGCGGCGTTTCGGTGGAAAAGTCCGGAGACTTGTCTTCCTCTTCGGCGCGCACGGCGGTGTTGGTTTTTACGTTTAAGAATGCGGGCGCGGCGCGTTTGTATTCGCGATCGGTGAGCTCCCAAAGCACGCGACCAATGGCATCAGGTTCGTCCCCCAGCGGCAATATGCCAGAGGTCATGCCACTGGAGCGGCTTTGGCCGTGGGTATTGTCGAGCGCGGGCGAGCCGACGCGCATGACGACGTCAGCCTGACGGCGCCGCAGGCCGGCATCAGTGATCAAGCTGCCGAAGGAGCCGACGAGTACAACGACGTCCTGATCGTTCACGGTGTAGCTGGTGAAATATGGCGCGGGATCGGATTTGCCGAGATCGGAGGTGGCGCGTTTGAGTTCCGCCTGCATGGCGGACATGACGTAGTCTTCGCCGGGTTTGGCGCTGCTGGATGCGGAGGTGGTTTTGGCGGCAGCGGCGGCTTTGTTGGGAGATTTTGTTTTCTGCGGCTGGTCGGGTGCCGGCATTGCTGCGAAACCGAGCGGAGCGCAGGACAATTGCGCTGCCAGCGCACCGATGGTGCACGCGCGTAGAATCTGCGCACCGCGCGAAACGACGTCACGGCGTGCACTACTCCATCCAGCGATTTTCATTGGACTAAGATCTCCCGGTCTTCCGACCCAGTCGCTCGGGAGCCGCTTGCGGTTCACGGCTCAAAGCCCGCGGAACAAGCGGCAATCCACGGGTTATGGCGAATTTCCGACTCAGACAGCGCAAAAATTGAGTATGCCCCAGCGTTTCGGCGCGCGCAAACTACGTGTCGCCGAAGCGTCCCCATTCGGTCAACCGTGAAGCGGAAGCGAACTCCGAAGCATCGGTGGCTTGCCCACCTGCCAATTTGACGGACAAAAGGTGCAATTCGGTTGCTCCGCCGCAGGTGACAAGAATCGCACCTTGGGGGGAGCGACGGATCGTGCCCGGCAGCGTCTGTGGATCGAACGGCTCACTGTTGACCGAGGCATTCGCGTTCAGTTCTTTAGACGCCGGTACACCGCTTATGTGGCAGGTTTGGCCGCGGAAGGTAGTGAACGCGCCGGGCCAGGGAGTGAAGGCGCGCATGCGGTTGTAAATTTCGGCGGCGGTGCGGCTCCAGTCGATTTTGCCGTCTTCTTTTTTGAGCAGCGGCGCGTAGGTGGCGTCCTCGTTGCGTTGCGGACGTGGCGCAAGGGTTCCGGAGTCGATGCCGCGCAGTGTTTTGGCCATGAGAGGTGCGCCCATTTCCGCGAGCCGCGCTGCGAGTTGTGGCGTGGTTTCGTCAGGCGCGATGGCGGTTTCTTCCTGGAGCAGCATGTCGCCGGTGTCCATGCCGGGGTCGATGCGCATGCTGGTGAGGCCGGTGCGGGACTCGCCGTTGGCGATGGCCCATTGGATTGGCGCGGCGCCACGATATTTCGGCAGCAGCGATCCGTGGAGATTGAGCCAGCCGAGCCTGGGGATGGTCAGCAGCGAGGCGGGGATGATTTGGCCATAAGCGATGATCACGATCACGTCGGGCGCCAGGGTTTGCAGCAGCTCGCGAGATTCGGCGGCGCGGATTTTCTCTGGCTGGTGTACGGGCACGTTCGCGGCGAGCGCTGCTTCCTTGACGGCGGAAAATTTCAGCTTCATTCCGCGGCCGCTGGGGCGATCCGGTTGGGTGATTACGGCGGCGATTTCGAAATCAGACTGAGCCAGCAGGTGCTTCAAGGCGGGAACTGCAAACTGAGGCGTTCCGCAGAATACGACTTTCATCCGCTCCCGCGCCTACCACTCGCCTTGCTTCTGGAGTTTTTTTATTTTGCGCTTGATGATGTCGCGCTTGAGCATGCCCAAATGTTGGATGAAGAGAATGCCGTTGAGGTGATCGATCTCGTGGCAGAAGGCGCGAGCTAATAAATCTTCGCCGCGGATCTCGAAGGGCTCGCCCTTGGCGTTGAAAGCTCGGATGGTGACGAATTGCGGACGCACAACGTAGCCGCGAAATCCGGGAATGGAGAGGCAGCCTTCCTCTTCGCGCTTTTCGCCTTCGAAGTGAATGACTTCGGGATTCGCGAGCACGATCTTCGCTTCGGGATTTTTCCCGCTGGTTACATCGACAACGGCCAAGCGCAAACTCAATCCGATTTGCGGCGCCGCCAAGCCGACGCCGGAAGCCGCGTACATGGAAGCGAACATGTCTTCGGTAAGCTCTTCGAGTTCGGCGTCGAAGTTCTTTACGGGAGGGGTGGATTTTTCAAGAATCGGATTGCCGAATTTCACGATGGGATAAATCTTGCGCGGGGGCGCCTGCGGTGGAGGCGCTTCGGCCTTCGTCGCCGGGGCTTCGGGTGCTTGGGCGGCGGCTTTCTTAGAACTCGTCGATTTGTCGGGCATAGTTATCGAAATTGCGCCGGGTCTCGGCAAGCGAATCTCCTCCAAATTTTTGCAGAAAAGCATCGGCGAGGACAAGTGCGATCATGGCCTCGCCAGCGACGCCGGCGGCGGGCACGACGCACCAGTCGGAGCGCTCGTAGGCGGCCTGGATGGGCTCCTTGGTCACCATGTTGGCGGTGCCGAGGGCGCGGCGCAGGGTAGAGATCGGCTTGAGATAGCCGCGTGCGATGATGTCTTCGCCGTTTGTGATGCCGCCTTCGAGTCCGCCGGCGCGATTGGAGGAGCGGCGAAATCTTTTGGCGTTCTGGTCGTAGGAAATTTCGTCCTGCACTTCGCTCCCGTAGGAGCCCGCCGCCGTTATGCCGGCGCCCATTTCGACGCCTTTTACAGCCTGAATACTCATCAGCGCCTGGGCCAAGCGGCCGTCGAGCTTTTCGTCCCACTGCGCGTGGCTACCAAGGCCTACGGGAACGTTGTGGGCGATGACCTCGAAGACTCCGCCGACGGTGTCGCCGGCCTTCAGGGCGGTGTCGACTTCGGCTTTCATCTTTTCTTGGGTTGCGGGGTCGATGCAGCGGAGCGGCGATTCCAAGTCGGCGTTGATGGCGCGGATTTCGTCCCAGGTGGCTGAGCGATCGAGCTTTACGTGGCCGACCTGGAGGGTGTGACTGGCGATTTCGGTGCCGAGGGAACGAAGGAGGAGCTTCGCGAGCGCTCCCGCGGCCACGCGTGCCGCGGTTTCTCGCGCCGACGCGCGCTCCAGGATGTAACGCGCGTCGTGAAAGTTGAATTTTTGAGAGCCGGCGAGGTCGGCATGCCCGGGTCGAGGCGCGACCAGTTTTTTGGCGCTCGCGGCATCTGGCGAGCCTTCTACCGGGAGGATCTTCTCCCAGTTGGCCCAGTCACGGTTTTCGATGCGCAGTGCGATCGGCGCACCAATGGTCTGGCCGTGCCGGACGCCGGCGAAAATGTCGGCGCGGTCTTTTTCTATTTTTTGGCGACCGCCGCGGCCATAGCCCAACTGGCGGCGATGCAGTTCATAGTTGATGAATTCGAGGTCCACGGGCAGGGAAGCGGGCAGGCCGGAGATAAAGGCGAGCAGCGCCTGTCCGTGCGACTCTCCCGCAGTGTAGAAACGCAGCATCCCCGTACAAGTCCTCACATCGTCTCAAAATTGCAGCAGTGAATCGTACAGTGTAGCGGTGGGATCGGCTCGGCGTCCAGTGTGGTCGTTGCTGCGGAAGCGCGAGGGATGCGGATTGGATGCGAGGTAAATCGCTCGCTTGGGTGCCCAGCCGCGGTGCAGAGTGCTGCGTCCCTACCGGAAGGGCGTTAGCGAGGGCGCGTTGATCTCAGGTGGCGGCTTAGCTTGGCGCGCAAGAGCTTGGAGAACTTTGGAAGGTTGTGGCAAGCTATCGTCATGGGAAACAAAGACGCACGAAAACGCGAAGTCAAAAAGCCTAAGAAGAAAGAGCCGCCCAAGGGCAGTCCACCTTCCACGTATAGCGTGAACAAGCCGACGATTGTGAAGCCGTAATTCGGTTCCGCTGAGCAGTGTTGGGCTTAGGACCAGCCGCATGTGCGCGCTGACCTCTGAACTCGAATCTGAGTGATGTCACGTCAGCCTAGTTGACGGCACGGGCGCGACTATCCGCAGCATCCTTCTTGACGCACTAGAGCGGCGCGGTTAGGCTGCTTCTGCAGTATTTGTTTTCGCAGATGGCGTTTGCTCTAACGCCTGCAACGATAGGAAATCGTGGCAGATACGTCCTTCCAGATTGCCGGTCGCGATGCCCAGCCCGTGGAACGCCATTCCATGGCCGAGGTGCTGGTCGACGCGTTCAAAGGCCTCCTTTCCAACATTCAGGATTACACATACATGGCGACGCGCTCGCTCGCCAACCTGCTGACCGGGCCGCGGTATTTTCAGGATTTGCTCGATCAAATGGACAATATCGGAGTGGGTTCGCTGGCAATTGTGCTCGCGTCGGGATTTTTCATTGGCGCGGTGATGGTGCTGCAAACCGGATCGCAATTTGTGCGCTTCGGCCAAACCGCGCTGACGGGCGACATCGTTTCACTTGCGCTGGTGCGCGAACTAGGCCCCACGCTGACCGGCATTCTGGTCGCTGGGCGCGTGGCATCGGGCATGGCTTCGGAACTCGGGTCCATGCTGGTGACCGAGCAGGTGGACGCCATGCGTGCCATGGGCACCGACCCCAGCCGCAAGCTGATTACGCCGCGGGTGCTGGCGTCGATTCTGGTGCTGCCGCTGCTTACCGCACTGAACGATTTTGTGGGGCTGCTGGGCGGGTGCGTTGCATCAGTCTTTTCGCTGCGGCTTGGTGCAGTGGAGTTCTGGACGCGGGCCATCAATGCGCTGGAGTTCCCGGACCTTATGCAAGGCATGATGAAGCCGCTGGTCTACGGTTTCATCCTGTCCACAGTGGGCTGCTACAAAGGGCTGACAGTGCGCGGTGGAACCCAAGGCGTCGGGCGAGCCACTACGCAAGCGGTGGTGGTCTCGAACATTATGATCATCGGCGCGGACGTCTTTCTCACCAAACTGGCCCTGTATCTCGGCGACAAACTTTTCTGATGCGCAACCTCGGCAGAGCGATGCAGCCGCGTCACTTGTGTATCGAACGTCCCATCGCGACGCGTTGGCACGTGGATTTGCGCGCATGAGCTCACTGGCTAGTCTGGATACGGCCTATGCGCCGGTAGAGTTCGAAAATGTGCGCATTGGTTTCGACGAAGGCGACATTCTTCAGGGCGTGAGCTTTCAAGTGCTGCCCCGCGAGACGCTGGTGTTGCTGGGCGAGACCGGAACTGGCAAGACGCTCACGTTGAAAATGGCGGCGGGGCTGCTTCAGCCGTCGCAAGGCTCGGTGCGCGTTTTGGGTCACAAAGTATCGAGCATGCCGGAGCGGGAGTTGTTCGCGTTTCGCGCGCCAGATTGGCATTGTGTTTCAGGAAGGCGCGCTGTTCGATTCCATGACCGTGGGCGACAACGTCGCTTACCGGCTGCGAGAAGATCACCTGAGCGAAGAGGAAATTGAGCCCCGGGTGCTGGAGATTCTGCGCTTCGTAGAACTGGAGCACGCTTTCGATCAGGTGCCCTCGGAGCTGTCGGGCGGCATGCGGCGACGCGTATCGATTGCACGTGCGCTCATCACCAAGCCGGAGATCGTGCTGTACGATTCGCCAACCGCGGGTCTCGATCCGATTACCGCGCAGACGATTATCACTTTGATCCTGCGTTTGCGTGATGTTTACGGCGTCACGGCGCTGCTGGCCACTCATCGCGTGCAGGATGGCTTTGCGCTGGCGAATTTTCGGTTTGATCCGCAGAGCAGAATCGTGGTTCGCGAACGGCCTATCACCGGGCGACCGGCGGACGAGCCCACCACGCGATTTATCGCTTATCGCGATGGCCGCATCTATTTCGAAGGCACGCCCGAAGAACTCGCGGCGACCAGAGACCCGTATCTGAGACGCTTTCTGGTGTGAAATTACTGTAGTCTGTTGTGACGTTTGGACTAGATGATTTTCAGGTACACAGGTTTCAGCGATTTAGGTTTCGGCTATTCAGGGTAACAGGGCGGAGGAAAGCTTTTCATGGCGCAGCGGAAACAATTGACCTGGACCGAGTTACGTGTCGGCCTGTTCGTGCTGGTCGGATTGTTTGTGCTCGCTGTCGGAATTTTTTATGTGACTGGAGCGCAATTCTGGGGGCCGAAGTATCGAATCCACACCTTTCTGCCCTCGGTTCCGGGGCTGGCCACCGGCGCTCCTGTACGCATCGACGGCGTCGACGTGGGAAACGTGGAGACCATCCGGCTGGTTCCACGCAGCGGCAATCAGGTCACCGACAAGAATCGCAACATCGAAGTGGTCATGCGGCTGGACCGGCGATTTCAGAGCTACATTTTGTCGGACTCGATCGCCAGCCTGGTCACCGAAGGATTGTTGGGAAATCGCTACCTGAACATCACGCGCGGCATCACCGGCGCGCCGCTGAAGGAAGGCCAGGAAGTAAAGGGCACGGAAGAAAAGGCGATGATGGAAGTGGTGGAGCGCAGTTCGGACCTGCTGGGCAATTTGCAGGCGGTCACTACCAGCGTGCAGGAACTCATCGCCGGAGTGAAACAGGGCAAAGGCAATTTGGGCTTGTTGCTGAACGACGAGCAGGCGTACAAGAATCTCAATTCGTTGCTGGCGAACAGCAATGGGATTATCGCCGACATTCGCGCGGGACGCGGCACGATGGGCAAACTGGTGGCTACCGACGAGATGTATAACAAAGTGGGATCGACGGTGGATAATCTGAACACGATGATGGCCGACCTGCGCGCGCAGAAGGGCACCATCGGCAAGCTGCTTTACGATCCGACGCTTTACGATCAGGCAAAGGAAGCGATTGGAAACACGAACGCGATGATTGGGGATGTACGCGCGGGGAAGGGAAGCCTCGGAAAGTTTGCCACTGACGATGCTCTGTACAACAAATTGCGCGATACGAGTACGAATTTGGCTACGGCGACCGCCAAGCTCAACGACAATACTACCAGCGCCGGAAAGCTTTTCTCAGATCCGCAGCTCTATGACAATCTGACCGGCTTAACCGGGGACTTGCGGCTGCTGATCGGCGATTTCCGTCAGAATCCCAAGAAATTCCTGCACTTCAAAATCACGGTTTTCTAGGCGAATTTTTCATCCAGGCGTCGTACGAACGCTGACGGTTGGCCGCTAACTTTGCGGTAGCACCCATCGCTGTGTTGTAATGAACCCGTAACACGGGCAGGCTACTCTCACCGAACGTCAGAGATTGTGCCTACAGGATCGATGGAAAATCAGGAGTCCACGCAAAAAGCGCCTCGGCCGGAGGCTGCAAAGTCCACGCTACCGCAACCTGGGCGACCCGTTCCCAGCCGCGCATATCCCGGCGCGCTGATCGTTGTCGAAGGCACTGATGGCTCAGGCAAGAGCACGCAGCTCTATCTGCTGAAACGCTGGCTGGAAATCGGCGGGTACCGGCTGCACTTCACGGAGTGGAATTCCTCGCCGCTGGTAAAGTCGGCGACGCGCCGTGGAAAACAGCGGCGATTGCTTACGCCGACTACATTTTCGTTGCTGCATGCAGCGGATTTCGCGGACCGCTGCGAACGGCAAATTATGCCGCTGCTGCAGGGCGATTATCTGGTGCTTGCGGATCGCTATGTTTACACGGCGTTCGCGCGAGACGCGGCACGCGGCTGCCCCCCGCGCTGGCTGCGCAATCTGTACCGCTTCGCACCGGTGCCCGACATCACCTTCTACTTTCGCGCGCCGCTGGATGTGGCGGTAAACCGGATTCTCAGCGGCCGGCCGAAGCTGAAATATTACGAAGCGGGCATGGACCTCGGTCTGAGCTACGATCGCGCTGAAAGTTTCCGCCTCTTCCAGGCGCGCATCCTGGAGGAATACGACAAAATGGTGGACTCGGACAATTTCGTGGTGCTCGACGGAACATTGCCAGTGAACAAATTGCAAAAACAGATGCGCGACATCGTGGCATCCAAAATTGATCTGAAGCGTTTCGCGCCGCGCGCGGCGGATGCGGAGTAAGCATGCCCGAGCAGGAAAAAGAGAAGGAAAAGCCAGACAAGGAAAAGGTGGCGGCCCAACCGCACGGCGTGGCCGTCGAGCCAACGGCAGCGCCGCTCCATGGTGCGCCTCCTGAAGGCTGCGGTTCCATCGGTCAGCGAGGAAGAGACGGCGCAACACTTTTTCGGCGAGCCGCTGGTGGGCTTCGATCCCAGCGAAATCACCGGCAGCTTGATCGTCATCGAAGGCATGGACGGCTCGGGGCGATCCACGCAAATTGCGCTGCTGCAGGAATGGCTGGAGTCGGAAGGTTTCGCGGTGCAGACCAGCGGACTGCGGCGTTCGAATCTGGTGGGGCAAGACATCGATCAGTTGCTGGCCAAGAATGCGGTGACGCGGCTGACCTTGTCGCTGATGTACGCGACCGATTTCTTCGATCAAGTTGAGCATCGGATTTTGCCTGCACTGCGCGCGGGAACGGTTGTGCTGGCCGATCGTTTTATTTTCACGCTGATCGCGCGCGGCGTGGTGCGCGGAATCAATCGCGACTACATCAGCGGGCTGTATGCCATGGCACTGCGACCGCACCTCACTTTCTGGCTCAATGTGCGGCCGGAGACGGCTTTTGGTCGCGAGTTCAAGAAAGCCCAGGCCATCAGCTACTGGGAAGCCGGGCGCGACATGTCGCTGTCGCACGATCTGTATTGGTCGTTCATCCGCTACCAGACCATGATCAAGCGAGAGTTTGAAGTCATGGCCAAGCGCCACGCGTTTATCGAGCTGGATGGCGAAGCCAGCGTTTCCGCAGTGAACAAGCAATTGCGGCAGCGCATCGGCGAGCAGCTTGGGATTCGCGCGACGAAATACGCTCCTTCCGCGGCGCTGGCGCATCTCTGGCGGTAGACTCCTAGCCATGTCCGAGCCGGTTCACATCGCCGCCATCGACGCGGGTTCCAATGCGGTGCGTCTGTCCGTGGCGCGAGCGTATTCCGCGATGGATATCGAACCGCTGCACAACGAACGTTATTCGCTGCGGTTGGGCGAAAATGTTTTCGTTCGCCATCGCTTCACGGAGGACATTCTCAAGAAAGGCGTCAAGGCGTTTTGCCACTTCAAGGAAGTGATGGAAGAATTTGGCGTGACGCGTTATCGGGCGGTGGCCACCAGTGCATCGCGCGAGGCGCAAAACCGCAAGGCGTTCTTGCGTGAGATTCGGCGGAAATCCGGACTCACGCTCGAAGTGATCAGCAGCATTGAAGAATCACGCCTGGGCCGCGAGGCTGCGCTGGCGGCGCTCGGTCCCGAATCGCCTCCGCGCTGCGTGATCGATCTCGGCGGCGGCAGCCTGGAAGTCAGCATCCTGCACGATCACACCGTGGAAATGGGCGCGCAGATTCCTGTCGGCACGGTGCGTTTGATGTCGACGCTGAATATTCACGGCGCGATTCGCCCGGTACAAGCCGAGCAGGTTCGCAAATACGTTCGCGCGCTGCTGGAATCGAAACTTCCGTCACGACCTAACCTCGGCGAAAACGTTGCGGTGGCGCTTGGGGGGAACGCGGAAACGCTGGCGGCCATCGCTCCGGGCCCGCGCGAACATGGCGTGAGCACGCTGCAACTTTCACTATTGCGTGAGCGCCTGCCGGGAATTCTGGAGCGCAATGTTCGCGAGCGCATGAAAGCGTACGCGGTGCGTCGCGATCGCGCGGATGTGATGGGCATCGCCGCGCTTACGTTCATCACCCTCGGGCGATATCTGAATCTGCGCACGTTGTCGATTCCGGCCGTGGGGATTCGCGAGGCATTGCTGCAGGAGAGCGCTCGCGAGGCGTTTTCGCGGAAGGAGCCGCATCGTTACAACAACGCGGCGCGCCAACTGTTGGTGGGTACGCGCAGCTTCGGCCGGCGCATGGGTTACGACCAGCGGCACGCGGAGCATGTGCGCGAACTTTCGGTGATGCTCTTCGATCAATTGCAGGCGGCGCATCATTTGCCCGCGCAGTCGCGTGTGCTGCTGGAAGCCGGCGCGTTGCTGCATGACGTGGGCCACATGGTGAGTCATCGCGGCCATCACAAGCACGGCGAGTATCTGGCGCTCAACGGCGACATTCCGGGCCTGGAAGGCCGAGACCGCGCTGTTGTCGCATCGGTGGTTCGCTACCACAATCGCAAATCCGATCCCGCCGGGCATCACACTGCTTACTCGGCGCTGAGCAGCAGCGAACAGCGCATTGCGCGGCGGCTGTCTTCCATTCTGCGGATCGCGGAAGCGCTGGATCATTCGCATCGGCAGCGCGTCACCAGCATGGCGGCTTCGTTCCAGCGCGGCGCCGTAGGACTGCAGATTTCTGCGCGCGGCGATGCCGCGGAAGATCTGCGCGATGCAAACCGGAGCGCCGAACTCTTTGAAAAGGAATTCCATGTAAAGCTGTATTTCCGCCAGTCCGCCGCCTGAGTAGAATTTTTTGAGCAAATCTCGTCCAGGAGAAATTCGCAATGCAGCTTTACATCGTGCGCCACGGAATCGCCATTGACCGCGAGGATCCCAAATCACCTGCGGACCCGGAGCGATTTCTGACGGAAGAGGGAATCGACAAGACCAAAGAGGTGGCGAAGGGCGTGGCCAGGCTGGGCATTTCGCCAGATTTGCTGATCAGCAGCCCGTATGTGCGCGCGATGCAAACGGCGGAAATCTTCGCGGCGGCGCTGGACTACCCGAAGCAAAAAATTCGGCACGCAGATGCTCTGCTGCCGGGTAGCGAAGCGACGCTGTTTTACAAAGAATTGGCGAAAGATAAGCAGTCGTCGACGGTGTTTTGCTTTGGACACGCACCGCAATTGGATGATCTGATCGCTGCCGGGCTGGGATCGAAACGCCACGTTAGCGCGCTTAAAAAAGCGGGGATTGCTTTGCTGGAGTTGAAGAGAGTGTCCCCGCCGGATGGGCAGCTGGTGTGGTTGGCTACGCCGAAGTTATTGCGGAAGATAGGGAAATAGGTCGGCGCGTTGGGTTTTTGCACTGCAGAAGGAAAGCCAACCCCTCCGAATCGACATTCTGGCGAGAGTTTTGACGCTGAGATTCTTCGTCCATCCTTGTCGGATGGCCTCAGAATGCCAGGTTTTTAGTCGTGGCTTAGGTTCCGCAACGCTCTGTTCCTTCGGCTCGATGCAACGCCCTATTCGTTCGCTGTCCGATCAATGTTGCGCTCCTATTTCCCCGGGGACCGCTCCCGGGCAGCGCTCTATTCGTTCCGGCGTGAGATCGGGCGAAGAGACATATCCATTCGGCGCTCGATCGGGAGAAGCGATCTATTCCTTCGGGGTTCGATCTGACTTCCAGTTGATCACGTGATAGGTCGCCGGTGTGTCGCCCACATTGCGCAGGCCGTGCAGAACATTCGAAGCGTTGAATATGACCGATCCGGGGCCGACGCGTTTCCATTCGCCGTCCACCAGAGTTTCGACGGTGCCTTCGCGCACGACGATCATCTCCTCATTCGGATGCTTGTGCGGAGGATGCGAGGCCTTGCCCGGATCGAGCGTGGTGACGTGAACCTCCAACTCTTCGAGCGTTTTCGTCGGCCCGCGAAAGAATGAGCGCACTTCGCCAACTTCAGTTTTTCGCGCGGGAATTTTTGTCCAATCGTAGACGGAAGGCCCGATGATCTTGGCTTCGTCGACCGCTGCGCGTGCGCCAAGTGTCGCAACCAGAACGATGCCCCCTACCAGCAAATCGCGTCGATGGATCATCCTGTCCGCCTTTGGCTTACGCGTTAATTACGTAGGGAGCGCGCTGTGGCCGCGAGAGATGCGCATTGGCGTCCGCATCGTCCAGAAAACGTTCGCGCTCAGGATCCCATCGCAATTTTCGCTTGGTTTTCATTGCAATGTGATGGATCAGGCAGGTGGAGCATGCCCGATGGCCCATTTCCACGGGTGAAATCGGCTGCTTGCGGGAGCGCACGCACTCGAGCCAATTTCCGTGCTGCTCCTTGCTTTCGTATAGATGAATCTCGTCCGGCCCGATCACGGAACTGATGATCTTGGGATCGCTCGCAGCCAGCGCCGTCGAATCTTTGAGCTTTGCCACAGGATCGCTCTTGGTCACTGCTTCGTTGCCGCGCGAAACGAAAATCCAGCCTTTCGTCCCGTAAAACTTGATGCCATTGGGATAGTCGCCGCTGATCTTCATTCGTACGCCGTTCGCATACACACCTTCGGTGTGAAACTTACCGTGTACGTCCCACAGTCCGTGCGTCGGGAATTCGGCCCAGCCCTCCACTTCGACAGGACCGGTGTATTCGGTATTCATGCCCCAGTGCGCGGAATCCACATGATGCGCGCCCCAACCGGTGATCATGCCGGCGCCGAATTGTTCGCAGCGCAACCATCCAGGCCGATCGTAGCCCACCTGCGGATGGACGCGTTTCTCGGTGTAGTAAACCTGCGGCGTTGAACCCAGCCACATGTCGTAATTCAAATTTTGCGGCACGGGCATTTGCGGTTCATCATCGCCGCTGGGATCGCCTGGCAATCCTATTTCGACCATACGCAATTCGCCGATACGCCCGTTACGAACCAATTCGGCCGCGTAGCGAAATTGCACTGTGGAGCGCTGCTGGCTGCCGATCTGCAGAATGCGTCCGGTCGCCTGCACGGCATTGCTCAGCGCGCGGCCTTCCGCGATGGTCAGCGACGCCGGCTTTTGCAGGTAGACGTCCTTGCCCGCATGTACCGCGTCGATGCCCACAATAGCGTGCCAATGGTCGGGAGTGCTGATGACCACCGCATCGATATCCGGACTGGCCAGAAGTTCGTGATAATTTCCGTAGGTTTTGACGCCTTCGTACGATTTGCCGGTCTTTTTCGTGTAGTAGTCTTCGACAAATTTCTTTCCATCCGTCACGCGATGCGCGTCCAGGTCGCATACGGCTACGATGCGAGCGTCGTCATACTGCAAGATGCTTGGCAGGTCGTGGACGCGCGAAATCCGGCCGGTTCCGATTGCGCCGACATTGATTCGTTTGCTTGGCGCGTATTGCCCGAACACGGATGATGGAACAATCGCGGGGAACCCGGCTATCGCCGCGGTAGCGCCTGCCGTCCGCAGGAAGTTTCTTCGCGAAATCGCATCACGCCGATTGCTCATGACATTCCTCCCGATCGAAATACAAGAAACCCGCGGCCGCAGCGCTGAGTCACCCTTTGATCTTCAACATATACGCGTTCTTTTGTGCGCGAATCACCAGTTCCGCCGCTAGCAAACATTGTTCTTGATCCTGCGCGGTATGTGTTCGGTTGACGATGTCGGCCACGAATTCCGGTCCGAACGGCAGCGCCACGTTGTTGCAATCGATGTACTGCACTTGTTTTTTGTCCACGAGGAACAAATGATTTCCGCCCTTGCGTCCGGCAATATCCACATACTTTCGAAGCTCGATGTAGCCTTCGGTGCCTAGCAGGAACAGGCGCCCATCTCCCCACACGCCGAGCCCATCGGGAGTGAACCAATCGACGCGCACATATCCGACGCCGCCGTCGCCGCGCAGAGTTACATCGCCGAAATCCTGAAAATCCGGATGATCGGGATGCGCAAAATTTCCGACCTGCGAATACGCGACTTCGGCCTGTTTCGATCCGGTATAGAACAAGAACTGGTCTACCTGGTGCGAACCGATATCGCAAAGGATGCCGCCATATTTTTTCGGATCCCAGAACCACGCGGGCCGCGAGGGCGCATTCACCTGGTGGGGCGCGAGGTTCACGGTCTGCACTACTTTTCCGATGGCACCCTGCTTCACCAAATCGCCGGCATGCACCGCCGCCTTTACTTCCAAACGCTCGCTGTACAAAATCGCGTAGATTTTCTTGGTCTCCGCAATCGCCTTCTTTACGTCGGCAAGCTGCTCCAGCGTGGTGATGCCGGGCTTGTCCGACAAATAATCTTTGCCGTGCTTCATGACGCGGATTCCCAGTGGCGCGCGGTCGACCGGAATCGTGGCGCTCAGCACCAGCTGGATCGACGAGTCATTTAAAACTTCATCTTCGGAGTTCACCAGCTTGGCCTGGGGGTAGCGCTTCAGGAATGCTTCGCGTTTGTCGGGCTCCGCGGCATATACCGCCACCAGTTCGCCGCCGCCTCGAATCACCGCCGCAGTCATGCCCAGAATATGGTCGTGGCTGACTCCAATGACCGAGAAGCGGATGTGGTGCTGGGGAGCCGCGCCGGTGTCCTGTGAACTCGGAGCTACAGCCTCGACAAAGTTCACTTCGCGTCCTCCTGCAAGCGCCAGCTCCGCCGCCGACAAAGCCCCTGCGGTGCCAAGCACGCCACCCACCGCCGATTGGAAAAACGCACGCCTATCGAGCATCAACTTAGTCCTCGGCTACTTGGATATCGAGAATATATTCAGCCACCATCAAAATACACCTGTAAACACGTCTTCTCAACGAATTTCCGCGCAGGACAGTGAGACGGTTTGCGCATGTTCGGCGTTGCGTGCATTCACAAGCTGCGAATAAGTACCGTCACGTCGAAATACTCGGGCACCGAATGCTCATCCCTGGTGTCTTTGAAACGTCTTTTCGTCCGATCCGTTCTTTGAGGGAACCTGTTATAACTGTTTCGCGTACGTCTACGGGAGGAGCGTCACCGTGCCAGCCATCAAGACATGGACATGCGCAGTTCTGATGTTGCTGATCTGCAGCGCTGTCTCCGCCGCGCCGATACCCGAGGACGCGGAACTCACAGTCGGCAAGTCCGAAGAAGCCACCCTCAGCGGCAACAAGGGCCGCAGCTACTTTCTTGCCCTTAATGCCGGGGACCTGATCCAACTGCATCTCGATCCGCACGGGTCGGAGATCGTCGTGCTCGCCTACTCGCCAACACGACAGCGGACACGTGGCGCGAAGATGGGCCCTGACGCGGATACTTTCGAATTCATCGCCGAAACTGAAGGCCGCTACACCATAGACCTCTCGCTTGCGGAAAACGAGAAGAGCAAAGATGCCGCCTACACGCTTACCTTGAAAAAGAAAGTTCCGCTTGCCGACCGCCTCGCACCGGAAAAGGCGAAAGAAGAGAGCCCGCGCATCGCCACAGTACGCTCCGCCATTGAGAGCGGCAACAAAGCGGTGGTCGCCACATTCTGGGAGGACATGAGCAAGACGGGAACGCCGCTGATCGAACGGCTGCCTGACGATAAAGAAAACATGCTGGTCACTTTCCTGTGGAAGGGCACGCCCGCAACAAAGAACGTCTTGATCGTGTGGTTTCCATTCACGATGCAGTCTCCCGACAAATACAGGCTGACGCAAATCGCGGACACCAACGTTTGGTATAGAACTCTGAAAGTTAACAAGCGAAAGCGCTTCATCTACCGCCTGGCACCTAACGCGCCGGCGTTTCGTTCTTCAGACGACAATGGCGGAGACCTCTTTCCGACAATCTGGGCAGGATCGCAGATCGATCCGCTCAACGAGAATCATTGGGCTTCCGATCCCGAAGATCCGGACGTGCCGGCGCATCAAGGCTTCTCCGCCGTGGAAATGCCGGACGCGCCGCCTCAGCCGTGGGGCGTGCGTGCCAAAGGCATTGCCGAGGGCAAAGTCGAGCGCCACATGCTGACCAGCGCTTTAATGAAAAACGACCGCGAGATTGGAGTTTACCTGCCGTCAGGGTATTCCAAGACGGCCGAGGCTTTTGGCCTGCTGATCTTGTTCGATGAGAACGCTTACCTGAAGAACGACAAGCAGTCCGCCAGAGTTCCGACCGAGGCAATTCTCGACAACCTGATCGCCGCAAAGCGCATTCCGCCGATGGTGGCGGTGTTCGTTGACAACGGACCGGGCAACGCACGATCTCGCGAGCTGCCCTGCAATCCGGCTTTTGCTGATTTCCTGAACTTTGAACTGGTTCCGTGGGTGCGGCGCCTTTACAACGTGAGCACCGATCCACAGCAAATTGTAGTCGGCGGCTCCAGCTACGGCGGCCTGGCTGCAACGTACGCGGCGTTACGCCATCCCGAAACCTTCGGCAATGTGTTGTCGCAGTCCGGCTCGTATTGGTGGACGCCGCCCAAGACCGTTGGTGGATCCGATTTCGATTCGGACGCCGAACCGAACTGGGTCGCCAGGCAATTTATTGCTAGCCCCAAGCTTCGCGTGCGCTTTTACATGGATGCCGGCAGCGACGAGATCGACCTCTCCGGCAAAGGCACCTCGATACTGGTGCCGAATCGCCATTTGCGAGACGTTCTGCTAGCCAAAGGCTATGAAGTTCACTACCAGGAATTCAACGGTGGCCATGATTACTTGAGCTGGCGCGGCACTCTGGCTGATGGGCTGATCCTGCTGATGGGCAGCGTCGCACATATGCCGTCCACCGATCTGGCGCCCAAGCATTGATGGCTTTCAGGCTGTTTTGGGTGAACTACCTGAGGCCGCGAACAATAGCAGCACGCCTGGAACAGTAAACATCACCAGGAAAAATGGGTTATGGCTCATCACCTGCGCCCAGATTCCAAAACCGATGTAAAAAATCGCAATCAACTGCGCAACCCGTAGCGAAGTCGTGCGATCCCGCAAGTATTTCGCGTACAGAAAAAACGAAATCAGTCCGAAGGTGAACATCGCCGCACCGCCCAGGTGCCAGGCGAGCGCGAGGTTGGCAATCAACTCTTGTGGAGCATGCGCATCCAGCAACCGGCCCGAAATATTCCGCCAGCCCAGGATGGAATGCATGAAACTGCCTAGGATGAAGAACGCAGCCAGAACAAATCCCAGAACAACACGCAGTGTGGTCATCGCCTCAATCTCTCCGCCTCAAATCCTCGCATTGCCGGCCGCTCGGTTGTCACTTATCCTGCGGCCACAACACCGATCGATCAATTGCCGCAATCGAGGTGCGGCCTGTCAGCGCCATCGCCGCCTCGAACTCTGTTCGTAGGATGTCGACTACGCTGCGGACGCCGTCCGCACCGGCGACACCCAACCCATAGAGGTATGGACGGCCGATCAGCACCGCTGCAGCCCCGTTGGCCAGCGCTTTTAGGACGTCGCCGCCGCGGCGAATGCTTCCATCCATCAAGATTGGAATGCGTCCTGACACTTTGTCGGCTACAAGCGGCAGAGCCTGAATCGTCGCCGGCACGCCGTCCAGCCCGCGACCTCCGTGGTTGGACACGATGATTGCGGCGACCCCGGCCTTGGCCGCCCGGTCGGCATCTTCGGGATTCAAGATCCCTTTCAGCGCGATTGGAGTCTTCGCGAACGACTGCACCCACTCCAGATCTTTCCACGTGAACCGCTTGGCGCCACCGCCCTCTCGTCCACGACCACCCGGGCCGCCAGCAGCGAGATGGATGTTCGGAAAGGGAAGTTTCGGCGCAGCGTCGAAAATGCGGTCTTGCCGGTTGCGCGCATAATGCCATGGATTATCAACCGTAATGCATAGCGCCCGGCACCCTGCTGCTTCCGCGCGTTCGATCAACGCTCTGGTTAAACCGCGATCGTCCTCAACGTAAAGTTGGAACCAGATCGGCCGAGTCGCCGCTTGCGCCACTTCCTCTATGCTGCGATTCGCGACGGTGCTGACGATCAGCGTCGCTCCGGCCGCTCCTGCGCCACGCACGGTGGCGACTTCACCCTCCGGATGCGCCAGCATGTGAGTCGATGTGGGCGCGAGCAAAATCGGATGCGGCAATTCGTCGCCAAGCAGTTTGATCCGTGTGTCGATATTCGCGAGATCGATGAGTACCCGCGGCTTGAGCCGAATGTTTGCGAGAGCCTCACGATTCCACCGCACGGTGTGCTCATCGCCCGACCCGCTGGCGTAATACTCCCACGCGACGTGCGAGAGTTTTTGCTTGGCGAGCGCTTCGTAGTCGTTCAATGACAACGGAGCGTCGGTGAGGGGTGTTTGACTTTGCGACAACATGACGGCGGAAGAATCCTGGATTCGTGGATGGCCCGAAGCTTCAATCCCGGACAATGATGCTGACGCCGCAACTCCGAATGAAGACAAGAGCGCGTCGCGGCGAGTCATCCGCATTCAGGGGGATCTCC
The DNA here is from genome assembly GCA_963788725.1 of uncultured Acidobacteriota bacterium. Classification (GTDB taxonomy): domain Bacteria; phylum Acidobacteriota; class Terriglobia; order Acidiferrales; family UBA7541; genus Acidiferrum. Next base: position 4,606 of record CAWBHT010000011.1, on the reverse strand, counting down.
GCTTGACCGTTAAGGAAACGCTGCCACAGTACGTAGCCAGTGCTCCGCTGTCAATGCGGCTCGGTCAGATTCAAGAAAGCGATCTTCACATCCTAGGAAACTAGTCGGATGCGACGGCGGGTAGTTCGCGCTGGTGAGTTCGGAAATCGGAGAGGAGTGCGACTACCTTGTCGACCTTTTCGAGTCGTGGCGCGGTCTTCAGGATCAGCGGCTTGCCCACGTAGCCTTCAAGAAAGTGTTTCCCTAGCGCGAGTAAGGCGGCATTGTCGGCCGTATCCTGTAATCCTGGAACGTGCAGAGTGATTGCTTCGGACGATTTCTCCGCGCGCATTCCCTGGCAGCTATCCACACGGCATTTGCGAAGCGCGCGAGCCAGTCGCAAAACTCCGGCCAGCGCGCGAATATTCTTCTGTTCGTTCTCATGCAGTCGCGCGAACGCACCGCGATCGGCGGTTGGTTCAGCGCCGCGATGGTAGCGGATGGTTTGAGCAACCAATTCCCACTCCTCGAAAGTCCAACTTGGTGGAAGCGGCAACTGGCGCAAGAAACGCTGCGCGGTTTTTCGGTGCGAGGCCGCATGCACTGCGTCGCCTGCGCGCTGCAATCGTGCCGCGGCGCGCAAAACCCGGCGCAAGGTACGCTCGCCGAAGACCGGAGCCGCGTGTACCCGGCGCAGGGCATCGAATACGGCAATCGCAATCCGTGAGATCTGTGCCGTACGCTTCGGATGGGTATCGGTGGCACGCGCGGTCACACGAATGCGCGCCATCGCCGCTAAAGCCAGCCGATTCCCTTGCGGCAATCCATGCCGCCAATCGTTCCAGATGCTGGTACGGCCAAGCGTCAACTGGCGGTAGCAATCGATGCGCTGCGACCGTTCGCGCGCGATCGTCTCTTCCCACAGATTCATCGAGTCGACCGCATCTACCGGCGCTGTGTGCTTGACGGCCTCCGCCAAGACATCCAGGTCGTGCACTTCGCCGAGCAAATCCTGGAGCCGCTTTAAGTTGTCGCTCCAGAGCGCATACAGCTCGGGTAACAAATTCTCGACGGTGTAGCGCAGCCGCTTGATGCCGATGCGTAACTCATGCCAGGGTTTCGCTCGGTCGGTGCGCTGCGCTCGGGTGTGCAACTCTTTCGCTTCTTCGAAACGCTCCACCGCCAGGCATTGCGCGGCCAAGCTGCCTACCGGTACGAATCGCGCTCGCTTGCGCAGGGCACGTTCCAGCCGCCTCCAGGATTTCGCGTCGAACTTGTCCGCCGCACTGCGCGCCTCATCACGCAAATCCGCGACGCCCGCCTGAAAAGCGGCATGTAAGTGCATTCGCACGGTGTCATGGTCCGGCGCCAACTTCTTGACCCACTCGTCCATCACCTGCGCGTCGCGCAGCTTACCGAGCCGCCGAAACAGTTTGCGTGGCACTCGCCGCAACTCCTCCCACGCTGGATCGGGATCAACCTCCTCGAACACCGCCGCCACCGACCGGCAGCGCCGGATCGCCACGCGAAGATCGTGCACCGTGCTGGCGTCCGGCGATTCCCGGACGTTTTCCAGTTCCTTGAGTACCCGCTCCATCCAATGAGAAAGGCCCCGGTCTTCGGGGGATTGCCCCGAGAGGGCGGTGATCGTAGCCATGCAGTCCTCGACGATGTTCGACGCTGCCAACTGATAGCAGCCCCTGCCGAACAGTTCTATAGGGTAGTCCCCGGGCGTAGTCGCGTCCAGCCCAGCGCGCGAGGGCCAAGATCGGGCATCATCCGCAGGAGCACGACAGCCATCAGCAACGTCATCGCGGCCGCGAGCAAAAAAACACGCGCTGGGTCGGGGTGACCCACTCGGAGCATGGCGTACTGCGCCGGAGGCTGCAGGGCCACGCCTACGAAAGACAACAGATTGGCGACGGCGATGGTACGGCCTTTCTCGCTCGCGGCTGGGCGCTGCTGGATCAATGCGTTTACCGGAACGACGAAGAATCCACCGGCGGCGCCCAGCAGGGCCAGTACCGCAGCCACAGCAGGAAAGCTTAGTCCGGGTCGCGAGAGAACCGCAGCCATGGCGACGATGCCGAGCATGCCGGGCAGAACCATGCCATGTTCAATTTTTCCGGCAGAGGCATAGCCTGCGACGAAGCTGCCAATTCCAATCCCCAGGCTAAGCGCGGCGAGCAGGTAACTGCTGTGCGTGTCGTTCACACCCAGAACATCTGTGGCATAGAGGACGATATTGAGCAGCAGCAACGAGCCGAGAAACCAGAAGAACGTGTTGGCAAGCACTGCGACCCACAGAATGTTGTCACGGCGAATGCGGCGCAGTTCGACGAAAAACTCACCTGCGAAGTTCCAGTTGAAGCGCCGCGCCAGGTCGGCAGCGGGAAGGCGAGGAATTCTCATCGCGATCAGCAAGCCGATGATGGTAAGAGCGAGGAAGAAGGCGCCGGACCACACCTGGCGTCCACGGAAGTGCGTGGCAAGAAAACCGCCGGCAAGTGCGGCGAAGATGGCGGAGAGCAGGGTGGTGAGTTCAATGATGCCGTTGCCCCAGCTCAGGCGCGATTCGGGTAGCAGCTCAGGTAACAGCGCATACTTCGTCGGCCCAAAGATTGCCCCCTGCGTACAGGCCAGGAATAAGGCGACTCCGGCGATGTCCATGCGATTGCGCGCGAGGGCGAGGGTCGCCAGGGCCATCACCACCAGTTCGAGGAGTTTGGTCGCTAATGCAACGCTGCGCTTGCTGTATTTGTCCGCGAAGTACCCGCCGGGAATCGAGAAAAGCAGGAAGGGAACTGCGAACAGGAGTGGGACCACCAGCACGAACCACAGATCGCGTTGTGCTTTGCTGACGGCCGCTTCCAGCACTAAGAAACTGACCAGCCACTTGAGCGCGTTGTCGCTGAACGCGTTTTGGAACTGCACTGCGATCAGGGCCCAAAATCCGGCCAGCCCGGGAGCCGAGCCGGTAACCGCGTCAGCCGTGTTGCTCACGATCGAGAGTGTATTCGCCGGCCTGCGTCGCGGCAACGATCGCGTCACGGCACGATACGCGAAAGCTGTGTGAATTGCCGGTCACAGGCCGAGTAGGAGTTCTTCGATCTCTGACCCATTGCCCAGGCGTGACAATATGCGCAAGCCTGCTCCCGCGGGCGCTTCAAAAATGGTGGCGTTGTTTTTGGCCTCGTTCGTAGTGCGGCAGACGATCAACACACCATTTGGCTTGAGCCGCATCTTCAATTTTCTGGCGATGCGAACCAGTACATCCTTGGGAAAATAAGAGTAATTCAGAATATTCGCGGCGCGCAGTACATGAAAGGCGTTCTTGAACTCTGGCCGCTCTTCGGCGAGCAGGTCATCCTCGAACACCTGCAGCGACTCGCGTTCGGAAAAACCGCGCGTCAGCAGTGTGACCGGTTCGCACTTCAGAACGCGCCCTTCCGCTGCCTCCCGCACGCGACCTTGCAGCGGCGGCAGTTTTTTGTCGATCATCATCGCCGCTTCAAACAGCATGCGAATCATTCCCGCGGCAATATTTGATAAACCCTCGCTGCGCGGTGATATGCCTAATCCAAAGGCATCCAAATGCAAAATGTTGCGATTTCGATCGATCAGCGCTGCTAGTCGCGGTCCAAAGCTTATCAGGGAGGTGTACACAGTAAGATCCGTGCCCACCATTTCGACGGGAATGCCGTTTTGCAGTAGAAAATCGTGCCACTCCAGCGTGCTGACGCCCGAAGAAATGCTCACATCCATAATCTTTAGGGCACGACCTGGGTTCTGTGGCAGGTGCGGGAGTACCGCGTGATTGAGGTCGTCTAGACGCCGCGCGTTCGTGGTTTTGAAAGTACCGTTGGGAAGAACCACGTGATCAAAAAATTTGCGCTCCAAAAATTCCTGTTCGGCCGGAGATGAAACGCGCGAGCCAAACACTTGGCGCGTATTCGGGCGGCTACTAGGAGCGTCAGAGTTGCGTCGTCGTAGTATCGGAAAATTAGGAAGAGTTGAGTGGTTAGCTCCGGACATCTTTTCCCGTGGGTAGGTTAGAGTTAGCCATTGGCTCGATATGCCAGGCGGTATGGCGTCAGCGACAACTGTGAAATGCTGTCGCTGCGCGAAGGGGAGCACGGCAGCTTCCAGTTTTCGTTTCCAAATGCGTCTCTTTTCACGCGATATCATGGTCGTAGTTGACGCGGATCAGTCTAGCTCAGGTCCTGAAAATGGAATAACTTAGTGAGGTTTTCGCCTACAAATCTACATAAATATAGAGTCTAAACGCATCAAATCGACCAACCATAACCCGGTGGCAGCAGGCGAAGACGTTCCTTATAAACGGAAAACTTCTGCCATTCTCTCGGAGCCATCGAAGAACAGTCAGCACAAGACCTGCTTTCAGCAGCCATATTATAAATGAGCCGCACCGTCTGGGCGATGCGCTTCCGCTGAATACCCGAGCAGCTCTTCTCTCCGCATGCTTCACGCCCCAAGTGCTTGAGTGACGAGGCTTGGCGTGTTAGTTTTGCAAGCAGGCCCGGAGTGGCGGAACTGGCAGACGCAGCAGACTCAAAATCTGCCGGAGCTTTGCTCCGTGTGGGTTCGACTCCCTCCTCCGGGACCA
>CAWBHT010000010.1:0-77463 GCA_963788725.1 uncultured Acidobacteriota bacterium | reverse complement strand
GAAGCATCAGAACAGTCGCGCTGCTGCGGCTTCGGTTGCAGTGCCCCCAATTCTTCGACGGAGCAGAGTCCAACCGCATACGCCTTGCGCAGGGCTCGATTCACTGCCCGAGTCTCGAGCAATCGAAGCTCAGCTCCAGTAGCCGACCGGGAAACATTCGCAGGATCGGCATCCCCATAACCGACAAAACCTCGAGAGCCCCGATTTTTGTAAACAACTGCTTTGAACACCCAGCGATTGGCGAGAGGATCCGAGAGCCCTTCCTGAAGGATCGTATTGATGCCTATGCATTTTCGCCGAAACGCTACTCGAAGCAGGCCGGCGTGCGTTACGTACCATTTGCCTTCAATGTAGAGAATTTCACCTTTGAGAAATCGAAAGGGACAAACTATTCGTTAAATCGCGTAAAGTTCGAACGTTCAATGACGGATCGTGGGATATAGCTGTTTGACTAGTCTAATATTCTGACGTATCAAATTTGAGCGCGTCCTCATTTTGTCTCCATTTTGACGATATCATTATGATATCATAACGGTATCATATGTCAAGGCCAATTCGACCAGTGGTATCCTCGATATGGATGGACGAACGGACAACCTCTGTGCTTCTGCGCATACCGGCCACTTTGAAAGCAAAACTGGCGGCGCTTGCCGAACGAGAACACCGTTCATTGAATAGACAAATCGAATTTCTTCTGAACGAGGCTGTTCGGACAGAGGCAACTGACGAAATGCGAGGCGCCATCGCGCTCAACCGTTGAACGTACAAAACGACGGGGCTAATAATTCCAAGACAATGTCGATCTCGATGAAATACGGGAGGAATTCGGAAAGCCCATCTTCTCCGGATGCAGATCTAATTCGTGGATTGTGCGCAAACTGTGAAGTACATCGCCTTGCTAGCCCGCTGAGTTAAAGTCAGAATTTAGGAGGGCAACTCAGGTAATACTTGTTCTCTCAGCAAAGGACTTCTCATTTGATGCAACTCAAAAATCTGCTCGACCACTAGTGCAATTACATTCGTTCAAATTCCTCCGCCGTGATCGGAGAACCGGACAATGCCTTTTCCCAAATGGCCTCTTTGTCCTGTTCCTCCGGCTTTTCGTCCAAACTTGAGTAGCCGAACGGCATCGACAAGAGCGGAGGCTCCATGCGGAGATAGTTCAGGGCTTGCGTTGTCGCGTCAACGAGATCATCGTGAATCCCGTTGGGAAAGCACGCCATCTCTTCGATGTAATCGCTCAGCCACGGCGCTGACTCCGGCAAGAAAATCTTTCCCGCTTCCATTAGCGGAGTGACGGCTTGCGCTCTGGTCTGTTTGTCGCTGTCCACTTTGACCGGGATAATAGGAAGTGCCGTGGTATTTCTCAGTTCTTGGATTAAGCTTTGTCCGTCGGCTCTATCTTCGACCAGAATCGCGTTAGGTTTCCACTGCTCTGCCAACGAAGCTAAAACTCGCTTCAGTTCTGGAAATTCCACTCTCCCTCGCCACAGAGTGCAGCAGGTAATAGCCATTGTCAGCGATACCCCAGGTCGGCATGCACTGAAGTCGTTTTCCGCCCCTTTCTTGAAGGCGGTATCCCAGGACTGAACCATTTGATTCCATGCCACACGTAAGCGGCGGCCGAATAGAGTTGCCACCAATCCCGCTTGAAATTCGCACCTTCTGCCGCCGCTGGTCTCTGCTGATACAAAGAAGCCCACGCGCGGCCACCCACCGCGCTCCGATATTTTACAAGTTCCGCGAGCCCAAATTTGTCTGGCCATAGAGCTTCCCCTCATGACGAAAAGATTCGTCGTGCTCCGCGATTGCAGGAAGGCTCAAAACCTCCCAATCGTCGCCAGTAGGTTGTTCGCTAGGAGCCGTCCGGCCAAGTCGTCTTCATGCCAACGAGTCTGAATGAGGACAATCGCTCCGTTTGGAGCTAAACGCGTATAAGCGACAGATGTGTACCAATCGTATAAGGCTCCTCGCACTATTTCGCTGTTCGCCTCAGCGTGATCCTTAAGAGGGTCATCAATAACGAGCAAGTGGGCACCCCGACCTGTGATAGGACCTCCTCTGCCAACCGCAAAATAAGCGCCGCCGCTTGCTGTATTGAAACGGTGCGCCGCCGAGGAATCGTCACTCAGCGCGCAGTCCGGAAAGATTGCTTCATGGAGAGGGTCCGCAATGGGATTCTTACCTTCCGCCCGAAATCATCGGAGAGCTCTTGGCCGTACGTTGCGAAAATCAAATGATGCTCAGAATGCCGCCCCAGATACCAGGAAGGGAAAATCGTGCTTGCGAGAAGACTCTTCCCGTGGCGAGGAGGTAAAAAAATCATTAACCTCGAAATCTCTCCACGTTCAATAGCTTCCAAACGGGAAATGATCAGTTCATGGTGTCTGGCCATCGAGAACTGAGGCCACATGGCCATCGCGTAGCAAGCCAAGTCCTCATGCGCTAGAGCGAGTACTTGTTGCGTTTCAATCCGTTGGGAACTCATGGCGCTCCTTCGCGAAGCTGGTGTCGAGCCAAAAATGTTTCGCCGATCCTCCTGGCAGTGTCCGCATCTATCTGGACATTCATCACATTGATCTTGGCACGCCCGTCTATCTCGCCACGGAGTTTAGCGACCAGCTCGACAATCCGACACAGCTCCCTTACAGCCGCCAGTGCAGTCCGGAAGTCTCCTGCAGTTTCAGCCTTTTCCTTGAGCCGTTGCGCTTCGACAGTCAGGCTCTGCAGTTGTTCAACGAGAACTCCCGACGCGAATATCTGCTGTGTCTGGAGTGGAATTAGGAGACGCGGGTACAAGGTGCCGTCGATGTCGAACGACCGCGTCCCGCGAAACCGAAAATCGTTGCGCTACGACGCGATACGATGCACCTGAGACTAGGGAGTGTTCAATCTCCGAACGGCTTTCATGGACGCAGATACTGCACTTTCGGGGCATGTACCCTCGCTTCCTTGCTCGTCAGAAACCGACCAGGATAACGAGCAAAACTGTCTTGACATGGCTCGTCAAGAGCTCGTCGTATACTTCGCCATTTCTTCGCCATCATTTCAACAACATTCTAGTCTTGGGATACCAACACATTACGGCGCTTCGATGGAGCCAGGTCGGCGAGATGTGTGGCGGAATAATGAGAGAGCCGAAAAATGAATTGCAGCGCCGCTCTCGTTCCCGTATTCGCAGTCCTTTGTAAAATCATTGTTGAGCACAGCAATCGAGACGGGAGACCGGATGCATCCTTGCGGGCCCGAGCGGGTGGTAGCGCGGGCTGTGGTGTGAGCTCCTTTTCGTGGCATTGGCGCTCCGAACTACGAATAATGAGCGCAAGCCGAGGCTCACGGTTGGGCCAGGTTAAGTCCCTAGAAGTTGAGCTTCAGTGCCATTTGCAGCACGCGGGGGTCGCCGGCGGAGGTGATGGAACCAAAGCCCGCGGCGCCTGCCACTACGTTTGGCGCGTTGAGTGGCGGCGTGTTGGGGAGATCCAAGACTTCGGCGCGGAAATCGATGGTGTAGCGCTCCGTAATGTTGGTGCGCTTGATGAGGGGCCATGTCGGTGTCCTGGTAGGAGGGGCCGCGAACAGGGTGGCGCGAGCAAGTACCGAGAGCGAATTGTGGCGTGATCTGGAAGGCGTTGAGGTTGAAATATTCCGCAGTGGAACGCTGGGAATCCGGTAGCGCGGTATCAGCGACGCAGGAAATATTGAAGCTGTTGGGTGCCGAGGTTGAAGACGGCGCCCTGATCGGTGACCTCGGCGGACTTATGGCGCCGCGGTGGCGTGTAGCAACCGCAGGCCCGATGGCGACTGAGCTGCCACGGTGTCCTCGGCTGTGATGAAGATGTCGAATTGCTGAGATGGCGTGGTGGTGGTTAGTTCGCCGTCCAAGTTTTTGTTTACCTGCAAGTGGCCGACGTTGACGGGCTGGCCGTCCCGGCCTTGAACCCACACAACATAGCCCTGGCGCGGCGGAGTCAGATCCTCGGGCTTCGCAAGATGATGAACTTCGACTTTAATTTTGTAGTTTCCGTTGCGATCCTTGTCGACGTTGATTTTTCCTGTCGCAGCAGGAACGCTGGGATCGCTAATGAGTTGGTAGTCCTTGGCTTTAACTGAGGCGGGCACAAAAAGCAATCCGGCCAGCAGCACAACAAAAAACCCACGGTTCATAGCTAAACCTCACACCTTGTTTTTCCTGATTTTCTTCTCGCTGAAGAATCACAAAGAGCATCGCACTGAGCGAAGCTGCGAGAAATCAGTTAGTTACGGTAGTCGATCTGAGTTATGCCCTTATTCGTGAGAGAGCGCGAGTTTAGTTTGAACTGAACAGCACCTGAAAATACGTCGTTGCTCGATGTTCGAAAGATTTACAACTCCTCGTTCGCGAGCCCGACTCCCAGCGTAAAAGCTTGGGCAAGCTTCCACTCCGGGCATTTCATTGTCAAAGTTTGTCACGATGGCGGTTCGCGGCATGCCGGCTCATGAGTCGCTGATCGACTTCCGCCCACTCGCTCTCTAAATGTTCAACATCTAGGCGAGATCTTCTGCTCACGTCGATCTCAGTCGCGAGGAGAAACAGAGTGGCGATATCGGCGCTGCACTCAAGACAATGCCGCGCATGGCGCCCAGGTAGGGCGAAAAGCTTGCAAGGCCGCGAGCACGCGTCGCACTGGCCAATCAGATTGGGACGACTGTGATAATCGAGGTCAAACATGGCTGGACCGCTTTCGCAGCTTAAATTATTCGGCGGTAACGTCAATAAGCGGCTTTCTCTATAGCTATGTAGTGGGTGCCGCTAATTGCTTGAAACCAAGCATCTAAGGTGAAGCAAGGTGTAGCGGGGCAGCTTCTGAATTGAAGACCCGATTCAATCGTCATTTTTAGATGGCTATCCTTGACCGCTAACATGAATACACATCCGCCGTTACGTTCAGCGTTACCCGATTTGCTGTGCTTCAGCCATTTACGTTGGGACTTTGTTTTCCAGCGACCTCAGCACCTGATGACGCGGTTCGCGGAACGGCAGCGCGTCTATTTCATCGAAGAACCGGAATACCGTCCGGGATCGGCGGAGTTGCGGATTCAAAAGCGTGAAGCGGGATTGACGGTGATCACGCCGCAATTGCCGGTCGATCATGGGTCGGAGCGCGAGCAGCTGAAGAGAATGCTCGATGATTTTGTGCGACGCAATGTGAGCTTGCGATTTGTGTCGTGGTACTACAGCCCGATGTTTTTGCCGTGGAGCGCTCACATCGAACCAGAAGTGGTGGTGTACGACTGCATGGATGAACTTTCGGCATTCAAAGGCGCGCCACCGAACCTGCTTGAACTAGAGGAACAGTTGTTGCAACGGGCGGATCTGGTTTTTACCGGCGGTCACAGCCTTTACGAAGCGAAAAAACATCAGAAATCCAAACGTGTATCCGTTCGTGTCGAGTATCGATGTGGCGCATTTCGCGCAGGCGCGCCAGCCGCAAATCGGAACCGGAGGACCAGCAAGCGATTCCGTCTCCGCGGATTGGATTTTTCGGAGTGCTAGATGAGCGGCTTGATATTGAGCTTCTTGACCAGGCCGCATCGCTACGACCTGAGTGGCATTTCGTATTGATTGGTCCAGTGGTGAAGATCGAGGAGCTCCAGGCTGCCGAGGAAAAAGAACATTCATTATCTCGGAGCCAAGTCCTATAAGGAATTGCCCCAATATATTGGGAGATGGGACGCCGCTATCATCCCGTTTGCGCGAAACGAATCGACGAGATTCATCAGCCCAACAAAAACGCCTGAATATCTGGCGGCGGGTCTGCCTGTAGTTTCGACTTCTATTCAGGACGTGATCCGAGCCTACGGAAGTACCGGATTGGTTCAAATAGCTGATCAGCCGACAGACTTCGTGGACGGCGATCGAGCGTGGGTTAGCGGGAGGACGCGCGAAGTCGATTGCCAAAAGTTGATGCGCTGCTGTCTATGACATGCTGGTCGAAGACGTGGGGGCGCATGGCGGAGTTGATCGACGATCTGGTTGAAAATCGCGAGCAGAAAGAAAACGAGGAGTTTGGTCAATCCTCTGAAACTGTCAAGGGCCGCTTACGGCGGATCCCGAGTATGAAGTCTCGAGTTTGGGACGTTCGGAGGCATTGGTGTTCGACTTCCTCGTTGTAGGTGCGGGTTTTGCGGGCGCGGTGCTGGCCGAGCGATTAGCAGTGGGATCAGGGCTGAAGGTTCTGGTGTGCGAAAAGAGATCGCACGTCGGCGGGAACGCATACGACTGTTATGACGACCATGGGATCCTGATACACCGTTACGGTCCGCACATTTTCCACACGAATTCCAAACAGGTTTTCGAATATTTGTCGCGATTCACGGAGTGGCGGCCGTACGAGCACCGCGTTTTGGCGAGCGTCGATGGAATGACGCTGCCGCTGCCGATAAATCTGGATACGCTGAACCAGCTGTATGGCATGAATCTGACATCGGAGCAGGCGAAGCAGTTTCTGGCGTCTGTGGCGCTGCCGCGGGAGAGATGCAGTACGTCGGAAGACGTGATGCTGGGGAAAGTCGGCAAGGAGCTATACGAGAAATTCTTTCGCAGCTACACGCGGAAACAATGGGACCTTGATCCCTCGGAGCTGGATGCGTCTGTACTTGCGCGGGTGCCCGTTCGGACTAATCGAGACGCTCGCTATTTTACGGATACATACCAGGTGATGCCTTCGAACGGTTTCACGCGGATGTTCGAACGGATGCTGGATCATCCGAACATCAAAGTGTTAACGAATACGGACTATCGAGAGATCGTGGACGAGGTCTCTTTCGGCGAGATGGTTTACACCGGTCCGATCGATGAGTTCTTTCAATATCAGCTTGGCAAGCTGCCTTATCGTTCGCTGATTTTTAAGCACCAAACGGTTGAACGAGAAATCTATCAGAACGCCCCAGTAATTAATTATCCGAATGAACAGGCGTACACACGGGTGACAGAGTTCAAATACCTGACCGGGCAAAAGCATCCGAAGAGCAGCATTGTGTTTGAGTATCCATCCGCGGAAGGAGACCCGTACTACCCTGTTCCGAAGAAGGAGAATGCTGCGCTATATGCGCGCTACAAAGAACTCGCTGATGAGATGCCGAACGTACACTTCGTCGGGCGGCTGGCAACTTACAAATACTACAACATGGATCAAGTTACAGCGCAGGCGCTATCGACGTATTCGAAGATGAATGGAACATTCACGATTAAAGGCACCCGCCGCACGATGGAGTCGAATCTATTGTCCGAGCCGCTGACCCAGAACATCGCGCTCGCCGCAAGTTGAGATAACTCGTGACATTAGAGTTATGGGCTGGACTGGAATGCACAGTTAACCGCGTGGGGTGTGCGTACTTCGATCAAATAAAGAGAACGGGACACGAAACGCGCAGCTCTGACCTTGAAGCGATCGCTGAACTGAGAATTCGCAAGTTGCGCTATCCCGTGCTGTGGGAGCGAACAGAAGATATCGATGGGCCGAACTGGAGTTGGGCAGACGAGCGTCTGGGTTTGCTGCGGCAGCTCGATATCGATCCGATTGTGGGTTTGCTGCACCACGGCAGCGGTCCTGCGCATACCAGCCTGGTGGATCCTGCATTCCCCGAAAAATTCGCGGCGTACGCGGGTAGCGTAGCGGAACGGTATCCGTGGATCACGAACTACATTCCCGTGAATGAACCGCTGACGACGGGGAGATTTTCGTGCTTGTACGGTCACTGGTATCCGCACGAACGAAGCGATCAGAGTTTCGCGAGCAGCATCGTGAATCAATGCAAGGCGACGGTGCTGGCGATGCGCGAAATCCGACGCGTTAATTCAGAAGCTCGCTTGGTGCAAACAGAGGACGTAGGCAAGCGCTTTGCGACAGGGCGCCTGCAATACCAGGCTGACTTCGAGAATGAGCGGCGCTGGCTGACTTTCGATCTTCTGGCCGGACGAGTGGACCGCGAGCATCCGATGTGGTCGTACCTGATGTGGGCTGGGTGCACGGAAGAGGAACTGTGCTGGTTTCAGCGAAACGCGTGTCCGCCGGATGTGCTGGGATTGAATTATTACGTGACCAGCGACCGGTATTTGGATGAACAGCTGGAGCGATTTCCGGTGGCGACGCACGGCGGAAACGGCCGCCATCGGTACGCGGATGTGGAAGCGGTACGAGTCGACGGTATTGCGGGCTGGGGAATCGAAGCGAGGCTGCGGGAAGCGTGGGAAAGATATCGCCTCCCAATGGCAATCACGGAAGTGCACTTGGGATGCGCCGATGAATTCGAACAGGTTGCGTGGCTTCGAGAAATTTGGACGGCCGCAGAGTCTGTGAGGTCCACGGGAGCGGAGATACTTGGAGTGACGGCATGGGCCGTTCTCGGCTCGTACGATTGGCACAATCTTGTGACCCGCAAAGAGGATGTCTATGAGGCTGGTGTATTCGACGTGAGTGACGGCGAGCTAAAATCGACGCTCCTGCGGGATGTTCTTGCGGATTTAGGCCGTGGGGATGGACGATCCGCGTTCGTACAGTTTCACCAGGCTGGCTGGTGGAGACAGTCCGGTTGCATTTGCTACGAAGGGTTTCCCGTCGATCTTGCGGGATGCGGCAGCGTTTCCTGGAACGGCACACCGTTGCCTAACGCACAATTCTGAAGTTGCGAGGCCTGCACGGTCTTGCACCAATACGCTAAGCTAATCGGCACAATTTGGTTTGAATTGGAGCCTGCATTGATTGCTGATCGTGTTGCACCTAGACCGGAATATCCGCGACCCCAGCTGGTTCGAGAGCGGTGGATGAACCTGAATGGAGAGTGGGAATTCGCGTTTGACGATAAAGATGAGGGGTTAACCTTAGGCTGGGGCCTCGGTTTACAACTCTCGGGCCGAATCCTGGTTCCCTTTTCATACCAATGCTTGCTTTCGGGGATTAACGACAAATCGATTCACGAAATTATCTGGTATGCGCGCAGCTTTCGTGTGCCAAGCGATTGGGGCGGACTCAATATTCTGCTTCATTTCGGCGCAGTGGATTACGAATGTACGGTTTGGGTTAACGGCCAAGAAGTAGGGCACAACCAAGGCGGGCATACTCCATTTCACTTCAATATCGCGCCATATTTGAGCCCCGGAGATAATCGTCTGACGCTTCGCGTGGTGGATTCGCAAAGTCCTCAACAGCCGCGTGGAAAGCAGTCCATTTCTGGTCTGCCCCACGACATCGATTATTTTTGTACTTCAGGGATCTGGCAAACCGTATGGCTGGAGCCAGTTCATCCGATACGAATCGATGAGCTGGCGATTGAACCGGTCCTGCAGGATTCGGCCTTCGATATCAGTTTATTTTTGCATGCACCTTCATCTGAGTGGAAAGTGCAGGTCGAAGTACTGGATGGCGAACGAGTGGTTACGACAGCTACGAAGGAAGTTTTCGCGGCGGCAACGACGGTGCGGGTTGCAATTCGTGATGCGAAACAGTGGTCGCCGGATTCGCCATTTCTGTATCGCTTCCGCATCCAGCTCTTCAGCGCAGACATTCTTATCGACGAGGTGATCAGCTATGGCGGTCTGCGGTCCTGCGATTTACGCAATGGCCGCTTCTTTCTAAATGGGGAACCGTTTTATCTGAAGATGGTTCTGGACCAGGGCTATTGGCCGGATGGCTATCTTACGGCGCCGTGCGATGACGCCATCCGTGCGGACGTGGAGTCAGTGAAGCAATTGGGCTTCAACGGAGTTCGCAAGCACCAGAAGATTGAAGACCCTCGATGGCTTTACTGGTGCGACCATCTCGGGTTGCTGGTATGGGAAGAGATGCCCAATGCGCGAGAGTGGTCGACGGTCAGCGAGGAGCGTCTTGCGTCCGAGTGGGCTCGGGTTCTGCGACGCGACTACAATCACCCGTGCATCATGGCGTGGGTTCCGGTGAATGAGAGCTGGGGATTTCCAGGGCTGAAAGAAAACCATCCTGCCCAATATGCCTTTTTGGAGCGGATGGTGGCGCTTACCCGCCGAACAGACTGTTCAAGAGCGGTGATAGACAATGATGGCTGGGAGCACACAGACATCACCGACATCTGCGCAATTCACGACTACACTCCGACTGCTGAATTATTGCGGGAACGCTATCGCGAGCGGATGGATGGCGGGGAGTTGCCCGCCCATGTGTGGATCGACAAGAAGCCGCTTTTTGTTCTTGGCTCACGCTACCGTGGACAGCCGATCATGCTTTCCGAGGTTGGCGGATTTCTGCAAATACCGCCCGACATGCCTGCTGCTGAGCGCGATATGCTCTTCCGTTTTTATGGGTCCTGGATGACGCCGGATGAGCTGATCGCTAAATACCGGGACCTTATGCAGGGTATCGCTTCACTCCGGTTCGTCGCGGGATTTTGCTACACGCAGCTTTACGATATCGAGCAAGAGACCAACGGGCTTCTCACCTTTGGTCGCAAGCCCAAGGTCAACGCCTCAGAAATAAAGTCCATAAACAACTTACTGACCTAGGCTCGCAAGTCGTTTATTGGCGAGATAAACCGTCGGCCCAGAAGTCGCAGGCGTCCCTTTCACTCCTTCGAATTTCAACAGTAAAAATTGTGCTTCAGTGCCATTGGCCATCATGCGGGAGTCGCTACGGAGGTAATGGACCTGAAACCGCGCGCCTTCTACTGCGTTCGGGAGTTAAATGGCGGCGTGTTGGTGAGGTTGAAGACTTCGCGGGTCAAGCGCTCGGTGAAGGCCTTGTGCTTGATGAGCGCTATGTCGGTGTCCTGCTAAGGGCGACTGTGAAGTGGATTGTGCCAGCAGGCGCCGATGGCAAATTACGCTGGCGATCTGGAACACTTTGGGCGGGGAACGCTGTTAATTAGAAAGCGCGATATCGGCGACGAAAGAGGGACGCGGCCGCGGGAGTATGCAAGATCTTGGGATCATCCTCCAAGGTGCATTCGACCTTGACCGCGCGGGGACGACCGATTAGAATTCCCATGTACAACACAGACTTTGGGCGGGTTAAATACGCCCGATTTTTGAGGACGCCGCGACGAAACTTCCGCAGCGTCCTTTTTTTATTTGTGGCTGACTTAGCAAGTCGGGTTTGCGGGCCCGGAATAAAAGCGTGCAAATGGCGCAAACGATCATCACCGGCGGTGAATTATTCGGCGAAGCTTCGATCGAATTGGTGCGGGACGAAGCATCGGGGGAGCCGCGGCTCTTGCTGTGGGACGGGGTGACGGAACTAGTTGCACCCAGCGCCCAGTACAGGACACTCAATTACCAGCCATCTTCACTGAGTCCAAGCCTCCTGCGCGAGCTGAACCTCCCGACTCATTGCACTCTCCCCGGCGTGACGCGTGATCTCTTGGACGATATATGTAGATTGATCGCCAAATTTGTGGGCTTACCGGAAAGGCTAGTTTCCATCGTCGGTCGTTTTACTCTGCTCACCTGGATCGTCGAATCCGTTCAGGTTGCGCCAGGTCTAGCGCTTGTGGGGCCGAATACGCACAGCGGCAACCAGCTGCTTAATTTGCTTCACTGCGTTTGCCGCCATCCATTACGAATTGGTGGGGTGACTCCAGCGCGGCTTTGCTCATTGCCGAGCGGGATGGGCTTCACGTTAGAGATAAGCCAAATGGAAATTAATGACAAACTGTGGGCCTTCTTGGACGACGCCAGCGTTCGAAACTACAAAATCCCACATCGCGGAGAATTGCTCGATCTCCGCGGCTGTCAGATCATTCGCACCGAAGAGTTGCCAGACTCCGAAGCTTCGGCGGCCCGCTTTGTGCAGATTCCAATGGTGGCCGGGCGTCAGCAGCTGCCAGCACTTGACCCGGCGACTCAGGATCACATTTCGCGGGAGTTCCAGCCCAGGCTCCTTGGTTTCAGGCGCTCGAAGCTTGGCGACGCCGGTCAAGCGCGTTTCGACGCATCGACTTTCGACGTATCGACGTTGGTGTGCTCATTGCACGGGCTAGCGGAAAGCCTGGCCGCAGCAACTCCTGACGATGCCGCATTGTCTGCCGAGGTCATTAATCTGCTTCAGCAACAGGATATCGATATTCGATCTGCGCGGTGGATGGACCTTGGAACCATCGTTGTTGAGGCGGTGCTCGTCCTCTGCCACGAAGCGAAGGATTTGGTCTACGTTTCTGAGGTTGCCGAAATTGCTGGGGAAATCTGGTCACGTCGTGGTGGGGCAACGCAGGTCGATCCGGGCGCTGTCGGGAAGCGGCTCAAACGTTTGGGGTTTGCTACAGAGCAGCGCGACGCCGGCGGCGTTCGCCTTCGCTTAACTCCTGCCGTCTGTGAGCACGCGCGAAGAATCGCCAACGAATTCGGGGTTCCAAAACAAGGCCCAGCTATCGAAGCGGCCGATCAAAAAGTGTAGGGCATGCATGAAGTGTAGGTTTTTTTGCGAACGATGAGCGTCACGAAGTCACACAAAGCACAAAAGGGGGAGCAATGCACAAGCCATTTGTTGACAGATCAGATTTGATGCGGCGCATCCAAGGCGCCGGTGTGCCGATTCAGGCAGAAAGTGATCGTATTCACACTATTACTACGCCAGGCGTGTTCGTACGCCTGCATGGCGGTGTGACCGAATCTACTATCTTTGACTGGTATGGCGGAACCGGATTTATCATCAATGTCACACTCACGTTCAACATGCAAAACTTTGTAATCTTGGCGTTTGGGCTCGAGCTTGCATGGACGAACGAAGTTTGCTGGCTGCCGGATCCTCACGAAAGCGGATCAGGCACCTATCTTTTCAGCCGCACTCTCCAATTCGACCGGGATCTCGTACTCAATCACTATGCCGATGTGCGCCGGATTCACCCACGCAAGAGCTCGATCACCGGTTGCCTTCTGGGCACAGCAAACGCGTCAATTCCTGATGAAGTTCATCACGGCATGTCTGTCCCGGCGTTCCTGGATGTTTTCGATGAGATGGGAGTGCGTACTCGCAAACCAATCTCGCTCTGGGCGGACCGCAGCCGCCAGCATTTACTGCGAACTGCACCTAAGCTGAGGCGCAAAGCCTTGTTTGAGGTCCGTGATCGGATTCCTGCTCATACGCCTGCGAATTTTTGATCGCGCCGGCGCGGTGTGAGCTCGTATTCGTGGCCTTGCGCGTTCCGAACCACGAATAACGAGCGGAAGCAGTGGCTCGCGATTGGCACAGGTAGGTCGGCTAGAAATTCAGCTTGATAGCCACCTGCAGAACGCGGGGGTCGCCGGCAGAAGTGATGGAACCGAAGCCAGCCGCGCCTGCTACTACGTTTGGTGCGTTGAGTGGCGGAGTGTTGGTGAGGTTAAAGACTTCGGCGCGGAAATCGATAGAGAAGCGCTCGGTGATGGTGGTGCGCTTGATGAGGGCCATGTCGGTGTCCTGATAAGAGGGACCGCGGACAGGGTTGCGCGAGCAGGTACCGAGAGCGAACTGCGGAGTGATCTGGAAGGCGTTGACATTGAAATATTCGGCGGTGGAGCGCTGAGAATTTGGGAGCGCAGTATCAGCGACGCAGGAGGGGCGCTGCGTGCCATAGCCCGCGAAGGCATTGAAGTTCGTGGTCTGCGTAACGGCCAGCGGGATTCCTGATTGCAGAGAGACGATGCCAGCGAGCTGCCATCCATTTGTGAATTTGCCGACGATGCCGCGAGGACTGAGGTGATGGCTGGGGCCAACGGGAAGGTCGTAGGTCCAACTGATGGCGGTGACGTTGGGGATGTCGCCGGCGGAGACGTCGCGGTCGAGGCGGCGATTGAACGCGTTGGCGACCGGGTAGTTGGCGATGGGACCGGTGAAGATGGAGGAGTCGAAAACGGAGGAGGCATCGTCGATGAGTTTGGAGCGGGTATAGCTGAACAGGAGAGCGAGGCCGCGGGAGAAGCGCTTTTCGATTTTGGCTTGGACGGCATTGTAGTTGGAATTGCCGATGTTGTTGCGGAAGAAGGTGACGTTGGTGAATTCGGGGAAAGGCTTTAGCAGCTGCGCATTCGTGGTGGTCTTCTGCCCAATGGAAGAGGATGAGGGAATCTGGCCGAAGAATGGATTCGGAACTTTGGCGAGCAGTGAGGCGCCTTCAGCGAGTTGGTCCGGAGTGAGCTGATTGATGTTGGCATCGGGGTCGCCGAGGTGCGTGGCTTTGGAGCCGACGTAGGCGACCTCGACGGTGAGATTCGGAGTGATTTCGCGCTGGACAGCGAGATTCCATTGCTGGATGTAACCGGAGCCCAGGTGGCGATCGACGGTGAAAACGCCTTGACCGAGACCCGCGTCAGGAGTGAGGCCGACTGGTTGAACTGTCGGACCGTTCGAAAGAACGAAAGCGGGCGTGACATTGTCCTGCGTGGCTTGCGTGGCGGTTTGCACGAAAGGAAATTGCGGATTGGTGAAAGGCGTGGTGATTCCGGCCTGGTCGAAATAGGTGAGACCGAAGCCGCTGCGGACGACAGTCTTTTTGGTGAGGAGATAAGAGACACCGATGCGAGGGCCGAGGTTGCCCCAATGGAGGATTCTTGAGGAGTGCGGAAATCCATTTTGGCCGAGATATTGGAGTTGCTCGGTGCCGAGGTTGAAGACGGCGCCCTGATCGGTGGCTTCGGTGGAGGGGAAATTCAGCGTGTAGCGGACACCAAGATTCAGATTCAGACGAGATGTAACCTTCCAGTCGTCCTGAACGAACCATTCCTGAAACCAAGCGCGCGGCTGCACTACGTGTTGCTGCAGGTCGATCGAAAACTGCTGAACCCGGCCGAGGAGAAAACTGGCGAGAGATGAGCCGGTGCCAGCGACGCCATTCAAATTGGTGAACAGAGTGCTGAAGGTGAACGCACCAGTCGGAGAAGGGGGCTGAATGACGTCAAGGCGCGAGATGCGATTGTCGATGCCGACTTTTATGGAGTGGCGCCCGTGAGTGAAGGCCGCGGTGTCGGCGATTTCGGTTACGTCGGTGCGGAAGGAGGAGGCCATGTTGGCCGGTGGACCAAGTTGCTGGAAACCGGAAATCGAGAAGGTTGGGAGCTCGTTGCCGAAATCACCATTTGTAGGAATACCAGGAATGTTTAAGGCGTCGGAAGGCGACGAAGAAAGCAAGAGAGCTGCGCGATTGACACTGCGACGAGTGTAGCCGGCGCGGAACTCGTTGGTGAGCGTTGGCGAGAAAGTGTGGACATAGTTGCCGGCTACGGATTGCGCGAGCGTGTCTTGGGGACCAAGCGCGGAAGTGCCAGTGGTGGCGCCGCTGCCATCGGAAAGCGGAGTGACCGGCTGGGTGAAGTCCTTGGCGAAGGAATAGCGGACAAAAATCTGGTCGCGATCGGTGAAGCGGTGGTCGACACGGAGGTCGAACTGATCCTGATTGTCGGGTTCATTGCCGAGACGGCGGAAATTGTTGGCGAGACCGGAAGAGGTGGGGGCTGGGTAGCGGTCTAGAAGGATGGCTGCGGCGGGATCGAACGTGGCGACGGGGATCACGTTGCCTGCGTAAGCGTGATGGTCGGTGGGGCGAAAAATCATATTTTGGCGAACCTGAATGAGTGCGCCGTTTGTGTCGGTAGCGGTAATAGGCGTGTTGCCGGCCGCGGTGGTAGTGACGGCACCGGAACGAGTCCGATACAGAGGAGCGCCGAGGAGCGCGGAGAAGTTGCCGTTGCGTTCAGCAGTTGTGGGCACCGTGGAAGTGACGACGCGACCGATGAGCTGGCGAGTGCCTTGATAGTCGCCGAAGAAGAAGGTTTTGTCTCGGCGGATCGGACCGCCGAGGACGAAGCCGAATTGATTGCGGCGAAATTCGGGTTTATTGGGATTGGCCGCAGTGGCAGGAGCGAAAAGATTGCGGGCGTTCAGGTCTTCGTTGCGGAGGAACTCGAAGACGGTGCCGTGAAAATCGTTGCTGCCGGTTTTGGTGGTGAGATTGATGACGCCGCCGTTGAATCTGCCGAATGCGGCGGAGGAATCGCTGGTTTGAACGTTGAACTCGCGTATGGCGTCAATGATGGGAAAGAAGGCGACCTGACCGGGCTCAGGTTGAAGAACGGAGATGCCATCGTAGAGATATTCGTTGGTGCGCGGGCGGCTGCCGCTGAGACGAGGGAGCGCGGAGCCAGGAGGTACGGCGATGCCGGGTGCAAGGCCGACAAGATTGATGAAGGTGCGGCCGTTGAGCGGCAAAGCAGGAATCGCGCGCGAGTCGATGACGGTGTTGAGGGTTGCGGATTCGGTGCGCAGGAGAGTGGCGTCTTCTTGAACGACGACACTAGTGGCGACCGCGCCAATAGTGAGCGTGACGTTTACGCGGATTCTCTCGCCGGTGCGGATGGTGATGTCTTCGCGCTCGTAGCGTTGAAAGCCGTCTTTTTTGACGGTGAGGGTGTAGCGACCGGGTTTGAGGCTAGACCACTGGTAAATGCCGTCTTCGTTGGTCACTGATTCGTAGAGGAGATTGGTGCCTTGTTCGGTGAGCGTAATTTTCGCGTCCGCGACGATGCTCTGGCTGGCGTCACGAACTTCGCCGGTGAGTTCGCCGTTGCCTGCCTGGGCGGGGGTGAGCGTGGGTAGAGAGAAAAAGAGGGAAGACATAAAAAGCAGGGGCTTGAGAATCGAGAAGCGCTGGCGCATAGGGATACCTTGGAGTTGGAAAGAAGGGAACGGTCGCTTTCCCGATGTTGCCTGTTGGACGCGCTAAAGATTAGAACCGGGGTGAAATAACAAGTCAAATCGTAGGAAATCGTATTGATGGATGGATGGAAAGATACGGTTTTTTTAGGGTTTTAAGAGGAAGAATGGGCTTCGCGATTCGTTTTGCTTTAAGTTTGCGCCTGGGAGGGGGCTAGCCCCTCCCGTACGGGACTTTTTCGAAATGGTCGGAGATGAAGTTGGATCTAAACCCGCACACTTTGACAGCGAAGGGTGTAGCGCGGGTTTGCTATAATACCTTATAGATAAACTAATAGACATTATAACATGACGGAGGATAAGATGTGCGCCCGCGCCTTGCATTAGAGGCAGAGGGATGAGGTTTGCGGCATGGCAGCGGGTAGAACGAGCGGCACGACTTTCACTGATGCGAGCATTCCTGATCCGATCAGACGAACGAGGGAAGGGAACGCAGAGCGTTGCGACGCGACGGCATTCGATCGGCCGCACTATCTGGCACTAAACAAGGCCAGGGGTGAGACGATTCGGCAGTTGCTAGCTACGGTGAGCCCGGTGCTGAAACTGACCACGGCTTTGGATGCGGGATGCGGACTGGGCTTTTTCTCGGCGCTTCTGGCAGAAGCGGGGCTGGCAGTTAAAGGCTTTGATGGACGACTGGAGAATGTGATCGAGGCACGGCGGCGTTTTCCCCGGATTCCGTTCGCGGAGCGGGATATTGAGGATCGCGGGATCCTTGAACTTGGCGAGTTCGATTTGGTGTTGTGTTTCGGCTTGCTGTATCACCTGGAAAATCCGATGCGGGCGATACGGCATCTGCGCGCGCTGACGGCGAGTGGACTCCTGCTGGAGAGTATGTGTGTGCCGGGAAGTGGATCGACCATGATGCTTCGCGAGGAGCCGCGACAAGAGGATCAGAGTTTGACGGATACGGCAGTGTATCCGACGGAGACATGCCTGGTGAAGATGCTGTATCGAGCGGGATTCGCTACTGTGTACCGAGTGTCGGTGATGCCGGATCATGATGATTTTCGCGAGTCGGAGTGGAGCGAACGCCGCAGGACCGTCCTATTTGCGGCGGCGATTCCGATACATGCTCCCGGTTTGGAATTGCTGATCGAACCTCGCGAGGAAAAGGATCCGTGGAGTCGAGCGGATGCAATGCCAGTCCAACGGTCGCTGAGTTGGAGAGCGCGGCGGTTCGTCAGACGTCCGGTGAAGGAGAAATATTTCTCACTGGTGCGAAACGCGCGGCGAATTTTTCCGGAATTGCCGATTGTGCTGCGATTGCCATTTGGAGCGTGGTGGCTGGCTTCGGAGACCAGCGCGCTGGATCAGGCGCTGGTGGGCGGGGAGTTCGAACGAGCAGAAATGCGATTTGTCGAGAAATTGCTGAGACCTGGAATGACGGTGCTGGATGTGGGAGCGCATCACGGCCTGTACACGCTGCTCGCGGCAAAGAGCGTGGGAAGGACGGGGCGAGTTGTCGCGTTCGAGCCGTCTTTGCGCGAGCGCAAGCGATTGGTGCGCCATTTGCGAGTGAATCGTTGCGGGAATGTGCGTGTGGCGCCGTATGCACTCGGTGAGAACGCGGGTGATGCGGAATTGTTCGTGGTAGAGGGGCGGCATGACTGGTGCAATAGCCTGCGGCCACCGGATGTCGATGAACGGACTTGTACAGTGCGAGTGGAGGTGCAACGACTCGATGATGTGCTGGAGAAACTCGAGATTGGGCGCGTGGATTTTGTGAAGCTGGATGTGGAGGGAGCAGAGCTCGAGGTGCTACACGGGGCGGTGAAACTGTTGAAGGGAGAAGCCCGGCCTACGCGGCCGGTGATTATGGTGGAGGTGCAGGATTTACGGACGCGGCCGTGGGGATATCGGGCGCGGGAGATCGTGCGATGGCTGGCAGCGATGGGCTATCGATGGTTTCAGATCGATTCGGAAGGCCGATTGGAGGCTGCGCCGATTGAATTGGAGATGTATGACGCAAATCTGGTGGCGATCGCGGAGGAGCGCGTAGCGCAATTTTCGAACTTGATGAATCATGGCGCTGCGACGATAGGGAGTTCGATGAATGTGGTTTGATTTGGCGCATGGTAGATGCGCTGAGTGGCCTTGCGATAGTCGGCAGGCTTGGCCCAGAAAATGTTGGCGACGAAGGTTTGCGGGTTGCGATCGTACAGCGGGAACCAGCTGGATTGGATCTGCACCATGATGCGATGTCCGGGAAGGAAGACGTGATTCGCTGTCGGAAGAAGGATGCGATAGAGGAGCGGCTTGTCCGCTGCGATGGCTTTCGGCGATTCGAAGCTTTCGCGATAGCGGCCGCGAAAGATGTCAGCGGAGATCATGAGCTGGTAGCCGCCCATCTCGGGTTGCGTGGCGACTTCGTCGGGATAAACGTCGATTAGTTTCACGACCCAGTCGGAGTCGGTGCCGCTGGTGGAGGCGAGAAGATTAGCGACAGGCTGGCCGCTGATTTTTACCGGCGCAGTGAGAGGTGCGGAGGTGTAGGCGAGCACGTCGGTGCGGCCGGAGGCTTCGCGCTGATCGTCGACGAGCCACTGTGACCAGGTGAGCCGGCCGGTGTAGCCCATGGGTTGGCTGGGACGCGCGCGGTACGGCACGGGCTTAGCGGGATCGGAGACGTATTCGTCGAACGCCGGGTCGCCCGGAGATGCTGGAGCGGCGAAACTCAATTTCAGGCCGGAGGTGAGATAGAGCGGCGTGTTTTTGGGCGCGCAACCAGCGGGACATCCGGAGGGCCACGATTTCAGGCGGAGCCAGGTGTTGGTGCCGGTCTCGAAGGCGAAGACAGGCGGGATGTCCGCCTTCGGAGCGCCGTCCTTCAGGTATTGAGCGAGAAATGGACGAAGGATTTCGCGCTGGAACTGGACTGAGGTGTTGGCGTCGAATTTCAATACGCCGAGCGTGCTGCCATCATCGATTTCCTGGCCGTGGTGCCACGGGCCGAGTACGAGAAAAAGTTCGTCATTGGAGGGCTCTTTTTCTTTCAGCGCATGATACAGCGCAGGTGCGCCGTAGATGTCTTCCTGGTCCCAGAGGCTATCGACGATCATGGTGGGAACTTTCAGCGGCTGGGCGGTGAGGATCTTATCCATGGCTTGCTGCTGCCACCAGCTGTCATAACTCGGATGGTCCAGGATTTTGCGCCAGAAGCCCATTTGTTCGAGGCCGTGACGCCGGCCAAGTTCGCCCGCCGAACCACCTTCCATATAAAGGTCGTAATCGTCGTAATGATCGGTCCACCATTTCGCGTGGTTATCGCGCGTGCCGATCTGCTCGTAGATGTAGGTCATGTTCTGCTGCCGGAAGGCGCCGTTGTGGAACCAATCGTCACCCATCCAGCCGTCAACCATGGGGTTCATGGGGACAGCGACCTTGAGCGCAGGATGCGGATTGACGAGTCCCATGAGCGTGGTGAAGCCGTCGTAGGAAATGCCGAGGATGCCGACCTTGCCGTTGGTTTCGGGGATGTTTTTGATGAGCCAATCGATGGTGTCGTAGGTGTCGGTGGAGTGATCGACGTTTGTGGGATTGAGCGGGCCGTGAAGCGGGCGGGTCATCACGTAATCACCTTCTGAGCCATACTTGCCGCGGACATCCTGCACTACGCGGATGTAGGTGCCATCGCTGAGGACTTCCATAGCATTGTCGTAGCCGGCGAGATTGGCGTTAAGGTGCGCGCTGTTGGCGTGCGAGGTGAGTTCGTTGGCATTGTACGGCGTGCGCGTGAGGAGAATGGGCGCATGGCTGGCGCCTTTGGGCACTAGGATGACGGTGTGAAGCTTGACGCCGTCACGCATGGCGATCATGACATCTCGGCGCTGGTGATCGAAACTGCCGGTGGCCGGAGCGATCTGCGCGGGTGTTTCGCTGGGCAAAGTGGCTTGCGCGGAGGCATGAGTTGGCACAAAGTGACGCACCGATAGCGAATGCGAGCGAACCGAGCACGATACCGCGGCTGCGATGGAATGATTTCATGAGCCTCTCGAAGAAATCGGCGGTCAATATAATGGTGCAAAGACACAAGGCATAAAGAACGCGGGATTCTAGCGCATCGAAGCTATCGTGGCCAGCTTTCGAGCGTCTGTAACTTATCAGAGCGATACACTTCGGCTCGGCAAAGCACGCCACTTCCCACGCAGTTTGCGGGAGTACCGTGTTGATTCCAGATTCGGGGAAGGAGCCGTTGATATTGTAATTTAATAAATGATCTTCAGTGAGAACTGAATCTGGCGCGAGCTTCCGGCGGTGCGGCTGATCAAGCCGAACCCTGTGCCACGCACGGTGTTTGCGGGCAAGCCGAAATTGACGATGTTAAAGATGTTGAAGAATTCCGCACGGAATTCCACGATGCCCAATTCATTCTTCCCGCGACGGCCAAACGAAGTGTCCTTGATCACTGCAACGTCGAAATTATGGAAGGCCGGTCCGCGAAAAGTGTTGCGGCCCAAAGTTCCAAAGCGACCGTCATTCGGTCCACTGCCGCCTGCGACGTTGATGGGGATGGAGAAGTAGGAACTATTGTTCGCGCCGAGACCGAAATAGTCTTCGCGGATTGAGCGGCTGGTTGAGAAATGAGGGTCCGCGATTAGGTCTGGGCGGTCCGTTCCGCCGGCCCCGGCGCCAGTCTGCTGAATTCCGGAGTACACGGTGAAAGGCGATCCGCTGGTAAGAGTGGTGATATTGAGTATTTGCCATCCGCGAGTGATGGCGTGCGGCACAGGACTAAGGAACTCCAATCGGTCGAACGGTAGATTCTGGAACACGCTGAGCGCAAATACGTGACGCACGTCGAAAGTCGAGGGGCCTTTTTCCATTTGCGGATGAAAGGGATCCTGCGGCAAAGTCTGAAGAATTGTGCCGGCGTTCGTGGGCAAGCCGCCGAGCACGGCGCTGGTGTCATCGATGGATTTGGCGAGCGTGTAGCTGGCCTGAAGGCTGAGTCCGATGCGCGCATGCGTATAGTTCGCGCCCGTCTGCAAGGAGTGATAGCTGGAGTGTGAGCTGTTGATCATGATGGCTTCCGGGCCGAATCCGCCGATCGTATGGCCACCGGCGTCGAATTGCGTGAAGCGCGCGAATTCCGGGTCAGCGCCCGTGTAGCCGTTGGGCGAGAGAACCGCCGGCAGATGCACTCCGGCAGTACCGACGTAAGCGGCATTTAATTTCAGTCCATGAAAGTCGTGATCGACGCCGACGGTGTAGGTGGCAATGTAGCCGTTGCGAAAATTTCGGGAGATTGCCGCGGTGTTGAACAGCTGTACCTGATTTCCCGGCGTGATGGCGGCGAGGTCGTTTTGAAATCGCTGGAGATCCACTTGGGTGTTGGATGGAACTTTGGAGCTGTTTCCGTTTGGAAAGAGCGGCTGGCCGGCGGTATTAAAGATGGTTGGAAAACTGACGGGCGCGATGGTGTTTTGGAACGGAACCGGCGTATCAGGAAGCGCGGTAATCAGTGGGCTGAACACGAGTGGAAACGCACCGGTGACGAAATTGTCCTGCCAGAGGTTGGGAAGAATTGTAGTGATGGCGGCGCCCGCATGGACCGTGGTGCTCTTTGTCGCGGCATAATCGACCGCAGCGCGCGGGCCCCAGCCGTTGCGATCGAGCGGATATACGGGTTGTGGGTTGTAGAGATAAATTTGTGTGGCATCGGGCGCGAAGAACGAACTCGGATTGCCAGCGGCATCGACGGGTTCGATGACCGAGGTGCGATGCTTGGCTTCCTTGATACGCGAGTTCAGCTCATAGCGCAGGCCATATGTGATGCTGAGGCGCGGCGTTACTTTCCAGGCGTCCTGAAAATAAAAATTGTAGGCTTCACGGCGGACCGCCGCCTCGTCGAAACGATTTCCGCCCGGTGTTAGGCCGATCAATCCACTTACCGTGTAGGAATAAGGCGTGGCGGTTAGCAATCCGGTCAGCGCGTCGGGCAGCGGGTCACCGGTATGGATATCGTGGAGGCCGCTCGCAGAGGTGATGAGCGCCTGAGAGTAGGCAGTGCCTCCACCGAAGGTGTAGAGCCCGCTAGCGTTGCTGCCAAAGACGGTTGCGTCTTTATTGATGCGGATTTCGAGGCCGAATTTAAGCGCGTGCGTGCCGCGCGTGTAGGCAATGTCGTGCTTAATCTGGTAGACGTTCCCATACGAGCCATAGATAGAACCGTCCGCGGAGTTGAAGCCTTGAAACAGGCCGTCGCCGTAAGCTAGCGCTGGATCGGTGTGATTGATGGCTGGGAAAATGGGCGTGCTACGGATGTATCCGAAAGCCGTGGATGAGGTGAGATGCGGAGTAAGCGTTCGGGTGTAGCGTACGGCAGTATTTCGCTGGTGATCGAAGAAGTTGACCGCGAAGCTCGGGTCGATCGCGGTTTGTTCAGGATTGGTTGTCGGCCCATTCACCTGATTCAGGCTGAATCGTGTGAAGAGAGTGGCTTTGTCGGAGAGTTTGTGGTCGATGCGAATCGAGAATTGATCGGTGTTGGTGACGACCTTCGATGAAGTTGCAAAAGTGCGCGCTCCGTATGGACCCTCGGGATCGTTCGGAAGCGGATAGCGAGCAAGGAGAGGCGCAATCGCGGCGCTGACGGGAACGGTTAGCGTATCGCCGGGAAATGTCGTGGTGTCGATGCCTTGGCGCTCTGCGACCGTGGGCACGGGAAGCACTTGCGTGGTGCCCAGTACTTGGCGAAACCCCTGATACTCACCGAAGAAGAATGTTCTGCCGCGGCCATCGTAGATGTGAGGGATCACGATCGGGCCGCCGATGGTTACGCCAAATTCGTTGCGGGCGAAGGGCGGAATTCGCCGTTGGTCGAGATCGCTTTTATGATCGAAGAAATTTCGGGCGTCAAACGCGGCATTGCGAACGAATTCAAAGGCGCTCCCGTGGATCTGGTTGGTGCCGGATTTCGTGACGACGTTGGTGAAGCCGGCCGCGCCGTGACCGATCTCAGCAGGCATCACGCCGCTGCTGGACTGCACTTCCTGAATGGCGTCGACGTTGAAGTTCGCGAAGGTGGCGCCGCCCAGTTCGGGATCGGTGGTGTCCGCGCCATCCAATGCAAAAACCGAGGCCACGCCACGCTGGCCGTTCACTGCGAATTGTTGCGTGAAATTGGCAGCGCCGTTTGTGTCGGTCATGGTTCCGGCGGCGAGGAGCAGTAGTTTGCTGAAGTCGCGCTCGTTGAGCGGCAGGCTCGAGACTTCCTCACTGGAGAGATGCTCGCCACCGCTGCCTTGCGTGGAGCTGCTGCCTTGTGCTGCGGTCAGGATGCGAACGGTTTGATCTTGGGCCGAAAGCTCAAGCACGCTGCGTCGAGGGCCTTCGGTGAGCATCAAAGGGCTGCTTGCGCTCCACGATTTTTCTCCCGCGGTGACGATTAGCGTGTAAGTTCCAGCAGGAATCTCGGTGAAGGAAAATTCGCCAAGTGGAGAAGTCTTGGCTGAGTACTCATGCGACGCGTTCTGCGCATGCAGCAGGATTGTGGCGCCGGCGATGGGCTTGCCGCTGGCCTCGCGTAGCAGACCGCCCCAGGCGCCGTTTGCGGCGGAACAGATCGCATGCGGAATAAGGACGAGTGCCAGGAAGACAAAAAAGCGCGCGAGGGCACCCGGACCTGAGGACATGCACAAAGTATAGTCCGACAATGCGGTTCGTTATTGCCGCATCGGACGCTCGGCGGCGTATGGATAATTCGAGGTCGCGAAACGATCGCCGGAGGGTGGATAATGTCGCGCGGCCCTGGGAGATGAAAATGATCGAGAAGAAAGAGAAAAAGACGCTTTCGCGCCGAGGATTTCTGGCGGATGCCGCGGTTACAGGAGCGGCGCTGACCATCGTGCCGAGGCACGTGCTCGGGCGAGGATTTGTGCCGCCAAGCGACCTACTGAACATCGCGGGCGTGGGCGTCGGGGGCATGGGTCGCGCCAATCTCATTGCGCTTTCCAGCCAAAACATTGTGGCGATGTGCGATGTGGACTGGGGATATGCCGGCAAGTCGATGGACAAGCTGGAAACGGACATCACCGGATTGAGAGGACGGCTCAGCCAACCGGATTCAACACCGGCAGCGGGGCAGCCACCAGTTGAATTTGATCGCGTGAGAGCGCAGGCGCGGCTCGACGGAATGATCAAGTTGCAGGCGCAAGTGCCAAAGGCGAAACGCTATCAGGATTATCGGGAGATGCTTGAGAAGCAGAAGGATATCGATGCTGTGCTGGTGGCGACGGCGGATCACATGCACGCGACGATCGCTTCCGCAGCGATGGATATCGGCAAGCACGTGTATGTGCAGAAGCCGCTGACGTGGTGCGTGGAAGAAGCCCGGCACCTGGCGAAGCGAGCGAAAGAAACGAAAGTCGCGACGCAAATGGGCAATCAAGGTCATTCGACCGACGATACGCGACTTGTGGTTGAGTACGTGCAGGCCGGAGCGATCGGCGACGTTCGCGAAGTGCATATATGGACGAACCGGCCACTGGGGTATTGGCCGCAGGGAGTGCCACGGCCGGAACCGTTGAAGGATGGGGCGGATGCGCTGGGATGGAGCGGACGCAACGTGAATACGCGAATCGCAGCGGCGCTTGCGGGTAATTATCCGGTGCCAGACAAGCTCGCGTGGAATCTTTTTCTCGGCGTCTCGCCGGAGGTTACGTATCACCCGATCTATCATCCTTTTAATTGGCGCGGGTGGGTGGATTGGGGAGTGGGAGCGATTGGCGACATGGGAGCGCACCTGATCGATCAGTCCATGTGGGCGTTGAACTTGGGTTTTCCGACCGCGATCGAAACAGTGTCCACGCCATTTAATGGCGCGTCGTACCCGCTCGCGACTCAAACGTTCTACGACTTTCCTGCGCGAGGCTCAATGCCTGCGGTAAAGCTGACGTGGTATGACGGAGGACTGCTGCCTCCGAAACCGGTGGAGCTGGGCGAGGAAGAGCTGAATAAAGGAGGGGGCGCGCTGTTGGTGGGCAGCAAAGGAAAATTGCTGCATGACACCTACGGACTCAAGCCGCGGCTGCTTCCGAAATCGCTGCACGATTCCTATGGCAAGCCGCCGCAAAAACTTCCGCGCATCCCCGGCGAAGAGCATGAAATGAACTGGGTGAACGCTTGCAAGGGGAAGACGCAGGCTTCGAGCCCATTCGAATATGCGTCACGCCTTACGGAAGTGATGCTGCTTGGCGTGGTGGCACTGCGCGCCGGCAAAAAAATCGAGTATGACGGTGAGAATATGCGCGTCTCCAATGTTGCGTCGGCCAATGACTACCTGAGCCGCAAATACCGCAAGGGTTGGTAGGTCCACCGCTTATGGCGGCGGTTGAGGGCTCGGGAAAATACATTTTGCTGACAGGGGCAACCGGCAAAGTCGGCCGGAATTTCCTGGAGCGAGTGTTTAATTCTCCCGGCTATCAAGATGTTCGGGTGCGCGCGTTATGTCACAACCGGACGCTTGCACCTCGTGATCGCCTGGACGTGGTTCAGGGCAGTATCTCCGACCGGAACGTGGTACGCAGTGCCATGGCCGGCATTTCGCATGTACTGCACTGCGCCACCTGCAAGGAAACTCCTGATGATGTGATGGATGTGACCGTCAAGGGTCTCTTCTGGCTTCTCGAGGAGTGTCGCGCCAGCTCTACGTTTCAACAATTTCTTTTGCTTGGCGGAGATTGCGCGGTGGGGCATTTCGTTTTACCCACATGCTGTCCCGGTGACCGAGAAGCAAAGACACACCGCGTATCCCGGCTGCTATGCACTGTCGAAGGTGCTGGAAGAAGTGATGCTGGAGCAGTATCGCATTCAGTACGACCTTGGCTCCTGCTGCCTGCGAGCGCCGTGGATCATGGAAAAGGATGATTTCAAATTTACGCTGTCGTTCGGAGAAGACGTTTTCGGTGGGCCGCGATGGCGAGAGTTCGTTGGTGCGGTTAAAGCCGATGAGTATGTTCGTTCGAACACCGTGCCGGTCATGCTCGATTTGAATGGCCATCCTGTTAAGCGTAATTTCGTCCACGTCAGCGACCTGATCGACGCGATTTTGCTTGCGCTTGATGAACCTAAGGCGAACGGACAGACTTTCAATGTTTGCATGGATGAGCCCGTTGATTATCGTGAGGTGGGAAAGTACCTGCATGCGACCAAGGGTTTTTCGACGGTCGATGTGAAAACTCCATTCCATTCCACCTGGTTGGACAACGCGAAAGCGAAGTTCTTGCTGGGTTGGCGACCCCAGTATGACTACAAGCGGCTGATCGACGAAGCTTGGGCGTATCGGCGCGCAGCTGACGAGCCGCGAACGGTCTGGTATCCGGGATAGCTGTGGCACTGCGACGTTGCTCTGCTATCATCCGCTCCGCATCTGTGGAGACGCGATGAGTTTTGGGCAGCGGCTGCAGGAGATTCGCGATGGATTTGAGCGACCGTTCTGGGTCGCCAATGTCAGCGAAATCTTCGAGCGCATCTCCTACTACGGCGCGTTTTCGTCGCTGGCGGTATATCTTCAAGAAAAGCTGAATTTTTCCACCGAACAAACCGGCACCTTGACCGGGATCTTCGGCGGTATGGTGTGGTTCCTCGCGATTTTCGGTGGAGCAGTCGCCGATCGATTGGGATTTCGACGAGCGCTATCACTCGCTTATCTCATCCTTGCTACGGCGTATTTCCTCATCGGCTCCATCGGCGCCACATGGCTTGCTCCGGTTCGAAATCTCGTGCCGCTCGGCTTTTTCGTAGGGTTCATACTAATTTTGCCGGCGTTGGGTGTTTCGATGGTAAAGCCGAGCGTGGTCGGCACGACGGCGCGGGCATCCAAGGAAAATGTGCGATCGATCGGATATTCGATCTACTACACGATGGTGAATATTGGCGGCGCCACAGGGCCGTACATCGCCGATCTGGCACATAAGAAATTGGGACTGGAGAATGTGTTCCGTGTTTCGGCACTTAGCGTGTTCGTCATGTTTTTTCTGGTATTGCTGTTGTTTCGGGAGCCCAAACGCGAGGCTGGCGAGCCGGCTCCCAGTGTTGCGCGCACGCTTAACAATTTTGCGGTAGTGATTGGCAACCCGAAGTTCATGTTGTTTTTGCTGATTTTCACGGGCTACTGGATCGTGTACTGGCAGCAGTTCATTACGTTGCCTGGTTACGTTCATAGCCATATCGATCCGAATGCATCCGTAGAGCGCATCTTGATCACAGATGGAGCGGCGGTGATTGCGCTCACACTGGTGATCAACTATCTGTTCCGCAAGATGGCTGCATTCCATGCGGTAATCCTGGGAACGCTGATCAGCGCGTTGTCGTGGGTGATCCTGGCGGTTCATCCCGCGGTGTGGACATGTTACGCGGCGATCTTTGTGCTGGCATTGGGAGAAATTGTGCACCAGCCGCGCTACTACGAATACATTTCGCGTTTGGCGCCTCCAGGTCAGCAGGGCACGTACATGGGCTTCGCGTTTTTGCCGCTCGGGATCGGGTCGCTGATCGGTGGCTGGTTCGGTGGGAAGGTGATGCACTACTTCGGTGAGGTCACGCATCATCCACAGCTGGCCTGGTGGGTGATTACAGGCGTGGGAGTTCTGACAACACTGCTTCTACTGATTTACGACCGAGTGGTGCAACCAAGCCGACAAGAACAGCCGAGTGTCTAGTTGACCATGCGCCGCAGTGAATCGAGTGTGTCGCGCGCGAGGGCATAGCGCGGCTCGATTTCCAGCGCTTGCTGGAAACATTCGATCGCACGAGCGTACATTTCCTTTCCCAGATAAGCACGACCGAGATTGTAGTGCGGAAAGTGTCGCGGTTCGTACCGCCGGGCTTCAACGGCGCGCTCCAGCCAGGGAATTGCTTCATCAAATTTATTCAGTTCAATGAGATAGGCGCCAATATCGTTATAAGGGTTGCCGAATTCCGGATCGATTTCGATTGCGAGCTTGCACTCTGAAATGGCGTCGTTTAATCGGCCCTGGAAATGATAGGTCCAGCCGAGGAATGTGTGCGCTTCCGCAGTGGGATAAAGATCCAGGGAGGAGCGGTAAAGCTCGACGGCGCGATCGTAATCGCCCTCCATCTGCGCCTGATAGGCGTCCTGCAGCACTTCCCAAGCGCGCGACAACGTTTCCTGGCTCATGATGAACGATTGTTAGCACACGGTATAGGGAGCGTCAAAAGTACGAAGGTTCAGAACGTGCACAGAGTGGAACCTGTCCTTTATGCCGGGGCTCGGAGTGGAAATTGCGGCTGCAAACGTGGAAGAATGACAAAGCATCAAAATAGGTGACAGGGGGAATTGTGAAGCGAACTTTGATGTGCGTTGGAATAACTGTCTTCGCGGTGGCGGGAGTGGTTTTTGCGCAGGATCCGCCGGCGAAGTCGGGTAAGAAGTCAACGTCGGCAGCGGGCGCTGCTGGCTCCGCCACAAAGGGCAAGGAAGTATTCGATAAAAAGTGCGGGGTGTGCCATTACGCCGACAGCGACGCCAAGAAAATCGGTCCCGGTTTGAAGGGCCTGGGAAAGCGTGGCACCTTCACAGTGAACAACAACAAGGTAACGGACGAATCCCTGAAAACGTGGATCGAAAACGGCGATAACCTGATGCCGCCGTTCAAAGATGTGCTTGATCCGGCGCAAATCAAGGATGTGGTTGCCTACGTGAAATCGCTCTAACTTCCGACGCTACCGTAACCAGCAGCTTCCAAAAATCAAAAACCTCCGGCGGAGTGTAGAGTTCCGCCGGAGGCGAGTCCGACCCATATATCGAATCCTTGGCGCCCACCGAACCAGCATGCCCGACCAGAAGTACGAGCGCGGGCCAATTCCTCAAGCGCCGTGTTATGGCCCCGATTCCCCGAGAGGGAAATCTATTTCAATACGGCGTCCTTCAACGCCTTGGAGGGACGCAAGCGCACAACCGTCTTGGCCTTGATCTTAATCTGCTCCCCAGTCTGCGGATTGCGGCCCATACGCGCTTTGCGATGAGCCTTTACGACGCGGCCAAATCCAGGAATAACAAACTTGCCGGCGCCGCCCTTGGCTTCCTTCACCGCGAGCTTGAACAATTCCTCGAAAAAGGTGGTAGCTGTTTTCTTTGGAATGTTTACCTTCTCGGCGATGTGGGACACGATCTTGGTCTTGCTCAGTGGCTTGGCTGCCATCTAGTATTCTTATCCTCCTGATTTTTTAAATGCGCCCCGAACCGACCGAGGCTGGCCGCGAGATTCTCCCCTCAAAACGATTTCCGACACTGAAAACCCGGGCCGTCCGGCACTATAGCCAACGCCTAACGGGAACGCAATAGGGAAGGGTTAAAAAAGGCAGGAAAATAGCCCTTTTTTCGAAAGTGATACTCAAAAGTAGGCTTAAAATGCGGGTTTTCCACACCTCTACAAAAATAGCGTTGAAAAGACCGTGAAGTTGGCTGTGCTATGCTCGAAAAAGTGGCAGCCATAAGGAGAGCAAAAAGTGAGTATCCCGAATTGGAAAGAGCTGGAAAACCGCATTGGTTCCGCCGTAAAGCTGACCAGACGACCCGGTCGCCGTGGCTTTTCTCGAAACGGCACCGAAAAATGTGGAGAAGTTTACAGGAACTGAGCCTTCGGGATGCAGCTTCTGGCGGCTTGCCGCGAATGGGCGGGTGTTCTATACGGCTCCCGACAACCATTTCAATTGCGCCGTCGGAGCGTACACCCACAATATTCCATTGTCGCCTGAGCGCGAAAAAGAAACGGAGCAGACGCTGAAGTTGATGTTCGATCTTGGCTACGTCAAGCCGGACGAAGTGCCGCAGATTCCAAGACTCGCCAAGACTCCGGGAGCAATCCTGTACTCGCCTTTGGGTGAGACGCCCGTCGCACCGGACGTAGTCTTGTTTGCCTGCAAGCCGGCTGGGGCAATGCTGTTGAATGAAGCGATTTCACGCGCAGGAGTGGGGAGCGGGGTTCCGGCGCTGGGGCGTCCGACATGCATGGCGCTGCCCGCTTCCATGCAGCACGGCTCGATTCTGAGTCTTGGGTGCATCGGCAACCGGGTCTACACGGGCTTGAGCGAGGATGAGCTGTATGTAGTGGTGCGTGGGAAAGACTGGGGCCGATGGCCGAGGCCTTGAGCGTGATCAGCAATGCGAACGCTGCGTTAAATGATTATGCCAAGGGGCGGCGACAGGAGTTGGCTACTCTCTGATTTCAAATGGTCAGGCGCCGAGCGCTTCGTAAAAATACGCGATCGCTTTGATCCCGGCAAAATAGTTTTCCAGCGCCAAATGCTCGTCAGGAGCATGCGCATTTTCGTCCGGCAAACCGAATCCGATCAGAACGCAGGGCACTTTGAAAGTGTCGTGCATCTGCGTGACGAACGGGATGGAACCGCCTTCACGAATAAAAACAGCCTTCTTGCCGAAACCTTTTTCGAGGGCGGCTTGAGCTTTGGTAAAAATCGGCGCTTGAAATGGAGCGGTCCACGGCTTGCCCGTACTCAGTACCTCAAACTTGCAGATCACGGTTTTCGGCAGCAATTTGCGGATGTGTTTTTCCACCAGCTTTGCGATTTTTTGTGGATTCTGATTGGGTACCAGCCGCGTTGAGAACTTCGCGTAGGCCTTTGACGGGATTACCGTCTTTGCGCCTTCGCCCATATAGCCGCCCCAAATTCCGTTGAGCTCAAGTGTCGGGCGTCCCCAAAGTTGCTCGACGATGGTGAATCCTTTTTCTCCTGCGTATCCTGGCGCCCCTACGGCTTTCGCGAAGTCCTTCTTCTTCCAAGGTAGCGCATTCAGGGATTTGCGTTCGGATGCACTGAGCTTGGCTATCTCATCGTAAAAGCCAGGGATAGCAATGCGAAAATCCTTGTCGTGAAGTTTCGCGAACAATTCGGTCAGAATGGTCAACGGATTTGGCACTGCGCCGCCGTAGACGCCGGAATGAAGATCACGCGCGGGACCGGTCAACTCAATCTGGTAATAGTTCAAGCCGCGCAAGCCATAAGTGATGGAAGGAACGCCTTTCGCGAGCATCGAAGTATCTGACACAACGAGGGCATCGGCCTTAAGCTTCTCCTTGTTTTTCTGAACATAGTCCCAAAGGCTGACGCTGCCGACCTCTTCCTCGCCTTCGATCAAGACTTTTACGTTGATCGGCAATTTGCCGTTCACGTCGCGCAAACACTCAAATGCTTTTAAATGAATGTGAACCTGGCCCTTGTCGTCGGCGGTGCCGCGTCCGTAGAGATTTCCAGCACGGACGGTGGGCTCAAACGCAGGAGAGGTCCATAGATCAAGCGGCTCTGCGGGCTGCACATCATAATGACCATAAAAGAGAATCGTGGGCTTTCCGGGAACTTCCAGAGATTCGGCGTATACCAGAGGATGCAAACTGGTGGGAACGACCTGAACCGTTTTAAAGCCCGCGGATCGCAGCTTGTCGGCAACCCAGCGACCTGCACGTTCGATGTCCGGCTTGTGCTCACTTTTTGCGCTGACGCTGGGAATCCTCAAAAATTCGGAGAGTTCTGCCAGGTGCTGATCGCGCCGACTTTCGATTACTTCAGTCAAATTCATAGGGGCTCTGGAGGGCAGAGTCCTTTCCACAGCAGAAATAGATACGGCTCAATGGCGCGAACGTTTCGAGGATGCTCGAATTCGGAACTACCCGTTCCGAAGCCTAACGCAAATATTCTATTGCGGACAAGTGCTCGCAGACAAGTTTCGGGGTCGATGCTGACGGTCGTGAATGGAAGGGTTGGCCTTAAATACCTGTGCCGCATGCGATTGTGCTGCCAACCAAAAGCTCACCGCAGCGTCTACTCAGATATATGCCCGGGTGCGAACGGCACCGGAGGTCAGCATGCGGCGACGACACTTCATCCAGCAGGGCGCTTACCGCGTAGCGGCGGCGTGGCTGGCATCGCAAGTTTTTGCGAAGCAAATTCTAGCGGCGCCGTTATTGACGAAGTTCAGCGCGAACGACACCGTCGTCATTGGAAAGACCGGCATCAAAACCAGCCGGTTAGCAATGGGCACAGGAACGGTCGGCTCGGGCCATCACTCGCATCAGACCGCATTAGGCGTTGATGGCTTATCGGCTCTGCTGCTCAATGGGTACGATCATGGCCTGCGCTTCTTCGATGCTGCCGATTCCTACGGGAGCCACCCACACGTGGCGGAAGCGTTGAAACACGTGCCGCGAGACAAAGTCACGGTGCTGACCAAGACTTGGGCACGCGATCCCGCCACTGCGCGCGCCGATCTGGACCGTTTTCGCAGGGAACTGGGCACGGATTATCTCGATATTTGCCTGATGCATTGCCTGACCGAAGCGGACTGGACTGAGCGCTATCGGGGCGTGATGGATGTTTTCTCCGAGGCGAAGGAGAAAGGAATCATCCGGGCTCACGGTTGTTCGTGCCACAGCATAGACGCCTTGCGAGCCGCGGCAAAATCTCCATGGGTGGAAGTCGATCTGGTGCGCATGAATCCGGTCGGAGCGTTCATGGATGCCGATCCACAAACTGTAGTTGGCGTGGTGAAGGAGATGAAGGTCGCCGGAAAAGGCATCATTGGAATGAAAATCCTGGGGCAAGGGGAAATGCGAAATAGGCAGGATGAGGCGCTTAAATTCGCTCTGTCACTCGGCTTGTTGGATGCGTTCACTATTGGAGCCGAGAGCAAGGCCGAACAGGAAGACTTGGTTCGTCGAATCGCGAAGGCGGCTTAGGTGGCAGGCTGAAAGCGCTTTAGCTAACGAAGGCAGAAGACGTTGGGACTCTATGGCGAAGAAACGGAGAAAGAATTCCGCTCTTGCCCTATTTTGTTTCGTAACGGTCAACCGTTTCCTCTGCGCAACACCTGTCCGGTAGTGCAGTTGATGCTCCCCAGATTACCGCTTGAAGATATAAACATGAGCGAAGCTATATTTGTCGGGCCACGCCGCAGCGGACGCGTGTTCCACAAGATGCGAGTGAAAGCCCAGGGCCGCGGTCATGACGGGCATAAATTTCGTGAGGTCTGCGAAACGCTGGTCGTGAATTCACACGGCGGTTTGCTGATGCTCAAGAACGAAATCGATCAGGGCGAGATGCTGGTGTTGACCAATCCCGACACCGAGGAAGAGCAGGAGTGCCGTGTCGTGTTCCTTGGTGATGCCGGTGATAGAGGACAGCGTGTCGGCGTGGAGTTTCTGAGCCCGGCACCACGTTTTTGGGGCGTGGAATTCAACGACAGCTCATCGAACTGAGCCTGCACGAATTAGCCTTGTGTCGCGGTGCTACGAATCTCTGCTCGAGCCGGCGCGAGTTGCCCGCGTTTTCGCAGCCAATTTCCCACACGCCAGATTAGCAAGACCGCAACGAGCACTCCATAAAACAACGGTTTGCGCACGTCTGATTTGACGAGCCAGTAGTAGTGAATCACGCCACAGATCGCGGATACGTAGATGGCTCGATGCAACGCCTGCCACCGCTTCCCTCCAAGCCGGCGAATCCATCCTGCAGTAGACGTAAGCGCCAGAGGAATCAGGAGAACAAATCCCAGGAATCCCACGGTGATGTAACGCCGCTTCGCGACATCGTGCCACATACCAGTCAGGCTGAACGATTGGTCTGGGCCAATGTAGGTGAGAAAGTGCAGGCAAACGTAAAAGAACGCGAAGAGGCCCAGCACGCGGCGGAATCGGATCAACTCAGGAATGTTCAGGAGCTTACGGAACGGAGTGATCGCGAGCGTAAAGATAAGAAAACGTAATGTCCAATCGCCAGTCGCGTGCTGAAAGAATTCGACAGGGTTGGCACCCAGGTGCCCGCGAATTGATTTATCAATCAGCGCGGCTAGTGGCATCAAACAGAGCAGGAAAACCGCCACTTTCGTCCATTTGCTCAGAAGAAGTTTGCGCACTCAGGATTCCGCACTAATAATCGCGCTTGAGGTTCATCCCGGCATACAAGCTGGAGACTTGATCGCCATAACCGTTGAACATCAATGTGTTGCGTTTGAAAAATTCGCCCAGGCGGCGCTCTTTGGCCTGACTCCATCGGGGATGATCCACCTGCGGGTTGACGTTGGAGAAGAAGCCATATTCGTTTGGCGCCATCCGGCTCCACGTGGTCGGCGGCTCGCCCTTCACAAATTTTATTTTTACGATGGACTTGATGCTCTTGAAGCCGTATTTCCAGGGGATCACCATGCGGACTGGCGCGCCGTCCTGATTCGGAAGCGTCTCGCCGTACATGCCGACGGTCAGCAAGGTCAGTGGATG
Source organism: uncultured Acidobacteriota bacterium (assembly GCA_963788725.1). GTDB lineage: Bacteria > Acidobacteriota > Terriglobia > Acidiferrales > UBA7541 > Acidiferrum. The sequence goes on along the minus strand of CAWBHT010000010.1, from coordinate 42,521 downwards.
CATGGCCTCATCGAGCCTCAGCCCTTCCACATACGGATAGTCGATTCCGGTGCCGCGCGAGTACGGCATCTGCTTGAAATCGAAAAAGCTCTCGAAGGCTACGAACTTCGCTTTCGGGGTAGGCTCCACGAGCTTGATGATCGTATTCAGCGAATATCCGATCCAAGGCACCACGATAGACCAGGCTTCCACGCAGCGATGCCTGTAAATCCGCTCTTCGAGCGGAGCGAGCTTTAGGATTTCATCCATCGTGAACTTCCGAGGCTTGGCTACTTCGCCCTCGACGGAAATTGACCATGGTGAAGTTCGGAAACTCTGCGCGTTTTTGGCCGGATCGCCCTTATCGCTGCCGAACTCGTAGAAGTTGTTGTAGTGCGTTACATCATTGGCAGGGGTGATCTTTTCGTCCGTGTTGAACGGCCCTTTGATGGTGTTCAGTTTTTCGTTGGCCGAGACGCGCTGCGCTGGCGAAATGAGATCAAGGAGATTGTTCCCGGCAAACGCAGCGGCCGTTGCCAGCCCCATGCCCTGAAGAAATCTGCGGCGATCAAGGTAGACGGACTTCGGTGTAACGTCGGAATAGGTCAGGTCGGAAGTGCGGCGAATCAACATTTCTCAAATCTCTGCGTAAGTTGCTCCTCTTTATCCTACGTCTCTTTCGTCAGATTAGATGCAATTTCTGAAGTCGGCATCTCAGCATTGCCCATCGTTCATACAGTCGGCAGGCGCACGAAAGCTTTAGTTCACGCTCCTGAGATTTCGGACTTTGGCCGCCAGCTAAGTGGCATTGCCAGCTATACTTACAAACGGAGGAGTGGGTGAGCGGTTGAAACCGGCGGTCTTGAAAACCGTTAGACTCGAAAGGGTCTCGGGGGTTCGAATCCCTCCTCCTCCGCCACGCACCGGGTTTTCGTTTATCCTTAGGCCAACCGTTCTCCATCCGGAGAACATTTCGCTCAGTTTACCACCTACACTTGGAAGACTTCACAGGCATGTCTTCCTCCCGCTCTATCTGGATATTTCTGTCTCTATGGCTGGCGACAATCGCCACCTACGCTTCCGTCTCCCTTTTGCTTCGGCCTGACGGCTCGGCCCTCTCCACGTTCGCAAACCTTGTGCAGTGCGTGGTCCCACTAGTCGCCAATGCCGGGTTGTTGCTGAACGCGGGCACTCCTCACTGGCGCCGCAACATTTTCTGGATGCTGCTGGCTCTCAGCTGCACGCTTTGGATGATCGGCCAATTCAACTGGACTTATTACGAGGTCTATCTCCACAAAACGCTTCCCGTGATTTATGGCGGGGATATCGTCTTTTTTCTCAGGGGGATCCCGCTGATGGCCGCGCTGGCGCTGCAGCCGCACCGGTCGCAGGGCGGATTGCAACGGCGATTCAGCTATCTCGATTTCATTTTGCTCCTGACGTGGTGGACGTTTCTGTATGCGTTCGTGGTTTTTCCGTGGATGTATGCGGTTCCTTCCGAATCGCAATACAACTACAACTACGACCTCGTCACACATATCCAAAATATGGTGATCGTTGGTGGCTTGGGTTATCTCTGGCTGCGTGCAAAGGGCGCGTGGCGCGTGGTCTATGCCAACCTTTTTGGCGGCGCGACCATGTATATGCTGTCCTCGTTGACCATCAACGTTGCGATCAGCCTGCATAAATATCACACAGGCAGTCTGTATGACTTGCCGCTGATTTCCTCTTTCCTCTGGTTCGCCTTTGCCGGGTTCATCGCGTACCGAAACAAAGCTGCTTTGGACGCGCCATCTGAGACAGAAGACGATTCCAATGCTGTCCGGCCTCATGGCGAACGCACGTTAGCGTCGCGTTTGGCGATGGGCGCTGTAATTTCTCTGCCGATCTTCGCCATCTACACGCTGCGTTACGCCAATGAGGCGCGCGAAATCCGCGACTATCGCCTCATGACCACGCTCATCGCGTCCGTGCCGCTCGCGCTCATCGTTTTCTTCCGAACGCACATCGCCGATCAAGATCGCTTGCGCTTACTTGCGAAATCCGAACAATCCATACAGAACCTGCAGCGCTTGCAGGCCCAGATGGTACAAACCGAAAAGCTGGTCTCACTCGGACAGCTTGCAGCCGGCGCGGCTCACGAAATTAACAATCCATTGGCCGCCATTCTGGGTTATTCCGATCTCTTGGCCGACGATTCCAGTCTCCCTGAGAAAACGCGCGCAACCGCGGCAAAGATTCGGGACCAGGCACGCCGCACCAAGACTCTCGTCGGCAACCTGCTCAGTTTCGCGCGTCAGGTGCCTCCTGAGCGCACGCTATTGGATCTCAACACGGTTGTAACCAATGCGATGCAATTGCGTGCTTTAGATCTGCGTAGCGCCAAGACAAAGGTCGAATTGCAGCTGGAATCTGTGCTTCCGGGAGTGCGTGGAGACGGCAACCAGTTGATGCAGGTGTTTTTCAACATCATCAACAATGCCGTTGACGCCATGGAGAGCCATGAAGGCGGCGTGCTAACCATAAAAACGATTCGTGATCGAGGCAATGTTGTTGTTCTTTTCTCGGATACCGGTCCCGGCATCAAGGATCCCACCCGCGTGTTCGACCCCTTTTACACTACCAAGCCGGTCGGCAAGGGGACGGGTCTCGGCCTCAGCATCTGCTTCGGCATCATTCAGGAACACGCCGGCAAAATTCTGTGCTACAACGGCCAAAGAGGTGGTGCGGTGTTTCGGGTTGAACTTCCGGCTGTGCTGGCGGCCCTGCCGAGCCGCGAACCTCACCTGGCTGGCGCTACTCCATTTTCCCTGCCCCCCAAGCACTCGTCTTGAAATTCCCAGCGACGCTCTTGCGTATTGGTAAGTCGCTGCCGAAAGACGGAGCACCGTCCCACTCATGCTAGAGTTTTCCCGGTGTCGGAACTCTGAAAAAGGACTGCGATGACCGGAGTGGCGATTGTCACCGAAAAACTCACACGTCGGTTCGGCAGCCTTACCGCAGTCGACGGAATGGATCTGAACGTTGCCGCCGGCCAATTCTTCGGCTTTCTTGGACCAAACGGAGCCGGCAAATCCACAACCATTAAAATGCTCACCGGTTTGCTCGCGCCCACGTCGGGCCGCGTGCAACTTCTAGGTCTCGATTTCGCCAGCAACGCAATCGATATCAAGCGCCAGATCGGTGTCGTCCCCGAAGGCATGGGACTGTTCGAACGCTTGACGGGGCTTGAGTACCTGACTTTCGTTGGACGTATGTACGGCCTCGATCGCCCCACCACTCTGCAACGCGCAACCGAACTCCTGGAGTTCATGCAGCTTGCTGATCGCCCGAAATCCGTGATCGCGGACTACTCTCACGGCATGCAGAAGAAAATCGCTCTCGCCGCCGCGGTGATTCACGGCCCTCGCATTCTTTTTTTGGACGAACCTTTCGAAGGCGTCGATGCGCTCGCGGCGGGCGCGTTGAAATCTCTTCTGGGCCGCATGACAGAACGCGGCGTGACAATTTTTCTCACCTCGCACGTTCTCGAAATCGTCGAACGCCTCTGCAGCCACGTCGGCATCATTCACAAAGGCCGATTGGTTGCCCAAGGTTCAATGGAAGAACTTCGCGCCGGAGTTGCTGAAGCGGGTAGCAAGACCACCCTCGAACAGATTTTTCTCTCCATCGTCGGGCAAGACGGTGCGATTCCACCGCAAATGGAGGAACTGTCTTGGCTGATGTAGCCGCACAGGTTAGCGTTGCCGGCCAAATTCGCCTGGTCGCAGCTCTGCGTTGGAAAATTATGCGCAACTATCTGCGCCGCAAGGGCAATGTTCTCGATTTCATCGGCATCCTTACAGCAGGATTGTGCGCCGCGCTGCTAGTCGTCGGAGTCGGATTTGCTGTCTCATTTGGAGCCCACGCCGCTGTCTCTACAGGTCATTTCATCTGGCTGACGCTGCTCTTCTTCGGTATCATCGCGTTCTGGCAGATTGTTCCTCTGTTCGCTGCGGGTTTCGGCGTCAATTTCGAATTTCGTACTCTGCTCCGATTCCCTTTAAGCCTCAGTGCTTTTTATTTGATTGCTCTGGCATATGGTCTGGCGGATTTCGCTGCGTTGGCCTCCGTCTGTTGGTTGTTCGCCATGGTATTGGGCATTGGCACCGCCGACCTCGCCCTTGTTCCGGCTGCGGTGATGATCTGTGCGCTGGTCTTGCTCATGAGCGTGACCCTCGAACGTCTTGTGGGCTCGTGGTACGAACGTCTGATCTCCAGACGCGCTACCCGTGAACTCTTTTTTGGATTCGTGATTCTACTGAGCATATCCGGACAGTTCATCAAGCCGCTGATCGAGCGCTTTCACGACGGGCCGCCTCCGTTCATTATTCGCTTGATACCTTATGTTGCTCTGACGCCTCCGGTTCTGGCCGGGAGTGCGTTGAATGCGGCTCAAGAGCATGACGTTGGAGGCCTTCTCTTACGTTCCGTTGGTCTGCTTCTGTACGTTCTTCTCTTCAGCATTTTTCTCTGGCGAAGATTCGCGACACAGTACCGCGGGGAGGAACTGAGCGAGAGCGTCGCCCCCACGCGCAGCGCTGCTCGACTGAAATCAGCTGCCATCATAGGAATGGATGTCTTGTATTTTCTCCCGCCATCGGTTGCCGCGATGTTGCGCAAGGACTTTCAATATCTCCTGCGCAACGGATTTCTCATGATGTCCTTGTTCATGCCTCCCTTTCTTGTTTTTCTGTTCAGTGCGCAGTTTGCCGGCGCTCATCCCTGGGCCATTCACAGGGGCGTGTCTCGCGATATGTTTTTTCCCGGAATGATCGGGTATTTGCTGCTGATGTTGATGATGCCGGCCTACAACTGCTTCGCCTATGAAGGCAAAGGCGTGCAAACCTATTTCACCGCCCCGGTACGTTTTCGCGACGTCTTCCTCGGCAAAAACATCATGCACATGGGCATCGTGTTGTTTGAGGTGGCCCTGTCAGTGTTTCTGCTTGTCTGGCGAATCGGCTCTCCGTCAGCCCCTGTATTAGCGGCCACTCTGGTGGGCATGGCGTTCGCCGCTCCGGGGCAGTTTGCGTTAGCCAACTGGGCCTCGCTCTGTTATCCGCGCAAACTCGAATTCGGCTCGATGCGCGGGCAGCACGGCTCCGGGGTTGCCATATGGGTCGGCTTCGGTTCTCAGTTTTTGCTAGGCGGAGTTTGCTCGCTTGTTTTGTTCATGGGACGTTGGACGAATAATCCCTGGCTGCCAACCGAGGCATTCGCCGCGCTTGCCGCAGCCTCAATCGCGGGCTACTTCGCTTCGCTCGACGGGCTCAGCGATCTAGCCGAACGGAAGAAGGAAAACCTGATTGAAATTCTTTGCAGGTGATTGTGAAGTGGCTCTCACAAATTCGAGAGCGCCTCGATAGCATTCCGTACGCACCGGCGCCGCGGCATTTATTTCAAGACATTCGCGTAACGTTCCGCTATCGCACTCCAGTTGAAGTACCGCTCGTGCGCAGTGCGACTTGCTTCCGCTAAGGTCTCGCGGAACGTACGATCAGAAAGCACGCGAATCATCGCTTCACTCAATTCGTTCGGCCGAGCTTTGGGAACCAAGACAACTCCTGCTTCGAGAATCGGGCCGGTGGTGTGCGGTCCGCTGTAGGCGACGACGGGCAGGCCACAGGAAATTCCCGCAATCGCGCTGCCTCGCCGACTGGAAATTGGTTCGCGCACGAACAGCATCATGTCCGCCGCTCGCAAGGCGTTGACAACTCGCTCCGCTGGAAGCACACCTTCCACCTGCACTTCGACTCCGGTGTCCCGCAGGCCTGCTCTCAGGGTAGTTTCGGCCTCCAGTGCTCCACGGCCAAAAGCATGCAGCTCGATTCTTCCGAGTTTTTCCGCCGCCGCAGCCAAGACCGGAATAATCTCGCCACACTCCTTTTCCCCGGTGCCTCCACCTGTGATTCCGAAAATAACCACGCGCGGACTTTTTCGAGGAACCGCTGGAGAGCTCTCTCTATCCGCGGTGCCAATCGGCAGGTTTGCACCAATCGGAATGAAGTGGGCCAGGCCAGGAGGCTTGCATAGCCAGGGCACCACATTTAATGGGACGGTGAAAACTGCAGCGTTCGCGATTCCCAACGCCCGCGTCATCGTGCTGAGCTGCGACCGCCGGCGCAATCGATCCACAATGCGCATGCCGCCATACGGCTCGACATCGTGGTACACCACACACACCTTCGCACCGGCATCTACAAGCGCCTGAACGACGCGGCAGAATCTTTGTGGGAACCCGCGTTTGGACCACGCTAAAGCCGTGTACTGCAGCAGTACCCATATGCCGGGCCACGACTCCGCTCGTCTTCGTAACTCACGCACTGCCGCCGCCCAGCCCACCGAGGCCCATGGTACTTGCGCGATCTCCAGCGCAATTCCGCGTTGACGTAAACCCCTGCTCAAGTAATCGCAATATTCCGCGACGCCATCGGTTGGTTCATCCGGGCGGCCAAGGAGTGCCACCATGCGCCGCTCGCTCATGAGCGGCCGCTCATTTCCCTACAAGGAAATTCCCGATCACCAGCGCGTCCATTCCCGAACTGTAGAAGGTGCGCACCGCATCGGTCGGCGTATTCACAATCGCCTCGCCGCGCAAATTAAAGGAAGTATTCATCACCACGGGCACGCCGGTTCGCTTGCCGAATTCATCGATCAGCCGCCAATACAATGGATTCACATCTTGATCGACTGTTTGCGGCCGTGCGCTGCCATCCACGTGCGTCACCGCCGGAATCAAGCCGCGCTTTTCGGCTCGCACTTGCGCAGTCAACACCATAAATGGTGAATCCGTGGCGGTTTCCAAAAAAGCCCTCGCTGCTTCTCTCTTGATGGAAGGTGCGAATGGACGCCACGCCTCCCGAAATTTAACGGCGTTGTTCACCTTCGCGTTCATTTCCGGATCGCGCGGATCCGCCAGAATTGAGCGCGCGCCAAGTGCGCGCGGACCCCATTCCATGCGCCCCTGAAACCATCCGACGATTTTGCCTTTGGCCAGAAGTTCCGCTGCGGTTCCCGCCGGATCATCCAGCCGCGCATGTCGCAGCTTGTAAGTCTTCAACGCCGACTCGATCGTTTCGTCGTCAAATCCAGGTCCGAGATAAGCATGCCGCATAATTCGGTGCGGCAACTGTCCTCCGTTATCCATATATGGTGCCAACGCAGCACCGATCGCCACGCCGTCGTCCGAAGCCGCCGGCTGCACGAAGATTTTATCCACTAAACCCGACGCCAGAATTTTACCGTTTGCCTTCGAGTTCAATGCCACGCCGCCGGCCAGGCACAAATTCCGGCAGCGAGTCTTTTCGACTGCCAAACGCACTACGCTCAACATCGCCAGCTCACATTGCTCCTGCACCGCGTAGGCAATGTCCTTGTGCCGCTGCTCGATTTCGCTTTCCGCTATGCGCGGGTCACCAAGCAGCGGCGTCATATCCGCGAACCTTCCTGCACCGTTTCTGTTCAGGCGTTTCGCGTGCACGCGATAAGGCGCCGCCTCGGGATCGATAAACGCATCCAGCTTGACGCCTGGTTGCCCGTACGGCGCAAGACCCATCACCTTCCATTCATCACTGTTCGGCACAAAACCCAAATATTCGGTAAACGCGCTGTAAAACAGCCCGATGGAATCGGGAAACGGAATCGTTAATCCGTGTTCCAGTTTTCCGTTCACGCCACGCCACAAAGACGTGGCTTCCCACGCTCCGCGCCCATCCATCACCACCACCGCTGCTTCAGGAAATCCGGAATAGGCGAACGCGCTGATCGCGTGTGCCAGATGATGATCGACAAACCGAGCTCGCGCACGCGTGGGCCCGAATCGCCGCTCAAACAACAGCGCTCCCGATTTCTGGTGCTTCATGCTGGCAAAAAGTCGCGTGGAATTCAGGACATTCAGGTAGCTGATCGGCCAGCCGCCCGTCGCGTACAGTTTCAAGTCGTGCCGGTACACCGGGCCCGCGGTTTGCCATCCAAAGCAGATTTCATCCACTTCATTCGCGCGCGCTCCGGCGAATTTCAGACAGGCTTCAATGGCGAGGTAAGGGAAATCGGGCATCGTGCTTCTGGCGGCTTAGTCGTTCTTCTGCCACCGCGAAAAGCAGTTCCCCGTCGCGCACGATGCACGCGGACGAATCGTGCATCTGCGAATAGTTGATCCCAAGCGTCAACAAGCGTCAGAAACCCAATCACAACCGTGAATATGGAAATGAGCCCGGAACATTATGTCACGCGTCGAATGGCATCGCCGCTATGCAGATGGTTACGTTCTTCGCGGAATTCTTCCCTCACTCAACACTCGAAAAAACAGCGCCTCGAGCATGCGCGCTGACCGCTCCCATGTATATCGTTCCATCGTTTGTCGCGCCGTCTCGCCAAGCCGCTGCCGTAGTTCTACCGAACTCACCATCCGCGAGATGGCATTCTCCAATGCAACAGCGTCAGCCGGCGGAATCAGCAGTCCGTTATACTCATTCTCCACCATGTCCGGCATGCCGCAGGTTTCCGTAGTAATCACCGGCATGCCCGCGGCCATCGCCTCCATCAACACGGAGGGCAACCCCTCCATTAGTGACGGGAATACGAAAACATCATGCTCGGCATAAAGCGTAGGCATCCGGTCGGCCGGCACTACCGGGATCACGATGATTCGTGCGCCTAATTCCTCCCCGAAAAACGAGCGAATGGTCTGCTCCGACACACCTGGTCCAGCAATTGTCAGCGTCCAGCCAGGAATTCGCTGCGCTAGTTTTTTGAGCGCATCCCGCAGATAAAAAATTCCCCGCTGATCCAACCACGTCCCGGCATATAGCAGCCGCACAACCTCGCGCTTCTCGTATCGTCTTGATACAAAGAATCGAGCTTCGACGCCGTTCGGTATGTATGCGGTACGATCCGAATCTAGATCATACTTAAGCTGCAGCAAATTCCAGACGTCGCGGCTGTACGCGTGCGCTCCATCCGCTGTCCGGATCGACCATCGAAAACGAGGTGCGTGATACACGCGGTGCCACATGCGGTTTCGCCAGTTTGAAATTCCATGCCTGACCCTTTCTCTCTTCCCGCTCCATCACGTGAACGCGCCGCTCTTCCAGCCCATGCAGGGTCATCACATATGGCGGATAGTCGATTCCACGGAACCAACGCTGCCGTAAGCCATACACGAGTCCTGCCGGAGCGTGTAAATTAACGAGCGAAAGATCTCTTCGATTCTTTGCAATATAGCGTGCCAGCCGTGCAGAAAAAATCAATTCGCAGAATCTTGGCGATACCGATCCTGGCTCAACCAGGTCGTCCAGAAATACGTAGGTGATGTTGTGACCTAGCCGGCCCAATTCGCGGCCGAGATTATAGATGATCGCCGCGACTCCGCCCTCGCGCCGATTCGGCACGCCCGATCCCATCAGAATGTTCAGCCGCTCTCCCGGAAGACGCGCTGCCTCCATTCGGTCAGGGCCTCATTGTCCGGTATCGATCCACATGCTGCGGGGTCAAAAACGGGAGCCACTTCCCGCGCGCCCTGCGATACATATCACTGGCGGCAAGCCGCTTCTTCAGCGAGTAGTACGCCCGCGGCGGCAGCACGCATGCCGGAAGAAGCGACGCGCACTTGAACATCCAGTGCGCCGCACCGGCATTGTGGTTTTCCACTGCATAACTTCTCAGCTCCGCGCGCACTGTCTCCCAGGGGAATCCGCTATCGACCGTCAGTCGCAGCAAATCTGCCTCAGTGTCCAACCAATCCACGATAATTTTTGCGATTGCATCTGGCAATTCCCGCTTCCTCAATTCGTTCTGCAACGATTTCGCCAGCGCCTCGAGCACCTTGTATTTGCGCCGAATTCCCTCCACGTTTTCTCCGGCGAGCTGAAACGCATTTTTCTCATGCAGCCGGTAAAACGTCAGCGATTCGCGCAAGATCAGAACGTCGGCGTACAATCCTGCCAGCGTGAATAAGTATTCGTCGGCCTGAAACGTCAGCGTCTCAGGCACAGGTCCGATCTTTCGCAGCACTGCCGAACGATATGTCATGCGGCTGGTACCCAGAAAACTCTTACGCATCCGAAAAGTTCTCGCTCCATCGGCCGACGTAATCCGGAATCTCGGATTCTCCCGCAACAATTCGGTATGTTCCCGCCCGTCCGAATAAACCTCGGTGATCCCGTGCCCCACTAGTCCGACATTCGAACCGCTGGCGAACGCATTTGCCACCGCCGCTAGCTTTCCCGGCGCCCACCAGTCATCTCCATCCAGAAACGCGATGATCTCGCCCCGACACTCGGGAATTCCGGCGTTAAACGCCGAAGCTTGGCCACCATTCGCTTTGCGAATGAGTCTGACGCGCGGCTCGAAACGTCGCACCAGGTCTGGCGTACGATCCACTGAACCGTCATCCACCACGATGACTTCGCACTGCTTTTGGGCAAGATCCTGCTCTAGCACGCTGTTAATCGCCTGCTCGATGAAACGCTCGTGATTGTACGTATCGATGAGTACGCTGATGAACGGCTGTGCCATCAAAGTGCGCAGCGGTATCTGGGCTCCGCTCGTGTCCTTTGCCTAAGTTTACGCCATCTACCCAGCCGCGCGCTCTACTCTGCCCCGAAGAATTTGTGCGAGATTTCGCTGTTGCGGCCCCACATGTTCCCAAGACTTGCTATGTTTCTGCCGCCATCACAAGCCCTGTCTACAAATGCGCAGGGTCATCGCCGAATTTCGCGGTCTCACGCCAAAACATGCTCTTAACTGCTTCCCGCCATTCATCGAGGCGGTGAACATTCTCGTAACCCACCACCAGCGCACCGGCCGCATTCAGATAAGTCACCGTCTTGTGGCGCCAGCTCAGTCGCGGTCCGTGTAGTGAGCATATTGAACCAGATGATCGAGATATCTTGATCCTGCCAGGCGTCTTCAGCGTAAATTGATCCCCTCTCTTGGGCCAAATCCCACTGCTTGAAAAATGCATATAGGTCGGCATCCCGTAAATCCCAGCCCCTGTCTCTTAGCCACCGCTTCATGCCACTGATCAGCAACTTACGCGTCTTGATCCGCAATTCCTGCCGAACACTGTTCTTTCCAGACCGACCCGAAACAAATTGCTGCCATGGACCCGATATACCCCTAACTCTCTCGGCACGCCTATGATTGGCGCAAGGAAAATGCCATCAAGCCAGACAGATGCGCGTCCGCTTGAATCGTCAAAGCTTCCGGTATGGGCTAGCAGTTGCTCGATCGCGCTTCGTCGAAATGCCAGAAATGACGCCGGAAATAAAATATATCTCGAGCAGGTCCTGATCGTGCAAGCGGGCAAAAATCCTGACAACAACGGAAGTCCACCGTCTTGAATGCTTCCATCTCACGGACCTCAGCTCCCGAACCGCGTGATACACCATGCCAGCTTCCGGGTTGCTTTTCAAACTCTTCGGCCAACCGGCTTCAACTTCCCAGGCAGCCAGTAATCGTCTGCATCCAACAGCGCCACAATGATTTTCCTCTCGCTCGCATTAGGTCCAAAATTAAACGCTGAGGCCTGACCACCATTTGGCTTTGAAAGTACGTGACCGCTGATCCCATATTGTCCGAACTCTCTCGGGCGTGTCGTCCGTGGAACCGTCATCTACGACTAAGATTTCGCGCTCGGTTGTGCAAAGTCCTGCGCCAGAACGCTATCGATGGCTTGCCCATATACCGTCCATAGTTGTACGTATCAATCAGCACGGAAATAGTGGAGCGCGCATGGTAATTTCTCTTGGTAACTATCGTTCCCACGCGAGCGCTTCTGCAATCCGGGTGCCGCAGTCCCAGTGCATGCCTCACCGGCCGGGTGATTCCACGCAGCGAAAACCAGAGGGGCTGCAATGCGTTCTCGCGCACCCCGCGCATAGGCTTCTCCCGCATATCGCTCGGCCATCTTCCAGTGTCGTTTCGGATTGAGTCTTAGGCCTTACGGCCTTCACAACAGTTCGGTCGAATCCGCGATTGTTCGAAGATGCCGCCAGCCTTCGGCGAGCCGGTAATTTGTGCGCTCCGCTTCGCAGTCATTCCATACGCCTTCCCTGCCTTGCGGGTGGTAGCGATAATCATGGTTCTGATGCACTGCAATCACTGCATCGGATGCATCCACCACTGCGGCGCCTATGTTACGTGCTTTCCATAGAAGCCAGTTGTCCCAGTGAACGCGGCCAATTACAAAGGGCGGAATATCGGCTTTATAGAGAGCTCGGCTGAACGCGAAATAATCGATCCACTCGGCCGGCCGCTGCCTTCCACGGCTCAATGCCGCAGCTTGCAGCCGCGATTGCCAGTTTGCTCGCGTGAAGTCGAGCGGCTCCCACACCTCGAGGTCCCAGCGGCGTCCTACCATGAGGAATTCTTCGTGGGCGCGCTGCACGTCCTTCAGTGCTCTTCGAAAATCCTGCGTTAGCACGATGTCGCAGTTCACGTAACAAAGCACATCATGGCGTGCGATTGCGCGGGCCGTTGAAAACAGATAATCGAGCCGCTTGGTTCCAAATTCGCTTCGCTCTACGTGTGGCTCGTGACGGATTCCGAGTTCTCGCGCCACTTCCGCTGCCCCGTGTTCGTCTCCGAACAAAATCACTTCGGCGTGCGGATGCATCAGCGTCCAGCTCTTCAGCGCGTTCCGCTGAATGATCTCCGCATGACCCACAAATGGCTTGGCTGTAGTGAAAAAGGTGAGCACAACTCCCTCCCATCTCGATTTCTCGAGCGATCGATTGGGAGGAATACAAGAAACAGGACGGCCACTCTACCATGCAGCCTTAAAGATAGCTAGTAGGTACTTTTAATACTCAGCTATGGGTATAAAGGAAGATCGACAAATGAATCGGGGAGTCCCTCAGCTGTAGGGGTGCACTTTACATTCCCCTTACAACGGAAGGGCACCGGATGCCACACCTTCGGTTTCAAAGGGTGCGGGTTAGATTCCACAAAAATCCCAATCACAACAACATGCAAACAAGTAAGCGCAAAAGCAGCTCTGCCAACTACCCTCTAATCCGGCTCTGCACCTCCACCATCTCCTGCAAAATCGCATTCAAGCTCCGCGTAATCCCCCACTTCGGGTAGTGGCTCTTGAACTTTGCCAAATTCGAGATGTAGCAAATATGATCGCCCTTTCGGGCCTCATCGACGTACTGCCAATTCAGCTTCCGCCCCGTCAACGACTCGATCTTCGCAATCGCTTCCAGCATCGAGACGCTGTTCTCACGTCCGCCCCCCAGGTTGTAAACCTCACCGCACCGAGGATTTGCCGCGAACTCTTCAATCGCTCGCACCACATCATGGCTGTGAATGTTGTCGCGAACCTGTTTGCCCTTATATCCGAATACCGAGTACTTCCCGGCCGCCAGCGTCACCTTCACCAAATAAGACAAAAATCCGTGCAGCTCCACTCCCGAATGCGACGGCCCAGTCAGGCAGCCTCCGCGAAACACGCCCACCTTCATGCCGAAGTAGCGTCCGTATTCCTGCGCCACCAGATCGGCCGCTGCTTTGGACGCACCAAACAGCGAATGCATGGTCTGATCGATCCGGCAATTCTCCCTTACGCCGTCAAAATCCTCAGCCCGCGCATAGTCCCAGCGGGTCTCCAGCTCCTTCATGGGGATCTCGTTCGGCGCATCTCCGTAAACTTTGTTCGTGCTCAGAAAGACGAACACCGCTTCCGGGCAATGTCGCCGCGTCGCATCCAACAAGTTCACCGTGCCGACTGCATTCACCTCAAAATCCAGCAGCGGAATATCCTTGGCCTTGTCGTGAGAGGGTTGCGCTGCGCAGTGCACGATCAAGTCAAACCGGTGTGATTTAAAAAGTTCGTCAATTCCGGCGCGATCTCGGATGTCCAATCCAACAGGCGTGAATTGCCGCGTCTCAACCTTCAATCTCTCCAGGTTCCACAGCGTATCTCCGCCCGGCCCAAAAAATTCCCGCCGCATGTTGTTGTCTATGCCTACAACCTCATGCCCATGCCGATCGAAGTGTGTCACTGCCTCCGACCCGATCAATCCGCTGCTTCCTGTCACCAGAATTTTCAAGGTAAGCGTCCTCACAGAACATCAAAGCATAGCAGCAGCCAAGCGTTGGTTTAACCCCTGCGCTTCTCAAATGAGCCGAACTTCGCCGTACCGAAACGCCTGGACGTCACCTCGCCATCGTCGCCATGCCCCCTCCATGCCATTCAAGGAGATCGCGAACGCTGTATCGAATCTGGCATGGACGACTACATCGCCAAGCCCGTAAATGAAGACGAAATCGCCGCCATCCTCAAACGCTTCCTCACCGCCGAACCCTCGCAACCCGTCGAACCCGTGGCCGCTCACGAACAAACGTGACATCGCGAACTCGCCCGACCTGAAACCGCAACACACCAGCTTCGTCAACCTGCGCTAGAATGCCTCGCCGAATCTCTTAGCTATTAATGGGGTGTACATGCGGCATGGTTTGCCTTTCACGCTCGTCTTCTTTCTCGCTCCCGTTTGGGCTTCCGCGCAAAAGCCGCCGCTGCTTCCCGAAAAAGATGTCGCCGCCCTCGCTCAGGAACTCTCCGGTGAAACCGCCAAGCGCACTCTTGAAGGCATCACCCGCTTTCATCGCCAGCGCGGTTCGCAGGGCTTCCACTCCGCGGCCGAACTGGTCGCCGAGCGCGCTCGCGCCTACGGCCTGAGCGACGTGGCCATCCTGCAATTTCCTTCCGACGGCAGAATCTTCTACGGCACGCAGCGCTCGCGCCCGCCTTGGGATGCGGAATTCGCCGAATTGTGGGAGATGAAGCAAGCGGCCGTGCGGCTGGAGCCCGGCAATGAAAATGGCCAGTTACGACGCCGAGCCGGTCGTGCTTGCTGAAGACAGCGAAAGCGCGGATGTCTCCGCGGATCTGGTGGACGTCGGTGACGGCGCAAAAGAAAGCGACTACGCCGGTAAAGATGTAAAAGGAAAAATCGTCCTGGTTGGAGCGCAGCCCGGCGCGGTACAGGATCTCGCCATTGGCAAATTCCACGCCGCCGGAATCGTCAGCTACGCGCAAAACCAGAAAACCGCGTGGTCGGGCGAAGACGAGAATCTAATCCGTTGGGGGCACCTCGAAACATTTTCGCCAAACAAGACCTTCGCCTTCATGGTCTCGCTGAAAACCGCGCGGGTATTGCGCGAACGCCTAGCCAAAGGCGAGCAGATCAAACTTCACGCAATGGTGAAAGCCGGACAACATCCCGGCAATCTCGAAGTGGTCACCGCCACAATCCCCGGAGCCGATCCCAAACTTAAAGACCAAGAGATCGCCTTCAGCTGCCACCTCGATCATCAACGTCCTGGCGCCAATGACAACGCCAGCGGCTGTGTCACTATCCTCGAAGTCGCCCGCACCCTACAAAAACTGATCGCCGAACAAAAATTGCCGCGGCCCGCGCGCACTATCCGCTTCATCTGGCCCCCCGAAATCGAAGGCACTCTCACGCTGCTGAACGCCGAACCGGAATTCGCGTCACGCATCAAGGCTGTCGTGCACATGGACATGGTTGGCGGCGGCCGGGTCACCAAAGCGGTGTTTCACGTAACGCGCGGCCCGATGAGCCTGCCTTCCTTCATCCACGATGTCGCTTGGGCCTTCGCCGAATTCGTGAACGAGCAGTCTTACAATTTTGCTGCGGGCCTCTCCGCCGAATATCCGCTGGTCGCGCCCGAAGGCGGCAAAGAGCCGCTGCAAGCCATGGACACGCCGTACACCATGGGCAGCGACCACGAGGTATACCAGGACAGCTCCTTCAAGATTCCCGCGATCTACCTGAACGACTGGCCGGACCGCTACATCCACACCAACTTCGACACCGCCGCCAACATCGATCCCACAAAACTCAAACGTGCCGCATTCATCGGTGCCGCCTCGGGCTATTTTCTGGCGAAGATGACCGCGAACGATACATCCGATATCGCATTGAATTCAGAACTGCGCGGCGGCCGGTTGTCCATAGCTATGGCCAGCCGGGTTCGGAACATAGAACCGAATGAGCATTCTCTTTTCAACCAGGCGTTCACCGATTATGTCGAGCAAGCTGACGACTCGATCCGGGAATTCCTGAACGGTCCCAGCCAACATCCATCTCCGCAAAAGCCGACGGTGTCAGGGAAGGCCGCGAGTGACGTTCGTTTCGTTCGACGACCTTCGCCGCGCGGCCCGGTCACAGTCTTCGGCTACGACTTTGTGAACGATCACACCGGCTCTCAGATCAGCAGGCCCAAGCTGCTCGACTATCAAGGTCTCTGGGGCGGCGGCGAAGAGTACGCCTACGAGACGCTGAACTTTGCCGACGGCAAACGCAATGCCCAGCAGATTCGCGATGCGGTTTCGGCGGAGTTCGGCCCCGTCCCGCTCGATCTGGTCCTGGAATATTTGCGCACGCTGGAAAAAATCGGCATCGTCGAGCAAATGAAGTGATTTCTTCTTGAACGAGACAAATTCGATTGCTGCGCGCATCGAGCAAATCCCTGCCGGCAGATTCCATCGCCGCTTCATCGCGCTCGTCTCTCTGGGCGGATGGTTCGATTTCTACGACATCTACATGATGGCGTACATCGGCGCGGCGCTTCAGCAATCCGGCTTTCTCACGTTGCACCAGTTCACCGACATAATTGCCGCCGGCTTTTTCGGCATGTTCACCGGAACGCTTCTCTTCGGCATGGGCAGCGACCGCATGGGCCGCCGCAGCGCCTTCGTCGCCATGCTCCTGATTTATTCGCTGTTCACGTTAGCGGCAGCTTTTGCTCTTTCCGCTGGATGGCTACTGATCCTGCGCTTTTTCGCCGGCATCGGCATAGGCGCCGAGCTCGTGGTCATCGACACCTACGTGTCGGAAATGGTGCCGAGCACTGCGCGCGGTCGCTATGTGGCCATCACTCAGACCGTCGGATTTACCGCTGTGCCGGTGGTCGCAATTCTCGTTCGCGTTCTGGAGCCCACGCACTTCCTGATGCCTGGTTGGCGCTGGGTCATGGTGATTGGCTCGATCGGCGCGGCTCTGGCCTGGTACTTTCGCCGCAACCTGCCGGAATCTCCGCGATGGCTGGAAAGCCGTGGACGCCATGCGGAGGCGGAGGCAGCGCTTGCGCGGCTGCAAGCGGAATCACCGGTTCACGAAAGTCTCGTGCGAAACAATGCGCACGTCGAAGTACCGCCCGTCAAAGCGGAGCGCGCTTCCTTCGCCGAACTTTGGCGGCCGCCCTACCGCCGTCGCACCATCATGCTGGTGATCTTTCACGCTTTGCAGACGATCGGCTACTACGGCTTCGCGAATTGGGCGCCTACATTTCTTATGCGTCGCGGCGTCTCGCTGCTGCATTCGCTGGAGTACACGCTGCTAATCGCGCTCGTCTCTCCGTTGGGCCCCGCAATTGCCATCCTCACGTCGGACAAACTCGAGCGCAAGTGGACAATCGTGGCCCTGTCATTACTGATCGCCGCATTTGGTTTGGGTTTCGCTTTCTGGAGCCTGCCGACGCTGATCGTGCTGAGCGGGGCGCTGGTCACACTATGCTCGAACTGGTTTTCGGCGCTGCTGCACACATATCAATCCGAATTGTTTCCCACGCGCATGCGTGCCACCGGTGTTGGTTTTACGTACAGCTGGAGCCGACTGAGCGCTTCATTCTCCTCATTGTTGATCGGCGCCGTTCTGGTTCGCGCCGGCGTCGGCGGCGTCTTCGCTCTTTTGGCGGCAGCGATGTTGGGCGTAGCGGTGGTTATCGGCGCCTCCGGACCTCGCACCAATCGCATCGCGCTTGAACGACTTGCCCGCTGAAGGGTTCGTATCTCGTTTCTTCCTACAGAAGGATGCCACGCAGGATTACGTTCGCCACGCTGAAGTAAATGATGAGTCCCGTGACGTCAACAAGCGTGGCGACGAAAGGAGCCGATGCGCTGGCGGGGTCGAGTCCGCAGCGGCGCAGGATGAACGGGAGCATGGAGCCTGCGAGAGTGCCGAACATGACTACGCCGATCAGGCTGCAGCCGATAGTGAGGGCGATCACGCCGAAGTGTTCGCCATAAGTCCCGCGCAAGTAGTGCCACAGCAGAATGCGGGTGATCCCGATGACTCCCAGGATGGCGCCGAGTGTGACGCCGGCCATCAGTTCGCGGCGGATAACGCGAAACCAGTCGCGTAGACGAATCTCGCCCAGCGCCATGGCTCGGATGACCAGCGTGGTGGCTTGTGAACCGGAGTTCCCACCGCTGCTGATGATCAGTGGAATGAAGAGCGCGAGGACGACAGCACGTGAAATTTCGTCCGAGAAATAACCCATGGCGGTAGCGGTAAGCATTTCGCCGAGAAACAGAATGGCGAGCCATCCAGCGCGTTTTTTAACCATCTGCCCGAACGTTACGTCCATGTACGGGCCTTCCAGCGCTTCCATACCGCCGATTTTCAGGATGTCTTCGCTGGCTGCCTGCTGGGCGACTTCGGCGAGATCGGCGCTGCTGACGATGCCCATAATGCGACGATTAGCGTCGAGCACGGGGATCGCCAGCAGGCGATTCCTGGTGAGCTGCTGCGCCACCGCTTCCTTGTCTTCGTCTTCGGCGACGAAAACATAATTCGTGCGCATAACCATTCCGACTTTTTTGCTGCGGTCAGCGGAGATAAGTTCACGGAACGAAACGACACCGAGCAGGTGCTGTGCATCGTCGACTACGTACGCGTAATAAATCATCTCGACGTGCTCCGCCTGCCGGCGGATTTCAGCGATAGCGTCGACAACCGTTAGTTCGGGTGAGATGCGCACATAACCGGAATGCATCAGACCGGCGGCTTCGTCTTCGGGATAGAGGGAGCGGCTGCCGTCCAGGCTGCGTTCGGCCACGACCGTAACTTCCAGATCGCGCGCCTGGTACAGAACTTGATCTGTGAAATCGAGGCCGCGGAACCATTTGCGGGGTGGGGCGGCGGCGGGGCCGATGAAAATGTGGGTGACGCCGTTCTGATGGGCGAAGTCGACCAGCGCGTTGGCGGTTTTTTTGCTGTTAATAATAGCGGTGTCGATGTGGAGATTCTCGGCGAAGCGCAGATGACGCTCGATGGCTTGGCGTTGCGGAGCCGGCAGCTTGGAGAAATCTTTTTCCGGGCAGACGAAAATGGCGACGCATCCAGCATGGAGATAGTCGGCGACACGGCGTGCGCGACGGAGGAGCATTGCGGTGGAAGGATCGGCGGTGACATTTACGAGAATTTTCTCGGCCCGGGCGTCGGCAGGTTCTTTTTTTGCGGTGGCGCGGGCTTCCAGCGCTTGCGCGGTTTGGCGGATGGCCAGCTCACGAAGTGCGACTAGCGTTGGTTCCTGAAACAGGCGCTGCGATTCAGTTTTCGCCCGCTCGGGCGCATAGATCGCGCCGCGTTCCAGACGGTGAAGCAAAGCGCGTGGAGTGACATCGACGAGAATGACCTCATCCGCTTGCTGGAAAATCCAGTCGGGAACGGTTTCGCGAACGCGGAGGCCGGTGATTTGCAGGATCTGATCCGTCAAGCTGGCGAGATCCTGCACGTTCATGGTGGTGAGCACATCGATCCCAGCGTCCAGGATGACTTGCACATCTTGCCAGCGGCGGGGATGGTCGGAGCCCGGCGCGTTGGTATGCGCGAGGTCATCGATGATGCAAATTTTCGGCGCACGTTGAAGGATGGCAGCGACATTCATCTCCGCGGCGTAACTGCCGCGGCACGGAACTTGCAGCAACGGAATTTTCTCGAACTCGGCGGATTTCTGCTCGTTATCCGCGCGGTCCTGCGGCTCGAGAAAGCCGAGCACAATATCTTTGCCGTGCTCGCGTAAGTCCTTGGCGTCTTCCAGCATGCGGTACGTTTTGCCGACGCCCGCTGCATAGCCGAGATAGATTCTGAGGTGCCCGCGCCGAGTTTTGTGGCTCATGTGTATAGACCGTAGCCAGATTATTTCTGCGATGCGATCTCGATTCAGTGTGGAAATACGCGTACATCGATGCCCTGCGCAGCCCTAACCAACCGACTGACTGGGCTTCCAAACATGCGCGTGCCCAAATCTTTTTTGACGCTGTGACCAACAAAGATCTGCGTGATGTTATGCGCCCGGGCATATTGCACGATGGTGGTGACCAGGTCTTGCCCTTCGAGGACTTCGACGTACGCGCCATCTTCTCGAGCTTTGGCCAAAGCTTGCTCGAGTGCCTCGCGATCGGCATTCGAAAGATCGGGCTGCTTCACGTACACCGCCAGAACGTCACAGTGAAAGCGCGTGGCATTCCGGCGTGCGGTGGCGATCATGCGTTCGAAATTGGCGCGAGGCGAAAGACAGATCAGGAACCGCTCGTGCGTGCCCCAGGATTGTTCGATCTTGTGATCGTGCAGATACCGCTGGAGTCCTGCATCGATGACTTCCGCGGAAAGCACGAGGGCCAGTTCACGCAACGACGTGCGGCGCTCGAGCGTCACCTGCGTCGGCGCATCCACGATCACGATTTCGTCGGCGGTGTTGAGGAATTGCCGCGGTATGGTTTGCGTCACGCGCTTGCCGGTAAGCTTTTCGACGGCTTCTCGCTGGTCGTCAATGTGTTGGAGATTGACCGAACCGACGATGTTGATTCCAGCAGCGAGGAGTTCTTCGACATCTTGCCAGCGATGCGCGTTGCGGCTTCCGGGAGGGTTGTCGTAAGCGAGGCCATCGACGAGGCAAATTTGCGGCCGGCGTTGAAGGATCGTCTCGACATCTATGACCGGAACGCCTTTGATCGTGAGTGTCGGAACAATCTCGATTCCGTTGACTAATGCTTCAACATCGGCGGGCACCTTGGGCTGGATCGCCGCGATGACCACGTCCTGACCACGCTCCTTGCGCCGACGCCCTTCGTCAAACATGCGAAAGGATTTGCCTACACCAGAGGCATAGCCAAGGAAAACTTTGAGTCGGCCGCGCGTGCCGGACCAGTTTGATTCAGTGTGAGTCATAGTCGAGCGCGGGAGATTGTAACCCGAGGACGTGCAGTCTGCATCGCAGGCACTTTGACTATGCGAGGCCCTGCTTTAGGTGGAGATCCTCTCGCCCGACATACCTGAGTTCACGACTGCGGCCAGACTGTATCCCGACATGCAGTTCATTCTTCCGCAGATGGGCTGGCCGATAGACGTGACGGATGTAGGACATCGGGCATGGCAGCGTGACATGAGAGCCCTTAGTGGCCGCAAGAATGTTGCGGTAAAGATAGTCGAGGTCGAATGCATTTTCGGACTGAATTGGACGGTCGACCCGATCCGCCCGTGGATCTGCGACACAATCGCGGACAATCTCGAAAGGTGCGTTCCTGATTTGCTGCCGGACTGATCGAAGAAGATGGCTCCCCGGGCTAGATTCGAACTAGCAACCCTTCGGTTAACAGCCGAATGCTCTACCATTGAGCTACCGGGGAACGGACAAGGTAGACTTTTAATTTACAACAAGTTGCGACCTGCTGCCACTCTCGGGGCTACGAATTGGCTATTCATTTTGCTTTCTTCGTTTGCGCGCGCGTACTAGGAAAGAGATTCCCGTCATCTAATCTCTTAGGGGCTATATCGAGCGCAGGACGCCACATTCATTGCCATGCGAATTCTTATCGTCGAAGATGAAGAAAAAGTTGCGGACTTCATTCGCAAGGGCTTGCAGCAGGAGGGCTATGCGGCGGACGTGGTCACCGACGGCGAGGAAGCAGCGTACCAAGCCGAGAACTTCGGATATGACGCTGTAATTCTCGATTTGATGCTCCCCAAATTGCCGGGGCTTGAAGTGCTCAAGAGAATTCGGGCGCGCCATCCAAGTCTGCCGGTGCTGATTTTGACCGCCAAGAGTGCTGTAGAAGACAAAGTGACCGGCCTGGACAGCGGCGCCAGCGATTATCTGGTCAAGCCCTTCGCCTTCGCCGAGCTGTCGGCGCGGATTCGCGCGCTGATTCGCCGCGGCGCTCAGGAAAGCACCACGCTGCGACTTGCCGATCTCGAGATGAACACGGCCACTCGCGTGGTAACGCGCGCCGGCCGTAAAATCGACTTGAAATTGAAAGAGTTCTCGCTGCTGGAATTCCTCCTGCGCAATGCGCGCCGCAGCGTGACCCGTACCATGATCATCGAGCACGTCTGGGACATTCACTTCGATTCCGTCAGCAATGTGGTGGACGTGCATATCAATTCGCTGCGAAACAAGATCGATCGCGAATTCTCTCCTCCGCTGATCCATACCATCCGAGGCGTCGGCTACATGCTCACCGACGAACCGTCATGAAAGCCCTTGGACTTCGCGCTCGCCTGACCCTGTTTTATACGTTGATGCTGGCCGCCATGCTGTCTCTGTTCGGCGTGATCTTCTATCACTCGCTCAACCTTGTTGTGGATCGCAGCCTGACCGAACAACTGCGCCAACGTGTCGTTTTCCTGCGGAACTACATGCGTGTGCAGAACGGCAACGTGCAACTGGTCGTCAATCCGAACGATCGCGAAGAGGCCTATCTCATCCACAATGCTGCGCGTTATTACCAGGTTTTCCGGCTGCCCGACGGCGCGCTGCTGCTGCAGTCCCAGGAGATGGATCTTCTGGGTGTGCGTCTGACGCCGGCAGAAGCGCGCGCATTGGCCAGATCGCATGAGTACACCGATCTGCAAATCGAGCAAGAGCGACTGCGCTTTGACAACTCCGTCATAAGCGGCGGCAACTCTCCGGCTTTTCTGGTGCGGGTCGGCATTCCGATGACGCCTGCGGACAATGCGCGAAAAGGATTTCTGCGGTCGCTTCTGTTTCTGGCGCCGCTCGGCGTTTTTGCCGCGGCCATCATGGGCTGGGAAATGGCGCGCAGAGCTTTGCGGCCTATGAGGCAGTTGGCTGCCGCGGCGCGCGACATCGACATCGAACAATTGCAGCAACGCTTGCCATTCCGAGGCGCAGGCGACGAAGTCGATGAGCTGGCGCAATCTTTCAACGAAACGCTGAGCCGACTGGAGAATTCTGTCGGGCAGATGAAGCAATTCACCGCCAGCATTTCGCACGAACTGCGAACACCGCTGACGGTTTTGCGTGGCGAGGCTGAGGTAGCGCTGCTGGAGGCGCACTCCATTGAGGATTACCGGCATCTGCTTTCCAGTCAGCTGGAAGAGTTCGACAAATTGACGCGTATGATCAACGACCTCTTAGTACTCGCTCATGCGGAAGCCGGCGAAATCCGCTGGGCCGAGCAGGTCGTGAATCTTTCGGCGCTGGCGGCCTCCCTGACGGAACAACTGGAGCCGGTGGCGGCCTCCAAAGAGATCGCGTTGAAAACGAAGATCGCGCCGAACGTTCATGTTCGCGGCGACGCCAGTTGGCTAGAGCGTGTGGTCCTGAATCTGTTGGACAACGCCATCAAATTCACGCCGCAGCGCGGGCAGGTTTTGTTGACCGTCGCCTCCAAAGACGGACAGGCGGAGTTGCGTGTGCGAGATTGGGGAATGGGCATCCCGCCGGAAGCGCTCCCGCACGTTTTCGAGCGCTTCTATCGCGCGGAGCCGTCGCGCTCGAAGCGCATTCCCGGTGTCGGGCTGGGTTTGTCATTGGCCCGTTGGATCGTGGAACAACATCGCGGCCGAATCACGGTAGAAAGCCAGCCGGGTGAAGGGGCGTCGTTCACCGTGAGCCTGCCTCTCAATGAAGGCGCTTCTGCCGAGAATAACCGTAAGTCTTAGATATCAAATAGTTTAGGCTCTGTCTCCTTCATTAAATAAAAATAAGCTTCATTTCATGTTCGCTTCAGCTTGGTCCTCCAACCTGTATGTGCTTGCTTCGGCATCTCTCGACAGAGGTGATGAGCGCAGGCAATCCAAGGGACGAATGAGCAGTAACACGAAGCCGCTGTGAGGCTCCGGCAACAAAGCAGGCGCCTCGGTTAATTCAAAGTCTTTCGAAGCAAAAGGAGAAAGCAGTGATGAAGATCAGTCGAAAAGTTCAAATCTGGGCTTCGACACTGACCGTGGGCGCCATGTTGATTGGCGGCGCGGTCATTGCGAAGACCTCAGGGACGAGCACGAAGGCGGAGCGTCCAATTTTCGCTCCGGCGGTCACGAGCGCGGCAATGGCCGCACCGCTTGCCGCCAGCTATTCGCCGCTTATCAAGCAAGCGCTGCCCGAAGTCGTGAGTATTACTTCTTCGCGCATCGTGAAGCATTCTGCGGACGAGATGAATCCGATGTTTGATGATCCATTCTTCCGCCAATTCTTTGGTGACAAGCAGCCGCGTTCACGCGAGCCGCAGCAAGAGAAACAGCAAGGACTGGGTTCCGGCGTGATCGTCGGCACCAACGGCTACATTTTGACGAACAATCACGTCGTCGATGGCGCCACCGACATCAAGGTAGCGTTCCGCGACAAGCGTGAATTCACTGCTAAGGTTGTCGGGCGCGATCCGAAGACCGACATTGCCGTGCTCAAGGTGGATGCCGACCATCTGGCGGCCATTCCTCTCGGCGATTCGTCCAAGGTTCAAGTCGGAGATCTCGCCTTCGCCATCGGCAATCCGTTCGGCGTAGGGCAGACCGTGACCATGGGCATCGTCAGTGCGACGAGCCGCGCGAACCTCGGTATCGAGGACTATGAAGACTTCATTCAGACCGACGCAGCCATTAATCCCGGCAATTCCGGCGGAGCACTGATCGATGCGAAAGGTGAGCTGATTGGAATCAACACCGCGATTCTTTCTCACAGCGGCGGTAACCAGGGCGTCGGCTTTGCCATTCCGGTCAATCTTGCCAAGCGCGTAATGGACCAGATCGTCGACCACGGTCATGTTGTTCGCGGTTTCCTCGGCGCGACGATTCAAGACGTGACGCCGACGATGGCGAAGGCTCTCAATATGAACGACTCGAACGGCGTTCTCATTGGCGACATCACACCAAAGGGCCCGGCCTCGCAAGCTGGTCTCAAGCCCGGTGATGTCATTGTGAAAATGAACGGTGAACCGGTGGCGGATTCAGCAGCTCTTCGCCTGCAGGTATCCGAAACCGATCCCGGAACGAACGTGCCGCTCGTCGTGCGTCGCGGAAGCAGCACTCTGAACTTCGATGTGAAGCTCGGAGAACTGCCTGCCGACCACGAAAAGAACGCGGAAGGAAATTCCGATCAGAGCAGCAGCCTGCAGGGTATCCAGGTGGAACCCATCACTCCGGCGGTCCGCCAGCAGTTGCACCTCGGACAGGAAACTCACGGTGTTCTCGTTTCGAAAGTGGATCCTGACAGCGCCGCTGGCATCGCAGGAATCCGCGAAGGCGACATCGTGCAGGAAGTAAACCATCAGGCGGTAACCACGGTCAGCGAGTTCGAACAAGCGATGCGAAACGCCAGTCAGCCAGTTCTGCTTCGCATCGTTCGCGACGGCACGGGATTCTACGTTGCCATCGGAGCTCGCTAATCCCGGCTGAAGATCGACAACTCGAACGTTGACTGAATCGGCGGGCGGCCGCAAAAGGCCGCTCGCCATTTTTTTGTGCGCCTCGCCGCCTTCCAGGTTCGCGCTCCGGCGTGAATCGATTCGAGCTCGTGAATGGTCTATAAAGCGCGGACGAAATCCAGCACCGCTCGGTTGACCTCGTCAGGTCGCTCTTGCTGTGTCCAGTGCCCACAGCCCTTCAGAAACACTGTGCCACGTAGCTGCGGCACGGCATGCGGCAGGTTCGCCAGGATCAGATCGATTCCGCGGAAGCCGACGACGAGATCGCGATCGCCGGCGATGTACAGCCCCGGCACAACGATCTGCTTGCCCGCGAACGGAGCGAACAATTCCCAACTGCGATCGATAGTACGATACCAATTCAGCCCACCACGGAATCCAGTGCGCGTGAATTCCTGTACGTAGAAATCGATGTCCGATTCCGTGAGCCAGGGCGGAAGCGTTTGCGGATTCATCATGCGATCCAGAAAGCCGCCGTTTCGCGGCACCATTCCAACTTCATTGCTGGATTGCGCGACATCCGAAGGTGACCTCGGAGCATCGCCCGACCCGGAGTACAACAGGCTGCGCATCGTGCGACGGACATCTCGCTCCAACTCCGTTTCGGCAACACCTGGCGTTTGAAAGTAGAGCTGATAGAACATTTCTTGGTCATTCTGGTTCATCAGGCTCGTCGGCCGAATCGGAAGTCGTTGCCAGAACGGCACGCTGAGTCCCACAACGCCGCGGAAACGATCAGGCCGCAGCAATGCGGACGACCACGCCACCGGCGCGCCCCAATCGTGTCCGATGATTACCGCGTCCGCGACCTCGAATGCGTCAAGTAATCCCACCATATCGCCAACTAGATGAAGCAGCGTGTATTGATCGATGCCCTCAGGCCGATCCGTCTGGCCGTAGCCGCGCATGTCCGGAGCGACCACGCGGAAACCTGCTTCTGCGAATGCCGAAAGTTGATGGCGCCACGAATACCACGATTCCGGAAAGCCGTGGCACAGAACAACCAGCGGCCCGGCGCCGCACTCCGCAACGTGCATGCGGATACCGTTTGTGTCGATGTAGCGGTGAGTGACATCAGGCATGCGGTCTCCATTAGTGGCGGGCGGGCTAGTTTACGGCGGCGCGGGCGGCCATTTCTGACTTGACTCGCTCCACGAGCGTGGGTTCGCGTAGCGCGCTCGCGGGTTTCAACAGATGCTGCACGTCCGTAACAATCTTGTGGATTGCGGCATCTTCCACAGCGAGCTTGAACATCGCCGCTGAAAAGCGAAGTGTGTTCGCAAGATCGGGCGGACGCGCGCCTTCGGTCCGCGGATCAAGAAAGTCCGGCATCACCGCCGTAGACCAGGGAGTCTCGATGATCGGCTGCGCTTCCTTGAAAAAGGAACAAGCGAGATTTTCCAGCGACCCGCCTTCCGCGGACTTGTCGCTCAGCAATCGTTGCAATGTCACCGCCTCTTGGCAAGCCACGCTCATCCCTTGCCCATAAATCGGATTGAACCGGCAAATGGTGTCGCCGATTGGCAGCAGTCCGGCCGGAAATGTTGCTGTTTGATCGAAGCGGCGCCAGCGGCTGGCCTTGAAGCCGAATTGCGCGATTTCGCCCACACGTTTCGCGTTACGAATGGCTTCGAACGCAGTGGATGTACGAATCCGTTTTGTATGTTCTAAGAACGCTGTCCACTCTCCGACTGGTTTCTCGTCATAACGGCCGCTAGTGGTTACCATCCACTGACCGCCCTCCGCCGGTAATATAAAGGCTCCCCGGGTATTGTGAGGATAGTCTGGAAGAGTAAACAGACACTTCCAATCCGCGGGTGCATCAGGTGGAACTTCCAGCAGCGTGGTCGCATACCCAATATCAACGCCAATTGCAACTTCCTGCGGTGCGGGCTGATCGGCGACAGCCAGGGCGGCTAGCGTAAGTGAGCCATGACCGGAAGCGTCGACGACCAGCTCTGCCTCGATTTTTTCGCACGAGTGCGAGGGTGCGTCGCATTGCACGCCGGAGATTCGTGCGTTTCCGCCGTTTCGATCTACTACAAATTCTTTCGCTCGCCAGCGCTCGCGTAGTTCGATATTCCTGCATCTACGCACGCAACCCCGCACTACTGCTTCGATCAATGGCCGCGACATACTGAAGATCTGAAGCCCAAGGTCGCGCGCCGGCATGTCGCCGTTTAGCCGCTGAAAAAGGAAGTCCGATGCGACGCGAACTGGAACAGCGCCGGCTCGCGCCAGCTCTCTCTCAAACTCCGGGAACAGTCCTGCCAGCGCTTTTTGGCCGCCCGCTAACAGCGCATGCGCGTGTCTACATTGCGGCGTTCCTGGGCGCGTAGCCGCTCCCTCAGGAAGCACGTCATTCTCCAGAATGACCACTCGCTCGAAGAAGTCAGAAACCGCGCGCGCCGTCGCGAGACCCGCCATTCCCGCCCCCACGACCACCGCTTGCCGGCCTAAAACAGGAGACATATGTGAACTCCAGGGTGATTCCGCAGCTACAGTGAGCGGCATCAGAATAGTTCGAAAGGATAACGCAACAGCGAAATGTGAGGAAGTCACTGCGCCAAGCAAGGCGTCTCGGTGTGCTAGCATAAATCCCGGCCCGCCAGGACCCGCCGGCGAACTCCACGATGCCAACTTTGATGAAAGCATTGCGCAAGATGCAGCCCGCGCGAGGATTGTCGTTTGAGAGCGCAACCGTCCCCGCCATCGGCCCCACTGATGTACTGGTGCGTGTGAAGACAGCGTCTATCTGTGGCACCGACCTGCATATATATGGATGGGATCGCTGGTCTCAGGGCCGCATCAAGCCGCCCATAACTTTAGGGCACGAATTTTGCGGAGTGGTCGAGCGAGTCGGCGAAGAAGTCGCTGCCGTGAAAGCTGGTGACTTCGTCAGCGCCGAGATGCATGTCAACTGTGGCCATTGCCATCAGTGCCGCGTGGGTGAAGCGCACATCTGTCAAAACCTCCGCATCATCGGCATCGATCAGGATGGCGCCTTCGCTGAATTCGTGAAGATCCCCGCGTCCAACATCATCAAGCTCGATCCCAGCATCCCGGAACATTACGGAGCCATTCTCGATCCGCTCGGAAATGCCGTGCACACGGTATTGGCGGGCCCCATTGCGGGGCGCACGGTCCTGGTTACCGGCTGCGGCCCGATTGGACTGATGTCCATCGCCGTAGCCAAGGCCTGCGGCAGTTCCACGGTATTCGCAACGGAAACCAACGAACATCGGCGCACAATGGCCAGGAAGATGGGCGCTGACGTCGTGGTGAATCCTGCGGCGGAAGATGCAGTGAAGAAAATCTTGGGAGAGACCAGCGGCACCGGCGTCGACGTCCTGTTGGAAATGTCAGGAAATCCCACCGCCATTCAGCAGGGTTTTCAAGCTATGCGCGCTGGCGGCAGAGCTTCGCTGCTGGGCATTCCCACCGAATCCGTGCCCCTGGATCTGGTCAATGACGTGATTTTCAAAGGGGCCACAGTACAGGGCATCTACGGCCGACGAATGTATGAAACCTGGGTGCAAATGACGGCGCTTCTCAAGGCTGGTCGATTGGATTTGGAGCCGCTCTTCGGCGAACGCGCCCCACTTGAGAATTTTGAAATCGCCTTCGCAAAATTGCAGGGAGGCTTGGCCGGGAAAATTTTGCTGTATCCAGATGGAATGCCGGCTTAGCGACAAGAAGTCAACCGCCGAGTCGCAAACACAATGCGTATTTAGGAAAGGCGAAACGCAATATGACGGAAACGGGAGCGCAGGTAACCAGGCAGAATCCGCTGCAATATGTATCCGATCAACTGAATGAGCTGCGCGCTAAGGGCGTCGCGCCAAAATTGCGCACGCTGGAGGGCGAACAAAAACCAGTCTGTACCTTCGACGGCAAAGAAGTTATCAACCTGGCGTCGAACAACTACCTGGGGCTGACCACGCACAAGGCCCTGCGCAAGGCGGCTTTGGAAGCGGTGAGAAAATATGGCGCAGGCGCAGGTGCCGTCCGAACCATCGCCGGAACCATGAAGCTGCATATGGAACTGGAAGAGCAGATTGCACGCTTCAAGAATGTGGAAGCTTGCGTGGTGTTTCAGTCAGGATTCACGGCGAACGCCGGAACGGTTTCGGCGGTGTTGGGTAAAGAGGACTTGATCGTTTCCGACGAATTGAATCACGCCTCCATCATCGACGGCGCGCGACTCTCCAAAGCCACCATCAAAGTTTTCAAGCACAAGGACGTCGCCGACTGCGAACGCATCCTGCAAGAAAACGCCAGCTGGAATGGCCACAAGCTGATCATCACCGACGGCGTTTTTTCTATGGATGGCGATATCGCGCCATTACCGGCCTTGTGCGATCTCGCCGAGAAGTACAACTGCATCATGATGGTCGATGACGCGCATTCTTCCGGTGTGCTGGGGCGCGGCGGGCGCGGAACGATCGACCATTTCAATTGTCACGGCCGCGTACAGATTCAAGTCGGCACGTTGAGTAAGGCCATTGGCGCTATGGGTGGATACGTTTGTGGCTCGCGTGATCTGATCGACTACCTTTATTTGCGCGCCCGGCCATTCCTGTTTTCGACCTCCCATCCCCCGGCTGTGACCGCGGCTTGTCAGGCTGCTTTTACGCTGCTCGATTCGCCAGAGGGCGAGAAGTTGGTGAAGAAATTGTGGGCCAACACCAAGTTCTTCAAACGCGAGCTGAAAAAGCGTGGGTTCCAGTTCCAGGTTAGCGAAACGCCCATCATTCCCATCCATGTTGGCGACGCGGCTAAGGCTTTCGAGTTCTCGAGGAAATTGTTCGATGCCGGCGTGTTTGCGCCGGCTGTGGGGTACCCCACGGTCGCGGAAGGCAAGGCTCGGCTCCGCGCGATTGTCAGCGCCGGCCATAAGAAGGACCAGCTTTTGAACGCGGCGGACACCTTGGCAGACGTCGCCAAACCTTTGGGCATCATTTGAGCAGTGCAGAATCGGAGTACCGGGACGCCATTTCGGATATGATTTGGTCTGCTACAAGATTGCAAGGTACTGCAAACAATGTATTTACATTTGGCATAGCGTTTGCACTACTCAATATACGTGGAGTAGTGTCGATGTTCCGGCCTCGACGGTTTCCCGGAAGTCAGGGAGGACGCGTCAATGAAGTCCGCAGCTAGCTTATTCTTAACGGGTAGCCTTCTTTTCGTGCTTGGCGCGAGCGCTCAAACGCCCGCCCCGCCCAGTCTTCAACCCGCCAGCGCACAATCAGATTCCAAGGCTCAAACGCCGCCCGCACCGGTAATCGCGCCGCTGGCAGTCGGCACGGTGTTCAACGCCGTCCTTACCGACACGCTGGATGCCCGCAAGACGCGGGCTGGCGATCCGATTTCCGCGGAAGCGGCCGAAGATGTGACCTACGAGCGCACCACGATCTTCCCGAAAGGCACCAAACTCAGCGGGCACGTTGTTCGCGTGACTTCCGGAGGCCGGGGTAAGGCCGGCTCTGCGATTTTCGTGCAGTTCGACAAAGCCATCATGAAGGATGGGCAGGACGTGATGCTGCATGCCGGCATTCAAGCTTTGGCTGTAGGCGCCGTAGCACCCATGCCTTCCACCGACTCAACCAAGGATAGCGGCTCGCGCACTGTTCCGGTGGACGAGAATACGGCCGTGTCGGCGAGCAGCAACGATCCGCTGGTGGTGTCCACCGTTTACGATAAGCCGAGAACTACGCTGCGCGTGCCGCTGACTCCCGCGCCCGCTGCCGAAGGCGAATTTACGTCCGACGGGTTGTTCTCGCCGGACAGCAAGGGCGCGTTTGGACGGCCCGACCTGAAGGTTTATACGCCCACGTCGGACGGTTCGCACGGAACGGTGCTGCTGTCGGCTCGCAAGAACCTGCATCTGGACAGCGGCACGCACTTGCTTCTGGTTGTGCAGCCACCACCATCCGATGAACCTGACGGAGCCTCCGCCAACTCGCTGAACTTGGATCCTCAATAGCTGAGTGCGCATCCGCGGCGCTCACGTTGGCGCAGTTGCATCGGCCTCAAGCAGTCCCAATTCACCAACAATCCAATGCAGGAGGTTTCTGCTTATGAGACTCCATCGACTTACCCCTTTTTTGGTGATTACCGCGTTCGCGTCTTGCAGTTTCGCTGTCGCTGCGCGCACCCAGGATGGCGCGGCTGGGCGAAGCGGCGAAAGCCAGGCTTCGCTGGCGGCGGGAACGCCGATTTTCGCCGATCTCAAGTCCGGTCTCGACTCCAAGAAGGCTAAAAACGGCGACGCGGTTAACGCGCAAACCAGCGAAGCGGTGAAGTCCACCGACGGGCGCACAATATTGCCCAGAGGCACCAAGCTCATCGGGCACATCGTGCAAGCGACAGCAAAATCAAAGGGAGACGCACAATCAGCGCTGGCAATTACGTTTGACAAGGCGATTCTGAAAGATGGCGCAGAGGTTCCCCTGTCCGCAGGCATCCAGGCGTTGGCCTCGCCAGCGACGTTCTCATCATCGTCCGATGCCGGCCCGCCACAGAACACCGCGAACATGGGTACCACGCAGACGTCACCAATGGGGCGAAGTACTCCGCCTCCGGATAACTCGCAAACGGGAGCGCCCACGGGCGGTGTGCCCGCTCCAGGGAACGATCAGCGCGGATTAAGCCCGAACAGTCGCGGTGTGATCGGAATACACGGCTTGACGCTCGCCGCGGCGAAGGTTGACAACGCGGTGGTCTCAACCGTTTCATCGAACGGCAAGAATGTTCACCTGGATAGCGGAACGCGGATGTTGCTGGTGACGCAGCCGGCACCTCAGAGCCCGCCACAGTAGTTCAGCGCAAAAAGCCCGTATTCGGCTACGTCGTCATAAAATTACTCAAACGGCGAGGCCCCTCCTGCCCCCGACAAGCTTCAACGTCGTCGAGGAAGAGGGGCCGTTTTAGCTCCAGTCGCAAACGCGCTGTGGCTATTTGTGGTCCTTCACTTCTACGGTGACGCGCATCCACGGGTGGATGCAGCACTGGAAGTAGTGCTCGCCTTTTGCCAGATCGCCCACCTGAAGCTGGCTGCCCTGGAGGATGCGGGTGCGAGCAACCGCAAGATTCTTGAAGCCATCATTGCACTCGGGAACCGTGGGCTGTCCGTTGTTAAGCGGGGGAATGAAGCCGCCGCCGAACTGCTTTACTTCGGTGAAGGTGTGGGGCTCGCCACCCTGATTGGTGACGATGATCTGGGAGCCCTTCTTGACGCGGACTTCATCCGGCTCGAAGTCCCAGTTCACGTCGGGAGTTCCGTTGCCCGCCTCTTTGAACAGATCCTGTAAGGTGGTGGCAAATCCAAGGGGCGCGAGGGCGACGTTCTTGCAGAAATCGGGACCCAGGCCGGGGTTGGGGTTTGTGGCCGACCCGTGCGGGTCCCTGTTAAAGGATTCGGGATCGCATTCGTCCAAGGCCACGATCTGAACGGGATTGCTGGAGTCGTCCTGCGAAGCTGACTTGAGCGATTGTGCGGCGCCCTTGCCAGGGCAGACCAACACAAGCGCGAATATGGCTAGCGTGTACGAGGCTGTTTTGTGCGTCATTCTTTTTCTCTCCTGAAAGTGCTGAAATCGTTCGGCGCAAAGCTGCAGCGATAGAGGCACACGAGGTGCCAGCGATACCGTGGCTTAGTCTCAGCGATTCAGGTACTTAGCCCTGGAAGGGTGTCGCGATTTATCGTGAGTTCCGAGATTTCGTCGCGCGTTGGTCGTAAGCGAGGGATTAAGATGTCTCATCAGCACTGAAAACCTGTAACTCAGGAACTGTCAACAACAAGCCAAAGGGCGTCACCTCCGCGTATATGGAAAAGGAACGGGAAGCAAAGACTATGACAGCTGCAAAGGCGCGAAACACCGACGGCAATAAAAAGACCTTGTCGCGAGAACAACGTGACGAACTACTTGGAGCATTGAAGGCCCGTTTTGAGAAAAACCTGAACCGCCATAGTGGTCTGGAATGGACCAAGGTAGAAGCAAGGCTGCAAGCAAGCCTCGAAAAATTGTTGTCGCTCCACGAAATGGAAAGAACCGGCGGTGAACCGGACGTCGTTGGTCATGACAAGAGGACGGGCGAATACATTTTTTATGATTGTTCACCGGAAAGCCCGGCGGGCCGCAGAAGCCTCTGCTACGACGGCGCAGCGCTGGAATCGAGGAAAGAAGATAAGCCCAAAGGCAGCGCCAGTGATATGGCGGCTGCTATCGGCATTGAGCTTTTAACGGAACAAGAATATCGAGAATTGCAGAAGCTAGGAAATTTCGATACGAAAACGTCGAGCTGGGTAAGAACGCCAGCAGATATCAGAAAACTCGGCGGGGCCCTGTTTTGTGATCGCCGGTACAACACTGTGTTCCTATGTCATAACGGCGCCGAGTCTTACTATGCCGCCAGAGGATTCCGGGGTTCGCTACGCGTCTAAATTGCGCGTCTAAGTGTTTTCTATCCGGCGACTGAATGTGCGCCGTACAACTCGACATATACCCCATGCACCTCGATATATGCGCAGTGAACCTCGAGCATCGGCATTCTCTTATTGTTGCGAGTTCGGAATCAGTGAGCGGATTGCCGTTGTGCCGGAATACTTGCGGCGATCGCGTTCAGTTCGGCGACCGCGTGCGGGGGGAGCTCCAGGTTAGCGGCCGCGAGATTCTCTCGAAGATGGGCTGTCGAAGAGGTCCCGGGAATAAGCAAAATATTGGGAGAGCGCTGAAGAAGCCAGGCAAGCGCGACCTGCATCGGGGTAGCTTGCAACGTTGCCGCTATCTGATCCAGTTCCGACGACTGTAATGGCGTAAATCCCCCCAAAGGAAAGAATGGCACATAAGCAATCCCTTGCTTCGCAAGCGCATCAACAAACGCATCGTCTTCGCGGCGTGCGACGTTATAAAAGTTCTGGATACAAACGATCTGCGTGATTTTTTGACCTTGCTCAAATTGACGAGGCGTGATGTTGCTGAGGCCGATGTGATGAATGAGTCCTTGACTCTTCAACTCGGCAAGAATGGTAAGCGGTTCTTCAATCGAGCCTTCGGATGGCTCCAGCATCCCGCCCACGCGGAGATTCACGACTTCGAGACGGTCGAGACCGAGATTTCGAAGATTGTCGTGCACTCCTTCGATGAGGTCCGTGCGCGAAAGGGCTGGAATCCAGGACTTGTCAGGGCCGCGGCGCGCACCCAGCTTGGTAACGATACAGAGGCCAGCTGGATAAGGATGCAGAGCCTGCTTGATAATTTGATTCGTTACGTGCGGGCCGTAATAGTCGCTGGTGTCGATGTGGTTTACGCCAGCTGCGACGGCCTCGCGAAGTACAGCAATCGCAGCGTCTACGTCGCGTGGCGGGCCCCAGACGCCAGGACCGGCAAGTTGCATGGCGCCGTAGCCGATCCGGTGCAGGCTGTTGCCGGTGTCTGGGAGTGTGAAGGTCCCGCCTAGTTTTGGATGTGTGGTCATGGCCTTTCCCTTCTGCTGATCCAAAGATGGCCGCTGATCAAGCGCTGGATCCTTTTACTTTCGATATCGCAATGGGCAAAGAAACGGTCCAATTTCTTCGCTTTCGCCCAACGCGCGTCTCCGTTGCTCGCCTTCAGTGCATTCGCACGGACTTCTTCGATGACGCGCCAGATTCGCCGGTTGCATCAGCTTAACTACTAGGGGGCTTGCCTTTGCCACGTAGATCGGTTGTCGCAGCCCTGTGCGAAAATTGAGGTACAAAGTTGAATACGCATACACCTCTGGTTAGCGGACAGTTTCTTGCGATGGTTTGTCGCGCAGGTATTCATCACACGGTTGCCAGCGAGGTGAGATGGCTGTTTGTGGGTTCAGGAGCATAGGCAGGAGACATCGTGATCGAGCAAAAAATCAATGAATTCTTTGGCGATGCCGAGGCTACCGGCTTTGGAACAGGTTGGTGGAGTGGAATATTGTCGGCCTTTTTTGGATTTCTCTCCTTTGGAGCGGTCTTGTGCCTGCATTTTCCTCAACTGCTAAGCTCCCCTGAACTGCGCGAGCATTATCCAATGCAGACGATGCGCGTTTTAATCCAATGCCTGATTGTCGGGGCCATTTTATTTGGAATTATTTCTTCGATCAGGCGCAAGAAAAAGGTTTTGGCGTTGACCGGGATGTTGCTGGCCAGCGCGGCAACGGCTTTGGGCGGATCGAGCGTACAGATCAACAACACTTTGCACGACGGGCCGGCCATCGGCCTGGATTGGTTTCTGCTCGACTTGTTCTTGATGGCGCTGATTTACGTGCCACTCGAAAGACTGTGGCCGCAGTATCCCAAACAAGGGACATTCAGAAATGAGTGGACATTGGATGTGGTTTATTTCATGTCCACGCACCTGCCTCTGCAGATTTTATCTTTTCTGGTTTTATTGCCGGCTACGCAGGCGACGAAATATCTGGGTGTGCCGGTTCTTCAACAATCAATCGCACGGGTGCCATGGTTGTTGCAGTTCTTTTTGGCGGTTGTAGTTGCGGACATCGCGGAATATTTCATTCATCTGGCTCTGCACAAAGTGCCTTTTCTATGGCGCTTCCATGCGGTTCACCATTCTTCAAAGGCGCTCGATTGGATCGCGGGCTCACGCTCGCACTTTGTAGACGACACGCTGGTGCGCGCATTTGTCCTGGCCCCTCTCATGTTCGGTTTCTCGCAATCGATCATCCTGGCGTATTTGATTTTCGTCACGATTCACGCCACCTGGACCCACTGCAATTTCGGCCCAAATGCCAAGTGGCTGGAAAAGTTCCTGGTCATGCCCAGGTATCATCATTGGCACCATACTTCGCAAAAAGAAGGCATCGACAAAAACTTTGCGATTCATTTTCCATGGATCGATAAGATTTTCGGTACTTACTACTACCCGAAAGAATGGCCGGAACGTTATGGTTTGGACGGCGAAGAAATTGCTCCGACGTTTGTCGGGCAAACGATTGAACCGTTTGTGAAAAGAAAACGAGCGGGCTAAAAATCCAGCGCGCCTAAGGGAACGTCCTTGGGCAGCTCCGCACCTTTGGATGTTGCCTTCACCAAGCCAAACAATTTCATAAACTTGACGGTTATAAATCCAAAGTCGTATTCAGATTCGTGATGGCTCAGCCGCAAAAGACCGGGATAGTGATGATGGTTATTTTGCAAGCAGGCGCTGAAGGTTGCCGTTACCGGAAGCCACTCGCCAATATTCATGGCGTTGTCCTCTTCATCGTCATAGCGCCGGTATCCAAAGTCGCGAGTGTGGGTCCAATAGTTCTGGATCATATTTACCCACAGCGCAAAAATCCGCATCCCAAACCACATCACCAGCGCAAACTTCAGGTCACCAGCCAACTTCCATAACAGATAAAAGCTAAAAACCTGCGCGAATATTGCGAAGAAGGGGTTCGCGACGATCTGAAAAGTAGGAGACTTCAAAATCGGGTCGTCGGCTAAATTCTCTTTGCATCGATACGGCATCAGGCAGAGATACAGGGTTCGCCAAAAACGGTCGCCGGAAAGCTTATTGGGATCGCCGGCATGGTCGGCGTGTTTGTGATGCAATCGATGGCGATTTACCCAGGCGATCGGATCTACATAGATTCCGAAGAAGTTGTTCACGACCGTGACGGCTTTTATAAACCATTCTTTATAGTCGAGGGCGCGATGAGCGATTCCCATATGAAGAACATCGGCTAAATACACACCGGCAAGAAACCAGCAGGAAATGAAGTAAGCTGCGCCGATGAGCATTCCAGCCCAAGGTCCAAGATGGGTCGGCGCCGAATACATGCAAGCCAGCACGTAAGCCAAGATAATCAGATAACCGATGAGGTTGTATATTTTCATCAGGACTCCCTGCAAGAATTCCGACAAGCAATTAAATTTGTCGCAGTTTATAGCGAACCCGTTCTTTAACTGCGAGCCGATTTTTGCGGTGTAGGCGAGTCAGTAACGCTCCGCACCGTAGCGAATGCAAGCCTCGGCGGAAAAGCGCCTGCGGAGGCTTTGCTATACTGGCGGGATGGCCGGTGCTGCTGCGAAGAAATTGTTTTTAATAGATGCGATGGCGCACGTTTATCGCGCGTTTTATGCACCAATGGTGCGGATGAATGCGCCGAACGGGATGCCCACCAAGGTTCCGTTCCTGTTCAACAATATATTGAGGCGGTTGATCAAGGATTATCAGCCGGACTACATCGGCGTGGTGTTTGACACGTCGAAGCCTACCTTTCGCGACAAACTTTTCGAGAAATATAAGGCAGCGCGTGCGCCAATGCCGGACGAATTGTCGCAGCAGTTGCCGTACGTGCGACGGCTGTGCGAGGGGTTGTCGCTGGAGATGATCGAGCGCGATGGATTCGAGGCTGACGACTTGCTGGGAGCACTGGCGGAGCAGGCCGCTAAGCAAAATCTGGATGTGCTGGTGGTTACGAATGACAAGGACATGATGCAGCTGGTTGGGGATGGTGTGCGGGTGCTGCGGCCCGGAACGGGCGGGATCAAAAATGATGTGATCGTGGATCGCGCGAAGGTGAAGGAGATTTTGGGGGTCACAGCGGAGCAGGTTGTCGATTACATGGCGCTGTTCGGCGACAGTATTGACAACATCCCTGGCGCGAAGGGCATTGGAGAGAAAGGTGCGGCGGAGCTGATCCAGAAATATGGGACGGTAGAGAGCGCTCTGGAACATGCGGACGAAGTCCCGAACAAACGATATCGCGAAGCTTTGCAGCAGCAGCGGGAACAGGTGCTGCTGTCGAAGCAACTGGCGAAGATCGCGACGGACGTTCCAGTGCCGCTGGAATTAGAGAAGCTGAAGCGTCGCGAACCGAATGTAGAGATTTTGACGACGCTCTACCGGGAGTTGGGATTCAATTCGCTGTTGAAGGAGCTGGGTTCGGAGGTCGTGGCCGCGGCGGCTGCGAGCGAGCAGGCCGCGGTGCCGACAGACTACAAGCAGCTAGCGACCGTGGAGGAGTTCCGCGAATACCTGGCGAAATTGCCGGCGAAGCAGCCGATAGCGGTGTGGTTCCACCTGGAGACGGGAGAGCGGGAGGCGGAGGGATTCGGTACGCGCGTGGCGTCGATCGAGGTTTCGTCGAAGGCTGGCGAAGGGCGCGCGGTGTGGATGGATGAAAAGGGCGAGGCGTTGAAGGCGCTTGCGCCGCTGCTTGCAGATGCGAAGCGGCCGAAGATCGTACACGATCCGAAATTGTTTCAGATTCTGGCGGGGCGGGTGGCGAACATCCAGCACGCTACGCAGATTTATTCGTACCTGGTGCGGCCGACCACCGGGAACCACAATTTTGCGGACGTGGTGATGCGGCAATTCAACGTGATGCTGGGGGGCGGAGCCGGCGAGCGAGCAGATTTTATGCAACGGCTGGCGCCGTTGCTGAGGGCTGCGGTGGAAGAGGCACAGGTGCTGGAGGCGTACGAAAAAATCGATCTGCCGGTGGCGGCGGTGATCGCGGACATAGAGCGCGCGGGGATTCGCGTCGATCCGAAGGCGCTGGATGCGATGTCGCAAACGATGGAAAAAGAAGTGCGACGGCTTGAGAAGGAAATCTGGGATTTGGCAGGCGTGGAATTCAATGTGAATTCGCCGACACAGTTGGCGGAGATTTTGTTCGACAAGCTAGCACTGCAGGCGCCATTCAAACGCGGCAGGGGGCGAGTGCGGTCGACAGCGGCGGAGGTGCTGGAAGATTTGGCAGAGCAGCATGCGATTCCGGCCAAGGTGATCGAGTATCGAGAGATTGCGAAACTGAAGTCAACGTATGTGGACGCGCTGCCGAAACTGATTCACAAGGAGACCGGAAGGCTTCACACCAGCTTCTCCCAGGCGAGCACGGCGACCGGGCGGCTGAGTTCGTCGGATCCGAATCTGCAGAATATTCCGATACGGACGGAGCTGGGCAGGCAAATCCGCGCTGCGTTTGTGGCAGAACCGGGCAAAGTGTTGATCGGGGCGGATTATTCGCAGATTGAATTGCGAGTGATGGCGCACTTTTCGAATGATGCGGTTTTGCTGGAGGCGTTTCGGAACGGTGAGGACATTCACGCGCGCACGGCGCAGGAAGTTTTTGGCGTGGGGCCGATGGCGCAGACCGGAGAGCACCGGCGGGCGTCGAAGGCGATCAATTATGGAATTATTTACGGATTATCGCCGTTTGGGCTGGCGCAGCAGCTAGGGATACCGCAAAAAGAGGCGGCGCAATTCATCAGCGCATACTTCGCGCGGTATCGCGGCGTGAAGGATTATCTCGACAACGTGATAACCGAGACGCGGAAGACTGGCGTGGCGAAGACATTATTTGGAAGGATCAGGCCGATACCAGAGATCAACTCGCCGCAAATCCAATTGCGGAATTTTGCGGAGCGTACGGCCTTGAATTCGCCGCTGCAAGGGACGGCGGCGGATTTGATCAAAATGGCAATGATTACGATCGATCGGCGGCTGGCAGAGGAGAAATTTGCGACCAAGATGATTTTGCAGGTACATGATGAGCTGTTATTTGAGGCGCCGAAGGAAGAGAGTGATCGAGTGGCGGAACTGGTACGAGAGGAGATGGAGAGCGTTTATAAATTGGCGGTGCCACTGGTGGTGGAGGTTTGTGTGGGATTGAATTGGCGGGATATGGATTGATGACAGTGTGAGAGCTGGAGTGATTTGGGAGTGCGTGATGGGTGTTGCTGAAACGCGGACATCCGTGGTTGGGTTGACTCTAAACCCGCACCCTCAAAATCGGAGGGTGCGGCACCCGAGGACCACGTCTCGCACGTGTCACTAACCGAAAATGACAGCAGATCCCTGACCTCGCGGAATGCGCGACGACTTGGGATGACAGTTTGGGCGTTTGGCGGGTCCGCTTGGGCGATCGATTTGTTGATGTGGCGATGTCTTATGGGCGACTGGATGCCAGATTGCGGCTCCTGCGGTTTTGGCTAAAAGATTAACCCTGGTTAAGGAACACTGATCGGGTTCGCAGGAAAGTACGAGCGTGCCATCTGCTAGAGTGATATCCACCCCTTTGGTTCAGGAACAACTATGAAATTGACTCTCTCACTTGCGGCGTTGCTGGTCGTAGTGACGGCTGGCGCTGGATGCAAGAGCGGCACGGCCGGTAAGGTCATCTCCGTACAGATCCAGCCGACAAGCGTCAATGCGGTGATATCAACGACCGTACAGTTCAAGGCTACTGTCACGGATACGTTCGTACAGGACGTGGCTTGGAGCGTGGTCGGAGGAAGCGACAAGGGGACGATTTCGGCCAGCGGGCTGTATACAGCGCCGGCGACCGTGCCGACGCCGGCACAAGTAACGGTCATGGCGGTATCGCAGAAGGACAAAACCCGGAGCGCGACGGCAATCGTGACCGTGACGGCAACGCCCACGCCGCCAACGATCACGGTGGTGGTGTCACCGGACTCCCCATTGGTGGCGAATTACGGGAGACAACAGTTCACATCGGCAGTGGCGGGAACCTCGAATACGGCAGTCACGTGGCAAGTGAATGGAGTGCCCGGAGGAAGCCGGACGCTCGGATTCATTTCAAGCGTTGGCTTGTACGTGGCGCCAGGCAGGGTGCCGACGACGCCTGATGGAAACGGAGATGTAACGACCACAACATTTCTGGTGACCGCAGTTTCCCAGGCAGATCTTACTGCGTCGGCGTCTGCGAGAGTGACTATCGTTCCCGGAAATCAAAACGGGCAATCGGGAGCAGTCGCGCTGGGCACGTCTGGCAGCAATGTAAAGGATACGAGCACCAGCGGGTCAAGTCTCTTCTGTTGCGGGGGGACTCTGGGCGCGCTGGTCAATCTGAACGGAACGCAATACATATTGAGCAACACGCACGTGCTGGCGCGCAGTGATGCAGCAGCAGTGGGAGAGGCTATTACACAACCTGGATTGATCGATGTGAATTGCGACACGACACAGACGACGACGGTAGCTAATCTAACGCAATTTGCGAATCTGGAGACGGAGAGCAATACGACTTCATCGGCGAACGTGGATGCGGCGATCGCACAGGTTGTCTCCGGGAAAGTGGATAGTTCGGGGAACATCCTTTATCTCGGAGGCACGACGGATGCGAACGGCGTACCTACGAGCGGGGCACCGAATGCCGGGTCGGGAGTGGCAGCTGCGGTGAATATGGATGTGGCGAAGAGTGGCCGGTCGACAGGATTGACGTGTTCGACGGTAAGTGCGGTGAACACCAGCACCGCAATTGAGTACACCAAGAATTGTGACGGCACGGGCACACCATTCACGGTGAACTACAAGAATCAGGTGGTGGTGACCGGTGAGTTTGGAGCTCCAGGAGATTCGGGATCGCTGATTGTCACGCAGAATACCGCGGACCCGGTGGCGCTGTTGTACGGCGGCTCGGACGTGGATGCGGTAGCCAATCCGGTGGCGCCGGTGCTCAGCTTTTTTTCCACTGGCGGGAACACGATGACCTTTGTGGGCGGAAGCGCACATGCGGTGATCGGGTGTTCGCTGCCGAATGCGCCGCAGTCCGTTACAAAGACGGTGCCGACGAGCACGGTAGGGGCTGAGGCGATGTCCAAGGCGATCACGGTACGCGATGCACGTTCCGCGGAGTTGTTGGCGTATCCGGAAGTGCAAGCGGTGGGTGTGGGAGGAAGTTACGACAATCCGGCGGACGGCGCGATCGTATTTTTCGTTACCAAAGGGCAGTCGCACGCAGATGTTCCCATGCAAATCGATGGGGTTCGCACGCGAATTGTGGAAGGCGATTTGTTTCCACGACGCGGAGCCATTTCAGCAGTCGACACGAAGGCAGACGAGCAGGCTGCCGCCGCCACGCCGCAAGTGACCTCGACAATCTCGGCCGCAGAGTTTGAGCGAGCCAAAGTTGTGCATCAGGCGCATGCGGATGAATGGATGCGGCAGGCGGGCGTGCAAGGAGTGGGGATCACGTCGAGCATGGATTCGCCTGGTGAAGCGGCGTTGATGATTTTTGTGATTCGAGGGAC
>CAWBHT010000009.1:0-22897 GCA_963788725.1 uncultured Acidobacteriota bacterium | reverse complement strand
CAAATGTTCATTCAGGGCATCAACCATCAAGGTAAAAAGATGTCATCACCGCAACGATCATGAACGCCTCCAGTTGCGGCAAGGGCGGCGGCTCGTGCGGCACTGGTGGAAGCGGCCAAGGAACCGGTGGTGCAGTTTCAGGCGGAGGCTCAGGCTTTATCCCGGTGCGTTTGGTTCATCCGTAACGCAGGTCAACGATACTAGTCGAAAACTGTAGGTAAAGCGAGACTTGCGTCACCGTCGTGCTTTTACCGCCATCGACGTCAATCGCACTATGCAGCGTGAGGCATGAGGAGGCGAGTATGAATTCGATAGAGATGTCCGGGGCTAAGAGTCGGCAGCGGGGATCCAGCCTTTTTATCGTGGCGGCTGCATTGATCGCGTTCATCGGGCTGATGGGCGTCGGATCGACTTGGTGTCGCTCTATTTAGGGAAGAGCGAAGCACAGCGCGCCGCAGATGCTGCTGCGCTGGCAGGCGCGATGGTTTTCGTAACACTGGCTGCACTTCGACTTCAACCGGGTGCGCCGCTGCGGAAACGCTGGCAACTACTCAGGCGGTCACTGTGGGCAAACGAATCTAGTTGGCGGTGCGGCTCCCACCATTCCTAACGGCAACGTCAGCTACGACCTTTCGCACGCCGGTGATCCGCTGATCACGGTGGTGGTCAACGCGACGCTGCCCACCTACTTCATGCAGGTTTTTGGTGTGACTTCAGCGAACGTTTCGGCAACGGCAACCGCCGAGGCTTTCAATCCGTCGGGAAACACCACGGGCCCGACCCTTTGCGTCAGCTGCCTGAAGCCTTTCTTGGTGCCCAATTGCGATTCCGCACACGCCGCGCCAGCAAACGCCAGTTGCACCGGTGGTGGCACTGCTAAAACCGGTTTTGGTAATACTGGTGGTGCCTTTATTGCGAACGGCGCCATTGTACATCCCGGAGCTTACCCCGCCGGAGTAATTGGAGAGCCCTGGACGCTTCACAGCATCGGGCCTCCAAGCCAATACTATGAGTTGGCTATGGGAGGGCAGAGCAAGAGCGTCTTCGAGAATAATGTGGAGTTTTGTAACACCGACAAGGCACTCACCTGCGGCGATACTTTAAATACCCTTAACGGTAACGCGGTTGGGCCGAACGGCCATGCGGTCGGTGCCTGATCACTTACGGAGCTGACCTGTAATTCCCAGACTGTCAACGCAACCGATACGATTGTGGTGAATGCCGGAGCCACGCCGCCATGGACAATCACAGCCGGTGCAGGCAATCCATTTTTCGCGGCGGGCTCGACCATTACGCAGAGTGCTTCCATTATCACCGCAGCCGTCTACGATGGTCATACCCTGGATCCCGGCGGCGACACCGTAAAATCATCGGCTATCTGCAATTTTTTATTCACAGACATCACCATCACGGATGCGGTGGGGACAGACCGACGATATTGACGCCATCATCTTGAACATTACAACCTGCGGCGCGGGTGGCGGCACCTGCGGCGCCGGCGGCAGCGGTCAAGGAACCGGCGGAACCGTGGCAGGTGGTGGCGCCGGCTTTGTCCCTGTGCGACTTGTCCATCCCTAAACACTAGTCCTCAAGGCGCAAACAACAGGTCCCCGAATAATGAACGACTCACAAACCGCACTGGGTGCGAGCGAACAGGTCGCCGGAATGACTCTTCCTTCCCGTCCGGTCGCCACCCTCTGGATACCAGCTCGGCTTCAAATGCTTCACCCTTTCTCAACGTTATTTCTTTTCCCGCGATGCTGGCCACGTTCCTCGTCGGCGCGGTTTTTTTCATCGCGCGAGACTTTTCCGTGGACCCGGATCTTTGGTGGCACATCAAGAATGGGCAGAACATCCTG
The DNA here is from genome assembly GCA_963788725.1 of uncultured Acidobacteriota bacterium. Lineage (GTDB taxonomy): Bacteria > Acidobacteriota > Terriglobia > Acidiferrales > UBA7541 > Acidiferrum. The sequence goes on along the minus strand of CAWBHT010000009.1, from coordinate 21,038 downwards.
GCTACCCACCACTGGCCGACAACGGACCTGTTCTCCTTCACCGTCAGTGGCCAGCCCTGGATATCCACCGAATGGCTTGGCGATGTACTGTTCGCTACCGTCGCTCGGATCGGCGGTTTGCAGGGCCTTGTTGCCCTTCTTACCATCATGGGTGCCGCGGTCATGCTGGCGCTCTACGGATACGCAACGCTGCGTGCAGGAAACTCGAAAGCGGGATTTGTGGTTGCCACCGCACTGTTTGTGCTGGCGAATCCTTCTTTTTCGCTACGGCCACAGATGCTGGGGTATCTCTTTCTCATCCTGACCCTGATCGCGTTGGAAAAATTCCGTCAGGGCCGGCCGCGCGCGATGTGGTTCCTTCCACTTTTATTCCTGCTATGGGTAAACACCCACGGTTCGTTCGTGATCGGCATGGGCGCAATTGGAGCTTATTGGCTCGGTGGTCTCGTGAAGTTTCAACTAGGGGACTTGGCTGCTGAGGCTTGGACCCGCACCGAACGCATTCGCCTCGAGATCGTATTTCTTCTGTGTCTCGTCGCGCTAACCATCACTCCTTACGGCGCGGAGCTCGCGCTCTACCCTTTCCACGTCGCATCCTCGCTGCCCTTGGGAGTTGCCAACGTAATGGAGTGGCAACCGATGCCGTTTAACTTGCCAGGCGGCAAGGTATTCCTGGTCATGCTGTTCGGATTCCTGCTCTTACAAATGATCTTTCGCTTTAAATGGCGAATCGAGGAAGTGGGATTGTTTCTTTTCGGGGCCATGATGGCTTGCCTTCATGTGCGTTTCCTGCTGGTTTTCGTTCCCTTTTTTGCGCCACTGTTTGCCGCCATTGTCGCCCGCTGGGTGCCGCACTATGACCGCTCGAAAGACCGCTACATTCTGAACGCGATTCTGATGACCGGCGTAATCGTGGCGATGGTCCGTTATTTCCCCACGCGCTCGCAAATGGAAGCCATCGTTGCCCGCGGATTCCCGGTGAATGCCGTCGCATACATGCGCGAACATCGAGTTCCCGGACCCCTATTCAACAGTTATAATTTCGGTGGCTATCTGGTTGGGATGAATGAGAAAGTTTTTGTGGATGGGCGGGCTGATCCCTACGAGCGAGGCGGCGCGCTCGCAGATTATTTCCACATCACCAAACTTCAGCCCGGCGCGCTTACAGTCCTGCGGAACTATGGGGTGCAGACCTGTCTTCTCGGGCGCGAAGAGCCTCTCGTAACCCTGCTCGCCGCAGTGCCGGAATGGCAGCGTGTGTACGCAGATGACTTGAGCGTGCTGTTTGTCAGGAGGCAAAATAGTTCTTCGGGCGTCGACCGCGGACAAACCAGTCCGGAAAAGAAGGAGTGAATATGGACGCGCCACTGCCGGAACGCCAACGCGGCCCCATAGAGTTCAGTATTCCAGGCTCTGGTGAGCCTCGTGTGCTCCTTTCTGTTGTGATTCCCTGCATGAACGAAGAGGAAGTGCTGCGCGAAACCAATCGGCGCCTCACTGCCGTGCTGGAACACGCCCCTGTCAATTTCGAGCTGATTTACGTCGATGACGGCAGCACCGATTCAACGGCGAATATACTGCGACAATTGCAAGCCGCGGACAATCGCATCCGTGTAGTCCGGCTTTCCCGTAATTTCGGCCACCAGATCGCCATAACCGCCGGCCTGGAGCATGCGGCGGGCAACGCTGTAGTCATCATCGACTCCGATTTGCAAGACCCGCCGGAAGTTATTTTCGAATTCCTGACCAAATGGCTGGACGGCTATGACGTTGTGTATGGTATGCGCACCGACCGTGACGGAGAATCTGCGTTCAAGCTGTGGACGGCCCGCCTTTTCTACCGCCTTATCGGCCAGCTATCAGATACCAACATTCCGGTCGACACCGGTGACTTTCGGCTCATGGATCGCCGCGTGGTCGATGCTCTGATGACCATGCCCGAGCGTGATCGCTTCGTGCGTGGGATGGTTAGCTGGCTCGGCTTCTCTCAGGTGGCGGTTCCCTATCACCGCGCGTCGCGCGCTGCCGGCAGCACCAAATTTTCCTTGTTTAAGATGGTTCGTTTTGCTCTGGACGGAATCTTTTCCTTCTCCATTCTGCCGCTGCGCCTCGCCACCTGGACTGGATTCGCCGCCTCCGGCCTTGCGGTTCTGGGCATTCTCATCATTTTGCTGGACACTTTCCTCAAAGTGCCTGGCCTGGTAAAAGGCTGGTCGAGCACCGTCGTTGCCGTGTTGTTTATCGGCGGCGTTCAGCTCATTTGCACCGGAATCATTGGCGAGTACATCGGTCGAATTTACGGCGAATCCAAGCGCCGTCCGCTCTACATCGTTCGGGAACGAATGGGTTTCGAGGCGCACAACCAGGTCACCCCACGGACCGTGCGGCCAAGAATCGCTACCGGCCGCTGATTTCGCTCAGTGTCTTCACCGGAGAAGCGTTTGCCTGAATTCGATACCTTCGCCGCCGACTACCAGGACCTGGTCAGCGACAGCGTGCGGATCACCGGAGAATCATCCGACTACTTCGCCGCATACAAGGCCGAGTACATTGCGCGTCGAATCGCGCCTCGCCCAGGCAGCAGACTGCTCGACTACGGTTGCGGAGTTGGTCTGCTATCCAAGCATCTCCAAAATCGATTGCCCGCCATTTGTGTCGACGGTTTTGATGTTTCGCAGAGCAGCATTGAGCGCGTCGATGAATCACTCCGCAGCCACGGAACTTTCACTTCAGATCCGAACGCGTTGGCTCAGGCCTACGATGTCATTGTGCTTGCGAACGTGCTCCATCATGTTCCGCCGAAGCAACGCCACCAACTGATCCGCCAAACAGCATCACGTCTTGCCGGTGGCGGAAAGTTCGTCATTTTCGAGCACAATCCAATAAACCCGCTCACGCGCTGGGCCGTATCCCAGTGTCCCTTTGATGAAGACGCGATTCTCCTGCCCGTACACGAGACCCGGTCTTATTTCGAGCCCGAGGAGTTCCCGCTCGTCATTCGCGATTACATCGTGTTTTTTCCGCGCTTCCTGCAAAGGCTCCGCCCATTGGAGCCATCCCTGCGCTGGTGTCCATTCGGCGCCCAATATGCCGTGATAGCTAGCAGAAATCCGTGATGCACGAATGACTGCTGCGTCTGCGGTCGGGATTTCGCGCTCTCCTGAGCCCGCGAATGCCTATAAAGCGGAACAGTTTTTAACCTAGCTGTCTTGACTGTTCGAACGAAGTGAAAGTTTGCATTTAAGCTACCTAACATCATTGGTTTAGCCGCCATTTGATATACATTGTGATGGCGCTGTACATGCCCCGTAAATCTAAGAGATTGGATACAGTTGCCCAAATCGGTTGTCTCGGAACGACCAGGAAAAATGGAATCTGATCTGATGAGCAATCTCGGCTCGCAGCCTTTCGTTCAAGCTGCTAGGAGCCACCTGGCACCGAGGATCGTTGGTTATTTCCGTTTTGCCTGCAGAAATTTTCACTGGGTCATGACTCTGTTTCTCAGCTTGGCCCTCATTCCCGCATTTCGAATCGCGGGATTGCCGTGGCGTTTCGATTGGCACCGCTATCTGGTCGATTTCTGGCTGGCTCTCGCCGTACAGTCCCTTGCTCTCGCCTTCGTGGTCTATGTAGTTTTGTTCCCTGCTGAATTCGTGCGATGGATCAACAGACCGCCCCAGACTACAGATCTTCAGGCCCAGCTGCGCGGCGCGGGCAATATCATTGCCTCGGTACTTCAGCCTTCGCTCTATCTCTTCCTCGGATTTCTGCTTGTTTTTTGCTACAACGACGTCATTGCGGCACTGCGATTCACGGGAGCTGCGGATTTAATGTTGAATCGTATCGATTCTTGGCTGCTCGGCGGAAACACCGTTTCGAGCCTTGCGCACAAGGCTCTGCTGAACCTTCCTTCTGGTGCCTTCGACTGGATGGGTCGTATTTACGTCGGCCTGTTCCCGCAGATTGGCGTTTGCCTTCTCCTGCTCGCGCTGCGTCAAGGCAAAAAACGGGCCATGCAATTTACGGGCACTATTCTCACGGGATATTTTCTAGCACTGATCTTGTTCTACTTTTTACCCGCAACGGGCCCTTATTTCATCTGTCCTGACCATTTTTCGATCTTTCCAAAGAACCTGTCTGGCGTCTACGGGGCGCAGCTGGCCTTTTCCGAACAGCTAAATGTGCTTCGCTCTCACCAGCATCTCAGTACAGCGGGCGTGCACTACTATATTGCTTTCCCGTGCATGCATCTCGCTCAACCGATCATCATGGTTTGGTATTTGCGCAAGTGGAAGCCGGTAGCAGCGCTCCTCCTGGCGTTTGATGCGGTATTAATCCCATCTATCCTTTTCTTGGAGCAACACTACCTCGTCGATTTGCTTGCCGCCGTGATTATTGCATTAGCCGCGATTCTGATGACCGGTGGCGGATTGAGCGAATCAAAAGAGCCGCTTCGCCCACCGGCGGCTGAATTTAGAAAGGGCATCGGCGAGATGCAACCGACGCGCCTGCCACTAGTCACCTCGGACTTTCAGTGATGATCTCTACAGCAGGTGAGAGCGCACGAGAAGGGTGATTTTTGGACTTTTTCACAGCAAACTTAGCCGACACGATCCTTTGAACTGCGTAGCAAAACGGCACGGCAGCGATAAGGTCGACAAAGTAGTGCTCTCCGATCCCGATCGTCGCAAACGCTGTTAGTGCCGCAAAGATCCACGCCGCGATCCGCAACACGCGGCCGCGAACGTTCCACGCGACCAGTAGCGCCCATCCGAGATGCATAGAAGGGAAACAATTTCGCGGCATTCCCACTGGATTTTGCATATGAGCGGGACCGACGGCAGGCAGTAGGTTGTAAGAAATAAAAGCGAGGATACTCCCTACGATCAAGGACCGGAATAGAAATCTCGGTTTCTCGAGCGCATACGCCAGTGCAACAAACAAGGGGATCGATTGATACACGAGATTGAGACTCATTTCTAGCCAGGGAACACGCTGCACGTTGTGCCACACACTAAATGGATCTAGTCCCATAGCGAGATCCATACGATAGAGGAACGCATCGGCAATTCTGGGATGCAGCACTTCGGTAAGCCAAAAGGGGATCGCGATCGCTATGGTCACGACCGGCAACACCATTGCCGCGCAGCAGGAATCGTATTTGTCCTCTTCCTTGCGGACGAAAGAGGAGACTATGATGACCGCCGCCCCAGCAAGGGAATAGCTCAAAAATTCGACGCTTTTGGTCCCCGTCATCACCGCGGGCGGCCCTTGACCCCGACGAGCAAGAGCCGGCCGGGCTTTAACGTGTATTCGCAAGCGGAGCGCGTGTGCAGGCCCGAGCCTTCGGAATCGTATCCGCCCTTGAGCATAGTCAGGTCCTTTCGCGGTGAAAGGAATCGTAGCTCCGCCCTGGCACTGACTTCAATGGACATATAGCACTGGTACCATTCGAAACAGCTCTACCCTGGAATTACTGCGTAACGCACCCCTAAGAATTCTGAGTGTCAATCCATCTGATCGGCTCTTGCTGGCTGCCGCTCCCGGGATTTATGACGAGCAGCCATAGAACCTCAAACGATTCCGCTAGTAAAACCTTCGGAACCCGTTGCGTGGCCCTCAGGGTGAAAACGTCACCAAATCGACCCCAATCCCATCCAGCGCCTGTCCACAAAGGGGAACGCTTTTACCTCGCTCCTTTGGAGCCCACCTGGCTTGGTGGTGTCACTAATATAAGTGCTTTAGCATCAATCACCTACAGTCAGGCTTACTGCGATAGAGTGGCGGTGCACATGCATAGTACTAAGCAGAATTGAGGGCGGGATACGCCCCGGACCGGCCCAAACTTCATATCTCGAAAGGAACACACAATGAAGAATCTTATCGTAAAGCTGTGGAAAGAAGAGGAAGGTCAGGACTTGACCGAGTACGCATTGTTGCTGGTCCTGCTCTCCTTGGCGGCAGTCGGTGCCCTGGGAACCCTCGCGACCGCAATCAACGGCACGTTCACAACGCGGCCGGCAATCTGAGCACCACGTAATTCTGATGTTCTGGGCCAAGTACAGTTTGATTAGGGCGAAGGCCGCAGGGAGGGTATTGCAAACCTTCCCGCGGCGTGTGCCTGGGACCCTTGAGTTATACGTAGAAACAAATCGGAGGATAGAAATGAAGCAACTTTTGTTTAGGTTGTGGAAGGACGAAGAAGGGCAAGACCTCACCGAATACGCATTGTTGTTGGTGTTGCTTTCCCTAGCGGCCGTCGGCGCACTGGGTACCTTAGCAACTGCCATCAACGGCATGTTCACGAACGCCGCAGGAAATCTGACCACCTAATCCAAGCCCGCTGTCAGATGTTGCTCGCACGCCTCGCCCCGGAGGCGTGCATCTTCAAAATTCACCACTTCAGCAATCACGATCACAAGACTCACAGGACAATCTCAGAGATGACCAGCACACACACTATCTGGACATTTGCCATCGGCGTGACCCTGCTTGCCGCCTGGGTGGATTTTCGATCGCGCAAAATTCCGAATTGGCTCACCGTTTCCGCACTCATCCTCGCCATCGGCCTTCGGACTGTGCTCGGAGGCTGGCCCGGCGCGAAATCCTCCTTGGAAGGAGCCGGTCTGGCTTTGATCCTGCTCCTGCCTCTGGTCTTGATGCGGGCGCTGGGAGCGGGCGACTGGAAGTTGATGGGCACCGTAGGCGCTTTCTTCGGCCCTGTTTTGTTCTTGTTTGTTCTCCTCGGCAGTTTCCTGGTTTCTGGGCTGATGGCCTTTGTGGAAATGATGCGAACGCGTCGGGTGGTTGAGACCTTCCGCAATCTGGTCGTCCTCGTTCGCGGTTTCGTTTCCTTCGGTTTACGCGCCAACCCCAAGATCTCTCTGGATAATCCCGAATTGCTGAAGCTGCCATTCGGTGTTGCTGTGGCTATCTCCACGATTCTTTGTTTTTGTTTGGCCCAATGGGGCCTCTAACACGTAGCTAGGCAAGGAGCTTCCATTAATGAACCAGAACCGCATGATCCTAGGACTAGCCGTAGCGATGGTGCTTGCCCTGTTCTTGAGTTTTTTCGTCTACCGCCAGTTCAAGCAGGCAACCGCCACTGTTAAGCCAGTCGGCACTCACATCGTCGTAGCGGCCGTACCTTTAAAGCTCGGCACGCGTGTCGACTCCAGCAATCTTCGTCTAATCCCCTGGCCCTCGGACCAACCCGTCGCTGGGATGTTCACGCGCATGGAAGATTGTGCTAATCGCGCACTGATTACAGCGGTCGCCGCTAATGAGCCCATCCTAGAAAGCAAATTGGCTTCCAAAGAATCCGGGGCTGGCTTGTCGGCCACCATTCCGGAAGGTATGCGGGCCCTTTCGGTCGCCGTGAATGAAGTCGTCGCGGTCGCCGGTTTCGTTACACCCGGCACCATGGTCGACGTTCTAGTGACCGGAAGGGTCAACGGGTCCCGCGGGGGCGATGAAAACATTACCCGCACAATCTTGGAGAATGTCCCGGTGCTCGCTGCGGGTCAAAAAATCGAGCAGGATCGCGAAGGCAAACCCCAGACCGTTCCCGTGATCACTTTGCTGGTTTCGCCAGAGGATGCCGCCAAACTGACCATGGCCAGCACACAAGGCAAGATCCAGTTGGCTTTGCGGAACACCGTTGATACCAAGAAAGTCGAACCGTCTTCCGTGCTTCAGGCCACTCTATTTTCAGGCGGGCCGGCTCCGCAACCCAAACACGCAGCTCCGGCCAAGTCCGGCGCCTCCGGCACCACCACCGCCGTATGTGATCGAAGTGATTACCGGAAGCAAGCGCGAAAGCAAAACTTTCGCCAATCAATGAGCAACTCACAAGGAAAACGAATGTTCGAATACTGCGCAAGACCCCAGTCGGTGCGGCTCGCATTTGGACTTCTTACGGCTCTCTGTTTTAGCGCCTTCACTAGTTCGGCTCAGCAGCCGCCGGTGGCGCCTGCGCCGGCTACACCTGAAGCCCAGGCTCCCGCTACTCCACCGCAAGCGCAGTCGGGAACGCAGGGCGAGTCTGAGGCCCCGCAAACTCTGCATCTGCTCGTTGGCCGCTCGATCGTTATCTCTTCGCCGGCGCGAATCAAGAGAGTGTCGTTGGCGGATCCGAATATCGCCGAGGCTATCGTCGTCAGCCCCACCCAAGTTCTCGTCAACGGAAAGACGCCTGGAGGAGTTTCCCTCATCATTTGGGACGAATCGGACCAGAGTCAGGCATTCGAGGTCTCCGTCGACATCGACGTTCTGGGGTTGAGCCAGAAAATCCATGAAGTCTTCCCTTCCGAGGACGTGCACATAGAGACCTCCCGCGATGTGGTCATGCTATCTGGAAAGATTTCCTCGTCTACGGTGGCAGACAAGATTCTCGAGGTGGTCAAGAACACCACACCCAAGGTCACCAGCTTGATGCAGGTACCCAGAGCACCGGGGGGGCAAATCCTTCTGCAAGTACGCTTCGCCGAAGTCAACCGCGCAGCAGTCAGCCAACTTGGCTTTAACCTCCTCAGTCTTCCGGGTGCCAAAAACGTTGGCGTCATTAGCACCCAACAATTTGCCCCTCCTCAGCTTGTAAACCAGACGGGCGGTGCAGGTTCCAACATCGGGCTTAGCGATTTGCTTAACATCTTTATCTTCCGGCCTGATATCGATTTTGCGGCAACAATTAAAGCGCTGGAAGCTCACAACGCCCTGGAAATTTTGGCCGAACCGAACCTGATGACCGAATCCGGTAAAGATGCCAGCTTCCTCGCGGGCGGCGAATTCCCGTTTCCAATCTTGCAATCGACCGGCGGCGGGGGCGGATTTGCCGGAATCACCATTCAGTTCAAAGAGTTTGGCGTTCGTTTGAATTTCACTCCCACGCTGACGCCGGACGGGCTCATTCATCTGAAGGTGAAGCCGGAGGTCAGCTCCCTGGATTTCACCAACGCGCTCACTTTACAGGGGTTTGTGATTCCGGCAATCGCCACCAATCGCGTGGAATCCGAGATGGAGTTAACCGATGGTCAGAGTTTCGCCATCGCCGGCCTGCTGGATAATCGCGTAACCGAACAGCTTCAAAAAATCCCGGGCATTGGCGACATCCCCATTCTTGGCAAGCTGTTTCAGAGCCACACGGTCAACAAGAGCAAAAACGAGCTGCTCATTGTCGTCACTCCCAGAATCGTGCATCCTATTCCAGCCGGTACACCGATCCCGAACTTGAAGTTCCCCACGCCCATCGCAGGGTCGGAAACGCCCGCTGAATCAAAGCCGGTTCCGCATTGAAGGAACTTCTGCACGTAGCGGCATACAGCGGCGAGCATCTAGAAAACGGACTTAAGGGGGCCAGAAAGAACGGCCTATGCTGACGGTAGCGATAGCAAGCGGCGACATGTCCAGCTCAGCGGAGTTGCTGGCTAGTCTCCAGCAGACAGGACTTGTGAAAACGGTCAAACAATGGCCAGTGCCCGCAGAGCGGATTCCCGATGCGGCGGACTCTCTGCCGGACGTGGTGTTCCTGGATCTCGCAAGAGATCCGGAGCCATATTTTGCGCTTGGCGCTCAAATCCGCCGAGTGCGTCCGACCGTGAAGCTCGTGGCTTGCTCGGCGATCGTTCCCCCCAACCACCAACTTCTTCTGGGCGCCATGCGCTCCGGTGTGCAGGACTTCTTGCCCAAGCCGGTGGACCCCGAGACGCTCACGCAAATGCTCGCCAGGTTCGTCGAAGAGTTGGACATCAAAGAACGTTCCTCCTCATTGGACAAGTTGATCGTTGTGATGGGCTCGAAAGGCGGAGTGGGCGCCACCACCGTCGCGGTAAACTTGGCCGTTCAGCTGGCCACCTTCGCTAAGAAGCGCGTGGCCCTTCTCGATTTTGCTCGTCCGCTCGGAACCGCGCATCTCTTGCTAGATTTGCACCCCAAATTCACCATTCGCGACGCCGTCGATAACCTGGACCGTCTTGACAGCCATTTCTTGGCCGGGCTACTCACCCACCACAAAACCAAGGTAGAAGTCCTTTGCGGCGCGACGCAACCCGAGGAGTGGCAAGCCGTCGCCGTTCCCTCCCTTCAGCGCGTTGTGAACGTCGCACAGAGCATCTTTGACTTCGTACTTCTGGACATCGGATCCCAATTCTCCTCCGAGTGGATGTCCATCCTGCGCATGGCGCGCATGGTTTTGGTGGTCGCCGAGGCCAATGTGCCGGCATTGTGGACGCTTGAGCGACGCCTTTTGGCTTTGAAGGGATTTGGGATTGACCCCGATCGGGCGCGCGTGATTATCAATCGCTGGCACAAAGGCGATGAGGAAGTCCTGAAGGGCATTCAGAAAGACATGCACCGTCCATTTTTTGCCTTTCTTCCTAATGACTTCCGCAAGGCGAGCGAAGCCGTCAACCTCGGCACTCCGCTACAGCAAAATCACAACAACGTGCTCAGCAACCGATACCGGCAAATCGCGGCGCAGTTGGCCGGCCTCGACTCCGTTCCGTCCGAGAAGAAAAGCTCGCTGGGCGAGCTGTTTTCGCAAGAGGTGACCTAGAAAATGGCCTTCCTATCTACTCCCATCACACGCACGGACTTTGGCTCGGTCAAAGCTGCGATTCATCGCCGGCTGATTCACAAGCTGAATCTCGATCGACTGACCGAGGTCAATCGCGACGACGTGCGTCGCGAAGTTACTCAGATTCTCGAGGCCCTCGTGGTCGGCGAATCCACGCCGATGAATTTGCAGGAAAGAGAGAGACTTGCCCAGGAAGTGCTGGATGAAGTGTTCGGGCTTGGTCCGCTTGAACCTCTCCTGGCTGACCCCACCGTCTCGGACATCCTTGTGAACACTCACCGTCGCGTGTACGTCGAGCGCAACGGCATGCTGGAGATGACGGCGGTGCAGTTCCGCGATGATGCCCATTTGATGGCCATCATCGACCGCATTGTTTCCGCAATTGGCCGCCGAGTGGACGAATCCTCTCCCATGGTGGACGCGCGGCTCTGCCGACGGTTCGCGTGTGAACGCAATCATCCCTCCTCTCGCCGTTGATGGTCCCATTCTTTCGATACGCCGTTTTGGCCGCGATCCGCTGACCGCTGACGACTTGCTGCAAAAGAAGAGCCTAACTACTCCCATGCTTGAATTGCTTGCGTGGGTGCGTAAAGTCGCGCTTGAATATCCTGGTTTCCGGCGGCACGGGCGCCGGCAAAACCACCTTTCTAAACGTTCTTTCCTCGTATATCTCCAATCGCGAACGAATCGTGACCATTGAAGACGCAGCGGAATTGCAACTCCATCAGGATCACGTCGTGCGTTTGGAGACCCGCCCCGCCAACATTGAAGGAAAAGGTGCGATTCAGCAGCGTCAATTGGTGATTAACTCTTTGCGAATGCGTCCCGACCGCATCATCGTTGGTGAGGTTCGCAGCGAAGAGGCGCTGGATATGTTGCAAGCCATGAACACTGGCCATGATGGTTCACTCACCACCATCCACGCGAACACTCCTCGCGATGCCCTGAGCCGCTTGGAAACCATGGTCGCCATGTCCAATTTGAGCATCCCCGACCATGCCATACGCAGGCAGATTGCTTCGGCCATCGATGTGGTGGTTCAAGTCAGCCGTCTCAGCGACGGTACCCGCAAAGTCATCAGTCTCGCGGAAATTACCGGCATGGAAGGTGAGGTGGTCACCATGCAGGACATATTTGTCTTCCGCAAGCGTGGCATTCGTGAAAACGGCGAAGTCCTTGGCGAATTTATGCCCACCGGGGTTCGCCCCAAGTTCGCGGAAAAACTGCTCATTGCCGGGATTTCGCTTCCGATGGCGATGTTCGAAGAATCCAAGGTTCGCTAGGCGTAGGTAGTTTTGCAATTTTACGGTAGTGGACGTTTGATCGTTTTAGAGGACTTGCTATGGCAGCGTTGATTTTTGTCCTTACTTTCGTGGTCGTTACTTTGGTGATTCTTGGCATCTGGGTCCTCGCTACTGCGGAGCCCGGACAAGAAGTCATTCGCCGTCGTATGGAGGCGGTGCGCAAAGCGGAACGCCGTGGCGATGTTTCTCTTGAACTCAAGCTCGCCCGAGACGAGATGCTCAGCAGTGTCCCGTTTATCCACCGTCTGATGCTTCACTGGACATGGTCTGCGCGGCTGCAGTCGTTCATCGCTCAATCCGGGATTCAGATGAAAGCTGCCAAGCTCATCCTGATCAGCCTCGTTATGGGTGCGGCGTCCTATCTTCTCATCGCGCCAGTTGTATCCTCGGTTTCCGGCTTCCGCGCCTATTGCCTTGGCTGTAGTCGGTATACCGTTCGCCTACGTTGCCTGGCGTCGGCAGAAGCGTTTAGACAAATTTGAGGAGCATTTTCCCGAGGCCCTGGATCTCCTCGGCCGGGCCGTGCGCGCTGGACACGCTTTCACCACCGGTCTGGAGATGATTGCCAAAGAGTCTGCTGAACCGATCGCAAGTGAATTTCGCACCACCTTCGAAGAACAGAACTTTGGCCTTCCCCTTAGAGATGCTGTACTCAACATGACCGAGCGAGTTCCCTTGATCGACGTCCGCTTTTTCGTCACCGCCCTGCTTATTCAGAAAGAGACCGGCGGAAATCTGGCTGAGATCCTGGACGGTCTTGCCCGTGTGATCCGCGAGCGCTTCCGCATTTATCGGGAAGTAAGAGTCCGCACGGCGCAAGGCCGATTGACCGCTGGCATCCTGATTGCCCTGCCTATCTTCATGGTCATTGCTTTGTCCATACTGAATCCGAACTACATGAAAATTCTATTTGAAGATCCGAGCGGCCCAATAATTTTGATCGTCGCTGCGTGCATGCAGCTGTTTGGATCAATGTTGCTCTGGAAGATCATTCACATTGAAGTCTAGAGAAGAAAGGAGGCGCCTGTCATGCTCTGGAGCATTACTGCAATAACGTTTCTCGCCACTTTCGGCATTTTATGGGCTTTGTTTTACGCCTTTGCTCCTGGCGGCTCCGTGGTCGCCAAGCGCCTTGCCCGGCTGGTGAATCCGTCGATTCCTGTTGAGGAAGTGAGCTTCGCTGAGAAACAAAAGGATCGCGCGGGCGAGGCTCTTGCCCGTCTCGGGAAGTTGGTCCCTGGCAGCGGCGAACAAACCCCACGCAATATGCTGCTGATGGTTCGCGCCGGTTTTCGCAGCTCGCAAGCAATACTAGCGATGCGGGGTTTCAAGCTCCTTCTACCGGTGGCTTTGGTCGGGCTGGTTTTTTTAACCGGCATCTACCGTATGAATCCGTTTGTGTTGGTACTAATCGCCGCTATCGTTGGCTATGTTCTACCAGAGCTATTTCTCATCTGGAAAGTTAGCCGCCGTCAGCTCCAACTCCGCCGGGGCTTGCCAGACGGTCTGGATCTGCTTGTTATCTGCGTGGAGGCCGGTCTTGGTCTCGATCAGGCGCTTATGAAGGTGGCGCAGGAACTCCGTATTACGCACCCCGAGCTCAGTGAAGAACTTCAGCTTGTAAATCTTGAGATGCGCATCGGGAAGACACGCATCGAGGCACTCCGCGAACTGGCACGTCGCACCGGCCTCGAAGACATTAAGTCCCTGGTCGCCATGCTGGTCCAGACTGACCGTTTTGGTACCAGCGTTGCTCAGTCCTTACGCGTTTTCTCAGACGAGTTGCGCGTCAAGCGCCGTCAGCGCGCCGAAGAGATGAGTGCCAAGACCTCGGTCAAGATGGTTCCGCCGCTGGTGTTTTTTATTTTCCCGGCTTTGATGGTCGTGATTTTGGGCCCCGCCGTGCTTAGTTTGCTGCGCCAATTAATGCCGGCGCTGCAAAAATAACTTTAGGCTCCGCTGCTTTAAGCGAGGCTGTTGGAAGCAGTTAACTATAAAAAGAAAGGAAAAAACAAATGGATAACACAACCCTGATTCGCGTCGTCGCAGGTGCACTCGCCGTTCTGGTTCTGTTTATCATCATCTGGCGGCGCAAGCGCAAGTCCATCGAGTAGCGCGCACGGAAGTCGTGGTCCTCTGTTCGATCCACACACTTCTGAATAACGCTGGGGGGCGGCTTGGCAGAGTCAATGGCCAGTAACGGGCATAATCGTTCGCTCTACGTTTACAACAAAACTCGCGAAACCTTCGTCGCTACAGAGGCCGTACTCGCGGACAGTTATCTCCGTCGGTTGGTAGGCCTGCTGGGAAAGACGAGGCGCTGGGCGCAGTTGGGACGTGGTTTGTGGATCGTGCCTTCTCGTGGAGTCCATACCATCGGGATGCTGTTCCCGATTGATATTATTTTTCTCAGCGAACAAAAGGAAGTCGTCCATGTGGAAGAACATCTCCGCCCGTTTCGTATCTCCGCCGTTTCGCTGAAAGCAACCAGCGTGCTCGAGCTTCCGGCGCACACCATTTATCGTTCCGGGACGCAGGTGGGCGACCGCCTGGAGATCGCGCCCGTCCGTTAATACGGGGTTGATACGCCGTTGATGCCTTGGAGCTAGCCCCCCTCGCTCGGCATCGCCGGACATTCGCTATTTTACAAAATTGCGGCGGCAACGGCGTCGCTGCCGCTGCCGCCACATTCTTGTTCTTTACCTGCGTGCTTGCGGCTTCGCTGTCTTACGCCCCGTCAACGCGCTCACGATATCCGCTCCATCCGGGCTGCCCAATCCGGTGCAGGCATCCCATCCTTTTCCGGCCATGAAGGCGCCGTTACTTCCGCTCGTGATATCCCGCAGGCCTCCAGTTCCCGCAAGCTGCCTGTACAGCAGTGGATTCAGAAATCCCGCCGCCGAGCCCACCAGCTCATTGATGCACGCCACCAACCCCGCCCACACCGGCGCCACTGCGCTGGTTCCACCGATTACGCTCGCTTGCCCGTCTACATAAACATCGTAGCCCGTGGAAGGATCGGCATTGCCGGCCACATCCGGCAGCCCGCGTCCTACGAAGTGTCCCGGATTTAGCGAGTTTGGAACGCCCGCGCTCGACTGATAGTCCGGCTTGGCGAAATGTTCGCTGATTCCGCCTCCGGTAGCTCCCTCGTTCAGCGCGGTCTCGTTCCACACCGTCTCGGTGGAAATGGTTCCACCGCTTGCCACTAGCTTGGTTCCTCCACACGCCAGCGCGTACGGGCTCGAGGACGGAAAATCCGCGTGTTGCAACCCGTCCGTAACTCCGTCGGTTGAACCGTCATCTCCCGCGGCGGCACACACAGTTACGCCCAGAGTCGCCGCATCTTCTAACAAGTTGTTGTACTCATTCAGCGCCGCCTCGGTCCATGTCGATTCTGGTCCTCCCCAGCTGATCGACACCGCCGACGGCTTATTCTTCGTGTCATGCACTGCCGTGGAGATTGCATCGTAAAATCCCTGGTTGGTGTTGGGCGCGAAGTACACCGCAATTTTCGCCTGCGGCGCAAGCGCACCAGCCACCTCAATATCCAGCATCACCTCTCCGTCCGGTCCGTTAGCGTCGCCAGTGGGGCTGTTGCTTCCGCCATCCACCGAAATCGCACTCACTTTTGGTTGCGCAATTTTCAGCACGCTCTTGAAGTAATGCGACAAATCCCGCGATCGATATCCTCCGCCCAATTCAATCAGCGCGATGCACTGGCCTTTTCCGCTTGCTGCCGTCGGAAAATTGTACAGCGCGGCTACTTCCACTGGTGTGAAGGTACCGGCCGGCTGGACCTTGCGCGCGTGCGTCACACTCGCCATTTTTTTCGCACGAAAGTGCGGCTTCGCCTGCGGCCGGTTATCCAGCCCCATCACTGCGGACACAATTTCGCTCAGCTCGCTTGGAATCTGGATCACGCCAGTCCGGCCACGGAACGTTCCGCCGTTGTGTTCGTAACGATTCAGATGCACCTGAAATGCCTGCGCGAATGCCGCGGCGGTTCCCGCCAGCACCACTGCGCGCCTGGCCGCATCCGCGCTCACCACCGACAAACCATATTCGTGCGCGAACTCTTCCACCTTCTCGATGTCCGCCGGTTGCGCCCCGCGTTCGGCGGCGAATTGCTCACGCGTCAAATGTTTGCGCTCCGCCAGCGGCTGGCTGGCCAGTGCTCGAATTGCCTTTTGCGTCTCCTCACGGGATGCCTTCGGTTTCAAAACCACCGTGACTTGCAGCTGTTCTTCCGGATTCACCGCGCCGATCACTTTCGCGCCCGCCACCGGCATCCGTTCGCTTCCACTTAGAGGTACGTGAATTCTGTACTTTGACATGGAGTTTTCCTTTCGGTCCCAGAGCCATCTCAGACGAAAAAATTCTGCAGGAAAACGGGGAGGGGGCCAGATAACCTAACCTCGAATTATACCAGGTGTAGGTGCTTCTTCCACTGACCCGCGGGTGGACCCCGGATGTTAAGCCCGCGAAGCTAGGCGAGTCATGTCAAAGTGAATTAACGAGAAGCAATCCCTACGCCTGTTAACTTCACACCGACGCGCAATAGATAACGCGAATGCTGGCATGCGTAGCGATCATTGGAGACTTGGGACGTCAAATGGCAAAACTGGTGAAATCCTGATGATGCGCATGGCGACTCCGAGGGAATCTGACTCCATGGCGGTTTCTGTGACAAGCGGCACACAGTGTGATTAGGTTGTCCAATGCGTCCTCGCCGAGCCTACTTCGCTTTGCTAAGTGATGTACCTGTAGATCGATAGACACACCGCAATCTTGGCACCGCCATCCATCTCGGTTAAGCACACGATTGCGAAGAGCGTCGTATTCCTCGACGTTGAGTTTTAGTCGTGGTCGTTTCCTGGTAAGTCGCTGCATGACCTCTAAGATTCACCGTTTGAAACGTTCGCACCGGCTAGAAAGTCGGCGCAAATCATCTCCAAGCAATAACCGCGGGATTTGTCGCTCCCCAGCATGAGGGCAGCCGTTTCGATGGCTTTTTCAACGACAGGCAGCTGGCTCTTATAAAGCTTGAAGTACATAATTTCCCAGGGCTCGGTTTCCTTCCCTGTAAGGTGCCGGTCCACTTCGCCTTTGAATCCTTCCTTAGGCAGTTCTTTGGCCTTGTGCAACCAGGTTGCACAGTCAAATCGCTCTGCATCTCTCCGCGCTACCTTTACTAGCTCTACCGCTTTGCTCCATCCGACTTGACGAAGCTCTTGCTTCGGGATGCGGGTCAAGTTCTCGTGAATGGCCATCAAGTAGTAGGCTTTCCGACGAGACTCTGGAAAGCGCTTTTGCAGAAACTCGTCAAAAGAGGTCAGTTTCTCCAGCCGCCAATGCTGTTTTGACCGGACCTCGCATAGGTATTCCCCAAGTTCAACAAACCGCACGTCGCGTTCTTGTTCCTTGTTCTTCTCCCAGCTTAGGATCTCGTCGATCCTGCCCAGGACCAAAATGGCGCGTTGGCGATCGAGTTCGGGTGCCACAGAGATTCGCCCGTCAGTCCACAAGCTGGTCAAGCCAATCAAGGTCACTTGCTCCTGCCGTGCGGATGAGGTTTGCCCCTACCAACTGCTCGTTATTCAGGCACAACCCAAGGTGAGTACAGCTGGTGCAGCCGTTTTGCGGGAAACCGGATTCCGCTATGCGGATTGAAGGAACCGCTTTCCACCTGATGGACCGTTGTTTCTACCAACCGACCAAATTCTCGCCGCTGCTCCTCCGAAATCGTGGCCCGCAGGTATTGGATTTCGGGCAGTGTTTGCGCACGAATACGACGAACGCTACCTCGGAGATCCCACTGATCCACGAATAACAAATCAGCTGGGGATCAAGCGAAAGCAGGCCTTCGGGTTCTTCAGCGTACCGGCTGGTGGTGGTTTTCCAATCGATTACGCAACGCACGCCATCGACTTCACCGATGGCATCTAAGTACGCGAACAAATCCGTTGCCACTTCCCAGAACTTTAAGATTTTTTACCTGCAAATCCTACTGCGGATTGCGGACACGGATAAACGATTGTGTTTCGACAGTATTTAAGAAGTGAGATATGAATCCCTTGATGAAGCGTCTAATCTACCAAGTGTGGGCCTTCTTTTATCTCCATTTATGCATCCTGATAGGTAGACCATTTCTTCGATCAGCGGCGCCACAATCCTCTCAACAGGAAAAAATCGTCCCCAAGGGCGTTTCGAAGCCGAATTTAAACAGTGTCTTGGACACCTGAGTATCCTTCTCACGCCGAGCCATCCAGATAGCGGAAGCGATAGCTGCGAGGACAACTGGAGATAGTTGCTGATTTGAGTGAAGCTATCGTCCGTCGGCATCCTCCCTGCCCAACAGCGGTGCCGGCTGGCGCGTCGGACATGGCGACCCACTCGCTTGCAGGTGCGGAATGCATCTCGGTTCATTGATGGCAACGTCCCGATTCAGAACGGTTCGTGAGGTATCAACAGTTTCCCCGCGATGTTTGAGCAGCATCTCCATCGACCTGCTCGCGATTCCGAAGCTCATCGTCATAAGCACAAACTAAATGCAGGAAACCAATTGAGCTTCCAGAGAGCTCACACGGTGCCGATCGAGTCATGCGGATAAATGACATTACTTATAAGATAGTGGCTCTAAAATAATAAGTCGAAATTCCAGGAACGGCTTGTCTCGCTGCCACCGATTTGGTGGGGCCTGTAGACTACGCAACGAGGGGCAGCCAAACCACATGGTTGTCAGAGTTGCCGACGCAGGAAGTGAAGCCCAGGTATTTGCCTCCTCACAGTGCCGCCTCCTGCGGTCGCCAGTAGGAATTGAGTTTGCAAACAAGCACATACTCGGTTTTGGGCCTCCCACGCTCAGATGTGCACGATGAAAGACAACACCGACTTCCCTGCTGGCACCGCTTAGCGTTACTCTTCCGCGAACATCAAGAGGCAAAGGCTTTACGACCTGGGTTAGATAGTGGTTGTGTTTCCGAACTAGAAGGCAGAGCTGATCTCGCGATCGAGGCTGTCCATTATCAGGACCGCTTCGGGCACGAACGCTATCGGGCGAACTTGCAGCTGGCGCAGGTTTTTGGCAGAATTCAAAATTGAACCCAATTCTTCCACGGCGCCCAGCCCGATCCCATAGGCTTTTCCAAGAGCCAGATTTACAGCCCGCGTTTCCGCCACGCCCAGTTCAGCGCGCCGTGAACGAGTGTCGAACAGTTTGAGGGATCAGCATTGCCATACGCGACAAAAGCCCTTAAGCGCAAGGATTTAAATGACGCCCTGAAAACCCAACCGCCAACAGAGCGGATCGGAGAGCTTCACTCGAACAACGCGGAGTCGAATGCCGCAGCAACGCTTTCAATCAAGCTGTAGCGCGAGCAGGCCCGCATACGTCAAAAACCATCGGCCATCAATCAGCTGGATTTCCCCTCAAAGCAACAGACACGGTATATCGATTTGTTAGCTCTCTGAGTTGATAACGGACAGTTCTCCCGTAGGTTGCCCCAAATGGCTCTCGCGAGATTAAGGTTAATCCATCATTATCGTGCCTTGATAGCCTTCATGACATCTCCATCCTTCGGTTTCCACTCTAGGCGTTAAGCGTTTTTCAGAAACCACAATGCATACACCTACGTAATACAGTAGCGTGTATGCATGATGTTCTTTCTCATTTGTATCGGGCTCCTTTGGACAGATAAGCTCAGGTGCGCCGTAAAAGGAAAAAAAAAGAATCACGCAGTCACGCTGTAGGAAAAATGGGTGGCTTGAAGGGCGGAAAAAAAGGGCCGCCAAGGCTTACACCCAGAGGACCGAAGTGCTAGTGCTCGAAAACGCAGCATAGGCGCGGTGGGCAAGGACCAATAAGTCTGGGAGAGAAATGAATAGCGCTATTCGCCCAGGCCTGGGAACAGCGGACTGTCCAAGGCAAACAGAAAAGCAGACAGAATGCGGTCAAACGTCGATTTTCTCGAAGGCAGTGGTATTGCCAGGTGAACGACAGGCTGAGTTTAACGCGTTGTTGGGTGGATTGCGGACCGTATTTCAGCCAGTCGGCATGCTTGAGGATGGTCTCGAAGAGTGGCCTTCTGCTGAGGCTACGGTGACGCCGACGGCGGCTGCTTCTTGCCCAGAGAACAGAGATCCAAGCCGGACGAGAATTTAACAAATAGAATAGAAGAACGAAAGCATTTGGATGAAGGCAGCCAAACTTTCCCATGTTCCCCGGCGATATGACGACCTAATAGCCCAAACTTCAAATCCCCGAGGCACTGGAGACATGCTTTTACGTGCTTCGAAGACTGAAATTCAACGTTGAGGCAAACGGCTTGAATTGTAACGATAACGCAATGTCGCTCTTGAGTAGGGTTTATGGGGCTTTCGACGAGACCCCCTGGGGAAACACGCTATTCAGATCTTTCGTCGTTGCTTCCACGACTCCCGCAAGCTCTCCGGAGGATGTTCGCAAGATAAGAAGAACTATTACCCTTCTCCGGAGGTATGCAAGGGCGATCCCCTACGAGAGCGAAAATAAAGAAAATCACAGACTTATTGTCATACCAATTGCGGCAATTAGACGTAGAGGCAAAGAAACTGATACTAGAATGAGTCTTTCACCGGTACCTGCGGATTCTCCGCGACTTGACCAAATTATGGGGATGCAGGGATCACTCTGAGAACGCACCTGGGACTAGGACACTGAGCCAAGTAGAACGAGCTCGACCAATTCGCCTTGGCGAACTGGTCATATATCCACTCTCCGTCCATATTTCACTTCGTAGCCGTGTGTCGCCCAAATAATTGGGGATGTGTGGGGAGCGAATTTTTAAGAAACCAACTAGCGTAAGTCCTTTCTTTTATGCCATCTTGATTTATGTCCTACTCCGGTTGGATATCCCTACTTACCGGTACCCCTGGACCAAGATCGCCATCCTTTTTAGCAAACCCTTCCTTCGCGTAAACTCAACTGCAGAGTAACCCAGCACGGTCCCAAAAAACACTGATACTTAGGCTAGGGGGGTGACGGGCTAGCAGTAAACCCCTACTGTGAAGGAACCAGGTGAATGGCTTACACCCCTAAGCTCACCTAAACACGATCTTGCCTCTAAGCGGTATCCATGAAGGCGAGCGCGAGAGGCAGTAAACTCGGCAAAGGTGATACG
>CAWBHT010000008.1:0-129809 GCA_963788725.1 uncultured Acidobacteriota bacterium | reverse complement strand
TAAAATTGCACGAGTCGCGTGGCGCGCCCGAGCAACACCACCAGCACGCCGGTAGCGAGCGGATCCAGCGTTCCAATGTGGCCGACCTGACGAATACCGGCAAGATGCCGGACCGCGTCCACCACGTCGTGCGACGTTTTGCCTTTCGGCTTGTCAATTACCAGTGCGCCGTCAAAGGGCGCAGGCTGTGGCTGGCGCGGCATTCGCTCCTCAAAAGCACGATCAGTAGAACTAAAGCGTGTGGTGGATGTTGCTGTGCTCACTTCACGGCGCGGCCGGCTTGTCTTTCTTCACTTCTTTCAGGAGCTGTTCGATGCGCTCAGCGCGTTCCTGGGTGAGATCGAGAGCGAAATGCAGTTCCGGCAAGCGGCGAAGCTGCAGGCGCTCGATAATTTCGCTGCGGATGTATCCTGCGGCATGTTCCAGCGCCTTGATCGCGTCGTTCTGCTCTTTGTCCGTACCTTTGGCGTGAATGAACACCCGAGCATGCTTCATGTCGGGCTGCACGCGCACTTCGCTGACCACCACCAAGCCTTCCAGTCGCGGATCTTTCAGCTCGCCCGCGAGCATAGCATTGATCTCGTGCGCGATCTCTTCGCCCACACGTTCATGACGATGATTGGTCGGACTCATCTACATCCCCTGATACAGAAACAGAAACGCTCAGAAACAGAAGCGGTGATACGAAAGCATCTGCCGCGACAGCAAACCGGCGCGCGTTACACGATCTCGAATTTCTGTCCGATCAGGAACGACCCGAGGATCCGGTCGGCCGCGTCCAGAACCTTCTGCAGCGACTCCTGCACGTGCTTTTCTTCGTTCGACAGCGTAACCACGCCAATCACCGATCGCTGCCACACGTCGTGATGATCTAATTCCGCCACGGCCACGTTGAACTCGCGGCGCAGCTTATCTTTCAGGCTGCGCAGCACCTGCCTCTTGTCCTTCAGCGATTGCGCGTCAGGGATATGCAGCTCGAGGGTGAGCAAGCCGACCGGCATGAAGCGGCTCCGAAACGGAGAAAGCTATCTGCTGCGCGCCGCGGGTGCGCTTCCCTGCGCGGCGGCTTCCGCAGCGCTGAGTTTCGTCACCTGGAAACACTCCAGGATGTCGCCGACTTTCACGTCGTTGAAATTGGCGATGCCTGCGCCGCATTCAAAGCCGGTGCGAACTTCGCTGGCGTCATCCTTGAAGCGCTTCAATGAGCTGAGCTTGGACGTGTAGATCACCGCGGAATCGCGGATCACGCGAATCTGACCGTCGCGCTTGAGCACGCCATCCAGCACGTAGCATCCCGCGACCGTGCCGGCGCCCTTGACGCGGAACGTGTTGCGGACTTCCGCGCGGCCCAGATAGGTCTCCTGCAAAACCGGTTCGAGCAGGCCTTCCATGGCCTTCTTAATTTCGTCGGAGACTTCGTAAATGATGTCGTGTGTGACGGATATCGACGTGTTCCTGCTGCGCGAGATCGGCCGCTTTACGTTCGGGGCGCACACCAAACGCGATGACGATCGCGCCAGAGGCTGATGCCAGCAGCACATCATTTTCCGTGACCGCGCCGACGCCGGAGCCGATGATCTTGAGTTTGACCTGATCGGTTGAAAGCTTCGGCAGCATTTCGCTGAGCACTTCCACCGAGCCCTGCACGTCCGCCTTGATGACGATGCCCAATTCCTTGACGTCACCGGCTTTGAGCTGCTCATGCAACTGATCGAGCGTAATGCGCCCGCCGCTGGATCGTGCCATCGCGGCATCACGCTGCTTGCCCTGCCGGTACTCGACGATATGACGCGCTTTCGCTTCATCCGTGACCTGGAAGTTGTCGCCGGCTTCGGGAACACCCTGCAAGCCCAGCACTTCGATTGGTGTCGAGGGCGGCGCATCCTTCGCCGGACGTCCGCGATCATCGAACATCGCGCGCACTTTGCCAAAAACTGCGCCGCAGATGAAGAAGTCTCCGGCGTTGAGCGTGCCGTTCTGCACCAGAATTGTCGCGACTGGGCCGCGGCCTTTGTCGACTCGCGACTCCAGCACCGTTCCCACTGCAGGAGCGTCCGGATTAGCTTTCAATTCGCGCAGATCCGCAAGCAACAGAAGCGTTTCGAGCAACTTGTCAATGCCGGTCTTCTGCTTAGCGGAAACTTCCACGAGTTCCGTGTCGCCGCCCCATTCGGCGGGGAGCAATCCGAGGTCGGCCAGTTGCCGTTTTACGCGCTCCGGCTGCGCCTCAGGTTTATCAATCTTATTGACGGCCACGACGATCGGCACGTTCGCGGCCTTCGCGTGGTCGATGGCTTCCTTGCGTCTGCGGCATCACGCCATCGTCGGCAGCGACTACCAGCACGACGATGTCAGTAACTTTTGCGCCGCGCGCACGCATGCGCGTGAACGCTTCGTGGCCCGGCGTATCCACAAACACCACCGCGCGGTCGTTGACCATCACCTTGTAAGCGCCGATATGCTGGGTAATACCGCCCGCTTCTCCAGAGACCACATCGGCGGCGCGAATCGCGTCCAGCAAACTCGTTTTGCCGTGATCGACGTGCCCCATGACCGTAACCACCGGCGGGCGGGGCTTCAGATTTTCCCTGGTCTCATCCTTCGCGACTTCCAGCACCATCTCTTCTTCAAAAGAGACCACGCTAACCACGCCGCTGAATGCTTCCGCAAGCGTCGTCGCCGTTGGAATGTCGAGTGCCTGGTTGATGCTGGCGAAGACGCCGCGATCCAGCAGTGTCTTCAGCAAATCTTTCGCGCGCACATCGAGTTTTTCCGCCAACTCGCGGATCGTGATTCCCTCGGTGATGGTGACGTCGCGCGGCGGACGTGGTTCCGGCGGGGCGATAACTGCGGCGACTGCTCCGCGCCCTCCGGCACCCGGACGCTGGCGCGTGGGGTGAAGCTTGCGCTCCCCTTCCATCTCGCGCTTGTCTGCGACCGGCCGCTGGCGTTGCGGCGGTTTGCGCGTATAGAGCGGCTTGCCCGGCTCGGCCTTCGCCGGCATTTTGTCTGGCAAGGGCGGCAACATGCCCGGACGTCCAGGCATCCTTGGCCCGGGACGCGAGCCTGTCGGCACCGGTCCGCGACGCTGCTCAAAAGGTCGTGCCGGTCCGCCCGGACCTCCGGGTCCTGCGGGACGTTGCGGGAAAGTGCGGCCTCCCCCTCCCGCTCCGCCACCCGAAGACAACGGTCGGATGGGCTGGCCAGGACGCGGTCCGCGAATTTGACTCCCCGGGGTCGTGCCCGGAACGGGGCCGCGATTGCCGGTCGGCAGCGGACGTGAAGGAGTTTGCGGACGCGCTCCAGGTGCGCCGGGCGCCGCCGCGGCTGGCCGCACGGCAGAAGGCTGAGATCCCGGCTGACCGGGCCGTTGTTGCGGCGCGTTCGGTGGACGTTGACCAGGCGCTGACGGTGCGGTGTTAGGCCTTGCCGCTGGTGCGCCAGGACCAGCGGGCGCAGACGGACGAATCGGGGTTGGTGCCGGACGCGGCGGGGCAGTGGCAGCTGGGCTCGTGCTCGGCGGAGTTGCGGGGGGCGTGGCGGCCGGAGTAGCAGGCGCAGGTACAGTTGCCGGCGCTTTCGCAGGAGCGGCAGGTGCAGCCGCCGCAGGGGCTGTGCTAGCAGGTGCGGGAGCCGGAGCTGTCGGAGCCGCTGGTGTCACAGCGGGCGGTGCAGGCGCAGCGGCCGGACGTGCCGCCGCTGGTGCCGCAGGGGCCGGTGTGGCCGGCGTTGTGGCCGGAGCCGCTGCCGCAGGCGGAGCGCCGGCGGGCTTGGCGGCAACAGGCGGCGCCGCCGCGGGCGGCGGAGGTGTGGGCGCAGCAGGTGCTGCCGCAGGCCGCATTCGCGCAGCTTTCGCGGCAGCGTCTTTTGCTTCCTTATCGGTGCGGGCCTTCTCTTCCGCCGCAGCTTCGGCGTCGGCGATGCCCTTCAAGTGCTGGCGGACTTTCACCGCCACATCTTCGGGGATCGAACTCGAGTGCGTCTTCTTTTCGGTGACGCCATATCCCGGCAAGAGGTCGATGATGGCTTTCGCCTTCACCTCAAGTTCGCGTGCTAGTTCATTGATTCGTACTTGGTTCGCTTCAGTCATGCGTCCTATCAGTCCCAGCTACGCCGGAACTTTTGTTTCTTGATCTTGGTACTGCTAAACATGACGTCAAGCATTGCCGCTTAACATTCATTAAGCGTTGTGCTTGTTGACGTCTTCCTCTTCGCTCTTGCTTTCAGACGACTCAGTCTCCGGAGAGGCAGTGTCTTGCGATGCAGCCTGTGGATCTTGGCCTTCAGCCGCAGCTTCCGCGGTAGCCTGCTCGGCTTCCGAACCCGTGCCGTCGCCCGATTCACCGGCCGCCGCGCCACTCTCGTCCGCAACTTCCGCTGATGCCGTGGCCTGTTCCGCTCCTTCTTCAGCAGGAACGCCGTTTTCAGCAGCAACGCCATCCTCCGCAACTGCTTCGGTCGCCTCCGCAGTTTCAGCTTCCGCAGTTTCCGCGGTTTCGCCGCCTTCACCAGCAGCCGCCGCTTCTCCGCCTTCGTAGAACCGATTCACCGCCTGATAAATCTTGTCGACCATCTTCTCGCCGATGCCCGGAATTTCCATCAACTGCTCCGGCGTCATGCCCGCGAGTTTCTCGACGTTCGTGATGCCCGCCGCTTCGATCTTCTCGATCGTCTTGGCTCCCACGCCTGCCAGCGCCGTCAACGGAGTCGTCGGCGCCGTCAGCGCGGTCATCTGCTCTTCGATTTCGCGGCGCTTCTCTTCTTCGCTCTTGATGTCGATGTCCCAGCCGATGAGCTTGCTGGCCAGGCGCACGTTCTGCCCTTTTTTGCCGATCGCCAGCGACAATTGCGAATCCTCGACGATCACTTCCAGCTTGTGATTTTCAGGATCGGTGATCTGCACACGCGTAACTTTCGCTGGGCTCAGCGCCTTTTGTGCAAATGCCACCGTCTCTTCACTGAATGGGATGATGTCAATCTTTTCGCCGCGCAATTCGCGGATGATCGACTGCACACGCATGCCTTTCATTCCTACGCATGCACCTACGGGGTCGACATCCTTGTCGCGGCTAGCCACCGCCACCTTGGTACGCTCGCCAGCCTCGCGGGCCGCATGACGAATCTGCACCGTGCCGTCATAAATTTCCGGCACTTCCATCTCGAACAAGCGCTGCACCAACGCCGCATCCGCGCGCGAGGTAATCACCTGCGGACCCTTCGCGGCGCGATCCACCATCTTGATGATCACGCGCAAACGCTCGCCAATGTTGTAGGTCTCCAGCTTCGATTGCTCGCGCTTCGGCAGCCGCGCTTCAGTCCGGCCCATGTCCACGATCAGGTCCGGGCCCTCGGCGCGCTTCACGATCACGGTGACCAGCTCACCGACGCGATTGTGATACTCATTGAAAATCGTGTCGCGCTCGGCCTCGCGCACCTTCTGCAAAATCACCTGCTTGGCCGTCTGCGCCGCGATGCGTCCCAACACATCGGTCGGCTTCGCGGTCACGATCTCTGTGCCCACTTCCGCCGCCGGGTTTTTCTTCTTGGCTTCCGCCACGGTCAATTCTTTTTTCGGATCGGCGACTTCCTCGACCACCGTGTACACCGAAAACACATCTACTTGCCCGGTTTCCTGATTAAACTTCGCGCGCAGGTCTTCTTCGGTCTTGTAATATTTTCGGGCCGCCACCACCATCGCGTCTTCGATCGCCGACACCACCACTTCCGGCTCGATATGCTTCTCGCGGCTCAACATCTCAATTTGCTGATAGAGCAGATTCGCCATTTTTTCCGTCGTTCCTGAGTTCCTTCACTTCCCAAATGCTGCCCGCTGATCCTAAATTCGCTTTGCTGCGGGGTCGATTCGAGGTCGTTACCGATTCACCTCTACCACTCGACCACCAGATTCGCCTTGCGGATCGCTCCGAGCGGTAACTCCACCACCCGCGATTCGTTATCTTTTGGTCCGCTCTTCAACTCCATGCGGACCTTACCGTCCGCCAATCCCGCCAGGCGTCCCTCAAAAAACTTCGCGTCGCCAATCGCTTCCACGGTCGAAATCTTCGCCAGACGCCCTGTGAAGCGCTCGAAATCCTGAGGCCGCTTCAGCTCGCGATCCAGCCCCGGCGAGCTGACCTCTAAAACATATCCGGCCTCGCCAGGAATCAATTCCTCCACGTCGAGGATGACGCTCAACTGCTGGCTGACCTTCTCGCAATCCAGGTGGCCGACTCCACCGTAATCCGAAACAGGAGCGGCCTCTGCAACTTGGCCGTCACCCGCGGCAGCCGTCAATTCGGTCGTCGGCTTTACTGGTACCCGGTCGATGGACACCCGCAAAAACCGCTGCTTGCCGACCTTCCATTCGACGTCGACAACTTCCAAGCCCTCCGAACGAGCCACCCGTTCGGCGGCTGCGCGGACTTTCTCGAGATTCACGCAGAGACTCCCCGGCCTACGCCGGTATCAGTTGCACTCCGTCCGGCGCCAACAAAAAAGTGGGCTGTGCGCCCACTCATCGTTCGACCGCTTCAGAGCGAAACAGCAGTATATTCCCGCAACACGGCAAAATCAAGGTACGGGGCGCCACTGCACATCGATCAATGGCGAACCAGTCTGCCCGTACGGTTTGCGAATGAGCTTACTGCGGGCTGCCCACACGTCGAAGCAGGTCGGCGAAGCGGGGATCGGAGCGAAGGGGATCCCAGAGGGCCTCTACTTTAAGGTAAGCGAGGCGATTGAACCGTTCCTCGAGAGCCTTTTCCAGCCAAGTGAAGGCCTGGTCTTTTTCTTCCAGGCCGGCGTAAATCAGCGCAAACCAAAGCGCGGGTACAAAACTCTTCTTCGAAGCCGCCTTAAGCTCATCGATTATCTGGATCGCCTGCTTCCGCTCGCCTAATCGAGCTTGCGAGTATCCAAGAAGGGCGAGAGAGGCGGAGCACCTTCGGCTTAGTACGGAATACTTTTCCAGCGCCGACAGACCTTCTCGGTACATTCCTCTTGCTAGATACGCCTCTCCCAGCACCGCGTATGAAATGGCAAAATTCGCATCCATATCCAGCGTGCCATGGGTCTGCTCGATAGCTCGCTCAAATTTCCTTGCGAGATAAAGCTGTACCGCCAAGCTATGGCTGACAGCGGGGGAGGCCGGATCGAGATCTACGGCGTGTTTCGCCACCTCCAAGGCTTCCTCTGATCGTCCTAGAGAGCTGAGATATAAAGCATAGAAGGTGTGAGCTCTGGAATAAGCCGGGTTCAGAGCGAGGGCTTGCTCAAAGTGCTTTCCGGCTGCCGCCCAATTCCCATCGTAAATGAAGCTGATGTATCCCATTGAAACATGAGCTTCCGCGATGTCGTTGTCTATCCACAGCCCCTTCATCGCGGCGGCTTTCGCTTTTGGCATGGCCTCGCACGGAGCAACCAGATTGAAGAACGACAAATAGGCGTAGGTATCAGCCAAACCTACATAAGCCAACGAATAAGCCGGATCTTGGTCGAGAGCCTGCCGGAAATATTCAACGGCTTTCTGTAAACCTTCCGGGCTCCGTTTGTTCCAGTGGTAGCGTCCCTTCAGGTAAAGCCGGTACGCTTCGGAGTCTTCTGTGTAGCGTTTCGTCAATCGTTGCTTCTCATTGCCGCTCAACTCCAACTGCAACTTCTCAGAAATTTCTCTGGAGAGATCGTCTTGGAGGGCAAAAACGTCCTCGGACTCGCGATGGTATTGGCCACCCCAGAGCTGTGCGCCCGTTGCAACATCCATCAGTTCGGCCCGGACGATCAGCGTGTTCCCGCGCTGCAGCAATCTTCCGGAGACCACCGCGCGAACGTGCAGATCTTTTCCCGCCTTTTGGAGGTCGATGTCCTTTCCTCTGTAGCGGAACGCCGTGCTACGAGCAACGACGCGTAGGTTCCCAATTTGCGAGAGATTGCTGATCAGGGTTTCACTGATGCCGTCGCTGAGGTATTCCGCGTCGGCATCGCCGCTGTCATTCGCGAAAGGTAGCACCGCTATCGATTCGATGCCCTGCTGGGTGGGCTCTACCGGCACCTTGACTGGAGCG
This sequence comes from uncultured Acidobacteriota bacterium, assembly GCA_963788725.1. Lineage (GTDB taxonomy): Bacteria > Acidobacteriota > Terriglobia > Acidiferrales > UBA7541 > Acidiferrum. The sequence continues at coordinate 121,749 of CAWBHT010000008.1, read as the reverse complement.
ATGAAACGGTATCCCTTGCCCGAAACGGTTTCAACGAACGCCGGTGACTCCCTCGAATCCCGCAGAGCTTGCCGCAGCTTACGGATCGCTGTATTGACTCCCATTTCGACGTCCACGAAGACACCAGGGTCCCACAGCCGCTTTACGATGTCGGCCCGGGGAACCAGCTGAAGACGGCGCTCTACTAAAAGGATGAGCAGATCCATCGGGTGGCGCTCGAGGTGTACTGGCTGCCCGCCTCGACGCAACTCGTACGCCGATATATCGAGCTCGAACTCACCAAATCGAAACCTTGAGTGTGAATCAGGCTGTGACATAACCCGGCCGCCCCCGTGTTGGGGCCAATGCTATTCTCCGTTTCAGAAAAACTCCAGATTAACTTCATGCGCTGTCTATGGTCGCCAATCCTACCCAATGTCATTGTGGCGCGGATGGTCGGCCGCAGCTGCGGAACCCATCCGCGATAATCCAACACAAAAGGGAGAAACCGATGACGTCAGGAAATTTGAAGCGCTTTGCAGCTTCCGGTGGGATAGCAGCACTGGTTCTAGCCGGCATGCTGGCTTTGGGCTCAGGATTAACAGTCCGGGCTCGGTCGACGGACGAGGCGTCTCACAAGCGCCTGGAAGGAACGTGGCGCGTGCAACTCACGGTCCGCGACTGTCAAACGAATGCAGCACTGAGAACCTTCCCGGCCCTGTTTGCCTTCGCCAAAGGCGGTACTTTGACCGCCACGACCGCGGGCCAGTCCCCCGCGCAATTCAGTCCCAATCTGGGTGTTTGGGAGCACACACGCGGCAATACTTATACCGCAGTGTCCGAGGCCTTCGTTTTTAGTCCCGCCGGAGTCTGGATTCAGACACACCGACTTACGCGTGCTATCGAGCTCGATAGTGACGCGGACGAATTTACTGATTCTCTTACGCTGGAAATCTTGGACACCAACCGTAACGTGATTGCGACAGGCTGCGGAACAAGTGCCGCGCATCGCTTCGAATAAATGTCGGAAAGATTGGTCAGAGTGAGGCTAATTGAGGGGCGAGATGGTTCGCCCCTTTCCGGTTCCAGCATAAACGACGTTTGAGGGACCTTTAGAGTTTTTGAACTTCAGGGGCCACTACTGCGCGGGGCACTGCGCTTGCATTGCGGCTTGCATCTCGTCGCTGAGCAGCGCGCCCCGCCACCGCGCGACGCAAAGCTGTGCCGGCGTAATTCCCGGAGATTCGCGCAGGTCGGCTCCTGAGAGGTTCGCACCGGTCAAGTCCGCGCCACGCAGGATTGCGCCATTCATCACCGCGCTTCGCAGGTCGGCATTCCGCAGATCGGCATCCAGCAGGATCGTGCCTTTCATCTGCGCACCGGTCAGATTCGCCTGCACCAGCTTGGCCGAGGAAAGGTCCGCCTCACGCAAGTCCGCAAACGACAGGATGCTTTGCTCCAGGTGCGTGTCGCGCAGGTCCGTACGAGAGAGATCCGTGCGCAGCATTTGCGCGTTACGCAGGTTCACGCCGTAGAGGGAAGCGCCGGGGAGCTTGGCATTCGAAAGCTTGGCGTTTTCCAGATTGGCATAAGACATATCCGCGCCGCGCAGATCGGCGGCGTTGAAGTTGGCATTTTTCGCGTCCACGGAAACGAGCGTTGCGTGTCCCACCTGGGCGCGATCCAGAATGGCGTCGCGCAGGATCACTTCGCGCAAATTCGCGCCGCGCAAATCCGCTTCCGATAGATAAGCGCCTTCCAGATTGCCCCGCCAAAGCTTGGCATTCAGCAGGAACGCCCGATAAGCGCGTGCGAATCGCAGATCGACAGAATTCAGGTGCACACCTTGCACCGCCGCCAGCGATTCCTCATTCCAATTACCCTGCGGCAGAGGCGAAAGAGTCGCCTCCGTAAGATCGGCGTACGGACGGTAACCAACGGACTGAAAAGCTTGCGCGGCCCAGCGCCGCAGACTGGCCGCGGAACGCTCTGGCGCGGCATCGTTGTCTGCGGGGATGCCGCGAATCACGCCGATGGAGAGCATCAGGATCACCAATCCCGCCACCAGCGCCGCGCGCGTGGCATGAAAGACCATGCGCAGCAAATTCTTGGAGTCCTTGCGCAACGGATCGCCCGGGCGCAAGACCCGCGCCACGATCGTGGGAACACAAGTGGCTGTGGCGATCGCAAGCGTGAACAACACTGCCTGCAGCAGCGTGCCGCGGAAATCCTGAAGCACCAGATAGCGCAGCCAGAAAAGCAGCAGCGTCGCCGGAACTACCCAGTACGCGAGCGCCGTGGAAACCACCGTCTCCAGCATCGCGAACGAAGATCGTCCATCGCGCGTCCAACGGAAGTGCCGGCGCACCATGCCCATCAAGTACCACGGTCCATCTTTCTCCAGCGTCTGACCGTCCTGAAAGGTCGCCGGCAGCGCCGCCATGCTGCCCCACAAGCGCAACAGCACAAAGTGAAAGCGCAGATAAACGATGAAGAGCAGAATCGGGCCGCCAAGATAGAACCCAACCATCGGCAGTACATTTCCAAGCTTCGGTATAGGAATCGCCGAAGCGTTCATTACTAGTCGCACGTCGGAGGTAAACGCGATCAGCAAAGCGCAGATAGCGCTGGCCGACAGCATCAGGAAATAAAACCAGCGCGCAATCTGCGTCGCATCGGCTATGGCTTTGGAGCTGTCAAATGCCGCCACGGTTTCCGGCAGGATGGCGTCGAAAAGATTTGTTCCGCCGAGACGGCCGACCCATACGCCCTCCGCACCATAGAGATTCGCGCCCATCAGATTCGCGCCGCGAAGCTCCGTTCCCAGCAAATTCGTGTCGCGCATGTCCGCCTGTACCAGGCTGGCGCCCCGCAAATTCGCCATCGACAGATCGGCGCTGGTCAGATTGGTGCGATGCAGATGCGCGCCTTGCAGATTGACGCCCGTGAGATCGGCCTTGGAAAGATTCACGCCCGATAAATCAGCTTTGGCGCCGGTTTCGCCACCGGTTTCGATCCATTGCCGGTGTTGATCGAGGACTTCGGCAAGTTCGAGTACGGAAATACCCGCGAGCGTTTCTTCCGGCCGAGACTCCGGTAAAGCGAGCCCATTCTCCAGCTGCTCATCCGTAATCGTAGAGGATTCCGCAATCGTCGACGATTCCACTGCAAACTTCACTGTCGCTGCTTCCACTTCCGCGGCGATTTCCGCGGTCACTTTCGCCACGGCCTCGACGCTAGGCACAATTTCCAGCTCGGTTTGCGTTTCCAATCCCATTCTTCCCCCACTTCTATTTTTCAATTCGCGATTTCTGCGTCAGGCACGCCCGCTGGTCAGGCGCGCTCGCCCCGTCCGTCACGCCCCTAATCTCACGCACACAAGTACTTCCATCCACACACATCGTTGAGGCACCGTTCATCCTCGCGTACATGCCATGCGGAAGTCGCCTGACCCGAAGTACAGGCGGCCAAGAGGTAACGGTCGCAGTAGCAATTGCTGGCTCGGCGCTTGTGGACCGATCGAGCAGGGTGTCTCTATTCGCTTTTTGCCTTTGTGGAATCTAAACCCTCGGGCCTGAGGGCCCGAGCTACAAGGGGCGGGTACGTCTTTAGACGGACGCTATGGTGCGCGTTCAGGCGGCTTTAGCCGCTAAGGGACACTCAAATGTGGATGGCTCGATGGAACGCAGAACCGCCACCGCGCACCTTGATTTAGATTGGGAAAATCACGGGCAAGAAGAACAGACGGCCGCGATCTCGACCTAAATTCGCGCCGCGCAAAAACTCATGCACACAAAAGAAAGCAGCCGGAGCGCTCCGCTGAGGGGCCGAGGCACTCCGGCTTATCCTGCCCGCCTCCGCAGTGAGCGAGCAAGAAACTCGTACAAAACTGATCGTGCAAAAATCGTGGCGCCGCTATTTCACGCCGTTATCTGACGCCGCTATTTCACGTCGTCGTGGCTGCGCAAAAATTCGTATCGCTCGATGGCGGCGACGACCCCGATGGCGCCTTCATCGCGTGGTTCGGTGCGTTGCACGCGACCCAGGCAACGAACGCGGACCGGGCCCGCAAGGGTGATCTCGTTTGGCAGTGTCAACAAGATCTCGATAGCCGACCCTTGCTTGACGTCCTTGGAGAGGAAGAAATACACGCCACGGGAGCTGACATCGCGAGACTCCGTGCTGGTCTCGCCAACCGCCGCACCTGTGGTCCATCGGACCGTAAGCGGCAGCCGCATTTGAAATCGCTGGGTATTGCGGCGTTCTGAGCCGGTCAAAGCGTAGCCTCCTGATTGAAAGCAAAGTTTATCCGGGGTGGGGCTAACCGACAATAGGACTCCGGATACAAAAACCGGGCAGGGCTGGAAAGTACGGATGTACCAGAACCGCTGGCGGAAACGATAGGACTAGCTATGTACCTGAAGCAACAGTCTTTAGGGCCATTTTAGGTTCTTAGTAGCTCATCCGAACAAGGTCTGGCTGGTGCTCAGGCCCCTGGAATGGGTCAAATTCAATCACGCAGATAGCTTAGAGTGCGCCGTCGACGGAGAAGAGCTGCTAAATCGCTTCGAGGACTTTCCCGACGAAACGTTTGAATATCGCCGACATGTTCGGGCCACCACAAAATCTTAATTCTTGACGTATCAGGGCGAACAGCGGATACAAGTGCCTTCATTTTGGAAGCTAAATCGTTTGCGGAAGGTTCTTTTTCAATGGCGCTCTTCGATCAGTCCGCGGTCCTCTTCGTGGCGTTGCTCGCAATGCTGCTTATCACCGTGGAACTCGGGACGCGGTTGGGACACCGCTTATCAGTCGACTCGGACCAATTGCGGCAGGAACAACTGGTGGCCGCACGAGATGCCATAGGATTGCTGCTGAGTTTATTGCTGGGTTTTACGTTAGCCATGGCGCTGTCCCGTTTCGATCAGCGCAAACAATTGTTGGTCGGTGAGGCGAATAGCATCGATACCGCGATCGTTCGTGCAGAGCTGTTGCCGGACGCCCAGCGCGGAGCAATGCTGGGACTGCTGCACGAATACGTCGAAGCACGTATTCAATTCTCCGAAGCCCGGATCGATGGAAGAGTGATCGACTCGGCCATGGCGCGAACCAAGCAGCTTCAGTGCAAATGTGGGAGCTGAGCGTGCAAGCGGCGAAAACGACACCAACTCCGATGACTCCCCTGTTCATACAGGCGCTGAATGATGTGAGCGATCAAAGCGAAAAGCGGCTGTCCATGCTCGAAAATCGCGTGCCGCCGCCGATGTGGATCATGCTGATGCTGATTTCGTTTTTTAGCATGCCTCACTGTGGGAATGAGCGTGCGGCGTCGCTTCTGGTACGTGATGATGATTACGCCGCTGATGATTTCGATCGTGATGTCGCTGATTGCCGACCTCAATAATCCGGGATCCGGCTTCCTGCAAACCGGCCGGCAAAGCATGCGTCGACTGCAGCACGATCTGAAGGGGCAAATTGGTCAAATCCGTTCGAGCATTTATCCCACTAGTTCGGATGCGATGCCGCAACGAGGCTAAACTACGCACGAATCCAGCTCTTGAACGAACGTTCCAAGCTCAGGCATTTAATCAGACGCGCCGGCTGCGCGTACTCAAAAGATTCCCACTTCGGTCAGTGTACCTGCAAACCTGTAGTGCAAGCGCTTCATCCTAAGGTAGGTCGTCGATAGCGCAGGGAACTTTGTCCCTGGTGTCCTTTCGTTTCTGAGGGAAATGGAAACTCCTGAGCGACTCAACTTAGCCGACGGCCCAAAGAAGATCACGCTTATTGATCTGCTGCGCCCCCATTGGGGAGTACTGCTACTCGCGTTGCTGGCGGTGGCGGGAGAAATTGCCGCCGATCTGCTTGAGCCCTGGCCTCTGAAGTTCGTAATTGATTATGTAGTGCAGTCCAAAGCTATGCCGGGGTGGCTCGCGCCGCTTGTGCGCCATCTCGCGGATGACAACCGCTTCGCGGTGCTGAATCTCGCGGTCGTCTCCGTAGTGGTAATTGCATTGATCGGAGCACTTAGCTCCTATACGGAGAAATATTTTACGACCAGCGTTGGCCAGTGGGTCACGCACGATCTTCGCCGCACGTTGTACTACCACATCCACCGGCTGTCGCTTTCTCAGCACGATAAGACCAGAGTTGGCGATCTGATCAGCCGCGTTACCAGCGACATCGAGGCCATTCAGACGTTCATCACCAGCGCGCTTTTGGGAGTCCTGGTCAGTGGGCTGACGCTGGTGGGCATCATTGGGGTGATGCTTTATCTCAACACTCGCTTCACCTTGCTTGCACTCTCCATCGCCCCGTTGCTATTTGGCGTGGTCTTTTACTACACGCGAAGGATCAAGAAAGCCTCTCGAGCATTGCGAAAAAAGGAAAGCGAACTGGTATCCGTGGCCGAAGAGGTTCTGTCATCCATCCGCGTCGTTCAGGCTTTTACGCGTGAAGGCTATGAGCAAAGAAGGTTTGAGACGCAAAGCCTGGAAAGTGTGGAAACCGCACTGCACGCACGCTCTCTCAAGGCCAGGCTTTCTCCTGTTGTGGATGTGATCGTCGCACTCGGCACCTGCATTGTGCTCGGATACGGAGGCCGGCTGGTCATCTCCGGCGCGATCACTACCGGAGCTCTGGTGGTTTTTGTCTTTTATTTGGGGAAAATGTACAAGCCGATGCGCGAACTTTCGAAAATGACTGACACAATCTCCAAGGCCGTAGTGGGTTATGAACGGATTTTCGAGGTTCTTCATACTGAGAGCCAGATCAAAGATGAAGCGACAGCTCGGCCGGCCCAACGCTTTCACGGGGACATCGAGTTCGATCACGTTTCGTTTTCCTATTCCAAGGATGTTCCGGCGTTGCGAGACGCCAGCTTCAAGATCTCGGCTGGGCAGGTGGCCGCATTTGTCGGCCCCACCGGCGCGGGTAAGAGCACGATCATCAGCCTGGCTGCGCGCTTTTACGACCCCCAGAGTGGCGTCGTGAAAATCGACGACCGTGACGTTCGGTCATATAAAGTGCGCTCTGTTCGCGTGCAGATGAGTTTCGTTCTGCAGGAGACGCTGCTGTTCCACGCTCCGGTCTGGCAGAACATCGCTTACGGCAGACCGCAAGCGTCACGAGCCGACATCATGCACGCCGCGGAAATTGCGAACGCCAGCGAATTCATCGAAAAGCTGCCGGAAGGCTATGACACGATGGTCGGCGAGCGGGGCATGACTCTTTCTGGCGGCCAGCGTCAGCGAATTGCGATTGCGCGTGCGGTTCTCCGGGATGCTCCCATCCTCATCCTGGACGAACCCACGTCCAGTTTGGATGCGTCCTCGGAAACTCTCGTGGTCGAAGCACTGGATCGATTGATGCATGGAAAGACGTGTGTTGTGATTGCGCATCATCTAGCAACAATTCGCCAAGCCGACGTGATCTTCGTGGTGAAGGACGGATCGATTATCGAGCAAGGCAGCCACGGCGAGTTGCTTGCCCGCAAAGGCTTATATTCTGAATTATTCACCGATCAGTCCAGCGCCCAGGCTGCACTGAATTCGGTAGTGAAGGGCTAGCGCGTCGGAATGCGCTCACAAGGAAGTCAGTTCAGCTATTCTTTTCTCGATTACCTCTGTATAGGCATCGACCTCTTCCGGCAGAAATCCGGAAGTACGCAGTGCCTCGCGAATTTGCTCAGAGCTGAGCTTTGACAATTGGCTGCCAATCCATTTGGCATCGACCAAAGGCACATTCTTCGTGACTTCCGCAATTTGCACTTTTTCCTTGTAGTATCGCCGCCGGAATAGGTCAGTGAGCGGGAACGGTTTGGTTCGCATTACGAAATCAACGGTTTTTTCGGACTGATGCTGAATGAATGGATCCCTTTTATAATCCTTGAGATTGCCCTTCGAACGCGTCGCTATCGCGCCTGTTCTTCCGAAGCTCGCGCCCAAGTCGCTCACGACATAGTGCAACTCTCCGTCTTTTTCCTCGTAAACCTTGTTATTTGATGTTTTTAGATCCCAATTATTCAGCAGGGCCATGAGTACTTTTAGGCCATTCAATTCTCTGGTATTTAGAAATGGGTTGTCCAACCACTGCCAATTCCCGACTTTCTTTTCGCCTTTCTCACGTCTCTCCAGCCTGGCGCCGCGAACCGTTCCATTGCGAGAAATCGCCTTGGACTTGCGATGCAGTTTTGGCATGCCCGACACGTGGAGCTCCGCCACAAAATAATCTTCATCGCTGAAGTAGCCCATGGCCCAAACGATGCGTGTGGCCGCGGTCTCGCCTCGCGCTTCGTCCCCAACCTTTGCCAGCCATTCGACGCCGTCGTTGTCTTCGATGTAGAACTTGGGGGACGATCCTCCCAGGTCTTCCTTCACAAATTTATACGCGGCACCTTCTCGCGGGGCATGCCGACTTCCGCCTTGACCAAAGGCGAGATTCAAAGAAGGAATGTCGATTGGATCGTGCCAAAGAGCTCGGATATCAACCGTTTGAACTGCCACCGCATGCGTACTGTCAGGCTTTGTCAAATGCTGCGAGGTAGAGACTCCGTGCCAGGCGGGAACTATCGGAGCAATGGAAAGCAAAACCGCGGTTGCGAGCTTCGTCCGAGTTGGAAAGCTATTCATAGAAACTCCGGAGGAACGGGTCGCAGACAATGTAGGGCATTTAGAGTGGTAGGGCATTTAGAGTGCCATTCCCCTACTGTGTTGTACGGATTGAACGAAGCTCTGGAAAATCATAGCTTCTACTAAGCAGCGCCACTAGGGATCCATAATCCAGCTCGAGAGGTAAAAGGGAGCAATCTCATTTGAGAGTCCTGATTCAGCCGGAGGATGGCGCCTCTCCCATTCTGTCGGCACTGAAGGGCGCCCACAAAAGTGTCGACATCGTAATTTTTCGCCTCGATTGCAACGAGATAGAAGAGGCCATCGAGGCTGCCGCGCGCCGTGGTGTGTGCGTGCGCGCTTTGGTCGCGGCGGTCAACCGAGGCGGCGAGGAACAGCTGCGCCGCCTGGAAACGCGCTTATTGGAATCGGGTGTCACAGTTGCGCGTACTGCGGACGATCTGGTGCGTTATCACGCCAAGATGCTGCTGATCGACAAGCAAGTTCTTTATGTGCTATCGCATAATTACACGACGCTGGACATCGAGCACAGCCGCGCTTTCGGGATCGTTACGCGAAACCGGGCATTTGTTCAGGAAGCCATCCGACTCTTCGAAGCGGATGTCCACCGCCAAGCCTACACGCCTGAACTGAGCACGTTTGTGGTGAGCCCGGTGAATGCCCGTAAGCAGTTGTCAGAATTTATCCGCAAGGCGCAGAAAGAATTGTTAATTTACGATCCCAAACTGTCGGACAGACAGATGTTGAAGATTCTCCAGGAATGCCGAAAGTCCGGTGTCGAAATAAAAGTCATTGGGCGCGTAGGCAAGCAAGCGTCCGGCTTGCACGTTCAGGCGCTAGAGAAAATCCGACTGCATACCCGAACCATTATCCGCGATCGCAAGCAAGCATTTGTCGGCAGCCAGAGCTTGCGTAAATTGGAGCTGGATTCGCGTCGCGAGCTGGGCTTGATCGTAAAGGACGCTGCGGTGGTGAACCAGGTAATCGCCACCTTCGAGCGCGACTGGGGATCCAGCAATGCGCAGCAGCAAAATGCCGAGGTGGACGCCAAAGATAGCAAGCTCCAAAAACGGATCACCAAAGTCACGAAAAAGCTCAAGCCACTCAACACCACAATTAAGCGTGCGGTAAAAAACGCAGTCTTGGAAACTGGAGAACCGGTCTTGAAAGACGCGCGTGCCAAAGAGACCTTGAAACAGGTAGTTAAGAGATCAGTGAAGCAGGCTGTTAAGGAAGCAGTGGAGGAGGCGGCCTCATAGGTCGAACCATGCGATGCGTTGGCGATTAGGAACTCGCAGGCCCGCCATCGCGGCGTTATTTGCGCCCTTTCTCGCTGTTTTTTCTGTTTGGTCGCTCGCCACCCTTCCTAGCCGCCCTGCCGTACCTAAGGCAGACGCCGATTCCAGAGCGTCAAAAATCTTTCTGGAACGTGCTAATGCTTACGTGAAGCTTCGTAAAACTCTGGAAGCTACCCTTCCGCCACTTAAGTCAACGGACCAAGCGGACAAAATCGTGGAACATGAGCGTCTTCTCGCAGCCCGCATTCAGGAAGCCCGCAAGGATGCGCGGCGGGGCGACGTTTTCAACGGCGACATCGAAAATCTCTTCAGGAAGCGGATCCGCGAAGCGTTTTCCAGTCGCCAAGGGCGGCTGATGCGACGCACGATCGCCCAAGGCGAGCCGGTGAACCTCGAACTGCATATCAACCAGACCTATCCAAAAAGCATTCCTCTTACTACCGTGCCGCCTACACTTCTGCAGCGATTGCCGAAGCTGCCGAAAGAGCTTGAATATCGCATAGTGGGGAATGATTTCGTGCTGCAGGACGTCAAAACACTTACCGTGATTGATTTCATCCCTGACGTCTATGCAGAACACCCTGCCGGATAAAAGGCGTCCCATGCTCCGAAGAGTATCAATGCTTTCGCTGGTTGTTCTCGCAATCGTCCTTGCCGCGCCAGCACAACAAGCTACTCTACCGCTCGAGAAAGGCTCGGTCCGGTTTGCCGTCATTGGAGACTCGGGTACCGGAAATCGACTCCAATATGAAACCGCGGAGCAATTGGAGCGCGCCCAGCAGAAGTTTTCCTTTGAATTCGTCCTGATGATGGGTGACAACCTTTATGGCAGTAAGACTCCGCGAGACTTCGAGACAAAATTTGAAGTTCCCTACAAGCCTCTCTTGGATTCTGGGGTTAAGTTCTATGCATCCCTGGGGAATCACGACATACCGGACGAGGAGTCTTACAAGCCCTTTAATATGGACGGTCATCGCTACTATTCCTTCAAAAAGGGCAAGGTACGCTTCTTTGCGCTCGACAGTAATTACATGGATCCAGATCAGCTAAACTGGCTACAAAATCAACTCCAGGCCTCTACCGACGATTGGAAGATTGCTTTCTTTCATCATCCTCTTTACTCCTCCGGCGCGAAACATGGCTCTGCCACAGAATTGCGTGCTCTGCTGGAGCCGCTCTTGGTCAAGTATGGCGTCCGAATCGTCTTTTCTGGGCACGATCATGTATACGAGCGCATACAGCAGCAAAAAGGAATCTACTATTTCACCGAAGGCTCCTCCGGGCAGTTGCGTCGCGGCGATGCGCGTGGAGCTAGTTTCACAGCGAAGGCATTCGATGAAGATTGTGCGTTTATGGTCGTTGAGGTGACGTCGGACGAACTCGTATTTCAGACCATCTCACGCGCTGGGGTCACCGTGGATTCTGGCCTGATTCCACGTTCCGTTTCCCAATCGCAAGACACCGCTAGCCACCATCCATAGCCGGTGCCCACCGACTAGGCATGGCAGTTTGTCTGGAAATCCGTCGAGTCATTGAGAAGTCGTTTTCCGTTCGAGTGCTCGATTGACACGGAAACACTGCCTAAGCGTGAGCTGGCTCCGCCGACCGTTTGTGAAGGCTTAACTACGTTTGATCGATGAGTCGGTGATGAATGGCGTACAGCGCGAGCTCCAGGCGATCGGAAACGCCGAGCTTGTCAAATATGTTGTGCAGGTGATTCTTGACGGTCTGCTCACTGATGAACAGCTTTTCGCCGATTTCCTTGTTGCGGAATCCCTGAGCCACCAGTTGCACGATCTCTTTTTCGCGATCGCTGAGCAGCGGCTTCTCGCGGCGCGGCCCGGACTCTGAAGATTTTGAGAATGCTTTCATGACCTCGGCGGTCATGCGATTGTCCAGCCAGATTTCTCCCGCGAAAACGCGATGAATACTTTTGACGAGCAGATCGGTGGCGGACTGCTTCAGCACCACGCCGCGTGCGCCCAACCGCATTGCGCGCACCACGTCGCGGTCGTCTTCGGCGGCTGTGAGTACCACTACGCGCGTTGGCAGCGTGTCGAAATTCACTTCTTCCAGAACGGCCAAGCCATCCTTGTCGGGCATGCGCAGGTCCAGCAACAAGATGTCAGGCTTGAGTTTCGCCAGCAGCTTAATGCATTCGGCGCCATTTTGCGCTTCTCCGACGATGGTGATGTCCTCGTCTGCGCCTAGCAGCTTGCGCAGCCCGTCGCGAAAAATCGCGTGATCGTCCGCAAGAAGGACTCTGATTTGCTGTTTAGTTTTGGCCATGTCAACCGAGCGGAATCTCGATGGTTAGACGCGCGCCATGACCCGGATTAGACTCCACGGTCAACACGCCCCCCACGGTACGCGTACGCTCCTTGATGGAGATAGGACCCAGCCGCAAACGATCCAATTCATCGCCGGTAAAGCGCCCGGCAAAACTGAAACCCTCACCGTTGTCGTCTACTACAAGTACTAGGCTACTGTCGTCCTGCGACAGTTTTACCACGACGTGGGAAGCCTTCGCATGCTTTTTTATATTGTTGAGTGCTTCTCGGTAAATCTGGAATAACTCTCTGCACACACGATCGGGCGCCTGCACTTCCACGGAATCGATCAGCACATCCAGCGCCAGATTGGATTCGTTGCGGTAGCGCTCGGCGAAACCGATCATCAGGTCCACCAAATCGGCGCTCTGCACGCGCACTGGGCGCATGTCCGTCACCATCCGCCGGAGCTCGCCAGACTCATTTCGCACGGTGGCCTGCAGATTGGCGAGTCCTGCGGCGGCCTGTTCGGGCGTGCCGACCACTGCACGGCGCAGCACGTCCAGCTGAATCTCGATGCTAAGCAGGGTCTGCAGGATGCCATCATGCAGATCGCGTGAAATCCGGCTGCGCTCGGCTTCGATAGCACGTGCGCGTAAGTGGCGCAACAGAAAAACGTTTTCCAGCGAGGGCCCAATGTGCCGGGAGATGCGCTCGAACCAAGCGAGGTCATCGCGTGTGAATCGTGAACGCCCATTGAGCAGAAATAGCCGCCCGGCGGGGCCTCCACTTTGATCCATGGTGACTGACATCATTGACCGCAGCGCCAGCAGTTGCTGCGTCGGACCTGGGAGGCGTGGCAGGGTCTTCAATGTTCGGCCGTCGCGGCGATCCCATCCGAAACCCGAGCCGGCGCCGGTCAAACTGTTCCAACAGATGGTGGCATCGGCGTCGTCCAACAGCAGGCCTTCCGCGCGGGTCATCGGTAGGCTCTCGGGAATCATGCGTTCGCTTTCGCCTGATTTGAGCCGCCACAAGAAAATGCGCTCCAGATCGTTATCTCGATAGATCAACAAGGCTTCCGCCGACTGAAAGGCCTGCGTCAATTCGTCGAGAAACAAACGCAGGCACTCGGAAAGGCCTTGATCGACTTCCATGGTGGCGGTGATGCGCGCGAAGAATTCGTTCTGAACGGCGAACAGGCGGTTGCGATCGCCCAGAAATGCAATACCGGCTCCAGCGACGAAAGTGGCGGCGACGAAGCCGACCCAGTAGACGATCCTGAGCCAGTGCATCTCGCCGCGCACCGCCGTAAGAAGGATAATTTCGAGTGACAGCACGCCGGCGAGCGGGAACGCGGAGTTGAGTCCCCAGCGATTGCCCGCCACATAACAGACAAACAGATAGGGAAACCATGCCGGCACCATCGACGGGCTCACCACGATGAAGTAGCCCAGTGCCACAAGGTCCACAATCAAAGGCAGGTGCCACGCTCGGCCCGAAATCAGCTTTTCCAGCAGAATCGCGCCGCAGGCTACGACGAAATAAAGGATGAGAAATGTGAATACGCCTGGCACATGCTGAGGCAAGGGCTGCTGCAAAAGCGCGATGATCGCCAGCAAAACGGCGATGGGGCGCGCGTATGCGATTTGCCGCTCAAAATGGCGGCGGTCGGTTTCGTGCGGATTCATGCGCGGGGACGCATACCTGTTCGTTGACTAGTCTATCAAGGGATCAGAGCGGGGTACGGCGTCTCGGCGCAAAGGCTAATCACCGAATGGACACCAATACTGCCGCCGGGAGCGGCCCTTCACTGACGCCAACGGCCAGATAAACTGCCAATGGCGGGGCCGGGCGGCTTCGCAATGGCTTCTCAAATGAATGGGCGAATACAGAAGTTTAGAGAGAGGGCTCTTTTCGATCGTTTCGAGACGCGGCCGCGGTTCGGCCTGCGAATACCGCTCTGGGTACCAGTGAAGCCGACGGTTGCCCACCGGCGGGTACAGCAATCGGTGCGGTGATGGAGCGCCGAATGGCGGCGAGCGGCGCATCATCCACTAAGCGCACGGATTTGCCGTCAGGCTCGATGCCAAGTTGCTTCCAGAGCCCTGCCAAGTCGACGGGGATCGGATCATCTTTCATCTTGCTATATAGATCGGTCAAAACGGTAACACCGGTAGCTTTGTCGCCCACCTTGAAAGCGTCTTCCACCTTCCAGTCTTCGCGGATGTCACCGCCGGCCGCTAGGATCGCTCGCAGCGCGTCCTGCAAACCCTTTTGGTTGTGGGTGCGCTCGCGAATCTGAACGTCAGCAAGGAAGCAGAACAAAGCTCCTCCCCAGTAAGTGCTCGCCCAAGTGTGGGTGTGGTCGAGTCCTTTGTCATCGGTGCGAGGAACGCCTTTGGGCATATCTCGAGCCAGATCGGCCCACATGGAAGGAGCGCTCATCTGCTTGGCCTGGATGCGCGCGATCGGTTCGACGTACGTTGAGATGCCCTCTTCAAGCCAGTGGTGCTCGTCCTCCATCGACGGGAACGCAAGGTGAACCATCTCGTGAGTCAGCATCCAGTCGTCGGCCAGATCCGCAGCTTGCGCTTCGCTGCCAACACCAATCTTGATCAGGCCCCCGCCCCTGCCCCAGGTCATACCATGGCCGACGCCACGGCCGTCGAACGGATGAATGCGCAGCGTCAGATGGGGAACCGGATACTTGCCGTAATAGGTGGTGACCGCTTCAGCAGCCATCTGCACCCAATGCAGCAACTCAGCTTCCGTCAATTTAATTTCGCCGGATTCGATGGTGACATCGATGCGGCCGCCACCAATCAGGAGGGTGGAAGTCACGTCTGCGGAAGCCTTGGGTTTAGAGAAGACGGTGAGGCAGAGAAGCGCGGCGGCGCAAAGACCGCATAACTTCCAAAGCACCCGAGGTCGCGCCGCGAAAGGCATTCTGGCAAGTAGAACCCGGTCAAACGCTTAAGTTCTGCTGCGGCCGAATATTGCAACTACTAGGATGCAGCCCGCGGCTCTCCGGGTGCCCCAGTCGGTATCTTGATAAGCGAATCCACGGCAATCCTGCCCGGTCCGAAGATCAAGATCAGCAGGGATGCTATCAAAAAGGTATAGGGTGCCGCGGCGTAAAACTTGTCGGGATCGGAAAAGATCGAAAACAACGCCTCGCGGTCCGCGGTGATGTAGGCCATCAGCATATTGATGGTGAGCACGAGGGCGGTAAGACGAGAGAGCAGGCCAATCGCCAGGAAAATGCCGCCAAAAAATTCTAGGCACGAAATCGCGAGCGCCGTTTGCGCGGGCATCGGCAGGTTCAGGCTGCCGAAAAATTCGGTCACTTTATCGAGATGGTGCAGCTTGCCCCAGCCGCTTTGAATCAGCTGCACGCCCCAATATAGCCGCACGAATAAAAGGAATGGCGACTGCAGATAGGAGACACGGTCGAAGAAACGACCGTACAACTGGCGAAACCGCACGAGTAGGTTGTTCATTGTGGGATAGGAGCCGCATCCGGCTCAAAAGTTTCAGCCCCGCGCTGCCTTCTTTGCCGCGTTTTTGTGCGGCCTGCAGAACCAGCCCAGCGTCGCCCAGTTTTGAAACCATTGTTGAATCAGCGCCGCTCTTTCGCTCTCGATCAGCTTGCTTTTCGTGAAGGATAGCTCAATAGCCCTTCCAAGCGATTGGCCATCACGCAAAGCGGTCAGAATGGCGAACTCTTCGGCGGTGACCCGCCGGAAGTATACGGAAAAATCGACGCGATGCACGACCAAAAAGATTGGAGCAGGCTTGAACTTCGCCACTGCCTGCACCCGCTTGCGCTTGCGTTTTTCCTGAAAGGCATTGCTGGCGAAATCGGTGTCCTCATCTTCTTTGCGCACCGCGAGCAGCAGATCGTCGACGGGATAACGGAAGCTCAACAGCCGTACATACGGCTGCAACTTCAGCCGGACACTTTCTCCCGGGACTCCTGCTAGATCCCGAGGCTGGAGCGGAGGCTCGGCCGCACCGTCGAAGACTTCGATGTCGGCCCACTCCAGCCGTACGATATCGAGCGCCAGGTCCTGTTTCTCGCCGCCCCAGTTGGGATGCTTGCGCAACCAAGATTCCAGCTTCGATCCGAGATTGCGCAACGTGAATGACGTCGAGGGGCAATCCACCAAATACGCCTTGCACATGGCGTCGAAACGCTTCTCACCCAATACGGAACGAAGGCCTGGGAAATCCTCGGCCATACTGGAAAGCAGCCGGAACCAATATTGGCGATTGTAAATTTCAAGCCGCTCGACGGAAGTCAGGCGATCGTTCGGCTTGATAAATCGCGATGCGTAGGCGCGCATAGCGCTGCCGTCCGGCGCGGTGCGCTGGGAGCGTTCGTCGGCGGTGAGCGGCTGCATTACCGCGCGAGACATCGTTCGCTGAAGCTTGAGCAGTTTCATACGGCGGTTGCAAGAAGCGTGGAAGCCAAGAACTTGTTCGCTTTCAGGGCTTCGTCGTGGACTTCCTTGAACGAAGGGATGCTGTCATCCCATTCGAGCAGCGTGGCGGTATGGCCGGCGCGCTGCACGGCACGTTCGTACAACTTCCACACCGGATCGATCACCGGATGATCGTGCGTATCGAGAATGTACTTGCGGTATTTCGAATGTCCAGCGATGTGGATCTGCGCCACTCGTTCCGCGGGCACGCTGTTCACATATGTCATAGGATCGAAACTGTGATTCTGCGACGAGACGTAAATATTGTTCACGTCGAGCAGAATTCCGCAGTCGGCGCGCTCGACAACCTCGTTCAGGAATTCCCATTCGCTCATTTCTGAAACATGAAATTCGGCGTAGCTGCTGACGTTTTCAACGGCCATCGGCACTTCCAAGAAAGTCACGCACTTCGCGCATTTTCTGCGCGGTTAATTTTGCCGCCTCGAAGGTATACGGCATGGGCAGCAGATCGTGCGTGTAACGCCCGTCAACGCTGCCCCAGCAAAGATGATCGGAAACCCAGGGAGTCTTAGTGCGCTTGACCAGTTCCTTCAGCCGTCGCAAATGCTCGCGATTCGGTTTCTCCGCGGAACCGAAATACATGGACACGCCGTGCTGCACGACTTTGTACTGTTCCAGAATCTGATCGAGGATCTGCAGCGGACGCCCGCCATCGATCATGAAATTTTCAGAGATTATTTCGAACCAATCGACCACCGGCTTGCGCTCAGGATGTGGTCGTAATGCGGCGAGCGCAATCCGATGCCGATTCCGTAGTCTGTAAATCCGTTGAAACGATTCCCAGGCATTGCAAAAGCTCCCAAATTCTAGGTTGGAGAGTTGTTGCTTTCCGCTAAGAGCCCAACTGGTGAAGTTAACGAAGAGCCCGCCTCGGAAGGCGGCCTCTACATAACTGACCTTTGTTGCGCTACTAGTCTTTTGTAGCGGCCGGCTTCTTAGGCGGGTACTTTTCGCGCTTGTCCGCGAGGACTATACGAGGGCCGGCATCGCTGCACCAGCCCCCGCACAGACAGCAATCGTCAGTTGGACGTTGCCGTTGAGGCTGTTACTCGGGCATCTTGCTGCCGTCGGTCGCGCAGCCGCCCTTACCCTTGCAAGAGTTCTTGCCCTTGCAGCCATTGTCGCTAGCCTTGCAGCCGCCCTTGCCCTTGCAGCTGTTCTGGCCTTTACAGGCGTGCTTTTCTTTTGCTTTCTTGTCGGCCTTGGTATCGTCTTGCGCGGTGGTGGCCGAAGCCTTCCCCGAGAAGCCCGAGGCCTTGATGGTGGCGCTGGTGCCCGCGAGCAAGCCCGCGACCGCCGCACCGGTGAGTAGGTACTTATTTGACTTTGTCATTTTCCCCAACGTCCTCCTGAATGATTTGACTGCTCATCACTTCCGGCAGAGATTCCTGCCCGAAGACCGTTTGTCTCATGAAAGCGTACGGGCCTTGAGGTAAGGCTTTGCGAGCATTTGGATTGGCCTGAACCTGGGCTTGCACGGACTGCGACGGCGCCCCAACAGTACCCCCATGAGATTTATCCCGCCAGTTAAACTTTCGCGATTCCTGCAAAATATTTGTAACCTCGGGTTCGTGAACAACATGTAGTCGAGCAAGGTTAGACGGGCGCGCGGCTGCGACGTTTTCATCGCATGTGGCGTTCACCGCATGTGGCGCATGTGAGGAGATCACCCGACGAGTCGAGACAGTGTTCGGATTCGCGTGCACCTCGTGCCTCTGGATGGAATTGGAAATGACATTCTCGGCCAATTTCGAGCCGGCGGTCGGAAAGCTTGCGATCCATGCTATTCGCTTCACCAGCGTTGCCCTCAGTCGTTTACTACGTGGCCCGGTGAATTTTGGATTTAAGCCTTCGAATTTGAATCGCGGCGGAAGGGCTAGCGGGCACCACTATGCTCTCAAGGGTGGCGAGCACGCAATGCGAATCGTTGTAAGTCACTGTGAGCACGGTACTAGCCCCATTTGCTGCCGCCTTCAATGAACCTTGAGTAGGTGATTTTGGGTACTACATACTCCCTACGGGAATTTAAGAAGCAAACTAGACGCGTAGGTGTATGGTTTCATGGACACTTGCTTGACACCCTGACGAGGCTGCAAAAGCCGTGCTGGCAAACACAGCGCACAGGGGCGGAGCATGGAACGACCATTTTGCGCCGACAGACTGCTACTGGTGACAGAGATGCTTCAGGCAGCCGGCGAATACCTTCGTGAGGCGCGCGGCTCGTGCCAGGATGGCGACGGCACGATGATGCGCCTGGCTTACGACCACGTTTTGAATTTGCGAGACAGCATTCGCATACTCGAGAAAAAGATTCATGAGCTGGAAGGCGAGCTGCGGGTCAAAGTTGGGCGGCACGCCACCAGCAACCAGGAAGAGCAAAGCGGCACGTAGCGGCGCCGCACCTCGTTGAACCAATCGCTACGAACGAAGCTGATCAGGGGAAATCTTCCTCTAACGGAATTGCCGCATTTCCGCAGCCGGTTTCCCCACCAGCAGGATTGGCCTTTCCGGTACCCCAAAAACTCTGTAAAATAGCGCTGTCGATCGGCGGTGGGAGTAGCTCAGCTGGTAGAGCGTCGGTCTGTGGCACCGAATGTCGCGGGTTCAATCCCCGTCTCCCACCCCAAAGTACCAAGTCTGCCTGGCGGCACAGCACGCTTCGCTAAAGAGTCGGACCAACGAAAGAATCTCCTCGCTGCATCTCCTCGCTGATGATGGCCTCTTAGCACCCTGCTCCGGCCTCCCTGCTCGATTTACAACGGAAATATAAAAAGGTCACCGCCAAGTCATGCCGCGGACATTGTCCGATGCGGGTCCACCGCGGATAGTCGGCGCACGATTCCCCGCAAACGCCTGGAGGACCCAGCCATGTTCGACCTTAGCGTCGCTGTTGTTCTGTTATCGCTCACGTGGAGTTATCCCCAAACCAGCACACCCGGTCGCGATGTGCTCGAGCGAGCCGCCGATATCGCGTCGAAACCTGCGGATCAGACGGCTTTGATGTCGGTGCTCGATCTCCGCGAG
The DNA here is from genome assembly GCA_963788725.1 of uncultured Acidobacteriota bacterium. Lineage (GTDB taxonomy): Bacteria > Acidobacteriota > Terriglobia > Acidiferrales > UBA7541 > Acidiferrum. The sequence continues at coordinate 102,040 of CAWBHT010000008.1, read as the reverse complement.
CCGCCTCCGCCGGACGCTTACGCCATCACCGGCAACTACTTGCCGCCCTTTCTGCAAGCCGTCGTGAGCGCCTGGCACTCGGAGTTTCCGCGAATTCCACTGTCCGCGAACAGCATCATCTTCGTGATCCGGCCCACGGAGTTCTATGCCCGACCCAACCCGGAAGAGCAGACATGGCTGGCCAGCCGGGAGATGCTTGGGCTTCGGAACTTTCCCATCATTATTAATCCACTCACGCCAGGTGACGATTGGTACCTGACCGCGCAGCGGGAGTGGAAGGCGGGCAACAAGGACGCCATCTACGTTCTGCTCACTTCCCTATTCCACGAGATCACGCATACACAGCAAGGCACGGATGAGTCTGCGGCTTACCACGAGCAACTCGCCTTGTTCGAGCGCTTTCGCAAGCACGGAAAGCTGGCGTCGCCCTACGCACTTGCCTGTCGCGAATCACTACGCACCCGGTATGCGGACCTTCGCAAGCATCCGGAACAATATGTCCAAGTTCGTCTGCGCTTCCAAAGCCAGGCGATCGCGCTCTTGGTGCGCGCACCGGCTAGTTCTGCCCTACATTGAACGAGCCTGTCTGACCCAACTGGACTCAGTTCGCGTGCGAAATAAGCCAGCGCCTGACTCCTGTGGTAGACTCCCGGGCAGTCCAGGTTTTCCATTCGTCCTCGCATGTACTGGTTCGACCTATTCCAGCTCGATCCGCGCTCTCATGAGCTGCGCCGCGATGGTCAGCGAATTAAAATCCCCGAGCAATGCTTCGTCGTGCTGCGCGCGCTGGTGGAACATCAAGGCGAGCTGGTCAGTCGCGAAGATCTTCGCAAAGCGGTGTGGCCGTCGGATACGTTTGTCGATTTCGATCTTGGTCTGAACAAGATCGTTAAACAGCTGCGGCAGATTCTGGGAGATTCTGCCGACACGCCTTCGTTCATCGAGACGGTGCCCAAATTGGGGTACCGATTTGTTGCGCCCGTGAATCAAAACGCCCCCCGCGCCCAATGCGACCGAAGAGTCGGTGGCCTCGGCGGTGGATGAGACTAATCGGCGCGGCGAACCCCGATCGGTCCTGAAATGGGTCGCGCTGGGCGCGCTTGTCCTCGCAATTATTGTTGCCGGCCTTCTCTTCCGCAGGCTCTCGGCGAGTTCCTTTTCAACCAGCGAACTCGTGCCACTCACCGGGATGCAAGGGGCACAAGACTTTCCAGCCTTTTCTCCGGACGGCAACCAGGTCGCATTCGCGCTGTACAAGGCCGACAGCGGCACGGGGATATATACAACGATGATCGGCGGTGAAAAACCGCTGCAACTTACGAAAATGTCCAGCCACAACGGCGAGTGGGAAGATTGCTGTCCGGTGTGGTCGCCTGATGGAAAATTCATTGCCTTCAATCGAAGGACCGAACAGGAACACGCCATCTATTTAGTTCCAGCGCTGGGCGGCACACTGAAAAGGATCTACACGTTTAACGATCCGGAGCCTTGGGTGGTCGGGGAGACTCGCCAGACTTCGTGGTCTCCGGATGGCAAAACCCTGGCTGTCAGTGCGGCGCCACCGGCATCCAGTTCGCGAGCCATCCTGCTGATTTCGCTAGCCGATCTCTCGCAGCATTTTGTGACTTCTCCGGGCGCCTCGGATTCCGACTGGTCTCCAGCGTTTTCGCCGGATGGGCGGTTTCTCTCCTTTCGCCGCACTGCCGGGCCTGGTCTGGTAGACGACTTGTATGTCATGCCCTCAAACGGCGGAGAAGCTCGACGTCTGACCTCTGACCATGTATTCATACCCAGCCCGCCTGCATGGACTCCCGATTCTCGCGAAATCATCTTTAGTTCCATACGCGGCGGCCTAAGCACGTTGTGGCGGGTCCCGCATACAGGCGGCGTCCCCCGGCGAATCGAAGGGGTTGGTACGTCTGCGTACGCGCCGTCAATTTCGCTCCAAGGGCACCGGCTGGCGTTCACGAGCGCTTTCGCGAATCAGAATCTTTGGGCCATCAATTTAGGCGGCAGAACTCAAGCCAGCGGTGCTCCGCATGTGTTCCTTACCTCCAAGGGCATGAATGCCCTTCCGTACTTTTCCGCGGACGGAAAAAAGATTGCGTTCGAATCATCTCGAACCGGCTACAGCGAGATATGGACGGCGAATAGCGACGGGTCCGATCCCGTGCAGCTTACTTTTCTGAATGGCGAGGCGGGCTCGCCGCGATGGTCCTATGATGGGCACTATGTGGCGTTTGACTATCGCCCCCAAGGACGGAGCGAAGTGTATATCGCTGATTTCTCGGGAGCGCCCCCGAAACTGTTTCCAACCAACGACGGTGTGGACAATTTCGTGCCTAGCTGGTCGCATGACGGAAAATGGATTTATTTTTCGTCGACAAAGGCGAGTGAACGCCCGCAAGTCTGGAAGGCTCCTTTTCCCGGCGGGGGTTCTCCCATTCAGCTTACGACCCGTGGTGGAATGGCGCCGATCGAATCGGCGGACGGGTTCATCTACTACACGCGTCAGCAGGGCTCCGGCGAGGTGTGGAAGATCTCTGCGGGCGGCGGAGAGGAAACCTTAGTGATGAAAGGAACCGGGCTGGACTGCTGGTGCCATTTGGCTCTGGGCTCGCGAGGAATCTACTTCATCAGTGACGGGACCGCCGGACACCGAAGCCTATTTTTCTACGATTTCAAGTTGCGAGAGCGATCGTCCATTACGGCCCTCGGACAGTTCGCCGGGAACCCAGCATTGTCGCCGGATGGCAAGTCGCTGCTATATTCGCAAACGGACCTGATCGATCAGACCATCATGGTCGTGAACAACTTTCACTGACGATCGCCAGCCGAAGCACACTCAAAACTTTCATCTTGATCACTCGGACGTCGGGGTCATTGGATCTCGCGCGTTGCGATTCACTCAGCACCGCTACCACCCTGCTTGGGTTGTTTTTACGGAAGATACTGTAGGTACATACACACGGGCGGGCCATCAAACTAAAACCGGCGGAAGGAGGAAGCATGCCACGTTACGGAAGATCAGCACGAAAGACCGTGAAGAGCGCGATGCACCGCAGAAAAAAGGGCACCTTGCGCTCTGGCAAAGGCGGTAAAGGTGGACGCGTGAAGAGCCGCAAGCAAGCGATCGCCATTGGCCTTTCAGAAGCGCGGAAAAAAGGTGCCAAGGTTCCACGGAAGCGCTCGTCGAAATAAACATTCGGCCCTTTTCACATTAAAGCCCAGTTCGCGGATTGTCTCAGGTTGCCGCCACAGATATGGCGCCACTGCAGTAGACGCGCAGATGATGGATGCGCAGATGACGTTGTAGCGGCCGCCGTCTGCGGCGGGCGCATTTTCGCTCATTGAAGGAGATGCACCGCGATGAAGAGAACCAAGCGCAGCCACAAACTTCGCGTCAAACGCCAGAGCGGCAAACGCCCTCGCGATCGCGAACAATCTCCGCGCACTTCCGATCCATCCGCCACCACTTCGGCACACGACCTGCCACCCAACAACAAACTGCGCAAATTTGCCGACGAAATATACGGAGACACGGAGATCCCCAGGGGAGACCGCCGCGCCTAATCCGCGCTGCTGGCCTGATCTCTAGGGCGACGTGTCCGCATTCAACTCTTGCGCTCCAAACGCATCTAGGGTCCGGGCCACGCCTTTCAGTATCATCAGACATGGCCCGAATTCAGTGTCTGGGATTTCTCTTCGATCTCGACGGCGTGTTGGTTGACTCTACTCCTGCGGTGGCTCGCTGCTGGAGCAAGTGGGCCGTGCTGCATGGCTTTCCCGATCCCGATGAGATTGTTCGCCTAGCGCATGGGCGCCCGAGCATTGCCACCATGCGCGAACTGCTGCCCAACAGCGATCACGAAGCCGAAAATCGCCAGATGGAGCAGTGGGAAATGGAAGACGTGTCCGACGTGGTCGCGCTGCCCGGCGCCGCCGAACTGCTGCGCGTCTTGCCTCCTGATCGATGGGCGATCGTAACTTCCTGCACGCGTCCGCTCGCCGAGGTTCGCATTCGTGCCGGCAAACTGCCTTGGCCGCAACACCTCATTACTTCCACCGACATCACTCGCGGGAAGCCCGACCCTGAGCCTTATCTGAAAGGCGCCGCTTCTCTGGACCTTCCCACGGCGGACTGCATAGTCGTTGAGGATGCGCCTGCCGGCATTCGGTCCGGCAAGGCCGCAGGAGCTTCGGTGCTGGCGCTGCGAACCACCGACGTGGACTCCGAGCTCAACGCCGCCGGCGCGAAATGGATCGTGACCGATCTCAGCTCCGTTCAGCTTCTTCCGGTCAACTCCAACCATCACCTGGAGCTATCCTTGTCCGGCGTCTCACGTCTATAGCAACACGTGTGGTGGATTCACGCGGTCCCGCGCCGGAGTGGTGTTGCGCGATGCACCCATGAAGCGCTTTTTGACACTGTTTTCAGCGCCTGTGTAGAATCCACACGAATACACCGACAACTTACTTCGAGGAGCTCAACTTGATCGCTCGCCGCGCCCGTCTGATTCTGCTCACTTTCACATTTCTCTCGCTGTCGGTGCCGTTGGTCTCTCGATCCCAAGAGAAAGAGGCGAAGAGTGCCGACAAAGACAAGGACAAATCTGCCGAGCTCCCCGCGAAGGAAGAATCATCCGTCACCGATCACACCATGAAAATCAGCGGCCAGTCCATTCCATACAAAGCCACGGCATCGATGATCTTGCTGAAAAATGACAAAGACGAGCCGACTGCGCTGATTTATTCCACTGCTTACACGCGCACCGACACGAAAGACGCTACGCAGCGCCCGGTATCGTTTATTTACAATGGCGGTCCTGGCTCGGCTTCCCTCTGGCTGCACATGGGCGCCTTCGGCCCGCGCCGCGTCGTCACTCCGAACGCCGAAGCCGCTCCGCCTCCGCCCTACAAGCTCACTGACAATTCCGGCACGCTGCTGGACAAGACCGACATGGTGTTCATCGATCCGGTCGGCACCGGCTTCAGCCACGCCGTCGGCAAGGCGCAGGATAAGGATTTCTGGGGCATCGATCAGGATGTCCGATCGCTGGCTCAGTTCATCGTCACCTGGGTCAACCGCAACAATCGCTGGAATTCCCCCAAATTTCTGATCGGCGAAAGCTATGGAACCTTCCGATCCGCCGCGCTCTCGAATTATCTGCAGTCGCACGACGGCATGTACTTCAACGGTATCGACCTCATCTCTTCGGTGCTGGATCTCCGCACGCTTTCGTTTCTGCCGGGCGACGACATGTCCTACATCTTCTACCTGCCCAGCTATGCGGCTACTGCGTGGTACCACAAGATGCTGCAGGATCGTCCGGACAACCTGAACGCGTTCGTGGAAGATGCGCGCCGCTTCGCGAAAACGGAATACGCGTCCGCGCTGATGAAAGGCTCGCAAGTCAGCTCCGCAGAAAAAACCGACATCGCGAAAAAATTATCGCGCTACACGGGCCTGAGCGAAGACTATCTGCTGAAAGCCAATCTGCGCGTGAAGCTGTTCCAATTCATGGAAGAACTGCAACGCGCGCGCGGACTGACCACCGGCCGGCTCGATGCTCGCTACTCGGGTTTCACATACAACCTGCTGGCCGAAAATGCGCAATCTGATCCCCAGAGCGACGCCGTCACTGGTGCATTCACGGCCGCCTTCAACTCCTATCTTCGTGACGAGCTGAAGTTCAATCAGGACAAGCCCTATCACGCCATCACCGAACATGTCGGCTCCAATTGGGATTGGAAACATGCCTCCGGCGGATTTGGATTCCCCGGCTCACCAAACGTGCAGGGCGATCTCGTCGAAGCCATGATCACCAATCCTCATCTGCAGGTCGAGATCGAGAACGGCTTCTACGATCTCGCGACGCCCTTCTTCGCCACCGAATACACCGTCGACCACCTCGGCTTGCCCGAGAAGCTGCAAAAGAATATCCACCTGCAGTATTACGACGCCGGCCACATGATGTACGTTCGTGATGAGGATCTGGCCAAACTCAAATCCAACATCGCCGGATTCATCGACTCCGCCGCCAAGCCGTAGGCAGGCGCGCGGACGCGGCGTTCAGTTTGTCGGTTGCGACAGTTACATTCCTTCGCCGATGTTCGCGGCACACGCGCTCTTAACTTTCACGGCATCCGCACGCGCGTTCGATCTCAACTCGCCCCCCACGCTCCTCTACAATGACTAGGCATTCGACTGAACTGATTGTTCTACTTCAGGCGCCCAGCCACTCCGGGTCACGGACCTTGCACGAAGGATCAGGGAACCATGGGAACCACTACGCAGTTACCAGTCGCAACGCCCGCGCAACCCGCCGCTCAGGGGGCTCCGCAGGCTGCGCCGACACAACGCACCATCCACACCGCCCAGCTCATCACCGCCATGCTCAAGTCCGGTTCGCATGTGAGCGACCTGATTTTTTCTCCTGGTCGTGCGCCGCAAATCGAAGTCAGCGGCCAACTCGTCGAGCTTAAATTCAAAGGCCTGGAAAAACTTCTCCCAGACGATACTCGTCTGATCGCCCTCGACATCATCGGCAAGAACGACCATCCTGCGAAACAATTGGAGCGCGACGGCTCCGCCGATCTTTCCTACGGCCTGCCCGGGGTGGGCCGCTTTCGCGTAAATATTTTCCGGCAACGCGGCAGCCATGCCATCGTGATGCGCGTCATCCCTGAAGGCATCCCCACGTTTGAGCAGCTGAACCTTCCATCTCAGTTGCAGGAGATCGTCGAGCTGCGCACCGGCATCGTTCTGGTCACCGGCCCCACCGGCTCCGGCAAGTCTTCGACCCTGGCGGCTATCCTCGACAAAATGAATGCCGAGAAGGCCTACCACATCCTCACGATCGAGGATCCGATTGAGTTTTTGCACCGCCACAAGAAAGCCACGATTCACCAGCGCGAATTGCACACCGACACGCCCACGTTCGCGCTCTCTCTGCGCGCAGCCTTGCGTCAAGCGCCGAAGGTTATTCTCGTCGGCGAAATGCGCGATCGTGAAACCATCGAAATCGCGTTGGAAGCTGCGGAAACCGGCCATTTGGTGATGTCCACGCTCCACACCATCGACGCCTCGAAAACGGTAGAGCGCATCATCGGTGTGTTTCCCCTCGCGGATCAGCAGGCCATTCGTACGCGCCTCTCGAAGGCTTTTCGCTACATCGTTTCGCAGCGCCTGCTGCCCCGCAAAGATGGCCAGGGCCGCATCGCCGCAGTAGAAATCCTGAAGGCCACTATGCGCACCCGTGACTACGTGGAAAAGGGCGAAGGCGAAGGCAAAACTTTGCTCGACGCCATGCGCGATGGCGATACCGACGGCATGCAGCACTTCGACGGCATCATTGAGAAATACATTCGCGAAGGCCTCATTGATTTCGAAACTGGTATGGGCTTCGCGACCAACGCCGGCAACTTGCGCCTGGAATTAGCCGACCTGCCGCAGACTTCGATGGCCCGCACACCCGCTCCTGCTTCCGCGGCGCCCGGGAAAGCGGAAAAACGCGAAACCGAAATCGAAATCGAACGCTGATCTCGCCTTCGCGTCGGTGAGCTCCGCGGCATTCCACGCGCACCGGAAATTCGTCCCTTTGCGGTACTCTCTTCCTCGATGATTGCGCTCCTCCGCGCTTGGTATGTTGGTTCATTCCTCATCTTTGCGTTTCCGTTCACGCAAGCACTGCTTGTCGCGCTCGCCGCCGCCGTTCTCCTCGCGATTTTCATTCCCAGACCAGCTCAAAAATGGCTCGCCCGCATAGAGGGCGCGTTCTCGCGTCTGGCACGGCATACCGGCGCATCTCTCTTCGTCTTGCCCTTATTGGTAATACTGCTGAGGCTTTGCCTTCTCCCCTGGCTGCGCGTTCCCATCCCCGGTATCCACGATGCTTTCAGTTATCTCCTTCTCGGAGACACGTTCGCGCACGGCCGCCTGAGCAATCCCACGCACCCCATGTGGATCAGCTTCGAAACTTTTCACGTAAATTGGCTGCCCACCTATCACTCCATGTATCCACCCGCGCAAGGATTCGCTCTGGCGCTCGGCGAGCTGTTGGGCCATCCGTGGATTGGCGTGCTGCTTAGCGACGCACGTCATGTGCGCAGCAATTTTCTGGATGCTGCGGGCGTGGATTCCCGCCCGTTGGGCCTTTCTTGGGCGGCGCACTCGCCGCAATCAAATTCGGGATCGCCAGCTACTGGATGAACAGTTATTGGGGAGGCGCCGTCGCCGCGATAGGTGGCGCGCTGGTGCTGGGTTCCGTTGCGCGCATCATTAAACGCGAAAGCGCGCGTTCGTGATGCAATTCTGCTTGGCGCGGGTCTCGCAATCCTCGCCAACAGTCGTCCTTATGAAGGCCTGGTCTGCGCACTTCCCTCCGCTGCCTGGCTCCTGATCTGGTTTTATCGCCAGAAGAAATCCCATGAGGCATTGCGTAACGCGCTTTCGCGAGTAGCTGTGCCTTTGTTGATCATTCTTATCGGCACGGGCGGATTCATGGGCTATTACAACTGGCGAACCACCGGAAATCCGCTGATGATGCCGCACACGCTGAACACACGCACCTATCACTCTGTCGGGATGTTCTTGTGGGAGCGCGCCACGCCAGAAAAGCATTATCGCAATGCGCAGTTCGAGGAGTTCTACAACGATTGGGAACGCAACAATTATCGCCACACCTGGGCCGACGCTGGCCGCGTCAGTTGGGAGAAAATTCAACGCTATAGCTCGGCGTATTTATGGCTGGGCTTGCTCCTTGTTCTTCCTGCGCTCCCGTTTGCTCTTCGCGATCGCAAGATGCGCCTCGCGTGGGTCACGCTCGCCGCTGGTGTGTTCGCCGTCTTCTCCGTAGTTTGGTCCAACGCGCACTATGCCGCGCCTTTCACCTGCGTTCTGTATCTCTTGATCGTGCAGGCCATTCGCCACCTTCGCACCATGCGCAGGCCTCTGGGTCCAATGCTCTCGCGCGCCATCGTTTGCCTTCTCGTGCTCGACGTCGGTTCGACCGTGCGCTTGAAACGCTGCGATCCGCTCCCGTGGACGTGCGAAGGAGACGTCAGCCGCTTCGCCGTCATCGACACACTCAATCAGCAACCCGGCAAGCATTTAATTATGGTTCGCTATGACGAAGAAGAACACAACATCCATGACGAGTGGGTCTACAACGCCGCGGACATCGATGACTCGAAAATCATCTGGGCCCGCGAACTCGACGGAGCGCAAAACACGAAGCTATTCGAATACTTCAAGGACCGCAAAATCTGGCTGGTCACACCGGACGACGACAATACCTATCTCGCCCCCTACACCCCTCCAGGAGTTCCGTTAGAAGGGACGCAGTGAATTCCGCCTCATGTGATAGGCGGAGGATCTCAACGTAAAAACCATCACCCAGTCAACGCCGTAAACGAAAGTCCGCCGCGTAGCGTCTCCGTGTCAACGGGTTGCCACCATCAAATTATTCAACCCAAACTCAAATCGCCGATGCACAAACTTCTGAAATCCAATCCGCCGCAACATCAGCTCCAGCGCCTCCACCGGAATCCGCCTCTGATGTTCGTCGCTCTCCATTTCATCGCTGATCAGATGCAGCAAATGCAGCACATTCAAAATCGGATCGACCATTGACGAAGGCCACGTCAAAATCAGCGACCCGCCCGGTGCCAGAATCCGATAGGCCTCGCGCAGCACCGGCTCCGGTTCCACCAGATGTTCCAGCACCGCCAGCATCACCACGTGGTCGAATTGCCCGGAATCCAGTGGCAACGACGCGCGAATGTCCGCGTGCACCCGCTGCCATCGTCCCTGCGTTCCGGTTTCCACCTGATCGTCCACGCCAACGCCGCTGGCAACCTTATCTTCCGCATAATCCAGAAACGCCGCCTCCAGCCCGCAACCCAGATCGCAAACGCGCGAACCGGCGCGCACATGTGGATACGCCGCACGAAACCTCATCCGCGCAATGAAATGATCGATTCCCGTATACGCCATTTATTTGAGTTCGTAGTCCCCGATGTACGTGCCCCTGCTGATCCCCAGCATGCTGAGAAAAAACGAAGCAAAAATCACCTGAACGCCAATGAACAGCCACATGGACCAGAACAAAACTTGCCGCACCGCCTCCAGTGGCCCAAATCCGCTGGCCACCCACGTCCACACCACCCACACACACCCGCCCAGCCCTACGGCAAACACAATGCCGCCAAGCAGCAATCCCTTTTCCAGCGTCACGTGCGCCAGCGCGCGATTCAGTGACACGTTCCCGCGATCAAATCGTTCCGCATAGCTGAAAACTTTAGCGAACGCTCCGATCGACAAAATCTGCACGCCAAGCAATGTGAAGATCACGCCGAAAATCATGGTGTGTACATCCAGGACCACGCCACGCGCCACCACCCGCGGTCCCGGGTACAGCCAGAACACCAGAAACAATCCCACCGCCACCAATGACGCACCCGGCAGCAGAAACAGCCAGTTCGGCGCGTACAGCAGCATGAATCGCAAGTGCCGCCAACCATCGCGGAAACTTCGCAGATGTGGCGGCCGCCCGCGCTTGTCCGGCCACAGCGTGATCGGAATTTCCGTCACCTTCGCGCGCAGTTGCGCCGCTTTGATCACAAACTCCGACGCAAATTCCATGCCCGTGCTGCGCAAATCCATACGGTCGTACACCTCGCGCGTGAAACCGCGCATTCCGCAATGACTGTCGCCAATCCCCGCATCGAAAAAAAGATTCAGCACTCGCGACAGCACCGGATTCCCGATGTACTTATGGTGCCACGGCATCGCGCCGGGCTTGATCTCCCCGCGAAAGCGATTGCCCATCACCACGTCATATCCCGCGCGCCACTTCTCCACAAATCGCGGCACGTCGCCGAAGTCGTAGCTATCGTCGGCGTCTCCCATAACGATGAACGCGCCGCGCGCCGCCTCAATTCCCGCGCGCAGCGCCGACCCGTATCCGCGCGATGGCACACGCACCACCCGCGCGCCCATCTTTTTGGCAATTTCGATCGATCCATCCGTGGACCCGTTGTCCGCCACCAGCACTTCCCCGCGCAACCCCGCAGTGCGAAATGACGCCACCGCCTTTGTCGACGCAAATCCCGACGGAATTCGCTTCATTCAGGCATGGGATTACCACCGACACATCCACTGCACCGTCGGCAGTTTGAACCGCGGTTTCCGTTGCGCCTTGCGTTTTCACTCGCTCTTCATTCAACTCACTCACCCGCGCATCACCAACAACTTGGAGTGCGGCGACACGACGCCGCCTTCGAGCCTCCAACCTATCCTTACTGTCCGATGCTGCCACCAACCTTTCGGACCTAGCGCCTTCCTTCTTGCTTTTTCCCAGACCCCCGTTATCATGGCGCCATCGTCATATCGCCACAGTCGAATCCAGCATCGCATCGGCCTTTGAGACGCCTCATTGTCTAACACATCCGACGCCCCTGCCACAGCCGGCGACCTCCATCAGAGTGACCCTTCGACACCCATCGCGAGCGCAAACATTGTTCTCCCCGGCACAGGCAACGGGCGGCTTCTTCAAGTCCTCGGCATGTGGTTCGGCATCGCCGCCGCAGTTGGCAACACCATCGCCGCGGGCATCGTCCGCACGCCCGGCGATATCGCCAGGCTTCTTCCCAACATTTGGGTTTTCTTCGGCGTGTGGATTGTCGGCGGCTGCTACGCGCTGCTCGGTGCTTCGTCTCTCGCGGAGTTAGGCGCCGCCATTCCGCGCAGTGGCGGTCAGTACAATTTCTCCCGCCGCGCCATCGGCGACTACGCCGGCTTCATCGTCGGCTGGAGCGATTGGCTTTCCACCTGCGGCACCAACGCCGCCGTCGCCATCGTCATTGCGGAGTACAGTGCCGCCTTCATCCCTGGCATCGCCCCGTACGAAAAATTCTTCGCCGCCTCCATTCTCGCTGTATTCGTTGTGCTGCAATGGCGCGGCGTAAAATGGGGCAGCGGCACGCAACTTGTCACCGCTGCGATGAAGACTGCCGCCTTCCTCATCCTGGTTGTCGCATGCTTCGCGCTCGGCGGACATCTGCGTGAAGCTTCTCCGGTTGCCGCGGCTCCCGCGCCCGTACTCCCCGGCGGCTGGCCTCTTGCCGTCGCACTCATGCTCGGCTTGCAAGCGGTCATCTACACCGTGGACGGCTGGGACGGCATCATCTATTTCGGCGCCGAAGTTAAAAATCCGGGCCGCGACGTCCCTCGCGCCATTTTTGGCAGCGTCTTTTCCGTCATGGGGATCTATCTGCTTCTCAACGCCGCGGTGCTCTACGTTCTTCCGATGCGTGAAGTCTCCGGCAACATCTTTGCTCTCGGCGCGGCGGCCGATCGCATTTTCGGCTCGTATGGCGATCCGATTATTCGCGCCATCATGATCGTCTCGTTGCTCAGCTGCATCAATGCCTGTCAGATGTTCAGCACTCGCATCCTCTATGCCATGAGCGCCGATGGCCTCTTCTTTCGCCCCGCCTCGCGCGTCAATAAAGGTGGCACACCGACGCTTGCGCTCTTCCTCAGCGGAGCCGTCGGCATTCTCTTCATTCTCGGCTCATTCGAACGCGTCATCGCCATGCTCTCGTTTTTCTTCGTCGCCAATTACACGCTCTCCTACACCTCGCTTTTCGTTCTCCGCCAAAAAGAGCCCGACATGCCGCGCCCCTATCGCGCCTGGGGCTATCCCTGGACCACCGGCATCGCCCTCGCCGGCTCCATCCTATTCCTGATCGGCTCCATCGCCACCGACCGCGACAACGCCCCGTTAGCCGCCGGCATGCTCATCCTCAGCTACCCCATCTTCCGCGCCATGAAGTATGCCGCCTCGAAAACCGCCACACCTTAGCCGCGGCATGTTGCGGGTGCCACACCCTCCGGTTTTGAGGGTGCGGGTTTAGATTCCAGTTCAAGCACTCTCCACCATGCCGCCACAAATCTGTCGTACCCGGAAAAATAAAAACCCGCCGACATAAGTCGCCGGCGGGATAGATTCACTTAGTGGTTAGATCGTTGCGCCCTTGCGTCCTTACTTCACTACTTCAAATCTTCTCCGCAATACTCTTCCCCTGCAAAAACAAAAGCAAATAGTCCTTCCCACCCGTCTTCGAATCCGTCCCCGACATATTAAATCCACCAAACGGATGCGCTCCCACCATCGCCCCAGTGCACTTCCGGTTCAGATACAAATTCCCCACGTGGAAAACTTCCTGCGCCTTCTCCAACTTCGCCTGATTCTTCGAATACACGCCGCCGGTCAACCCAAATTCCGTATCATTCGCAATCTCCAGCGCATGATCGAAATCCCGCGCCTTGATCACCGCCAGCACCGGACCAAAGATCTCCTCCTGCGCGATCCGCGCCTTCGGATCCACATCCGCAATCACCGTCGGCTGCACAAAAAAGCCATCGCCCGGCGCGCGATCCCCGCCAGTCAACACGCGCCCCTCTTTCTTGCCAACATCGATATAGCCCAGCACCGTCTTCAGCGCAGTCTCGCTCACCACCGGCCCCATATAGTTCGCGGGATCCTCACTCGGTCCCACCGTCACCTTCTTCGCCCGCTCGGTGAGCTTCTTCACAAAATCGTCGTACACCTTCTCGTGCACAATTGCCCTTGAACACGCCGAGCATTTCTGCCCCTGATACCCGAAAGCCGCCTGTGCCACGCCCTCCACCGCCGAGTCCACGTCCGCTTCCTCATCGACAATCGTCGCGTCCTTGCCACCCATCTCCAGCACCGCCCGCTTGATCCACTTCTGCCCCGGCGCGCGTTTTCCTGCTGCCTCGCTGATCAGCAATCCCACTTCTTTCGATCCCGTAAACGAAATAAATCGCGTCTTAGGATGCTTCACCAACGCATCGCCCGCCACTTCGCCGGAGCCAGTCACAAACTGCAGCGCCTCTTTGGGCACGCCCGCCTCATACAAAATGTCGACCATCTTCGCCGCCACGGTGGGTGATTCCTCGGAAGGCTTCAGCACTACCGTGTTTCCCGTCACTAGCGCCGCGGCTGTCATTCCCGTCGCAATCGCCGCTGGAAAATTCCACGGCGGAATCGCCGCTCCCGCACCGAGCGGAATGTACGTTAGAAAATTCTTTTCGCCTTTCATCGGCGTCACCGGATGCGGTCCCGCCAATCGCAGCATCTCTCGCCCGTAGTACTCCAGAAAATCGATCGTCTCGGCCGTATCCGCGTCCGCTTCCACCCACGATTTCCCCACCTCATAGCAGATCCACGCCGACAATTCGAACTTCCGCTCGCGCACGATCTGCGCCGCGCGAAAAATAATCTGCACGCGCCGTTCCGCTGGCACCCGCTTCCATGATTCGAACGCCCGGTTCGCCGATTCCATCGCGGCCGCTGCCTGCTCTGCCGAAGCCGACTGAAACACGCCAATTACCTGCTTCGGGTGTGATGGGTTCGTGGACATTAATTTCGCGGTGGTCACCACCGCTTTCCCGTCGATCCACATTGGATATTCCTTGCCCAGCTCGCCCGCCACTTTCTTCAGCGCCGCTTCCATCGACGCGCGGTTCTCCGCCTTTGAAAAATCCACAAACGGCTCGTTCGTGAACTCGCCAACCTGTAACTTTCGCTTCCGCAGTCGCCATCGCCCAATCTCCTAACCGCCACCCAAACAATTCATTCTACTTCGCGCCCGATTCGCCCCACAACACCACCTTCCTGCGTACAGATATTCCGACACACTCTGGCTCCGTGCGTTCCTATACGTGCTAGCATCGCAGCATGTCTCATATCGTCTATAAAGTGGAAACCGAGCTCGAAAGCGACGGTCGCTGGATAGCCGAGATCCTCGATCTTCCAGGTGTTTTGGCCTATGGCGCCAGTGAAAAAGAGGCTATCGCTTCTGCTCAGGCCCTAGCCTTGCACGTTCTTGACTTGTGACCTTCGCTCACCGCATCTCCTTCACCACCGCCGCAAAAAAAGCATCGTCATCCACCACCGTAGACCCTGTCGGCTTCGGCCGCGCGCTCAGCACCATCACCACCAGCTTCTCTCTTCGATTCACATACATGTGCTGCCCAAAAATTCCGATCGCCTCAAACGCTCCCTCATGCACCGCATCGCCTTTCGGCAGCGGCCACCACAAATATCCGTAGTCCACCATCTTCCCGCCAACGGATTTCGCGTTTCCAGCCTCATCAAACCATCCTGCAGGCACCAGCCGCTTTCCATCGATCACTCCATCCGCCATCACTAGCAATCCTATCCGCCCAAAATCGCGCAGCGTCGCCTCCAGCCCGCCTCCTCCAAAACCCATGCCCTCCGGTGTCTCCAGCCACCAATGCGCATTCGCTTCCATTCCCCACGGACCCCAGATTTTCTCCGTCGCGTAGTCGCCCAGCCGCTTGTGTGTCGCTCCTTCCACCACCGCGCCAACCACAAATGTTTCTCCCGTGTTGTAGTTCCAGATCGATCCCGGCTCTCCCGCTTTCCCCAGCGCACTCATAAACGCCAAAATGTACCCCGGCTTCGGCTCCGGCCGCAGCTGCCAGCTCCAGCAATTTCCTGCGATCCGATTTCGGATCCGTGTACGTCTCGTCCCACTTCACTCCCGAAGCCATTTGCAAAACATTGCGTACGCTTACGCCTTCATACGCGCCGCCTTGCAGCGCCGGCACATACTTCGTCACGACGATCGTCCAGGCTGTGAATCGCGCCATCCAGCAACGCCGCGCCCACCAAAGTAGACGTCACCGACTTCGCCACCGAAAACGAAGGCCATCGCGTCTGCGGCCCAATCCCCAACTCGTACTCCTCCAAAGCGACGCGCCCATCCTTCAACACCAGAATCCCCGCCACACGATTCAATGCCAAATAATCAAACAAATCGTACGTCTTCCCCGCCGAAGTAAATCGCACATTGCGCAAACGCTTCGCAGCGGCAGGAAGCTCACGCACCTTCGCACCATGCCGGACCACCCGCACCGCAAACAACTCATCCGCATGAGCAAACGCCTTCACCGCTTCATCCGGCAACATCTCGCCGCTATACATCCTCCGCGCCACTTCCGTCCGCTGCCCCTCGCTCCGCGCCACCTCCTGCCCCAACAACGGTACATTCGCGATACCCGCTAACAGCATCGTGGCCGCTGCTACCAATCCTCCGATCCACATGCGACCGTCCGCAGCATCACGTGTCAGCATCCTCGTTTTTCTCATTTCGATTGTGCTTGCAGGCAGGATTTTCATGCGCAGCAGTCTACCCCACACCTTCTCGATATTTCGTTAGGAGGTGGGAAGCTCAGCTCCCACGAAAACAGGTCGCCGAAATCGGGCTTTAGCCCCTGAAGAGAGCTGTCACTTTTTGGATTGCAGTCATCTCGACCGAACCGACCCGGCCTTTTCTTGCACGCAGGGTTTGGATGCCGAATGGCTCAGAGCGGGGGCCGCGGCGCGCATTCGATGTCGTGCGAATCGATGAGATCGTGTTCAAATGCTGATACCACTGCAATTTTAATTCCCACCCGCCTGCCTCAACAAAAACTCCACCGTCCGCTGATTAAACTCCTCCACCTTTTCATAAATCGGCGCGTGCGCGCATCCCTCAAAAATCACCAGCTCCGACTTACGAATCCCATTCTTCAGGGGGTCCGCGAACCGCAACGACGTCACCTGATCCGTCCGCCCAAACGTGATCTGCGTCGGCGCCGTAATCCGCCCCAACTGCGCCGTTACGTCATGCGCGATCACCGCATTCGCCTGCTGCAAAAACGCCGAGACCGGCTGCGCTGGCCGGCTTCGTACAAATTCGGCCAATGACTCGATGTACTCCGGCTTCGCCGCATACAATTCCGGCGTAAGACACCACGGAAACATCCCCGCCACGGTCATCTCCGCTACATTTCCCAGCGCCCTGGCCATCATTTGAAATCCTTCGATCACCGTCTTGATGTACGGATCCGTCTTCGTCCATGCCGAATGCAGCGACAACGACTGCACTTTCTCCGGATGCTTCGCAGCCAGCCACATTCCTACCGCCGTGCCCAGCGACAATCCCGACACATGCGCCTTGCGCACGCCGATGGCCTGCATAAACGCCGCTACATCGTCCGCCAGTGTCTCCGTCGAATACGCCGCGTCCGGCTTGTCCGATTCTCCGGTCCCTCGCAAATCCACCGAGATGCACGTAAAGTGCTTCGCATACTCCGCAACTTGAAACGCATAGCAAGCATGATCCGCCGACAAAAACGGAATCAGAATCAGCGGCTCTCCGCTCCCCTGCTGCTCGTAATTCAAAGTGATGCCGTTGGCCGCAATCTTTGGCATGACAACGCTCCTTTCCATCCATCGCGCTACGCAGATCATACGCCCGCAAACCAGCAGCCGAAACGGCCAATTCCGTACTGGCGGGTTCTTTAGAGCCGCGTCGGATGCCGTGCCCTGCGACTCTCAGCGTGCGCGTCAAATACATCTGTTCCCGGAACTAACCCGATCGCGGAATTAATGGAATTGATAAGGAAGGAAAACCATAAGAGCCCAATTAGACGTTCGCGGTTTCGTTGCGTCTCTGAACGAAAAGCGAATCCGACATCCCGGTTACACAGCTTGCAGATCCGTGTCCGGCGCCGGATGTCCCTGGATGCGCAGCATGGCCACAATTTGCCCCTTGTGGTGAAACGCGTGAGTGATGACGTGCAACAGAATAAACGCGGGACTTCGCAGCTCACCGCCCCAGTCCTGCGGACGCTTGGCCAGCGTGGCGTTCAGTTGCGCCTCGCTCAGGCTGTCCAGATATGCGCGCGTCGCATCCACGATTCGCCGCTTTGTGGCTTGCAGCGCCGCCATCGTTGCTACATCTTCTTCCTGCCAGCCCGCGAATGGCTTGTCCTGCAAGTCGTGCACCCAGCCTTCCTCACAACTCAGGATGTGCACCAGTTGCTTCCACACCGAGGGATGCCCAAATCCGGAAAGCGGCTCACGCAACAAATTATCTGGAACCGTCGCGACATGCCGCAGCAAGAGGTCCATTCGCTCGTGCATCAACCCGTGCAATTCCTTGATCCCATCTTTCGTAAACATGGTGTCCACCTTGGCGTGCAGCGGAAGCTCAGTGACAAGTCATCAAGGCAAAAAGTGCCGTGCCGTTCGATTGTCGGCCGCTTGCGGTGCAAGTACAAGCCGCTGGATAATCCGCTGCGCATTGCGCATGCGCGCATGTCGCCAGCGCAGATCGAGGATTACACCGTGGCTATTACGTTTCGATCGCACTATCCCGTCGAGCGCACTATGGCGTTTGAGCGCGAGTATCATCCCAACCTGCGGCTCACGTTGCCGGAGAAGCAGCATCTGCTCAAACGCGCCATCGTTATCTGGATGTTTGAACGAGGCCGGCTGGTCGGCGAAACCTACGGAATCACTCTGGATGGGCAGGACGAAATGCCCGGCTGCCCGCGCGATCCTCAGGCCATCTACTGCTACTCGAATACCATTCTTGGCAAACACAAAGGCAAGGGCTACGGCTCGATCCTGAAGGCCGCATTTATTGGCCGCGTCTCCCCACATTTCCATCGTATTTACGGTCACGCGCGACCCGGAGCCAGCCAGGCGCTGAACAAGAAATTCGGCGCACGATTTCTGCACACCCATCGCAATTGGTTTCGAGACCGGCGAAGACTATCAATCCTATGTGCTGGAGCTCGAAGGCGCGAACGGATTGAAGAAGCATCGGCTAACGAAAAAAGGAAAAACCGAATTTCAAGGAGCGGACGCAAGCCTTTATCGATGGCCTGGAGGCCTTGGCAAAAACTGGCGACTCGATGGTGCCGCTCGACCTTGAAAGGAAACGACAGCAAACCATCCTTTACTGTGGCCCCTGCAAAGCGCGCGAATGTGCTCGTAAAGAATCCCTGCTTCGTGGTGATCCGCGCGACGCCTTGGTAGTCCAGCTCATCCGAGCCGTCCACGTTTACCGTTCCGGTGGCGTCAACGTCTACGCCGTAGCCATCGATATCGATCGTCTTGCTGCTGATGCGCAGATTGGACAACTCCAAATCGGTGGAGATGTCGATTGAACGAAGCGGGATTATCTTTCGCCGGTCCCTGATTGTTGAATTTCACGAGGCGCATCAGATTTTCGTTGAGCGCCAGGCTGGGAACGCGCCCATTGTGCAGCGTCACATGTCCTTGCCCGTGAATACCCGCGAGCGGCCGGTGCGTGTGCAGAATTTGGCCCGCGAGCGTCAGATCGCCTTCCATTTGGCCGGTCATTTTTCCGCGCCCATTGTCGAAAGGCTGCAGCACCGCCGCAATATCAACGCCGCTGAATTTCGCGCTCGTCCGAAATGCGGGGCGCTTCCCAGTCAGATCGAAAAACAGCGAACCGGAAGCGTGTCCGCCGCACGCATCCGCTTTGAGTTCGGCAAGAAAAACCTGCCTGGCCCACAGTTGCAGCGTGAAGCTCAGATTCTTGGCATCGATGGCGCCAAAGCTGAAGCGCTCCGCCCGAACGTGCCCCTGTCCGCCCATCGAATTGGAAGACGCGGCGATCATCGCATCCACGTTCACGTGATCGAGTTCGCCGTAAACCTCGTGGGCCTCCAAAAACACCGGACCTGGAGCATCGGACGGCAGCAGATTGGAAGCCACGAGTTGTCCGCGCCGGATGATCACTTGGCCGATTTCGCCCAGCGTGAACGATTGTGTCGCCGGTTTCGCGCCGGGATTCTCGAAATTCCAGGGACCGTCAGGATCGGACGTCGGATTTAACACCGGGCCATCGAGCACCAGCGAAGCTGATCACGACGTGGCGATGCCACAAAGCACGCGGATCCAACTGAGCGTCGATCCTCGCCACCTTCACGATGTAGCCGGCGGGAAAAGGCGGCGTGTTGCGTAGCCCGAAATTTTCGACGCTGATCGCCAAGGGAAAGAAGTGCAGCGAAAGATGGCCGATGTCCGTCGGCTTTCCGGTCGTCTGCTCCAGGTACGAAATCACCCGCGGACGATAGCGATCCAGATTCAGCAGCGCGCGCGCCGTCAGCGCGAGCACGATCAGCGCTGCGGCAAGGATTGCGAGAACCGTGACAGTTTTGCGGCCCATGGTCGAGAGCTCGAACGAATAATACGGGAATTCGGCTCTCTCCTGCGTCAACAAGTACCTGCTTTCCAGAGGCCTTAGCTAAAAGCGCGCAGGCCGGTCACCGAAAGCTAACCAGCAGGCTCGAACAGGGAAGCGGACACACCTAGCTCATAGAATGACGAGTTGGGGGCCGGTATTCGTTGCCAGACCTGCACTTGGGTCTAGTACTGCATACAACACGACGACCTCACATCCTCAGAGCGCTGCCGCAACCTGCGAGGCACACTGGTGTTTCTATGGATAAGTCGCTGGGAGGCCCACGAGAATCCCGGCAAGAAGCGGCCCTATAACACTGTATTTGGGACACTTAGAGGAAGCGAAGTGTGATTCTGTGGGGAGGATTTATGCGTAAATGGATGCCGATGTGGATGTTACTGGCAGCGCTGGCGGTGGGGCCGTGTTGCCTACGGCCTCTCGGGCGCAAATTGCCGTGGGCGTTTCGATTCGGGTTGGTCCGCCCGCTATTCCGGTGTACGAACAGCCGCCCTGCCCGCAGGAAGGCTATCTTTGGACGCCGGGCTATTGGGCATACGGCGAGGCAGGTTACTACTGGGTGCCCGGAGTTTGGGTGGCAGCGCCCCGTCCAGGATTTCTGTGGACACCAGGGTATTGGGGCTGGAATCAAGGCCTGTACCGCTGGCATGCCGGCTACTGGGGTCCACACGTCGGATTTTATGGCGGCGTGAACTATGGCTTTGGGTACGGCGGGGTCGGCTTCTACGGCGGCGAGTGGCGCGAAGGCCGTTTTCATTACAACACTGCGGTGGTGCGAGTGAATGAGACCGTTGTGCACAACATTTATGTCAACAGGACAGTGATCGTTAACAATACAAATCGCGTGGCGTACAACGGCGGTCCGGGCGGAATCGATCGCCGGGCAAACAGAGATGAAGAGCGCTGGGGCCGCGAGTCCCATGTGCAGGCAACCAGCATGCAGATTTCGCACCAGAACAACGCCAGGTCAAACCGTGAGAACTTTGCCTCGGAGAACCACGGTCGACCCGCAACGCCGGCGATGAGCCGCGTCAACGCTCGCGAAGCTCATCAGCAGGATCGCATCGCCAATGGCGTGCGATCAGGCCAACTCACACCGCATGAGACCGCGCACGTCGAACGCCAAGAAGGACGCATCAATCAGCAGGTGCACAACGACCGTGCGGCGAATGGTGGTCACTTGACCGGCCAGGAGCGCGTACAAGTAAATCATGAACAAAATCACGTGAGCCGCGAAATCGATCGCGACAAGCACAACGCGCGAGTGGATCATCCGGTGCAGCACCAGAACGCGGCGCACGGAAACGAACACCCACGCGAGGAGCATCCGCACCGTTGATTGGCTGATACAAGAACAGGTAGAGAAACCGCCTCCCCCGCAAGTGCTTCGCAGGGAGGCGGTTTTTTGTTTTGGGGTGCTTATCCAACCGCGAAGTCACATGATCTGCGGTACGATAGAGAAGACCTGGCCCATTGGAACGGAAGAATCCGATGGAACGTGAAAGACGCCGGGTGCCCAGGTACCAGTTCATCGCCCCAGCCGAACTGGTGGAAGAAGCCTCGGGCGCGCGGTCCAACTCGTGGGTGGCGGATATAGGGTCGCAGGGATGTTCCCTGAGCGTCAGCAACCCACCGCGTGCGGGCAGTGTAGTTTGGTTGAAGATTGGCGTCGATCCCAGAGAACCGTTTCAAGCGCGATCGATTGTGGTGCATTCAAGCGCTGACCTTGTAGGCCTGCAGTTCAGCGAGATCAAACCGAATTCGTCGGCGATTCTAGAAAAGTGGCTGGCGTCCGCGAAATTCCCCAAACAAACTAGCGTAAAGAAGGTAGAGTCGGATTGACGCGCACGCCTTCGCTTGTTTGTCACCGTTTTTTTTGCCGATCTTTTACGTCGGCGTCCTCAACTCGCCGCTCCCATTAATGATAGTCGCGACCGTGTGATCGTTAAGGTTCAGGCGTAGTAGGGGTGCTCCAGGTAGTGCTGGCATAGCAGGTCTTTGCCGTAGTCGTTTCCGTTGGGAGTTCGGACGACGCAGTGG
This sequence comes from uncultured Acidobacteriota bacterium, assembly GCA_963788725.1. GTDB lineage: Bacteria > Acidobacteriota > Terriglobia > Acidiferrales > UBA7541 > Acidiferrum. The sequence goes on along the minus strand of CAWBHT010000008.1, from coordinate 79,879 downwards.
ATGTGTTGTTGCGTCGGTTTTGTCGGATCTTTGGCGGAGGCGCGAAGGTTGGGGGGAAAGATGTGGTCGAGGATACTTTGTGAAAAGTGAAGGTAATGGCCTTTCAAGATGCGGTTCGATGTCGGCGTTCTGGGCTTGGATTCTGGTAGTGGGATTGGTGCGGCCGGGGGCGGCGATGATGGCACAGACACAGGATGGGGCGGCGGCGAGTGGCGGCGTGGCAAAGGTGGAGTTTGAGAATGAGCAGATTCGCGTGGTGCGGGTGTCGTACGCGCCCCGCCAGAAATCGGCGATGCACAGCCATGCGGGACGATTTGTGGTGACGCTGACAAAGAACCATACGCGGAGCGTTGCTCCGGATGGGACGGCGAAGACTTCGGAGCGCGCGGCCCATGAATATTATTGGGGTGATGCGGTAACGCATCAAATCGAGAATTTGTCGGACGAGTCGATGGAAAACATTGAGATCGAGTTCAAGCTTTCGAAAGCGGCGGCGGTGGAAGTGAAGCCGCCGGGTCGCGCGGAGCCGGCGGGTAGTGGTACGGAGAAAGACCCGGTGCCGGTGGAACGCGAGCCGCATCATCATGTGGTGTTCGAGAATCAATATTTGCGATTGCTGGATGTGGTGGTACCGCCGGGCGAGATGACTTTATTTCATACGCATTCGCTAGACAATGTGGCGGTGTTGCTGGCGGACACTACTTTGAAGAATCAGAACCCGGGCGAGAATTGGACGGAACGGCCGATTACGCATGGGTCGGTGGGATTTCGCGCGGGAACGAAGGCGCCTTATACGCACCGGATTATGAATACGGGTGCGGTGGTGTTTCATGTGATGGATGTGGAGATTCTGCCGGGGAGTTGAGTAGAAGGAACCGTGCTGGTTGTGCTTTTGCATGATGAATTTTTGTGTGTGCCTTTAAGTCTAAAACGCCCGCCCTTGGAACGATCCTTCACGCAAACCGCTGCGGGGAGAGGGTGCAGCACCCATTGTTGGTTGTGAGTTGCTGCGAGACACCCGGCAATCGCGGTGCAACGCTGCGCGTTTATTTCAGGGGCGCGGGTGGAGCGGGGAGCATGTTGCGGATGGCGGTGATGCGCCAGCCATCTGGGGTGTGGATGACGAGCAGAGTCGTCCACATTTTGCGGGCTTCGCCGCCGGTGAGACCGGTGAGCTCGTAGCGGCCGTCGGCTACCGCGACATCTTTCGAGAGAAAGCGGATGGATTCGACGGTGATGGTGCGCTGACCGCGGGTGTTGCGGGAGCTTGCGAGAGTGCCACGTACTACGGCGTCGCGGCCTTTGCGCCATTCGCCGGAGGAGACGAGTTGATCGGCATCGGCGGTGAATAGGGCTTCGAGAGCTTGGGTGTCTTGGCGGTCGCGGGCGTCCATGTATTTCTGGACGATTTCGCGGATGGGAGATTCGTCTTACGCGATGGCTGTACCGATCCGGGTTTTGAACGCAGAATCGAAGCTCGGGATTCGGCGTGGGCTTCGTTGGTGGTTGTGGCGGAGCGAGGTACAATTCTCAAGGCAGCGGACAGCAAAACGACGATAGCGGCTACGGCGAGTAGTCTAGCAGACGCGCGCATAGGACAGTCTCCATTAGCAATTTCATTGCACAGAAATGCGATTCTGATGTCGGGGCAGTCTACCGCCAAAGGTGCGGCTGAGGCGACTTGCGTTGACAGAGGGAATTGGCGGGAGAATACTTGGGCGGTTCGCAGGTTTCTCGCATCGCAGGTTACGGGTGACGCATGAAAAAAGGTAAATCGAAGAAGAGCGCCGCGAAGAAGGTGAAGGCGAGCGGGGCTGCGCGTGCGAAGACGAAGACGACGGCGGCAAAAGGAAGCAATGGGGCAGCGGCGAATGCTGACCTGGGAGCGTAAGCTCAGTTTCAATCACGCGATGATCTACTCCCCGGACGTGGGCCGAGCGATCGGATTTTACCGGGACTTGATGGGATTCAAGCTGATAGAGGATTTCCGGCACGAGAACAAGTCGGTGTATGCGCGAATGCGGGCGCCCGGAGGAGATGGGACTATCGCGATTCACCAGTCGGCACCGGGTGCGTCCGTGACGAGCGACGGCGTGCGGCTTTATTTTGAGATTCGGGAGCTGGATGAGTTTTGCCGCACCTTGCAGCGGAAGAATTTTTACATCACGCAAATGCCACGGATGATGCCGTGGGGCTGGCGGCACGCGTATCTGAATGATCCGGACGGGCATGAGATCAGCTTGTATTGGGCAGGGGAAAACCGGATGAAGAAGACGGTGATGCAGGCGGCGGCGAAAGCGGCGCGGGCTTAGTGAACGGGATCAGCAGCAAATCGGAAAAGCGGAGGAACAGCGAAGTCGCTTTTGGTTTGCGGAACGCTAGTTTTTTGACTCTAAACCCGCGCCCTGAAAGTCCTAGGGTGCGGCACCACGCCGAGAGCAACACGGGACGAGCAGAGCGGAGGAGAAGAATGAAAATTAAAATGTTGAGTTTGATACTGGCTATTTTGGCGGCGCAGGCGCCGTTATTTGCCCAGGCGACCAAGACCGGTAGCGGTTCGGGGAGTTCATCATCACCATCGTCGTCTACGCCACCAGCAACTGTGGATCCGGCAAAATGATGAATCGCGATCAGGACACGCTACACAAGACGGGACAAGGCGGAGACCGGTTGACTGGCAACGTCACGGTGAGCGGCGGCGCGACGCCGTGGGATCCGATTACAGTGAAGGTGATGTGCGACGGCAAAGAAAAGTACACGACTACGACGGATGGGAAAGGATTTTTTGCCATCAATTCCGTAGACGATCGCGGACCGAATACGGTGAAAGCGGATGCCGAAGCCAGCGGGATGGCAGTATGTGGGATGCAATGTGCAGGCGGCGTTGCCGGGTTCAATTCCAGCTCGGTGCCGATCGGGAGCCGAGGTGCGACCGACAGCACGAATATCGGGACCGATCGATTGACGCGCGAGGAAAATTCGGGCGGAAGCGCGGTGAGCAGCACGACGGCGAACGCTCCGAAGGACGCGACGAAGGCGTTTGAAAAGGCGCGCTCGGCGTGGCTGGAGAATAAGCCGGGCAATGCGACGAAGGAACTGCAAAAGGCGGTGCAGGTGTATCCGCAATTTGCGGAGGCGTGGTATCGAGTTGGGACGACTGCAGGAAGGAACCAATCCGGCGGAGGCAGCGAACGCGTTCAGCAAGGCGGCAGCGGCCGATCCTAAATATCTTTCACCGCACGTGCAATTGGCGTTGCTGGCGAGCCAGGGGCAGAAATGGCAGGAAGTAGTGGATGAGACGAAACGCGCTCTGGATCTCGACCCTCGAGGAACGGCGCTGCTTTGGTATTACACCGCGCTCGGAAATTTTCAATTGAACGACATGGGAGCGGCGGAAACATGCAGCGACTAAGGCGCTGGCCATGGACCCGTTGCACGAGCAACAGACTACCGAACAACTGCTCGCGGTAATTCTGGTGAAGAAAATGGATTATGCGGGAGCGCTGGCGCATTTGAAAAATTGCCTGACGTATTTCCCGCCGGGGCCGAACCTGGATTTGGTGAAGGAACAGATTGCGCAGATTGAGCCGGCGGTGAAGAAGCCGAGTTAATTCGGCAGTAATCAACCCGCTTCGCGCGCAGCTACAGCACACATCTCCGGGGCAGCAGAGATTCGGATCAGGCCGTCAACTCGCGCATGGCGTTGGTGAAGATCGTGGTGTGCGTGTCAATATCCGATTCGGTCGTGGCGGGGCACATCAGCGCCATATTGTGGAACGGCGTGAGCAGGACACCGCGATTGAGCGCATAGAGGTGCAGGAAGCGCTCGAGTTCGAAATCAGAGGCGGCGTGGGATTCGGTGCCATTGCTGGGCGGGTGTTGTGTGAAGGTGTATTCGGCGCGACAGCCGAGGCGCGTGACGCTCCACGGCAGTTGCGTGGCGCGGATTTGCGCTGCTGACACCGTCGGCGAAGCGCTGGGCGAGCGGGATCATGTGTTCGAACGCGGCGGGCGTGAGGACATGCTCCAGCGTGGCGCGCATCGCGGCGAGTGAAAGCGCATTGCCGGCGAGCGTGCCGCCGATTCCGCCGACATCGCAGTCCTTCCGGTGCATGCGCGCAGAGATGCGCTGGGCGACTTCCTCGGTGCAGCCGTAGGTCGCGCCGGGAATGCCGCTGCCGATGGGCTTGCCGAAAACCAGGAGATCGGGATCGAGCTTCCATTCGCGGGTGCAACCGCCGGGGCCAGCGCAGATGGTGTGGGTTTCGTCGGCGATGAGGAGTGAGCCGTAGCGGCGGGTGAGTTCGCGAGCGGCGCGCCAGTAGCCGTCGTCGGGAAGAATGATGCCAACGTTGGTCATGGCAGGCTCGGCGAGGACGCAGGCGACGTCGTTGTGCTTGAGGGCGGATTCGAGAGCGGCGAGATCGTTGAACTCGACGACGCGGGTAGTTTCGGCGGGATTGACGGGCGGCCCGATGTTGCCGCGGCGCGGGCCGACGGAATTCGATGCTGGCGTCGATGATGGTGGCGAAGGATTCGTCGACGGTGCCGTGATAGCAAAAGTTGAAGACGAGAATTTTCGAGCGCTGGGTGATTTCGCGCGCGATGCGGATGGCGAAGCGGTTGGCATCAGTCGCGGTCAACGTAAATTGCCAGATACGGAAGACCGAAGCGGCGGCGGAGCTCTTCACCGACCCAAAGCGAGTCTTCGGTGGGAAGCATCAGGGTGATGCCTTCGCGGACGCGGCGGGCGATGGCGTCGGCGACGATTGGCGGCGAGTGGCCGGTCATCGCGCCGGTGTCGCCGAGGCAGAGGTCGATGTAGTCGCGACCATCGACATCGGTGAAGTGCGCGCCCTGCGCGATTTCGACGAAGATGGGGAAAGGGCCGGCCCATTTTTTCATCCAGTTCATGGGGACGCCGCCGAGGAGCGAGGATTGCGCGCGTTGGTAGAGGGCGGCGGATTGCGGATGTTCGGAGATGAAGTGGTGAGTTTCGCGTTCGTGGAGTTGAGTGAGCCGCGAGCGGTCGATGGTGGCCATGTTTGGTGAGGAACAATATTCGCGTTTGCTGAGAAGAAGGCAACAGTCTGAGTCGAGGATGTAAGGCGCCGCGTCGCTTCGTGCTTTGGGGCAAGCGAAGATCGGGCCTAAAGAAAATTTACAAGAGCACGTCGCTCATTAGCGGCTATTTATTCACGTCGGCAAAAGCGAATTTGCCCAACAGGAACGGATGCGATGCAGACGGCGTGTTGGTTGTTGCAGAGACAGGATAGGGCGCGTCGGTGAATGTGGGAAATCCCCAAACATTGCCGTTGCGCATGTCGATCATGACTTTGCCGGAGACTTGCTGGCTGCCGTCCGGCGCGCGCAGCATCATTACCCCGGGTTCGACGTAGAACATGCTGCCGCTGTGAGCTTGTACCGACGATGGAACGACATAAGGATGCACCGCGATCGCGCTGAGCGCGACCACAATCATCAGCAACAATACCTTTGTGGAGCGATCGAGATGCATGGAGTATTCCTTTCTGATTGATAATTCGAACTGGCGATCGCTAGATTACCGCAGGGAGTGGATGATTTCGCGCGCAGCGTTCGCGCCGGATGCGCCGGTTAGGCCATTGCCAGGGTGCGTGCCGGAGCCGCAGAGATAGAGGCCGCGGATGGGTGTTTTGTACCGAGCCCAGTCGAGAACGGGGCGCATGGTGAAGAGCTGGTCGAGAGCGAGTTCGCCGTGGAAAACGTGGCCGCCGGTGAAGCCGTAGACGGTTTCGAGATCGTGAGGAGTGATGACCTGCATGGATTCGATGAGTTCGGTAATTCCCGGAGCGTAGATCGAAAGTGTTTCGACGACGGTCTCGCCAAGTTCGTGGCGCTTGCTGCTCCAGTCGCCACTTTTCAATTTGTAAGGGGCAAATTGAACGTAGGCGGAGAGCACATGCTTGCCTTCGGGGGCGAGCGAGGGATCGAGCAGCGTGGGAATGGTGACATCGAGATAAGGCGCAGAAGAAAGCTGGCCGTACTTCGAAGCGTCGAAGGCGCGCTCGAGATAATCGATTTCTGGGCCGATGTGGATGCGGCCGGAAAGCGCTTTGATGAATCCGTCGGGGGCGATCGCGTCGGTCAGCGCGGGAAAAACGGGCAAGGCGCCGAGCGCGAGATTGACTTTGGCGACGGTGCCGGCGGCGCGGATGTTGCGAATGCGCAATGCGAAGGTGGGATCGAGCTGCGAGGGATCGACGAGGTTGAAGAAAGTGCGCTTGGGATCGACGCCGGAGATTACTGCTTTGGTGGCAATTTCTTCGCCATCGGAAAGGATCACGGCGTTGACGGCGCCATTCCTAACGCGAATTTGCTGCACCTCCGCATCGGTGCGGATTTCGACACCGGCGTGACGCGCGGCGTCGGCGAGCGCGCGAGTGAACGATCCAAGGCCGCCGCGTGGAAAGGCGGCGGCCCCAACCGGATGCGGATCGGCGGCGGCGCGCAGCAGCAGCACGGCGGTGCTGCCAGCAGACCAGGGACCGAGGGCGGTGCCGAAAATGCCGCGCGCGGCGACCACGGCGCGAATCAGTTCGGTGTCGAAAAATTCGGCGGCAAAATCCGCGGCAGCCATGGGGCCCCAACGGAGGAGATTGAAGATGCCGTCCTTGCCGAGGCCGCGCACATTGCGGCCGGTCTTGAACAAATTCCAGAGGTCCTCGGGCGAAGGCGATTCAATGTCAGGCGGAGTGATGGAGGCAATCTGCGCGCAAACCTCGGCGACGTGCTCGAGGGCGTCGGCGAATTTCGTGTAGCTAGCGGCGTCTTTGGCCGAGAGATGCGCGATGCCACCAGCAGTCTTGGCATGATCGTTGTAGAAGAGCAGCGCTTTGCCGTCAGGCGTGGGCGCGAAAACGCGTGGATCGGGATCATAGAGGTGAAGGCCGAAGCGCTCAAGTTGCATGTCACGCGCAACATCGGCACGAAGTGGACCAACAGTGTGCGCCAGAGTAGACACGCGAAAACCGGGATGAAATTCCTCAGTGACCGCGCCGCCACCCACGATTTCGCGGCGCTCGAGAACGAGGGGCTTGAATCCGCCTTTAGCGAGATAAAACGCGGTGACGAGGGAATTGTGGCCGCCACCGATGAGCACGACGTGCTGTCCGATCGGCATGTTCAGTTTTTCTCGCTGCTGTGCGACGAAGGCGAAGAAGAGTCGATTGCAGGGTCCGGCAGTGGCGCCGGCTGGGCCTCGGTGGGCTCATCCGATTTCGGCCCCGTGGTCCGCGATGCGGAGGCGGATTTGGCGGGGCGCCTGGCTGCTGCGATTTTCTGCCAGTCTTTGAGAATTACCTGGCTGGCGATGCGGCCGGGTGCACCCATGATGCCGCCGCCGGGATGAGTGGCAGAGCCGCACATATAGAGGTTGTCGATCGGAGTGCGATAGTAGGCCCAGCCGGGTACGGGCCTCAGGAAGAAAAGCTGCTCCAGCGAAAGTTCACCCTGGAAGATGTTGCCTTGAGTGAGACCGAATTCGCGCTCGAGATCGAGCGGCGTAAGTACTTGGCGCTCGATTATAATTTTTTTGATATTGGGTGCGTGCTCGGCGATGGTGTTCACGACGGTGTCGCCGAATGCGTCACGCTGATCGTCCCAGGTTCCTTTCGCGAGCTTATAAGGGGCGTATTGCACAAAGCAGGAGAGCACATGCTTGCCCGGCGGCGCGACACTGGGATCGGTAAGACTGGGGATGACCATATCGATGTACGGGCGACGCGAAAAATGGCCGTACTTCGCGTCATCGTAAGCGCGCTCCATATATTCAATGCCGGGTGAAATCGAAATTGCGCCGCGAAGATGCGCGCCGGGGCCGGGCATGCACTTGAAGTCGGGGAGCGCATCGAGCGCCATGTTCACTTTGCCGGAAGAGCCGCGATATTTGTAGCGGCGAACACTCTCGAGAAAATCGGAGGGTAGATCGTCAGGGGCGATGAATTTTTCGAAGGTGAGATGCGGATCGACGCTGGAGGAGACGACGCCGGCAGAAAGTTCCTCTCCGGATTTCAGCGCCACGCCAGTTGCGCGGCCATTTTTTATTATGATTTTGTCGACGGACGCTTGCGTGCGGATCTCGACGCCGGCCTCGCGTGCAGCTGCACCGATGGCATTGGAAATCGCTCCGGTGCCACCTCGACTGAAGCCCCAGGAGCGGAACGCGCCGTCAATCTCGCCCATATAGTGATGCAGAAGAACGTAGGCGGTGCCTGGCGAGCGAATACCGAGGAATGTGCCGATGATGCCGGATGCGGACATGGTGGATTTGAGGACGTCGGTCTCAAACCACTGATCGAGAAAATCCGCGGCACTCATGGTCATGAGCTGAACCAGAGTGTAACGCTCGTCAGAGGAGAGCGAACGGAAACGTTGCATCAGAAAATGGAGCTGTTTGAGATCGCGCGGGTGCAGCGTGGTGGGATCGGGCGGAATCATCGAGAGCAGCGGCTTCACAAAGCGGCACATCGGGGTCATCATCTTCGAGAATTCGTCGTAGGCCTCGGCATCAAGTCGCGAGTGGCGCCGAATCTCGCGCTGCGTGCGGGCATGATCGTTCATGCGCCACAGGTAATCGCCGTTGAGCATCGGCGAGAAAGTGCCGTCGAGCGGCAAAATTTCCAGTCCATGGCGCGGAAGGTCGAGTTCACGGATGATTTCGGGACGTAGAAGTGACACGACGTAGGAGCATTCGGAGAAAAGGAAACCGGGAACGATTTCTTCAGTGACCGCGGCGCCGCCCAGAACATGACGACGTTCGAGTGCGAGCACCTTTTTGCCCGCCTTCGCGAGATAGGCAGCGTTGACCAGGCCGTTGTGGCCGCCGCCGATCACGATTACGTCATAGTGCTGCGCCATGCGGTGAAGCTCCAGTGAGAGTCCGCAATGAGAAGAAGAGGTTGCGGTGGAAGATTCGTCATTCTACCGGCGCAGGCTTGGACACACAAGCGTCCGGATATCGCAGCGCAAAGCCACATCCCAACATGATGCGGCGAAACGCAGCTTGCCGGGGTTTTACTCGAGCGCTTTACTTTGTGTCTGCCGGATACTTTGGCGGAATTTCCGCGTACCCAGGCGCGGCGGTCTTGAGGTTTGGCGGGATTGATGCTTTGGCATCACCAATGGACCAGCGAATGCCGCCGGCGAGCGAGTGCAGGTGGAATGCGTTTTGCCAGTTTTCAGCACGATCGCCGATGGCGGTGTAGAAAACCTTGCCCTTGCCATGCATGCGGGCCCAAATGACGGGATAGGGCGCGCGCTTGTAGGCGTTGCCGTTCATAGTGGTGGTGTCCAGCGTGCAGATGACGTGCAGATCGGGCGCGAAATCTTTGAGCGAATACCATTCCTCGTTGAGGCTGACGGGTGAGGTGACGCCCTCAAGCCCCGGAAATTTTGGATCGTTGATGATGACGTTGGCAGTCTGAAGGCGCGGATCCTTGTCGCGACCATGGAGGATGAATTCCCCGCCCAGCATCTTAATGTAGGGATCGGATTGGGCGCCATGCGCGATGTAGCGATTCGAGAGATCTTTGGGGTCCGGCTGCGTGTGGAACGAATCGCTGGCAGCGTGCACGCCGACAAAGCCCATTCCGTTGTGAATCGAGTCCAGCAGCGTCTGCTTGCCTTTTTCGGACATGGGCGGATTCTTGTCGGTGCCCTCCTCGGTGAGAACACCGGTGGTGAAGAAGATGACGGCGGCGTATTCGCGGAATTCCTTGGAGTCGAAGAGCCGGCCATCTTTGCTGGCGGTCAGCTCGAAATTGTTGGCGTCAGAGAAATTTCGCAGAGCCGTTTCCATAATGCTAGGCTTGCCGTTTTCCTCTTTGATAGCGGCGTGCTCGAAGCCGGACGATTTTGTAAACAGGAGCACTTTTTTCTTGCTGGCCGCGAATGATGGCCGCGCGACCAGCAGTCCGGCGCCAGCAACCGCGGTGGTGCGAAGGAAATCACGTCGCGTGGATGAATGAGTCATTTCAGTTATCTCCGTGAGTGCTGAAGAGCGACGTCGCGGCCGCTCCGATGCTGATACGCGCCGGGTAGTGTACTGAGACAGGCGGGGACAGGCAAGGGATTGAATGGCCATTCGGACAGGTACTCGTTCGCGGCCTATAGCCTGTGGTTCCATTGCCGCAAGCGTAGGTGAATTCGAATATCGGAGCATGCGTAAACGTGCCAGTTTTGCGTTCGGGCTCCTGATGGCGCTAGGTGCGACCACGGCGTCTCCTATTCTCGCGCAAGAGCAGGGCAAGATCTTCGATTGGCTTCCGGCCAATGACGAATCCGTGCGCATGGATCCCGCGAATTTTCACACGGGACGCACGTATCATCCTGGACCGCAAGGCGGCAACATTCACGTGGACATCGAATCGCAGAGGCCGGTCACTATTGCTTTGACCTCCGCCGAAGATTGGAATGCCGCGTTGCAGCGGCCGGAGCTGATCACAAGTCTCAACTATCTGTGTTTGCGCGAGCATGTCGTAAAGACTACGTACATCTGCGACCTGCCGGCGCAGCCGATGACTTTGATCATCCGCGATGAACGGAATAATCCCGATCGCGCGATTTTTGCAGGATTGGGCGCCGTGTTGGACCCGCACGAAAAGATCGATCGGGCTGTTGGTGTGGGTATCGCAACAATTTTGACGGGCGAAGGTTCGCCCACCCGCCGATTCGCGGCGCCGAACGACATCCATATCCAATACTACCGCTGGGCGTGCGTGAGCAATTGCATCCAGCCCGAATTTCAATGGATTCGGCAGGCCAGGGAAAAGTACGAACTCACGTCGTTCCTGAAGGTCTACAACGGATTCACTCCGGAACGCGATGGCGAACAGGTGAGTGTGCGGATCAAATCTCCGGTGCCGATGATCGTTGCGCTAGTGCCATCCGACGTCGCGGGACAACTGCATGGGCGCGCCGATGTAGTTGACGGAGTTCTCGAGAGAAATAGCTGCCAGCAACGGGGAGTGCAAAGTCTGGAGTTTCAGTGCACTTTCAACGCTACCGATGGCCCGCAGGCACTGATTGTAGGGCCGGAGCCGGGTGCGCGCGTGCCGTCACATAAGAAAGCGGAGATTGAGATGCTCGCGTCGAAGTGCGTGGCCAACTGCGTCGCGCCGGCGGCGGGCGCAACACAAGCTGTTTCGGAAAACAACCAACAACCGCGACAGTGATCGGCTTCGCATACGCTGCCAGCCTCGAGCCGATCACGCGGCGTGTATGATCAGGCGCGCGGTTTGTGCAAGGTTAACGGAAGCACTTCTGCGATGCTCTCGAAGTCTGCGTCGATTGCAAAAACAGACCAGCCGCGGTTTGTAGAGATCGCACAAATCAGGCAATCAACGACAGAAACGGTGACACCTTTGCTTCTGCATCGATTACTAGCTTCCGCTGCCGATTCATAGTCTGTCGTATCGATGACTACGTCGATGAGAGAGCGAAGAAGCGCACGAAGTTTTTCGAATTGAGCCGGGCTGCGAATGCCAGAAAGCACTTCTTGACGATTTAATCCCATCAAATTGGCGCGGCCTTCCGAGATCAGTTCGGTCAACTCTCGGACTGTTCGGCGTTCACCGTCATTCAGGTCCCGGGGTGCGCGACGGAGGCTCAGCGACCAAACCGATGTATCGACTAGGACATTCAAATCCGTTTATCGCGACGCGCACGCTTGTAGTCGTATGCCGGATCGTATTCGATAGTTCCAAAGAGAGAGACGATCTGTTGCTGTTTGCGGCGGCGGATATATTCATCCAAGGCGGCGTTGACAGTATCGCGTTTGGTGCGATGACGGCCCAACTTCTTGGCTTCGTCAATCAAGCGATCATCGATGTCGAGATTGGTCGGCATATTGATAGATCCAATTGTATACACATAGTAGTGTGTGGCGCAATGTGTGACTATTCCAATGAGTCTTTTTGGAACCCATTTCACAAGCATTGACGAGTACGCGGCTTGCTGTCGTCTGCTCACACCTCTATAATTTCGCTGCGTTTGCCGCGGAGGAATTCCCGTGCCGGTTGGAACTGCATTCCATGAACGAACCATGGCGCTATGCGAGAGCCTGAACTATCGCGAATGGTCGGGCTACTACACCGTCGGCGTTTATGAGATGCATCACGAGCACGAGTACAACGCGATACGCAATTCGTCCGCGCTGATCGATATTTCTCCGCTGTTCAAATACCGAATCACCGGGCGCGATGCCACAAAATTTGTGAACCGGGTGATTTCGCGTGACATCAACAAAGTCAGTGTCGACCAGGTGATCTACTGCTGCTGGTGCGATCCGGAAGGGAAAGTGATCGACGACGGCACGATCACGCGCCTGGGCGAGAACGAATACCGGTGGACGGCGGCCGATCCGAGCCTGCGGTGGTTTCAGCAGAACGCGCTCGGGCTCGAGGTAGGGATCGAAGATATCTCGGAGCAAGTCGCAGCCCTCGCTTTGCAGGGGCCAACGTCTGGCAAGCTGCTGACGGCGGTCGCTGAGGCTAACGTTGCCAGTCTAAAATATTTTCGCGTCACACACGGAAAAATCGCGGGCGTTAACGTCGATATTTCGCGCACTGGTTACACGGGCGATCTGGGTTTCGAGCTCTGGGTTCCGTGGAACGACGCTCTGCGCGTGTGGGATAAATTGATGAACGAAGGCGAAGTCTTCGACATTCACCCGGCGGGAATGATCGCGCTCGACGTGGCGCGGATCGAAGCCGGGCTGATCCTGATCGAAGTGGACTACACCTCGAGCAAGAAAGCGGTGATCGATTCACAAAAATTTTCGCCCGCGGAAATCGGACTGGGCAAACTGGTGGATTTGAAGAAAGACAATTTCGTTGGCCGTGATGCGCTGGCTGCGGAAGCAAAAAAGGGCGCAGCACGTGCGCTTGTGGGACTGGAAATCAACTGGAACGAAGTCGAAACACTGTTCGACAAGATGGGGATGGCGCCCCAGGTCCCGAGCATGGCTTCACGCGTGCCTGTGCCGGTTTATCGGGGCGGGCGTGTTATCGGCAAGGCTACATCGACGACGTGGTCGCCAACGTTGAAGAAAATGATTGCGCTCGCAACGGTTGAGCGCCACCAGGCTACTTTGGGCACCACGCTCAATATGGAAATGACTGTGGAAGCAGTTCGTCACACCGTGTCTGCCAAAGTAGTGCCGCTGCCATTCTTCAATCCTGCGCGCAAGACTGCTGTTCCTGTCGGATAGATTCGCGTCAGGAATGCGCGCTTCTCTCGCAGTACACTTCCGGCTCATCGATCAGGCTGGAGTGAATAATCTCAGTTAGCCGCAGCAAATTTCGCTACAGAAGAGAGCAAGGCATCGAGGTCGCGCAGGTTCAGGAGCCGCCCTCGCACAATAACACCTGAGATTTTTCGAGTATTGTGGATGTCATCGAGCGGGTTGGCATCGAGCAGAAGCAAATCCGCAAACTTGCCGCGCTCGATCGTGCCTGCCAGCTGAGATTGGCCGAGAAAATCAGCGGGATTTTTCGTGGCAGACTGCAATGCCTCCATCGGCGTGAGCCCCGCACTCACCAGAAGCGCTAATTCATCGTGCAATACGGATCCGGGAAACAGAAATGGCGCGCCCGTGTCGGTGCCAGCAAGAAGGTGCACTCCGGCGTCACGCATCTGCCTGACGATGTCGGAGGATTTCTCATACAGGGCGCGGTTTAGCGCCACTTCGCCGACTTGCATGTCCTTTTCCTGATCGGCCAGAGCGGTTCGCCATTTTTCCAGAAGCGATTTGGGCACAAACTTCGTTCGCGGATCATTCAGCACCGCCGGGGTTTTATCGGTCGGAAAAGCCAAGGTTTTCAGCAGCGCCAATGTTGGTGTCTGCCACGTTTGGTTACGAGCGAACTTTGCCAGCAGAGCCGCCGTATGTTGGGAGGACTGTGTTTGCAGTAATTTCTGCTCCCACGCAAGCTCGCGAGCGTGTGCCTGCGCCAGAGTGCCCTGCTTGGAGCCATTTTGCATCTGCTCGCGCATGAGCCGCGGCTCATCGCTGGCACATGCGCGCAGCACGCCAGTCAGATGCTCGATGCTCTTCTGGCCGGCGTCGGAAGCCTCCCCAGCGGTGACGCGATCGGGAACATGTCCAACAAATGTGATCTTCTCGGTGCGGGCTGCGGCGGCAATTGCGAAATACGCGTCGCGGCCGAGGATGGACTGCACTTTGATGAAATCAACTCCCTGCTGCACCAACGCGTGCACATTCTCCGCCGCCTGCGTAGCATTCGTGACCACCAGCGATGGTTCGAACGATGGCGGGCTGCCATCGAGATACGGCCCAGCGAAAAAAATCCGCGGCCCTATCCGTTTGCCGCGCTGGATGTCGTCACGTAGCGGTTTGAGGGATTCCAGATATCCGCCCATATCTCGGACGGTGGTAATGCCATTGGCGACCAGCAGCGGCACGATAAATTCCCTGCTGCCGTTCGGCTCGCCCGATCCGGTCAAGTGCACATGCGAATCCACCAGGCCGGGGATGAGAAAATTTCCAGAACCATTGACGACAACCGCATCGCGATCGAGCGCAATCCTGGAAGACTCGGCGAGCTGCGCAATTTTCTCGCCTTGGATGACAACGGTCATATCCGGCTGCACGGCTGAACCGGTGGCGTTAATCACGTTCACATGAGTAATCGCGATGGGAGCTGGGCTCTTGTGTGGATTCGCACAACCGACCGTGAAGAGGAATGCAAAAACGGTGCGCGATAACGTGGAGGTTCGTTTGATTGGAGTGAAGTTGCCGCGGCGCACGATCGATGTTGGATGCCTCATGACACGCGGGGGTTCGGAATGGTCAGCTTTTACTGCGTCAAGCGATTGTATTTCTTCAACACAGCACGCAGCTGATCGTGAGGCAAAGCCAGGACGCGGTGATTGTCGATACCCACCATCGTTTCTGCCGCCACCATCGCATTGACGATAGCTTCCTCGGTTCCCTGCACCGTCGCCGCAAAAATTGGTCCCAGCATGTCGTTCGGTAACATCTTCAAATCCACGACGTGATCGGTGTCCGCCGCCCCGGGATTCGCCGTTGAGAACGCGATGAAAATATCGCCCGAGCCATCTCCGGAGATGCTGCCATTGCGTCCCAGTCCTAGAGATACACGCCGCGCCAATCGTTTCAATTGCTGGCCAACCAAAGGGGCGTCGGTGGCTACGACCACGATAATCGATCCGCGATCCTCTCCTGCGAATCGTGTTGACGCGTACGGATCGTCTGCTTTAATTTCTCGACCCACCGGAATTCCGGCGATGCGCAAAACGTCTCGCGTGCCGTAATTGCACTGCACTAACACGCCGAGTGTGTATGTGCCCGCCTTCTTTATTTCCACGCGCCGCGACGCCGTGCCAATTCCGCCCTTGAATCCATTGCAGACCATGCCAGTGCCACCGCCGACATTTCCTTCTTCTACGCGGCCGTCGTGTGAAGACTCGATGGCATGGAAGGCGTGCTCCGGCTTCACGTGAAATCCGTTGGTATCATTCAAGTAGCCATCGTATGTTTCTGCCACTACTGGCAGCGACCACCAGTAGCCATCGGGTTCAGGCTTTCCATGTTTTACGCGCCACTCGATCACTGCATCGCGCACCACTCCGACGCTGTGCGTATTCGTGATCATCACCGGACCTTGCAAAAAGCCGGACTCCTCGACCCAGGTTGTACCAGTCATTTCGCCGTTGCCGTTGAGGCTCCACCAGCCCGCGAAATAAGAATTGTTTGCGGAATCCTTGCCGCGAGGCATGACCGCGGTGACACCAGTGCGCACCGGCCCCTGGCCGACGACCAACTTCCCTTCGCCGGAAATCAGCGTCGTATGTCCGACGGTCACGCCGGCCACATCGGTGATGGCATTCAACGGACCTGGTGTTCCATCGAAAGGTACTCCAAGATCTCGCGCCCGCGGTTTGCCGTGCGCCGCCTCCTGTCCGTCCGCTTTCGGCACGCCGAACCCGCATACGTAAGCAGCGACGCACAACATGATTCCGGCTGAAGTAAGACGCATTCGGTTTCTCTCCAGGTTCCAGCGAGTAAATCAGGCAATCGCGCTCGAAGTGTATCAACGGACGGCCAAATCAAATTGAACGGAAGACTTTTGTGATTGCCGTTTCGAGTGCTCGCGCGATTATCTCAGATTCTTCGGGTGTCACCACAAACGGTGGGGCCAGCAGGATGTGATCGCCGCGCTCACCGTCGACGCATCCCTGCGTCGGGTAGCACAGCACGTCTTCTTCCAGGGCCGCCTGACGCACGCGTTCCGCAATTCCAAGTGGTTTCGGAAACGGCTCGCGCGTGGTTTTGTCCTTCACGAATTCGACACCCACGAGCAAGCCCAGACCGCGCACCTCGCCGACATTTGGGTGCGATTCGAGCTGCGCCAATCGCGATCTTAGACCAGTCGCCGCCGGTGTGACGCGTTCGAATAGTTGATGAGCTTCGATGTAATCGAGCACAGCATTCCCCGCCGCGGTGCTCACCGGATGCGCCTGATATGTAAATCCATGCTGGAACGCTCCCGATCCGCGTTCGAAGACCTCAGCCACTCGCGCTGAAACCAGAACTGCGCCCAGCGGCGCGTATCCGCTCGCCACGCCCTTGCCCACCAGAATGAGATCCGGCGCCACGCCCCAATGCAGCACGGCAAAGGTCTTGCCGGTACGGCCTATTCCGGTCATTACTTCATCCGCGATCAAGAGAATCCCATGTACGCTGCAAATTTCTGCAATGCGTTGTATATATCCGTCCGGAGGCGCCGCCGCTCCCAATGTCGCGCCCACTACTGGCTCGAAAATAAACGCCGCTACATCCTTCGCGTCGTCCGCGCGAAAAAACGAATCAAGATCCGCAGCGCAAGCTACACCGCAGTCTGCGCAATCCAAGCCGAATTCACAGTGATAGCAAAAGCACGGCGCCACATGCCCCCACTCCGCCAGCATCGGTGCATACGGCAATCGCCGAGCCACGTTGCCACTCACGGTCATCGCGCCGAGCGTGCTGCCGTGATAGCTCTGACGGCGCGATACCACGCGATACCTCGCGGGTTGGCCACTCTCCAGAAAATATTGTCTCGCCAGCTTGATGGCCGTCTCGGTAGCCTCTGAGCCACCGCTGGTAAAGTAGACGCGCCCGCCGCGAAAATTCTCCGGAGCCAACGTCAGCAACCGCTGGGCAAGTTTCTCAGCTGGCTCCGAATGAAATTGTGAGGTATGCGCAAATGCAACCCGCGACGCCTGCTCCGCCATCGCCTGTCCAATTTCGGCTACGCCATGGCCAATGCTGACGACTGCCGCCTGCCCGGAGGCGTCCAGCAGCGTGCGCCTGTCGGCGGTATAAATCCAGCAGCCTTTACCGCGAACGGCGACTGGAAATGCTTTGCGGAGATTGCGCGAGAACAGAGACGAGCTAGTAGGCATCTGCAACGCGCCGATTGTAACAGAGTGACTCAGCGAACTTGGAGTGTGTTACGCTGTCGCGATTTTCGCGATGCGCGGAGCGCTGATTGCCACTGTCTGATAGTCAATCTCTGGTCCGCACCATCGGCCGCGCTAGTCTAACCGCTCTGATGATCAACTCGATCATTGGCAGCGGCATCTTCGGTCTGCCTTCCGTGGTTTCCGCGCATCTCGGCACTCGCGCGCCCATCGCCTACTTCATCGCTGGGCTGGGAATGGCGATTGTTGCGGGCACGCTCAGCGAAGTCGCATCGCAATTTCACGAAAGCGGCGGACCGTATTTGTACGCGCGCGAAACACAGGGCCGCTTCATCGGGATTCAAATCGCATGGCTGACGTGGCTCTCGCGTCTAGCGGCCGCTTCGGGAACCGCCAATCTATTCACTACCTACATGGGACAAATTTTCCCGCGTGCCACTGAACCGCTAAATCGCGCCATCATCCTCACGAGTCTCGTCGGGATCCTGGCCACTTTCAACTATATCGGTGTGAAGTCCGGCGCTCGCGTGAGTGATTTCTTCACGATCACGAAGATCTCGCTCCTGCTCATCTTTATCTGTGCGGGACTGATGTGGATGAAGCTTCATGGCTCTGTTACTCCTGCGCTGCTCCCCCATGCCATCAACGCTGCCGACTGGCTGGAAGCCACCCTTGTTCTCGTGTATGCCTACGGAGGCTTTGAAGCTGTGCTGCTGGCCACGGGCGAAATGCGTCACCCGCGTCGCGATGTTCCGTTCGCGCTGCTAACAGGTCTGGCTGTGGTTGCGGTCATTTACTCGCTGATTCAAGTGGTCGTCAGCGGAACACTCGCTGATCCTGCCTCCACGCAAAAGCCATTGGCTGACTCGGCGTTTCATATCTTTGGAGCAGGAGCTGCCGCAGCGATTTCGCTCGGCGCACTCATCTCGATCTATGGCTATCTCAGCGCCAACATGTTGCACACTCCACGTCTAACATTCGCGCTTGCGGAACGCGGCGATTTTCCGGCGATTTTTGCGCGGATTCATCCGAAATTTCAAACGCCACATATCTCCATCCTGCTTTACACCGTTCTGTTGCTGGCATTCACGTTGTGGGGCAACTTCCGCTGGAACATCACACTTTCCGCGATCGCTCGACTTTTTACCTATAGTTCGATCGCGCTTGCGTTGCTGCAGTTGCGCAGGCGTCAACCTCACGCGAACGCGTTTCGTCTTCCTGCCGGAAGATTCCTGGCGGTGATCGCTATCATTTTCTGCGTCGTGCTGTTCCTTCGCGCGCCGCTGAGCAACTCCTCCGCGGTTGTGATCACTATCATCCTGGCGGCTGTTAACTACGCCGCCGTGGTTCGGACTCGGTTCACGCCGAGCTAGACCAATTTGGAAGTTCTTTCGTTGGAACGGAATTGCCCGCAACTTCCGCCGGTCTGGCGCTATTTGTCATTCTGGTTCGTGAAATGAGGTGAGGGACACATGACCATGAAGCGCGCCGGAGAAAGCTGGATACCCGCTGAGCAGTACGGCAAATCGCTGCCGAAGTTTTCGGTGAATCTGCTGGTGCGCGATGTGGCACAATCCCTTCCCTTCTACCGCGATGTCCTCGGCGCCAGCGTTCGCTATTCGGATGCGGACTTCGCCGCACTCCAATTGCTCGGCTTCGAGTTCATGCTCCATTCTGACCACACTTACGATCACCATCCGCTGTTCGCTCGCCTCCAAACGCCCGGACTTCGCGGTACCGGAGCCGAACTCCGCATTTTGGGCATCGATCCTGACGCTGTGCACACTAGAGCCAAGGCTGCCAAGGCTGCCATTATCCAACCGCCCACCGATTATCCTCATGGCTGGCGCGACATCACTGTCGCTGACCCCGACGGTTACATCTGGGCTGTCGGTCTGCCGCTCGATTAATCGCGATGAGCGTTTCGCCCTGTCAGCACAACTGGCGCACCTAAATGCGTTTCGTGGAGTTGCTTGGCATCCGCGCGCATTCGTGACATATTCACGGTTCGGCGGGCCTTACAATTCACCCGTAAAAAGAGGAATACGCGATGAGCAGAATGGGTTGGCGGAGATGTGTGGCAATCACAGCTTTAGCGTTTTGCGGAGCGGGTGGACTGCAGGCACAAGACGCCGCCAAACGCGCCATCACTTTCGACGACATGATCAAACTGCACCGCGTCGCGTCACCCCAGATTTCGCCGGACGGAAAGTGGGTCACCTACGCGGTGGCCACTCCGGACATGGACGCGAATCGCAATGCCAGCAACATCTGGGTTGTCTCTACCGATGGGGGCGCACCAATTCAGTTGACGCAAAGTGGACACGATATGTCGCCGGTTTGGTCGCCTAACGGCAAAATGCTCGCTTTCATCTCGTCGCGCTCTGGAGAATCGCAGGTATACGTGCTGCCGACGGATGGCGGCGAAGCACATGCTTGGACGAATCTGTCCACAGGCGCCGATTTAGTGAAATGGTCGCCGGACGGCAAAACGATCGCATTCACCTCCTCGGTGTACCCGGATTGCAAAGACGATGCTTGCAATAAATCGCGCGAAGAAGCCAAAGCAAAAAACAAGGTCAAAGCGCACGTTGCCGAGAGTCTCTTATATCGCCACTGGAATCATTGGACCGAAGGCAAGCGGAGTCACCTGTTTGTTGTTCCGGCTCCGTCAAGCGCAGCGCAAACCGAAGCCAGCGGCGCTCCGCGTGACCTGACCGCCGGTGCGAATTACGATGTGCCTCCCGACGTGCGCGGCGACGAGGCCGATCTCAATTTCTCGCCAGACGGTTCTGAAATTTGCTTCACCGCGGTGACGGAAAAGATCGAAGCCATCAGCACCAACGCCGATTTGTTTGTCGTTCCAGTGGCTGGTGGAGCGGAACCCAAGCGCATCACCATGAATCCTGGATTTGACGGCAATCCGGTTTATTCGCCTGATGGAAAATACATCGCTTATCACGCGCAGGTGACCAACGGCTACGAAGCGGACCGCTGGCGCGTGTGGTTGTATGACCGGCAGGCAGGAAAAAACGAAAACCTCACAGAAAGCTCGTTCGATCGCAGCGCCGCGAACTTGAACTGGTCTGCGGACAGCAAGACTCTTTACTTCCTTGCGGAGAATGAAACGCTGCAGCCGGTCTACTCAATGGAGCCGCGCGCCGGTGCGGTGCCGAAGAAAATCGTTGCGGATGGGTTCAATATGGGTTTGTCGATCAGCAAAGACGGAAAGACGCTTGCGTTTGGACGCACTGGGCTGGCTCTACCCGGCGAAATATTTGCCGCGCAACCGGGCGAGGCCGCGAAACAGCTTACCCATCACAACGACTCGATTCTCGCCGGTATCGAGTTGCCCACTCCTGAATCGTTTTGGTTTGACGCGGCCGATGGAACGCGCGTACAGGCCATGCTGCTGCGACCTCCGAACTTCGATGCCGCGAAGAAATACCCTTTGCTCGTTATTCTGCACGGCGGACCGCAGACGCAGTTTTCGAATGCATGGAGCTATCGCTGGAATCCGCAAGTTTTTTCCGCGGCAGGGTATGTGAGCCTGATGATCAACCGCAGGGGATCGACGGGCTACAGCCAGAAATTTACTGATGAAATTACCAACGATTGGGGCGGCAAGGCGTACACGGATGTGATGAAGGGCGTTGACGTGACGCTGGCGAAATACAAATTTATCGACGGCACAAAAATGGCGGCTGCGGGCGGCTCGTACGGCGGCTACATGGCCAACTGGATTGCTACGCACACGGGGCGCTTCAAAGCAATCATCAGCCACGCAGGAATCTGGGACAAAGCGGCAATGTACGGCACCGAAGAACTCTGGTTCGAAGAACATGACATGTTGGGCACGCCGTGGACCGCACCCGAGAATTACAAGAAGTGGGCGCCGATGACGTACGCAGCGGAGTTGGGAAAGTACAAAACACCAACACTGGTGATTTGCGGCGAACTCGATTTTCGTGTGCCGTACACTCAGTCGGTGGAATTCTTCAGTGCTCTACAGCGGCAGGGTGTTCCGTCCAAGCTGGTGATCTTCCCGGATGAGGGCCATTGGGTTCTCAAGCCGCAGAACTCGCAGTTCTGGTACAAAACATTTTTGGATTGGTTGGCGACCTACGTGAAGTAAAGACCACTGCGTAACGTTCGACGGAAGCAGGTCAAGCCGCAAGCAGACGGTGCAGGGCGCGACGCAGAAATCGGAACAAATGGAATAGTAGAAACGCCGCGAGTACGAGCAGCGCAGAGACGATCACGATTGTCGCTCTCGGATGCGCCGCCGACATCCAGCTCAGCCACACCGCCAGCACGTCTTCACCCAGGCTTAGCGTCCAGTTGCTGAATGGCTCTGGAATCGTATTTGCTGCCGCGCGCGTGCTTGCTTTCGTTCCGTGGGACGTGAGGGCTACGCCTCCAGCCAACAACGCCGCACCCCAACGCCACTCGGCGGGAGCGGCACCAGCGGAAGCGTATGCGAGAATAGCCGCGGCCGGCGGCCGAATCAACGTGTGAATCGAGTCCCAAACGGTGTCGACATACGGAATTTTGTCGGCGAAAAATTCAATCAAATACAGAGTGAGGGCGATGCCGATCACCCACGGGTGCGCCAGCACCTGAAGCGATCCCGTTAAATGCACGATGTGGAACCGCTCGAGAAGTCCGAGCGTTGCAATGGTGGCGTAGAGGTTGAGGCCGGAAGAAAATCCGGCGCCCAAAGCCAAGCCGAGTGTTTCCACCGGATTCATGCAACTTAGTTTAGCAGCAGCCGAAATAGGAAGCTGAAAAAGTACGTTGTGGCAGCAAAGGATGCTGCATTGTGACGCCGGCCGCAAGCCGCGCGGATTACCCAAGGGCACCGGCGGTTTGCAGTTGCTTTTTCATGCCCGCCCAGCTTTGGCGCGTGCTTTCTTCTGGAGTGCCGGCGCCGTCCCAGTGTGTTTCGAGGCTGACAGCGAGTCGATAACCATCGCGTTTCAACGCGGTGAACTGCCCGATCCAATCGATGGTGCCGCGACCCATAGCCGCCCAGTCGTGATGCTCGCCACTCGCCTTGGTGGTGACATCTTTGCAATGGCAGTGCCCAATCCGATCTTTCGGCAGCAGATTATAGCCATCGGGAAATGGCTTTTCGCCGAGTGTGGCGGCATTTCCTGGATCCCAGTTGAGCATGAGGTTTGGAGATTTCACGACGGCGAGAACCTTTGCCGATTCGGCGGCAGTGCCGGTGTTGCAGGACGGCTCATTTTCCAAAACGAGCGTGATGCCCCTCTTCCCGGCAGTGGTTGCAGCGTCGAACAATTTTTCGTTCATCGCGGACCGATGCGGCTCGGAATTGTCGAGCCGCCAAAAATCAAAGCAGCGGACGCGGTCAGTGCCGAAAGCTTTAGCCAGTGCGATGCTGCGGTCCAGAACTTCGCCTTGCTGGTCAAAGGTGAAGTCAGCATTAAATTGATCACGCTTAGGGCTGAATTTCGAGAGTGGTGCGCCCGGCCAATCGACTTTGTAGAGCGGACTAGCGATGTCGGTGACCCGCAGCTTGTATTTTTCGAGGATACGGCGGGCTTCCTCGACCTCTTTGGCATCGAGGCGGAGCAGGTTCTTGTTCCACATCCCGCGCAGTTCGATCCACTCCATGCCGAATTCACGTGAGGCAATCTCGCAGGCGCGGCCGAAGTCCTGGCCGATTTCATCATTAATGACGGCGACTCGGAAGATGGATTTCATACCGTGATCCCAAATTTATCGGCGAGATACTTCTTGCTCATTTCGCCGGAATCTTTCGGCGTGCGCGATTTATCGGGAACAGCGTCAAGTTCAACGATAGCCCAGCCGCGGAAGTTGACTTTATGCAGCGCGGCGAAAACCGCAGGGAAATTTACCTGGCCTTGGCCGAGTTCGACAAAAACATAGGCTTTGTGAATATCGGGGTTCGCGGTTTTTTGCACGTCTTTCAGGTGCAGCCAGAGCAAGCGATCGTGATATTTCTCGATGGCTTTCACGGGATCACCGCCGCCCTGCAAGTAGTGCGCGACATCCAGTTCGAGTTTCGCGTAGCGCGGATCAGCGGCGGCGAGAATCTGGTCAACTTCTTCCGGGCGCTCGCCGAGTGTGTTCATGTGGTTGTGATAGCCGAGCTGGATGCCAATGTCCGCAGTGCGCTTGCCGAGTTCGGTCATGAGCTTGCCGAGATGCTTGTAATCGGCGGGAGTGATGGGCCGATCTTTTGGCCGATCGTCAGTGACTTGCATGTAGAGGCCGCCGGCGTCCTTCACGAATTTGGCGTGCGCAAAGTGTTTGGCGAGCTCGTCGGCTTCGGGACGTTCGATGCTGAGTCCACCACTGGAGAGCGCTACAAACGTGAGTTTGTTTTTGGCGAGAAGATCGCGAACAACAGAAGGATCGTTCTTGAACTCTTCAATGCAGTTCGAGCGCAGTTGGATTCCGTGGAAACCCATGGCGGAGATGTCTTCGATGGCTTTGCGGTCGTCTCCGTTCCACGTAATTGAGGCATAGCCGAACTGGATGTCGCTCGGTGCAGGCGCGATGGGAGTGTTGAAGTGTGACAGGTCCATCGGGGGATACAGCAGCGATGGCGAAGCCAAGCAGACTCGGGGTAGAGCCGACACGACCGATACGGCGGCTACGGTGGTAAGGAATTCGCGACGCGTGAAAGGCGGCTTCATTTTAGCGTGCACCTCGAGGAACGGAACAATATGTAAATGATGCGGTCTATTTGGCCGCGCGATCGTAGCCATTAGGGTGGGCCTGAAACCAAGCCCACGCCGATCTTACGATGTCCTCAAGATTTGGATACCGCGGTTGCCAGTTCAGTTCTCGCTTAATTTTATCGGAGCTCGCTACGAGGACGGCGGGATCGCCGGCGCGACGCGGCTCTTCGCGCGCGGGAATAGCATGACCGGTGACTTTTCGAACTGTTTCGATGACCTCTCGAACGGTAAAGCCGCGGCCCGTTCCGAGATTGTAGATGAGCTTTTCGCGGTCTTGCAGGGCATCGAGAACGAGCAGGTGCGCGCTGGCTAGATCGCTGACATGAATGTAGTCGCGGACACAGGTGCCATCGGGCGTGTCGTAGTCGGTACCGAAAATGGAGATGTACTCGCGCTTGCCGGATGCGACTTGCAGGATCAATGGAATTAGATGGGATTCAGGACGATGATCTTCCCCCTGCTCTTTAGTAGCGCCGGCAGCGTTGAAATAGCGCAGGCAGGCGTAGCGGAGTCCGTGGATTTGATGGAACCAGGCGAGCATCCGCTCAACGAGCAGTTTGGATTCGCCGTAGGTATTCGTGGGATGAAGCGAATCGCTTTCCTCAATGGGCGTGCGCTCGGGCGTCCCGTAAAGCGCAGCCGTGGATGAGAACACCAGACGAGGAATTTTGTGCTCGACCAAGGATTCGAGCAATGTCAGCGTGTTGGCGGTATTGTTGCGAAAATATTTTCCCGGGACTTTCATGGACTCGCCGGCTTCAATCGAAGCGGCGAGGTGAATGACGGCGTCTACCTGGCGGTCTTCGAAAATACGATCGATCTCTGTGCGGTCTGATAAATCGCCAGTGACAAGCGTGGCACCCTTGGGAACCGCTCCTGCACGTCCGTTCGAGAGATTATCGAAAACGACGACTTCATCTCCGCGGTCGACGAGTTGCTTGGTGATGACGGAGCCGATGAAGCCGGCGCCACCGGTGACGAGGATCCTTTGCTGCATGGTTGGAATTATTTCCCGTGATGCTGAATTTTAGAAGCGTACTCGTGGTTCGTAATTCGTGGCCCTTGCTGATTCTAACCTACTCGCGGGTGTGGCGAACGCTGTCTCTGTGCGGGTTCAAGACCTGTCGGGACAGCAAAATCGCCCGAACTCGACGAAGGCGCTACAGCATGGTCCTTGTCTCGCACACACGGTCAGGAGGAAAGCGCTGAGTACAGCGCTGATTTCCAGGCGGCGATATCAAGAGTCCAGCAAATGTGGATTTTGTTTGGTTGGTTGGCGCGCGCTTGCGCCCAGACAGCGCAATTGCGCACATCCGAAGTGACGTCAAGATGGTCGACCACGGTCTTGCCGCGAGTCAATTCGCTGGCAGTTTCGATTTCAACGTAATGCTGGCTTGCTGAGGTACAGAGTTTGGGATCGATGGCAATGGCCATGGCTACTGGATCGGGAAGCGAGATGCCGCGTTCCCCTGTTTGCCTGAAGAAGGCCTCCTGAGCGAGAGAGTTGCAGCGAATCGCAAATTCGGCGAGCGGCGTTTTCAGCGCGAGGACATGCTCGATATCTTTCAGACTGAGAGCTGCCTCGCCGCGGCAGAGGTGCCAGCCGGCCATTTCGATGTTCATGCCAGAGTGGAAGACGACGTGGGCGGCTTCAGGATCGACCCAGATGTTGAACTCCGCGGCAGGGGTGACGTTGCCCTCGCAACAGGGATTACCGCCCATGATGATGCAGCGCTTTACGGACTTTGCAAGGCTTGGTTCGCGGGAGAGCGCGAGAGCGACGTTGGTGAGCGGGCCGAGTGTAACGATTTCGATTCCCGGATTGGCGCGAACGGTATCAATAATAGCGTCCACCGCGTGCGTGGATTCCGCTCGGCGTTTGATGGGGGCATAGCCGTGCTCTCCGAGGCCGTCTTTACCGTGGAACCAGTCGGCGATCGTGAGTTCGCGAAGGAGCGGCGTGGCGGCGCCAGCAAAAACCGGAACTTCAGAGTTGCAGATTTCAGCCGAGTAGAGCGCGTTGTTCGTGGCTTGCGCGATAGGAACATTCCCGGCGACGACGGTTATCGCTGCTACGCGAATTTCTTTCGAACGAAGCGCCATGATCAAGGCTACTGCGTCGTCGGAAGCGGTGTCGGTGTCGATGAGGAAGGTGCGAGGCATCTTGGGATCAAGCATTGTACCGGATCGGCCGAAATTCTAGGTGGGCGGCGGACTTAAGATTCGCGGATTACTTAGCTCGACCTGCACTTTCGCGTCGCCAAAGCGAAAGGAAAGCGCCCGCCTTGGAAGACGGCCGCCACATGATTTATGCAGGTTTTAGGAGTGCTTCCATAGAAGCTTCCGCTTTGAGGTTTTCGAGATCACGCGAAATGGTGGCGACCGCTAGCGGCTTGTTCGATAGGACGTAAGTAACTTTGCAGTCTCCGGAGGCCGGGTCGCCCTCGATTTCGGTTTTGTCCCACTTTTCGGCATGACCGATGCAGTTGATGGCTACGTCGTAGTGCTGGCTCCAGAAGAAAGGCACGGCATCGAACTTTTCTCGCTGGCCGAGGATGTTTCGTGCGGCGGTTTGGCCCTGCCGCAGCGCTACAACCCAGTGCTCCACCCGAATATTGTGGCCGGTGTGAGGGTCTGGCCAGCGGACGGCGTCGCCCGCAGCAAAGATTCCTGGCGCGCTGGTTTCGAGATATTCATTCACGCTGATGCCGCGTTCCATGGCGAGTCCGGCGCTCTCAGCAAGCGTGAGATCGGGACGAACGCCGACTCCGAGGACGAAGAAGTCGGATTCGATTGTGCCTCCGCCACTCAGGATGGCCTTATGGCCTACGGCGCGCGTCACGGTTTCGCCGAGATAAAAGGTAACGCCGTGCGATTCATGAAGTTTGCGAATGAATTCGCCGATCTCGGGGCCGAGGACACGTTCCAGAGGCTGATGATCCGGAGCAACGATATCAACCTCGATGTCGCGCTTACGAAGCGAAGCAGCCACTTCCAGACCGATGAAACTGGCACCGATGACCACAACGCGTTTAGCGCTGGGAGCTTTCGTGACAATAGCGCGGCTGTCCGCAAAGGTGCGGAGATAGTGAATCGCGGACTCCGGCGCGCCGGGCACCGGAATGTGAACGGGTTCCGCCCCAGGCGCAAGCAGCAGGGCCCCGAATTCAAGGGATCTGCCATTATTGAAGCTCACTCGCTTGTTCTGCACATCGATGGCGGTCGCGCGGGTGTTGAGGAGCAAATCGATGTCGTAGTCGGTGTAGTAGTTCTCCAAACGCAGCGGCATCCACTCGGGCGGAGCATTGCCGGCGAGAAAATCCTTCGAGAGATTGGGCCGATCGTAGGGCGCCGAATCATCAGCGGAGACAATGGTCAGTGGATTGGAATAACCGAGACGCCGAAGCATTTCCGCGGCTGCCAGTCCGGCGCCGCCACCGCCTACGATGACGACCGACGACGGATTCACGTGCGGTGCAGATCTGGGCGTAGGCTCAGGCAGCTTTTCGCGGACGAAAACGGTGTCCCCGATTTTTTCCGTTCGCCAGCAGGAGATGGAATCGAACGCGGGGGCACGTACTGCCTCGCCAGTACGGAGATCGAAGCAGGCGTGATGCCACGGGCAGCGTACGGTCTTGTCGACCACCAGGCCATCCGCAAGCGGCCCGTGATAGTGAGAGCAAAGAGCGCCTACCGCGAAGAACTCGTTACCGCTGCGCGCGAGAATCGCGTCCTCACCATCTACTTGCCCGGCCAGCATGGCACCATCGGCGAATTGCTGGACGGGAGTGCCTTTCTTCAGGTCGGGTTTGGGTGCGTCAGGCATGCTTGGAGGACTCCAAGTTTTAATCACTGATATGGTACAAGATTTCAAGCCGAGAAGGAGTTGCTCGCCCGCCATTCGCGCGATATTTGGGCTGCCCTCCACAGGCCTAAAGCTTAACTGCAGGTAAGCGGCGCAGGGACGACGGATCAGCGATTCGAGTGGGGTCGTACGGCGATCAGGGACATTTGTTCGAGGTCTGGGTAATGACCTTCGGCGTCCGCAGTGCGTTGAGAGGCGGCGGGAATTTGCTGCAACGTGGTCTGCGCCGGTAGCGTGCCGCTGAAATATTTGTTGTAAATGTTTTGGAAATCGGCGGCCTCCGAAAGACTATCCAGATAGACGGTGGTGGAAACCACCTGGTCGAATTTCATGCCGGCTTCTTCGAGGTTGTCGAGCTGATTGCGCATAGTCTGCCGGGTCTGGTTTGCGGTGGATTCGGCGAAGACGCCGCCGTTCGGGCCGGGGACAAAGCCGCTCTTTGCGGAGCAGAACAGCGTATCGCCCGCAAAAACGCACGGACTGGCAGTGGGGCTGGGTGGCATATTCTTTGGGCGAATTGCGTGGCGCTGAGCAAGATCGCGGACAGCAATGCCGGTGTAGGCGATTTGCGCATGTTCCGGGAGACTGGAGACCTGAATCGTGGCACGGCCTGGAGTGTTTCCGAACTCGAACCGTTTGGCGTAGTGTTGATTCATGATTTGCATGGGAATGGCGGAAATTAGGTACGGGTTGACGAAGACCATGTTGGCGAGCGTCAGTTTAGCGGCTTCGCAGACCGCTTTCAAATTGTCCAGCGCTTGATCGACCTGCGCAGCGGGGTCGGTGGGGACTTTGCCGGTGTTGGGATCAGCGCCGGGCATGGTGGAGATGAAGAGCCGATCGCTGGTGAGAATGCCGGCTGAATGAGACTTGCTGGGCTTGAAATTTTGCGGAGCAACGACTTGTCTTCCCGCGAGGTCTCGCACCGCTATGGCATTGATCTGGATTTGCGGCTCGGGAAGCTTTGCGACTCCGATGACGGAACGGGCGGGAGGATTTTTCGGGAAGTACGCCGCGAAGGATTCATCGAGTGCGGCGTAATTATTGATGTCTTCCAGATAGACCTGGAGATACACGAGGTTATCCGTGCTGAGGTGGGCCGCTTCCAGGATGCTTTTGATGTTGTCGAGCGATTGGCGGACCTGATCGGGAAAATTCGTAGGCGTCGCGCCCGAAAGCGTCTTCGGGCCTTCGGCCGAGATATAAACGTAGCCATCCGCCTCGATAGCTGGGCTTGGTTGGCCTGGTTTGGCGGAGATCGGATGGAGTTGGGCTCGAGTTGGTAATCCGAGCAGAAAAAGCACCGCAAGAACCAGGACGGTGGCTCGCGACACGAGCCTGGTTGAGTTCACTCTAACGCCACAGCCTGAACTGCGCAGGGTCCGGCAAGCCGTCGGTGAATCCGCGATCATTTTCACATCGTGCACAGGCAGGAGTGCCTGTGCTACCGGACTGTGGCGCGATACAGACGAGCCTTGGCACGCCGCGATTAGATTTGGCTTCATGCTGCTTTGGATTTGCGCGCGCCAGCGAGGATGGTGCGGAGGCGGTTGCCGACGATAATTTCTTCACCCGGTTGAATGGTCATGGAGATGAGTTCGATGTGATCCACTTCCTTCGGCAGTTCCTTCCGGCCGGGCTTGGCAACACCTTCGTGAACCGCGGGCACCAAACTAGGATTGTCTGGACCGAGCACTTCGATGACAGGATCACTTTGGCGAAGTGCGGTAACGCAATCGGCGAGGGTGTAGCCCCAGCCTTTCTGGTCCCACGAAACTTTCAGCGTGGGGTAACGGTTGCCGTCCTCGGGAACGTAGATTTCGGTTTTCACGCCAGGCACGGTTTCGACCAGCTTGGCGATGCGCTCCACGCGCGCATTCCATTCCGCGTACTGTTTTTTTTCGTCCATCTTCAACCAGGTTTCAACGGCGGTGAGGCAACCGACAATTTCTTCCTTGCCGACCTTCATGGCGCGGCAAACGGCGCCCTCCCACGGGGCGGAATTACGCAACGCTGCGTCGATCAGATCTTTTCTCCCAAGGAGCACGCCGCTGCACTGCGGCCCTCGCAGTCCCTTGCCTCCGGAGAACGTGTACAGATCGATTTTCATCTGTGCGTATAGCTTGAGGTTGCTGGCAGGCGGAATGCCCGCAGCGTCGTCGAGCAACATCGGAACGTTGTGCTCTTTGGCGATCGCAAGTTCCTTGGCAAGTTTGTCGCCCAGGTCGGTCGTATAGATCATGGCAGTCCGGTCATTGATGGCGTTCGCGACTTCGTCCGGACTCTCCACGAGGACCAGTTTGGCCCCAGTCAGGCGAATGGCGCTGTCAAAGGCGCTGCGGCCACCAGCCATAATCACCTCGTGCTTCATCCCGGTGGTGTCGGGAAGTTGCCAGATCTTTGCGCCGTCGGTGCCAGCAATACAGGCCGCTGCCGAAGCAGCCATTGCGCCTGCGGCTCCGGAGGTAATCATTCCGGATTCTGCGCCGGTGAGCTCGGCCAGTTTGCGGCCGGCGGCCTGCTGCAGTTCGACCATGTTGACGAAGTGGTGCGCAGCTTCGGCCTGCGCCGCATGAACCTCGGGAAATTGCAGCGAACCGGAAAGGTAAGTCCACGTACCTCGGCAGTTGATGATCGTTTTCACTCCCAGCCGAGTGTAGACATTTCCTTTGGTTGCTACTCCGACCGCGGCGGCGGATTTCGCATACAGATTTTGCGCGGCGATTTGAGCAAGCAACGGTGATGCAGCCACCATCTTCATGAAATGACGACGAGTCGAGCCTTGCTGAGTGCGAGACATATTCTTCCCTCCGTGGCGCGGTGGCGCGCACACAACCTGCTTCGAATAAAAGTTCTACTTCGTGAAGATCAGCGTTCCAAAATGTTCGGGCACGTGATTCGGATCACGATTGACGACGCACGTCGGCTGCCAGCACATGAAGTGACGCTGCGGATCTTCGCCGAGACCATCGATGCGATAAAGATTGGCGCGCCATTTGGTGCCGGGTTTGATGGCGTGCTCGCTAACCGATTTTAGCGGGACCTTGGCTGCGGCGTACCACACGTGATTTTTCTCGTCGATGCGGCCCTGACGCTGCCAGCCGGATTCCCAGTTGGATTCATATTTTTCTTTTCCAAGATCGATAGCTAGGTCGACCCAATCACCGGTGGGCGCGATTTCGAATTCCCGATAATGCTTGATGTCCGTCCAGTCGTCGCCCAGAAAAAATTCAACGACATCGCGGTCCCAGAGTTTCAGGTGATCCTTCGTCGGATCGGGCGGTAACCAGAGATTGAGTTCGGTGTATGGCGAGACGAAAAGGAGATAGAGGTCGTTGTCGGTCCAGAAGGCGCGAACCTCGGTTTTCAGTTTGGGATAGTCAAGATTTTTCGTGGAGCAGTCCGCGATGATCCAAGCGGAGGACGCGTGCTTCCACGTGGCGGAGTGCGGATCCGTATTTAGCTCCGACGCGTGCTTCACATGGGGAACGGAGATGGAGGCCATAGGGGTAGAAACTTCGCAGACTTCAGCCGCGAAGCCACTGACTGCCACCATGGACGCCAAGGCGGGCAACAAAATGTAGCAGATCGATTTCATGTTTATGGGCGGGGCGCGTTCCTGAGTTCGGGCGAAATTTCGTAAGCTCTCTCGAACTCGGCTTCCGACGCAGCCTCCTTTCCTTCCTGGTGCAGAGCTAATGCCAGGTTGTAGTGCGCTCCAGCGTAGCCCGGCTTGAGGCGGAGCGCTTCAGCAAATTCGGCTTGCGCCTTAGACGCATCGCCGGATTGCAACAGGACGAGGCCGAGATTGTTGTGGCCCTCGGCAAAATTCG
Source organism: uncultured Acidobacteriota bacterium (assembly GCA_963788725.1). Classification (GTDB taxonomy): domain Bacteria; phylum Acidobacteriota; class Terriglobia; order Acidiferrales; family UBA7541; genus Acidiferrum. The sequence goes on along the minus strand of CAWBHT010000008.1, from coordinate 47,960 downwards.
GCTCACGGCGCAAAAGATCGCGGAAGACATTAGTAGCGGCGGCGAAATCATTCTTCTGACTAAGGACAAGCCCGAGTTGCACGCGGGCGTCCGTATATTTTGGATTAAGAGTAATGGCCTCGTTGAGCTCGCGAGCAGCATCGTCCAGCTGACCGGATTGCGCGAGCGCCAAGCCCAGATTGTAGTGAGCTTCTGCAAGGTCCGGATCGGACATGACCGCTTGCTGAAATTCGGCGGCCGCGCGAGCGCGATCGTTCTGCTGCCAGTAGAGCAAGCCGAGGCTGGAATGTGCCTGCGCATAGTCAGGCTGTAGCTCCAGCGCTTTTTCGAAGGCGGCCTGCGCACGCGCCGCATCACCTTTGCGCTCGTACGTGACCCCTAGGTAGTAGTGGCCCGTAGGCAGCTCGGGGCTTTGCTCGATAGCTCGCTCGAATGAGGAGAGCGCGTCGTCCAAATGCTGCTGCTTCAGTGCCTCGACGCCTTGTAGGATCAGCAATTTCGCCTGTGCCAGGCGAGCGCGAAATTCGTGCAGGCCGTTCAGCTCATTGAGTTCTTTCTGGCTGGCTTCGGTTTTTCCTTGGGCGCGAAGGGCAATGCCCAGATTGTAATGCGCTTTCTCAAAATCGGGCTTCAGCGCGATGGCTTGTTGGAAAGCAGCGATTGCTCCGGGCACATCGTGACCCGCTTTCAATTCCATGCCGAGATCATACTGCGATTCAGGATCCTGCGGGTTCAGCTCCACCGCTTTGCGGAATTGCGCCAGCGCCCCGGGATGATCGCCATTGCGGCGCAGCGTGGTTCCCAGCAGCAAATGCGCGGGCGCAAACTGCGGATTCATCTGGATCGCACGCCGCGCGTGCGCGGCAGCGGCATTCAAATCGCCAAGTTCCGCTTCGGCCAACCCTAATTCGAAGTAGATATCCGCAGATGGCTTCGCGGCAGCGGCGGCACGGAGCTGGCTTGCCGCGGCGGCAAAATTCTTTTGTTGCGCGTCAATGCGCGCCAGAAGGCGACGCGCGCCGACGTTGGCGGGATCGATGGATGTCGCCGCCGTGAGTTCGTGAACGGCGGCAGGTTGATCACCAAGATCGAACCACGTGGCGCCCAGACCGTAATGAGCGTCGCCCCACTTGGGTTTCAGACGCAGCGCAGACTGAAACTCCTCAACCGCCTGCCTCGCCTCGCCTTTGTATTTGAAAGTCAGCGCCAAGTTGTAGTGTGTGGAAGCGTCGTTGGGTTCGAGTTCAAGAGCCTTGCGATAATTTGAGATCGCCTCGTCCCACGATTTGTCGCGAGAAAGTTCGATGGCCTTTTGTCGATAGCTCTCGGCGGTCTGGCTAAACGACTGCCCTGATAGCAGCAAGGCAACAGCTAAAAGCAAACCCGGCCTGTGAAACATGCTCAACGACAATCCCGAAGTCTGAAACACCCAAAGAAAGCAGTTGCAAAGCGCCAGCGGGCGAAGCAAAAAACGCCTCGCCCGCCGGATTCGCTCAATCAACTACCAGTAGAACTTCGCGCTGACCTGCCCGATGCGCGGATCGCGAGCGTTCTCACAATTCCGAAGTTCGAGCTGCTGATATCCCCGCCCGGATTTTTGAATTGTGCATGGTTAAAAATGTTGAAAAATTCGACGCGGATATCGAACGCCAGATTTTCCTTGATTCTGGTGCGCTTCGAAATCCCGAAGTCGGTGTTATTGAAGCCGGGGCCGTGGAAGAACCGGCGGTTGGCCGTGCCGAATGTCCCTAGTGCGCAGTTCTGTACGAAGCACCTGCCGTCGGCACGCAATGGATCTACGGCGTTAGGATCGGTGGAATGAAGTAACATCCGGTGACCGTTGGGCATTCGGGGTTTGCGTCGCGCGGATCTAGGGTTTTGACGTTGCCGATGCGGTCCGGCATATCTGTCGCCGAACTACCGGCCAGCGATATGTCTCCGTTGCCCTGGTTCAACTGGATGGGAAACCCAGTCGCAAAACGCGTGATCCCTTGCATCTGCCAGCCCTGTGTCAGGCGCTTGGGCGCATTGGCGAACGCACGGTCGAAGGGGATGGCCCAGATGTAACTGACCACGAAGTTGTGAGTGATGTCGCTGGAGGACAGCCCTCGGCTCAACTTGGGATTCTGCGAAATTCACCAGGTCGTTGAAGGCTGAAGAATTGTCCAACGCTCTGGAGAAGGTGTACGCGGCCAGGAACGTCACATCGCTGGCCTTGCGCTCCAGGGTGATTTCCCCGGCGTTGTAGATCGAATTGGCGACCAGGCGTGTGTAGGTATTGCTGCTGCCATAAGCACACCTGCTGGCCGAACCGGGACAGAAATTCGGGTTGAGGATCGAGTGTCCTGGTGCTGTAAACGAAGCCCGCACGGCGTGGGCTGCCGTGAACAGGGCATAGCCGACGGAACTGAAAACGTCATTCTCGTTACCGGGTCCGCAACCCGCTGTGCGCCGGCGATTATGTCTACAGCGCCTTCTGCAGTCAACCGCTACAAAGAGCCGCGTTACCAGGATTGGCTTCCACTGTGTGATGAGGCGGTGCCCCTCGGTCCCGACGTACGCCAGAGTCAGCACCGTATTTTTGCTCAGCTCTCGCTCGAGCGATAGATTGAAATGCTCCGCGTAGGGCAGCTTGTTGTGAATGTCGTAGCCCGGAAAATAGTTCATCGGCTCGAACACCGAGAAGTCCAATGTCTTGTTCGCTGCGGTCACCGGGATCGGCGCGGTGAACGGGAAACGCTGTCCCAAGGATGCGCCGTTGGCTCGAATCACGGAACGGCTCGTCAAACATGACCGAAACAGGAGATGCCAATACAAGCCGAACGGAGCATCCGCCACCTCGTAGAAAAGGTTCAAGTCCTCAACTGATGTGTAGTAGAGACCGTATGCCGCGCGGATACTGGTTTTGCCCGGGCCGCCGAAGATCTTGCCCAGATCCCCTCGCGAGAATCCAGGCGAATAGGCCAGACCCGAGGCGCGGGCCGAAGTTGTTGTATTTCGTCGGGGCGATTGTCTTTGGGAATGCCCGGGTCACCCGGGAATACCAAGCCTGTGGGAGAGCCAGGGAAAGACGGTGGACTGCAGTCCCGGAACGCAGGCCTGCATCTTTCCCTGGGTGTCATACCAAGGCATGCTGACTTCCCAGCGCAGGCCAAGGTTGAGGGTGAGGTTGGGTTTGACCTTCCAGGAGTCCTGCGCAAACGCGCCTCCGTAACGTGTCCTCGAGTCGAGGAGTTGCAAGGCCGCTTGGGTATAAGGACCATTGGAACCGACGTCGAGGTCGCGCCGAGGAGGAAATCCGCAACGTCGCTTCCAGTCACCGTACCGTCGAAGATAAATTGCCCATTCGGGCTGGCAAAGTTTCGTTCGTTCACCTGCAAGTAACGGAACTCACCGCCGAACTTCCACGTATGCCTTCCCATGGATTTTGAAAATACGTCGCTGACCATGTAGGTCGTGTTGGGTTGGAATGTATTCAGTGTGGGCACGCCGATGTTCAAGCCGGTGTTGCCGCTAAAGCTAATCTGAGGCAAGTACGTCTTGTATCCGGCCAGGAGGTATGATGCCGAGCGTGCCGGGCCGGTGACAAATCCAAGGGTAGCAAGGTCGGCAAAACTCGCAGCCGGATTGTCTATGTGAGCGACGTTTCGGAAGACGCTGAACCGCGCCTCGTTGACAGCGGTTGCTCCGAGTGTCTTGGTGTTGCTCATCACGAACTGTTGTGCCCGAGAAGGAGTGGTGGTTCCGAAGCCCGGCACTTGGGAAAAACCGTTGCCGGAGATGGCGCTATTTAAGTTTGCGTTGTCCAGGTGGTAATACCAGGACCAATTTCCGGTCTTCTGGTTGTTGAAATCCACCCGCTCTCCGAACTTATTGTCGTTGGCGATGTTTCGCTGGCTGTTGTTCGAATAATTGTTGCGTGTCGCCCGGCGAGTGTTGGAGCTGGAATAAACGGGAGGTAGTTGGCGGACGGTGCTGACCAGGCCGCCTGCGGGATGGTCGCTAGGCCCGTCGCTGGGTCCACCGGAAATACGCAAGCGGCTGTGCTGGCACACCCGCTGTACGGCTCGCCTTGCGTGACTGTATAGCCCAGACGCGTCGAAAGCACCTGCGCCCAATACGGCACCATCGACTGCGCCGGTCAAAAGCTGCAGGATCGAAGTTGCCGTGCGCGCTGGTCAGCGGTCGGCACCGTTACCAGGCCGGTCTCCGCACCTTGCACCTGCCGAGTGCCCTGATAGTCCGAGAACCAGAACAGCTTGTTTTTCCATGACCGGCCCGCCCGCCGCATAGCCAAATTGATTGCGGCGCAGTTCAGACTTGGAGGCGCGAAGTAGTTCGTGGCATCGAGCTTGTCGTTGCGGAGAAACTCGAATACATCGCCGTGGAAGCCGTTGGTGCCGGACTTGGTGATGGCGTTCACGATCGCGCCGCTGAATTTTCCGTACTCGGCATCGAAGCTGTTTGTGATCAGCCGGAATTCCTCAATCGAGTCGAGGTTGGGAACCATGCCGGCGCCGAGGTTGCGGCCCTCGCTGACGTCGCCGCCGTTTACAAGAAACGCGTTCGCCGTTTCGCGCTGGCCGTTCACCGAGATGTTGCCGGGGTTCAAGCTGCCGGAAACCGGGCGGTCCTGCTGAATGGTCTCCGCCGAGGCAGGCGCCACGCCGGCTTGCAACCCAAGCAGGTCGATGTAACTGCGGCCATTGAGCGGCAGAGCAAGCATCTTCTTGGAATCGATTACGTCGCCGAGCTGGGTGTTTTCGGTATCAACGCGCACGGCATTTGCCGAGACGCTGACTTCCTCCGAAACTGTGCCGACGTCGAGGGTAATGTCGAGCTTGTACTGATCGTTCACCTGAAGGGTGATGTCCGTCGCGGCGAAGGAGCCGGAACCCGGCCGCATTCGCATTCACACGTGTACTTGCCCGCCGGCAAGGCGAGAAAATTGTACGAGCCGTCCGCAGCAGAAATGGTCTCCTGCTTCAGGTTGGTGTCAGTGTTGGTGACGATGACATGGACGCCGGCGATGGCTCCTTGCGAGCGATCGCGTACGACACCTTGAATCGATCCGGTGACGTCGGCTTTCGTTACGCTAGTGCAAAAGAGCAGTATTAAAACGAATGAAACAATTGCCTAAAGTCGTTCGACGAACATTCCCCATACGACCCTCCACGGAAGGATTGCGTGTCCGGTACAATGTCACGAACTTTCCGGAGAATCAAGTAGCCGTGTCCTTCTACATACGAGTCAAAAATGTACCGCGCGTGGTCTCGACGCGAATCAACCCTTTTTTTGAGCTACGCGCGGCACAGAAATAAGAGATGTGGTACAGCAGACGCCGACGTCTTAGAATTATTGCAAGCGCCCGTAGCTCAGTTGGATAGAGCGTCTGCCTTCTAAGCAGAGGGTCGCCAGTTCGAATCTGGCCGGGCGCGCCATTTCCAAATCCTGCTTACCGTCGCGACGAACCTCGATACAATTTTCTTTGTCGAGCGTTTCTCCGCATTTTCCAGCCACCGAGTTGCAGCGCCACACGCATGCAAGCTTCCCGCAGTTCGTCGGCACGTGCGGTGTCCACCATCGCGCGCGCCACCACCATGCCTCCGACACATAGAGCCGCCAAGGCCTGACCATCAACGTGTCGCGACTTATTCCTGGTTCGCAAACTGCGCTCTAAGGCGCTGACCATAGCCAGAAAGACGGTTTGAAAAACGTGCCTGGCCGCTTTGTGGCTGCGGGCAACATCGCTGGGCAGCGCGACCATCGGACACGAATTCTCCACATCCTCGTAATGCTGGCGCGACAAATAGGCGCGCACCACTTGCGGCCCTACATCCGTGGAGGTGAGATCCACCTCCACACCTTCCCAGCAACTCTTCCAATTTGGATCGATGAAGAAGCAACCGAGAACGTCAGCGTAGAGGTCAGCTTTGCTGTGAAAATAGCTATAAAATCCGCCATGGGTGAGCCCGGCTCCTCCCATAATCTGTTGCAACGACACATTGTCGAAGCCATGGCGGTTGAATAGGCGTCGAGCGCTCTCGATGATTCTCTTCTTTACTTCGGGGCGGTGCGACGCGGGGTAAGGCATAAGTCCTCCAATCCTGCAGGACCAGAAGTATCCCTCCGAACGCGGTCGCTGAAAATATGTTCTTGAACATATTCAGACGGGATGATGGGATACGCGGAGCGACGCAAAATCAAAATTATAAAGAGGGGGGAAGATGGTTACAGGTGGAGAGAGAAAAGACAGTTATGAAATTATCACGCGGCGAAGCGTTATCACGGCGGCCGTGACGCTGGCGGGCTTCGCGGCAACTGTAGGCGCACAGTGCCTTTCCGCTCAGGAAATGAAAACGGTGCCCGCAAAATCGGCGAATGCCAAACGTACCTCACTACATCAGGAAGTTGATTTGCCGGTCAGCCCGGAGCGCATCTATCACCTGTTGCTTGATTCCAAAGAGTTCGCCGAATTGTCCGGAATGCCTGCGGAAATCGATGGCGCCGCTGGCGGCGCTTTCGCGATGTTTGGGAAAGTTATTTACGGACGTAACGTCGAGCTGATCCCCAACCAGCGGGTAATTCAAGCGTGGGGCGACACCGGCTGGGGCTCGGGCGTGTACTCCATCGCAAGATTCGAGCTGAAAAAACAAGGATCTGGCACGCGCGTTGTACTCGATCACACCGGATTTCCCGAAGGCAGCTACGATCACCTATATGTCGGCTGGAAGGGTCATTATTGGGAGCCAATGCAAAAATACTTTGCTCAAAAGTGAGATGTGATCCGCAGAGACAGCTCCCATCACTTGAGCAATGACGCAGGGACCGCAAGACGCCTATTCTGCGCGGCGCTCAGCAAAATAGGATTTCCAATCCTGAGGTACCGAAGGCACTTCGTTCAACCGATCGATGATTGCGGCATCATTCGCCGTATAAGCCTTGGTCACGAAAAGACGTGTGATTTCGCTGACCGGAACGGCACGTGGATCACGCGAAATCGAAATAATTTCGTCCCCGCTTTTCACTGCGCCTTCTTTCGTAACCGCCAGATAAAAGCCGCTGCGCTTGCTCGCGAGAAAGCGCTTCACCATTTGGTCGTCTTCAAATCGTACACCGAGTTTGTAACAGGGCAGCCGTGGCTGCGTGACGATCACTTCAGCCGTTCCGACGCGGAAGCGATCGCCTAGATATAGCGAATTTTCGAACATGCCTTCGGTCGTGAGATTTTCTCCAAAAACGGCCGTCGGGAAATCGCTAGCGGACATTTCCTGTTTCCAGAAGCCGTAATGTTCCGACGGGTAGCAATAAACGGCTTTGAATTCACCGCCGTGCACGGTGAGGTCCGCCTGGCGATCACCGTCGAAATTAAGTTTGCGCAAGGGCACACGGCCGGATACCGGTTGTTTGAAGATTCCGGTAGTTACGACGCGATTGTGCCACGTGACTTCGCGGGGCAAACCCACGCTGAGTGAAAGTACTTTCATTGTGAAGTCGAATTGGATGCGGCGCGGCGCATTTCGATTCAGCTCTGGTCCAAAGCATGCGAGAGAATTGTATTCCGCTTCCGAAGTGATGCAACGCAATCGCCACGTGTAGTAAACCCAGACGTAAATTTCCTATGCCAGACGAGTGCCCACATAGCGCACGTATTAAGAGCCCAAAAAAGAGGTCTATAGGTTTGGAATAGGCTCTATAAAGGATGCCTGAGAACGCCCCAACCCAACCATCTAAACTATCCGCCTTGTTACCTTTCGTAACAGCCATCCGAGGCTGAATCCAATCGCGGCACCGGCCTCTATTGCAAACATGGGACTTAGCTCAACATCCACCCGGCTGGGGGCGTGCTTGCTTACACCGTAGGGCTCGTGCCCGCGGACGCTGCTGCCCAGTTTGGCGCACTGGGCTCGCCTCCGCACCCAAGCCTTCAAATCAGCGCCGAAACGAGGAAGTTTGGAATTTCGGTCCACCACCTTTAATAGAGCAGGAACGACGCCGGTCCGCGCCGAATGTCGATGGCGGCGCTGCCGATGTGCCCATGGTCCATGCCGTGGCGGGAGCCCGAAGGCCACGAACAGATGACGCCAATTTGCCGGAGCTCGATCGCGCCCTGCGATGTCTGCACCTGCTCATGCGCTCCGCCAGGCTCTATGAGCGGCATCATCCTCACACGCTGCAGAATTTGGACAACGCCTACGAAGGTCTGCGTGCTATAGCCGTCAAGCTCAATGGGCTGGAGCTTCGCATCGAACGAGGCGGGATCGTTGCACCTAAAATCAACGAGACGCCGTTGCCGGACACACGCGGCGAACTGCACGCGCTCGCCACCGATCTGCGCAAAGCGGACATCCACAACCTGGCGTTTGCGCGCGAATTTCATGTAGGTGAACTCGACACTCTCGCGCAATTAATGAAAGCGACGTTGCTAAAATCAGAAGACCGCGCCAAGGCCAGCACTGCGGACGCGTGGGCAAACCTGCTTGAGGAACATCGGGTGGAAGGCATTTCTATCAACACGCAGACCGGGCGAAAAGTGGACTCTGTATTATCCAGCCTGATCGCCGCAATGGTTGCGTATGGCGGGCATTCGCCTCGTGAGGCCAGCGATACGCCAATTCAGCCGCCCAGCATGGAAGATCTCATGGATGCGTTGCGTCTGCTGGCGCGCCTGACACCCCCACTGGAAGTCGCCCGCGGTTTGTCACCGGAAGACGCGGCGCGAGCGATCCACGGCGCGATGGAAAGCGCCAGCAAAGATACCGTGCGGCTGTTGTTGAGTTCGGTCTCACAGTACGCGCCGCGTGAGGGCGAACAGCCGCAGCCATACCTGCTGCGATTGTCGGAGAATTTGATCTTCGAGATGATGACTCCGGAATTTTCATCCGGCTCGCTCACACCGATTGCTGTACGGTCCACATTACACAAGCTTGGCGATGTTCTGGTCACCGCGGGCGCCTACACCGGGCCGCATGCCTCCGCGCATCTGACTGCGTTCGCCACCACCTGGGCCACCGAGACGCACCGTGAGAAGCTGCTCGAAAAATTCTGGTTGGAGCTGCCTCCGCGAGAAAAATCCGCGGTGCTGCGGGGGCCCGATGTGTGGTGCGTGCCCGTCGTGGCCTTGCGCCACACGTTAGGGCAGTTAGCCGATACGGGAGCGGATGCTCCGCGGCGCGAGGCCCGCAATATTCTGTTGAACTACGCGCGACGAATCGAGAATGAAGAAGCGGGCGCGCGGCGCTCGGTGGCTGCCGGCTTGAACGAATTGACTGCGGTGATTGAGTCGCTGTGGCCGAACCAACTGCCCGAAGATCTCAGTCGTGGAACTCTGAAAGCTCTCGAAGGCGAGTCACGACCTGAAACCGCCGCGTTGCTGGCCGCATTTCTGGAAACGCTTGGCCGCATAGCGGTGAATCGCGGCGACTACATCGGCTTTGAAGCCATTTTGCACGGGCTCGAGAAATCACCGAAAGACCGTGAGCACGATCACATGACGGCCCTCGCACGCCGCCTCGTGGCGCAGGACCGTTGGCTGCTGTTGGTTGATGCATCGCTTGCGAATCGAGCCCTCGATCCGGCACTTCCGCGATTGCTGCAGCGCGATCCCGAACGCCTGCTGGACCGTCTGACTTTGCTGCTGACCGAGCCTCGCGGCTCGGAGTTCCTGCCGGCGATGGCTCGGCTGCTTCGCGCGATCGGCGTTCCAGTGCTGAACATTCTCGAAGCGCGGCTGTACGAAGCTCGCAAGCAGCGTGTCAGCGGCGCCATCAAATTGCTTGGCGCAGCCGATGCCGACCGCTTGCTCCGCGGCTTGCCTCGCGCACTGGCAAGCTGGGACTGGAACTTGCAAGACCTCGCCGTCAGCGAACTGGCGCGCCCGGCAAATGCCGCCTCCGCACAAAGCGCCGCTTTCGTTTTCTCTGCGCTGCTGGCCGAAGCCCATCCCCTCGTCGTGCCCATGATGATCGACCAGATCGGCTTGGCGCAGGAAACCACATCCGTGCCGCAGCTCATGGAAATCGCCGCCGGCGAGCACGAAACTTTGCGCGATCAGTTCGTGCGGATCAAGTCCATCGAAGCGCTGGGACGCATGCGCGCGCAGGAAGCTTCGGAGTTGTTGCGTATGCTGGCCGAAAAGCGCGATGGCATCAGTTACCGTGAACCCTTGGGACTGCGCGCTGCTGCTGAAGACTCACTGGCCATGATTGAAGATCGCCCATCGTCTCCGCGGGTGCGCGCGGCCTACGATGCGGCCGCACAATCCAGCGCGAATTTCGTCGTCCCCCGCCGCTATGTACGTATTCCTTTGGAATCGCCGCTACGCGCCCAGATCGATGCGGGCCAGGCAGGGGTCGCCCGCGTGAAGACCATCAGCCTCGGCGGTGCGTATCTCGAATCGCCCAAGAAAATGAGCATAGGCGACTCCATACGCCTGGAAGTCCGCACTGGTCTGAAAAAAATCCACTTCACCGCCGTGGTCCGCAACATCAGCAACGACGGCACGGGCGTCGAATTCGTGCACATGAAGGACGAAGACCGCGAAAAACTCCGCAAGCTGGTCCAGCGACACTTAAACATTTAGTTTCACGCCTCACGATTTTTCAGCAATCAAAATTGTGAATGAACACTCGCTTCAGGATTCATCTGCGGCGGCGCTTGGCGTTGCTAAACTATTGTAGTAAGTGAATTACGGCCGGTGTGTAGGACAGCAACGTGTTCGCCCATTGCGCCCGGATATTCGATCTACACGCTCCACCCTACAGACACGAAAAGTGCAGGTAAACAGATGAAAACAGAATCAATGATTGTAGTTCTCGGCACGGTCGCCGGCTTTTGCACCACCTTCGCTTACGTGCCGCAACTAATCAAAATCTGGAAACAAGGCGGCCGAGATCTTTCCTACGCCATGCTGAGCCTATATCTGTTCGGTGTTTGCCTATGGTTGGCTTACGGACTGCTGATTCACGCGCAAGCCGTGATCATCACCAACTTCGCCACCGCCATTTTGATCGCGATCGCGACAGGCCTGAAGGCGTGGACCGCGAAGCGCGAACCCATCAACGAAGCGCTCAGCGGCGCCTCTGCTCAGGCCGCCGCACAACAAAGCTGACGCACGCCCAACTTTCCTCTTCCCGCGCTTCTTCCCGAAGTACAAGCATCGCCACAGCTTCGTCCAAAGCTCGAAAAACCGGGTGTACCCAATAGGCAGCAGACCTCCAACCGCGCGAAGATTCCGGTTGAAAGCCCATTTCCCTAGGAGTAAAACCCGAAGTATCCGTTCGTGCGAGCCGTGCAGTAGGCGGGTAACTCCGCCTCCGCTAGGGGTAGCGGGATGCGTCGGCTGGTTCTTACAGAACGGTTTCCGTCGGGAGGCTAATATGCAACGCAGACTGTGTGTGTGCGCTTGGGCAATCGTGTGCCTTCTAGCCCTCTGCTTGGCCAGCAACGCGGCCGCACAGGTGAACACTGCAACGTTGGCGGGGACGGTAATCGACCCGCAAGGCCTGCCGGTGAAAGGCGCCAAGGTTACGGTAATAAACTCGGTCACTGCGGCCGAGCGTTCCACCGTCGCCGATGACAACGGTCGCTACAACCTTGTTGGTCTGCCTCCCGGTCAATACAGGCTTATGGTCGATGGTGGCGCCAACTTCGCGCCCTTTGAGAACAAAGCCATCACGGTGACAGTGGGGGAGAATGCCGCGTTCGACGCCAAGCTCGAACTTCGCGGCATGCAGCAGAGCGTCACGGTCACCACGGAAACAGCCCCGATCGAAACCACCAAAACTGAAGTCTCGCAAACGGTAGACGCCCGCCGCATCGATAATTTGCCCATCAATGGCCGCAACTACATCAACTTCACTTTGACGAATTCCCAGACGACTCGTGACGTGGCTCCGACCATCGGCCCCGCGCCCACCAGCGGCCTGAATGTCGGCGGCCAGCGCGCGCGCTCCAACGTGGTCAGCGTTGACGGCGCCGATGCGGTGGACAACTCCATCAATGGAATCCGCGCTACGGTATCCCAGGAAGCGGTGCAGGAATTTCAACTGGTCCTCGGCGATTACAACGCCGAATACGGCCGCGCCACCGGCGGCGTTATCAATATCGTCACCAAGAGCGGTGGCAACGATGTCCACGGCGATATCTTCGGCTATCTCCGCAACAAATCTTTTCAGGCCCGCAATGCATTTTCGGGACAAGTCGATCCTACCACCGGCGAACTGATCCCCACCAAGCAGGCATTCACGCGCGTGCAGGCCGGCCTGACCTTGGGCGGTCCGATTGTAAAAGACAAGACCTTCTACTTTCTTCTCATACGAAGACACGTTGCGAGAAGAAACCGGATTCTCCAGCATCGGAGAAGCGCAGGGTGGCGGCGGCCCGTGGGGAATGATTCCCGTAACTCTGCCAACGGCGGCCGGCCCGCTTTCCGTGCAGTTAACGCCTTCGCAGGCGGGCTCAGTGCAGACGCTGCTCACCAGCGGCATTCCCGCCTACCAATCTTTGGCAGTGCAATATGGTCTGCTGCTCGGTTCGGCGTCCAGCGTCGCGCTCAACAAATTGGATTTCGGCGCAATCGCGGCCGGACTGTCAGGCGGAACGCTGAATCCCGGCCCCGGTTCGCAATTTCCAGTGCCAGTATCGTGCCCTCTGGGAACAACAGTAAATGCGGTCGTCTGCAGCGGTTTCGCAGCCATCGGGCCCGGCGGCTCGCCAGTTCCTGCCGGTGTTGTGCCCCTGCCTGCATCCTACAAAGGACTAAACGCGTTACGCGGGAATTTTCCCACTACCGAGAAGACCAGCTTATGGTCCGCGCGCCTGGATCAACGATGGAGCAACCGCAACAGCTCCTTCTTGCGCGTAGGCGTATCGCCTTCGCTGATCACCGGCGTGCAATCCACCGCCCAGAATCAGGTGTTCGGACAGAATGCCGGTTCGCGCACCGGCGTCAATCAATCGCGCGACCTCTCCGCCACCTTTCAGCATGACACCATCGTCAGCGATACTTCATTCAACCAATTTCGATTTCAGGCAGCGCGCCGTGGATTGCATTTCGGATTCTCCGAACTCCCAGGCGGCGGCGACATTGGCGTGAACATTCCCGGCTACGCTTACTTCGGACGCGAGCCTTATTCAACCGTCGACCGCATCGAGCGCCGCTTCCAATTCACCGATCAGGTCAGCATCGTTCGCGGGAACCACACCTTCAAATTCGGCGGCGACTTCAATCTCGTTCAGTTGCGCTCTGGCAAAGAACAGATCTTCGAGCTCGATTATGGCGGCGACGTAAACTTTGGCGGCCTCGCCATTTCGAATTTCAATTTGCCGAACTCCGTTCCGCTCCCCAGTGGCGGTTCCGTGCAATTGTTTGGCGCCACAGGCCTGCAAGCCTATGGCCTCGGAATTCCCACCACTTACATTCAGGGCATCGGCCAATCGAAACAGCCCTTTGACAATATTCCCGTCGCCTTCTTCGGCCAGGACAGCTGGCGCGCCACTCGCAAGCTCACCCTGAACTTCGGTTTGCGATATGACGTGGAGATTACTCCGCTCTTTGCGCCGGCCACCGCGGTGAACGCTGATGCGGAAAAAGCTCTGGGGGTGGTCGAAGGCATTCCCCGCGACTACAACAATGTCGCCCCACGCTTCGGCCTCGCCTGGGATCCCATGGGCGATGGCAAAACCGTGGTTCGCGCCAGCTACGGACTTTTCTACGATCATCCGTTGCTGGCGGTCGCCTTCGATGCCGCGACCGCAGACGGCGGCCGCTCCGTGCAACTGATTTCAGCAGGAGGCACGTCTTCCGCTTGCGGTCTGATTCCCGGCGCCGGCATTTGCGGCGGATTGGATTCACCGACCAACCTGAACGGCTCCACCATCTTCCAGGGCGCACTGAACTCGCTGCCCAACATGGGCTACCTCTTCAATCAGCAGCGCTTCGATCCCTTCTCTCCCAATTCCCTTTTCGCCAATCAAAACTATCTGACGGCTGGGTTTCCCCTCCCCATTCTTCCCTTCGTTCTGCCTGTGGCGCAAAATTTCCAATTCGGCTATGCGCAGCAAGGCAACTTGACCATTGAGCGCCAGATTGCCGGTTCCTGGAAAATCAGTGTTGGCTATCAATACACGAAAGGCTTGCATCTCTACCGGCCCGTGGATATCAACTCGACCGATCCGCAACTGCTGACGCAGAATTTCGCCAATGCCTCGGCAGCCGGCCTGGGATTCTCCAGCCCAGTAACGGTAGTTGCCCCTTCTGCGTCCCAGGCGCCGACGGCAACCACTTGCGGAGTGGGCGTGATCGCTCCCAGCGTCCTGGGACAATTGGGTGGATGCCCTGCGCCGCTTGCGGCTCTCAACGGGCAGTACGTCAGCACTCCCGCGTTTTTCAATTTCTTCCGGCCTTCCGGCCCCAATCCATCATTCGCCGGACTTGTGACCGCCATTCCCGGCGTCCTGCCTGGCGGCTATGCAGGTCAGGTAGCACTCGCCACGCTGGCCGGCTATCCGGTCGGATTCGGCGTACCCGTTCCCTTCAACAGCGTGGACGCGCAACTTTCCGACGGCAGTTCCGTTTATCATGGCCTCACCGTCAATCTGCAAAAACGCTTCGGCCATTCCTTCGAACTGCTTTCCAGCTATACCTGGTCGCACACCATCGACGACTCCACCGACCTCCAATCGCCGCTGGAGCCACAGGACAGCCGCTTCCCGTTCTTTGAGAGATCAAATTCAGATTTCGACCAGCGCCATCGGTGGGTGACCAGCGCGGTTTTTCAGACGCCAGGCACGCACGACGGCGATTCCGCTTGGCATTATTTTACGGGGAATTTCACCATCGCGCCGATCATCGAATACTCGTCCGGCCGGCCGTATACCGTCATCACTGGCACCGACTATCGTCTCGATCTTGGCGCGTCCAACGGAAGGCCGTCCGTCGGCGCTGGAGGAACCACCACATCCGCATTTTTGCCGGGAGTCACTTTCGGTGTCCCCAGTCAGTGCCTCACCAACAGCGGCACACAATTCGGCATCGCCGGAATCACGCCGCCCTTGGGTTGCAACGGTAATCTCGGACGAAACCCGTTCATGACTCCAAATTTTTTCCAGTTTGATCTTCGACTGTCGCGGCGTTTCGCTCTAGGAGAGCGCTTCAAGCTCGACGTAATCGCGGACGCCTTCAATCTTACGAACCGTCTCAACGTCGCAGCCGTAAATCAATTGTGCGACCCCGGCTCCAGCTCAGCATGCAGCGCTGGGCAGCCCACCGCCGCCTATGACGCGCGCCAGTTCCAGTTCGCGATCAAAGTGCTGTGGTAGTGCCCAGCCGCCGCACTTAACTTACGTTCAGCGTCGTTCAGTCCGCAGGGCTTCCGTAAGCGCTGCCACTATTCCCGGATGAACCAGCTTGCGCGCCGGCCACGTGTGCCCCGCTCATAGTCTGGTTTTCCTGGTAAGACGACGTTGGTTCCTGGTAAGACGACGTCGGCCGCCGGTGCTGCTGACTTTCCTGGTAGTGTTCGGAGAATCCCGGCACCACCTCATTCAGGAAGTCGCGAACCTTCGTGGACGCCACTCCGATCAGCGCTCCTTCTACTGAATTCACGAAGTTCGACAACTTTTCCCGATGCTCCGAGCGCGGCTTGTAGCTCGTGTCCCGGGAATCACCGGCGCGAGACGCAAACCTGTTCTGTTCGGTTCCAGACGAAAACCTGCCTTGTTCCGTTCCGCTACCGAAGTTCTCTTTCAGCCGCGTGCTCAGGTCCTTAACGCCCCCGGATCCGCCGATGCGCGAGAGCAACAACCCGACGCCAAACGCCGTACCCAGCACAGCGCCGCAGTGATCCTCGAATTGCGTTCGCCAGTCGAATTTGCTCCGCACCTTATCCTGCAACTCGTGAATATTCTCGCCCAGTTGCTCGCGCTTCTCGTCGATCTGACGTCTCACCTCGCTTGATTCTTGGCCCATTGTACGTTCTCCTTTACGCTGTCAATCGTCTCTGCTGGCGGCCTGACGCTCGCCAATTTTTTCTTGCCCTGCTGCACCAGGATCAGTGCCAGCACTCCCACCGCGATGCCAACAATCAAAGCTGCAAGCCATGCGGCTACGACAATGCTGAGCGCGTATACCCCGGCCAGCAGCAGGAATCCCACCGCGTAAAACGTCAGCATCAACCCCGCACCCAGTGACGTGCTGGCTTGTGCCGCCTTGCTTACCTCTTCCCTGATTTCGATTTTTGCCAGTCGGAATTCCGCGCGAACAATTTCCTGCAGGTTCGCCAGAATATCCCTCACTACATCTGGAATAGACCGTACATCTCTTACCGACATGCGTTCACCTCCCGTGTTTGCCCTACACCCTTAATCGCGGGAGCGAAATGCTCTTCCCACCAGAAATCCGACGGCCACAGCAACCGCCACCGATTCGCGTGGATAGCGATTCACCACCGTCACGACATCATTGGCCATAGAACGCAGGTCATTCTCGCGTACATAGTCGGCAGTAGCCTGAAGCTTGTCCGCAGCCCGATGAGCCACGCCGGCGGCCTTCTGCGAGGTTCGATCCGCGCTGTCATGAATCCCCGAAGCGGCACGCTCCAAAGCATCTGCGGTCGGACGCCTGGAAGCCTCCACTTTCTCCACCGCCCTTCGTCCCTGGGTCGCTACTTTATCTTTCGCTCGGTACGCCTTGTCCGCGATCGTGCTTTCGTTTCCGGACCCCGTTCCGCTTTCATACCCCGAAAGATCCGTTTGGCCGATATTTTCCTGATTCGACAGATTGTCCATCGTCCTCTCCTTGTAGTTCGCCATTCGCGCATACTTCCGGACTGGGCGAAGTCTGCCGGGCGCTGATATTTGCGACGTTTGAGCAAAGCAAAATCAACACGCGTTAAAGTGACAAAGCCTGGCCATCGGAAGAATCCGCTCCTAATCGTACGAGCGCAGATGAATTCCCGTAGGCACTCGCAAATCGCCCCTTCGTACGTCGCCTCTGAGTTTCCTAAGTTCTGATAGAGGAACTCGATGTATCACTTCCTTCGTTCAAGGTATGGTCTGCTAAACCGCCGATAGGCAAGGTGATGCCATGGAGGTGCCAAATGAAGAAGCTTCTTCTGGCAACCGCTTTGACTCTGTTCACCGTGGCTCCTGCCTTTTCACAGGCGCGTACCGCGTCTGCTGATGATCAAACTGCCGCTCAAAACGACAACGGCAGACATCATCAGGACTGGGGCTGGGTTGGGCTCATCGGCCTGATCGGTTTGGCAGGTTTGCGGCGGCATCGAACGGAGGAAACATCTCGCAATTACGCTGCTTCCACACCAGCTCGGACCACGTAGTTCGTTCTTAAGTGAACCACGTAGCTTGCGTCCATAGCGGGCAGTTAACCGGACGTAAGATCCAATCCGAAATGGGGAACAGGGGCCATGCGGCAACGTATGGCCCTTTTTCTTTTGAGCGCACGAGTTTTTACAAAGGGGTGATTGCGAGTAGAGTAGCTGGGTAGCCTTTTTCGAACGGTGGGACCGCCTGCGACAGCATTTGTTGTCACTTCCGGGTGGTCAGCCGTGACTATGGCTTTGTCCCATCTATGGAACTATTACTCATCGCTCTGTTGATCTTGCTGACCGCCCTGGTCATTTGGTTCGGCTTGCAAAACGGCCGCAGCCAGAAGAAAAGCGATGCATTCGAACATCAGCTTGGCGAACTGCGCCGTGACCTGCAAACCATCGGCACCGCCCAAGCGCAAAGCACCGGGCAAATTCAGACTGTCGCACAGACCGTCGCCCAGCGCCTGGAAAGCGTAACCAGCGCTTTACGCGACGGCGTTACCAATTCCGCCCAGATCTCCTCCCAGGGCCAGACCGCCATTGCCACCGAGTTGAAGAACACCCGCGAACAGATCGGACTGATCCAAAAGCAGATTGGCGAAGTCCAGGAGCAAAGCCGCAGTCTCTCGCAGGCCACTCAGTCCCTCGAACAGGTCCTCGGCGGCGCTAAAACTCGTGGCTTACTTGGCGAAGTTACCCTCCAGCGTCTGCTGGAAGATTGTCTTCCGTCCTCACAGTTCACGATGCAGTATCGCTTCTCCAGCGGAGAAGCTGCCGACGCCGTGATTTTCCTGCGTGACGAGAAGCTCATGGTCATCGATTCAAAATTCCCGCTGGAAGCCTTCCGCCGCATCGCCGCGGATGGCGATGAAGCCCGCCGCACCTTCGCCTCCGCGGTTAAAGGCCACGCGGATGCCATCGCCAGAAAATACATTGTTCCCGGCGAAGGCACTCTCGATGTCGCGCTGATGTTTGTCCCGTCGGAAAGTGTCTATTGCGAAATGCTGGCTACCGAAGACAACCGCGGACAGGCGGTCGACGAGTATTGCCGCAGCAAAAAAATAGTGGCCGTCTCCCCCAATACGCTATATGCCCACTTGTGCGTAATTGCGATGGGCCTCCGCGGGATGGCTATCGAAGAAAACGCCAAGCGCCTGCTCGCCAATCTAAATGGCGTGCAAAAACACATGCAATCATTCGCCGACGTATTCGAAAAGCTCGGCACCCATCTGAAAAATGCGCAGCAAAGTTACGCGCAGTCCGACCGCCAATTCGAAAAAGTGCAAAGCACCCTGGCCAACGTGCTCACCGGCGGCGCCCCAGCTAAATCCCTCGAAGGCGAACAACTCCCCCTAATCCCTGGCCAATCCAACGGCAAATAAGTTAGACGTGCTTAATACCGATCCGTGACACCTTGGCCTGTCATCCTGAGGGACATCCGCTCTCTCGTCCTGAGGACATCCGATAAGGAATGTCCGAAGGATCTCCACGTAAACACCATCGGCTAAGCCAACAACGACGCGCGAATCCCAACCCGTCAACTCGCCCGCCGATGCTCCCGCTCTCCCGCCGCGTGCCGGCCTCGCGCCGGCTTTTTCTTCTGCCCCGCACTACTCGCCAGGCTGCGCTTCAGCGCCTCCATCATGTCAATCACCGGAGCCCGCGCCGGCTCCTTCTCCACGGTAATAGTCTTGCCCTTCATCTTGGCCTCGATCAGTTCCCGCAAACGATCCTGAAACGTGTCGTGGTACTTCTCCGGATGAAAATCCTCGGCCAAAGTCTCCACCAACTGTTCCGCCAATTTGATTTCCTGCGGCTTCAGCTTGATGTTCCGTGTGGATTCTCCGTACCCCGCCACTTTCCGAATCTCATTGGCGAAATACATCGTATGCAGCGTCAACCCATGATTGCGTGGCCGAATAAAAACGGTGTACTCGCGCTGGTGCATCGTCACAGTTGCGATCCCCACGCGATTCGTGTCTTCCATCGTCTTCTGAAGCAACGCGTAGGCCTTCTCGCTGTCTTTTTCCGGCATCACCAGATACGACGAGTCGAAATAAATCGGATCGATCTGCTCCTGCTTCACAAATGCCAGAATCTCCATAGTCTTGCCCGAGCGCGGCGTGATCTTTTTGATCTCCTCTTCACTGACCAGGACGTATTGCCCTGGCTCGTATTCGTAGCCCTTCACCACTTCCGATCGTTCCACCTGCCGGTCGCAGTGCGGGCAATAGAGCGGCTGCTTGAGTCGCGTGTTGCACACTTTGTGAAGTTGGTGCAGGTTCATGCGTTCACTGCGCGCCGCGGTGTACAAACGAATCGGCACCGACAGCAGTCCAAACGTCAACGAGCCTCGCCACGTCGCAGTCGCCATCGCGCAAGATCCTCCACATCTAATGCTAATTCTGTACTCCGCCTGAGCAATCAGGTGAACACCTGACTCTTTGCCGCCGCTCGCGGTCTCCGCGTCAGCATCATATTCTTTGTAGCCTTTCGCTATACTCACCGCCGATGGCCAAGCTCAGCGAGTACCACAAAAAGCGCGATTTCAAGAAGACTCAGGAGCCGGAAGGCGCGGTCCACGGAAACGCCTCTAAAGTTTTCGTCGTGCAGAAGCACGCCGCCACGCGACTCCACTACGACCTCCGCCTGGAACTCGACGGCGTCCTGAAGTCCTGGGCTGTACCCAAAGGCCCCTCAATGAATCCCGGCGACAAGCGCCTCGCGGTTCAGGTCGAGGATCATCCCTACGATTACCGCAAATTTGAAGGCTCCATCCCCAAGGGCCAATACGGTGGCGGCGAAGTCATCGTATGGGACGAAGGAACTTACGAACCCGAAGGCACTCTCAGCCCTCACGAGCAGCTCGCCAAAGGCGACTTCAAGTTCAAACTCTTCGGCGAAAAGCTGCGCGGCAGTTTCGTCCTCGTGCGCCTCAAGGGCAGCAAAGGCAAACCCGAGTGGCTGCTGATCAAGCATCGCGATTCCTTCGTCGATCCCAATTGGGATGCCGACAAACACGCCGAGTCCGTGCTCACCGGCCGCACCGTCGAAGACATCAAGGAAGGCCGCGAAGCCTCTGGCAAACCCAGCAACACGGATCCATCCGAACTCACCGGCGCAACAAAGGCGCCCATGCCGCAGATGCCCAAAGGCGTGCCGCCGACGCTCGCGCAGCTTCAGGATCACGCCTTCTCCAATCCCGATTGGGTCTTCGAAATAAAATGGGACGGCGTACGTGCCATCGCCGAAGTTGACAATGGGAAAATCACGCTCTGGGCACGCTCTGGCCGCGACGTTACTCGCGAGTATCCGGAGTTCAATGGTCTCGCTTCGCACCTCCGCGTAAAGCGCGCCATCCTCGACGGCGAAATCGCCACCATCGACGAGCAGGGTCGCAGCAATTTCCAACGCCTGCAAAATCGGCTGGGAGTGCAAGGCCCCTCACAAAAGCTCACGCAAACTATTCCACTGAGCTACTTCTTTTTCGACGTGATGTACGCCGACGGCTATGATCTGCGCAAATCGCCGCTCATCGAGCGCAAAGAGTTTCTGAAGAGCATTCTGATCGCGAACAACACCATTCAATATTCCGATCACGTCCCCGAACAAGGCGAAGCTCTGTTCGAAGCCGCGAAGGAAAAAGGACTGGAAGGCATCATCGGCAAGAAAGCGGACAGCTCATATTCCGGATCACGGTCGCCCTGGTGGGTCAAAATCAAAATCGTTCAGGAAGTCGATGCCGTGATCGCCGGATACACCGCGCCGCGCGGCAGCCGCAAATATTTTGGCGCCATCGTGCTCGGCCTGTACGACCAGGGTGAATTGCAGTTCATCGGCAGCGCCGGCACCGGCTTTGACGATGAAACGCAACAAGATGTCTTCGAGAAACTTCAGGAGCTCGAGACCAGCCGCGCACCATTCACCAAAGTTCCGAAGCTCCGCGAAGAAGTCACCTGGATCAAGCCTGAACTCGTTGCCCGCATCAAATATGGCAACTGGACCGACGACAAGCATCTTCGCGCTCCCGTTTTTCTTGGCTTGCGCAACGACCGTAAGGCCAAAGATTGCACCTTCGAAGAATTGCAGCCCGCCGAAGCACCTCCACCGGAGAAGAAGTCCAAATCCTCGAAGTCAGGCACAGCGCGTAAAAAATCAACGAAGAGCAACAAGGCCGAAGCCTCAAATACGCCTGGTTCCGAGGATGATCCCGAACCAGAGCCTGCGGAACCGGAGCCTGCAGAAGCTAAACCGCAGCCGCAACTCGTTCACGCGCGGAAAGCCGCCGCTCCGAAAGTTTCTTCCGATCCCGCCGGTGAACTCGAAAATGGTAAATCGCAAACCATCGACATGGAATCCGACGGCCAGCGGCTCCACTTTTCAAACTTGAACAAAATTTACTTCCCCGAAGTCGGCGTCGCCAAGCGCAAACTCCTCGCCTACTACTACCGCATGGCCGACTACATCCTGCCCTTCCTGAAAGATCGCCCCATGGTCCTCCGCCGGTATCCCGACGGTGTTGACGGCAAGGCATTCTTCCAGAAAGAAGCGCCCTCCTATCTGCCGGAATGGATTGAAACCGCCACCGTCTACTCCGATGAACGCGGCGGCGACATGCAATACATCCTCGCCAACAATCGCGCCACGCTCCTCTATCTCACGAATCTCGGCTGCATCGATCACAATCCCTGGTCCAGCCGCTGCGATACTCAGGACAATCCCGACTATGTTTTCTTCGATCTCGATCCCACACCGAATACCCCGTTCACCGATGTCCTGCACATCGCCCGTGAAATCTCCAGCCTGCTCAAATCCATCCGCATGACCGCGTTCCTCAAGACCTCCGGTGCGTCGGGTTTTCACATTTTCGTTCCCCTCGAGCCCATTTATACCTACGAACAGACGCGCACCTTCGCTGATGTCCTTGGCCACATGGTCGCCGCGGAAAATCCCAAGCTGATTACCTCCGAACGTACCGTCAGCAAACGTCCCGAGGGCCGCATCATGATCGATGCGCTGCAAAATGCCCGCGGAAAGCCGCTGGCATGCGCTTATTCCGTGCGCGCTTTTCCCAAAGCCACAGTGTCCACGCCATTAACCGCGGAAGAATTGAAAAAGGGCATCGATCCGGAGAAATGGAACATTCAAACGCTGGATGAACGAATCGCTAAAGTAGGCGACTTGTGGGCGGATTTTTGGGAAAGCCGTCAAACGCTAGACCAGGCGCTGGAACTGCTCACCAAGCGCATGCCCGGCGAACGAAAAAAGAAATCATAGATTCGCCGAAGCGCTATCGCTTCGGCGCGCTTTGCGTCGACAGCATGTGGATCGATACCACAAAATTTCCGCGTTGACGCCCCACTAATTCGAACTTCGCATCGTTATCCGCGCCGCCGCTGCTCGAAACCCGCGCTGGATTCCCGCCGCTCAGCTCCGCAATCTCTGGAGCCAGATTGCGCGCCTCCAGCGAAATTTTCGACGTGGTTCCGCGCACGCGTACCGTCAGTGTTCGATGATCCCCGGGAGTCAGCGGCGAAGAGTCGGCCTCGAGTGACAGCGCGACGAATCGTACGGTAAATGGTTGCGCGTCACGCTTTGCGCAACCCAGCTCCACCAGGCTTTCGCCAGGATCCAAATCCGCAGGTGGCAACACCACTAACGTGGTCGGCGATGACGCCAGGATCAACGCAGTCTTACCGTCCACCGTCACATGGTTCGCGTCGGCATCGCCGCAAAATCCTCGCCCCGATAGTTCGAAGCGATCGCTCAGCGATGCCACGCGCGGTGCCGCGGAAATCTCGATACCAGAAGATGCCGCGTCGGCGGGATTAAGTATGGTCGTGTAGATCTTGCCTGATCGCCCCGAAATGTTTGCGGAAATCATGCCGGGATTCAGGGGCGCCACAAACATCGCGCGCCCCGTCGCGTCGGTGGTCAAGTGATCGCCGTTCGAAAACACCACGCCCACTCCCGGCGTCAATCGCCCGTTCATGTCCAGGACGGCCAAAGTCGCGCGATCGCCAGAAACGATCTTCCGCGGCAGCAGCAAAATACGCGCACCAGAAGCCGCCGGCGCTTGCTGCGCCGGCACAGAAACAGCTAGCAGCGTCAGCGCCATCAGCATCGCAAATCCCGCAACAGGTAAGCGTCGCAACATCGCCCCAATTGTAGCTAAAACGAGCCACTCCGGCTGCTCCACGAGTACACAAGTTCCGTAGGGGCGCAGCACCGCTGTGCCCGAGGCCCGCAAGGTGTCCCGGATCAGGCGCGAACGCGTCCGTCCCGCCGTTCCCGCCTTGTAGCTAAATGATGAGTAATTACTAGGGTTCACAGCTTCCCCACCCTGCCTCGCCTCTGTTAGCGTGGGAGCAGGGTTGCCAGGCACGGGTGTGAGCATCCGCGGCTCAGCAAGATGTTCCGAGGAGCCTCAGTGCAAATTGTCAGCGGCGGCGTGACCAGCGTGGGGCGCGTCCGTACGAACAATGAGGATAGTTTTCGGATTGTCGAAGACCTGAACCTGTTCGTCCTCTCGGATGGCATGGGCGGCGAAGCGCATGGCGAAATCGCCAGCGCTCTGGCCGTCGAGACCGTCGCCAAGCATTGCCAGGAGACCGAAGCGATCCCGCCATGACCATTTTTGGTGACATGCCCGCGAATGGAGCGAGAAGACCCGCAGGCTTTCCAGCGCGGTACATCTCGCCAACCAAAGCATCTTCGATTCCGCGCAAAAGCATCCCGAGCAACACGGCATGGGCGCCACCATTACGGCCATGTGGATCAATGATTCGCGCCTCAGCATCGCGC
The DNA here is from genome assembly GCA_963788725.1 of uncultured Acidobacteriota bacterium. Lineage (GTDB taxonomy): Bacteria > Acidobacteriota > Terriglobia > Acidiferrales > UBA7541 > Acidiferrum. Next base: position 23,826 of record CAWBHT010000008.1, on the reverse strand, counting down.
ACGTCGGCGACAGCCGCGCCTACCTCCTGCGCAGCGGCACTCTGCAGCAGCTCACCAGCGATCACTCGCTGGTCGCCGAACAAGTACGCCGCGGCATCCTGACGCCCGCCGAAGCCGAACGCAGCGAGATGCAAAGCGTACTTTTGCGCGCGCTCGGCGCCCATCGCTGAGATCGAAGTGGATGCCGAAGAACACACGCTCTTTGGCCGCGACATGCTGCTGATGTGCTCCGACGGCCTCACCCGCATGGTCACCGAGCCCGAAATCGCCGGCACTTTGCAGGCCGAACCCGATCCCACCAAAGCCGCGCAGCGCCTGGTCGACCTGGCCAACGAGCAAGGCGGCGCGGACAACGTCACCGTCATTGTGGTTCGCGCCGATGCAACCTCCAAGGGTTGGTTTTCCTGGCTGCGCGGCGGCTCCAGTTCCGCGAAGAATGGCACGGCGAGAGGAAGGTAAGCATGGCGAAGCTCAGCCTCATGTTTGACGACAGACTGGTGAAGGAAGTGCCCGTCGGTGGCCGTCCGATCGGCATTGGTCGCTCCCCGGACAACGAATTGCCCGTAGACAATCTCGCGGTATCGAATTATCACGCGCGCGTTTATTTCGAGGCTGGACGCCTGGTAGTGGAAGATCTCGATAGCCTTAACGGAACTTTTGTGAACGATCTGCGCGTGGAACGCGCCACGCTGCACGACGGAGATTCCATCTGGATCGGCAAGCACCACATCAAAGTGGATGCGTCGGGCGACACGCCTGCCGGCTACGATACGAAGCCGAAGGGTGCAGCGGCTCCGCGCATCAACGAAACGATGGTGCTGGACACCAAAGCGCGCCGCGACATGCTGCAGCAAGCCGCAGCCATGGGTGAGCGCACGCAGTTTGCGGTGGGCCGGTTGAAGGTTCCGACGCTTGGTCGTGATCGGCGGCAAAACCGACCAGAAAGAATATGTGCTCACCAACAAGCTTACGGTTATCGGCAAATCGAAATTGGCGACGGTGAAATTGAAAGGCTGGTTCAAGCCGCAATTGGCGGCGCAAATCAATCAACGTGATGACGGATATTACGTAGGTCCCGGCGATAAAGTCCCCACCGTTAACTCGGCGCCAATTCCGGGTCCGCAGCGCTTGAATGATGGCGATGTGATCGAAGTGTGCGGTGTGCGCATGAACTTCGTTTTCCGCGATTAGACGCACAGCAAAAAATGGCGACTGCTTCGTCGCTAGGTTTCTGGCGAAGGCGCATTGGTGCGGCCGAACCCCCCGGTTTTTGCATAACTGCGGATTTTAAAGGGTTTAAAGTCGCTTGTTTTCATGTACATGCGGAAGTGCGGATTCTAAGGTATTTAGCGCAATATTCCCTTCATCTACAAACCGACCATCTAGACCCCCTGTTGAGGTATAAGCTCCTGCAAAGACGGAGTTCTGGAGAACTGCGCATGAGAGTTGGGCAAGGATTAGTTCGGGCGATTTTGTGTGCGTCGTTGCTGGGGTGCGTGAGTGGACCGGCTCGTGGGCAGAAGGTGAAGGTGTGGGTGTCGTCGAACGGCGGCGATCGGTTGACCGCGAAACAGGATCTTGAGTTTGGATCGGCTGCCAACAATGGAGCGAACACCGGCGGGGCGAAGGCCACCTTTCACGTGGACGTGTCGGAGAAGCATCAGCGCATCGATGGGTTTGGCGCTTCGATCATGGAAGCCGGGCTGATGACCTTGAACACTCTGCCTGCGGAGAAACAGGAAGAAGTTTTACGCGCGCTGTTTGATCCGAGAACAGGCGCGGGATACACGGCGATGAAGACGCCGCTGGCGGGAACGGACTTCCAGTCGGCGGGGCCGTGGTTTACGTATGACGACACGCCGGGAGATGTGGAGCTGAAGAATTTTTCGGTGGAGCGGGATTTCGGTCCGAATGGAGTAGGGACCTACATTTTGCGTGCGCGCAAATACGGATCGTTCGCCTTGCAGGCGCCTATGGACTATCCGCCGGACTGGATGCTGTACGACGTGAAAAAGCAACAAGACATTCCACCGAAATATTATCCGGCGCTGGCGAATTATTTCGTGAAGTACCTGGAGGAGTACAAGAAGCGTGGAATTGTGGTGGATTATCTGAGCTTGTTCAACGAGCCGGAAGAGGTCTACACGAAGATCAAGTATCCGGAGATCGCGGTGCTGATTCGCGATCATGTGGGCCCGGCATTGGAGAAATCGGGGCTGACTACGAAATTGATGATGAGCGAGGCGCCGGAACGCGGCGTGGCGGCAAAGCGGTATCCGGTGGTGCTGGACGATCCGGGAGTGCGCAAATACTTGTCGGTCATCGCGTATCACGGCTACGACTTCAAGAATTTCGACAAGATCGCGGGGCTTGAGAAAAAGTATTCGCAGTTTCCGTTCTGGATGGATGAGCTTTGCTATGCCTACGAGGCCGGTTACCCGAAGAACAAGAAATTGCCAATCTACGAGTTCGATGACGGAGATGTCTGGGGCAACATTATTTTCAATGACCTGGAAGCGGGAACGTCGGCATGGCTTTACTGGAATGCGATCTTGGATGAGACCGGCGGGCCATGGGCGGTATCGCCGGTGCACGGAAATCCGGATCCGAATATTCAGCATCCGGTGGTGATCATCAATAAGAAGACGCACGAGGTGACCTACACCGGGACGTACTGGTATTTGGCGCATTTCAGCAAATTTGTCCGGCCGGGCGCGGTGCGCGTGGGGACTTCAGGCGGCGTGAAGGGCGTGCGCGCGATGTCGTTTGCCTCCTCCGACGGCGGATACGTGGTGGAACTGTTGAATAGCTTGCGCGAGGCGGTGGTGGTGAATGTGGAGTTCGGCGGGAAGGTGGTGGGAGTAGATTTGCCCGCGCGATCGATCAGCACTGTGGTTTGGTAACCGTGAAAGTGGTTTCGAACACCCAGTAGCCAACACCTAGTGAGTCGTCGACTCGGCATTGCTTGTAATTAGCTCTAAACCCGCACCCTCAAATCCGGAGGTGCCGCACCCTGAACCGCATGGTCTCGCGTCTGAGATGACCGGCGCGACATCATATCGGCGTCATATGGCTGACAATTGTGGCGGACTTATGCCGATCGACGACATTTGGGCATCCAATTTATGCATTCGATTGCACTGGTTCAATATTCGAAGAGACGCAAGTAATTGAGCTGCCGTAAGTTGGGGCTGCGCAGCCTGAGGCTGGTTGTTGGCAGCGCGATTGCGATTCGCTATTGTTGAGGCGGCGAGTTAACGCTGTCGGTCGCAGACGTGGAAGTGCGGCGTACCCGAACAAACGGGCTGGCGAATCTAAGACACAGCACGCGGATAAAGTAGACGGAACCTTCGCTGGGCCAGGCAGGAAGCCGGCCCTCTCGGAAAAACAGATCTTATGTGGATAGTCCGGTTAGCGCTTTCCAGACCCTACACGTTTATCGTGATGGCGCTGGTCATCATCCTTCTGACGCCGGTGGTGTTGCTGCGCACGCCTACCGATATTTTTCCTGAGATCAACATACCGGTCATCAGCCTGATCTGGAATTACCAGGGTTTGCAGCCGCAGGAGATGGAGCAACGGATCACGTCGAACTCCGAGCGGTTTGTGACCACGCTGGTGAACGACGTTGAGCATACGGAATCGCAATCGCTGAACGGGATTGCGATCGTGAAAATTTATTTTCAGCCGAACGTGCAGATCCAGACGGCGCTGGCGCAAACGACGGCAATCATGCAGACGATCTTGCGAACGTTGCCGCCGGGAGCGACGCCGCCGCTGGTGGCGATTTTCTCGGCATCCACGGTGCCGGTCATACAGATCGGCTTGACCAGCAGCACGCTGGGAGAACAGGCGCTGTTCGACTTTGGAAACAATTTCATTCGAACACAGCTTGCGACGGTGCGCGGCGCAGCGCTTCCCTTCCCTTACGGAGGCAAGCAACGGCAGATCCAAGTGGATTTGGATTCGATGGCGCTGCAATCGAAGGGCCTGTCGCCCGTGGACATCGTGAACGCGGTGAACGCGCAGAACCTGATTTTGCCGACGGGCACGGCAAAGCTTGGCACGCTGGAATACACGGTGGAGATGAACGGCAGTCCGAAGTCGGTGGCGGAGCTGAACGATCTGCCGGTAAAGACGGTGAACGGGACAACGATTTATCTGCGCGAAGTGGCGCATGTGCGCGATGGATTTTCGCCGCAGACGAACATTGTGCGGGCTAATGGTGAGCGCGGCGCGCTGATGTCGGCGTACAAGACGGGATCGGCCTCGACGCTGGCAGTGGTGAAAGGCATCAAGGATTCGCTGCAAGCGTATACGCCGAATTTGCCGCCAGGGCTGCACCTGACGATGTTCTTCGACCAGTCCCTGTATGTGGATGCGTCGATCCAAGGGGTGCTGCGCGAGGCGCTGATTGCGGCATGCCTTACGGCGATCATGATCTTGCTGTTTTTAGGCAATTGGAAGAGCACGCTGATCATCGCGATCTCGATTCCGCTGTCGATTCTGGTGAGCATCCTGCTGCTGAGCGCGCTGGGCGAGACGATCAACATTATGACGCTCGGGGGACTGGCGCTGGCGGTCGGCATCCTGGTGGATGACGCCACGGTGGAAATTGAAAACATCAATCGCAACCTGGCGATGGGCAAAGAAACGGTGCAGGCGATTCTGGACGGCGCTCAGCAGATTGCGGTACCGGCGTTCGTTTCGACATTGTGTATTTGCATCGTGTTTCTGCCGATGTTCTTTCTGGGCGGCGTAGCGCGATATCTGTTCGTGCCGTTGGCGGAAGCGGTGTCGTTCGCGATGCTGGCGTCGTACATGTGGTCGCGAACGATCGTGCCAACGCTGGCGATGTATTTGTTGAGCTCCGAAGATGAGTACATCGCGGAAGAGCATGTGGGTGAGCACCGGGGATTTTTCCGGCGTTATCAGCAAAGGTTCGAACACGCATTCGAACGTTTCCGCAGCGGGTACCGTCGGGCGCTGGGAAGAGTGCTGGAAAGCTCGATATTGTTCGCCGGTTGCTTTCTGGTTTTCTGCGTAGCGTCAGGCGCACTGATCTTTGTACTGGGACGCGACTTTTTCCCGAAGGTCGATGCGGGACAGATTCGTTTGCACTTCCGGGCGCGCACGGGATTGCGAATTGAAGAGACGGCGCGGCTCGCCGATCAGATCGATGGCGTGATTCGGCAAACGATTCCAAGCAATGAGCTGGAGACGATTCTCGATAACCTGGGCGTTCCGTACAGCGGCATCAACCTGAGCTATAGCAACTCGGGGACGTGGGGAACGGCGGACGGCGAGATTCTGGTCCAGTTGAAACAGGAGCGCGGGCGGCCGACGGGCGAATACATCGACGCGCTGCGTGAAAGATTGCCGCAACAGTTTCCGGGGACGCAATTTTTCTTTCAGCCCGCGGACATCGTGACGCAGATTTTGAATTTCGGCACGCCAGCACCAATCGATGTGGCGATTTCAGGGAACAACATCAACGGCAACTACGAGGTGGCGCAAAAGCTGGCGAACGAGATGCGGCACATCCCGGGTGCGGTGGATGTGCACGTACAGCAGGCGCTTGATGAACCGACGCTGCACATGGACATCGATCGAACGCGCGTGCAGACCGTGGGATTGCAGGCGAAGGATGTGGCACAAAATTTGCTGGTTTCGCTGAGCTCGAGCTTTCAGACGGCCCCGGCGTTCTGGCTGGACCCACGAAACGGCGTGAGTTACAACGTCGCGGTGCAGACGCCGCAATATCGCGTGGACTCGTTTCAGGCGCTGCAAAACACGCCAGTAACAGGAAGCCTGCCCGGGGCGCATCCGCAGATCATCGGAAATTTGGCGCGGACTTCGACAACCACGAGGCCGGCGGTGGTTTCGCACTACAATGTGCAGCCGATGATCAATGTGTACGCATCGGTGAGCGGGCGTGATCTGGGCGGCGTGTCCGACGATCTGATGGAGAAGGTGCAAGCCATCCAGAAGGATTTGCCGAAGGGCAGCCGGATGGTGATTCGCGGACAAGTGCAGACGATGCGGACTTCATTCGAAGGTCTGGCGATTGGATTGGTGGGCGCGATTCTGCTGGTGTATTTGCTGATCGTGGTGAACTTCCAGTCGTGGCTGGATCCGTTCATTATTATTACCGCGCTGCCGGGCGCATTGGCGGGAATCTGCTGGATGCTGCTGATCACGCATACGACGCTGAGCGTGCCGTCATTGACAGGCGCGATCATGAGCGTGGGCGTGGCCACGTCGAACAGTATTTTGATGGTGTCGTTCGCGCGGGAACAGATGGCCGAAGGAAAAAGCGCGCGAGACGCAGCACTGGAAGCAGGATTCGTGCGAATCCGGCCAGTGGTGATGACAGCGCTGGCAATGATCATCGGTATGGTGCCCATGGCGATCGGATTGGGCGAGGGCGGCGAACAAAACGCGCCGCTGGGCCGCGCGGTGATCGGCGGATTGCTGTTTGCGACCTTCGCGACTTTGTTCTTCGTGCCGTGCGTATTCTCGATGATTCATGGACGGCGCGAACGGAAGCGAGCGGGCGCGGACGAGTTAGCGACGGCGTGAAGATCGAGGGCGAGCATAAAAGCCGCTCGTAAGTTGAGGGAAGACAGTAAATGGCGGAAGGCAGGAGACAGGTGGAACCGAACTACGCGAATTACGAAGACGAAACGCCGCAGAAGAGCCGCGTGTTTTTATTTCTGGTGCTCTTCGTGATCGTGCTGCTGGTGGTGGGCGGAGTGACGCTGTTTCAGCGCAAGTCGCAATACAAGGCGCTGGCGGACACGACGGAAAAACTGGCGATACCGACGGTGTCGGTGATTCATCCCACACCGGAGGCCGGGCAGGAAGATCTGGTGCTGCCCTCGACTTTGCAGGCGTATGTGGAATCGCCGATCTATGCGCGGACGACTGGATATGTGAAAAAGTGGTACCACGACATCGGCACGCGGGTGAAGCAGGGCGAACCGCTGGCGGATATCGATACACCGGAAGTGGATCAACAGTTGTCGCAGGCACGCGCGGATCTGAATACGGCGATGGCGAACGAGAATCTGTCGAAGATTACGGCGACGCGTTATCTGGAATTGATCAAGACGGACGGCGTCTCCAAGCAGGAAGTTGATAACGCGCAGGGCGATTACGCGGCGAAGCAGGCCAACGTGGCTTCGGCGCAGGCAAATGTGCGACGGCTGGAGGAACTGAAGTCGTTTCAACATATCTATGCGCCATTCAGCGGAGTGATTACGCGCAGGAATATCGACATCGGGAATTTGATCAACGCGGGGAATGGCGGGGCCGCGCAGGAATTATTCTTCCTCGCGCAGACTGATCCGATTCGCGCGTACATCAGCGTGCCAGAAGCGTACGCATCCGCGGTGCGCCCGGGTACGGGAGCGTTCCTGGAGTTGACGCAGTATCCGGGACAACGATTCGAGGGCAAAGTAGTGCGCACGGCGGATGCGATCGATCTCGCCACGCGAACACTCAACACCGAAGTCGATATGCCAAACAAAAATGGGCAACTGCTGCCGGGTGGCTACGCGCAAGTGCATTTGCAGGTGAAGGTGACCGGCGAGCGTCTGCAGGTGCCAGTGAATGCGCTGCTGTTCCGCGTCGGAGGGATTGCGCGTGGTGGTGGTGGACGATCAGCACAAAACGCATTTGCAGCCACTGACGATTGGCCGCGACTACGGAACGACTTTGGAAGTGCTGCAAGGATTGAAAGCGAGCGACTGGATTGTGATCAATCCGGGCGACTCCCTGGAAGATGGCATCGCGGTAAATGTGAAGCAGGCGCCGCCAAGCCAGAACGCGGCGCAGGGTGCAGCGGCTCCGCCGCAAGGGAGCGGGAGCGGGGCCGGCGCGGGTACAACCGGCGGCAGCGGAACCGCGGGCAAAGGCGCGACGCAGCCGAAACAGGACGCGAACGGGGGAGAGAAGAAGTAAATGTCGCGCTCGAGCAATTTTTTCCTGCGATGGCGCGGCGAACGGCGGAGCGTGCCAGGTATTTTGTCGACTGTGGTGATCGTCGCCGCGATCGCGACGATTGCCGGCGGATGCACCGTTGGCCCGAACTACAAGCGGCCGGCGGCGGTGACTCCCGCGAAGTGGGATGTGGCCGAACCGTGGCGTGAAAGCGCGCCGAAAGACGCCTTTCCCAAAGGCGAGTGGTGGTCGGTCTTTCATGATGACGATTTAAACGCGCTGGAGACGCAGGCGCTGGCGGAAAATCAGTCGATCAAAGTGTCATTGGCGCGTTTGGAGCAGGCACGGGCGACAGCGGCGATTCAGATCTCCACATTATTTCCGACATTGAGCACCGGACCAGCTATTGAGCGGCAGCGGCTTTCGGGCACGCGGCCTCCCAACAGCAACTTCGTGGTGACTAGTCCGGTTACGCAGAATGTGTATTCCCTGCCGTTTACGGTGAGCTACGAAGTGGATTTGTTCGGGCGCAGGCGGCGAAACATTGAAGCGGCGGCGGCCTCTTATCAAGCGAACGCGGCGGATTCAGAAAATGTGCGTCTGCTGGTGACCTCGCAGCTGGCCGGCGATTATTTCAATTTGCGGCAGCTGGATTCGGAACTCGGGATTCTGAATCGCACGGTGGAGGCATTGCAGCGCGGATTGCAACTGGTCAACTCACGTCATCAGGGTGGAGTGGCTTCAGGTTTGGATGTGGCGCAAGAAGAGACGCTGCTGAACCAGACGAGAACGCAGGCCACTTTGCTGCGGCAGCAGAGAAAACAGTTTGAGGATGCTATTGCGGTGTTGGTGGGACGCCCGGCACCGGAGTTTCATGTGAGCGGGCGCGAGTTGAATGCCGAGCCCCCGGCACTGGATGCGGGATTGCCGTCGGATCTGCTGGAGCGGCGTCCGGACATTGCGGAAGCGGAGCGGCAGATGGCGGTGACGAATGCGCACATCGGAGTGGCGCAAGCGGCCTACTATCCTTCGCTGAATTTGTTTGGGCAGGGCGGATGGCAGACGGCGGACATCGCGAAACTCGCAAATGTTTCGAGTATTTTTTGGGCGGTGGGCGCGAATCTCGCGGAAGAAATTTTTACGGGCGGAGCGAGGCGAGCACAGGTGCAGTTCGCGCGTGCGGGATACGATGCGAACGTGGCGACGTACCGGCAGACCGTGCTGAGCGCGTTTCAGGAAGTCCAAGACGATTTAACTGGGCTGACGGTGCTGGACGAAGCGAGAAAATCGCAGCAGCAGGCGGTGGATGCGGCGCGGCGAGCGCTGGATATTTCCACGAGCCGATATTCAGGCGGCCTGGTGAATTATCTGGATGTAGTGACGGCGCAGCAGAATTTATTAGCGGATGAGCAGCAACTTTCGAACATTCAAGGACAGCGTTTGGTGACCAGCGTGTTGCTGGTGAAGGCGCTGGGTGGCGGGTGGGATGCGTCGAGCCTGGCAGCAGCGCAAGTGAAGCCTCGATTTAAAGATGTTATCGCGCCGTAGTTGCTGACCGTCATTTGTTTCCTCTGCGTCAAATAATTTTCGCCGAATTTCTCTGCTCGCGTGCTATTCGTTCGAAATAGACGTTCACCTCATATCCGCTACAGCATTTACGGCAGAATGAATCAGGAATTTACTTGATACTCACTGGCCTTACGGCGATTTATCCTCTTTGTTGTGAGGAACAAAGCGCGGTTATAAAGGCCAATATGAAGATCGCCCAAGTTGCTCCGCTTTATGAAAGCGTACCTCCCAAGCTGTATGGTGGAACCGAGCGCGTAGTTTCAAATTTGACGGAAGCATTAGTGGCAGACGGCCACGATGTAACTTTATTCGCCAGCGGCGATTCGGAGACCAGCGCCCGTCTGATTCCCTGCTGCGCCCAGTCGCTGCGGCTGGATCGCAAATGCGTAGACCAGATGGCCCATCACTTTGTGATGGTGCAGGAAGTAATGGATCGCGCGGATGAGTTCGACATCATCCACTTTCATATCGACTTCCTGCATTTTCCGATGTCGCGAATGGCCAACCTGCCGCACATAACGACACTGCACGGCAGGCTGGATATTCGCGATCTCGTTCCGCTGTACCGCACATACCGGGAAATGCCGGTGGTTTCCATTTCGCATGCGCAGCGGAAGCCGCTTTGCTGGGCCAACTGGGTAGGAAATGTGTACCACGGCCTTCCGTTGCAGAGTCTGCCGCAGGGTGATGGGAAGGGAAAGTACCTGGCATTCCTGGGCCGCATCTCACGAGAGAAGCGGGTAGACCGCGCGATCCAGATTGCGGTAGCTTCCGGTATGAGGCTGAAGATCGCTGCGAAGATTGATCGCGGAGACCAGGATTATTTCGACAGCGAGATCAAGCACCTGCTGGGGCAACCGGGTATCGAGTTCATCGGCGAAATCGGGGAACATCAAAAGGCGGAGTTTCTCGGAAACGCTTATGCACTGCTGTTCCCGGTGGATTGGCCGGAACCTTTCGGGCTGGTGATGATTGAAGCGATGGCTTGTGGCACTCCGACGATTGCATTCTCTTGCGGATCGGTGCCGGAGGTACTGCGATCAGGCGTCTCTGGATACATCGTGAATGACGTAAACGAAGCGATACGCGCGGTGCCTCGGGTCGCCTCGTTGAGCCGCGATGCTTGCCGGAGGGAATTCGAGAAGCGATTTACCTCGACAAGAATGGCGAAGGACTACATTAGAATATACGAGGAAGTTCTGGCGGGGCGCTCCGCTGGCCATTTGGAAACAATGCCCGACACCGAGCCGGAACTCGATACACTCACACTTTAGGACGGATTTATATTGACGGACATAGTCCGGGTCGCCGACGAATATTACGTCCGCGCTTCCTCCGCATTGGCGGACGACCGCACGCGTGTGCTCAAGAGCGGAGACACCTTCGCAGTATTCAATCGATACGGAGACATTGAAGACCTGGGGGCGTCGCAGTTCGGCTTGTTCCATGCGGAAAGCCGGCATCTCTCGCGGTTTACTCTGCGGCTGAATCAAAAGCAGCCCATGCTGCTGAGTTCCACCATCCGCGACGACAACGCCTTCCTGTCCATCGATCTGACGAATGTGGATACGCCGCAAAACGGCGATGGCTTGTTGCCCCGCGGTACCGTCCACATTTTCCGTGCACAATTTCTGAGGCAGGCCACCTGCTACGAGCATATCCGAGTGCTGAATTACGGACTACAGGCGGTGCAGTTCGTGCTGGTGATTGGATTTGACGCGGACTTCGCGGACATCTTTGAGGTACGCGGCACCAAGCGCACCGCTAAGGGCGAGCGGCTGCCAGAGCGCGTGGACGGCAGCTCGGCGGTCATGAGTTACAAGGGACTGGACGGCGTCACGCGTTCGACGCGGCTGGAGTTTTCTCCGCAACCCAAATCGCTGACGGCCGGCGAAGCTCGTTTTCCGATCACGCTGGGCCCGAAGGAAGAAACATCGTTGTATTGCACGGTCGCCTGCGAACGCAACGTCAGCGCGAACGGACTGGCCACGTTTCATTCTGCGCTGGGCTCACTCAATGACGATTTTCGTACGGTGCCCACCGATGAGTGCCGCATCACCAGCTCCAGCGAGACTTTCAATGATTGGCTGACGCGCTCCGCGGCGGATCTGCGCATGCTGATCGATGGAAATCCGGAAGGGCCATATCCCTACGCGGGAGTTCCGTGGTTCAGCACCGTGTTTGGGCGCGACGGAATCATCACCGCGCTGGAGTGCCTGTGGATGAGCCCGCGAGTTTCTGAGGGCGTCCTTAGATATTTGGCGCAAACGCAGGCCACTGAGGAAAACGCCGAGCAGGATGCGGAGCCCGGCAAAATTCTGCACGAGATGCGGCGCGGCGAAATGGCCGTCACCGGAGAAGTGCCGTTCGCGCGCTATTACGGCAGCGTGGACTCCACACCGCTTTTCGTGATGCTCGCGGGTGCGTACTTGCAACGCACCGGGAACATTCCGCTGATCAAGGAATTGTGGCCGCACCTGAAAATGGCGCTGCGATGGATGGATGAGTATGGAGACAGCGACGGCGACGGATTTGTGGAGTACCGGCAGCGATCTTCGAAGGGCCTGGTGCAACAAGGGTGGAAGGATTCCTACGACTCCATCTTTCACGCGGATGGCCGCATGGCCGAACCGCCCATCGCGTTGTGCGAGGTGCAAGGATACGTGTACGCGGCGAAGCAGGCGGCGTCGATAATTGCGCAGGCGCTGCGTGAGAAAGAATACGCCAGCCAGCTGGATGCGGAAGCCGGCGCTCTGCGAGAGAAATTCGAAGAAGCGTTCTGGTGCGAAGAACTGCAGACGTATGCGCTTGCTTTAGACGGCAAGAAAAAACAGTGCCGGGTGCGAACATCGAACGCGGGGCATGCGCTGTTTTGCAAAATCGCGAAGCGAGAGCGCGCCGAAGCCGTGGCAAAGACACTGATGAGCGATCATTGCTTCTCGGGTTGGGGGATCCGCACGGTGTGCGCGGGGGAAAAGCGCTACAACCCGATGTCCTATCATAACGGCTCGGTTTGGCCACACGACACAGCGATTTCAGGGATGGGCTTTTCGCACTATGGCTTGCAATTGCAAGCCTCCGAACTGCTGCGAGGGATGCACGCGGCCAGCCGGTATGTCGAGCTGCATCGGCTGCCAGAACTTTTCTGCGGTTTTCACAAGCGGGCGGATGCGAGCGGCCCAACGCTGTATCCAGTGGCCTGCGCGCCACAAGCTTGGGCGGCGGGCTCCGTCTATTTGCTGTTGCAAGCGTGTCTAGGGATGAACGTGAGGGCCAGCGATCGGCAGGTCCGCTTTGACACGCCCAGTTTGCCAGAGCACCTTAGCGAAGTGCACATTGAAAACCTGCGTGTACTCGACGCGTCGGTGGATCTGCGCATTCGCCGCGAAGGCTACGTGGTTAGCGTGGAGGTTTTGCAAAAGAGAGGCAACGTCGAAATTCTGGAATGCGTCTGACCGCGAAACTTGCCGGCCTTGGTGTCCACACTCAAAACGCGCGATAATTGGAGATTGGATGGGAACGCGGCGCGCTCACCGCGTCCAAAACCTTAGGCAACCTTGCTGAGTGTTGCAGAGGTCCAACCTTTGAGTCCTTGCGAGAACCAGGAGACCAAGCATCATGTGGAATGTCATTTTCGGAAATTCTGCGAAGCCGACGCGAAGAATTGCTGCCTTCATCGTGTTCGCGTGCGTCACGCTCAGTGAGGCTGACGTTGCTATCGGGCAAATCCCGACCCAACAGGTGAATCAACCTCCCACAGCGACTCCGCAGGCGTCCTCTTCAAACATTAGCCAACAAGCACCGGACCTGCCTGTCGACCAGATCGTTCAGAAATTTGGCGCGCGCGAACTGGAATTCAAAAAAGAGCGGGACAACTACACCTACACGCAGACGTTCGTGATTCAGACCATCGACTTCGACAATCGTCCGGACGGTGAGTACCGCATGACCAGCGACATCTTGTTCACGCCGGAAGGCAAGCGCTACGAAAAAGTGATTTCGGCTCCCGCGCCGACTCTGCAGCGGATCAGCTTGTCGCAGCAAGACTTGGATGACTTGGAGCACGTGCAGCCATTCGTGCTGACGTCCGATGAATTGCCGAAATACGATGTGAACTATGTCGGCCGCGAGCCGCTCGATGAACTCGGCACATACGTTTTCGACGTGAAGCCGAAGAAGATAGAAAAAAACCAGCGGTATTTTCAGGGACGCATCTGGGTCGACGATAAAGATCTCAACATCGTCAAATCAGACGGCAAAGCCGTGCCGGACATTATCAAGAAGGGCCAGGAAAATATCTTCCCTCGTTTTGAGACGTTCCGCGAAAACATCGAAGGACATTACTGGTTTCCGACGTATACAAGATCGGATGATGAGTTGCACTTCAGCGGCGGCGCCGTCCACATTCGAATGACCGTGCGCTACGCCAATTACAAGCGATTCGGCGCAACCATCAAGATTGGTCCAGCAACGGAAATCAAGGACAACGCACCGCCAAAGCCGCAGAAATAGGCCGGCAATGCTGTCGAGAAAAGTCATAGCGGCGCTCGTTCGAGCGGGACTATAAACTCGATCCCTTCAACGCGCTTCCCCTGAAGCCGGTAATCGTTGGTCACGAACAGGTCGACGTGCACGGCTCCGGCGCAAGCAAGTTGCATAGCATCGGGCGCGCGCAGAGATCGGTCGCTCCGAAGTGCCGCATATCCTTTTGCGGCCTGTACATCGAATGGGATAATTAGGGATGTTGTCGTAATGGCCTGCTCGTATTTTCGACACAGGCTCATGTCACCAACCGACATCGGCTTGACCAAAACTTCACCGAGCGTCAAGGTCGACGTAAACAGCTGATCCCCGCGCGCCAGCATCTTTCTCCGAAGATTGATGGCCATCGCGGCAAACGGGTCGTAGTCTTCAAACAGGTAGATGTATAGATTGGTGTCCCAGAAGACCCGGCTCATTCCCAGCCTTCACGTAGCCTGCGCACGTAATCATCTGCATGCTCGTCAGACCACAAGTGACGCCCAGATCCTTGCAGGGATAAGAGTGGGTCGTTGTCAACCGCCGCCGATGCCATCCGTTGAGCCCAATCCGAATACCATTTCAGCAGGTCGACGTATGCAAGCGGGAGATCCTGGGAAGCTGGCATAGTTTTCCCGCCCTCCCGCCTCGGATCGTAAGTATCGCCACTACGGAAGAGCCGGCGACGACCGGGGATAGTTTCAATAAGCATTCGATAGCGAGCCGGATTTGGAGGGCGATTGGCAACACAATGCTGCACGACGTGGACGTACAATCCAGGCCGAAACACACCATTCAAATTGCTGCGGCGGGCATACTCGACGATGTCTTCAATCGAAAAATCGTCCTGATGCGGATGCTCCTGCTGAAGAAGAACAGCCGCGATCCAGACTTCGTCCGCGACTTTAAGGTGAGCATCTGTGGAAATGGTGGCGCGATCCATGACATATCATCATTACAATGTATTTATGAAATGTCAAGAACCGCCTCGTTCGGTGAGTCTGATCCTTCTGCGCGACCCGGCGGTAAAGGTTAGAGATTATCGAGGAAGAACCGCGTCACCCGCTCCATCAGAACGCGGCGAGCCGGTGCGTCGCTGACGCCGTGGCCGCGACCGGGAAACGGCATGACCTCGACGTATTTGCCGGATTCGATCAGTTCATCAATGAGTGCCAACGTGTTTGCGAAGTGCACGTTGTCGTCACCGGTCCCGTGAGCGATCAGCAGCTTCCCTTTCAAATTGCCGGCGGTCTTGATGGGTGACGATTCGTCGTAACTTTGCTCATGCTGCGGGAGCACGCCGATGTAGCGTTCGGTGTAGATGCTGTCGTAATAGTGCCAATCGGTGACCGGCCCGCCCGCAAAGCCAGCCTTGAAATCCTCGGAATCCTCGAACATCGCGTGCAAAGTCATGTGCCCGCCATAGCTCCAGCCCCAGATCCCCAGGCGGTTAGCATCGACGAAGGGCAGCGATTTCAGATACTGAGCGCCATCACGCTGGTCGGACAGCTCTTGCGCGCCAAAGCGATAGTGAATGGGCTCTTCGAAGAGATGCCCGCGTCCCGCCGATCCGCGATTATCGAGCGCGAAGATGATGTAGCCCTTCTGCGCCATCATCTGATGCCACAGGAAGTTGTTGCCGCCCCAGGAGTTCGAGAACCACCTGCGCGTGCGGCCCGCCATACGTGAACACGAGAACGGGATATTTTTTGCTGGCATCGAAATTCGGAGGCTTGATCATCATGGCGTTGAGCGGAATGCCATCATGCGACTTCACGGACAGGAACTCGACGGGCGACAACTCGTACTCGGCAAGTTCAGTGGGTTTATTTTCGTTGATAATTGCGATACGCGAGCCATCGGCGCGGATCAATTCCTGACGCGGCGGGTTCATGCTGTTCGAGTAAGTGTCCACGAATGCTGAAGCGTCCCGGGATGTCTTGAATGCATGCGTACCGTCTTCTTTGGTGATGCGGGTGAAGCCGGAGCCATCCAATGCCACGCGATACAGATGCCGCTCGAGAGGCGACTTTTCCGCCGCAGTGAAGTAGATCAAACCCTTGGCTTCATCCACACCCTGCACGCCGAAAACTTCCCAGTCGCCTTTGGTGAGCTGGGCAAGTTCCTTCCCTTCCAGATCATATAAATAGAGATGGCGGTAGCCGGAGCGCTCATCGCTCCACAGAAAACGCTTGCCGTCTTTCAGGAAACGGAGATCGTCTCCAACATTGATCCAATATTGATCTTTGACCGTGAGGGGTGTGCGCGATTTGCCTGTGACGGCATCCGCGATCAGCAGATCGAGGACAGTTTGCTCGCGGTTCAATCGCTGGATGGCTACGTGTCTGGAGTCGACCAGCCAATCGACGCGTGGGATATAGATATCGCTGTTTGAGCCGATGTCCATCGCACGAGGCTCACCTCCGCGTATCGGCGCGACGAGCACGCGAACCACAGGATTGTGGCCTCCCGCGGGGGGGTAGCGCTCTTCTTCGGCGGCGCCCTGGAATGAGGAGAAATCCACCAGCGGATAGGTCTCCACTTTGCGCTCGTCCATCTCGAGGTAAGCGATGGCGGAAGAGTCGGGAGCCCACCAATAGGCGGTGGTGATGTCCAATTCTTCTGGGTAGACCCAGTCGAGTTCACCCTTGCGAACCTCTTCATTCCCCTTCGCAGTGAGTGCACGCACCTTGGCATCGGCGACACCGACCAGCCAGAGGTTGTGATCGCGCACAAAGCTGACATATTGCCCGTCCGGCGATATTTTGGGGTCGGCAATTCCTTCCTTGCCAGACAGCAAAGTGCGGCCGGTCTGCGTCTTCAAATCGAACCAGGCAAGTGACGTAGGACCCTGTAACAACAACGCGGCGCCTCCAGGCGCCCATTGATACGGCGGCGCCGGCTTGCGACCGAGACCGGTTGCTTGCGTCGCATTTGCCGATGCCGCAGGAAGCAGCGCAGCCAATTGGTCCGAAGAAAGCAGGAGCTTCGTGCCGCCCGTGACGGCGTCCATGGTCCAGATCTCCTTTCCGCGAGAGGCCCGTTCGCTGTCCTTAAAAAAACTGACGCGTTGCCCATCGGGACACCAAGCCACGCCAGAATAGAGGTGGCCGCTGAGACTCGGGTCACTGTAAATGCGTTCCACGGTCAGAGCTTTGTGGGTGGATGTTGGGCTCTTGGATGCAGATTGCTGAGCCGCGGCTTGCGGATAAGGGAATGCGGTCAGACCAATCCACATCAGTAAACTTATGATCGAATACCGCATAGCTCCTCCCGGAATCGGACCATATCTTAGCCTGCACGTTCGGCCGAACAAAGCCAACGAGCGAACGATGGTTAGAGAAAACTAAAAAAGAGAAAAACGACCGCCTATTAATTTCATCGTTACGGATATATGGCGTTACCATTGTTTGCTAGCTCGTCAGTCTATATAATCCCGCCCACCTTCCCAGCGGAGTGATCGTTCGGAGTGGATCGATTGGGGACCGCCCCTGTCTCGGCGGAAAAATCGATAACGCGAATACGTTCCCATTTCGCGCCGTACGGCACCGCAAAATAGAGTTGCGGAGACCAGCGAGGTAGTGGCATGTTTCAGCTCGTTCGCAAGGTTGTGTGCGCGCGTGTATTCCCATGCACGGATTTCGTTGCATCCGGCAATTCAAAAAAGGCAAACGTCTTAAGATCGATGTACAAAGCGTCGATGTTGTTGGCGCGGCTTGAGCATCCTTGCGTCCGGCTCGGCGGCGCAGAACGTCGTGACGGCACACGGGGACCTCGCTCGTACTGGCAGCAATCCGAACGAAACGATTCTGACGACGGCGAACGTGAATGCGAGCAGCTTCGGTAAGCTGTTCTCGCAAAATGTGGATGGCCAGGTTTACGCACAGCCGCTGTATGTCGCCAATGTGGCGATCTCCGGAAAAGGCACGCACAACGTCGTCTTCGTGGCCACGCAGAACGACAGCATTTACGCGTTTGATGCTGACAACAATGGCGGCGGCAACGCTTCGCCGCTTTGGAAGATTACACTGCTCGACTCGGCGCACGGGGCGGGATCGGGAGCGACGGCAGTGCCGAACACCGACCTCAGCACCCCGGACGTCAACCCGAAGCTCGGTATCACTGGCACACCTACCATCGACACCGACACCAACACGATGTATGTGGTGGGAAAAACCAAGGAGAGCGGCGGCCTATTTCGAAAGATTGCACGCCATCGACATCACTACAGGCAACGAAAAATTCGGCGGACCCGTCGCCATTACCGCGAGTGTTCCCGGCAACGGCTTTGGCAGTTCCGGCGGCACGCTGAATTTCGATCCCAAATGGGAACACAACCGCGCCGGGCTTGCTGCTCTTAAACGGGTTCGTGTACGTCGCCTTCGCCTCACACGGCGACAACGGCCCCTGGCACGGCTGGATCATTTCGTACAACGCTTCCAATTTGCAGCGAACAAGCGTGTGGTGCACGGCACCGAATGGTATCGGAGCCGGGGTGTGGATGGGCGGCGCAGGGCTGGCTGCGGATAACAACAATCCCAACGGTACGAGCCCAGGCGGGCGACTCTTTATCGCCACGGGCAACGGCGATTTTAACGCCAGCCCTACCTACAACACGACGATGAACTACGGCGATAGCATCGTCCGCCTGGAACTTACCAACGGTGTCATGAAGATAGCCGACACTTTCACACCTTCCAATCAAGCAGCCTTGAACAGCGCCGACCTGGATTTGGCGTCGGGCGGGGTCCTGTTGCTGCCGGATCAAAGCGTGGGCGGACATACGCACTTACTGGTGCAGCTAGGCAAACAGGGCAAGGTCTACCTGGTCGATCGCGACAACATGAGCGGCTTTCACAGTACCGACGCCATGGTGCAGTCCTTCCTGCTGAACAGCAGCAACACTCAGACCGGCTTGTGGGGCATGCCGGCGTACAGCAACAACACGGTGTACATCTGGGGCACGCAAGACAATATGAAATCGTTCCCCATCAGCTCGGGAAAACTTCCGACCACCGCCAGCAAAACTGGCAGCAATACCGCGGGATTTCCAAGTCCGACGGCGACGATCTCGTCGAGCGGAAGCTCGAATTCCATCGCCTGGACCGTACAAACCGACAACTACAACTCCGGCGGAAACGCGACCTTGCGCGCTTACGACGCGAGCAATATCAGCAGCACGCTGTACAGCAGCTCCACAAATTCCGCACGCGATAATCCCGGAGCCTCGGTGAAATTTGTGGTGCCGACGGTGGCGAACGGCAAAGTGTACGTCGGAACGAACAGCGCACTTGCTGTGTACGGTTTGTTGAATGGATCGCAGCAAGCAGCCGCTCCCGCCATCAGCCCGGCAGGGCAGTCGTTCACCGGCACGCTCAACGTCACGATCACCGACAGCACGCCAGGCGCTTCGATCTTCTATTCCACCACTGGGACGGCGACAACCAGTTCGACGCCTTACACCGGGCCGATCGCCCTCACTTCGACGACCACCATATCCGCGATCGCCAGCGCTCCGGGTTTCTTGCAGAGCTTGCCCGTCAGTCAGACGTACACGCAGCAGACCCAAACGCTGATGCCAACGTTCTCGGTGATTCCCGGCAACTACGCTTCGCCGCAAATGGTAACCATTACTTCGGCATCGCCGAATCCGACGATCTATTACGCGATCAATGCGCCAGCGTCCACGTCGTCAACGCCGTTCACCGGCTCGGCGACGGTCACCGTCAGCCAGTCTGAGACCATCAACGCAATCGCGACGTCGCCCGGATTGAGCACCAGCCCACAATCCAGTGCCACGTATAACATCGGCTCTGGCAGTGGAATCAGCTTTGGCAATGGGTTCAGCACGTCAGCCAGCACCATGACATTCAACGGCGTCACAAAGCTGGACGACACGCGGCTGCAGCTCAGCGACGGCTTGACCTACGAAGCTGGGAGCGCGTGGTTCAACACGCCCGTGAATATCCAGAGCTTCAACAACACTTTCTCGTTCCAGCTATCGAACGCGCAAGCGGACGGCATTACATTCACGATACAGAACACAGGCCTGACGGCTCTGGGACCTGCCGGCGGAGGTCTTGGGTATGGACCCGATGCGCCAGGCGGGACGCCAGGCATTGGCAAGAGCGTGGCCATCAAGTTCGACTTGTACGACAACGCCGGTGAAACCGCAGACTCTGTCGGCTTGTACACCAACGGCGCGTCTCCAACCACACCTTCCATCGACATGACCGGCACGGGGCCTGACTTGCACAGCGGCGATGCCATGACGGCGAACATGTCCTATGACGGAACAAAGCTGACGTTGACACTGACAGACGGCGTTGCGAACAAATCGTTTCAGACCAGTTGGACCGTGAACATTCCGCAAATCGTCGGCAGTAACACGGCATTCGTGGGCTTCACGGGTGGAACTGGCGGCCTTTCTGCCAGCCAGAAAATCACCACCTGGAGCTTTGCCAGTGGCACCGGAAATCCGCCGCCGCAGCAGGTCGCTGATCCCATCTTCAGTCTGGCGGGTGGCACTTATTCGGGAACACAATCAGTCGCCATCACCGACACCACCGCGGGCTCGACCATCTTCTACACCACGGATGGAACGACTCCTGCCACAAGCGTGACGGGCACGACCAAGCAATACACCGGCGCAATAAGCGTGGCAACCAGCCAGACGATAAAGGCGATCGCTACAGCTTCGGGCTTGACCGCCAGCAATGTGGTCTCTGCGGCGTACACCATCACCTCGCAGGCGGCAACAGCGACTCCGAGTATTTCGCCGGCGACCGGCACGTATTCGTCCGCACAAACCGTGACCATTACGGATTCCACCTCTGGCGCCACCATTTACTATGCGCTCAATGGTCCGGTTTCGACCAGCTCTATCAAGTACACCGGCCCGTTCGTGGTCAACTCCACAGCCACGGTTAATTCCATCGCCACCGCTCCGAACTTCGCGACCAGCGCCACTGCTACTTCCACGATAACCATTCAAACGGGAGGCTCCACGCCGGTAAACTTTGGCGCGGGCTTTACAGCAGGCGGCATGCAGCTGAATGGAAAAGCGGCACTCAACGGGACGCGCCTGCGGCTGACCGATACCACCACGACGAACGAGGCCGGCAGTGCCTTCTTCACTACTCCGGTCAGCGTCACTTCGTTCACCAACGATTTCACATTCCAACAGACTGCGCCGAATGCCGACGGTATGACGTTCACGATTCAGAGGGCTGCGGCGACGGCACTGGGTCCGGCAGGCGGCGGGCTCGGCTATGGACCGGACACGCCAGGCGCTGGAGGCGGAATGGCCACCAGCATCGCGGTGAAGTTCGATCTGTACGACAACAACGGAGAAGGCACCAACTCCACGGGGCTGTACGTCAATGGCGCTTCCCCGACGACACCCGCTACGACATTCGGTGGAAATGTGAACCTGCACAGCGGTGATCCGTTTCACGTAGTGATGGTGTATGACGGCACAACGCTGACGATGACGATCACCGATACCATTAACACCGCGCAAACGTTCACGACATCGTGGCCCATTAATATCGCGACCACCATCGGCGGCACCACTGCGTTCGCAGGTTTCACAGCCGGCACCGGCGGTTTAACTGCGACCCAGGAGATCGTCAATTGGACATACAGCACGTCGAGCGCTGGTCCGTCGCAGACCGCCACCCCGACCTTCAGCCTGCCTGGCGGCGCCTATAGCGGAACGCAAACGGTGTCCATCAGTGATACGACGGCGGGCGCAACCATCTTTTACACCACGGACGGCACCAACCCTGCCACCAGCGTCACTGGTAGCACCAAGCAGTACTCCGCCGCGCTAAGCGTTGCTTCGAGTCAGACCATCAAAGCAATAGCTACAGCTTCGGGATTCTCCGCCAGCAATATAGCTAGCGCTGCTTACACCATTACGTCCACGGGCTCGACGCCGGTCAACTTCGCGGGCGGCTTCTCGACCACCGGAATGCAATTCAACGGCAACGCCAAGCTCAACGGAACGCGCTTGCAGCTTACCGACGCGACGACCGCGTTTTATGAAACGGGAAGCGCTTTCTTCGCCACGCCGGTCAGCGTCACTTCATTCACCAACGACTTCACCTTCCAGATGACCAGTCCGAACGCAGACGGGATGACGTTCACAATTCAGCGCTCGGGGCCGACCGCGATTGGTCCTACAGGTGGCGGCTTGGGTTATGGACCGGGAACGCAGGGCGGAACGCCGTTAGGAATCCCGACCAGCATCGCCGTGAAATTCGATCTCTACGACAATGATGGTGAAGGCGTTAACTCCACCGGCTTGTACACCAACGGCAATTCACCAACGCTTCCCGCGACCACCTTTGGCGGAGGCGTAGATCTGCACAGCGGTGATCCGTTCCATGTGGTGATGACCTACGATGGCACCACACTCAAAATGACCATCACCGATACCCTCAACACCGCGCAAACCTTCACCACGTCATGGCCGATTGATATTGCCGGCACCATTGGCGGCACCACCGCTTACGTGGGCTTCACCGGCGCGACCGGCGGACAGACTGTGACTCAGGAGATCGTCAAGTGGAGTTACAGCACGTCCGCGACTCCGCCGCCACCTCCACCGACGGCTGTGGTCTACCAGGCTACCGCGCTACCCGCGGCAAGCTCGGGTCCGGTGTGGCGTCAATTCGCGTGGACGGGCTTCCCCGATGGCCAAGGTATGGTGCTGGATTCCACCGCGGCGGGAAACAGCATCACGCTGACGGTGAACGTTGCAACTGCCGGAATCTACGACGTCAAAATGGCAGCCAAGGAAAACACCACGCGGGGCATCGCTCAGTTCGCGATTAACGGAGCAAACCTTGGAGCTCCGCTCGATGAATACCAGGCTACCGATGCCGGCGTTTACATCACCAGTGACTTCGGTAACTTCAACTTTGCGGCCGCGGGGAACTACGCCTTCAAGTTCACGTTGACCGGGAAAAATGCAGCCAGCTCTGGATTCTCCTGGTGCGTCGACACGATCACGCTAACTCCACAATAGAAGCCGACGCGGCAACAACAAACAAGAAAAAGGCGCGATTTGCATCGCGCCTTTTCTGTTTTCCGATTGATGCACCAGAAGAAACCTTCAGGCGCGGCCTTACCCAGGTGGCCAGCGGAAAGATCTTCCGCCGAGCAGATGTAGGTGCAGGTGAAAAACGGATTGACCCGCGCCTTCGCCGGTATTCACCACCGTACGATACCCGCCAGTCAGCTTGAGCTTGCGCGCGAGCTCCGCCGCCACCAACTGCAGCTTGCCCAGCACGGCCTGATCTTCAGGCGTGGCTTCCTCCAGGGATGCGAAATGCTTGCGCGGAACGATCAGCAAATGCGTGGGCGCCTGCGGACCAATGTCTTCGAACGCAAAGACATCGTCATCTTCATAAACCATCTTCGAGGGAATCTGCTTCGCCGCGATTTTGCAGAACAAACAGGTCGCGCTCATGGATTTCCTCCGCCATTTCCGGCGTCATCCAGACGAAAAATGATCGGTTTGACGCCTTCCTGTTCGCGGAGTTGCTGCCCAAGCTGCTGAGCCGCCTGTTCTCCGGCTATTTTGCCGACCCTTACGCGGTAAAGTGCGCCGCTCTCGATGGGGAACTCCACAATCTGAATCGGAGAGTAGGATGCGCCCAGGCGAGTGCGCAAGCGTTCCGCATTGGCGCGCTCGCGAAATGCGCCGATTTGCACGGTAAAAAATCGCCGCCGTGGATCAATGGCCGACAGGATATCCAGCCGCACGGGAACGACGCCTGGCCCCAC
>CAWBHT010000007.1:0-68604 GCA_963788725.1 uncultured Acidobacteriota bacterium | reverse complement strand
AAAGCACGATGGTTTTTCAAACCGTACGCTCTGCTCGACGTTCCACGTTTTAGTGATCCTGACGGCAAACTCTACGAGGCATTTGGCCTGACCCGTGCGGAATTACGTCAGTTTCTGAATTTCACGAGCGTCGGGCGAATGTTGAGGGCTGCATTCAATGGCCATTTTGCGTTCTATCCCGAAGGCGACATCCAGCGCATGCCGGGTGTGTTTTTGCTCGACGGTGGCAGGATTCGCAAAACCTTTCGTCATAAGTTGATCTCTGATCGACCCGACTATCTGGCTCTCGCCAGACAAACTTAGCGCCGATACCGCCGTCAATCATTTTGGACTTCTGCACAATTCCCGCCAAAACGTATGGTTTCGCTGTACTTTCGGGCAGTACTTCGGACCTATTGCCCGCACCTTTTCTAAACCCAAAACTGGTCGTGTATGGCCCGGTACTCCCCCTTCCTTGGGCGCAAGGTCGAAGTGCATTATCGCGCCGGTGATATTTTGCTGCCTGCTTCCGGTACTTTTGTTGCGGATTCGGGCCGCTCCATCTTTCTTGAGCAACATGTAATCCAGCGTGGGCAGCTGCGAAATTTCCGCTGGGAAATTCCATATCAATACATCGTGCGATTGGAAGAAGTGAAAGACCTGCCGTTCGATCCAAGCCACACTGGAAATACTCCGCTGCCGGTGGACAGTGCACGTCCAAAAGACACTCTGACTGCGGTAAAAAATGAGCCTCAAAGTTCACCGAATGCCAGTGCGGCTGCGGCCGGATCAGCCGACGGCGCGGCGATCCTCCCTATGGGTCGTCCGATTAAAACTTCGTAGAACTTTTCCACTCGTAGTCTCCGCGACTCCACCACCGAGGTTCGGCTACAATCAAGTCGTTTGCGTTGCGCATTCTTCTCGTGCACCAGCGATGTGTAGTGCGTCGCCGCAAACCTTGTTTCGATTTTGGAGGCATCGATGGATTCCGCGGGTAACTTGAAAGCAAAAATCGGAGTGATCGGCCTGGGCTTGATGGGTCGGCCGATGGCCATGAACCTGGTAAAGGCCGGACATGCCGTGACCGTATGGAATCGCACGCCTTCCCGCGCCGATGAACTGGTCAACGCTGGCGCGACTCTAGCGAAGTCACCGCGGGATGCAGCGGCCGCTGCTGATGTGCTGATCACCATGGTCAGCGACCCACCCGCGCTCGAAGAAGTGCTCTGGGGAGCCGACGGCAACAAGGACGCTGCTGCCTTTCCGGCTCTGAAAGCTGGCAGCACCTACATCGATTCGAGCACCATATCGCCAACGCTGGCTAAGAAAATTGCCGCGGCTTGCAAAGAGCGAAGCATACATTTTCTCGATGCTCCCGTAACCGGTGGAGATTGGGGTGCTAAAAAGGGCGAGTTGGTCTTTATGGTGGGCGGCGATGCCGAAACACTGAAGGCCATGGAACCGATCATTGGTGTGATGGGCAAGCGGTGGTTTCATCTCGGACCGAACGGCGCTGGACAGACAATAAAATTGGCGATGAATTTGATCTTGGCGCTTCAGGTGGATGCACTGGCCGAAGCGCTTGCGCTGGTCACGCGTGCCGGATTAAAGGGCGAGAGCCTGGTGGAAGTAATGCAGTCGAGTATGGCGCGCTCCGGCGTTCTGGACGTGAAAGCGCCGAATTTGCTCAAAGGCGAATACACGCCTAGTTTTCCGTTGCGGCTGATGCACAAAGATCTGAGTCTGGCTCTGGAGCTGGGTAACCAGATTGGTGTGGCGTTGCCTGCCACAGCCGCGGCGCGAGAGACCTACAACTTCGTTAAAGGCGCGAGTAGAGAAGACCTCGATTACTCGGCAGTGATGAAGTTTTGGCAGCGTTAGATTTCAGGGCCGCGCGTCAGGCGAGAAAAAACCAATCGGCAAGTCGCGCGACGTGCGCAGCCCGGCTGGTGCGTCGAGGATCACTGGGATGGAATTGACCACTACCGATGCGGTGGCGATATCGCCGTGCGAGCCACCTGGAATGATCAGGCTGATATTCGGGTGCCCTTTGAGTTCCACACTGTCCGCGGGGTCTTTTGCGCCCACGTACATTTGCAACTCCAGATAGACCAATTCCTTGCCGTCGCGCAGTCCGCGCGCGATTTGGTGAACGCCCGCCGCTTGGCCCGCCTCCACAGTCAGGAACTCTGTCTGTACACGTTGCTGTGCGACCACCGGCTCGATCGTTTCGGTGATTTGTTCGACGGGAAGATTCAGGCTGTCCGCCACCATCGCAACTGACTCCGGCAAGCCCACATGCTTGATGACTCCCGCAGCCACCTTCTCGCGAAACTCCTCCACCGTCGTTCCTGCTCCGATCTTTCTCTGCAACGGTTCGCGGCGCTTTGACGCATCCACGATGCGCAGCGCCTTCGCGTGTTCCACGCGTTGAGATACCGCGGCGAGCGTAATCAGCAGTTTGTCCATTACGAAGCCGGGATTCACACCGGTACCTACCAAGGCGACGCCCCAATCCTTGGCCGCTGCGTCCAGCTTCGCGGCCAATTCCGGGTAGGTGCGATACGGATAAGACAGTTCTTCACATGTAGAGACGATGCACGACTCCGCTTCGAGACACGCCAGCAACTGATCCATCACTTTCGGCAGCGCTGATGATGTGGAATGAATGACCACATCGGCGGCCTGCTCCAGCACATCCTTTGCGTCAGCGGAGATTTTCACGCCCCAGGGCGCATCCGCAGCGCCCACCACTTCGCCTAGATCTCGCCCAACCTTCGCCGGATCCGTATCGATCGCGCCACAAATCTCGATTGCGCTTTTTTCGCGCATCAGCCGCGCGATGGATGCGCCGATGGGTCCGACACCGTATTGAATGGCGCGAATCTTCTTCTTCACGAAAGGTCTCCGAAATTATCGGCAGCGTAAGCATAGCCGCGAATTTAGCTACAAAAATAAACCTTTACGATAGTGGAATTCGCCAGGGCAGGCAACGCAAAACGCGCTCCAGTGCCGGCCAGTGCGTTGAAGCAGCGGACAATTCGATTGCCGCTACTTGGTAATGCTCTGCGGTCGCGTTAGAGTTAACACTCTTTATGAGCATCTATTCCACGCAGCCGCTGGTGCTGGGCGGCCTCGAAACTTATCCGCTGGCCTCACGCAAAAGCAAGGTTCACGTCCGAGACTTCGCCAAGCCTCCACGCAACAATGCATCTGTCGCGGCGTTGATCGACTCTCTTCCCGCCTTTCTGGCGGCACAAGATTTGCGCGACTTGCTCGCAGCAATTCGCCGCGCCCGATCGCAACGCCGAGCCATTCTGTGGGGTCTGGGCGGCCATGTCATCAAAGTCGGCCTTGGGCCGGTGTTGATTGACTTGATGCGCCGCGGCTTCGTCTCCGGAATTGCCATGAACGGCGCCGCGCTCATTCACGATTTTGAAATCGCGCTGGCGGGCCATACTTCAGAAGATGTGGAGGCCGCTTTAGGCGAAGGCAAATTCGGGATGTCGGAGGAAACCGGCAAGTATGTGAACGAAATTGCGAAACTCGCCGCACGCATTCGCATCGGTTATGGTGAAGCCGCAGGTCAGTTTCTCACCAGCGGAATTCTGAATGCCAGGCACGCTGACGCCAGCGTGTTAATCTCTGCCTACCGGCTTCGTGTACCCGTTACCGTCCACTTGGCGATTGGAACAGACATTCCGCACATGCATCCGGCCGCCGATGGCGCCCATCTGGGGATGGCAACACTCCATGATTTTCGACTCTTCTCCGCAATGGTGAAAGAAATGCATCCGGGCGGCGTATATATCAATTGGGGATCCGCAGTCGTGCTCCCCGAGATTTTCCTGAAAGCTGTCTCCGTGGTTCGCAATCTCGGTGTACCGCTGCACCCGATCACAACGGCGAATTTCGATTTCGTGCAGCACTATCGACCGTTGCAAAATGTGGTGAAGCGTCCTACCGCCGCTACATCAAGCAAAATGAAGAACCAATCGCGCGGGTATGCCATCACCGGCCATCATGAGATTCTGTTGCCGCTGGTGGCCGCGGCACTCGCAATCACTAGCGCTTCCCCCAGTAAGAAAAGCAAGAAGAACAAACGATGACCTATTTCGACGCTTCGCGCGAGAATGACCCGGTCGATCCTTCTGATTCGCACGGGGAGGATACCGAGTCTTCGGCCGAGCACGGCATCAGCGCTTCTGCCGACGCGTCGCTTCCCGGGGATCCGATCAGTTATGCCGCAGAATCGTCTCATGCTCCTTACGAATCGAAGCCATCCCTGCCCGAATTTTTGCGTGCCCCCTGGTCGTGGGGTCATTTCCTTATGTTCGTCTTCTTTACCTTTGTCAGTTTTATCGTCGTGCAGACTGCCCTCGCGCTTCACTATGCGCCTCAACAAAAACTGTCGAAGGAACAATACGAACAGTATTTCATGAGCAATTCACGCTTCGTCGTCGGGAGCACCATAATCTGCTCCGCGCTGATCTTTCTTTTCTTGTATGTGACCATCAGCGTTCTTCGCGACGTGCCCTTTTGGAGCACCCTGGGTTGGCGGCCCCTCCAGCGAGACACTGAGGGGCGTAAACGCAATCCATTAGTGTATTTTTTCTTCGGATTCGCTCTGGCAATTCTTGTCGGACTCGCCGGTTCACAGGTGCACACCAAGGAAGGGATTCCCCTCCAGGAGCTTTTCAAGAATCGCGATACCGCCCTCGTCTTCATGGCCATGGCTGTTTTCGTCGCGCCATTGGTGGAAGAAACCGTCTTCCGCGGCTACCTGTTCCCGCTGTTTGCAAAATCATTCGGCATCGCTCCCGGAATTATCCTCACCGGGGTATTGTTCGGCCTGATGCACGGCTATCAGCTCGGCTGGACCTGGGGTATTGTCGTTCTGCTGATCCTTGTTGGCGTCATTTTTACATTCACGCGTGCGCGCACCGGCACCGTTTTGGCCAGTTTCCTGATGCACCTAGGCTACAACTCCATGATTGCAGCCTCAGCGATCATCTCCACGCATGGATTTACGCGCCTGCCTGCCAGTAATTGAGCGCGTGCTATTTCGATCCTTCGAACGAGTTGTGCTACCGTTTCCAGTTTATGACCAAGCGTATTGGCGTGCTGTTGAGCGGCCGCGGCTCCAATTTCGAAGCGCTGGCCGATAGTGTCGCGGCTGGGCGTATTCCCGGTGCAGAGATTGCGATCGTGGTAAGCAATCGCGATGGCGCCCCGGGCATCGATAAGGCCAATCAGCGCGGCATGGCTACGAAAGTCATTCCCTCAAAGGGGCTTGAGCGTGAAGTCTTCGACCGCCAGGTGGTTGCCGTCCTCAAGGAGCACAAAGTCGACCTGGTCTGTCTCGCGGGATATATGCGCCTGCTTTCACCATACTTTGTGGCTGCTTTTCCGGACCGCATCTTGAATATTCATCCATCGCTGCTGCCCGCTTTCCCTGGATTGGAATCACAGCGCCAGGCGCTTGAGTACGGAGTAAAATTCGCGGGTTGCACGGTCCACTTTGTGGACGAGAATCTCGATGCTGGTCCGATCGTGTTGCAGGCGGCCGTGGCAGTCGCCGATGACGATACAGACGTCACCTTGTCGGCTCGGATTTTGGCCGAGGAACACCGCATCTACACGGAAGCAGTAAAAATTGTGCTGAGTGGAGAGTTCAAGATCGCAGGGCGTCGGGTCATCCGCACCGGCCAAGATGCGTAGCGAGAGTTAACATTCCGAGATTGATTTAAAGAGGTTAGGTAAAGATTCAACGCAAGCGCGCGGCACAAAATCTTATTAATCCGAAAAATGCCAACAATAAATTTCAAACCGGTCGACGAACAGTTCGCGTACCTGAAAAAGGGCGCTGCTGAAATCATTCGCGAAGAGGAACTGAAGGCCAAGCTCGGCGAATCGCTGAAGACCGGCACACCGCTCCGCGTGTACCTGGGTGTCGATCCTACAGCTCCGGATCTTCACTTGGGCCACACCGTGGTGTTACGCAAATTGAAACACTTTCAGGACATGGGGCACATCGCGGTGTTCCTGATCGGCGATTTCTCCGCAATGATTGGCGACCCTACTGGCGTTTCCGAGACGCGTCCGCCGTTGACTCGAGATCAGGTCGACGCGAACGCCAGAACCTATCTCGAGCAAGTTTTCAAAATCCTCGACCGCGAGAAAACGGAAGTTCGCTACAACAGCGAGTGGCTGAACAAAATGAATGCGGTGGATGTCGTTCGACTCTGCTCGCACTACCGCCTAGCACGCATGCTGGAGCGCGAAGACTTCCGTTCACGGCTTAACGAGAACCAGCCAATCTCCGTTCACGAGCTTCTGTATCCTCTGCTAACCGCCATTGACGCCGTCAATCTGAAGTCAGACGTCGAGCTAGGGGCCACCGAACAGAAATTCAATTTGCTGGTGCATCGCGAAATCCAGCGTGAGTATGGACTATCGGGGCAGGCGGTTCTAACCATGCCGATTCTTGTGGGTCTCGATGGCAGCCGGAAGATGTCGAAAAGCCTGGGCAATTACATTGGTATCACTGAGCCGCCTGCCGAAATGTTCGGCAAGATCATGTCCATTCCGGACGAACTGATGTGGTCCTACTATGAATTGGTGACGGATCGAGCACCGGCTGACATTGCTGCGCTCAAGGTGGAAGTCTCTAGCGGCGAAAAGCATCCCATGGACGTCAAGATGCAACTGGCGCGGGAAGTGATTGCGCCGTTCCATGGCCCGGACGCTGCGGCCAAAGCCGCTGAAAACTTCCAGCGTGTCTTCCGTGATCGCCGGGCTCCCGAAGAAGCCCCAGTAAAGAAGATCGCAGTGAACGGGCTGAAAAAGCTCACCACCCTGCTAGTCGAATTGCGGTTAATCGCGTCGAAGAGCGAAGCTGAGCGGCTGATCAAGCAAGGCGGCGTAGAAATCGACGGCTCACGCATCGACGATCCTCGTAAAGATGTCGACCTCAGCACGCGGTCAGAATTTCTGCTGCGCGCCGGCAAAAAAAAGTTCGTGAAGGTCGTGGTCGGCTAGTCGAAAGTCTCGGAAACGAGCTGCGAGACGTGCTGGGCAATCGAAATCGCTCCGGTCAGACCTGGCGATTCCATCCCCACCAAATGAATAGCTTGGGGAACCGAAGGATCGCGCGTGATTACAAAATCGGCGAGGCCTCTGCCTTGCGGCGGAACCAACTTTGGCCGCAGCCCCGAATAGCCTAGCTGGAGGTCCCCCTCTTCTACCTCGGGCAAAAGTGTCTTAGCGCTCTGCGCGAAATCCTTGATCGCCAGCCGGTCGCGCTCGTAATTATCTTTCCCTTCAACATAGGCAGCGGACGGCCCCACTAGAACGGTTCCCCACAACGTTTTGGTGAAGTGCACTCCAAGGCTTAATCCGTGTGCGTGCGGCAATGGGTACACCAGTGAATTAATCAGGCTCGCGCGCGGCCCACGGATTTCGCAGTACTCGCCCCTAACCGGATAAATGGTCCACGTTTTATTACCCAACATCGCGGCAACTTCATCGGCGTAAAGTCCCGCCGCATTCACCACGCATCGCGCCTCGATCGTCTCCTTTTGCACTCCACCTTCATCGCCAATCTCAACGTCGACCTGCACCGCTCCGTCCATTGGCCTGAGCGCCACCGCTTTCGCGCGAGGGACAATGTGCGCGCCTCCATCGGTCGCCAGCCGCGCGAGCGTCCGGACCAAATCCTCCGCCGAAACGATGCCGGTCGACGGAACTTCAAGCGCAGCCGTTCCACGAATGTGTGGTTCGCGGACGCGAATCGCTGCGGAATCCACGATGCGGAGATTCTCGACGCCATTGTCGATGCCGCGTTTGAGCAGCGCCGCAAGTTCTGGCTCTTCGTGTGCATCGGCCGCTACTACCAGCTTGCCGGTACGCCGATGCGGCACGTTATACCGCGCACAGAATTCGTACATCAGGCGATTGCCGTCAACGCAGTGGCGCGCCTTGAGCGAGGACTTGGTGTAGTAGATTCCGGAATGAATCACGCCGCTGTTGCGGGTGCTCGTGGCCATGCCTGGCCGGGGATTCTGCTCTACGACGAAGACGTCCGAAAATTTCTGTGACACCGCGTGCGCAATGGCGCAGCCAATCACGCCGCCGCCGATAATCAATACAGTGGCCTGATCCATGAGACGACCAGAATAAAACAGACCAGAGCCGCTCGGGCGATCAGTCTTCGACGTGCGTTTCATTAAATAATGGGGCGCACGGCATCAGCTTGGCTTCGCTGCCATCGTGGACGGCGTATGTAGCGGGTTTGTTGGTGTAGGCGTTATTCCACAAAGACGCGGCTCCGTGGACGCCGTCCTTGTTCAGTGCATAAAAGAAAATGTGAAACGTCGCCAGTTTTTTCTTGTCGTTCTTATAATTGCGGGCGATGCGGTGCAGCGCTTCAAGACACGCATCCTGCGGAGACATGCCTTTGCGCATCATTTCAATGATGGTGTGACCTCCGCTGATCTTGATGTTCTCTTCGCCTTTTCCGGTGGAGCCCGCGGCACCGACTTCGTTATCCACGCAGCAACCAGCCCCGATGATCGGCGAATCGCCGACGCGGCCGGGGATCTTCCATGCCAAACCTGACGTTGTCGTGGTGGCCGAGATGTCCCCTTTTTCGTTGATCGCCATGCACGGAATTGTTCCGGTTGGCGGACGTGCGATCACGCGTTCGGCGAACGCGATTTTCTCTGCGTCACCGTCGAAAATAGCCGAGACGTGATCTTTCCATTCGGGTGAATCGATTCCTGGCCTCCAATTGAAAGAAGTCGACGCTTTCCACGCCAGCCAAATTTTTCGCGTATCGTCCGTCAAAAGATTTTGCTCTTCAAATCCCTCGGCGACCGCGAAGCGCCGCGCGCCATCGCCAACGATCATGACGTGATTCGTTTTTTGCATTACCGTCTGGGCCAACCGCGCAACGTTCTTGATGCGCCGTACCGAAGCAACGGATCCGGCGCGTCCCGTCGGACCGTGCATCACGCTGGCGTCAAGTTCCACCTCTCCCTCTTCATTGGGAAGGCCGCCATATCCAACCGAGGTATCTTTCGGATCATCCTCAACGACGGTTACGGCCGCAATTACCGCGTCGAGTGTGTCTCCTCCGCTCTTGAGGATGACCATGCCTTTGTCGAGCGCGTGCACACCATTCGAACTGGAGATGATCAGCGGTCGTTTACCGGACACCGCCGGGATCGAAGCTGCGGCGGCCGGAGCAGCACTCAAAAGTTTGCCGATGCCTGCAGCGGCGCTGCTTGCGATTGACGTGAGGAAAAACTTACGGCGTGACCAGGGTTCCATGGCGGCTCCTACGTGGTCGCTGCGATAGATGCAGTGATGGCGACGCGCGCCACTATAGCAGCGGAGGTTAGGACTGGAAAGTTCACGTTCTAAATATTGAGAAACCGGACGGCTGAGGAAGGCTTTGCGCTAACTCTGTCGATCAGGCATACAGCATGGCGGTGCGGCGATGATGCTTCGTGGTCGTATCTCGCTTGGCCCACCATTGACGCCAGGCGTTTGCGTCATTGCCCAGCTGCACGCCGGTGATAGTTCGAAGCGCACCATAAACCCATCCGCGCGTCGCTGGATCCATAGCGTCGTCATCAAAGAAATTCAAAAGCTGTGGGACCGCCGCAACCCGCTGCTCACGAGCGAGCATGCCCGATTCTGCCAAATTGCAGGCCGCACGCTGGCGAACGCGGCTCGACCGATCGTGCGCGAAGCTGTCCAGCAAGGCGTTAACGGTTTCTTCGGTTCCCAGCATCGCGAGCCCTTCAACCGCCCAGTAGCGAGTTTCTTCATTGCGGTCGTGGACGTAGGCCGTCAATTGCGCGAAAACCACATTGGGCTCAACGCCGCGATTACCCAATGCGCCGAGGCGCCACAAGGTCCAGGGACGATTCGCCGGATCATCGTGAAGCTTCTTCACGAGCGCTGCAACCGTTTCGGGCGTCTTGCTGAGATTGTTGGCAGCCAGATCGATTTCCAAGCCCGCCGCGCGAACCCGAAGGTCGTTCGAGTTCAAGGCATTGTGTACGGAATTGAATAGCGGACCTTCATCGATCAGGTGACCGCGCCATAGATCAACATTCTTGGTGATCAGATCGAGTGACCGAAGATCTCGCTGGATCGCGCGATCGAGCAATTGCCGCGCCTGATCCTGTGGCGCCAAACGATTCAAGTCCGCGATAACCGGATTTGCATTTGCGGCTTCAACGGACCGTGCGGGCAGGGTAGCGGCTTCCACCGAACCCGAGTTCGACCAACCGACCCCGCCGAAGCGCGACGCCTCATAGCCGGCGAAGGTCGAGGTTAAAGCCAGCGAGGCAAAACACGCCGCGTAAATATGTAGGCGCTTGGGGATGCGAGGCTTAGAGACTGCACGCTCGCCTGTCGTCGAATTTTGCTGCCAACTGCCCATTCCCGCCCCTCGCGCGGCTGGCCCTGTAAGTGGGTGCGCGCAGGGTGAAATTAGCTTCGCCGTGAAATGTCAACAATGGTACGGCGGACCAGAATTCGTACTATTGGCCCGTAAGCCGTGCGGTATCAATAAGTTGAACGTTGACACTGGTGGTTACTTGTAGGTGCGAGCGAGGCCCAGACCGTCCAGGCGAACAGGAATGACAACTCGGCCAGTGGCAGCAGCGACTCTGGCAGCGCTCACTTGCTCCTTTTATTGGAGGGGGGACAGGTGGCGCCGATTATTCCGAGGCGCCCAGGGGAAGAAAGTACTGCGTGCCTTTAACCGGATCCTGCAGTCTACGCAGCAGTTGCTGAAGGTCGGAACTGCGCTCCACAAAGTCGATATCCGAGGTATTGATGACCAGGAGATCGGACGCCGCGTAATGGAAGAAGAAGTGTTCGTATGCGCGGGCCACTTCCTCCACGTATTCGGGGGAAATTTGGGTCTCGTCCCGGGCAGCTTTCTTGGTGATGCGCGCGCGGAGAACCTCGGGTTTCGCCTGAAGATAAATCACCAAATCGGGCGCAGGAATCTCCGAGGCGAGGGATTCGTAATAGCGATCGTACAGCTTGAGTTCGGCGTCGTTGAGATTAAGGTTCGCGTAGATGCGGTCCTTTTCCAACAGGAAGTCGGCAAGAATCGGCCCGGGCGCTTCCACCGCGAGCGCTTCGCGAAGACGGCGCTGCCGTTCGATTAGGAAATACATCTGCGAGCGAAATGCGGAGCCGGCCTTCTCCTGATAGAACTCCGGCAAAAACGGATTGTCCTCGCAGTCGTACACGCGACGTGCGTGCAGGCGCTCGGCTAAAACCTGCGCGAGAGTCGTTTTCCCGACGCGAAGAGGCCCTTCAATGACGATGAACCGGGGAGCTTGCGGCCCGCGTTCTGGGATTGGTGCGCGTTTGGCTGAAGAGGATTCGTTGGACATGCGCTTTGTTGTGCCGCGGAGCGCCAGGTGAAATGCCCGAGCGCCATCATCGCGAGGGATTATAGCAGAGTAGTTTTGCGCCGTTGAGAACTACAGTGTTTGCCGAATTTTCTAGGAATTAAGGAGCGGAGACGCCGCAGTAACGGTCGCCCACAGAGTTACGATACGAACGTTGCGACACAAAGTTGTCACACAACTTGACCACACCCAACTGCGCTCGAATACACCGCCTCGACGGACAATAATCCACAGGGCTAAAACAACTGTCACGCATTAGAAATACTTAGGAAGTAGAGTGGTACCACAGTCCCACCACGTGAAAAACGAACGAGCCAAAGCAAAGTACCAGCAGAGATGTGACCAGTCGCCCAGTGTGACGCGCGCAGCGAGCACCTAAAGTCACCAATGTTGCGAGCGGGGATCAGTTCGCAGGCTCGCAGCCTACTGAGGTGATACATGCTGTTGACAGCGATCTTGATGGTGTTCTCCGCTCCGCAGAGCATGAACACCGCGAAGGCAGATACAAGTTCTGCCACCGTCGCAGTGATTTCTGAGAATTCAGCCAGCGAATCTTCCATCTCTCAACCGTTGCCATCGGCGCCGCAGCCAAAAATTACGGCAGACGATGTAAATATCGTCGCCGTTGAGGCCGCGTCGAATGTGACACCAGGCTCGGCCGCGATTCAGCCGAGCTATCCCGCATCGTCATTTATATCGGTTCCGCCGGCAAAGGCTTTCATCGGCCGACCGTACGAAACCTCACAGCAGCGAAAACTTTGGTATGCCCTTTCGTTCACCGGAGCCGGCGCCGCTTCCTTTGACGCGTGGTCGACCCGGCGCGCGATCTCTGGCGGCTATGGCATCGAAGGCAATCCCATGTTGCGGCCGTTCTCTCACTCCGGCGTGCTATATGCGGCAACGCAGGTAAGCCCCCTTGTCATGGATTTCGTTGGCAAACGCATGATGACCAGCCAACATCCATTACTGCGAAAGGTCTGGTGGCTTCCGCAAGCACTAGGTTCCACCGTTTCAGTAAGCGCCGCCGTACACAATGTACGGATGGTTCCGTAGTCTCAAGTTTTTCCTCTCAGGTACTAAGATCGTGCCGGCGCATGATGGCTGGCACGATTTTTGCTTTCGGGCCGAATGCGATTGCTCGCAGATTGCTGCTGAATGATAATCAGCGCGACCCTGCACAGATGAAAAGTCCCGAACCAATATTGACAGCTCACTTGTTTCCGGAAGTGCGGCAGCAGTTGCTTGATGTATTGCAGGGACTCCAGCCAGATGACTGGGAGCGGCCGACTGCCGCGGCCAAGTGGAACGTGAAAGATTTGGCGGCGCACCTTTTGGGTGGTGATGTTGGGAATTTATCGCGACGTCGGGACGCGTACACGCCGAGCGGTCAAGCGCTCTCGAGTTGGCAGGAACTAGTCTCGTTCATAAATGGTTTGAATGAATCCTGGGTTGCGGCCGCGAAGCGCATGAGCCCGCGGGTACTCTGCGATTTGCTGGCGTTCACCGGCCCCGAGATGGAGGGATACTTCGCGTCGCTCGATCCGCATGCGCTCGGGACACCGGTGAGCTGGGCTGGACCCGAGCCTGCGCCCATGTGGCTGGACGTTGCGCGCGAGTACACCGAGCGCTGGCACCATCAGCAGCAGATACGTGACGCCACAGGTCGACGCGGTTTGTATGAACCGCGATTTTTCGCCCCAGTCCTCGACACGTTTGTGCGTGCGCTGCCGCACACCTTTCGTGATGTGATCGCCGCTCAAGGAGCCTGTGTGCAGCTGAGTTTACTCGGGCCTGCCGGCGGCGATTGGATTGTTCAGCGTGGACGCGCCGCTTGGGAATTGCGTGTCGGGCAGAGTGGATCTGCCGGTGCCTTGGTGAAGATTGAGGCGGAGGACGCCTGGAAGATCTTTACTCGCGGGATTCGCGGCGAAGAAGCGCGCCGGCGCGCAACTATCGAGGGAGAACTCGAGCTCGGATCGAAGGTCCTGGAGATGGTGTCGGTAATTGCGTAGCACTTGCGCCGTGCAACGTCGAAATCGTAAGCGTTCCATGCCCCTTCCTCGGATTGTGGGAGATAATGCGCAAAGGCGATTCCCAGTCAGCCAGGAGAGAGTCGTATGCCGACTGCAAAGAAATTAACCGATGCCGAAGTTAAGGAACAATTGGCTCGTACGAAAGGCTGGACGCTGGAGAACGGCAAATTGCATCGCGCGTTTGAATGCAAAGATTTCGTCGCCGCCTTTGGCAACATAACGAGGGTCGCACTGGTCGCGGAAGCCATGAATCACCATCCGGAGTGGTTCAATGTTTGGAACAAAGTAGTGATCGATCTGAATACCCACAGTGTGAACGGCATCAGCAATCTGGATTTTGAACTGGCGTCGAAGATCAACGAGATTTTCGGAGCTTGATAAACTTCTGGTGGGAACCACGATCAAGCAGATCGATTCAGACGCAAGTAGCCTTCGCTAAAGCATGAATGCCGCCCCCCAGCGACAACGGGCATCGTGGGCTTGGTTTGTCACCGCTTTGCGCTGGATGGCCGGACTCGCCATCTTGGCCGCCTTGTTGCATTTCCTTCCGATCTCCTCGCTACGCGCGACCATCGGACGGGTTCCCGCTGCGAGTTTCGCCGCGATTCTAGTTAGCTACTTATTGGCGCACTGTGTAGGAGTTGTGAAATGGCGCATGGTGGTCAACTCCGCCGGATCAGACCTGAGCATTGGGACCTCTACGCAGTGTTATGCAGGCGGCCTGTTCGGCGCACTGTTTCTGCCGTCCATCCTCGGCGGTGACGTCATTCGCCTGGCGGTGGGCTTGCGCCGCAGCCCGCGACCCGCTGCCGTGCTTGCTGGCAATGTTGTCGATCGCATTCTCGATGCGGCAGCGCAGGGAACCTTAGTTCTGGCCGGACTGATTCTTCTACCTAACTCGGTTCCGTCGCAATTTCAGGGCAAGACTCAAAAGGCTCTGTTATGGCTGGCGGGCGCAGCGATTTTCTTAGCTGCCACAGCCTATCTTGCGCGTCGCCCATTGTTCGGCGGACGGTCAACCCGCTTTCGCAGGCGCTTGGCACGAGTGCGTCACGCACTGCGATCGGTTTCGCAGCGACCCCACATACTGGCGCTCGGCTGGCTCATGGGCATTTGCATTCAGGCGGCACTGCTGATTCTCGCCGCCAGGATGGCGACATATTGTGGGTTGGTGTTGCCGGTCAAAGTGTGGTTGTTTGCGTGGCCATTGGCAAAGCTGGCTGCCTTGCTTCCGCTGACGCAGGGCGGCATAGGCGTGCGCGAGGCCGCGCTTGTGGCACTGCTTGTGCCCTTCGGCGCACCAGGCTCCCTCGTGTTAGTCGCGGGACTCCTTTGGGAAGGCATCATTGTAAGCGGCGGACTGATCGCCGGCGTTGCGGCGCTCCTCATGCGCCGATTTGGCGGGTCCCCAAACGCGACGTAGCGCATGGGTAGCAGCCAATCGCTCCCCTCTTGACTCTCAGCCCCACTGCGCGACAATGAAGGTCCCTTCCTGCAGGTCTACGTTACCCAATTTCTACTCGACTGCCCTCTCCAGTCCGCTTGCGGTATTTGCGCGCCGAGCCACCGTGCTCTTCACGGGTTGCTCGCAGCCTCCCACCGCATTCCGCTTGGGAAATAAGGCGAGGGTATGGCTCAGAAAAAACTTCGGATCCTGTTGGCAGAAAGTAGTGATGGCGACACCGCCGAAACCCTCCGAGCGCTGTTCGATGGCAGCGAAGAGGCTCTCGAATTGGCCGTGGTCGCCACTGTAGCGACGCTCATTCCAACCATTCGGATGCTCGATCCCGAAATTATTCTCCTCGATCTTTCCCTCAGCTTGCGAGATCCCCTGGATGCCGTGCATCTGGTACATCGATCGGCGCCGGGAACTCCTTTGGTTGTCCTCGCCGATCCCTCGCAAAAACAGTTCGCCGCACAAAGTCTCAGCGCCGGGGCGATGGATTATGTATTGAAGGGATTTCTGGACGCACGCGTACTGGATCGGCTGCTGCGAACCGCCTTGGCACGCAATACGTTCGAGGGCCTGACCGACCTGTTGCGCGATCAGTTGACCGGTTTGTACAGCCGCGAAGGTCTGTTGACGCTGGGCGGTCGCTGCATGGAAGAAGCGCAACGCACTGGAACATCGTTGGTGCTCATCTGCGCACTCTTCGAGAATTTGCAGACGCTCCGCGAAGGGTTTGGCCCCGGTGCCGCGGATGAAGCCGTGCGCGATGTGGCGCGGCTATTAGCTGCCACCTGCCGCAGAAGCGACATCATCGCCAGACTGGGTCACGCGCAATTCGCATTGCTGGCAGTCGATGCCTTAGCATCCAGTGCCCCGGTGTTGCGCCAACGCCTGGAACGACACCTCACAATCCACAATGAAGCGCGGTCTCCCTGGGGCCCGATCGACTTACGGCTCAGCGTCGGAACCTGGACAGCCAAAGATGTGCGTTCCTTTGAACAACTCTGGATAACGTGGAAACCGATCTGCGGTCGGTGACTCCCGTCGAGCACGCAGTTGGCAGGAGCTAGCGATGCTTTCGCACCATCACTCCCACCATTTCAAGAGCACAGCCACGGTGAGCTTCACATGAAGTTCGCGAGCCCTCCTCGAGCTACGCCAATCCAACGTGACGGTTTCTCTTCGCGCACTCGTTCTTGCCGACACGAATCGCAAGATGCTGCCTCCATTGTTCTGGTACTGAAACAAGGCGGCTTCGATGTAAATCCGACCTTGGTCCGAACGCAGCAGGAATTTCGGGAAGCGGTCGCACAAGAGCACTTCGATGCGGTCTTAGCCGATTATCGGCTGACCGATTGCGTCCGGATTGGACGCGCTAACCGAGCTCCGCAATTCCGGCAAGGATATTCCCTTCTTGATGGTAGCCGGCGCGCTCGGCGAGGAAGCCGTCGTCGAAAGCATCAAGCAGGGCGCCAGCGACTTCATCTTGAAAGAGCACGTCTCGCGAATTCCTGAGGCGCTGGTCCGTGCCCTGGCGGAAAAGAATGTGCGCGACGAACGCGCTTTTGCTGAGGAGGCGCTGCGAATTTCCGAAGCGCGCAATCGGGAGCTCCTGGAAAATGCCATCTTTGGTATCGCCTGCATCGCCGAGGACGGCGCCATCCTCGATGCCAATCCCGCCTTCCTTCATGTCGTGGGCTGTTCCGAAGCACGCGAACTGAAGAAATTGAACCTGGCGCGGGATCTTTTTAGATTTCCCGAACAATATGCGCTGCTGCTGTCCGCGTGCCGCAATCGCAGCCACGTCGGTCAACTGGAGGCGGAGTGGCGGCGCCGCGATGGCGGGATTGCCACCGTACGCGCCCACATGCGGCAGCTTTCGCCGGCGCAGTCCCCGGGCACCTTTGAATTAAGCGTCGAAGACATCACCGCGCTACGCGCGACCGAGCGCCAGGTACACCAAGCACAGAAATTTGAAGCCGTCGGCCAACTTGCCGGCGGCGTCGCCCACGACTTCAACAATGTCATTGGCGCCATTCTCGGCTGGGCGGAACTCGG
Organism: uncultured Acidobacteriota bacterium; assembly: GCA_963788725.1. Lineage (GTDB taxonomy): Bacteria > Acidobacteriota > Terriglobia > Acidiferrales > UBA7541 > Acidiferrum. Next base: position 51,640 of record CAWBHT010000007.1, on the reverse strand, counting down.
CATCGACCAAAGCGGCGACCATCCGGTGTTGCTCGAACGGTTCAACCGTATTCGCGAACAGGCAAATCGTGCAGCGGCATTAACGCGCGAACTGCTGACCTTTGCTCGCCGTCAGGTGCTTCAGGCTACCGCCGTCGATCTGAATGCGGTGACCGGGCAGCTCGTCAGTCTACTCGACAAGGTCATCAACAAGCATATCGAGTTGAAATTCGTCAGCGCGCCTCTTGATGTTGTGAAGGCCGATCCCACCCAGATCGAACATGCGCTGATGAATATCTGCATCAACGCGCGGGATGCCATGCCTAACGGCGGTCGCCTACTGCTCGAGACCGAAATGGTCGAACTCGACGAACCCTACTGCCGGTTTTATCCGCAGGTGCTCCCCGGGCGGTATGCGGTCGTGTCCGTGTCGGACTCCGGAACTGGCATGAGCGCAGAGACCCGCGAGCGAATTTTCGAGCCCTTCTTTACCACCAAAGAGAGCGGAAAAGGGACTGGCATGGGTTTGGCCACCGTCTACGGAATCGTCCAGCAACACAACGGTTTTCTGCATGTCTATAGCGAGCCAGATCACGGCAGTTTATTTCGGCTCTACCTGCCGGCGATGGACGACGCCCGCAAAGAAAAGGCCGCCTCTAGAAGCGATGCAGCGCCCAAGCCAGTAAGTGGCGGCACCGAAACCATCCTGCTCGCCGACGATCACGAATCCATCCGTGAAATGACGCGGCAAACCTTGGTGCAGCTTGGATATCGCGTGCTCGCTGCCTGCGATGGGGAAGAAGCGCTTCGCTTGTGCGATGGCGAAACCCCAGATCTGGCCATCCTCGACGTTGTCATGCCCAAGATGGGCGGCGTAGCCGCCGCCACAAAGCTTGCCGAGCGATTCCCCGCGCTTCGCGTGCTCCTCACCAGCGGCTATTCGGCGATGGCCGGTGGAATACCCAAGGAATCCAGCGATCTGCGATATCTGCAAAAGCCCTACAGCCCCACCGCACTCGCCCACATCGTTCGTGAGATTCTTGGACCGGCTCCCGTGGGCCTTCCGCACTAATTCCGGCTCATCGCGCCTGCCATAGCGCCGCCTGGAGCCCATCAAATATCGGGAACATTTTTCTCGTCATTTCGTTTTGTACACTATGGGAATGCTCGCCGACCTGCGCTCCACGTTTCGGCAAGTTCGCCGAAGCCCGGGCTTTTTCGCCGTTGCGGTGGCCGTACTCGCCCTCGGAATTGGTGCCAACACCGCCATTTTCAGCGCGGTGCAAGCGGTGTTGCTCACCCCCCTGCCGTACACCGATCCTGATCGCCTCGTGATTGTCTGGGAAGACGCCTCCTTTGTTGGCTTTGCCGAGAACACGCCCGCGCCTGCAAACTACATCGACTGGCGTGCGCAGAACCAAGTCTTCACCGACATGGCCGCCACGCGGTACGCCAGTGCCGGAGTCACAGGCGACGGCGCACCGGAGCAGCTCGTCGGCAAGAAGACCACCCCTAATTTCTTCGACGTCTTGGGCGTTCAGCCCATGTTGGGACGCGCGTACACCTCCGAGGAAGACAAGGCCAAGAGCGCGGTGGTGGTCATCAGCTACGGGCTTTGGCAACGGCGTTTCGGCGGCGATCCGGGGGCACTCGGCAAGGAAATTTCGTTGAACATGGTGCCCACTCGCATCATCGGCGTGATGCCCCAGGGATTTTTCTTCCACGAACGCGAAGCTGAATATTGGGTTCCCTTCGCAGCCAGTGCGGAAGATTGGGCGCGAAGAGGATCCCATTTCCTCAAGGTAGTGGCGCGGATGAAGCCTGGTGTCACCTTGGAGCGCGCCCGGCTCGATATGAATCGTGTCGCCAACAATTTGCAGCTGCAATATCCCGACACCAACGCGAAAATCGGCGCCGTGGTGGTTCCCATGCAGGTTGATTTCGCTGGCGACGCGCGCAGCGGATTATGGGTCCTGCAAATTGCCTCGATCTTTATTTTGCTGATCGCCTGCTCCAATCTGGCAAATCTGCTCCTGGCACGATCGACGGGTCGCCGTCGTGAGATTGCTTTGCGCGTGTCACTGGGTGCGAGCACTGGGCAAATAGCCTCGCAACTCTTGACTGAAAGTCTGGTGATTGCTGTTACCGGCGGCACCATTGGCCTATGGCTTGGCCAGATGTGCTGGAAGATATTCGGCAGTCTGTTGCCCGCGCAGGTGGGCGGCCACAACTTTCAGATCAATGGCCACGTTATGCTTTTCACCGCGGGCATTTCGATTGCGGCGGGAATCCTGTTTGGCCTCGCGCCCGCCCTGCGATCGAAATCCATCGTTCTATATGACTCCCTAAAAGAAGGCGCGCGCTCCGGTGAATCTCGCGGCGGATTGCGGCTTCGCGACGCGCTGGTCGTGGCGCAGTTTGCGCTCGCCTTCGCGCTACTGGCTGGCGCGGGACTGATGATTCAAACCATCTGGAACTCTACGCAAAACCGATCTGGGATTCCGTGCGGATCATCTGCTCACTATGCGCGTGCCCTTGCCATCCAAAAAATACGACACCGACGAGAAGAGACGTGAATTCTTCCGCCAAACCGTGGAAAGCGTACGCGCCGTTCCTGGTGTGAAGTCCGCCGGCTTTGCCTCCGACGCGCCGTTCACTACTGAGGGCGATACGAATGCCTATTTCGTCGAAGGCGATCCGCCGCTGCCACCGGGTGAGATGAATGATGCGCTCTACCGCGAAGTTACTCCGGGCTACCTCGAAACGATTGGCGCAATCCTGCGTGACGGCCGTACGTTTGATTCCCGCGATCGGGATGGCGGCATGCAGGTGATCGTCGTCAACGAATTTCTCGCCAAGCGCCACTGGCCGGGACAGAACGCTCTCGGCAAACGCCTGCGCTTCGACAATCCCAACGAAGGCTGGCGCACTGTCGTGGGCGTAGTTGCGGACATTCGTGAGCGCGGGCTGCTCTTTGATATGAAGCCCGCGATTTACGTCCCGTCCACGCAGGTTCGTGAACCCGAAGCGAACTCCTACCTTGTGGTGCGCACGGCGAACAATCCATCCGCAACCATCAAAGCGATCCAGGCCGCGATCTTATCCGAGGATCCGCAACAGCCTACCAGCCACATTCGCAGCATGGATCAATTGATGGAAAGCGATGTCGCCGACCGCACTCGGCCCATGATTCTGCTTGCGGTCTTCGCGGGACTCGCTTTGGTGCTGGCCTGCCTCGGTGTCTATGGTGTGCTGGCATATTCGGTGGCGCAAAGAACGCGTGAAATCGGCGTGCGCATGGCGTTGGGAGCCAAGCCCCTCGACGTTACCTCCATGATTCTCGGGCGTGGCCTGAAATTAAGTGCCATAGGATTGTTGGCTGGAGCCGCATTGGCGATCGCACTCAGCTTTCTCTTGCGTTCGCTGCTCTATGGCGTGACGCCGGCAGCTCCTTTTGTATACGCGTCGTCGGCCGCATCGCTGGTGTTGGTCGCCGCGGCGGCCTGCATAATCCCCGCGCACCGAGCTTCCCGCGTTGATCCGATCCTGGCGCTTCGCAACGAATAATTTCCGGCCACTGAAATTAACACCGGGCGCACACCTGTCCGTGTAGGCAGGTTTTGCGTCGAGCACAGCGGTACTCCGGAGCACGCGCCCGGCACCCCGCTAAGCCTAAACTGGAAGTTGAGCAACCTGCCCTTCATGGACGCCACCCGATTACGGCAGGAGCCTTCCCATGCTATTAACCGATAAAAGGAACGTAATCCTGAAGCGCATTCTGATCGTTGGATCAATCTGCCTCCTGCCCTTACTCGGCAGTGCAGAAGCCTCACCTCAGCATGGAGGCGGAGCGCGCGGCTCAGGCGGCTTGGTGGGCACGGTGATCGGGCCGAATGACAAGCCCGTGCCGAACGCTGTGGTCACCTACCAGACTGGCGGCGGCGAGACACCGCACGTTGTTCGTACCGATGCCAAGGGACACTTCTCGGTGCCCAAGTTGCGCGTCGACAATTACGACGTGCGTGCCTCCGGCAACGGCGTGTTCAGCGAGTGGGAGAAAAATATTTCCATCAAGCCCAATCAGATCCGCTCTGTAACGCTGCGCATGATTTATGCGAAAGAAGTACCCAAGGCATACGTCGCCACGCAGACGTACGAGCCCAAGCAAAAACCTTGAACCTATTGTTGAAGCAATATTTGCAGCTCTTGAAGGTCCGCAGCATTAACATCTGACACCGCGCAAAGCTCCATTCCGTCCTTGCGCCAATCGATCCAGTTGTAGCCAAGCTGTGATCCTGATTGCGCCGCGGTAGCTTGTTCTTTCGTCGGCCAGATGAAAACGTTGATGATGTGCTTGCGTCGCGCATACACCAGCACCGCCACCGTCCGTCCGCGGACAACATCCAGTCGCCCGCCCTGCAAGGGAAATCCTTCGTTGGCAAAGTCGCGCACCGGCGGAGCAAAGTCGAGCTTGCCGTCGAACCACGGTTTCACCGTGTGCTGATCGGTGGACACCACATCTTCCAGATGACCCGGTTGCAGTGACCGAAGATGTGCATCGACAATCGCCGAGGCATATACCTTTTCAGTTGAATCGACACTGAGGCCCGGGATCAATCTCCATCCCAGCGCTCCAACTAGCAAAATCGTTGCCGCGATTGCCAGCCAGCGCGAGGATTGCGGGCGCTTGGGCGCTACCATGCGCGTTGGAGGCACCGCGCCGGCCGCTCCCGACTCCGCCTCGAATCTCCGGCGCAGCGTACTTGGCGCTCGTTCATATAATCCCGCGCGATGAATCGACGAGCGCAACGTCTCCTGCGCTTCCAGCGAGGCCACGCACTCCGCACAAGAAACCAGATGTCGCTCAAAATCCGCGGCGCGCGCGGCATCCAGTTCGCCATCCATATATCCGTGGAGCACCGAATGCGTCAGCTCACAACTCACGCTTGGCCTCCTGATTCTGCGCTTGGATGCCCTGCGTCAACGAGCGTTGCAATCGTTGTCGTGCTCGCGCCAACGCCGACATCACCGTTCCGATGGGCATGGCCGTAATGCTGGCAATTTCCTTGTAAGAGCAGCCTTCCAGCTCGCGCAACACCAGCACCTCGCGAAATCGCGGCGGCAAATCCTCCAACGCCCGGGTTAGTCGTTCGCGATTGTCTCCCGCAATCGCCAGCGATTCCGGCGTCACGCCGGCTTGGGGGAACAGTTCCTCATCGAATTCGGTAGCCAGTTCCATTGGTCGATTCTTCTCCAGCCACGTATAACAAGAGTTTCGTACGATTTGCAGTACCCAACTCCGCGCGTCGCCGCCGTGAAATCCGCGAAAAAAACGCAAAGCACGCAGCATGGCCTCCTGCGCCACGTCTTCTGCGTCCGCCCGCCCTTTTAAAATCCACCTCGCCAGGTTAAACGCGGCATCAAAATGCGGCACCACCAGCTGCTCGAAGCGCAGCCGCTCCTGTAAATCAGAATCGTCCACGTCTTGCCCCTGGACTTGCCTACTCATTCCGCTAGACCGCTCCCGCAGTGATTTTATTCCCCAATTCTGTCTTTGACGCACGAAATAAAAATTCCGTCCGCCTGGAATAACTCGACCCCAACCGTGGTCTGGATCAGCGAAACACGTCACGGAGCGGCGTGGGCACCCTGGACCCAAACTCAACTCGCGCCGCTCCGTTCACCAAAGGCCACAACACAGGGTGCACTAGAAACAGAACGAGATCGACTCTGAGAGGAACGATGATGACGAAAACCAAAGACGAGATTCTTTACGATCACCACCATGATGGCATCGACCGCCGCGGGTTTCTTAAGTGCATGGCCTGGGCGGGAACCGGCGCGCTGTGCGTTATGCAAGGTGGAGTACTGAAGTCTTACGCGCTTAATCGAGCAGGCGACCCCGCACTGCCCGCCGCCGCAAAGAGCGAACTCAGCTTCGTGCAGATTAGTGACAGTCATATGGGCTTCAACAAGCCCGCTAACCCGGACGTTGCGGGCACCCTGAAAGCAGCAGTGGACAAGATCAATGCTCTATCCTCGCCTCCCGAATTCCTCCTGCACACCGGGGATATCAGCCACCTCTCGAAACCTGCGGAATTCGATACCGTCGACCAGATTTTGAAGGCTACCGGCAAAGAAACCTTCTTTGTTCCTGGTGAACACGACGTGCTCGAAGATGACGGCAAACAGTTTCTGGAGCGCTACGGCAAAGAACTCCAAGGGCGCTGGCTGGTACAGCTTCGATCAAAAAGGCGTGCACTTCGTCGGCCTCGTCAACGTGATGAACCTCAAGGCCGGCGGCTTGGGGACGCTTGGTCATGATCAGCTCGAATGGCTGGAAGGCGATGTGAAGCACCTGAAGTCCAGCACGCCCATCGTGGTCTTTGCGCACATTCCGTTGTGGACGGTGTATCCGCAATGGGGTTGGGGTACCGAGGACAGCGCCCAGGCTCTGGGATACTTGAAGAAATTCGGCTCCGTCACCGTATTAAACGGTCACATCCATCAGACCATGCAGAAAGTGGAAGGCAATGTAACGTTTCATACCGCTGCATCCACCGCCTTCCCGCAACCCGCGCCCGGCAAAGCCGAAGCGCCCGGCCCGATGAAGGTACCTGCCGAGCAACTGCGCAGTGTTCTCGGGATCACTGATGTGAACTACGTGCGTGGTCACCACGCACTCGCCGTAGTTGATTCAACCTTGGCGTAAAGCAAAGAAAGTCGCTTCAAGATAAAGAGAGGAAAAATACGATGAGGATACGTGTGTACATTGCTGGATTGGTGCCGCTCGCAACAGCGCTGCTGCTGGGTGCAAGCCAAGCCAAAGTGGAGAGCGCCGGAACGGGACAGACCCAGCCAGCGGCGGTGGAGGTGAAGATCGACAACTTCAGTTTTGGTCCCGCAACTATAACGATACCGGCCGGCACTACGGTCACGTGGACCAACCGCGACGACATTCCCCACACAGTCGTCAGTGACGACAAAATCTTCAAGTCCAAGGTCCTGGATACCGACGAGAAGTTTTCTTACACCTTCAGCAAACCCGGCTCCTACCCTTACTTTTGCTCGATTCATCCCAAGATGACCGGCAAAGTCGTGGTCCAGTGACGCCATGGGTTCGCATAGTCCTTTCGATCCCACGAGCATCCTGTTTGCCCGGCATGCCCAGCACGTCGTACTGATTCATTTTCCGATTGCCCTGTTCACGATCGGTGTTCTGTTTGACCTAGCCGGGCAGTGGACCAAACGAACCGGCTTGGCGGATGCCGCCTACTACAACTTGATGGTGGCTGCCGCCTCGACCGTTCCTGTTTTGGTGACCGGAGTCCTGGCCTGGCGCTTTGCACTCGAGGGCCAGCGGCTAAAGGGCGTGCTCTTTCTTCATCTGCTCCTCGGATCCGCTTCGGCCATCCTCATCTGCACCGCGTGGTGGATTCACTATCGGGGCCGCACGGAAAACCGCGCTCCAGCAGCCTATCGATGGCCTATCCAAATTGTCGGCGTCTTGCTGGTTTCGCTGACAGGTCATCTTGGCGGATTTCTCAGCGGGGTAAATGGCGCGGCCTAGCCTCTCGTAGTACCTTCCGCAACTTATTTAAAATAGTCGCTTAATCTCCGGACCGAAGCCTGGAACACAGCCATAGTACCAAGACCCGGGTACCCAGTTTTCTGGCTCTGATGATCCATTGAGCGAATCACCGCTGTCCCGTAATCTCCCAATAACGGGTTGGGGGCCGCGCGGGGACAGCGGCTCCGCAAGGGGTCGTGTGCGAGCTATCCCAACCCGCCAGATTCTTGCTTCCCTCTAAGCGCGCCGGGCCACAGGCCCGGCGTTGCTATTTGGACCTGCCTCCTTCGAAACAAATAGGGCCCACAACTGCATTAGAACTCATGACAGGGTGCATCTGAGTCTGTATATACCTGTGCTCAGTAGGATAGAGATTAAGGGCTGGCTCTGCCAGTCAGCGCGCCACGACAGATGAAGCTTTCGCACTCCACATTGATCCTCTTCCTGATCTTTCTTGCCGCTTACGCCGTTCCTGCCTGCTTGGCGGCTACAACCGGCCCCAAGCCTGAGCCGGTCGCTCTCAAGCCAGCCACAGTCGAAGCCTTCGACCGCTACGTACGCCTCACCGACTCGGCGAATGAATCGCAGCTGCAGCACGGCACCGATCTCTTGTGGATCGATTCTTTGGACGAGCACGCGCGGAACGATGGTTACGCGGCACTCCACCGCGGCGAAGTCAAAATCAAGAAGCTGGAGACTCTCGAGAACGGGTCGACGATCCGCTGCCCCAACGGACTCATTCACCATTGGGTCGCGGCAGTATTCATCCCAAACGCCAAACTCATCGACGTCCTTTCCGTGCTTCAGGATTACGATCACCATTCCGATTTTTATGCGCCGGACGTTGAACGATCCAAGCTTGAGGAGCGCGACGACGATCACTTTCGTGTCTTCTTGCGTTTCCGCCGGCACAAAGTCATCACCGTGGTTTTGGATACTGAGCACGACGTGCGCTACTTCCACGATGCAGACGGCCGCGCCCACAGTCGTAGCTCCGCCATCCGCATCGCCCAGGTCGAGAACGCCGGCAAACCCGACGAACATCAAAAGACGCCTGGCGACGACGACGGATTCCTTTGGCGCATGGAAACGTGGTGGCGGATGATCCAACGCGATGGCGGCGTTTACGTGCAGAGTGAAGTGGTTTCACTGACTAGGGATATCCCTACGGGGCTTGGTTGGCTCATCGGTCCATTCGTAAACAGCATTCCCCGGGAGTCGCTGACCTTCACGTTGGAAGCGACGAAACGCGCAGTTGCCAAACATTTGAACCCTTCACTGCGTTAAATTGCGCTGCCAAACGCGCTTGGCAGCACATCGGCGAGTTGTTCCGCGAATTTCCCTACTGTCCTTCTCTGATCGCGCAGACGATTACGCCGCCACTATTTAACAACGGGTGCAGCCAGCTAAGTTTCTTTTTTCCCGTTTCGCTGGGAATAAGGATGACGCGGTCAGCCCACAGCTGAATTAGTTTCAAGGAATCGTACACGCTGTAGGAATATGCCAGACCGTCGCCTTCGGTGATCATGTAGCCCTTGCCGCCTGTTCGAATGTAGTTGAATGTTCGCCACAGGCCGGCTTTATGCAGGAACAGCTTGAATAGGCGTGCCGCCATCGAACCCTGCCCAAAGCGATTGCTGTCGCACACAAAAACAGCCTTCCGCGCGACGCGCAGCATCTCCGCTACCACCGAATTCGGGCGCTCCACGTGGTGCAGGATCGCGAATTCGCATACGGCATCAAAACTGCCATCGGCAAAAGGCAGAGCCTCTCCGGTTGCGCGCACTAGCGAGCCGGTTATGTTTCCATTCTCCGCCGCTCGCCGTAGCAAGCCTTCGACGGGCTCCACTCCACAAACGAGTGCATTCGGCAAAGCTGCCGTGATCTCGCGAATCGCCTGACCGGTTGCGGTGCCCACATCCAAGACCGACTGCACTTCCAGCATTTTCATCATTCCGTATACAAATCTGGTAATCGAGGTATCCGTGGCGCCTTCATGCGCATGCATGGACTCATACCGCGATGCGGTTTCCTCATAGTATTGCCTCTGAATCTTTACGGCCTTCGCGGATGCGTTGTTCATACTTTGTGCGTCTAGCTGATTTTCCTGTGCGGGATCCGGCAACATCTTGGTGCGATCCGATTTGTATTCAGGATTTCGCTCTCATAGAGGCATTCTTTTTGCTAACGACGAGCTTGAGTCGTTCCCACACGGCTTCGGCATTACGATCCCACGTCCAGTCCTGCGCCGTCCTGGCAGCGGCTTCACCGACGTACCGCCGAAAATCTAAGTCGCGATGCAGCCGTTCGAGCAAATGCGCAAGCAGGCGCGCGTCCTTAGGATCGGGAACCACAAACCCGTCAACTCCGTGATGAATTTGGCCTGCCACTCCCGCGAATGCCGAAGTAATCACCGGCAACCCGCAGGCCATAGCCTCTGCTACCGGCAGACCGAACGAGTCCTCGTGACTCGGACTGACATAAACATCCGCCGCGGAGTAAAGATCCAGAACATCATATCGAGGTTCTTCCCAGTGGCAGCGTCCGAGCACCCCCAGGCGTTTCGCGACATCGCGAAAGTAGTTCCCTTCATCGTTGCCGGCGACAATCAACTGCAGCGGCAAATCCGGAAGCGCCGCCATTGCCTCCAGGATCGATTCCAGACCCTTCACTCGCCAATCATTGCCGATCAGCAATAAAACGAAGTCATCATCATCGAGTTTACGGCGCCTGCGAGCGGCCTTCCTCCCCGCTATTCGCGCTGCCAACGAGAATTCTTGAGTGTCCACGCCATTCGGCACCACCGCGACATCGCTTCGATGAAAGTAGCGTTGCAGCAAATTTGCCGTTCGTCGCGAGACCGCCAGTAATGACACTTTGCGATTGGCGTAGATTCGTACCTCCAACGCAGTCAGCAGCCCATAGTAGGCGCGTCGATGTCTGCTGCGCAAAAAGCCTACGCGCTGCGGATTGTCCACGCCTGCCACTCGCGCCAGCTTCCACAATCGGTGGAAGAGGGCATGAACGATAACCACGTCAGCATTCATGCAATTAATTCCAGGCGAGATCACTAGATCGCAGAAGATCCTTCCGAACACCCGGTGACTCCAGCGCATCACCGTGTTCAGCACCATCCAGCTTACAAACCTCAGCAGATGCGGTCCGCCGACAGTGGGCACACGATGCCAGAAAATCGCACCGCCGCCATTGCTGGAGCCGGTAAATTTGCTCAGCTGCAAATCTTCGACGCGCTCGGAGTACAGATGGATCCGGCATCCATACTTCTGAGCCAGACGTTCGAGCAGCTCCGAGAGCGCGCGCTCGGTACCGTGCCGCCGATCAACAAAAGGGGAAACGACCGCGATCCGCAACTCAGCGAATCCAACGTCGCGAAGGCAGCTCCGACGAGGCCCCCGCTGCAAACTGTGCTGACAATGCCAGCGTCGGAAGCCGGAACAAAATTCCCAGCAACAACCACGCGTACGCGTTCAGGATGAAATCCTCATAGGCCTGCAGACCTTCATACGTCAATGGCAAGAGCAATAAAAACACGTAAAAGAAAATCATAAACGCCAGTGGAAACCATGGCGATCCCTTCAACTTGCGAACAACACGCCACGCAGTCACGACTATGGCGGCGCTCATGACCAGCCAGAGAATCAGTCCAACAATTCCCATCTCTATGATGATGTTGCCGAAGCCGCTTTCCACGCCACCGGTGGCCGGCTTGGCTCCCAGAATGCGCGTGACGTACTGGCCTCCCAAAGACACCGCTCCAATGCCATATCCGTAAGGCCACCGTGCAAAGGTAAAGGCTCCCAGAAAGTTTGCCATGGGATAGTCAGCTGTTCTGTGACCTAACTCGCTGGCCGGGCTCCTCGGGTCCAGCGTCTCGGAGTAGACAGCGAGCCGGTCGAGCAGCGCCTGCGGATAAGTGGCCAGCAGCGCCACCACCGCCAGTGCAATACCAAGGACAGCGCGGCCCAAGGTACGGAAAACGCGTCGGGCTTCACCTTGCCGCCAGGGCGCGCCCCATATGAACGCCGCTCCACCCACGATGCCGCTGCCCAGCGTCCACATAAAAACGCCGCGCGACGCGCACATCAGCGCTCCGGCGATGGTCACGCCCAATGCAAAAAATGCGAACGTACGGCCCCTACGGTGACGCAGCAGTAGATACCCGCTGAAGCCAAACACGATCATCCACGCGACGATCAGCAGATCCAGGAAACGGCCGGCGCTGACGAATACGGAGTTCGGACGGTACACAATCACTCCCGAGATGGGCGCTGCGCGATATAACGTGCTTAGCTCGCGAATGTCGTCAGCCATTACGCTGGGATTTAGGAACGTGTGACCGGTAATCGCCTGCACGATTCCCAAGGCAATGATCACCAGCATCAAGACCAGATTCACCTGGAAAAATTTCCGCAGATCCGCTTCCGTATTCATGAACGCATAGCCCAGGAAAAACAGCGGCACGTAGTAGAAGTACAGCTTCATTCCCAATATGCCGTAAAAAATGCTGGTTGATCCGGGATTGAACATCTGCAAAACCCCAAACCATATAAAAACCATTAACGCCATCAGGAATGGCGGCCGGATTACCTGGATATTGTTCTCTTTGCGGCGATAGGCGGTAAAGAACGAAAGATACACTGCCGCCAGAAGAATATCTTTGGCGAAGTAAATCCCCATGTTGTTCCCTAAATATTTTCGAGCAAAATCCTCAAACAGAAGCCACGCAAGGAAAAAATAAACTCCGCTTCTCCAGTTGTTGAGAACCGCCACCACAATTGCGCCGCCCACAAACGCGATCCCCACCAGCGCTAGTGTAGTGACATCGTTCGTGATGATGAAACCCGAGACGAGATAGGCCAGCAGGAGCCCGAAAATCAGAAAACCTACCGTCAACAGCGGTCCACGACGCAATCCCGAGGGTAGTGCATTGGCAAGCGATCTCATCGAACGATCCCGAGCCTGATTTGCGCGCCTGCCTTCACGTCGAGAGGAACATCCGCGCGACCGTATGTTCGCGGTGAGAATACAAATCCCGTCATGTGTTGGCCTTCGATTTGAACTCCATACCCTGCTTTTCCATGATACGCCGCCCGCCGTTTGAACCGCAGTAGCGACTCCTGATGGCACGCGGATTGCATGCGCTTCCAGCCGGTAAAGTATACTAATCCATTACCCTAAGAATTACGACCGTACGTTTATGCCTCTCAGCGTCGATGCGCATGCCTCGGAAATCCGAAATTTCCCCTCGTGCAACAGGAACCAGGCTTCCGTGCGCTTCGAGCGCGTACAACGGCCGAGCGATTGCCAAAGGATATTCGGGTGACCGCACCACCCAAACGACGCCCTGCTGATGGAATAGCTCCAGCCATTCGGCCGAGCTCCGATATTGGCTCGGATCGATTGCCCAGCTCGCTGAAGGATCAGCATAGAGGAATGGCACGTTCAGGTAGAAGTTGTGTCGCAGGAATACCAGCACCTTCCCTGCTCCTTCGTTTTGCAAAGTCTGATTGACGAATTCTGCTTCGCCATATTCCGGCGCATGATTGCTCAAATACTGCTCTCGCGATGTCAGTCCGCTCGCAGCCGCTAGTGCGAAGCGTTCATAACCCAGCAACCCGGCAGCGCCGAACAATAAGAAAATGCAAACACTCGCCGCCGCTACGTAGTGCGAGATCAGCCATCGACGTATCTTCAATTGCGCCACGCCAGCAGCTACGGCTGCTAACGCGATCGGCAGTACCGGCAAGAGAAAGCGCGTCATCCCCGTCTTCGCACCGATCAGCACCGCACTTCCTGCCCAAATCACGAGCGCGGTTCGCCACAGGGACGTGCCGCGCACAGCGAGGATCAAAAGCGGTGCGAATGCCAGCACCAGCGGCCCGAGGAATTGCCAGAATCCCAAATGCGCCAGATCGATCGCGGCGAACAAAGGGAATGTCGCAAGGTGCCAGAATCCTTGGTGTTCGCTGGCCCCCGTATCCGCCAGATAGGAGGCTAGCGCGTATGCATTTACTCGCTCTGGGGCGATGTATCGGAGCAGGAACGGAAACACCGGATCGCCGGTCCAAACCAGGTTCCGGGCGTACGGCCAAACGCCCGCGGCAAGCGCTGCGATTCCGAATAGCGCCGCCTTCGGGGCCGCTCGCTCCTCTAACAAAAATGCCGCCGCCATGCTGGCCGCCACCAGGCACCCGGTGTATTTCGCGCCTGCCACTCCACCCGCCAGCGCACCCGCCACAAGCGCAAGCGGCACGCTTGGCATCTCTCGATAGCGCGCAATCACTACGACTCCGACCGTAGTGTAGAAACTCATCCACAAGTCCGGCGCGCCAGCGATTGAAATTTGCCAAAACACTACTGGTGTCAGCAAAAACACTAGAGCCACCAAGCAAGCCACTTTCCGTTCCATCCAACGGTGCGCCAGACACGTCGTGGCTAATGCCGCCAGTAGTCCTCCGAGAAATAAAAATCCCATGGACAGGCGCTCGCTGCCCAGCGCCAGCCCCGCTAGAATCAATGTGTGTGATTGTCCGGTGAAAAAACTATGTGATAGAAAAAAGTTGGGATGGAAACCGTAGCGAAGCGTCAGTAATGGCGCCGTGAAATGATAATGCAGCGCGTCGGAACCTGTCAGCGGAGCCATCGCCGCCAGCCCCTCCACCAGCAAAACCAGACTGCAGGCTCCGACGGCCCATTTCTCAAAACGTGAGCCGTGCATCAGCCGCGACATCAATCCGGAGGCTCTCGCGATAGCTGTCAGAACATCCGGCAATCCAAACAAAAAAAACAGCGCCATTACAACAATCACTGCTGCGCGAATATGTCCCGTGAGCTGCGTGCCAAACAGAAAAACCTGCAGACAGATCACTCCCAGCGCCGCCGAGCACAAAAGATGTTCCGCGTCCGATGGAAATTCCAGTTTGCTTAGCCGAAGAATGTGGTGCCCGGCCGCGGTAACGACCGTAGCGAACAATCCAACGATCAGCAGCACAGCGCAAGACGTCGCTAGTGCCATAACCTATGCAATGCGGTCAACAAAATGGAGCGGAACTGCTCCCTGAATTGCGCGTAATACCAAACCTCTGCCAGCACGATCCACGCGCACACTACGACTTGCAAGGATCTCGAGTCTGGCTGCGTTTTCTCCCTCATCAGCGCGGAGTATATCACTCAGCAGAACCACACTTCTTGAGCGAGTGGCACATGCCGCGATTGCTGCGGAAGTCGTCGCGGTCGACATATGAGACGCTGCCGATGAGTAATATCTGTCATAGAGAGTAAAGCTATCGAGGCGTTTCGCAATCGCGGAACTGGGCGACCGCGTCGGCTATATCAGGGCCGCCAATTTCAAGAAGAGGCGAAGCGGCATAACGTGCGTTGGACCTCAGAACCGAGTGGCGAAGCTGGGGTGTCCGCCTGTTAACGGCGGCCTAGCGTGGTCGTGGATTGTAACTGTCGCGCGTTGACAGAGAGAGCGTTGATTCAGCTTTCGTGCGGCTCGGACGATACATCCTGGGGGCGCAGTTTTTGCAGCGGAGTTCGTGACCAATGTGAGAGGCCCGGCCGTGCTTAGGTGAGCACTCAAGGCCGGAGCGTCCAGGGAGGGTCAAGGCGGACGTGCTGCCTGTGGCCGCAGTCGAGGTCAGCAACCCAATGAGATTGCTCGTCCCGGTGGAAGGCCACGATTTCGGAGTTCAGGCATCGGTGCATTTAACTAGAGACAGCAGCCTTCCATCAACTACCCGCTCTTACCGCTTGGAGCAAGCCACGCATTCAGCGAGGTCGCTCGCGGCAACAGCGCGACCGCACCCAACTCGCGAAACCGTGCTGCTCGCTTCCGGTAATCGTGCGATCCGCGAGGTAAGATCGCGAAAAACGGCACGTCCGCATCGCGTGCCGCCAGCGCATCATCTATGTTATCTCCCACATAAATAGCGCTCTTGGAATCGCGCCCCCGCAAAATTTTCAACAGTCCCTCTGGATGCGGCTTGCCCTTCACAACATCATCCATCGTCACGACTGTTCGAAAATGCCGCGAATGCCTCCAACGCTCGAACGTAAATGCATACTCCCGCCGGTTCCGCCCAGTGAACAGATGCAGCTCGAACCGCTTCGCCCACCGCTCTAGCTGTATCGGTGTGATCAAGAATTTCTCGTTGTGCACATTCCCGGGCTTCCCGTTCGTTCCCCAATAAAATTTCTCGAACGCCGCGCGCGCTTCCTCATACGTCGTTGGCCGCCCGAGTGACGTAACCCAATCCGCCGTCATGCGCCAATCATCGTTGTAACCAGGCTTGCTCTTCCAGGCGTGCAGTTGCGCATATGTCACGCGCTTGCCGCTCAGAAACCGCACCGTCTCCAATCCAGAGCGCCAGTACGTACCCCGCACATCGATCAATACGCCATCGATGTCAAATATCAGGATTTTGGGATTAAGCAGCGTCTTGGATTTTCGCTTCAGCGGCGCGTTGGACGTTCGCTTCTTTTTTAAGGTCATCGATTAGTGAAATGCATGGCCGAAAACTACGCCCTTCAACACGCTGCGGCTCTTGGGTCAGCGCCTGTTAGGCGACGATAATGATGCGTTGTCAGTTTCGCCGCACGCGCCGTGGACCGTCAAGTCATTCGGCTGCATTTACCGCGCGCGTTCATTCAGACAGTCCGGCTACTTCGACAGGCTCGACTGCTCCTGCCGCCCGTGCCACGTAATTTGCCAGAACTTCATCCAATTGCTGCGGCCGGATCGGCTTGGTTAAATACCCATCCATACCCGCGGCCAGGCACTTCTCGCGGTCGCCCTTCATGGCATGGGCCGTCAGAGCAATGATCGGTTGGTGCAAACCAGAATTTCTCTCTTTTTCGCGAATTGCCTGCGTAGCTTCCATCCCATCCATTTCCGGCATCTGCACGTCCATGAACACGAGGTCGAACGACTCCTTTGCCAATGCTTCCAGTGCTTGGCGCCCATTCCCGGCCACCGTCACGCGATGCCCACGCTTCTCCAGCAGGCGCACCGCCAGCATTTGGTTCACTGCGTTATCTTCCGCCAGCAGCACACGCAGGCTCATCGACAGGATCGCGCGCATCGTGCACCGAAAATCGCGTGATCAGTGGAATTTCTCCCTTCTGCTCACGCGCGCCGAGCACCCGAGCAATCGCTTCGCGCAACTCCGATTGACGGATCGGCTTCAACAAATAGGCAGCTACGCCTAGTTCCTGGCAACGCGCCGCATCGCCTCGTGGCCCGCCGACGTCAGCATCATGATCGTGGCCGTCGCAAGCTCCGGCCTCTTTCGGATACTCTCGATCAGTGTGAACCCGTTCATCTTCGGCATGTGCATGTCCGTCAGCACCAATCCGAACGGTGCGCCTTGCTCTCGCGCTGACGCCAATTGCGCCAGCGCCTCCTCACCGTCCTCCACCGAGATCTCGAGCATTCCCCAGCGCGTCAGCATCCCTTTCAGAATTCGCCGGTTTGTCCGGTTGTCGTCCACGACCAACACCTTCACTCCGACCAGAAGCTCCGCCGGTGCGATGCTCCCGACTTTTATTTCCTTGGCGTCAGCCACTCCTACTTCCGCGGTGAAATGGAATTGGCTGCCACGTCCCACCTCGCTCTCCACCCAGATTCGTCCACCCATCATCTCGACCAACCGCGTCGAGATCGTCAGTCCCAATCCCGTGCCTCCGTATTTTCTCGTCGTGGATGTATCCGCTTGAGAAAACGGCGCAAAAATTGATTCGCGCTTCTCTTCCGGAATTCCGATGCCCGTATCCGTAACCGTGAATTGCAAAATGCGACCATCGTCGGCTTGCCCTTCAACCTGAACCTTTAACGCAATCTCCCCACGCTCCGTGAACTTGATCGCATTGCCCACCAGGTTGATCACCACTTGCCGTAACCTCGTCGCGTCTCCACATACCACCTCCGGAACCTCGGGCGCTATTTCACACAACAATTCGAGTCCCTTATCGTCCGCTCGCAACGCTACGGTCTTCAGCATCGACTCTAACGAATCGCGCAAATTGAAATCCACTGCCTCAAGATCAATTTTGCCCGCCTCGATTTTCGAAAAATCCAGAATGTCGTTGATCACCGTTAGCAGGGCATCCGAAGATGACTTAACGGTCTCCAGATATTCCTTCTGCTCCGCGCGTGAGTTCCGTTTCTAGCGCGAGATCCGTCATGCCCATCACGCCGTTCAGTGGGGTGCGAATTTCGTGGCTCATGTTCGCCAAAAACTCGCTCTTCGCTCGGCTGCCGGCTTCGGCGGCATCCTTCGCTTTTACCAGGTCCGCTTCAGCCTGCTTGCGAATCATAAACTGGCCGATCTGGCTGGCTAGAGCGGCGCACAATTGCAGGACGTCGTCTTCGGGTCGAGTCGTGTCACGGCTGACCAGCTCGAGAACCGCTCCAAGTTCGTCATGCTGAAAAATCGGGACGAGCACCGCACTCTTCAGTCCACACGCTTCGGTGGCCTCCACCCGTCCAAAATCGGGGTCGCTGCTTACGTCCGCAATCCACTCTGGCTGTCGATTAACCCACGCGCGGCCTCCAAGCCCGCGGCACAGCGGCACCAAGGTCTTCTGCGTGGCGGTCAGGAATTCGTCCACTGGCGCTTCCGCTCTATGCCATACGTACGCGGAATGCAAAACATCGGGTTCGGCTCTCAATGTCCAGAGACTGGCCACATCTTGATGCATCTCCGCGCAGATCATTTCCAGCAGTCGGTGCATTACTCCCTCGGCGGCCGTCGATTCCGCCAGCAATCGCGTTACTTCGTACGCGGTACGCTGCAACTGTTCCGCGCGCTTGCGCTCTATAATTTCCTTCTGCAGTTCCTTGGTTCGTTCCTGGACGCGCAACTCGAGTTGGTCTTTTGCTCCCTGCAGCGCCCCATCCCGATCTTGAACTCGCTCGAGCATTTCGTTGAACGCCCGAACGAGCCTTCCGACCTCGTCGTTTCCGCTCGCAACTGCGCGTAACCCGTAGTCTTCTTTTTTGGAAACGCGATCGGCTACGCCCGCCAGCTGCAAGATCGGTTCCGTAATCAGTCGTATCAACTTGGAAGAGACCAGAAATGTCGCCAGAAGCGAAACTCCAATCACCGCCACCGAGATCGCCGTGTATTGCCGGATTTTCGCTCGCAACTGCCCCAGGTCGGAAACAATTGCGATTGCTCCAGCTCTTTCGCCTTCCAAATAGATGTTTCGATAGTGAGTTACGGAATCGCCCTCGAATCGCGAGCCATCCGCCACCAGCACTGCTTTTTTGCAATCCAGCTCCTTCGCATCCCGCTGATAAGAAGCGAACAGCTCCCCCTGTTTGTTGTAAAGGCACGATCCAACGATATGCGACTCTGCGTGTAATGCCGCCAAAACATCCCGAGCCGATTGATGGTCGCTGAAGGCCAGTGATGCCGTGGTGTTCGCGCCCAGTGTGTCAGCTAACGCGGAAAGCTCACTCGTTAGCGCCGTCCGGTAACTCGCGCGTTCGTAAACTTCAAACGCCAGGCACGCCAGGCTCAGGCCCAGCAAACTCGTCGTCAAAATTACGAATGTCATCTTCCGTTGAATGGAAGCGTCCTGATAAAACGACATTTCAGTTTCCTCTTGGACTTCCGATCACGGTCTTCGCCAATGACAGCAGTTTTGCGCTGATCTTCAACTGCGCTTTACCGGCGGCATCGAGATTGATCTCGAAGCGGATTTTGTTTTGCTCCCGGGAAAATCCGATTATTCCGCCCTCTGTAGCAAATCCGTCTGTCTCACCGACAGTCAGCACCGGCCGTTTGCTTGCCATGGCCAGTTCCTCTCCATGTCTCTTCTTCTCTCCGGCGGCGATGAACAGCACCTGGCATCCTGCAATTTGTTCTAGCTCCTTTACGTGTTTCACTTGGAGTCGCCTGTTCCCGATGCTTTTGCCATTTACGCTTTCCTCCAGCGCGCCCCTAAAAGCGTCTTCTCCGATCGTGCAGTAGGTCAGCGGACTGTTGGCATCCGCAAATGCCTCTGCCGGCCATTCCACGAACTGCGCGAAATGAAACAGGAACGCCGCCTTCACCGTGTATTCGCTCGCCGCGCTCGACTGCCCGCCCTCTATCGGCGGAGTACCGCACGCCGCCAACAGCAAGAGCGCCAGCAGACTCGGCTTCGCCCTCTTCGGCCTGCCGTGCGGAATCCGGTATGAGGTTTGCCTCGTTCCTTTGCTCCTCAAGTGCTCGCCACTCTCATCAAAAATGCCACGCCATTCTGGCGTACCAGCTTCGCCGAATCAGCGTGGATAACGTCCCTGCTTCACTGTCCACAAACTCCAGGTGCCGTGCTTGCAGCAGATTTTGCCCGAAGACGCTGAGTGACACCTTCTGCTTCCAATTCCACGTCAGCCCCGTGTCCACGCGCGTATACGACGGCACATCCTGCGCTACCAGCCGATCAGTGAACCCGATCCCGGTTTCCCACGACCAGCCCGTTTTTACTTCTATGTGCGAGCGCAATTTCACATGCTGCCGCGGGTCGCTCCCCTCTGTGTCCGGCCCTTCTTCGAAGTCCCGACTGGGCGCCACCCGATGCAGGTGAATGCGTTCGAAGTCATAGCTGGGGCTCAGCGTCCATCTGGAGGTGACATTCCATCTCGCGAAAATCTCCGCGCCGTGTGCCTCGCCCTCACTCAGGTTTGCACCCACGCTCGGCAATACCAGATGCACAGGCAACGGACTGCTCTCGAAAAATGGCGGTGCTGGCTCCGACGTGATCTGGTGATCGTATTTGTTGTAGTAGGCCGCCACATCTACCGATAACCGGCGTCCCATCACCGCCCTGTATCCCGCTTCGTATGCGATTACCCCTTCATCTTTGGTCCGTGGATTCCCGAAAACGCTGATCAAGACAGGTGTCCCATCCGGCTGAATGAAGCTCGCCGCGTTCAACCGCAGCGATACATCCGTGTCCGCCGGTGAGCGCACGGCGCGCGAAACGCCTGCCCATATCGTCTGCCTTTCGTTGAACTGATACAGCACCCTTGCACTCGGCATCGCAGCAAAGCCTGAGTACGTGTTGCTCTCCAGCTTTGCTCCCACCGTTAGGTACAGCCGGCCGGGTATGGCCGCAATCTCGTCCTGCGCGAACCCGCTGAACACCTGCGTCCTGGGATCGGGCGGAATCAGCGATAGACGAAACGATCCAATCGACTTCTCGGAAGTCCACCGATAACCGGCTCCCCATACCAGGTGATGTCTGCTCGCCCATGCATCGCTTCGATGAAAATCGATATTGAATGTGCCGCGCTTATCGTCCTAGTCGATCGCTTCGCTCGTATCCGTCGTACGACGCCATCAACGTGCTCGCCGATTCCGGAGACGACACGTGGTCCCAAATACCCTTGTACGAATCCTCCGCTCAGGTTCACAAAGATTTCCTGTTCCACTGGCAGCCAGGGAAACGTCGGCGTTATCGTCGGCGTGGGACTTCCCTCGCGGCCCGAATACATGTTTCCCTGCACCGTAAGCGAATCTTTCTGCGACAGCTTCGTGTCCGCGCGGAAACCTGCTCCCAGCAAGTGCCATCCGTCCGCACCTGATTCGCTGCTTTGTCCTCGCAATTCGTCATAGTTGACATACTGGGAATATGCGCGGTAATCGGCCCTTTTGCCGAAAGATCCGCCGTACTGCGCCAATCCCGACTCGTGCAGGATGTTCCCCGCGGCCGCGACGCCCAGCAGCCCATGTGTTTCCGACGCATTCTTCAGGAGGATGTTCACCACTCCGTTTACGGCATTTTCTCCCCACACCGTCGCACCCGGTCCGCGGATCACTTCGATTCGTTCGATGTTTTCCAAAGGAAGATCCAGGGTGTCCCAGAACACTCCTCCAAACGATTGCGTATATACATTTCTTCCATCCACCATGACCAGCAGCTCGTTGCTGAATTGCCCGTTCAAGCCGCGAGAGCTGATCGCCCAGGTGTTTGCGTTTATCTGTGCCACATCCAGCCCCGGCACCATGCGCAGTAAATCTGGAATGTTTGTCGCGCCGGATTGGCGAATATCCTCTTGCGTGATCACAAAAATCGCCGACGCTGTTTGCGATATTTTTTGTTCCTTCTTCGAGACCGACGTCACTTCCACGTTCATCAGGTCTTCCAAACTTCCTTGTGTCAGGTCCGCCTGCTGTGCCTTCGCTGTCCCATTTGTTAACTCCAGCAGCAGCAAAAGCAGTGCTGCGCATCGTAGCCTGGTCCTGCAAGAGCGTCGCGCTGCTGCCTGCCGGCTTAGAATTCCCATGTTAGTTTTCCGTAGACGCTGCGCTTGGTGAGGCTCGACTGCGTTAGGCCCTGCAGATTTGAGAATTCGAGCTGATGGTCTTTCACCAGGTTTTGACCGACGATGCTGACCCACGCTTTCTCGGCGACCCGCCACGTCAATCCCGTGTCCACGCGGGTGTATGCTGGCACCTGAAAGGCCGAGAGGCGTCCCGCAAAATACGCGGACGCATCCCAGGTCAGGCCGTGCCCCAGCTCCACATGCGATTGCAATTGCGCGCTGTCATGTGGGCTCCCACCTTCGGCGCTCGCGAACTCGAACATATCGTCGCTGCCTTGCTTGCGATGCATATGCAGCCGCTCGAACGCATACCCGGTTTTAAGCGCCCACCGCGCCGCTGGCCGCCAGTTCCCCGCCACTTCCAGGCCGTGACCTTCTCCACTCATCAGATTGCGAAACGCTGCGGGCACTAGCACGTGCGGTGACGGCGGTGAAAACTCCAGCATGGGCGTTCCGGTTTCGATCGTTCGCAGGTCGTCGTAGGTGTGGTAATAAGCGGAGACATCCACCGACAGAAAATCTTCCACTGCCGCGCGATAGCCGGCCTCGTACGCCAGCAAAATTTCATTCTTGAAGTCTGGACTGCCGGTCAGATTCGTTTGCACCGGCAGTCCGCCAGGCCCTGGACTCACTCCATCGAGATGAAGGGCGGCATCGCCGCTGGACGGCGTTCGAGTCGATCTCGACCATGCCGCCCACAACATTTGCTTTTGCTCTGGCTGCCACGCAACCCGAGTGCTGGGCAGAAGCTCGAATCCGTTGTAATCGGTATGCTCGAGTTTCGCCCCCGCCGTGACGAATAGCTTCCTCCGCACAATTTCCCATTCATCCTGAACAAAACCGCTGAACAGTTGCCGCGTGTCGTTCACTTCGTCGTAAACCGCCCGCGTGCTGTCCCCATCGTGATTTGTACGCCGGTAGTCCACCGCCCATACCAGTTCATTCCGGCTTCCCCAGCTGAATTGGTGCTGGAATTCCGCGTCCAGGGTGTTGCGATTGTCACGGAACGGTGTGCTTCGCTCGTATCGATCGTACGAAATCCGCAGGCTGGACTCGGAATCGTCCGAATACGCATGGCTCCAGATTCCCTGGAGATATCCTCCACTCAGATGAGAGTTGTCCTCGATTGCGCCAGCCGGGCTGAAGTCTCCCACGGACTCTCTCTTGTGTCCGCCATACAGGTCTCCTTGGAAGCTCGACTGATCCGTCGCCGCTAACCTGCTGTCGACGCGAAATCCGCTGCGCCATAAATTCCAATCATCTGCGGCGGCGCGGCCATCCAGCCCTGGCATGTGACTCTCGTTGTGATATTTCGCGTATGCGCGGTAGTCCGTCTTGTGCCCAAATTTTCCGCCGTATTGCGCCGTTCCGAACCCCTGATGTACCGTTCCTCCGCCTGTCACCACCAGAAATCCCTGCGTTTCTGCCGCAGTCTTGGTGATGATGTTCACCACCCCATTCACTGCGTTCGCTCCCCACACCGTTCCCCCCGGGCCACGCACCACCTCAATTCGTTCGATGTCCTCGAGCGGAAGATCGAGAGTGTCCCAATAAACTCCCCCGAACGTCGGCGTATACACACTGCGCCCATCAATCATCACCAGCAGCTTGTCGCTGAACTCTTCGTTCAATCCGCGCGCGCTGATCGCCCAACTGTTCCCATTGATTTGCGCCACATTCATTCCCGGCACCATGCGCAACAGATCAGGAATATTGGTGGCCCCCGAACGGCGAATGTCCTCTTTCGTAATCACGAAAATTGCAGCTGCAACGCGTGATAGTTTCTGTTCCCGCTTCGAGGCCGACGTCACTTCCATGTTCATCAGGTTTTCGATACTCACTTGCGTAAGATCCGCGGCAGCCCGCGACGGCGGTTCCTCCGTCTGACCGTGCGCGGCCATCGGGCAAATCGCGAGGAACACGATTCCCAACTGACGCCACCGCCAGCAATAGCATTCGAATGGTGAGATTCTTCTCATGAAAGCCGCTGCTCCTCAGGTGTCCCATGCATGTCCCAGACCGTAACCGGCCGCAATTTCTGCAAACAAACCATGGCCTGTTATCTGTTTAGCGTGAATCAAACGACAGCAGTCGTTCCGGAGTGGACTTTCGCAGAACGCGTATCCCAAATTGGGCGAGACCGCTGCTCCGCTTAGGCTTGCGCGTGTTCGATGGTGTTCCCATGGATTTGCTACAATGCTGAAGCACGGACCGCGGATGACTCAGTCGCCCCGGGTAGGGCGCCTGCGATTTCTCCCTCACGAAGCGTTTTTCGACGGGCATTACGGATAGCGCAGCAGGCCGGCAATCTTTGCGCGGGCGAACCGGTTCGCGAACAGTTCACAGCGTCGCAGGACCTGCGCGGCGCATTTAAATCAGGAGCGCGGCATGGCTGCTTTTGCAGGAGTGGATTTCATCGATTTCGATTCGCAACTCAACGACGAGGAAAAACTCGTTCGCCAGACCGCGCGCCAGTTCGTCGAAAACGAAATCATCCCCATCATCGAAAAGCACAGCCGCGAAGGAACGTTCCCGCATCATCTCGTCCCGCAGCTCGGCGAACTCGGCTTCTTCGGCGCCAACCTCCACGGCTATGGCTGCGCCGGCATGTCCAACGTCGCCTACGGCTCTGGTCACGCAGGAACTCGAGCGCGGCGATTCCGGCCTCCGCAGCTTCGTCTCCGTGCAGTCCGCGCTGGTCATGTATCCGATCTACACCTACGGCAGCGACGCCCAGAAAGACAAATGGCTGCCTCTGCTCGCGCAAGGAAAAGCGATCGGCTGCTTCGGCCTCACCGAGCCGCAGTTCGGTTCCAATCCGGGAGGCATGCTTACCCGCGCCGTGAAAAAGGGCGACAAGTACGTCCTCAACGGCGAAAAAATGTGGATAACCAGCGGCTCCATCGCCGACATCGCTGTCATCTGGGCCAAATGCGAAGACGAAAAAATTCGCGGCTTCCTGGTGGAAAAAGGCACGCCCGGGTTCAAAGCCTGGGACGTGCACGGCAAGTGGTCGCTACGCGCTTCGGTTACTTCCGGCCTCTCGCTCACCGACTGCGAAATTCCCGAAGCCAACCTGCTCCCCAAAGTTGTCGGCTTGAAAGGCCCGCTCGGCTGCCTTAATCAAGCGCGCTACGGCATCGGCTGGGGCGCGCTCGGCGCCGCCATGGCCTGCTACGACACCGCGCTGCAGTATGCCAAGACGCGCAAGCAATTCGCCAACAAGCCCATCGCCTCGCATCAACTCGTCCAGGAAAAACTCGCCTGGATGATCACTGAAATCGTGAAGGGCCAACTCCTGGCGCTGCATGTGGGCCGCCTTAAAGACAAAGGCAAAGTCGATCCCTCGCACATCTCCATGTTGAAGATGAACAATGTCGCTATCGCCCTCGACACCGCCCGCAAAGCCCGCGACATTCTCGGCGCCAACGGTATCGTCGACGACTACTGCATCATGCGCCACATGAATAACCTAGAGTCCGTCTACACCTACGAAGGCACCAACGACATCCACAAGCTGGTGATCGGCGAACGCATCACCGGCATCGCCGCCTTCGTCTAGGTAGCACCGGCTACTTGCGCTCCCTCAAAATTTCCTCAATTCTGCTCTTAGGAAATGGCAAGTGATCTTCATTCTGCTTTAGCCACTGGTAGTAATCCTGTTCGATGGCATCGGTCCAGCGCGTATCAATTTGACCTGCGGTGTACTTGCCCTCTTGCAGGCGCTGGTGTCCAAAAAGATCGCGCAGATGCGTTTCTTCTGAAGATTTGACCACTTGCTCGGCCAATTGTGGAGGAATAAAGATGACTCCACCATTGCGTCCCAGCACGACGTCTCCGGGCATCGCCATCACGTGACCGATGCGAGTCGGCGCATTGATGCTGACCATCGTGGAGTTCAGTAACTTGCCAGTCTTCAACGATCCATAATGGTGCGATGGATCGTATGTACGAACAAAAGCTACGAAGTCCGGAAGTTCGTCAAGGCCGTTGATGTCTCGGACCGCACCGTCATAAACGATGCCATTTCCAGATTTCGCGTAGATCGCATTTCCGACATTGTCCCCGATAGAAGGTCCGCCCACTTTCAGTCCGAAGTGATCGCAGGTGTAGACATCCCGCTTCTGCAGCATGTCCACGGGCCAGGCGTTCATTGTTCCGACGCGGTGCATCTTCGCGCCTTCCTCTTCCAGAACTTTTTGCACATCTGGCCGGCCTGGCATCCACGTGGCCGTAAGCGCGCGCCCCACTAACACCTTGTCCGGATGTATAGACAGCCAACCATCCTCGTACTGATGCATGAACCCATTTTGCTGGAGTACCGCCCAGGCCTCTTCGAGTGTCACTTGCTTCATGCGGTCCAGAACGTCATCCGATACCTTTGGACGGCCGTCCGGGAAGCGCTCGCCATGCCAATCCGGCGTGTACTTGATGACATCCTCAGAAGTAAAAAAACTTTGCTGTCCGCGTGCGTTTGGCACAGCTACCGCGAAAAGCACCAAACACAGAATCGGGCGCGGAAACCACTCAAATTTTCTCTTCATAGGTGCGTCAGCTCCAGTATTCTCGTCAGACTTTGTTGGGTTCAAACTTTGTTTGGTTCAAACCAGGTCGTTCCGGGGATTTGCGCCTTTCGCGCCACTTCTTCGTTCATTTCAACTCCCAGGCCCGGCTTTTCGGTCACGGTGACGTAACCCTTCTGGATGATTTCACCTTCCTTCACCCAGCCTTTCCAAAGTTCGGGGAAGTTGATCCAGTGCCACTCGCAAACCAGGAAGTTGGGAATCGAGGCACAAACGTGAGCCGTAGACATCGTCCCAATGGGCGACACCACACAATGCGGCGCAACCGGCACGTAATATGTCTGAGCCAGGTTGGCGATTTTGCGCCCTTCCGAAAGTCCACCGGTCTTTTGAATGTCCGGTTGGATGATATCGACGGCATTCTTCTGCAGCAGTTCGCGATATCCCCAGCGCATGTACAAGTTTTCTCCTGTCGCGATGGGGGTCGACGTCGAATGGCGGATATCCGCCATGGCATCGATATTTTCCGGTGGAACAACTTCTTCCAGCCACAGCAAGCGGAAAGGTTCGAGTTCTTTTGCGACTCGCTTCGCGGTCCCCGCGTCATACCGGCCGTGCATGTCGCAGCAAAGCTCCATTTCCTTGGGAATGGATTCGCGGACATGCTTGACCCAACTCACCATGCGATCGACCTCCGCGTTATTGGCGGTCCAGTTCGTTTTGTCGAACCGATTCGGATCGGTAGCCTCGTCCAGGTCGATCTTCATTGCGGTAAAGCCTTGGTCCTTAATCCAGGCAAGTTTCCGGTCAGACTCTGCGCCTAATGGATCATCCATATCCGAGTCACAATAGATTCGCACTTTGTCGCGGAATTTCCCGCCCAGAAGTTGATAGACCGGCAGGCCCAGAGCCTTTCCGGCCAAATCCCACAAGGCGATCTCGACGCCCGTTAACGCGGCGACATATTGACCGCCCTGCGCGCCGGCAAAGATTCCTGAAACACGTATTCTCTCCCACAGCGCGTCCACGTTCAGCGGATCCTGTCCAACCAAAATCCGGCGGAACTGGCTTACCAGGGATACCGTGCCGACGGCCGCATCGGTCGATTCGCCTTGACCGTAAAGTCCCTGATCAGTGTAAACGCGTACGTGCGTCTGCAATCCATGCACGCGAACCTGTGCCGTGCGGACGTCAGTGATCTTCAATTTAGGGCGTTGATACGGAGTGCTTACATCCTGGACGGCCGCGGCCAAACCAGGCAGTGCAAAAGTCCCAGCGATCGGCAACGCCGCACTCTTGAGCATCTTCCTGCGAGAGAGCTGCATCATTTAGCTCCTTGTAACCATGTGAAAGCTTAAAAGCAAACACCATCGCACATACCACTGCCGTACGCCTCACGTTGTTGCGCAGTAATGTGTCATTGGAAGCCGAAGACGGCTACTACATTTTCTTTCCTCCGCCAGCGAGGCGATGTATCGTTTGGCAGGAGCTACCATCAATGATTGTGCGACTTCGCCGCTTCACGATTGCAACGATTCTTGCACTGGTGTTTGTCTGCGTTGTGCCGGCCCAGCAGCGCAAGGCTGCGGCTGATCCCGACAAGCCAAAAATTCGCGCGATCACCGCGTTTGTGAATCTGGATCGCACGCAGTATCAGCCGCAGATTGCCGATGCCATGAAGATGTTGAAGTATGCGCGAACCGTATTTGAATCGCGCGGATTCGAAGTACAGACGGTGCGGATCGCGACGCAGCCGTTTGCGGAATACACCAAGGGACTCAGCCGCGAGGAGGCGCTGGCCTTTTTCCGCAACTATGACGCGGTCGCGGAGCACGAGAAATTCGCGGCGAACATTGGGCCGGCAATGCTCAATGCCGACTCTCCGGAATCGGAGGCGGAGCTGCTGGGTACGGTGCTGAAAAACACCAAGACATTGAATGCCAGCCTCGTAGTCGCGGGTGAAGAGGGCGTTCGATGGCGCGCGGTGGGCGCGGCCGCGCGGGTAATGAAAGAACTGGAAGACACCGAGCACAGCCAGGGGAATTTTCGCTTCGCCGCCACCGCGCTGGTGCCGCCGCTCACGCCCTTTTTTCCGGCGGCGTATCACACCGGCTTTGGCCATCAATTCGCCGTGGCATTGGAGTCCGCGAACACCGTGGCAGCGGCGTTCAGAGGTGCTTCGGACCTCAACGTCGCGCGGCAGAAACTCACCGATATGCTATCGACTGCCGCCAACGACGTTGCCGAGCAGGCTTCGCGAATCGACCGCGACACCGGCTGGGCCTACGTCGGCATCGATCTGTCGCCTGCGCCGCTGAAAGATGTTTCCATCGGCGTGGCCATGGAAAATCTGACGACCCAGCCGGTGGGCACACCCGGCACGCTGACGGCTGCGGCTACGATTACCGCGGCGATCAAAGCGATCCGCGTGAAACAGACCGGGTACAACGGATTGATGCTGCCGATTCTGGAGGATGCGCGTTTGTCGCAGCGCTGGAGCGAAGGCCTGCTTTCGATCGACTCGCTGCTGAGCTACAGCGCGGTTTGCGGTACCGGCCTCGACACTATTCCGCTTCCCGGCGATGTGACCGAAGAGCGGCTGGACCTGATCATCGGCGATATGGCCACGCTCGCAGTGAAGTGGCACAAGCCACTATCGGCGCGGCTGCTGCCGGTCGCGGGGAAAAATGCGGGGGATACGACCGAGTTTGATGATCCTTATATGGTGAATGCCAAGATTCAGCCCATGGATCATTGATCATTGCTGAAACGGCGATCGGACAGGGAATTACCTCGGTGCCGTTCAAATGTGCTTGTAGATTCCTCTAAGCCGGCGATGTCTGAATCCTCAGGGTGCGGCTCGCACCTGATCCACGTTGAACGACGTTCCACAACTCAGGCTGCATTCACAGTCTGTTCATATTGTGGTGATCTGCAAGTCATGGGCATAGCTAAGACTCGGTGCTTGGCTACGCTACGTCCAGATGCTGGCGAATCCGTTCCTGCGCATCTCTATCCCAATGCACCTGTCTACGGTACACTGCGACCAAGCCGGCGTGCGGGACATGCCAAACCCATGAAACGCGTCCTGATTATTGAAGATGATAAGGATATCGTCGAGCTGGTGCGGTACAACCTGGCCAACGAAGGATTTCAGGTCAATGCGGCCTTTGACGGCAGCAGCGGCCTGAACTCGCTCAAGAAAACGCCACCGGATCTCCTGCTTCTCGATCTGATGTTGCCGAAACTTTCCGGGCTGGATATTTGCCGGGAAATTCGCAAGGACGATTCACTGAATCGCCTGCCCATCCTTATGCTCACCGCGCGCGGCGAAGAAGCCGACCGCGTCGTGGGTCTCGAGATGGGCGCCGACGATTACGTGACCAAGCCCTTCAGTCCGCGGGAACTGCTCGCGCGAGTCAAGGCGCTGCTCCGCCGCGCAGAGCCGCCGGTGGACTCGCCGCGCACCATCGAGATCGGCAAGCTGGCCATTGATCCGGCGTCGTACCGCGTCAGCCATTTGGGGAAGCCTGTTCCGCTCAGCACGCTCGAATTCCGGCTGCTCTACTATCTGGCTTCGCGTCCAAACCGGGTCTTCACGCGCGATCAGCTTCTTGACGCTGTGTGGGGCACCGATCGCTTTGTGACTCCGCGCAGCGTGGATGTGTACGTCCGCCGGCTGCGCGAAAAAATCGAAAGCGATCCGGAAAATCCTCTCCACCTGAAGACGGTGCGCGGCGCGGGCTATCTGTTCGAGACACGTGCGGCGTAACCTTTTCTGGAAACTCGCGCTGACGTTTTTTGGCTTGCCGCTGGGCGTCCTGCTCACGGTGGATTTTTTTGCCGAGCGCGCGTTGCGGCAGGATTACGAGCGCGCCACCTTCACCCAACTGGCCACCATCACGCGATTCGCGCAGATGGGGCTTCCGCAATTCCCGTCGACTCCTTCCTCCTCTTCCGCGCAACCTGAACAAACGACCGACGCGCGGGTGAACGATGCACGCGTAAACGACGTGCGCACATGGGCCGCGCAAGTCGGCCAGAGCGGCGCGCGAGTGACAGTGATCGCGGCGAACGGGCAGGTTCTGGCGGACTCCGAATCCGACATCAGCACCATGGAAAATCACGCCGATCGCCCGGAGTTTCGCCAAGCACTGGCAAACGGAAGCGGTCGCTCGGTGCGGCACAGTGTCACGTTGAAACGCGACCTCCTTTACTACGCGGTGCGGCAAGACATCCCAGGCGGACCGCCGGTGGTACTCCGTTTCGCGCTGTCTCTGGAGGATGCCGACGCGGTCGTGGCCTCATTTCGTCGCACGCTGTGGCCGGCGCTGTTCGTGATCCTGCTGGTTGCCGGCGTAGCTTCGCTGCTGGTGTCGCGCAGCGTCGCCGATCGCGTCGAACGCTTGCGCGAATTTTCGCGTCGCGTCGCCGAGGGCGATTTCCGGCCATTGTCAGGAGACGGCTCGGGCGACGCGCTGGAAGCTCTGGGCGCAGCGCTAAACCAGACCGCCGCGCGCATGGACCGCACCATTCGTACGCTCACCGAAGAGCGCAACATGTCCGCCGCAATTTTGGGCAGCATGGTGGAAGGCGTCGCGGTAGTGAACGGTTTGGAGCGATTAGTCTTCGCGAACCAAGGTTTTGCAGGGATTCTCGAGCTGGATGTCCCTCCGAAATCCGGCAGCGCGCTGGTGGAAGTGGTGCGCCAGACCGAATTGATCGAAGCGGTGCGGCAAGTGCTTGCGGGACAGTCGCGCGTGGAGGCAGAAATCGTGACCGGCACGCTGCGGCAGCATTTTTTCGCCGCGACCGTAGCCGCGGTACGCGCCGGGGAGACATCCGGCGCCGTGGTGGTGCTGCACGACATCACCGAGCTGCGCAAACTCGAGCGCGTGCGCCGCGATTTCGTCGCGAACGTTTCGCACGAGTTCAAAACCCCGCTCACCGCCATTCAGGGATTCTCGGAAACGCTGCTCTCCGGAGCGATTGACGATCCGCAAAACCGCGAGCGCTTCCTCGGAATCATTCTGGAGCATTCGCGGCGGCTCGCGCGCCTCACCGACGATTTGCTGAAGCTCTCGCAGATGGATGCGGATCGCCTGGAAGTGGAGATTCGCGGCGTCAGCGTTGCGGAGCTGATCGATAGCTGCATCGAGACAGCTCAGCACCGCGCCGCGGAAAAAAATCTGCAAGTCACCGCGGATTTTCCCGCCGAATTGCCTAACATCGCCGGAGATCGCCGGCGTCTGGCAGAGGTACTGCAAAATTTATTGGATAACGCGATCCAATACACACTCGCAGGCGGGCGAATCATGGTCGATGCCGCGCTGCGTGGCACGGATGTGATTTTTACGGTTTCCGACACTGGCATCGGAATTCCGAAAGTGGATCAATCGCGCATCTTCGAGCGCTTTTATCGCGTGGATGCCGCACGATCGCGCGAAGCCGGCGGCACCGGGCTAGGTTTGGCAATCGCTAAGCATCTTGTGGAAGTGCACGGCGGACGCATTTGGGTAGACAGCGAAATAGGCCAAGGCTCGAAATTCCATTTCTCCGTGCCAGTATTCGACCGCGAACGCGATGTCGCGCGCGTAGCGGCCACTGGTACAACGGGGAACCGCGGCGCCAACACCAGCCGCCAACCTCTGTAGCTCAGGCCTACAGGCCTGAGGGTTT
This sequence comes from uncultured Acidobacteriota bacterium, assembly GCA_963788725.1. Taxonomy (GTDB): domain Bacteria; phylum Acidobacteriota; class Terriglobia; order Acidiferrales; family UBA7541; genus Acidiferrum. The sequence goes on along the minus strand of CAWBHT010000007.1, from coordinate 19,548 downwards.
AGATTCGGGATGCAATCGACTGCACAGCGACAAGCTCGGTCGCTCCATTCCTACACGCGTTCTCATCCCGAACGCCTTACCGGCGAGCATACCAACCCCACCCCTAAAGGAGTGCGCTACATTCCAAACGGGAGGTACATTTTCCTCATATTCACACTCCCGTGAACAAGCCGTAACGCCAGGCGCTCTATCCTTGCGTTTACGAGTGGGAGTGTGTCGCGACACCTTCCCGCCGGTAAGGAGACCCATGGCCACAGCTTCGCGATTGACCGAAACCGTTTTGTACGACACCTTGGTGAACTATCTCGCTTCCATGGCGCGGACTGTAGAAGGCGCCATGAACCGCGCTCTGGATTCTCTTGTGAACCTGCGCGGGCCAGAAACGTCCGCATATCCCGGCGAAGTTTTTCTTCTTGAGCCACGCATCAACGAAATGGAAATTGTGATCGACGAGCACGCCATTCGGCTGCTCCGCCGCGGCTCATTTTCCGACGATGAGATGCGCCTGATCGTAGCGGCGCTGAAAATCACTAACGATTTGGAGCGCATCGGCGACATCGCCGTCAACCTCGCAGAGCGCGTCATTTCGCTGCGTGAGCTTCCGACGACCGAGCTCCCCGACGAGCTTGCGCCCATGGCTTCCGCTGTGCGCGCGATGGTGAGCAAAAGCCTGGGCGCGCTTGATTTTTCGCAACGTTGACATGGCGACGCAGGTTCTGGAGAGCGACGATGTCGTCGACCAGTATCGCGACCGCATCTTCGAGCGCTTGCTGCAAAACATGACCCAGGAGGCAGGTTTCGTCGGTCCGGGCATGCAATTTGTGCTGGCCACTCGACACCTCGAGCGCATCGCCGATCACGCCACAAATATCGCCGAGGACATCATTTTCTGGGTGCGCGGGCTGGACGTTCGCCATGGTCGCGGCCTCACCACTTTGAGCGAGCAATCAGCCGACACCGAAGCGCGCGTTGGCTCACATCCGACATCAGCGCCGGCATTGGCGCAAGATTCATCCACTAGCAATCCATCCACAGGCGGCGCGAGCGTTACCCAGAATTCACACGGCCTTCATCCCAACGTGACTAGCGCCTGAGAAGCTGACCGCGCTTGACCTTCACTAAAGTCCTACCACGGGGACCGGCGCACCCCTGGCTCCGGTCCCCTTCTCCCCCCTTTTTGCACCTTTTTGCAGCAGGATTTTGGGCCCCGAGCGCTACCGCAACACCGACAACGCATCTTTCGAAGGATTCCCAGCGTCCAAGAATAGCGTTGTATAATTGAGACATATGCTTGGAGCAGCTCATCCGCAGATCAATTCCCGCGCTACTTTTACTCGCGCCGCGATTTGCTTTCTGCTCGTGCTGCTGTCTCTTTACAATCCATTCCTGACCGTCTCCGATGCATGCAATGTTCTGCACGTGCATCATCCCCTGAGCTTCCGCGCCACCGTCGCCAGTTCGGAACTGCGGCGCTGCACGGTCGACGACAGCAGGCCATTCATCGCGGCTCCACAAGCGTTGGAAACCACGGATCCAACGCCGGTTGAGACGCAGACGCCGCCCGAATTTCCCGCCCGACAAGACCAGCACGTTGTAGGTCCACTGCAGCAGGTCACCCTCGGCGGGTTCTGGTTCCGGCCCCCGCCTTCGATCTAACGCAGCTCTCCAATTCCTGAATTGTTCCGCTCCATCTGCATCGCGGCGCGGCTCATCTTTACGGGCACTGAACATTCTGCGGGTGTCTCGCGCCGGAGTTTACGCTTCGCCGCTCACGCCGCCACAGGAACTACCGATGACAAGAACAAGAGTAACAAGCGCGATCGTCGCATTGATCGTTATCGTTTTGGTTGTGTGGCGATGGCGCGGCCGAGGTCCGTTGGAAGCCGAGGAGCCGGAACATGCAGTTGACAGCGGCACGACGGGCGCCGAGCCGGTGGCCGTGGTGCGCGTTCTGCGGCATAGCGTTGGGAGCACGCTGACAATCGCCGGCGAATTTAAGGCATTTCAGGATGTGGATGTGCACGCAAAAGTGGCCGGCTACATTCGAAAGATCTACGTCGATGTCGGCGATCACGTCAAAACAGGGCAGACGCTGGCCGTGCTGGAAGTGCCGGAATTGCAGGCGCAACTTGGCGGAGCGGAGGCCGGTTTGCGTGCCGCACAGGAACAAATCCGGCGCGCGCAAGGCGATGTGCAGCGTGCGAAATCGGCTCACGCAGCCGCGCATTCCGCGTACACGCGATTGAAGCAGGCAGCGGATTCGCGGGCGGGCCTCGTCGCACAGCAAGAGGTGGACGATGCGGAGGCCAAGGACCTCGGCTCGGAAGGTCAGCTGGCGAGTGCGGAAGCCGAGCTTTCTTCCGCGAAGCAGCAGATGGAGGTTTCCGAGGCAAACCAGAAACAATATGCTGCGCTATCCGGCTATACCCAGATCACCGCACCCTTCGCGGGCGTGATTACCCATCGTTTTGCTGATACTGGAGCGCTGGTTGCTGCGGGAACATCGTCGAGCGCGCAGGCTATTGCCGTGGTGCGGCTCGCGCAGGTTTCCGTGCTTCGACTGGTGCTGCCGATTCCGGAATCTGTCGCCGCACAGGTTCATCTTGGCGATCTTGTGAATGTGCGGGTGCAAGCGCTGGACCGCGAGATACAGGGCAAGGTCGCGCGATTTGCCGACTCATTGGACATGCAAACGCGCACGATGCAGACAGAAATCGACGTCGACAACCGCGACGGACGGCTGATGCCGGGCATGTACACGGAAACGAAGTTGTCTTTGCGAGAAAAGAAAAATGTGCTGACCGTCCCGCTTGAGGCGGTTAGCCGTAATGGAGATGAAGCCACCGTGCTGGCACTCGGCTCGCAAAACAAAATTGAAGAGCGCCATGTTCGGCTCGGAGCAGAAGACAATCAGCGCATCGAAGTGATTTCCGGCCTCAGCGAAAACGAACGTGTCATCATCGGGAACCGCAGCCAATTCCGCGCTGGTCAAATTGTCCAACCAAAGGAAGTCGCCGCCGCACTCACCAAAATGGGGAGCGAGAACTGATGTCCAGTTTCTCCATCAAATATCCGTTCTTCATCGTCGTCGCCTGCCTCGTGATCGCCATTGTCGGTAGCGTCACTCTCGTGCGTATGCCAGTCGATCTTTTCCCGCCCATCAACATTCCTGTTGTTGTCGTAGCAACCTTTTATTCCGGCATGGCGCCCGAGCAGATCGAAACCGACATCACCGGACGCTTCGAACGTTTCTTCACTCTGGCCAGCGGAATCGATCATATAGAGTCACGTTCTTTGCCCGGGGTCAGTCTGATCAAGATTTACTTCCAGCCGGGAATGGATGCAGATGCGGCCGTCAGTACTATTTCGAACTTGGCCATGGCCGATCTGCGGCGGCTCCCGCCGGGCACGCTCCCGCCGGTGGTGCTGAAGTTTGACGCCTCTAGTCTTCCCGTTTGCCTCATCACTCTAAAAGGGGAAGGACTTAACGAGACGCAACTCCGTGATATCGGCCAATATAATGTGAGAAATCAGGTGGCCAATGTTCCCGGCGCCAGCGTTCCTCAGCCGTTTGGCGGGCGCTATCGCCAGATCATGGTTTACGTCGATCCTCTGAAGCTTCAAGCGCATCAATTGAGCCTTATGGATGTGGTTCGCACCGTGAACGACAGCAATCTTATTTTGCCCGCCGGAGACGTGCGGATCGGGAACATCGATTACAACCTGTACACCAACAGCCAACTTCCGAGCACATCGGAGATCAACGCGCTCCCGCTAAAAACAGTTGGCAATGCGTCCGTCTTGGTTGGCGACGTGGGCGCCGCTCGCGATGCCCAGCAAATTCAGGTCAATATCGTGCGCGTCGACGGGCAGAAATCTGTTTACCTCCCCGTCATGAAGCAAGGCGGAGATACCAACACCATCGCCGTCGTGGACGGCATCAAAAAAGCAATCGCCCGGCTCACGGATGTGCCCAAGCAGTTGGCTGCGAAGGTGGTCTTCGATCAATCCAATTTCGTGAAAACGGCGATCGCCACCCTGGTTCACGAAGGAGCGATCGGCCTGGTCTTGACCGCCGGAATGGTGCTGCTGTTTTTGGGCAGCGTACGGGCCACGATCGCAGTCTTCCTTTGCATTCCGCTTTCCGCGCTGGCCGCATTCCTGGTCATTGGCGCATTGGGGGGCACCGTCAACGCCATGATGTTAGGCGGGCTGGCCCTCGCCTTTTCACGCCTGATCGATAATTCGGTCATTGTGCTGGAGAATATATTCCGGCACCTGGAAATGGGTGAAGCACCGGAGATCGCTGCCGCGAAAGGCGGCCAGGAAGTGGCCCTTGCTGTTCTCGCTGCGACGCTCACCACCGCAATCGTCTTCTTTCCTGTCATCTTTCTCTACGGCGTGAGTCGTTTCTTGTTCGTTGCTCTTGCTGCCTCAGTCGTTTTGTCGCTGTTCGCCTCGTACTTCGTAGCCATGACTCTTGTGCCGCTGTTCTGTGCGAAGTTTATTAACCTCCATCAGGCCGACGAAGAGCTGGGCGAAGGCTCCATCGGAGCGCGCTTCGGTAAGATCTCCAGGAAATTCGACTATTACTTTGAGACCATGCTTCGCAAGTACGATCGCACGTTGAGCACTGCACTCCTCAAGCCCGCGGCTACCGTGTTGGGTCTTGTAGGCGTCTCCGTGCTATCTCTTTCGCTTTACCCGCTGCTCGGCGTCTCGTTCTTTCCGCGCACCGACCCCGGTCAATTCTTAATCAACCTGAAAGCGCCCCCAGGCACACGACTGGAAGTCACCAATCAATATGTAGCCCGCGTCGAAGAGGAAGTCCGCAAAGTCGTTGCACCTGACGCTCTTCGTATCATTGTCTCCAATGTCGGCGTCACGCCGGGTTTTTCGTCGATTTACACGAGCAATTCCGGCCAGCACACCGCATTTATTCAGGTTGGGCTCAAAGAAGGGCATAAGGTTGGCAGCTACGAATACATGGACCGTGTGCGCGCCCGCTTGCGCAGCGACATGCCCGAGATCAGCGCGTATTTTCAATCCGGAGGACTTCTCGACGCCGTACTGAATTTAGGGTTGCCGGCCCCGATTGACGTTCAAGTGAGCGGTGCGAATCTGACGAAGGCTTATCAGGTAGCTCTGGACCTGGCGGCGAAGTTCCGGCAAGTCCGTGGGGTAAGCGATCTGCTCATCCCCCAGGACATGGACTATCCAGCTCTGCGCCTGAACATCGACCGACAGCGTGCTGGCCTTCTTGGTCTTCATCAAAAGGAAGTGGTCGATAACGTAATCACCGCATTGGTTTCGAATGGCATGATCGCACCGAGCTATTGGGTAGACCCTCGGAGCGGCAACGATTACCTCTTGACCGTTCAATATCCGGAAGGACAGGTACGCTCGTTAAATGACCTGAAGCAGATACCGTTGCGTGCAGCCAATAGGGTCAACCCCACTCCTCTCGATTCCGTAGTCGATATCAAACCAATGGAATCTCCTACCGAAGTCGATCACTACCAGCTTCGCCGTGTTTTCGACCTTTACATTTCCACCGCGCACGAGGACCTGAGCGCAGTAACCGGGCAAATCGACAAAATCGTGAGTGGCACCAAGTTGCCTGAAGGTGTCAATGTCGATCTTCGCGGCTCTGTCCAGGGCATGCGTGCTTCCTTCAAGAGTTTTGCGATCGGACTGCTGCTCTCAGTTGTGCTGGTTTACCTTGTTTTGGTCGCACAGTTTGCCTCGTGGACCGATCCGCTCATCATTCTCCTCGCCGTACCCCCTGGCCTTGCTGGTGTGCTCTTGTTCCTGCTCGTTACGGGTACCACGCTAAACGTGATGTCTTTGATGGGCGTGGTAATGATGGTCGGCATCGTCGTGTCAAATAGCATTCTGATCGTCGAGTTCGCGAGGGACATGCACCACGAAGGCAAGCCGCTCGAAGTGGCGGTCTCCGAGGCGTCTCGTTTGCGCCTCCGTCCCATCCTGATGACCTCGCTCGCAACTCTTCTCGGCCTGCTGCCCATGGCGATGAAACTAGGGGAAGGGTCGGAAGCCTATGCGCCGTTAGCACGCGCCATCATCGGCGGCTTGCTCGTTTCCGTGGTAGTCACCGTTTACCTGGTCCCGGCCGCGTACCTTCTGATCCATCGAGGAAACGAGCTGCACGAGGTGGCGGAGGCCCAGTCGTGAAGCGCTGCCTCTCTTTTTTCCTCCTCGCTGGTGTTTCAGTCTCTTGTCCTTTGTCGTCGCGAGCGCAAACTACTCCGGTGCCCACGGCTGCATCTTCTGCACAGTCGCCGCAACAGCAACAGCAAACCCCGCAGACACCGCTGACGCTACAGCAAGCCGAATCTCTCGCCCTACGCAACAATCCGCAGATCACCATTGGCAAACTTCGCGCCTTGGAGGCCCGCCAATACGTGCGCGAGACTCGCTCTGCGTTGCTGCCGACCGCGTATCTCAGCCTGACCGGTGTCGATTCCGAAGCCGGGAGTCGCGTGGCCGCCGGCGCGCTGAACAATCCTGTGATTTTCCCGCGAGCCGCTGCCGGCGCTACCGTCAGCCAGCTCATCACCGATTTCGGCCGCACCACGAATCTTCTGTCCAGCTCCGAACTGCAGGCCAAGGCCGCAGACCAGAATGCCGCCGCCACCAGCGCGGACATCACTCTCTCCGCAGATCGCGCGTTCTACAGCTGCCTCGACACGCGCGAACTCGTCAAAGTCGCACAGGGCACCGTTGGTGCGCGGCAACTCCTGGTCGATAAAGTTCAGGCGCTGACGAACGCGAAACTTCGCTCCGAACTCGATTTGAGCTTCACCAAAGTCGATCTCGCTCGCGCCAATCTGCTGCTGCTGGAAGCGCGCAACAACGAGCAAAGCTGTTTAGCCACACTCTCCGCCCTTCTCGGTTTTCAGGATCAGCAACCCTTCAATTTGATTGACCCATCGCAACCTGGCGCACCGACGCCTCCCACGTCCGATCCGCAGTCGCTAATCTTGCAGGCACTGCAGCAACGCCCGGAACTTTCCGCCTTGCAATATCAAGTCGAGTCGGCACAAAAGAATGCCAATGCCGAACACGACCTCGGCCGCCCCACGATCGGCGCGCTTGGCGTGGTCGGCACGACTCCCGTTCGAGATCCTGCGATCAATCCCAATTGGTACGGCGCCGTCGGCGTCAACATCAACATCCCCGTGTTCAACGGATTTCTGTACAACGCGCGCGCCAAGACCGCCGACCTGCAAACTGAGATCGCGCGCCAGCGGCTCTCCGAGCTCCGCAACAACGTCGCTCGTGATGTGCGCATCGCCTGGCAAGACACCAATCGCGCCTATGAACGCCTCGGAGTCACTCACCAGCTACGCGAGCAAGCCAGCCTCGCCCTCGACCTCGCCCAAACCCGCTACAATCTGGGCCTTGCCTCCATCGTCGAATTCAGCCAGGCCGAACTGGCCAAAACCGAAGCGGACATCGCCGATACCGACGCCAACTACTCCTATCGCTTGACCCAAATCACCCTCGCATATACGATTTCAGCGCCGAAGTAAGCGCCTATCCCGGGGTGGGATATGGTCTCGGCCCGAGAGTCCCCGACGTGCGATCCGCGCCTCCATCATCAATCTCGCCGAAAGCGCATCGAGCATCTCTCCGTCACTCCTGTCGATAACGCCTGAACGTCTCTCGTAACTCCTAGTCGGTCAATCATATGCAGCCAGTGCCGGCCTATTGTTACAGAATATTCACACTCAGTTGACGCGACAGTAAGACGTGGCCGTTACCTTTTGCCCCGGGGTGGTTCGCAAACTCACCGGTATTTTTGGTCGAACGATTTTTTAACTCAAAGAGAGAGGCAATGAAAACATTTGCAGCACTAGCTCTATCGTTGTTTGTGGTTTCGGGAACGGCTTTCGCCGATTCCCCCAAGGACGCTGACCCATCGCCCGCGAAATCCGCTCCGCCAGCCAAGTCCAAGCCGGCGGTCAAAAAAACTGAGAAATCCGACGCGAACTTTTCCGCGGAACTCGAAGAGCTGCGGCAGACTTTGCAGTCGCAGCAGGAACAGTTGCAGATGCTGAAGGAAGAGCTCGGCAAGCGCGATCGTCAGATCGATGAAGCCCGTGAAGCCGCGGCCGCCGCCAACGCCCGTGCTGCCGAAGCCAGCAGCAGGGCCACCGAGGCAGTCACCTCTACCACTGCAATGAGGAGCGCGACGGAATCCATCAGCTCGACGGTAGGCGACTTGAAAGCCAGCAACGAATCGCTAAAGACGGTTGTCGTTGCCGAGCAGGAGGCGAAAAAAACTGCCGCATCGGAGGATGGCCCGGCATCCATTAAGTTCAAGGGGGTTACATTGACACCAGGAGGATTCATCGAGGCCGCGACGGTTTTCCGCAATCGCGCCACCGGGTCAGATATCAATACACCCTTTACCGGTATTCCGTTCAATGGTAGCGATCTGAGCAAGGTTACCGAAAACAACTTCACCGCGCGTCAATCTCGCCTCACGCTGCTTGCCGAGGGGAAACTCGCTTCCGCAACCCTGCAGGGTTACTACGAAGTGGACTGGCTCGGCACCGGAGTTACCTCTAACAATCGCCAGAGTAACAGCTATGTGCAGCGGCAGCGGCAGATCTTCGGTCGCGTCCAACTTGCCAGCGGATGGGTCTTCACCGGCGGTCAAATGTGGAGCCTGGCCACAGAAACCAAAAAGCTGATGGACAACCGTACGGAAGCGACCACGCTAACCATCGATCCCCAATACAACGTGGGCTTCACTTGGGCTCGCCAGTACGGCTTCCGGGTAGCCAAGTATTTCGGCGACAAGTTCGGGCTCGGCTTTTCCGTGGAAGCTCCGCAGACCACCATCGGCGGCCGCGGCTTCCCGGCGAATTTCTTTATCAACTCGCAGGGCGCGGGCGGCGGCTTGTATAACTTCGTCGATACGTCCGGTTACAGCGTGAACCAATCGCCTGACTTCATCATCAAGGCCGTCGCCGAACCTGGTTGGGGCCACTACGAGCTCTTCGGGATTGTCAGCACCTTCCGCGAGCGCAATTACCCCTGTGCCACCACTGCCGCCGCCGGAGTTTGCGGTGGCGTAACTGGTCCGTCGGCAACCGGCGCTTTCAATGACTCGCGCACCGGAGGCGGCATCGGGTTCAACGCACGCGTTCCGCTGTTCAACAAGAAAGTCGATGCGGCCATCCACTTTCTTGGTGGCGACGGGGTCAATCGCTACAGCAGCGCGCAGCTCGCCAACGTTACCGCTCGGCCCGATGGCACATTGGCTCCCATTCGCGGTGGCAGCTTCCTCGGCACTTTGGAAGCGCACCCGAAAAAGTCGCTCGATCTGTATTTTAACTTCGGATCGGAATATGCCTTCCGCACTGCATACACCAACGCCGCCGGCACCGCGGGCATCGGCTACGGCTCGCCGCTCTTTAACAACACCGGGTGCAACAAGGAAGTCGTTCCCACCGCGGGCACCACGGTCGTTCCGGGCGGCACTCTCAGCCCGGGCAATGCCGGGGCTTGCGCTGGTGACATCCGCAACATTATGGAAGGCACTTTCGGCTTCTGGCACCGCTTCTATCAGGGTCCCAAGGGCCGCATCCAATGGGGCCTCCAGTACTCGTACCTGATGAAGAACACCTGGTCCGGGAATAATGCCGGTGCAACATTCGGACAAGCTCCGAATGCGCACGACAATATGGTGTTCACGTCATTCCGCTACTACATTCCATAGGTCCGCGGTTTTAGACCAACATTCCGGTGTTGCGGGAAGGCCAAGGCGGCTCCAACGAGCCGCCTTTCCTTTGTAATCGACGCTCGGGTCCGAAAATCTCCTTCGGTTCCAATCACCCGCTGCTTCCGGCCGCTGAACGAGCCACTTACCCACCGCTGATTCCGATCCGGCTAGTCAACAGATGCTGAATCGCCTGTAACACTCCTGTAACAAGAAATCGTCACACTGCGGACCTAAAGGCCAGGTTAAATCTGTTCACGGAGAAGACACGCATGAAAAAGCTTATCGGGTTGCTGGTGGCCACGCTCGCCCTCGCAACCATCGCATGGTCCGAAGGCGCTTTGTCAATCAATGGCGCCGGCGCAACATTTCCTTATCCCATGTATTCCAAATGGTTTGACGAGTACCACAAGAAAGACGCGAATATTCAAATTAACTATCAATCGATCGGATCCGGCGGCGGAATCAAGCAGGTCACCGAAGGTACCGTGGATTTTGGCGCTTCAGATGGCCCCATGAACGATGATCAGCTAAAAGCCTTTCAGGACAAACATGGCTTCGGCGTGTTGCATTTTCCGACCGTTTTGGGTGCCGACGTCCCCACCTACAACGTTCCCGGTGTTTCTGGTGAGCTGAATTTCACGCCAGAGGCTCTCGCTGGAATTTTTATGGGCAAGATCACCAAATGGAACGATCCGGCGCTCACCGGTGCCAACAAGGGCGTCAACCTGCCCAGCAACGACATCGTGGTCGTGCATCGCTCCGACGGCAGCGGCACTACTTACATCTGGACCGACTATCTCTCCAAGATCAGCGAAGAATGGAAGAACAAGGTTGGGAAAGGAACCTCTGTCAATTGGCCCGTTGGCCTCGGTGGCAAAGGTAATGAGGGAGTTGCCGGCCTCGTAAAACAGACGCCCAATTCGATCGGCTACGTCGAGCTCATCTACGCGGTCCAGAACAGCATGCCATACGGCAAGGTCAAGAATTCATCTGGAGCCTTCGTCAAAGCCGATTTGGCCGGTGTCACCGCTGCCGCCGCGGGCGCTGCGAAAAATATCCCCGATGATTTCCGAGTCTCGATTACGGACGCGCCGGGCAAAACCGCCTACCCCATCTCCAGCTTTACTTGGCTGCTGATTCCCTCAAAATTCTCCGACGCCTCCAAGCGCGATGCCATCAAAGGCTTCGTCAAGTGGATGCTTACCGATGGACAGAATTACGCCGAAACGCTCTCCTACGCCAAGCTCCCTAAGGAAGTAGTTGCGAAAGAGACCAAGGCGCTCGACAAGATTCAGTAACTTGGAGACATAGCCGCAGCGATCGTATGGCTTCAACTACAACAACCGTTCCTGGCGCGAGCCCCTTTGCGGGCTCGCGCTCTTTTCTTGACAAACTGCGCGATGGTGACGAGATCGCTCGCCTCATCACCTTCCTGTTTGCGGCCAGCGTGGTCTTGATTACCGTTTTGCTCGTCGCCGTGTTGTGGCAGGAATCTGCGCTCGCACGTCACAAGTTCGGCCTGCATTTTCTCTGGACCCGCGTTTGGGATCCCATCATGGATGATTTCGGCGCTTTGCCGTTCATCTATGGCACCGTGATTACTTCCGCTGTAGCCCTGTTCGTCGCCGTCCCACTGGGTATCGGCGCCGCCATTTTCCTCGCCGAACTAGCCCCCGCTCGCGCTCTCCGATACCTTGGAATTTTTCATCGACCTTCTCGCTGCCGTGCCCAGTGTCATCTACGGCTTGCTCGGCTTCCTCGCCATGGTTCCGCTGATGCGCGACATACATCCAACCTGCGCTCAAGAAAACGCTGTCTCCCATTTTCTCTGGTCCTGCGTACGGCCTTGGCTTTCTTACTGCCGGCTTCGTCCTGGCGATTATGGTGATTCCTTACATCATCTCCGTTTCCCGCGAAGTGTTGCTTTCCGTTCCGCGCGATCAGCGCGAAGCCGCTCTGGCATCTGGGTTCCACGCGCTGGGAGTCCACCTGGAAAGTAGTCGTGCCCTTCGCTCGCAACGGCATCATGGGTTCGATTTTTCTCGCTCTCGCGCGTGCCCTTGGAGAAACCATGGCCGTCACCATGGTGGTAGGCAATGTCGTGACCATCAGCCCCTCGCTTTTTTCTCCCGGCTACTCCATCGCCGCGGTTATCGCCAACGAATTCACCGAAGCCACCGGGGATTTGTATCTTCAGGCGCTGATCGAGCTCGGACTCGTCCTCTTTCTCCTGACCTTCATCCTCAACGGGCTCGCCCGCATTTTGATCGTCGTCACTTCTCAGCGCGGCAGCGGAATGGGGCACACGTGAACAACCGTCTACGCTGGCGCAAATTTGTAAGCGGCTTGATGCTGACCATGACCGGCCGTATGCGCGCTCGTCGCCGTTTCCGTTCTTTTTCTCATCCTCGGCTATCTGGTCTACAACGGCGGAACCTCGATCAACTGGAATTTCTTCACCAAGCTGCCCACGCCAGTCGGCGAAACCGGCGGCGGCATGGCCAATGCCATCGTAGGCAGCGGCAAGCTTCTGCTCCTCGCCACACTGATCGGCGTGCCCATCGGGTTCCTCGGCGCCGTGTATCTCGCCGAGTTCAGCGGCCCGAAGACCGCCTTTGTCGTCCGCTACGCCGCCGACCTGCTGAATGGCGTTCCGTCAATTGTCATCGGAATCTTCGCCTATGCTCTGGTTGTTCGCCCGTTCAAGCATTTCTCCGCGCTGGCCGGCGGCTTTGCGCTCGGCCTCATGATGATTCCCATCACCTTGCGCAGCACGGAGGATTTCCTTGTCGCGCGTTCCGAAAGCCTTGCGCGAAGCCGCCATGGCTCTTGGCGCGAGCAAGTGGAAAACGATCGCTACGGTCATCGTCCCTGCAGCGTATCGCGGCATCCTTACCGCAATTCTGCTCGCCTTTGCCCGCGTGGCTGGCGAAACCGCTCCGCTGCTGTTCACCGCTTTCGGTAATCGGTATTGGAGTCCCGGCTGGAATCAGCCCATCGAATCCCTTCCGCACATGGTCTATACCTATGGTATTTCTCCGTATGCAGATTGGCAGCGCCAGGCTTGGGCCGCAGGGCTTGTCCTTCTAGGTCTGATTTTGGTCATCAATATTCTTGCGCGCGCGATTCTGTCGCGCGGCGTTGCGGTCCCGAGGTCCTAAGCCATGCACGCTTCTGTGAGGCCGGCTGTGTCCATGAATCTAACGCCAACAATGCCAACGGGAACAGCGGGGCGCGAACCTGCCGCCGCTCTCCCGATGCGCATGAACATCAACAAGGTCAACTTCTTCTATGGCACCAAGCAGACCTTGTTCGACGTCAACTTGGGCATCGCCACCAGCAAAGTCACCGCGCTGATCGGCCCGTCCGGCTGCGGCAAATCAACACTGCTGCGCACTTTTAATCGCATGCACGAAACCGTGCGTAACGCGCGCCTTGAGGGCGAAATCCTGCTCGATGGCCAGAACATTCTCGCGCAAGACGTTACCCAGCTCCGTCGCCGCATTGGCATGGTCTTCCAGCGGCCGAACCCGTTTCCGAAATCGATTTTCGACAACGTCGCTTACGGTCTGCGCATCAACGGCTCCAAGCTGCCGCTCGCCGAAGCCGTCGAAAAGAGCCTGCGCCACGCCGCGCTCTGGGATGAAGTGAAAGATCACCTGCACAAATCCGCCTACGAACTTTCCGGCGGCCAGCAACAACGCCTGTGCATTGCCCGCGGCTCGCGGTTGAACCTGAAGTTCTGCTCCTCGACGAACCGTGCTCCGCGCTCGATCCCATCAGCACCGCCAAGATCGAAGAGCTTCTCGTTCAGTTGAAAGATCTGTGCACTATCGCCATCGTCACGCACAACATGCAGCAGGCCGCGCGCGTCAGCGATTTCACCGCGTTCCTGCTGATCGGCCAATTGATCGAGTTCAGCCCCACGCCTCATCTGTTCACCACGCCGAGCGATCCGCGAACAGAGGCGTACATCACCGGCCGCTTCGGTTGATTTTCATGCAGCTGGCCGGCGAGGGATCAAGATGCAGTTCGCAGCTTCGGTCCCGCATCGGCGCCAGGGAAATGGGCTGCAGCCCACAGAATTGATTTGAACTGAGGGAACAATGGAACGCCATTTCGAAAAAGATCTCAACGAACTGAAAGAACGCCTTCTCTGGATGGGCAGCCTCGCGGAGCGCGCCGTCCACCAGGCCGTCCACTCCGTCCTCGACTCCGACGAACAGCTCGCCAAGCGCGTGCTCGACGAAGAAGATGCCATCAACGAGCTGCAACTTGAAATTGACGACCGCGTCGTGCAACTCCTCGCGCTCCATCAACTCATGGCCATGGACCTTCGGCTGGTCCTCGCCATCTCCCGCATCAACAACGATCTCGAGCGCATCGGCGATCAGGCTGTCAACATCGCCCAGGGCTCCGTCCGAATTCTTCGCCACCCTCGCGTGAAGCCGTACGTTGATCTGCCCCGCATGAGCGAGGTCGCCGAAGAAATGGTCCGCGACGCGCTCAACGCCGTCGTCCGCCGCGATGTCGAGCTGGCCCAGAAGGTCCTGACCATGGACGATTTGGTGGACCACTACCGCGACCAGATCTTCCGCGAGCTCCTCACCTACATGATGGGCGACTCCAGCGTGGTCTTTCCCGCCTTCGAGCTGATCCTAGTAGCCAAGAACCTCGAGCGCATCGGCGACCACGCCACCAACATCGCCGAAGACGTCATTTATATTGTCCAAGGCCAGGACGTCCGCCACCCAACCGTCGACCGCCGCTAACAATACACAAGGAAAAGGTCAGTAGAGGAGTTAGGCAGCCGTCCTGAATCGAATTGCATTCAGGATGTAACAGTCGTTGTGAAATCCATCTTCTTCATCTAGACTATCAATCTAGATGATTACGGGAATCGCATGCGCAAGATAGGTCTGTTCGAAGCCAAGCAAAAGCTTTCTGAGTTGGTGGAACGCGCTGGACGCGGCGAGACCATCGGCATCACCAAGCGAGGCAAGCTCGCTGCTGTTATCGGGCCGGTGCTCACCGACAGCGATATAGGCAGGATCTTTGACGGTATGGATAAGATCCGGCAGCAAGCGACACGCTTGGAAGGCGTCACCATCAAGGACTTGATCGAAGAAGGCAGGCGGTGACCCGATTTGTTCTCGATGCATCCGTGGCGCTCGCATGGGTTGTCGACCGCAATGCGGATCCCTATGCGGAGTTCGTTCAGCGGCAGTTGCGGGCCGGCGCGCGGGCTGTCGTGCCGCCGCTGTGGCATCTCGAACTGGCCAATACGCTGGCGATGGTGCGTCGAAGGCAGATCTTGACGCCGGATCAGGTGGAGCAAGCGTTGACGTACCTTGAGACCTTCGCCGCAACACTCACCGAACTCGATGACCGCTTTCTGAGCGCCCGAGAAGCCTTTCTTGTAGCGGACGATCTGGGCCTCACAGCCTACGATTCCGTGTACATGGAATTAGCCAAGCGTGAAAGGCTCCCACTCGCCACGCTGGACAAGAGGCTTCGCGATGCGGCGACCAAAGCCGGAATCAAACTGTTATAGCATCGACTTTTACTTCATGATTGAGGTTCAGTAGAGTTATACAGGAAGTTTGCAAAAGCCATCGTTGTGGATGTAGGCTCCTACCTTCGGCTGGTTCTTTCGTTCAAATAACGTCGGCCAAGGCAGTCGTTTCAGCCGGTTTGGAATTTTGCACAGAACCGAAAATTTGCACAGCCGGATGGCCAAAAAATATTTTGCAGAGGGCTTGACGGATTTTAGGTTTCTTGTATACTTGCAAATGGCTCGGGGGTAGTTGAGCCAGCAGGGCATCACAGTCGGGTCGAATACGCAGTCTTCCCAGAGCAAGTATCAAGCGAAGGCCAGCAGTAGATCCTATAGTGAGGTTCTTTACGAGCACAGGATAGAAATTAGTCGAGCTTCGCGCAGAGACGCCTGAGAAAGGCGACTGTGCCCGGCGCTCGACGCCGGGTTTTTTATTGTTCGGACTGCTTTTCAAGTTAAGTTCAGCCGGACAATGCTTCAGCGGAATGCTGAGAGCGCTCTGACGGGATCAGGGCTATTGCTCTTTGACAACAGAAAGGCTGGCAATCCACACGAAAATCTGTGATCCTGAGGTTATCGGTGAGCAGTGACACCAGAGGTCATGGTGTGGATAATTACAAGTTTGCTCGAGTTGAGCAAAACTGTGGAAAAAAAGGCAGCTCAACAATTGTCTGATGAAATGTGGAAACGAAAGCCAATGTCCGGTTTCTGCGGAACTTACCCAGTTCCGTAAGAGCCGAAACACGAGGTGTATGGAGCCGTAGACAGTCAGGACGTCTAAGTTGTAAAGCTAAGACGTTGAGCTCGGAGATTTGACGGATTGGGTAAGTTTTATGATTAAGCTACTAAGAGCGTACGGTGGATGCCTTGGCGCCAGAAGGCGAAGAAGGACGTGGCAAGCTGCGATAAGCCTCGGGGAGCCGCAAGCAGGCTTTGATCCGAGGATCTCCGAATGGGGAAACCCGGCGAGATGAACTCTCGTTACAGCCCGCTGAATACATAGGCGGGTATGAGCCAACCCAGGGAAGTGAACCATCTCAGTACCTGGAGGAAAATAAATCACAGAGATTCCGAAAGTAGCGGCGAGCGAAATCGGAACAGCCCAAACCCAAGTGCTTGCACTTGGGGGTTGTAGGACCGCATAAGTAGAGTTATCAATCCGGACAGTTAGGTGAACCTGCTGGAAAGCGGAGCCATAGAGTGTGAGAGCCACGTAACGGAAAATGTACCGGACTCGAAGCGGTATCCTGAGTACCACGGGACACGTGTAATCTCGTGGGAATCTGGGGAGACCACTCTCCAAGGCTAAATACTCTCTGGCGACCGATAGTGAACCAGTACCGTGAGGGAAAGGCGAAAAGCACCCCTGCGAGGGGAGTGAAATAGAACCTGAAACCGTATGCTTACAAGCAGTCGGAGGGCCATGCATCGGACTTCGGTCCGTGAAAGCCTGACGGCGTGCCTCTTGCTTAATGAGCCGGCTAGTTATTCTTACGTGCAAGGTTAAGCGCAAGCGAGCCGTAGGGAAAGCGAGTCCGAATAGGGCGACAAGTACGTTGGAATAGACGCGAAGCGGGATGATCTACCCTTGGCCAGGATGAAGGTCGCTTAACCGCGACTGGAGGTCCGAACAGGTGTGAGTTGAAAATCGCTCTGATGAGCTGAGGGTAGGGGTGAAAGGCTAATCAAATTCCGTGATAGCTCGTTCTCCCCGAAATGTCTTTAGGGACAGCCTTGTGTGAATTGCCACGGTGGTAGAGCTCTGAATGGACTAGAGGCCAACTCAGGCTATCAAATCCAATCAAACTACGAATGCCGTGGATAACTGCACGGGAGTGAGACTACGAGGGATAAGCTTCGTGGTCAAAAGGGAAACAGCCCAGATCGCCAGCTAAGGTCCCTAACTGTATGCTAAGTGGGAAAGGAAGTGTATTCGCTCGGACAGCCAGGAGGTTGGCTTAGAAGCAGCCATCCTTTAAAGAAAGCGTAACAGCTCACTGGTCAAGCGGATATGCACCTACAATCCAACGGGGCTCAAGCATACGACCGAAGCTGCGAAATGGTTATTCCTTCGGGAAGTAATCTTTGGTAGGGGAGCATTGCGTGGAGTCTGAAGGTAGACCGAGAGGACTACTGAACACTACACAAGAGACCCTGCCGGCATAAGTAGCGATAAACACGATGAGAACTCGTGTCGCCGAAAGTCTAAGGTTTCCTGAGGAAGGTTAATCCGCTCAGGGTTAGGCGGGTCCTAAGGTGAGGCCGAAAGGCGTAACTGATGGACAACAGGTTAATATTCCTGTCCCGCCTGGTGACGTTTGACGATGGGGTGACGCAGAAGGATAAGAGAGTCGGGTGATGGACGTCCCGATTGGCCATTACAAGCCGGATCCCGTAGGAAAATCCGCGGGGTCGTTAACGGTGAGAATGGTGACGAGGCCATACGGCCGACAAAGTCTCTGATTTCACGCTGCCGGGAAAATCCTCTAAGGAGTCAACCAGGTGCCCGTACCACAAACCGACACAGGTAGACGAGGTGAATATCCACAGGCGCTCGAGAGAACGCTCGCTCAGGAACTAGGCACATTAACCCCGTAACTTCGGGAGAAGGGGTACCGCAGTAGGGTTTATAGCCCGAAGCGGTCGCAGTGAATCGCGCTCTGCAACTGTTTAACAAAAACACAGCTCTCTGCTAAGTCGAATACGACGTATAGGGGGTGACACCTGCCCGGTGCCGGAAGGTTAAAGCAAGGGCTCAGCGCCGCAAGGCGCGAAGGCTTGAACTGAAGCCCCGGTGAACGGCGGCCGTAACTATAACGGTCCTAAGGTAGCGAAATTCCTTGTCGGGTAAGTTCCGACCTGCACGAATGGTGGAATGATAGAGCGACTGTCTTGGCGAGCGGCTCGGCGAATTTGTGGTTCCGGTGAAGACGCCGGATGCCCGCATCTAGACGGAAAGACCCCGTGCACCTTAACTGCACTCTGGCCATGAGTAACGGAACGATCTGCGTAGAATAGGCAGGAGCCTATGATTCCTTGGTTTCGGCTGAGGAGGAGGCAACAGTGAAATACTACCCTGATCGTTCTGTCGTTCTAACCTACCGCCCGCGACGGGCGGGGAGACACGGCCAGACGGGTAGTTTGACTGGGGCGGTCGCCTCCTAAATTGTAACGGAGGCGCCCAAAGTTCGGCTCAGGCGGATTGGAAACCCGCCGTGGAGTGCAAGAGCATAAGCCGGATTGACTGTGAGACTTACAAGTCGAGCAGGAGCGAAAGCTGGGTCTAGTGATCCGGTGGTCCCGCGTGGAAGGGCCATCGCTCAACGGATAAAAGGTACGCCGGGGATAACAGGCTGATCTAAGCCAAGAGTTCACATCGACGCTTAGGTTTGGCACCTCGATGTCGGCTCATCGCATCCTGGGGCTGTAGAAGGTCCCAAGGGTTAGGCTGTTCGCCTATTAAAGCGGTACGTGAGCTGGGTTCAGAACGTCGCGAGACAGTTCGGTCCCTATCTGGTGTGGGCGCAGGAGAATTGAAGGGAGTTGTCCCTAGTACGAGAGGACCGGGATGAACAGACCTCTTGTGTACGAGTTGTCGCGCCAGCGGCATAGCTCGGTAGCGAAGTCTGGAAGAGATAATTGCTGAATGCATCTAAGCAAGAAGCTCGCCCTAAGATAAGTTCTCCCAATCCCGCTACGGCGGGATAAGAAGGGCAGTCGAAGACTACGACTTTGATAGGCTGGAGGTGGAAGCGCAGCAATGCGTGAAGCTGACCAGTACTAATCGCCCGTTCGGCTTAATCATAAAACTTTCTCAAACCGTCTTTGAGGAAGAGCAACAAATCGCAGAACAAATAACGCCAATTCTGTTCACAGTGCGTTCGATATTCGAGTCGAACTTGTAATGCCAGCCAAATTCTGTTGTCGCACTCGCGAGTCTTCAGGTCCTAACCCGGCCTGAAGATTTCGTTCGCGAGCTTAAAAAGTTTGAGTTCTGGGATTAGCGGAAGGTTTTCGAACTTCCAACTTCTAATTTCGAACTTCTAAAAGTTTCCTGGTGATCATACCGCGAGGGTCACACCCGTTCCCATCCCGAACACGGAAGTTAAGCCTCGCTGGGCCGATGATACTGCACGGGCAACTGTGTGGGAACGTAGGTCGTCGCCGGGGATTTAATTCAAAGGCCGCGCTGAGCAATCAGCGCGGCCTTTTTGTTTCTGCGCTAACCTCTGAA